>CAVYZJ010000007.1:0-127490 GCA_963772945.1 uncultured Thermoleophilaceae bacterium | reverse complement strand
CGGGTGAACGTGTAAACGGGCGCCGAGCGCGCCGCGGCTGACGGGGCGCAACCGCGTAACGTCGGTGGCATGAGCACCGCCTCCGGGCGAGTCCCGCTGACGTCCCTGTCCCACGGGGCCGGCTGCGGCTGCAAGCTGTCGGCCGCCGACATCGGCCCGATCGTGCGCGGCCTGCCCGGATCGGATGACCCGCGCCTGCTCGTGGGCAGCTCCACGGCCGACGACGCCGGGGTCGTGCGCGTGCGCGACGATCTCGCCCTTGTCCAGACGGCCGACTTCTTCACGCCGATCGTGGACGACCCGTACGACTTCGGCCGGATCGCGGCCGCCAACGCCCTGTCCGACGTCTACGCGATGGGCGCCGAGCCGCTGAGCGCGCTCAACCTCGTGGCCTTCCCGCTCGAGCGACTCGGGGGCGAGGTCCTCCAGGAGATATTGCGCGGTGGGGGCGACGTGGTGCGGGCGGCGGGTGCGCTGGTCGTGGGCGGTCACTCGATCGACGATCCCGAGCCGAAGTACGGCCTGGCGGTCACCGGCGTCGTACATCCGGACGAGGTGCTGAGCAACGCGGGCGGCCGGCCGGGCGACGCGCTCGTCCTGACCAAGCCGCTGGGCGTCGGCGCCATCTCCACCGCGCTCAAGCGCGGCGGCGCTGCCGACCTGCTCCCCGCCGCCGTGGAGACGATGACCGCGCTGAACGCGGAGGCGGCGGCCGGGGCCCGCGCCGCCAAGGCGCATGCGCTGACCGACGTGACCGGCTTCGGCCTGCTCGGGCACGTTCACGAGCTGACCGCCGCGAGCGGGCTGGCGGCCGAGCTCGAGGCCGAGGCGGTGCCCGCGCTGGACGGCGTGGAGGAGCTGCTGCAGACCGGTAACGCGGTGTCCGGCGGCAGCCGCCGAAACCGCGAGCACGCCGAGACCTTCACGTCCTTTGCCGACGACGTGGACGAGTGGCGGCGCAGCCTGATGTGCGACGCCATGACCTCCGGTGGGCTGCTGGTCGCGGTGGCACCCGAGCGCGCCGGCGACGTGCCGGGCCCGGTGATCGGCCGGCTGGTGGAGGGCGAGCCGGGGAGCATTACCGTTGTGCGTGGAGCGGCAGGGGCCCGGTGGCCCGACCGGCCTTCAAAGCCGGGGAGCCGCGGCAGCCCCGCGGTGGGAAGGTTCGACTCCTTCGCCGCTCCGTCGGACGAGTGACCGGCACCGAGAAGCCGCTCACGGTCGGAACCGCGGGTCACATCGACCACGGGAAGACGGCGCTCGTGCGTGCCCTCACCGGACGCGACACCGACCGGCTGCCCGAGGAGCAGGAGCGCGGCATGTCGATCGACCTCGGCTTCGCTGAGCTCGACGTGGGCGACAGGCGGCTGTCGCTCGTCGACGTGCCGGGTCACGAGCGTTTCGTCCGCACGATGGTGGCCGGGGCGACCGGTGTGGACCTGTTCCTGCTCGTCGTGGCCGCCGACGACGGCGTCATGCCCCAGACGACCGAGCACGCCGCCGTCCTCCGCGCGCTTGGGGTGGACAAGGGAGTGGTCGCCATCACGAAGAGCGACATGCTCGATCCCGAGCCCGCGACGGAGGAGGTCCGCCGGCTGGTGGACGAGAGCGTGCCGATCGTCGCCTGCTCGGCGCGCACCGGCGACGGCGTCGAGGCGGTACGCGCTGCGCTCGCCGGGGTGGCTGCGGGGATCGCGGGCCGGGGCAGCGACGGACGGCCGCCGATCCTGCACGTCGACCGCTCGTTCACGGTGCACGGGGCGGGGACGGTCGTGACCGGCACGCTCTGGTCGGGCTCGGTGGGCGCGGGCGACCGCCTGCGGCTCCTGCCGGCCGGCGAGCGCGTGCGGGTCCGCGGCGTCCAGGTGCACGACTCGGCCGTGGAGCGCGCGGACGCCGGGCAGCGCGTCGCGATCAACCTGGTGGGCGTACGGGTCGACGACGTGGGCCGCGGCGACGTCGTCGCGGGTGAGGACGCGGACCTGCGCCCGGCCTGGATCGTCGACGCGTCGCTCGACCTCGGCGGCGCCGAGCCGCCGGCGCGCGCGCAGATCCATCACGGCACGCGGGAGACGCCCGCGCGGATAGTCGCTCGGGACGAGGGACGCTGGCAGCTGCGCTGTGAGCGACCCCTGATCGCCTCGCGGGGCGACCGCTTCGTGGTCCGCTCGATCGCGCCGCCGGGCACGCTCGGCGGCGGGCTGGTGCTCGACCCCCACGCGCGCCGCACCCGCAGGGCTCCCGAGCCGGAGGAGCCGGCGGGCGCACCCGAGCCGCCCCCGCCCGCCGAGCCGCCCCCGCTGTCGCCGGCCGCGCTCGCGATCGAGGAGCGCCTGCGCGAGGCCGCCGACCGGCCGCCGCGGGACAAGGAGCTCGGTGACGGGGCGGACGCCGCACTGGCGGAGCTGCGGGCCGCCGGCCGCGTCGTGCGCCTGGACCGCGACACCCACATCCACCGCGAGGCGTTTGACGCTGTCCGCGCGCGGGTCGTCGAGATCGCCCAGGGGGAGGGGTCGATCACGCTGGCCCGGCTGCGCGACGACCTCGGCACCTCGCGCCGCTACGCCCAGGCGTTCCTCGAGGCGCTCGACAGCAATCACGTCACCCTGCGGCTTCCCGACGACCGCCGCGTGCTGCGGCGGTCGGCTCAGCGGGAGAGGTCGTGAGCGCTGCCTACGAGCTCACCCGGATCCGCCTGCGCGACGGCCGCGAGACGACGGTCTACCTGGTTCGCCACCCGCGCGCGACCACCTCGGTGCGGGTGGTGTGCTTCGACCAGCCCCAGCGGCTCGATCACTGGTGCGTGGCCCACGAGCAGGACGAGGCGATCGTCGCGGGCTTCTTCCTACGCGATCCATCCCGTCCGCTGGGCGACGTGAGGGTGGAGGGCGAGGCGATCCCGCACGAGCAGATCGCGCCGCCCTGGGGGCCGAGGCGCGGGTGCGTGCACGTGGATGGCGCGGTCCGGATCGCGCCCCGGGAGGAGCTCGGCGACCACCCGGCCGGTCACCTGGTGCAGGCCGGACCGTTGCTCGTGGCCGGCGGGCGCTCCCTGGTGGACGGCGACGACCGGGAGGGCTTCTCGGCCGGCGCGGGGCAGTTCGACTCCGACATCACCGTCGGCCGGCATCCGCGTTGCGCTCTGGGGGTCAGCGAGTCCGAGCTGCTGGCGGTGTGCTGCGACGGACGGCGGTCGGGGGTCGACGGGGGCCTGGAGCTGGCCGAGCTGGCCCGCCTGCTCATCTCCTTCGGTGCCGAGGAGGCGATCAACCTCGACGGCGGCGGGTCGGCCACGCTGGTCCACCGAAGGCACCTGCTCAACCGGCCCTACTCCGAATACGACCAGCCGGCGCCCGAGTCGCGGCCGGTGGTCACCGCGCTGCTGTTTGAGAGCTAGGGCGCCGTGGCGCCCAGCCTGGGCGGATCAACCCTCGGGCGCGGTCCGGTTGCGGGGTAAGGGTGTGCTACTTCGAAGAGTGTCGACTTTGCCCTACATACGGGGGTCAAGTCATCAATGCTCCCCCAGCGGCGGGGACTGCGCCCTAGGCCGACCGCCGGCGCCGCCTCGCCCCGGCGGGCGGCCTCGGCGTGCTCGCGGCTGTCGCGCGAGCTGATCAGCATAGCGGCCAGCACCGCGGCCAGCAGCGCCAGGCCGGCGGCGACCAGGAAGGCATCCTGGAAGCCCTCGGTGAGCGCGACCGCCGGGTTGCGCTCGCCCGAGGCGAGCACGTCGTCGGTGCGGCCGTTGGCGACCGTGGCGAGCACCGCGAGGCCGAGGGCGCCGCCCACCTGCTGCGAGGTGTTGATCAGGCCCGAGGCCAGGCCGGCCTCGTCGGGGCGCGTGTTCGTGACCGCGGCGATCGTCACCGGGACGAAGGCGAAGCCGAGGCCCACGGCGGCGATCATGGAGGGGAACAGCACGTCGCCGAGGTAGGTGCCGCCCGGGGCGCTCACCTGCGCAAACCAGACCAGACCCCCGGCGATCAGCAGAAGCCCCGCGATCAGCGTCGGCTTGAAGCCCACCCGCGTGACGAGCTGCGACGCCAGGCCGGCCGACACGATGATCAGTCCGGCCAGCGGCAGGTAGGCGAGGCCGGCCTTCAGCGGCTCGTAGCCCAACACCTGCTGCATGTAGAGGGAGATGAAGAAGAACATCGAGAACAGCGACATGCCGATCAGCAGGCCGATCACGTTGGCGCCGCGCAGCGTCCGCAGCCGGAAGATCGAGAACGGCATGAGCGGGTAGCGCCTGCGGCCCTCGATCACGAGGAAGGCCACCAGCAGCAGGATCGAGATGCCACCCAGCACGAGCGTCTGCGTCGAGCCCCAGCCGGCGTTCTCGGCATCGATCAGGGTGTACACGAGCAATGCCAGGCCGGCGGTGACCGAGAACGCTCCCGCGAAGTCGAACGACGGGTTGCGCTCGTCACGGCTCTCCTCCAGCAGCCGGGGAGCCAGCAGCGCCGCCGCTATGCCGATCGGGGTGTTGACGAACAGCACCCACTCCCAGCCGAGGGTCTCGGTGAGGATTCCGCCGAGCAGTACCCCCGCCGCGCCGCCCGAGCCGGCCACGGCGCCCCACACGCCGAGCGCCTTGTTGCGCTCGGCGCCCTCGCGGAAGGTGGTGGTCACGATCGCCAGCGCCGCCGGCGAGATCATCGCGGCGCCCAGCCCCTGCGCGGCTCGGGCGACCACGAGCCAGATGTCGTTCTGGGCCAGGCCACCGGCCAGCGATGCAAGGGCGAAGACCCACATGCCCCAGATGAACAGCCTCCGGCGGCCCAGGAGATCGGCCAAACGACCGCCCAGGAGCAGGAAGCCGCCAAAGGTCAGGGTGTATGCGTTGATCACCCAGGAGAGGTCCTCCTGGGCGAACTCCAGGTCCCGCCCGATGGACGGAAGGGCCACGTTCACGATCGACGCGTCGAGCACGACGACGAACTGGGCCATGGCCAGCAGGGCGAGAGCGAGGTTCTTGGCGCGCGCCGTGTCGGTGGGGCTCAAGCTGGTCTCCTAAGCGGAATGGAGGCTCCGGTTACTGCGGCAGAATACGGAACCGCGGTTCCGTTTGTCAACCCGCCGCGTTACGATCCTGTTGATGTCTGCGCCGGAACCGACGCGTCAGTTGCGCTGCGACGCGCGCCGCAATCGTGAGCGCGTCATCGAGGCGGGCCGGGAGGCTCTCTCGGAGTACGGCCTGAACGCCCAGATGGACGACATCGCCCGCCGCGCCGGAGTCGGCGTGGGCACCGTCTACCGCCACTTCCCCACCAAGGACGTATTGGTGGGCGAGCTGCTCCGGCGCAAGCTGGCGCGGTTCGCTGAGCTGGCCCGGCGCAGCCTCGAGGACGAGGATGCCGATGCCTGGGAGTCCTTTGCCTCGCTGTTGCGCGCGCAGGCGGAGCTCGCGGGACAGGACGCCGCGCTTCAGCGCGTGACCTGGCTGGCCAGCCCGGCCGCCTTGGAGCAGGCTCGTCCCGCCATCATGGAGCTGAGGGAGGCGATGGACGCCGTGATCGCGCGCGCGAAGGCCGCCGGGGTGGTGCGTGCGGACCTCACGACCGACGACGTCCGCACGCTCTTCAGCGGCCTGGGGGGCGTGATGGCCGCCGACGCCCACGGCCTCCTGGGCTGTGACTGGCGCCGTCAGCTGGAGTTCTCGCTGGAGGGCATGAGACCCGCCCGAGACCGTGCGGCCACTCTCTAGACTCCGCCGCCCGATGCGTCGCCTGGCTTCGATCTGTGTCCTCGTGGTCTGTCTGGTCGCGGGCTGCGGCGGCGACAACAGCGCCGGCCCGCTCGACGCCTCGCTCTCCTACCTGCCCGAGAGCACCCCGTTCGCGGTGGCGATCGACACCGATCTCGAGGGTGAGCAGTGGAAATCGGTGGACTCGATCCTCGAGCGCTTCCCGCTCGGCCTGGACGCCGAGGAGCTCCTGGGCAGCGCGCTGGGTGAGCAGGGCCTCAGCTTCAGGCGGGACGTCGCGCCGGTCCTGGGCAACCCCTTCGTGATCAGCGCGGCATCCATCGACTCGTTCGTGGACGGCGGAGGCGATCGCTTTGTGGCGGCCATCCAGGTGGACGACCAGGACAAGCTGGACGCACTGATCGAGAAGACGGGCGCGCGCGAGTCCGGCGAGGTCGGAGGCGCCACGCTGTACCAGGAGGGCGACACGATCTTCGCCGTGGACGACGGCGTGGTGGTGTTCGGCGAGTCGCGAGCGGCGCTCGAGCGGGCGGTCGAGCGGGCGGACGGCGACGAGCACCTCGACCAGGAGACCTTCGAGGAGGGTCTCGCCGGCCTGCCCGAGAACGGGCTCGCCCAGGTCTACTTCGACCTCGGGGCCCTGCTGGCGTCCGATCCGGACACACAGGGCGCGCGCCGGATCGAGTGGCTCGGTGCCGTGCAGTCACTCGGCGTGAGCGCGTCGGTGAGCGAGGAACGGGTCGAGGTCGAGATGAACGTGCGCACCGAGGGCGAGGATCTCGACGAGGACGACCTCCCCATTGCCGCCGGCGACGAGGCGCCCCCAGTGATCGAGAATCCGGGCGAGATCGGCTTCGGCATCCGCAACCCGGCTCAGATCGTGCGATTCGCCGAGCGCGCTGCCCAGGCCGTGGACCCGGAGGGCTACGGCCAGTTCGGGCTGGCCAAGGAGACGCTGAACGCACGTTTCGACATCGACATCGACAAGGATCTGATCGGCGCGCTGACCGGAAACCTCTCGGGCAGCGTTGGCCCGAACGGAGACTTCGGGGTCCGGGCCGATCTGGCCGATCCGGCGGCGTTCAGGGACACCCTTCGCAAGGCCGCCCCGGCGCTGCCACAGCTGCTCGAGGGAGCGGGCTCCGGCGGGGCGACGCTTCAGGAGCCGGCCGGAGGCAACGGCCTGTGGGTCCTGCGCCTGTCCGGCGGGCAGAACTACTTCTTCGGTGTGGTCGGCGACAGGTTCGTGCTCGCGAGCGACCGTGCGCGTGCCGTCCGCCTGGCCGATCAGCCCGCGGTGCAGGTCGAGGGAGCCGAGGGCTCGGTGGTGATGGGCGCCGACGGCCAGCAGCTCCTGAACCAGCTGCTGGCGTTCTACGAGGATGCGGAACTCGGCGCCCTCGGCGCCCAGCTCTTCACGGGCCCGATCGGGCAGCTATCGGGCTCGCTGGCGGCCGACACCGACGGAATGCGCGGCCGCTTCAGCCTGGAGCTGGACTAGGAGGCTCTGCGGCGCAATGAGACCTGCCTCGACACCCCTGTGGCTGATCCGGCTCTCGCTTCGCGTCGCCGAGACGGGTCTCTCGGTGGCGGCCTCGGCGGTGCGGGTGGCCCGAGAGCTGCTCGAGGAGCCCGACGAGGAGCCGCCGGAGCCCGAGCCCGCCCGACGAGAGGGTGCGAACGGACGGCCGCCGGCTCCGGTGCCAGAGCCCGAGCACGTGGACGAGGGACTGGTGGTGGTGGCCGAGGTGGCGGAAGAGGGCGCCGAGGAGGGCGCCGGCGCCGAGGTGCACGTCGATGAGCCCTGGCACGGGTACCGGGCCATGACGGCCGCGGACATCCGCGCCCGCCTGGCCGATGCGGACTCCACGGTTGCCGCCGCGGTCAAGCTGTACGAGGGCATGCACAAGGACCGCACCTCGGTGATCGAGGCGGCCGACCGGCGTCTGCGGGGCTGAGCCCTACTCCGCCCCGGCGGCCTCGAGGGCCTCGGGCCATGACGTGAAGTACTCGATCCGGACCATCTTCCCGTCCCTGAAGGTGGTGACCTGGTGGTACATCTCCGTCTCGATCTCGACTCCGCTGCCCCTGCCGCGCCCGTAGTAGCGAAGCCGCACCGCCACGCGGTCGCCGGCGTCGACCGATTCCTGCGGCTCGAGCCTCAGCTCCTCCATGATCTCGTCGAGCCCCTCCCAGAAACGCCTGACCTCCGACGGGCCCCGGCAGGAGTCCGCCCTCTGGTGCGCGGGGAGCACCCAGTCGACGTCGGGATCGAAGTTCTCGACGGCGGCGTCGAAGTCACGCCTGTTGTAGGCGGCGATGAAGTCCTCGGTCTTGTCGACGTTCTCCTGCGACATCAGCCCGCGGACATCCGCGTGAGCAGCTCGATCGCTCCGCGCTTGCTCAGCGGCTCGTTGAGGTTGCCGCACTTGGGCGACTGGACGCAGGAGGGACAGCCCGACTGGCAGCGGCACTCCGAGATGAGCCGCAGCGCGTCGTCGACCAGCTCCTCGAAGCGTTCGTAGCCCTCGCGGGTGATGCCCACGCCGCCGGGATGGCCGTCGTAGATGAAGATGGTCGCGCGCCCTGTCTGGTGGTGGAAGGCCGTCGACAGGCCGCCGATGTCCCAGCGGTCGCACATCGCGATCAGGGGCAGAACCGCAATCTGCCCGTGCTCGGCGGCGTGCAGCGAGCCCTGGAGCAGGTCGAGGGGGAAGTCCTCACGCAACAGGGGGTCTGGCAGCTCGTACCAGAGGGCCTGGGTCACGAACTCCTGCTCGGGCATATCCAGGGCGAGCAGGTCGAGGACCGAGTGGTCGGCCACCCGCTTCTTCTGGTAGGCGACCACCTGCTCGATCACGGACACGATGCCGAAGGAGAGCGCCACCCCCGCGGTCTCCCGCCGCTCACGAACCTGCTCGATGAAGGTTTCCGACTCCTTCTTCGGCTGGGTGTACCAGTCACCCTCGAAGGGGCGCACCAGCGCTCGCCGGCCGCGAAGGTCTAGGTCCTCCACCTCGTAGGCGGCGCCCATGTGCAGGTACACCGCGCCCGGGTGGACCGCGGAGTGGGCCCGCGCCGACTCCACCGTGCCGATCACCTCTCCTCCGACGGCCTCGACGATGGCCACCGTGTCCGGCGACGCCGACCGCAGCGCGATCTCGGCAGCCGGGTAACCGGGGCCTCGAGGCAGGTAGCGGCCCCCGCGCTCTCGCAGCCGCCCGAGCTTGACGAGCCTCTGCGCGTGGTCCTCCCAGCGTGGCCCGAACATGTCCTCGTCCTCGGGCGTCAGCGGCAGCTCATAGGCGGCCGCCTCCAGATGGGCCAGGTGAATCTCCTCGGACTCGTGGTCCAGGATCGCCCGCTCCACCGGACGCTCGAGGAACTCGTCGGGGTGGCGGCAGAAGAACTGGTCGAGGGCGTCCTCCCCGGCCACGTACATGGCCAGCCCCGGCGCGCGCCGCCCGGCCCGGCCCCACATCTGGCGCAGCGAGGCCACCGTTCCCGGGAAGGTGACGCACAGCGCGGCGTCGAGGTCACCGATGTCGATGCCGAGCTCGAGCGCGTTCGTGGCCACCACGCCCAGCAGATCCCCGGAGACCAGCCGCTGCTCGATCTCCCGTCGCTGGGCGGGCGTGTAGCCGGCGCGGTAGGGGGCAATCCGCGCGGCCAGCTCCGGTCGGCTCGACTCCTCGAGGCGCAGTCGGGCAAAGCGTTGAATGAGCTCGACGCCACGGCGGGACCTGAGAAAGCAGATCGTGCGCACCTCGCGCTCGACGAGACCGGCGAGCAGCCCCGCGGCCTCCGACAGCGCGGAGGCGCGCTTGCCCAGCCGCTCGTCCACCAGCGGCGGATTCCACATCGCGATCTCGCGCTCGGCGTGCGGGGCTCCGTCGCGGTCGACCAGCAGGAAGTCGAGTCCGGTGAGCCGCTCCGCCAGCTCGATGGGGTTGGCGATCGTTGCGCTGGTGAGCACGAAGCGGGGCTCGCTGCCGTAGGCCCGGGCCAGCCGTCGTAGCCGCCTCAGCACGTTGGCCACGTGGGAGCCGAACACGCCGCGGTAGGAGTGCGCCTCGTCCACCACGACCCAGGCCAGGTTGGCCAGGAGGTCGCCCCAGGAACGGTGGTTGGGCAGGACGCCCACGTGCAGCATGTCGGGGTTGGTGAGGATGAGGTTGGATCGTGTGCGGATCGCGCGCCGTTCCTCGCGCGGCGTGTCGCCGTCGTAGATGGCGTGACGCAGGAAGCGGCCGCCGAGCGCAGCCAGCTTGCGGGCCTGGTCCTGGGCCAGCGCCTTGGTCGGATACAGGTAGAACGCCCGGGCGGACGGATCCCAGGCGAGCGTGTCCAGCACCGGCAGGTTGAACGCCAGCGACTTGCCGCTGGCCGTGCCCGTCGTCACGATCGCGTTTCCCCGCGCCGATGCCTCCAGGGCGTCGGCCTGGTGGGACCAGAGCTCGTCGATTCCTGTGGCCCCCAGGCCCTCCACGAGAGCCGGGTGAAGGCCGTCCGGGAGCGGCGCGGAAACGCCGGGCGCCGCTTGCTCGCCCACTATCCTGACCAGTTGCTCGTCCGCGGTTTCGAGCACCGCCTGCCAGGGGTAGGACGAGCGCACACCAGCCACGGACCCGGATAGTACGCGCGCCTTGATTCCTTCCTTCCATCACTCCCAGTACCCGGTTGAGTACCTGCTCGAGCGAAAGCGCGAGCCCGTGACGGTCGTGCTGCCCACGCGTGAGGTGGCGGACACGATCGGGCCGATCGTGAGCCAGCTCCAGGGCCTGCGCGGGCTGGTCGATCAGATCCTGGTGGTGGACGCGGCCTCGCAGGACCGCACGGCCGAGATCGCACGGAGCCTCGGCGCCGAGGTCCACCAGGAGTCCGAGCTGTTGCCGGAGTTCGGGCAGGCCCAGGGCAAGGGCGACGCCATGTGGAGGGCGCTCGCGGTCGCGCGAGGAGAGCTGATCGTCTACCTCGACTCCGACACGCGGGCGTTCTCGGGGCACTTCGCGACCGGCATGCTCGGCCCGCTCATCTGCAACGCCGACATCCAGTTCGTCAAGGGCTTCTTCAAGCGGCCATTCAACGGCGGCGAGGGGGAGCCGCGGCCGGTGGACGGCGGTCGTGTGACCGAGCTCACCGCCCGGCCGCTGCTGTCGGCCTTCTATCCGGAGCTCGCGGGCTTTGTGCAGCCGCTGGCGGGCGAGGTGGCGGCCCGGCGCAGGTTCTTCGACCGCCTGCCCTTCGCAATCGGCTATGCGATCGAGACGTCGATGCTGCTTCACGCCCGCGACCTCCTCGGCGGCATCTCGGGCATGGCGCAGGTGGATCTCGACGTCCGTCAGAACCGTCACCAGCCGTTGCCCAAGCTCGGGCCCATGGCCTACGCAGTGCTCCGCGTGATCCTGGAGCGGCTGCGGGCCGAGGGGCGGCTGCTGGACGACCACGCCCCGCCGCTGCAGACCGCCGACGGCCAGCTGATTCAGGTCGAGCTCGTGGAGCGTCCGCCCTACGCCTCGCTCCGGATGCCGGCCTCCTGATCCGCTGCGTCTACACCGACCTGGACGGCACGCTGCTGGGCAGGGGAGCGTCGCTGTTCCGCACCGCCGAGGGCGACTTCACGCTGCTTGCCGCGCGAGCGCTGGAAGCCTGCCACCGGGCCGGCGCCGAGGTGGTGATCAAGTCGGGGCGGCGGCGGGCCCAGGTGATGGAGGATGCCCGCCTGATGGGCCAGACGTCCTACATCTTCGAGGTCGGCTCCGGGATGGTCATCGACGGCGAGCTCACCTTCCTGACCGGTGAGCTCCAGCCGCGGCCGGACCGGACCGTCCACGCGCAGATCGAGGACTCGGGAGCCCCCGGGCTCCTGCTGGAGCGCTACGCGGGAAGCCTCGAGCACCACGCCCCGTGGCACCTGGGCCGGGAGGTGTCCCACCTGTTCCGGGGCTACGTGGACGTGACCGAGGCCAACGGGCTGCTCGGGGCCGAGGGCCACGGCGACCTGCGGCTGGTGGACAACGGCGAGATATCGCGGAGCGAGACGGCGCTCGAGCTGCCGGCCACCCCGCACGCCTACCACCTGATTCCGGGGGTGTCCTCGAAGGCCGGCGCGGTGGCTCGCCACATGCGCGCCCGCGGCTACGCCCGCGACGAGTGCATCGCGGTGGGGGACTCGCGCGAGGACCTCGAGGTGGCCGAGGTGGTGGGCCGCCTGTTCCTGGTGGCGAACGCCGCGGTGGGGGACGCGTCGGGCTTCGCCAACGTCGAGCGCACCGAGGCGCCGATGAGCGAGGGCTTCTACGAGGCGGTCATCCGGGCGCTGGCGGAAACCTCGTAACTCAAGTTACAATCTTGGTAGTCCCAAACGCGCGGCGGCCCGGACAACCGCCGCGACACGGGTGAGGCAGCACGGGCGCTCCAATGGAGCGCCCGTGGCTTTACACCAGGCTCCGCCCGGCCGCCTCCATCTCCTCGAGCGTGGTCGCCTCGGTCACCGAGGCCAGATCGATCATCCGTTCCTGGAAGGGTTCGAGCGAGTTCGTGCCGACCACCGCGTGGCAGGTCACACCGCCCTGGCGGCAGCGCGTGGCGACCTCGCCCACGATCTTGCCCTGCAGGGTCTGCTCGTCCAGCCGGCCCTCGCCGGTCACCACGAAGGCCGCGGCGCGCATGCGCTCGTCGAAGCCGATGGCGTCGAGCACGTAGGCGGCGCCCGAGCGCAGGGTGGCGCCGTGCGCCGCCCACAGCCCGCCCGAGAGGCCGCCCGCCGCGCCGGTCATGGGCTCGCCCCGCGGGTCGCGTTCGAAGCCGCCGGCCAGCTGGTGCAGGCGCTCGGTGAGCTGCTCCACCATCTCGGGGTCCGCCCCCTTCTGCGGTCCGAACACCTTCCCGGCATCCTCGTAGGGGGTGCGCACGTCGGTCAGCACGTCGATTTCGGCCGTCACACCGGCGTCGGCCAGGGCCTCGAGCGCGCCTGCCCCGCCGTCGCTCGTGGCCGATCCGCCCACGGTGACGATCACCTTTTCGGCACCCGCCTCCACAGCTGCGGCGATGAGCTCGCCCGTGCCCCGGGTGGAGGCAGCCCAGGCGTCGCGCTCCTCCTCGGCCACCAGTCCGAGTCCACTCGCCTGTGCGGTCTCCACCACCGCCGCCCCGTCGGGGAGCAGCGCGTAGGAGGCCTCGACCGGCCGGCCCAGAGGGTCGCTCGCGGTGATCGCGCGGACCTCGCCTCCGAGCACGCCCACGAGTACCTGCATGGTGCCCTCTCCGCCATCGGCCACCGGAAGCTCCTCGGCCTCACGGCCCTCGGCGCGCAGCCCGGCGGCGATCGCGGCCGCCACCTCCTGAGCGGAGAACGTGCCCTTGAACGAGTCGGGCGCCACCAGCACGGGGCCCATCAGAGCGCCTCGCTGAACGCCCGCTCGGCGTCCTCTCCGTGGACCGCAAACACGATCTGCTCGAGGTCGCCCTCGTGCTCAGCGGCCACGCCGACCATCAGCCGCGCCGCCTCGTCCAGCGGGAAGCCGCCCACGCCGGTGCCGAAGGCCACAAGGGCGAGGGAGCGACAGCCGAGCTCCTCGGCCTTGGCCAGCGTCGAGGCCGTGGCTCGCTCGATGATCTCGGCCGAGGTGGGACCGCCCAACTCCATCGTGGCGGCGTGGATGACCCAGCGTGAAGGCAGGTCACCGGCCGTGGTCTCGACCGCATCGCCCAGGCCGATGGGAGCTCGATCGTCGGACTCGCGCTGGACCGCGGGCCCGCCCGCGCGGGAGATGGCTCCGGCCACACCGCCGCCGTGGCGCAGCTGGGTGTTGGCGGCGTTGGCGATGGCGTCCACCTCCAGGCGGGTCACGTCGGCTTGTCTCACTTCCAGTTCTGCCATGCGGCCTATCCTCCCGCAATGGTGCGCGTGTCGATCCGCCCGTACCCCGTTCGTCATGAAGGAGAACGCGGCGAGGGGCGCCGCACCGAGATAGGAGGTTGTACGACATGAAGTACCTGCTCACGCTCATCGGTGACGAGACCGGCTGGGGCGACAGGACGCCCGAGCAGCAGGCCGCCGCCATGAGTGCCTGGGACGCCTATACCCAGGCCACAATCGACGCGGGCGTGTTCGTCGGAGGCGAGGGCCTGCAGCCCAGCTCGACCGCCACAACCGTGGCAATCCCCGAGAGCGGGGACCCGATCGTCTCGGACGGCCCGTTCGCCGATACCAAGGAGCAGCTCGGCGGCTACTACCTGCTCGACTGCAGCGACCTCGATGACGCCCTCGCCTGGGCGAAGCGGGTTCCGATGCCGGGCGGGACGGTCGAGGTGCGGCCGGTGATGGACTACAACACGGCCGGATCGGAGCTGCACAGCAACGACGCCGGGGTGGAGGCGCGGTCGTAGGGCCGCCCGAGGAGACCGTCGACCGCCTGTTCCGGCGGGAGTCGGGGCGGGCGGTCGCCACCCTCATTCGCGTCCTCGGCGATATCGACCTGGCCGAGGACGCGGTTCAGGAAGCCTTCGTAAAGGCCGTTGAGCGCTGGCCGCGGGACGGGCTGCCCGACAACCCCGGTGCCTGGATCCTGGCCACCGCACGCAACGGCGCGATCGATCGCCTGCGGCGCGACCGCCGCTACCGGGACAAGCTGCGCGAGCTCGTCGCGCTGGCCCCGCCCGACGCCGAAGCCCCCGAGCCCGACATGACCTCGATCCCCGACGACCGCCTGCGCCTGTTCTTCACCTGTTGCCATCCGGCGCTGGCCGAGGAGGCGCGCGTGGCGCTCACCCTGCGGCTGCTGGGCGGGCTGTCGACGCCCGAGGTGGGACGGGCCTTCCTGACCACCGAGGCGGCGATGCAGCAGCGTCTCGTGCGGGCCAAGCGAAAGATCCGCGACGCGGGCATTCCCTACAAGGTGCCCGAGGACCACGAGCTGCCCGACCGGCTGCGCTCGGTGCTGGCGGCGCTCTACCTGATCTTCAACGAGGGCTATCTGGCCACCAGCGCCGACACGCTGGTGCGCCGCGAGCTGTGCGACGAGGCGATCCGCCTGGCTCGACTGCTGGTCGCGCTGATGCCCGACGAGAGCGAGGCGATCGCACTGCTCGCGCTCATGCTGCTGCACCACTCCCGGCGTGATGCGCGGCTGGACGCGGAGGGCGCCCTGGTACTGCTGGCCGACCAGGACCGTTCACTGTGGCGCTGGGACGAGATCACGGAGGGGGCGGCGCTGACCGCGCGAGCCCGGCCCGAGGGGCACTACGGGCTGCAGGCCGCGATCGCCGCCGAGCACGCCGCGGAGGAGACCGACTGGAGCCGGGTGGCGGAGCTCTACGAACGCCTGTCCGAGCGTGGCCGAAGCCCGGTCATCGAGTTGAACCGCGCGGTGGCGGTGGCCATGGCCGAAGGCCCCGAGCGTGGGCTCGAGCTGATCGACCGCCTGGCCGACGGGGGCGACCTGGAGCGCTACCACCTGCTGCACTCCGCTCGCGCCGACCTGCTGCGCCGCCTGGGGCGAGACACTGAAGCTGCGGTGGCCTATGGCCGTGCTCTGGAGCTGGTCTCCAACCCGGTGGAGCGGGTCTTCCTGGAGGGACGGCTGCGCGAGCTGGTCTAGCGGCGGCGCGGCCGCCTTCGGCAGCCTGGGGCGTACGGCTTGCTGGGTATGGCGAGGCGGGTCGACACCGGCCGGCAATCCGAATGCATCTGCTCCGCCGTCCTAGGTTTGACACCCATACGGTGCCAAAGTCAGGACGACGTCGAGAGAAGCGGTCTAGCGGCGGCGCGGCCGCCGGCCGGACTTCACCTTCACCCGCACGGTGGCCCGCTTCGGACGCGAGCGGTTGCCCGCGGCGTCGGTGGCCCGCAGGCGGATCCGCGTCACAGGCCGCCGTCCGCGCCGCACCGCGCGCCGCAGGGCGCGCGTGCCGCGTCGGGTCAGGCGCACCTTGATACGGGTGCGGCGGGTTCGCTGCGCCGCCCGGGCGGGCAGGCGGGCCGCGCGCGTGACGCGCCGCAACCGGAACCTGCGCTTGCCGACTCGCAGCGTGCCCCGGCCGGCGATGGTGCAGGCCTCGCTGCAGCGTGCCCAGGCCACGATGCCGCGCAGGCGCAGGACCCGCTGCCGTCGCCGGACCTTCACTCGAAGCCGAGGGGCACGCGTATCCGGAGCCGCCACCGGAGGGGCGACGGGCGCCGCCACCCTCACCCCGACGTCGATTCGCAGGACCTTGCCCAGCAGCGAGCCCAGGTTCTGGGCGTCGCCCTCGGGGTCGCCCTGGGTACCGCCGTCGCCGGTTGACAGGTAGAGCATGTTGTCCCGGCCGAACAGCAGCTGGCCGCCGTTGTGGTTGTCGGCCTGGTCATGCTGGATGGTGAGCAGCGGCCGGCGGGTGGCGGGGTCGGCACGCTCCGGGGCGCCGGCGGCGCGCGTGTACTCGTCGAGCTGGAGGTCGCCGCCGTTGTCGGTGTAGTAGACGAACACCCGCCCGCTGGCGGCATAGTCGGGCGCGACGGCGAGCGCGAGCAATCCCTGCTCCCCGCCGTCGATCACCTGCCCCGAGATGTCGAGGAACAGGGCGCCGCCTCGCAGCCGCACGCGACCGGGCTTCTCCACGATGAAGAGCCGGCTGCTGTCGCCGGGGGGAGCCGCGACCGCCACGGGCTGGTCGAAGCTGCCGATGGACTGTGTGGTGAGCGTCGTGCCGCTCTGCCCCAGCCGGTAGACCGGACCGTTCAGAGAGGTGGCGTACAGGTTGCCCAGGCCGTCCTCGCCAAAGCCGGAGACCGCTGCCGCGTCGGCGCGTTTCACCGGGTTCTGGGTCGCCTGTGGCCCGAGGTCGTAGATGCCGTTGGTGAATTGCGCGTAGAGGTAACGGCCCCTGAAGGCGGGCAGCGACGGCGCGCGCGACACGTAGCCGCCGATCACCACGTCGCCGCTGCTCGGGTAGGTGTGCGTGGGGCCGATGTAGCGCGCGGGCGTGCAGCCCGACTGCGACGCCGTGCCCGACAGGCAGTTCCAGCCCAGGTTCGCGCCGGGGGCGATGGCCTGGGGCACGAACGTGATCTCCTCCTGGATGCCACCCACGTCGCCCACGTAGAGATCGCCGGTCTGACGGTCGAAGGACCAGCGGTAGGGGTTGCGCATGCCGTAGAGGTAGACCTCGCCGCGGGCGCCGGCCGTCCCGACGTAGGGGTTGTCCGGCGGGATCGCGTACGGCGCCTGCGCGCCGGCCGCAGGCGCGGCCACGGCCAGGAGCGTCAGCAGCGCGAGCGTCAGTCGCGCAATTGGGCGATGTCGCATTCGTGAGGCTCCTTGTCCTCGCGCCAGCGCAGGAACTTCGATCCGTGACGTATGCGCCGACCGGTGATGTGGTCGAAAGAGATCTCGCACACGAGCTCCGGGCGCAGGCCCTCCCAGACCAGCTCCTCGTCGGATTTCCAGCGGCTCGGCTCACCCGAGCCGCGTTCGCCCGTGCGATACGGCTCGAGTAGGTCTATCAGCTCGCGCTTCTGCTTGACCTTGAAGCTCGAGGTGTGGCCCACGATGTGCAGCTCGCCGTCGTCGTCGTACATCCCCAGGATCAGCGAGCCGACGGTGTTGGGCTCTTTGCCGTAGCGGAAGGCGGCCACCACGGCGTCGGCTGTGCGCACTCGCTTGATCTTCATCATGCCCTTGCGCTCGCCGGGCAGGTAGGGCGCGTTTGCCTGCTTGGCGATCACGCCCTCGCCCGTGCCCGCCAGCCATTCGCCGGCCGCCTCCGCGGTGTCCGTGACGGGGGTGAGCTCCACCGGGTCGGCAATCAGCGGAGCGAGTCGCTCGCGACGCTCGCTGTAGGGCAGCTCGAGGAGCACCTCGTCGTCCTCGGCGAGCAGGTCGAAGGCCACCAGGTGCGCGGGAGTCTCCCGCGCGAGCATCTCGACTCGCGAGGCGGCCGGGTGGATGCGCTGGGAGAGCAGGTCGAACTCCTGGATCCCGTCGACCATCACCACCATTTCTCCGTCAACGACCAGGCGCCCGGCGGGCAGCTGGAGCACCTGCTCGACCACGTCGGGGAAGTAACGGTTCATCGGCCGCCCGTTGCGGCTCTGGAGATGGACGTCGTCGCCGTCGCGGAACACGATCGTCCGGAATCCGTCCCACTTGGGCTCATAGCACCAGCCTTCGCCCGCGGGCAGGGCCTTCGCCGAGCGGGCGAGTTGCGGCTTGAGTGGCGGCTTGAGCGGGAGCGTCACGAGCGCGGCACGTTAGCGCCCCCGCCGAGCGGCTTGGGGAGGCTCAGTCCCGCCGCGGCGCCGCGCTCGGCGCCATGATGCGCCGCAGAAGCGCGTCGGCCGCCTGGGGGCGAAGTCCGTGGACCATCCGCAGCAGTCGCACGCTCGGCGGGTAGAAGACCTCCCGGCGGTCCTTCTCCACGCCCTCCACCACGCTTCTGGCCAGCCCCTCGGGGGCCGCGGCCCGTTCCAGCCGGTACCAGTCGGGCATGCGCTCCTTCTCGTGGTCGTGCAGCCCGGTCCGGATCTGTCCCGGATAGACGGTCGTCACCGAGACGCCGGTGCCGTCCAGCTCGTGGCGAAGCGCCTCCGCGAAGCCGCGCTGGGCGGCCTTGGTCGCGCCGTAGACCGCCGCGTGCGGGAAGGCCCGCAGCCCGGCGCCGGAGGAAACGATGACGATGTGTCCACGGCGCCGGTCGAGCATTCCCGGCAGCCCGGCCCGGACCGTGTACACGGTGCCGAGCCAGTTCACCCGGGTCAGCTCCTCGGCCACCTCCAGCGGCATCTCACGGAACGGGAGGTAGTGCGCGATGCCCGCGTTCGCCACCAGCACGTCGATGGGCTCGAAGGACTCGAGGGCCCGCGCGATCGAATTTGCGTCCGAGACATCCGCGCTCAGAGCGCTCGTGCGTGAGACCCGGGCCACCGTGCAGCCGCGCTGCTCGAACGCGTCGGCGACGGCGGCGCCGATGCCACGGCTTGCGCCGGTCACGAGCACCCGGGTGCGCGATCCGAGGTCCATTGGCGCCGCGGCATCCTACTGGCTGGGTTGGGCGCCGGAGTAGGATGCCGAGGGATGGCGCACCCCGAGGCCACCGTCGCCGAGGAGGAGTACCTGCAGATCATGTACTGGCTGCAGGAGGCGGGCCTCCCCATCACCGGAGCCAACATCGCGCGGGCGATGCAGGTCTCGCCCCCCACCGTGCACGAGATGATCGGCCGCCTCGAGGCCGACGGCTACGTGACCCGAGGCAGCGACAAGGCGCTGGCCTTCACCGACGACGGCCGCGAGCAGGCCACCCAGATCGTGCGCCGCCACCGGCTCATCGAGCGCTTCCTCACCGACGTGTTCGACATCCCGTGGGACCAGGTCCACGAGGAGGCGGAGCGCCTCGAGCACTGGATGTCACCGGTGGTCGAAGAGCGCATGCTGCGCGCCATCGGGGACGCCAAGACCTGCCCGCACGGGCACCCCATCTTCGAGGGCGAGCGCGAGCGGGGAGTGCCGCTGGCCGATGTGGAGGAGGGCGCGCGCGTGCGCGTGCTGCGCTTCGAGAACGAGGCTGAGGACCTGCTCCACTACCTCAAGGACACCGGCATCTATCCGGACCTCGAGGGAACGCTGAGCCTCGCCGGCGAAGACGAAGTGGTGCTCGACGCCGGCGACGAGCAGCTTTCGGTCACCCGAAGCGTCGCCGAGACCGTCTCGGTGGTGGCCGACCCCTCCCCGCCGCCGCGTACGGCCCTGCCCGATCAGCTGGTGCTGGGCCGCGAGCGCTACGGGCGCTAGTGGCCTGAGTCGGAAGTTCGGCTTCAGGCGCGTCCAGACGCCGAGAAGCAGCGCACGAAATGACGACTCAGGTCACTAGCCGGCCGCCGGCTGACCGAGGATCACCAGGTTCCCGTCCGGGTCCCGGACCCGCGCGACGCGCTCTCCCCAGGGCTGGTCGGCCGGCTCCTCTGTGATCTCCACCCCGGCGGCGCGGAGACGAGCGACGGCGGCGTCGCAGTCGTCGGTGTAGACCCACAGGCTGAAAGCCGGCTCCGGCGCGGCGACGGCGTCCGGGTCGCGCCCGATTCCGAGCCGGGCGTCGCCCAGCTCGAGGCCCACATAGTCCGGCTCCCCGTCCGGGCCAGGGAACTCGTAGATCACCGTGGCGCCGAGCAGGTCGCGGTAGAAGCCGAGCGCCGCCCCAAGGTCCGCGGTGGTGAGGATCGGGAAGATGGTCGTGAAGCGGGGCGTGGGCCGGATGCTAAGCGCCGAGGGACCGAGGGGCGAATTTCGGCACTCCGGGGGTAGAAAAGCTCAAGCGGAGCGGTGCCTCGCCGAAGCGCTTGAGGTTGACCCCCTCATAGGTGGCGAAGCTCAAATGGACTTCTTTGGAGGGGTGTTTGTTTGAGAATCGCCGCATGTTCCGGGCGCCGCCGGCGCGGCAAAGCTCGACCGGAACACCCGCCACCACGAGCGGGCGAGGTTTGCCGCCTCATGCGCGGCAAAGCTCGACCGGAAGTCGAGGAGCGGCGTTTGGTCGAGGTTGCCCTACGCCGCCACGACCCCGCGATCGCCGCGTTGGCCAGGTTCACCATCGAGCCGGCCAGGAGCGCCTTGAGCCCCAGCTGGGCCACCTCCCCGCGGCGATCGGGGGCCAGGCCGCCGATCGAGCCGATCTGGATCGCGATCGAGGAGAAGTTCGCGAAGCCGGCAAGGGCGAAGGTGGTCACGATCACCGTCTGTTCGGAGAGGTTCTCGACGTTCGGGCCGAACTCGGCGTAGGCCACGAACTCGTTGAGCACGGTCTTCAGCCCGATGTAGCTGCCGGCTTCGCTGGCCTCGTCCCAGGGCACGCCGATCAGCCAGGCCACTGGCGCGAAGACCCAGCCGAGCACCTTCTCGAGGGTCAGGCTGTCGTAGCCGAACCATTCGCCGACGCCGCCCAGAAGCCCGTTGGCCAGGGCGATCAGCGAGATGAAGGCGATCAGCAGGCAGCCCACGAGCACGGCGAGCCGCCCGCCGGTCAACGCGCCCCGCGCCGTGGCGTCGATCACGTTCTCCGACTCGGTGTCGCGGACGTCGCGCACCCCCTCGTCGCTGTGCGACTCCTCGGTCTCGGGCATCATCAGCTTGGCGATGTAGAGCGAGGCCGGCGCGTTCATCACCGAGGCCACGAGCAGGTAGTCGAGCGGTGCTCCCAGCAGCGCGTAGCCCACCAGCGTGGAGCCGGCCACCGAGGCGAAACCGCCGGTCATGACCGCGAACAGCTCCGAGCGCGTGAGCCGGTCCAGGTAGCGCTGGATCAGCAGCGGCGCCTCCGACTGGCCCAGGTAGACCACGGTCGCGGCGTAGACCGACTCCACCTTGGTCGTCCCCAGGAGCCACTTGATGGCTCCGCCCACGATGTCCACGAACCACTGGATCACGCGCAGGTAGAACAGGAGGCCCACGAGCGCGCCCAGGAAGATGATCACCGGCAGCACCTGGAAGGCGAAGATCGTTTCCTGCTTGTCGGCCACGATCCGGCCGAAGAGGAAGTCGATGCCGGCGTTGGTGTAATCGATCAGGGCCTTGACCTGTCCGGCTATGAAGTCGAGGACGTCCTGTCCCACCGACCAGCGGAGCGCCAGCACCGCGAACCCCACCTGAGGGCCAGGCCGACCGCCACCGTGCGCCAGGAAATCCGCGAGCGGTTGCTCGACACCAGAAAGCCGAGCAGCAGGATGGCCGCAAGCCCGATCAGACCGCGCAGGTCACCCATCCGGCATCACCTCGCCGAGTTCCGCCCGGAGGCGGGCCAGGTCCTCGCGAGCTTCGGCGCGCGTGGCGGCCACCGCCTCGAGGTAGGTCTTGAGCTTTGGCTCGGTGCCGCTGGGGCGAACCACCACCCGGACGCCGTGGGCGCGGAGCACCAGGACGTCTTCGCGCGGCAGCTCGAGCGGCTGCTCGCGGCCGTCGGCGTGACGCCGGACGCCCGCCGCCACGTCGTCCAGGCAGTCCAGCGGGCGCCCGAGAAGCGACGACGGGGGCGCCTCTCGCAGCCGGTCGACCACGTCATCGCCGGCCCCCTCGACCGTCAACTGGCCGGTGGCGTGCGCGCCAAAGCGCTCCGCCAGGTCGTCGAGCCGGTCCTCGAGGGTGCGGCCGGCTGCCTTCTCGGCGGCGGCCAGCTGGGCCATAACGAGTGCGGCAGAGATGCCGTCCTTGTCGCGGACTACGTCCGACACCGCGTAGCCCAGGGCCTCCTCGTAGCCGAGCAGCAGCCGCCGGCCGGGCTCGCCGGCCAGCGCGCGCATGATCCACTTGAAGCCGGTGAGGGTCTCGGCGTAGCCGGCGCCGGCCGCCGCGGCTATGCGGCCGAGAAGGGTGGAGGAGGCCACGGTGGTCACCAGTAGCGCCCGGGCGGGGTCCGGGCAGTGCTCCAGAAGGAAGTCGGCCATGAGCGCGCCGACCTCGTCGCCGTGAAGCCGGCGCCAGCCACCGGGCCCTGGAACCGCCACCGCGAGGCGGTCCGCATCGGGGTCGTTGACCAGCAGCAGATCCGCCTCCGCGGCCTCGGCCTCGGCCAGGGCGAGGTCGAGCGTGCCCGGCTCCTCGGGATTGGGCCGCTCCACGGTGGGGAAGTCGGGATCGGGCTCGGCCTGAGCTGCGACCACGCGCGGTTCGGGGAAGCCCGCCCGGGCAAAGGCCTCCAAAAAGAGCGGGGCGCCCACGCCGTGGAGCGGCGTGTAGACGATCCGCAGGTCTCGCGCCGCGGAGCCGGGAAGCGCATCCAGGATCGCCTGCAGGTAGGCCTCCGCCACCGCACCGCCGAGCTCGTCGCCACCATCGCCCAGCGCCAGCGCCGACGGCGCGTCGGCCCCGGCGATGCGCGCGGCGATGCCCTCGTCGACCGGCGAGGCGATCTGTACGCCGTCGCCGAGGTAGACCTTGTAGCCGTTGTCCTGGCGCGGGTTGTGGCTGGCGGTGATCATCACGCCCGCGGCGCACTCCAGATGGCGTACCGCGAAGGCCAGCAGGGGCGTGGGCGACAGCGGCGGCAGCCGGTGGGCGCGCAGACCGGCCCCACCTAACACGGCGGCCGCCTCGAGGGCGAAGCGAGCCGACCCGTGCCGCGCGTCGTGGCCCACCACCACGCCGGCTTCGGCAGCGCCCTCGACCTCCTCGAGCAGGTAGCGGGCCAGGCCGGCGCTCGCCCGGCGGACGGTGGCGACGTTCATGCGCGCCGGCCCGGCCCCGAGCGCGCCTCTGAGCCCGGCCGTGCCGAAGCGCAGCTCGCCGCTGAAGCGCTCGGCCAGCTCGTCCCAGGCGCCCCGGTCGATCAGCTCGCGCAGCTCGGTCTGCGCCTCGGGGTCGGGATCGCCGGCAATCCAGCGCTCCACGCGCGGGCGCAACGTGCCGGCGGCCACGGTCTCCGTCATGCTGCCGTTCGGCTTACCCGGGTGTGGACGCCCGCAGTCGCGGGGAGGAGAAGGCCATGCGCCCCCTCGAGGTGATCGCCGCCAAGCGCGACGGCCAGGAGCTGCCGACCGAGGAGCTGCACGACTTCGTGCTCGCGTACGCGCGTGACGAGGTCGCCGACTACCAGATGTCGGCCTTTCTGATGGCCGGCTACCTGAACGGCTTCTCGCGAGCGGAGGCGCTCGGGCTGACCGGAGCGATGGTGGACTCAGGTGACCGGCTCGATCTCTCCCGTCTCTCGGGCCCCACGGTGGACAAGCACTCCACCGGTGGCGTGGGGGACGGCACGACGCTGGTGGTCGCTCCGCTCGCCGCCGAGCTGGGAATGCAGGTGGTCAAGCTCTCCGGCCGCGGGCTGGGGCACACCGGCGGCACGCTCGACAAGCTCGACGCGATCCCCGGCATGCGCACCGAGATCGCCAGCGACGAGATGGTGGAGCAGGTGGAACGGATTGGGCTGGCGGTGTGCGCACAGACCGCCGACCTGGTGCCGGCGGACAAGGCCATGTACGCCCTCCGCGACGTGACGGCCACCGTGGACGACGTGGCCCTGATCGCCTCCAGCGTGATGAGCAAGAAGCTGGCGGGAGGTGCCGAGGCGATCCTCCTGGACGTGAAGACCGGCTCGGGGGCATTCATGAAGGAGCACCACCACGCCATAGAGCTGGCCGAGCTGTGCGTGGAGCTCGGGACCGACAGCGGACGGGCCACCGGGGCGCTCATCACCGACATGAGCCAGCCGTTGGCGCAGGCGGTGGGCAATGCGAGCGAGGTGCGGGAGGCGATCGAGGTCTTGCGCGGCGAGCGCGAAGGGCGCTTCACCGACCTGTGCGTGGCCCTGGCGGGACACATGGCCGCGCTGACGGGCCGGGCGGAGAACGGCGAACGAGGCAGCGACCAGGCGCGCGAGGCGCTGGCCAGCGGAGCGGCGCTGGAGCGCTTTTCGAGCTTCGTGGAGGCGCAGGGCGGCGACCCCCGGATCGTCGAGGACCCGTCGCTGCTGCCCAGCGCGCCCGTCTGCGAGGAGGTCCGGGCCCGCAATGAGGGCTGGCTGGCGGCGGTGGACACCGAGGCGGTGGGCCGGGCGGCCGCGGGGGTGGGGGCAGGCCGCCAGAAGAAGGAGGAGGAGATCGACCTGGCGGTGGGGATCGACTTCATGGCCTCGATCGGCGACGAGGTGGACGCCGAGACCGTCCTCGCCCGGGTGTGGGCCAACGAGGAGAGCGAGGCCGAGGCGGCGGGGCGAGAGGTGCTCGAGGCGCTGAGCTGGTCGGAGGCGCCGGTGAAGGCGCCGCCGCTGATCCACGCGGTTCTGGGGCCCTAGAGAGGCGCCGGCGCCCGCCGCGCCAGGAGGTCGTACCAGAGCAGCGTCGCGAACAGCGCCACGAACGGCGTGGTGATGGTCTCGGCGCAGATCGTCCCCACCATCGACCAGACCGCGCGGTCCGTGCTGGCCGCGATCGCTGTGAAGGGCGCCGTGAACACCAGCGTCGGGATCGTGGCCGCCAGGTTGGCCAGGATGACCAGGCCGAAGGTGCGCCACCAGAACCCCCGGACCACCTCGCTGGAGCGCGTGAGCGCCGCCGGGCCGCGGGCTCCCTCGATCACCACCGCCTGGGGGACGAAGAACCAGCGGACCGCCAGATAGACGCCGGGGAGGATGAGGGCCAGCAGTCCGATCGCGATGCCCACGGCGGCCAGCAGCACGGCGAAGAACAGCGGTGTGAAGGCCTCGAACCCCGAGACCAGCGACGTGCGCGCGCCCGGCCGTCCGCCGGCGGCGATCGAGCGCAGCGCGTGGATGCAGATTGCGGTGATCAGGGGCGAGACGACGAGAAAGCTGACCACCGTGGGTACCACCGCCTCGACCGGCTGGAGCGACTCGTCGTAGCCGGCGGTGAACGCCTCCTGGCCGAAGCCCTCCACCACCAGGTGCACGGGCACGGCCACCACCGCCGCCAGAGCGAGAAAGACGGGGGCGTGCCGGAAGAAGACGGCGAGGGAGTCGCCGAACAGCGCGCTGATGTCGCGCGGCCGTTCGAGGTCGATCACGCAGCGGCCCCGGCCAGCTCGCGGTAGGCCTCCGCCACGCGGGAGATGCCCTCCTCGATCTGGTCGGGTGGCACGGCCGAGTAGGCCAGCCGGAGTGAGCTCTCCCCGCCCTCGAGCAGGAAGTCGGTGCCCTTGACGAAGATCACGCCACGATCGCGCGCGCCGGCCTCGAGCCGGGCCACGTCGCTGTCCTCGGGCAGGTCCACCCACAGGAAGTAGCCCCCCTCCGGGGACACGAAGCGGGCGTCGGGAAGGTGACGCTCGAGCGCGGCACAGGTGGCGTCGCGGCGCTCCAGCAGCGCCCGCTTGACTGTGGCGATCGAGCGCTCGATCGCTCCCGAGTGGCAGAACTCGGCCACGATCGACTGCGACACCATGCTGGGCGAGATGTAAGTGCCGGTGGCCAGCTTGCGGATCCGGGCGATCAGCTCCACTGCTCCCACGAGGTAACCGACCCGAATCCCGGGGCACACCGTCTTCGAGAACGAGGACGCGTAGACCACCGTGTCGCCTTCGTCCATCGAGAGCATCGTCGGGTGCTGAGCGCCCTCGAAGCGCAGCTCCACGTAGGGGTCGTCCTCGAAGATCGTGAACTCGTACTCGGCCGCCAGCTCGAGAAGGCGCTGCCGCTTCTCCAGCGACAGGGTGCACCCGGCCGGGTTCTGGAAGTTGGGGATTATGTGCGCCAGCTTGGGCCGGGTCCCCGCGCGCAGGGCCCGTTCGAGGCCTTCGACGTCGATCCCGTCGTCCTCGAGCTCGATCGGGACCACGTCCGCGCCCATCTGCCGCAGGGCGAGCAGGGTGCGGTCGTAGGTCGGGGCCTCGACCACCACCGTGTCCCCGGCCTCGACCAGCACGCTGAAGAGGAAGGCGTCGGCCTGCATCGAGCCGTTGGTGGCGATGGTGTTCTCCGGCGCGACCCCATGCTTGGCCGCGAGCCACTCCAACAGCCGCGGATAGCCGGCCGAGGTCCCGTAGGAGAAGGTTCCGCCGGGGTCGCGCTTGAACGCCCGGTCGGCCGCCGCCCGCAACTCGTCGACCGCGACGATGTCGAGCGAGGGCGCCCCGCGCGCCAGCGAGATGTTGGTGAGCTCGGCCACCTGCGGCGCCACGATAGCGAGGGCGGCTACCCCTTCGCCCGCCGCCGGATGTCGGCCAGAGCATCCTCGCGCGTGGCGTGAGCGGAGATCCGGCAGACCCGGCCGTCACGCTGGCTGCTGATGCGGTGGGGCCGACCGCCAGCAGGTCCGGGTCGTGGAGCTCGAAGGTGAACAGCGAGGCGGCGAAGCGCTCGCCCCGTGAGCCGAACCAGTCGAAGAAGCGGCGGACTCTCGGGTGGCCGGAAAAGCTCCGGCCCTCGCGCGCGATAGGTCGCCCACAGCCGCTGAACTGCATCGAGCCGCTCGTCCAAGCCGGTTGGTTCGAAGTCGGTCACGACCCCTGGTGTTCGGGGAGATCCATCGGGTCGGTACTATCCGCCGCCGCCCAGCGGCGGGCGCCGACCCTATCGAAGAGGCCATGGCTCTACCCAAAGACGTCCAATTCGTGTCGTTCGACTGCTACGGCACCCTCATCGACTGGGAAACCGGCGTGTACGAGGCCTTCCAGAAGGAGGCCGATCGCGACGGGTTCACCATCGATCGCGACGCGCTGGTTCCCCGCTTCGTCGAGGTTCAGCGAGAGATCCAGCGCGGCTCCTACGAGCTCTACGCGGAGGTCCTTCGCCGTACCGCGGTGCGGGTGGCGAAGGAGCTGGGATGGGACCTGGAGTCCTCGCGCTCGAACTTCCTGCCCAACAGCGTGCCCCGCTGGCAGCCGTTCCGCGAGTCCAATGCGCAACTCGAGCGCTTCGCCAAGAAGTACGAGACCGGGGTGCTCTCCAACATCGACGACAAGTTGCTCGGGGCCACCCGGCGCCATCTGCGGGCTGACTTCGATCTCGTGGTCACCGCGCAGCAGGTGCGCAGCTACAAGCCCGATCCGGCGCACTTCAAGGAGTGCGCGCGGCGGATCGAGAAGCAGAAGCGCCACTGGGTGCACATCGCCTCGGGCTACCCCACGGACGTCGAGCCCTGCATCCAGCAGAAGATCCCGGTGATCTGGGTCAACCGGCACGGCGAGAAGATCGAGGGCGCCAAGAAGCCCGACGCCGAGGTGCGCACTTTCCGCGAGGCCGGCAAGCTGCTCAAGGCGGCCTGAGCCGCGGCACCATGCGGGCGGTCTCGGTGCACCCGGACGCCCTCGTCATCACGAGCGCCTTCTGGCAGACGAACGCGATTGCTCTCCGCGCGGCCGGCGAGAGCGTCCTGATCGACTCGCCCTACCTGCCCGGCGAGCTCGAGGCGCTGCCCGACCTGCTCGCCCGCGCGGGCTTCGAGCCGGACGGGCTGCTGGCCACCCATGGCGATTTCGACCACCTGCTTGGCCGCTTCGCCTTTCCGAGCATGACGCTGGGCATGGCGGAGATGTCTGTGGAGCGGCTGCATCGCCAGCCAGGGGCCGCCCAGCGCGAGCTGCGTGACTACGACGCCGAGTTCTACGTGCGCCGCCCGGGGCCGCTGGCCCTGGGCCAGGTGCAGGGGCTGCCCGTGCCGGGACGGGTGGAGCTGGGGGATTCGGAGCTCGAGCTCCACGCCGCCGAGGGTCACACGCCGGACGGGATGGCCCTGTTCGCGCGTGCCCAGGGGGTGCTGGTGGTGGGGGACTACCTCTCGGATGTCGAGATTCCCTGGATCTCCGAGGGCGGCTCTGCGGAGGACTACCGGGCGACCCTGGCCCGGCTGGGCGCGCTGGTAGAGGCGGCGGACGCCGTGGTGCCCGGCCATGGCTCGCCCCACGATCGAGATACGACCCTGCGCATCCTCGACGAGGACGTGGACTACCTGGACGCCCTCGAGCGTGGGGAGGAACGCCCGCGTCTGCCCGGCGGGCGTGATACCAAGGCACAGCGTGCCATTCACGCCGAGAACCTCGAACGGGTTTGAAGCCGCGATAGGGCGGGGATCGCCCCAGCGGGTGGTTCGGAGGAGGGTTATCCCGCTGTTCGCCCTCGCGGCCGCACTGGCCGGCGCCGCACCGGCGGGCGCGGCCCCGGAGCTGGCGGTGTCCGACCGGCTCGACGACCGCCGCTACGTGGCCGCGGGCAGCCGCGCGTATGTGGTGGGCACCCAGGCTGGGCGCTTCCCGGCGATGGGCTTTCACACCCGCGGCGAGATGGGCGGCGTCTGGTCGCCGCCGCTGAAGCTGCTGGATGGCCTGTGGTTCTCGATCGACGGCGAGTGGGTTGGCCCGGCGACGCGGTTTCGGAGTGGCTACGGCTATGTGGAGATGGATCTACCGGACACGGCGGGGCTCGAGGTCCGGCGCACCGATGTCGTGCCCGACGGCCGCCGCGGCGCGCTGATCGTGCTTCGCCTGCGCTCGAAGGGAGGCGAGCGCAAGGTCGACATCGGTGTCGACGCCCACTCGGAGCTGATGAGCGCCTACCCCTGGGGTGAGAGCGCCCCCTCCCAGCTGACTGTCAACGGCCAGGACAGCGCTGACTTCTCAGCGGGCCGCCTCACCTTCAGCGAGCCGGGTACGCAGTGGGCCGCGGTCGTGGGCTCGGAGCTGCCCGCGCTGCGCGGGGAGACGGGTCCGGGCCACCGGGGCCCGCAGGAGCCGGCAGTGGTCTGCCCGCCCTCCGGCGACGGCCAGCCCGAACCTCCCGAGCGCTGCGACGACAGCGCGTACGGCAAGGGGACCGGCGGCCGGCTCGTCTACCCAAGCGTGCTCGTCCCGGCCGGACGCGAGCGCCGCCTCGTGATCGCCGTGGCCGGCTCCGACCGCGGCCCGGCCGAGGCCCGGAACGAGTTCCGTGCGCTTACGGCGGCCGGCGTGGATGCCCTCCGGCGCAAGGGCCGCGCACGGGAGCGGCTGGCCCGCTACACGCGCCTCTCGCTCCCCGGCGACCGTCTGCTCCAGCAGGGCATTGAATGGACCAAGCAGAACCTGGCCGACTCCCTCCAGGTGGCCGAGGATCTGCAGGTTCGCGAGGTGCGGGAGGGCAAGGCCTATCCGGCCCCCTCCGGGTCCGTTCCGCGGGTGCGCTTCGTGGGGGCCGGGTTTCCCGACTACCCGTGGCTGTTTGCCACCGACGGCGAGTACACGGCTTTCGCGAGCGTGGCCGCCGGCCAGTTTCGGCCGATCAAGGATCACCTGCTGGCCCTGCGTGACGTGAGCCGGGTGGTAAACGGTGACACCGGCAAGGTGGTGCACGAGGTGGTGAGCGACGGCAGCGTCTACTTCGGCGCCAACCAGGACGAGGGGAACACCGACGAGACGGTCAAGTTCCCGAGCGCACTGGCGCTCGTGTGGCGCTGGACCGGCGACAACCGTTTCCGCGACGAGCTCTACCCGTTCGCGGTGGACGGGATGCGCTGGGCCGTCGCCACGCTCGACGCCGACGGAGATGGATGGCTCGAGGGCCCCGGCAACGTTGAGCGCGAGGGCATGGGACCGGAGAAGCTCGACGTGGCGGTGTACACGATCCGCGGCCTGCTGGACCTCGCCGACCTGGCGCAGTCGGTGGGCGACGGTGCCACGAGGCGCTGGGCGGAGGCCCGTGCGCAGACGCTGCTGGCCAGCTTCGAGAGCGCCTGGTGGATGCCCGAGGTCCCCCAGCACGCCGACTCCCTGAGCGAGCAGGGAACGAAGCTGCAGCAGCGGCACTGGATCGGGGCCACCCCGATGGAGGCCGAGTTGCTGGTGGATGACGTGCCCCGGCTCGGTCTGGCCCCTCGCGCTCACGGCATCGCCGCCCTGTCCCTGCGCGAGCAGCGCTGCTACGGCAACGACTTCGGGCTCTTCCACACCGGCTCGCCCGGCTGCGACCCGGCCCCGACGTCCCCGAGTGAGCGCCAGAGCTTCACCCTGAACTCCGCGATCATGGCGGTGGGCGAGGGCAACTACGGTCGCCTCGGTCCGCCCAGCAGGGTCTCTACACCCGTGCCATCCGGCGCCTTCAGCTGCCCAACCCGGACGAGCAGCCGGGCGCCGCGCCGGAGATCGCGCCCTCGCCGCTCAACGGACTCACCATCAACCGCTCCTTCCTCGAGCGCCCCATGGTGCTGCAGGCCTGGGGTGCGTACGGCACCATCTGGCCCGTGGTGCACCAGCAGCTCGGGGTGCGCCCCGACATGGGCCGCCGGCTGCTCGAGGTCACGCCGCAGGTGCCACGGGGCCAGGAGAGGCTCGCGGGCCGCCGGATCCGGCTGGGTGACGGGAGCGTGGATGTGGCCGCCGCCCGCGCCGGCAATCGCTACCGGACCGAGGTGCGGGCGCGCGGCACTGGATTGCGCCGCCTGACGCTCGGTCAGACCCTGCCGCCGGGCAGCCTCGTCCGCCGGGTGCGGCTGAACGGCGACCGCGTGCGCTACCGGATCCGGCCCACCAACCGGGGCGTGGAGGTCCTGGCCTGGGCGAGGCGGCCGGCGGGGCGGCACGTGCTGGTGGTGCGGGCGGGCTGACCGCGCGGCCGGCGTACGCCGTGGCCGTGGCGCTGGCAGTGCTCGCCTGGCTGCCCCCTTCCGCCCCCGCGGCAGCCGACCCGGCGACTCTCGCGTTGCGCTACGCCGGCCCCTGGCCGGCCCTTCAGGCGCCCGACGGCCGCTTTGCCGAGTACCTGTCCACCAGCGGGCGCGGCCGCTACGGCGAGGCCGTTCTGGGCCATGCGTTGCTGACGACCGGGCTGCAGGCCGGGGACCAGCGGCTGGTTGACGCGGGCCTGCGGGCGATCGGCTACGCAATTGTCCATCCAGAGGTCCAGGAGGCGTTCCCCAGCGTGTTCGAGACGTATGCGCTCGCGGCCGCCTACAACGTCGCGCGCAAGCACCTGGCCGACGACCCTCGCTTCGCCTCCCTGCGCCCCGGCTGGCGTGTGCGGCTGCAGAGCGAGCGACCGGTGCACCTGAGGGGCCGCGCGCGGTTCTCGAACAAGGCGATCGTGGAGGCGGCAGCCGTGCTGGAGCTGCTGCGCACCGGCCTGCGTTCCTCGCGGCGGCGGACGTGGCTACGCAGGCCGCGGTTCGCCATGGTTCGGGCGCGCCGGCTGATCAACCGCATCATTCCTCGGCTGGTGCTCCGCCGCGAAGGGCGCGTGACCCTGTCGGACGCCCCGTCGAACCCGCTGGCCTACCACGCCCTCTCGCTCGGCTTCTACGCCCGGGGGGTGTCGATGCTGGGCGGCCGGGCCGGCCCCCGCGCCCGCCGCGTCCTGCGCGGAGCCGCGCGCACCTCGCTGGCGGTGACCGCGCCCGACGGCGACCTCGCCTATACGGGACGCTCCCAGGAGCAGGCCTGGGCGCTCTCCTTCACCGCCTACGGCGCCGAGGTGGCCGCTCGCATCTCTCGCAGGCGGGAGGCGAGAAGGCTGCGGGCGCTCACCGCACGGGTGCTGCTGCGTCTGGAGGCCCGGCATCCCGTGACTGCCCGGGGCATGGCGATCGTGCCCGCCTTCGCGCAACAGCCGCTGGCCTGGTTTCCCGGCCTGGACGCCTACGTCGGCGCGGTTCCGTACAGCGGCCTCACCGCGATGGGTCTCAACCTGCTCGCCGACCGGGGCATCAAGGGGCGGGCGGGTGCGCGGATCGGCTCCGACGGGCCCATGGCCGCCCGGATCCGCTCCAAGCTGGGAACGATGGCGATGCTGCGACGCGGACCGGTCTGGCTGGCGGTACGGCGTGTCCGCGCCGGGACCGACCTGCGCTACGACCTGGGGCTCGTGGGCCTCAAGCTGCTGGGTGCGACCGGCTGGCAGGACGTCGTCCCGCTACGGCCGCGCATCCGTGGTCCATCGGCCGGCCCCACCCTCTTGCGGGGCGCGACCGAGCACGAGCTCCGGGGCCGTCGTGTGCAGGCGACCCGCCGCCGCATCGGGTTGCGGGGCCGGTTCGGCACGCTGCGCCGGCCGGTGACGGTCAAGTACGTGCCGACGCCGTGTGGAGTCGAGCTGCGCTGGCGCGGGCCCGCGGGGGCGGCCTACCGCTACTCGAGCTTCTTCGATGCGCGGGACGCGCCGAAGGCGGCGGGGGACGGCAGCGTGGCGGGGCTGCACCAGCAGCTGAGCGTGAGCGCGCCCGCCACGGCCACGCTCACGGCGGGGTACAGCTCCGCCGTCGAGCCCGCGCTGGTCCGGGCCGACCTCGTGTTCAGCGCGGGAGAGTCCGGGCGCGTGGTGATCTCGATCTGCGGCCGCTGAGCGGGCGCTATTTGATGACCGCGATGCGGTCGCCGGTCGCGATCGCGCCGCCCTCGGAGACGCCCAGCTCCTCCACCTTGCCGGCGCTCGGCGCGGTGATCTCGTTCTCCATCTTCATCGCCTCGATAACGCAGATCAGCGCGCCCTCCTCCACGTCGGCGCCCTGCTCCACCACCACCTTGAGCACCGTGCCCTGAAGCGGCGAGACGAGCTCGCCCGGGGCGCCGCCGCCGGCGTCGCTCTTCTTCTCGCGGCGGGGAGCCTTCCGGCCGGCCGGCGCCGCCCCGTTGGGCGCGGCCGCCACGGGCGCGCCGATCACCCGGACGTCGAACCTGCGGCCGGAGACCTCCACGGCGTACTCGTGCTCGACCTTCTCCTCGGGCTCGTCGCCGTCGTCCTTCTTGGGCGTGGAAGGGAAGGCCAGCTCCTTCAGCCAGTCGGTGTCCTCCACCAGGTCGCGGCAGGTCTCGGCTCGGGCCCATTGCTCGCTTCGGAGCAGCGCCTGATGGAAGGGGACGAGGGTCTTCAAGCCCTCGATCTCGAACTCGCCGAGCGCGCGCAGCATGCGCCGCGTGGAGGCCTCGCGGTCGATGTCCCAGACGATCAGCTTGGCGATCATCGGGTCGTAGAGCGGGAGCACCTCGTAGCCCTCCTCGGCGCCGGAATCCACCCGGACGAACGGCCCGGCGGGCTCGCGGTAGGAGCCCACCCGGCCCGGCGCCGGCGCGAACTTCTTGGAGGCGTCCTCGGCGTTTATCCGGCACTCGATCGCATGGCCCCGGAGCACGACGTCGTCCTGGCCGTATGAGAGCGGCTCGCCGGCGGCCACCTTGATCTGCTCGCGCACGATGTCGATGCCCGTGACCATCTCGGTCACGCAGTGCTCGACCTGGACCCGCGTGTTCATCTCCAGGAAGAAGTACTCGCCGTCCTGCAGCAGACCCTCGACCGTCCCGGCCGAGCGGTAGCCGACCGCCCGCGCGGCGTCCGTGCCGATCTTGCCGATGCGCTCACGCAGCTCGGGGTCGACCGCGGGCGCCGGGCTCTCCTCGATCAGCTTCTGGTGACGGCGCTGGACCGAGCAGTCGCGCTCGAAGAGGTGGATGACGTTGTCGTGCGCGTCGGCCAGCACCTGCACCTCCACGTGGCGCGGGTCGGGCAGGTAGCGCTCGACGTAGACCGTCGCGTCCGAGAAGAACTTCTCCCCCTCGCGTGCCGCCCCCTCGAAGGCCTTCTCCAGCTCGTCCTCGGACTCCGCCACGCGGAAGCCCTTCCCGCCGCCGCCCCCCGCCGCCTTGATGGCGACCGGATAGCCGACCTCGTCGTCGATCACCCGGCGGGCGTCTTCGACGGTCTCGACGGGATCGGTGGTGCCGGGAACGATGGGCACGCCGGCGTCCTGCATCAGCTCGCGGGCCCGGGTCTTGGACCCCATCGCGTCGATGGCGGGCGCGGGCGGGCCGATGAACGTGATGCCGGCCTCCTCGCACGCCCGGGCGAACGCGGCGTTCTCGGCGAGGAAGCCGTATCCGGGGTGGATCGCGTCCGCCCCTGACTGCCGGGCCACCTCGAGGATCTTCTCCACCACCAGGTAGCTCTCGGCCGCCGGCCCGGGGCCGAGCAGGTAGGCCTCGTCCGCGCGCCGGACGTGGGGAGCGTCCCGGTCGGGCTCCGAGTAGACGGCGACGGAGCCGATGCCGAGCTCCTCGAGCGTCCGCATCACGCGGATCGCGATCTCGCCGCGGTTGGCGACCAGGATGCGGTTGAACATTGCGGGGCGGGAGGTTATCGCCGCCCCGCCGGCGGCGACGCTACTCGCAGAAAGCGATGCCCGGCACGCCGATGATCGTCGTCCGCCCGGTGACCGTGCTCACGCCGAAGGTGATCCGCGCCCCGGAGTCCCGGCGCGGAGTCCTGACCAGCGTGAGCTGGAACACCTGCTCGGTGCTGTGGTCGACCCGGGCCCGCGGGAAGGCGTTCAGGATCTTGGGGATCCTGGCTCCGATTCCGACTCCGCGTGCCTTGGCGCCCCCCCGGACGCTGATGTCGGTGACCTTCCGGGGGGTCGTCAGGGTGAAGTTCACCTGCCCCTGGAGCGGGGCCCGCAGCCGGGCCGAACGGGTGTTGGGGCCTCCCAGCTCACAGCCTGGGCGCAGAGGCCCGACGAGGCCGCGGTCGCGGAGACGTTGGAAGGTGTCCCCGACCCTCACTCCGTCCACACGGGTCGGCGTGATGTCCGCCGCCGCGCCGGCGCTGCCGGTGTCGGCCGGCGCCACCGCGCCTCCCACCGCAACAGCGAGCACGAGGGTGACGACGACGGCGGTGGCCAGGTATCGGCTGCGGAGGTTCATTGGCTGACCGTAACCGGATCGCCCACCTCGTGTCCAGCCCGACCGCGCGCGGGCCGCGGCCCCGCCACCACCTCCCCTCCCCGCGAGGGCGAAAAGAAGATCGCACGGCGCACGCGCCGCTCCTGCCGGCTCGAGCCGGGCTCCAGCTCCAAGCGGCTGACGACCTCGCGAAGCACCACGCGCATCTCGAACTGGGCGAAGCTCGCGCCCAGGCAGCGCCGTACGCCGCCGCCGAAGGGGATCCAGGTGTACGTGCCCGGCGGCTGCTCGAGGAAGCGCTCGGGCCGGAAGGCGCGGGGGTCCGGGTACAGATCGGGACGGCGGTGCAGCAGGTAGATGCAGGGCGCCACGCTCACGCCGGCCGGCAGCGTGCGGCCCCCGATCTCCATCGGGGCGGTCAGGCGGCGGAGCACCAGGGCGACCACCGGCCGCAGGCGCAGCGTCTCCTTGATCACCGCGTCCAGGTAGTCGTCGTCGCCCCGGTCGATCTCCTCCCGCAGCCGGGCGAGCACCCGCGGGTGGCGGGCGAGCGCCTCGAGCGCCCAGGCGAGCGCCGTGGCGGTGGTCTCGTGGCCGGCCACCAGCAGCGTCATGAGCTCGTCGCGCAGCTCCTTGTCGGTCATCGGGCTGCCGTCCTCGTGCCGGGCCTGGAGGAGCAGCGAGAGGACATCGTCGCGCTGCTTCAGGTCGCGGTCGGCGCGCCCGCGGGCGATCTCGTCGTAGAGAAGCTCGTCCGCCGGCTCCAGCACGCGCCGGAAGTTCCGCAGGCGGGAGATCCGGTGCGGCCCCAGCACGGCCATGAGGGCCATTCGGCTCGGATCGGAGCCCCAGGCGAGGGTGTTGCGCAGAGCGGCGCCCAGCTTGTCCAGCCGCGCGTCGTCCTGCACGCCGAAGACGGTGCGCATGATCACCTCGAGCGTCACGGCCTGCATGGTCGGCCAGGTGGAGAGCCGCACCCCGGTGGGCCAGCTCTCGATCGCCCGCGCCGCGACGTCGCGCATCACCTCCTCGTAGCGACGCATGCGCTGCCCGTGGAACGACGGCAGCATGAGCTTGCGCTGGGCCATGTGCTCCTTCTCGTCGAGCAGCAGGACCGACTGCGGGCCGAGCATGGGCAGCAGCACGACGTTGGCTTCGCCCGCGTGCAGCAGTCGCGGGTCGCCTGTGAAGACCTGCTTTACCGCGTCCGGGTCCGTGACGAAGACCCAGCTGCCCTCGTGCGCTATCCGGATCGTGAACATGTCGCCGAAGCGCCGCTGGCAGTCCTCCAGCATGGCCGCCGGCCGGGCAAGCCAGCGAAGGGTCTGGAGCGGACCGGGCGCGCTCGGCCCGGGCGGCAGTGCGCCGACAGAACCGTTCAGGCCAGCCTCCGTCCGAGCAGGCCGGCGTGTGCCTCCACCTCACGGGCGAAGTCGTCGAAGTCCCGCGCGTAGAGCTGCTGGGGACCGTCGCAGAGCGCGGCGTCGGGATCCACTGCCACCTCGACGATGATGCCGTCGGCGCCCGCCGCGGCCGCCGCGCGCGAGAGCGGGGCCACGAGCCGCCGGTCTCCGGAAGCGTGCGAGGGGTCGATGATCACCGGCAGATGGGTGTGCAGCTTGAGCCAGGGCACGGCGCCGACGTCGAGGGTGAAGCGCATCGCGGTGTCGAACGTGCGGATGCCGCGCTCACACAGGATCACGCGCTCGTTGCCCTCCTTCAGCACGTAGTCGGCGGCCTGAAGCAGCTCGTCGAGCGTGGAGGAGAGGCCGCGCTTGAGCAGCACCGGCTTGCCCAGCTTTCCCACCACCTCGAGGAGACCGTAGTTCTGCATGTTGCGTGCGCCGACCTGCACCACGTCCACCACCTCGGCGTAGCGCTCGGCCAGGGCGGCATCGGTCATCTCGCTCACCACCGGGAGGCCGGTTTCCGCTCGCACCTCGCCCAGGATCCGCAACCCCTCGAGGCCGAGGCCCTGGAACGAGAAGGGCGACGTGCGCGGCTTGAACGCGCCGCCCCGCAGCATCGAGGCGCCGGCGCTCGCCACCGCGCGGGCCACGTCGCGCGTCTGCTGCTCGGTCTCCACCGTGCAGGGCCCGGCGATCAGGCAGAACGTCTGACCGCCGCCCACCCGGCGGCCGTCGACCTCGAACGTCGTGGGCTCGTGATGGGAGAGCTCGCTCGACGCGAGCTTGTAGGGCCGGCTGATCGGGATCACCTGGTCCACGCCCGGTAGCCCTTCCAGGCCCATCTCGCGCACACCCTCCGGATCGCCGATGGCCCCGATGGCCGTGGTCAGCTCCCCCGGCATGACCTTGGCGTGCACTCCCGCCGCCTCCAGCCGGTCCACCACAGCGTCGATCTGCGCGGGGGTGGCCTCCGGCGTCATCACCACCATCATGGACGGGCCGGCACCCCCGGTTCCGGTTCCGCCGCCGCACGCAGGGCTGCCGCCTCGGCCGCGGCCAGGCGGCGGGCGGCGCGCTGCCGGTCACGCATGATCGTTACCACGAGCACGGCGACGACGGCAAGCGGGAACGGGATCAGCACGACCACCGGCAGATCGAGGCCGGCCTTGATGAGCAGCGCGAGCCCGGCCCCGATCAGCACCACGGAGAGCGTGGTGCGGAGCACCGCCGGCTCCACTCGTACCGACCAGTGGCTTCCGAGCCACACCCCCGGAACCGAGCCGAGCAGGATCGTGCCCACCAGCGCGAAGTCGACGTTGCCGGCCACGATGTGGGCCAGACCCGCCGCCCACAGGAGTATCGCGGCGTGGAACACGTCGGTGCCGACCACCCGGGTCGGGATGAGCCGGAAACCCAGGATCAGGCCGACCGCGATCAGCGCGCCACTGCCGGCCGAGGTCACGCCGAGAACGAAGCCCACGCACACGCCGAGCACGACGGCAGCCACCTTGTGCCTGCGATCCAGGTCGATGTGCGCGCGCTCACGCTCGTGCATGCGCTTGAGAAACGCCCGCACGAGCGTGGCGGCGCCGGTAAGCAGCAGGGCCACCGCCAGGATCGTGAGCAGGAGGTCGTCGAACTCGCGTCCGGCCCAGTCCTCGAGCAGCGTCAGCACGTACACGCCGCCAATCGCGGCGGGGACCGACCCGAGGGCCATCCAGGTGGACAGCTGCAGGTCGACCGTCTTCTGGCGCCAATGCTTGTACCCGCCAACGGTCTTGGTCACGGCCGCATAGGCGAGGTCCGTGCCGATGGCGGTGACCGGCGCGACGCCGAACACCAGGATCAGCATCGGCGTCATCAACGACCCGCCGCCGATGCCGGTCATGCCGACCAGCACACCGACGCCAAGGCCAAAGGCGATCAGGGCAACGTCCACAACCGGCGAAGCCTAGATGCTCAAGGGCTACAGAACCATGCCTGCACCGACGGTGTCGTTGGTCGACTCGTCGATGAGGATGAAGCTGCCGGTGGCCCGGTTGCGCCGGTATTCGTCCACGAACAGCGGTGAGGACAGCCGCAGGCGCAGGCGGCCGATCTCGTTCAGGCCGAGGCTGTCGGCCTGCTGGTGGCGGTGCAGGCTGTTCACGTCGATCCGGTAGTGGAGCTCGTCGGCCTTCGCCAGGGCGGTGCGCGTGGTGTGCTTGATCCGGTAGCGGCCCGAGCGCTGTAGCGGCCGCTCGGACATCCAGCAGACCATCGCATCCAGCTCGCGCGCCTCGACCGGGCGGTTCTGGGGCCGGCAGATCATGTCGCCGCGTGACACGTCCACGTCGTCCTCCAGCCGCAGCGTGACCGACAGCGGCGGGAACGCCTCCTCGCGCGGGCCCTCGTAGGTGTCTATCCCCGCGACGCGGGTCTCACGGCCCGAGGGCAGCACCGTCACCTCGTCGCCCACCCGGAAGACTCCGGAGGCGACCTCGCCGGCGTAGCCGCGGTAGTCGTGGTGCTCGTCCGACATCGGGCGCACGACCCACTGCACCGGGAAGCGGGCGTCGACCAGGTTGCGGTCCGAGGCCACGTGCACGTGCTCCAGGTGGTAGAGCAGCGAGGAGCCCTCGTACCAGGGCATGTGCTCCGAGCGCTCGACCACGTTGTCCCCGTGGAGCGCGGAGATCGGGATGAAGGTCACGTCGTGAACGTCGAGCTTGGCCGCCCAGGCCGTGAAGTCGTCGCAGATCCGCTCGAAGACCTCGTGGTCGAAGTCGACCAGGTCCATCTTGTTCACACACACCACGAGGTGCGGGATGCGCAGGAGCGAGGCGATGAAGGCGTGCCGGCGCGACTGCTCGAGCACACCCTTGCGGGCGTCCACGAGGATCAGCGCCAGATCGGCGGTGGAGGCGCCCGTGACCATGTTGCGCGTGTACTGCTCGTGGCCGGGCGTGTCGGCGATGATGAACTTGCGCCGCGGCGTGTGGAAGTAGCGGTAGGCGACGTCGATGGTGATGCCCTGCTCACGCTCGGCCCGCAGGCCGTCGGTGAGCAGCGCGAGGTTCACGTAGCCGTCACCGCGCTGCGCCGAGCTGCGCTCCACATGCTCGAGCTGGTCCTCGAAGATCGACTTGGTGTCGTAGAGCAGGCGCCCGATCAGCGTCGACTTGCCGTCGTCCACCGAGCCGGCGGTGGCGAAGCGGACCAGTTCCGCGGGCCGGGGAAGAACGCCGTGGCCGTTCGAGGAAGAGGGGGCCACGGTGGCCACTAGAAGTAGCCCTCTTTCTTGCGATCCTCCATGGCGGCCTCGGTCACGCGGTCGTCGGCGCGCGTCTCGCCGCGCTCGGTGATCCTGGTGGCGGCGATCTCCGCCACCACCTCCTCCAGCTCGACCGCCTCTGAGCGCACCGCTCCGGTGCAGCTCATGTCCCCGACCGTGCGGAAGCGGACGGACTCGCTGAACGGCTCCTCGCCGGGCAGCAGCTCCACGTAGTCGGAGACCGCGTACAGCATTCCGTCGCGACGGAACACCTCGCGCGAGTGCGCGAAGTAGATGGAGGGCAGCTCGATCCCCTCGAGGGCCACGTACTCCCACACGTCCAGCTCGGTCCAGTTGGAGAGCGGGAACACGCGGACGTGCTCACCGGGCTTGATGAAGCCGTTGTAGAGGTTCCATAGCTCGGGACGCTGGCGCTTGGGGTCCCACTGGCCGAAGTCGTCGCGGAAGGAGAGGATGCGCTCCTTGGCCCGCGCGCGCTCCTCGTCGCGCCGGGCGCCGCCGAACGCCGCCTTGAACCCGTGCTGCTCGATGGCGTCCAGCAGCGTGACCGACTGCAGCCGGTTGCGCGACGAGCGCGGGCCGTTCTCCTCCACCACCCGGCCCGTGTCGATCGACTCCTGCACGGAGGCCACGATCAGGCGGGCGTCGAGCTCCTCGACCACGCGGTCGCGGAACTCGAGCACCTCGGGAAAGTTGTGGCCGGTGTCCACGTGCATCACGGGGAAGGGGAGGGCGCCGGGGTGGAAGGCCTTGCGCGCCAGATGAAGCAGCACGGCAGAGTCCTTGCCGCCCGAGAACAGGAGCACGCCGCGCTCGACCTCGGCCGCGACCTCGCGGATCACGTGTATGGCCTCGGACTCGAGGGCCCTCAGGTGGGTGATCTCATAGCTCATTTGTTCGCCGCGCAGCATACGCGGGGGCACGGTGGTGGTCACACGTGCAGCCCGCATTCGCTCTTGGCCTGCCCGGCCCAGCGCCCGTCCCGGCCGTTGCCCGGCTGGGTGCAGGGAGCGCAGCCGATGGAATCGTACCCCCCGTCGTGCAGGGGGTGGTAGGGAAGGTCGTGAGCTTGCACGTAGTCCCAGACGTCCTGGTCGCTCCAGTCGGCCAGGGGATTGAACTTCCAGACGTCACGGGTCTCGTCCCAGCCGAGCTTCGGCGCGTCGGCCCGCAGAGGCGACTGCTCGCGGCGGATGCCGGTGATCCAGGCCTCGGCGCCCGCCAGCGCGGCGGCGAGCCCGGCCACCTTGCGCTCGCCGCAGCAGTTGGCGGCCGTCCAGGGCCCGTTTGTGCTGGTGGCGTCCATCACCTCCACGCGCAGGTCGTAGCGCTCCTCGATCTGGCGCCAGACCTCGTATGTCTGCGGAAACAGCACGCCGGTATCGATCGTGAACACGCGGGCCTGCGGTTCGATGCCCATGAGCATGTCGATCAGCACCGACTCCTCCTTCTGGAAGGAGCAGGCCAGCACGAGGTTGGGATGGTGGCGCTCGACCGCGGTGGCGACGAGCTCTTCTGCGGTGGTTGTCTCTTCAGCTAGACCGCGCATTCGCCCTCACCCCGGATGACCTGGAAGGGGTCCTTGCGCTGCCAGTCGATGAAGTGGTTCATGTTCTCGAGCGAGAACTCGATCGGCAGGGCCAGATCGCGGACCTCGTCCTCGAAGCGCGTGCTGCCGACCCGCTCGGCGAACGGGTTGAAGGCCTCGCCCTCGGTCCGCTCGGCCTCGTACAGCCGCAGCCAGCGCTCCACGGCGTCGGGCACCCGCTTCGCCGGCAGGCGCACCTTCAGCCGCGTGCCGTAGACCACCTCCCCGCCCTCGTAGTTCCCACCGATGTGGGCCACGTAGGCCGGGATGGTGTGCTCGCCCACCTTGATGGACGCTCCGTAGAACCCGATGTTCGCGATGTGGTGCTGGCTGCAGCCGTTGGGGCAGCCGGACATCTTGATGTGGACCCGCCGGGTGAGCGGGTCGCTGATGTCCATCGCCTCAACGCGCTCGCGGACGGCGTGGTTGAGACCCATCGAGCTGGTGATGCCGAGCTTGCAGGAGTCCGTGCCGGGGCAGGACACGACGTCGTTGACCTGCTGGGCGCCGGCGTCGCCGAGCCCCAGCTCCGAGAGGGCACGCCAGACCTCGTAGACGCTCTCGTCACGCACCCAGCGCAGCAGCAGGTTCTGGTCGACCGTGGTGCGGGCATAGCCGCCGGAGAAGCCGCGCATCACGTCGGCGAGGCCCCGGAACTGCGTAGGCGTCAGGTCGCCTCGCACCACCTTGACCTCCACGGTGGAGAAGCCCGGCTGGCGCTGCGGCTGCACGTTCGCGGCCCGGAAGCGCTCGAACGGGGCGCCGTCCCCGTTGGGGCTGGCGTACGCCGGAGCCGCCGGCGGGACGCTCGCCTCCTCGTCGTGGTCGAAGAGCAGCGGCGTCGGATCGAAGTCGCGCTCGTCGACCCAGTCGCCCTCCAGCTCCTCCTCCACCAGGCGGCGCAGCTCGTCGATGCCGAACTTGTCGACGAAGACCTTGATGCGCGCCCGGGCGCGGTTCTTTCGCAGCCACTCCTGGCGGTCGAAGATCCGGAACACCGCCTCGGCGACCTTCAGGTACTCGCCGTCGTCGGCGGCCACGAAGTCGTAGAGGGTGGGCGCGATCCGGGGCATGATCGACGTGCCCCCGCCCACCCGCAGCTCGAAGCCGCGCTCGCCGTCCCTGACACGCGGGATGTAGGCGATGTCGTGGATGCCGGTGATCGCCCGGTCCTCGTCGGTGGCCGTGAAGGCCGTCTTGACCTTTCGCGGCATCAGCTGGGTGGTGGGGTGGCGCACGAAGTAGCGCACGTAGGCGCCTGCGTAGGGCGTGGGGTCGAAGAGCTCGCCTTCGCTCACCCCGGCCCAGGGGTCGCCGGTCACGTTGCGAACCGTGTTCCCGCAGCCCTCGCGTGAGGAGAGGCCGGCGTCGGAGGCCTTGCGGATCAGCTCCGCCATCTGGCGCAGCGGGATGTGGTGGATCTGAATGTTCTGGCGGGTGGTGATGTGGCCCTTGACCAGCGGGGCGTACTCCTCCACCACGTCGGCGAACATCTCCATCTGCTCCGGCGTGACGCCGCCCATGGGCAGCTTGATGCGGCACATCTGGACGTCGGCCTGGCGCTGGCCGTAGACGCCCTGCTTGAGCCGGAAGCCGATGAACTCGTCCTCGGCCGTCTCGCCGGCGAGGAACTTCTCGGCCTCGTTGTCGAAATCGTCGAACTCGCGCTCGAGAATCGGGATGATGTGCCCGGGAACGTTCTCGACGACCTCCGGGTTCTCGAGTGAGCCTTTGCGGCCCTGCTTGGCGCGAGCGCCCGGCTCGGCCGGGCGCGAAGCGAGGCCCTTCTTTGGGGGGGCTGAGACCGGTTCCATCGCTGCTGGGTCCTCCGCGTGACAATCGGGTGCGCGGGCCTTGACGCGCAAAAGTACCAAAAGCGGATCGGGTTTCTGGTTTTTACCGTTCTCGTGCGGATTGCTACGCACCCGCTCCGGGTAATTGAGCGGATGGTTGACGTCGACGCAGGAGGCGCTCATGCGCAGGTTGGTCGCCCTGTTTGTATCGGTCCTCGCCGTGATGGGAGGTGGAGGTGCCGCTTGGGCGCAGTCGAGCGACCTCTCACGTATCAGCGGGCCTTCGCCGTTTGCTCCGAACTGCGGCGGCCCCGCGGAAATGGGCACGAACTACCGCAACGCAGAAGTGGAGCCGTGGGTCAGCACGAACCCCGTGACTCCGCGCAACCTCATCGCTGTCTGGCAGCAGGACCGCTGGTCCAACGGCGGCTCCCAGGGCAACCTGACGGGCATCTCGTTCGACCGCGGCCAGTCCTGGCGCCGCCCGGAGCCCCCGCCCTTCTCACGCTGCGCGGGCGGCAACGCTCGCAACGGCGGGGACTACGACCGTGCTTCCGACCCATGGGTGAGCGTTGGGGCCAACGGCACCGCCCACCAGATTGCTCTGGCAATCAGCGCCGACCAGAGCATCAGCGCCATCCTGCACTCCCGCTCGACCGACGGCGGGCGGACGTGGGGCCGGATCAACACCCTGCAGCGCGACACGACGGCGGCGCTGTTCAACGACAAGGAGTCGATCACCGCCGACCCGCGGAACGGACGCTTCGTCTACGCCGTATGGGACCGCCTGCAGATCCAGAATCCGGCCAATGAGAACTCGCCCTTCTCGGGCGACACGCTGTTCGCCCGGTCGACCGACAACGGCCGCACCTGGGAGCCCACCCGCACGATCCTGGACTTCCCCGACAACAGCGGGATCCAGACGCTGGGGAACCAGATCGTCGTGCTCGGGAACGGCACCCTCGTTCAACGCCTTCAACCTGATCGACCGGGGGCTGCCGCTCGTCGCGATCCAGCGTTCGACCGACCGTGGCGTGACCTGGTCGGACCCGATCATCATCGACGTGCTGTTCGGGAGTGCTTCGCAGGGCCAGGGTGTGATCGACCCCTCCGACGGCGCTCCCGTGCGGACGGGCGACATCCTGCCCGAGGTGGCCGCCGACCCACGTCGGGGTTCGGAGGCCCTGCACATCGTCTGGCAGGACATCCGGTTCACGCTCGCGGCCCCGCTTCCTTACTGGAACGACCAGATCGTTATCTCGAGCTCGACGGACGGCGGTTTCAGCTGGAGCGACGCCCGGCGTGTGAGCGAGAACAAGCTGACCCAGGCGTTCACCGGCTCGGTTGAGGTCGACGAGCGCGGGGCGATCGGGGTGAGCTACTACGACTTCACCGCCGACGATCCCGCGGGCGGGCCGCTTGAGACCGACTACTGGTTCACCGCGGCCAGGAACGCCGACTCGCGCTTCTCGCCGCGGACGCAGCTCACCCGGCGGCCGTTCGACATGCGCACGGCGCCGGATGCGGGCGGGTTTTTCGTGGGCGACTACGAGGGCCTGGCCACCGCGGGGCGGCTCTTCCACAACGTTTTCGTGACCGCCCGTGACGGGAACCTCAACAACCGCACCGACGTCTTCGGAACCTCGCTTCGGGCGAGCTTCGCCCGGGTGCAGGCGAGCCGCGTACGCGGCGCCCGGGCCCGAGCGAGCGCCAAGCAGTTCAGGCAGAAGGGGCTCGCGCGCATCGCAAAGGCGGCGGGCGGCATCCGGGGGCCCGTCTCGATCCGCTGATCCAGCGAAGGCCGCGGGCTGCTTCGGCGGCCCGCGGCCGGCCCGGCACACCGTTACGCTCGAGGCGGGTGAAGCGTGCCACTGCGATCTTCGTCGGCTGCATTGCCTTCGCCCTGCCCGCCTCCGCCTCCGCCGTGCCGGCCCAGGTGCGCGACTACAACCTGGGCCGCACCGAGCTCGCCGACCCCGGGCCGAAGGGCCCCGTGCCGATCCGGCTGTGGGGCGCGATCGGGGCCCCGACTCCGGCGGCAGCGCCGGGCCCGCGGCCGCTGGTTCTGGTCCTGCACGGGCGCCACGGTACGGGCTGCCCGATCGGACCCGGCGACGCCGAGGTGTGGCCCTGCTTCACGCGCGAGCGGCGCAACGACCTCGGCCTGCGGCACGTGGTCCGGGCGCTGGCCGAGCGGGGAATGGTGGCGGTGGCGCCGGACCTGAACGGCGCCTTCACCGTGGGGTGGGGGGAGCCCGACGACCTGCACCGCTGGCCTCGCCTGGTGCGACGGGTACTGGCCGAGCTCGAGCGCGAGGCGACCAGCGGCGGCGGGAGCTTCGGTCTCTCACTGCAGGGGCGGGTGAACTTCTCTCGCATCGGCCTGCTGGGCCATTCCCTCAGCGGTCACCGGTCGGTGCGCTTCGCCCGCGGCGGCGGCGCGGCGGTCCGCTCGCTCTTCCTGCTCACACCGGTCTTTGGGGGTGTTCAGCTGCCCGACCTTCCCAGCGCGATCGTGCTGAGCTCGTGCGACGGTGACACGGGTCTGAGGGGTCGCGAGTACCTCATGGGGGCGCGCCGGGACTCCACCCGCCGCCGTCGGGTCTTCCTGGCCAGGCTCGAGCGGGCGAACCACAACTACTACAACCGGACGCTCGCGCGCCTGCGGGACAACGACGCCCCGCCACGCTGCGCCGGTTCGCTGCTGCGGCCGGGAGCGCAGCAGGAGTGGCTGGACCGAGCGGCCGCGGACTTCTTCGCCGCCACGCTCAGCGGCGCGTCTCGGCCGGCCTGGCTGAGGCCGGGCGCCCGTCCTCCCCGGAGGGTCTACGGACGGGAGGTCCTGATCCGTCGCGGCTAGTTGGGCACGCAGTCGGTCGGATCGCGCAGGACCCAAATGGTTTCGACCTCGCCGCGATAGAGATCGAAGGTCGTCCGCTTGTCGGGCTTGTACATGGAACGGGCGGGACCACACCGCCCGAGGCGGAAGCCGGCTCCCCTGAGGACCTGCACGGCATCGTCGCGCGCGCTGCGCACGTGAATGCCGCGATAGCGGAACGCAGCATCGTCGGTGAACACGTTCATGGCCCGCTTCCCGCTGAACAGAACCTTCACGATCCCGACCGTGTCCGCTACGTGGACGCGGTAGCGCCAGACCGCTCCTTCGCGCTCCGGGCTCCCGAGCCGGTCCTTGAGGTCGGCGCGGGTGTCGCCCACCTTCACCGGCCCGATGCCGACCCCGGGGTAGACCCGAAACTTCTTGTGCACCGCCAGCGGCAGGCGAGGCGAGCACGCCCAGGGCGAAGAGCACCGTGATCGATACGAGCAGGCGCCGCACGGCGCGGGATTGTATTCACGGATAGTGCGGCTAACCGAACGCTCCACGCGGGGGTCCTTCGGTAGCGTCAGCGGGCGTGACTGAGAACGCCATAGTCGTCGAAGGATTGGAGAAGTCCTACGGCTCCGTGCGCGCGTTGTGCGGGGTCCACTTCGAGGCCGAGACCGGCACCGTGCTGGGGCTGCTGGGGCCCAACGGCGCCGGCAAGACCACCGCCGTGCGGATCCTGACCACGCTCCTCGAGCCCGATGGCGGGACGGCGACGGTGGTCGGTCTCGACTCGGTGCGTGACGCCGCGAAGCTGCGCAGCAAGATCGGCCTCGCCGGTCAGAACGCGGCGGTGGACGAGAACCTGACCGGCTTCGAGAACCTCGAGATGGTGGGCCGGCTCTACCACATGGGCGGCCCCGCCTCACGCGAGCGCGCCACCGAGCTGCTCGATCACTTCGAGTTGGACGACGCCGCCAAACGCCCTGTGAAGACCTACTCCGGAGGCATGCGCCGGCGGCTCGACCTGGCCGCGGCTCTCGTCTTCCGGCCGCCCGTTCTGTTCCTGGACGAGCCCACCACCGGGCTCGACCCGCGCAGCCGGCTCGGCCTCTGGGACACGATCGAGCGCCGCGCCGCGGCCGGCTCCACCGTCCTGCTCACCACGCAGTACCTCGACGAGGCCGACCGCCTCGCCGACCGGATTGTCGTGATCGACCACGGGGTGGTGATCGCCGAGGGCACGTCCGATGAGCTCAAGGCCCGCGTCGGCGGCGAGCGCCTGGAGGTCAAGCTCGAGGACGAGTCCGACGCCGAGCGGGCGATGGCCGCGCTGGCGGAGATGGCCGAGGAGCGCCCGTCGCACGACGACCACACGGTCAGGGCCGCGCTACGGCCGCGCTCCGGCGTAATCGCCGAGGCGGTCCGGCGCCTGGACGACAACGACGTCGCCATCGCCGACATCGCTCTGCGCCGGCCGACGCTCGACGACGTGTTCATGGTGCTCACCGGCCACGCCGCCGAGGAAGACACCGAGGCCGAGGAGCGAGAGGAGGCCCTGACATGAGCGCGCTGGCCATGAACGTCTCCGACACGCTGGTCCTGGCCCGCCGGAACCTGAAGCGGATCCCGCGCCAGCCCGACCTGCTGATCGCCTACACGGTCCAGCCGGTCATGTTCGTCCTGCTGTTCGTCTACGTCTTCGGCGGCGCGATCGAGACGCCGGGTTACGACTACGTCGACTTCCTGATGCCGGGCATCATCGCCCAGTCGATCGCCTTCGGCGGGTTCGTCACCGCGCTCGGCCTCTCGGAGGACGTGCAGAAGGGGCTCATCGACCGCTTCCGGTCGCTCCCGATGTCGCGCGCCGCGGTGCTCAACGGGCGGACCTCGTCCGACATCCTGCTCAACTGCCTGTCGCTCGTGGTGCTCCTCAGCGTCGGCTTCATTGCCGGCTTCAACTTCGAGAACGCGAGCGCCGGCGAGATAGCCCTCGGGATCGTGCTGCTGCTGCTGCTCGGGTACGCGTTCTCGTGGATCTTCGCGCTTGTCGGGCTCTTCTCGTCCTCGCCGGAGACCGCGAACGCAGTGGGCTTCACCCTGATATTCCCGCTCACCTTCGCGTCCTCGATGTTCGTGCCGGCCGACTCGATGCCCGACGGGCTGCGGCAGTTCGCGGAGGCGAACCCGTTCACGCACCATCACCGACGCCCTGCGCTCGCTGTGGGTCGACGCCCCCGCCAACAGCGACATCTGGATGGCCTTCGTGTGGTGCTTCGTCCTGATCGCGATCTTCGCGCCGCTCGCAGTGAAGCGCTATCGCTCCGTGTCCGCGCGCTAGGCGCGTTAGGCGCCCCAGCGAACCGGATCGCCCCAGCGTGACGCGGCGCCGAGGCCGCTGCCCGTTCCCTCGAACAGGCCGGCCCGCGCCCAGCGGCTGAGCCCGGCCGGGGCGGGAGGCGGCGCCGTGTCGCGCAGGAACTGCTCGATCGCGGCGGCGATCGCGGCCGCCTCCTCGGGCGATGCGTTGGCCTGCCCGATCTCGATGCGGGGGCGCCCGGGCTGCTGCCTGCCGTTGCGGCTCATCGGGCGGGTAGCGTAACCGGCCTTCCGCCCGTGCCCGAGTTTCTCGTTTTCGACCACGACGCCGTGCTGCAGGCGATCTCGCCGGCCGAGGCGATCGAGCGCGTGCGGCACGGGTTCACCGAGTACGCGGCCGGCGAGTGGCAGATGCCGCCCAAGGTCTACCTCGACGCTCCGCCGCAGGGCGACTTCCGGGCGATGCCGGCCCAGGGAGCGGGTCTGGCGATCCTGAAGTGGGTCACCTCCTTTCCCGGTAACCCCGAGGCGGGGCTGCCGGTGGTCATGGGGGTGATCTGCGTGTCCTCGGTCGCCGACGGCCGCCCTCTGGCCCTGGTGGACGTGCGGGCGGTCACGGCTCTGCGCACGGGCGCGGTGGCCGCGGTGGCGGCTCAGGAGCTGGCGCGCGAGGACGCCCGTACGGCCGGCATCGTGGGCTGCGGGCTGCACGGAGCCTGGGCCGCGCGCTGCCTGGCGGCGGCGGAGTTCGGCCCCGGCGTCTGCTTCGACGCAGACCCCGAGGCCGCCGGCCGGCTGGCCGGAGAGCTGGGCTGGGAGGCGGGAAGCCGCGAGGACGCCCTGGCCTGCGACGTGGTCACCTGCGTCACCCCCGGCCACGAGCCGGTCGTGGGGGAGGCCGACCTGCGCGCGGGGCTCCATCTCAACATGCTGGGTGCGGACGGTCCGGGCAAGGCCGAGGCCGACCCGGCGGCGGTGGCGCGCTGCGAGCTGTTCTGCGACGAGTGGCAGCAGGCGAGTCACGGCGGCGAGCTGACCGGCGCGGTGGCCGCCGGCCTGGTGGACCGCGACGCTGTCCGGGAGCTGGGCGGCGTGCTCACGGGTGCGGTGCCCGGCCGCTCTGGACCCGACGCCGTCACGCTCTTCGACTCCACCGGCCTGGCCATCCAGGACCTGGCGCTCTGCCTCGCACTGCTCGAGGCGCACCGCTCCGGACGGGCGCGGGCGGGGAGGGTCAGCCTCTGACTAGCCGCGGCGCCGGCGCTTACGCTTCTTGCGGCTGATCGGATGCGGCTGACGGCGCACGGGCACCGGCTCCTGCGCTTCGCTCTCTGCCGGCGCGTCGTCGCGGCGGCGCCGATCCCGCCGGGCCAGCACCATGCGCAGCGCCACGAGGCTGCCGACGGCGCCGATCTTCGCCAACGCGTACGCCGGGCTCCCGGGCGTCAGGATGTGCAGCGCGGCGGGCTGGGCGATCACCATCGTCAGGCAGTCTAGAGTCGCCCCGTGACGCTGGAGGAGCGCGCCTTTCGGAGGGCCACCCGGCGGCTCGTTCCGTTCCTCTTCCTCATCTACGTCGTCGCCTATCTCGACCGCGTGAACGTGAGCTTCGCGCAGCTCCAGCTGGAGGACGACCTCGGCTTCAGCGACACGATCTTCGGCCTCGGCGCCGGCATCTTCTCGCTCGGTTACGTGATCTTCGGCGTGCCCAGTGGCCTCGCGCTGCACCGCTTCGGCGCCCGGCGCTGGCTGGCAGCGATCATGGTCGTCTGGGGCGTGCTCTCGGCCTCGACCATGTTCATCGAGGACGCCGCCGGCTTCTACGTCCTGCGCTTCCTTCTCGGGGTGGCCGAGGCCGGCTTCTTCCCGGGGATCATCCTCTACCTCACCTGGTGGTTTCCCGAGCGCGAGCGCACCCGCGTGCTGGCGCTGTTCCTGACGGCCATCGCCGCGGCCTACGTGGCCGGTGGCCCGATCTCCGGCGCGCTGCTCGAGCTCGACGGCGTGGCGGGGCTCGACGGCTGGCAGTGGCTCTTCCTGGTGGAGGGCCTGCCGGCGATCGGGCTGGGGTTCTTCACCCTGCGCTATCTCGACGACAGGCCGGGAGAGGCCGATTGGCTCGACCCGGACGAGCGCAGCTTCCTGGTGGACGAGGTTTCGCGCGAGCAAGCGCTGAGGGAGGCGATGGGAGGGCACCGGCTCCGCGACGCGCTCCGCAGCGGCCAGGTCTGGCTGCTTGCCCTCGTCAACTTCATCCTGCTGGCCACGGGCTTCGGCCTGACCTTCTTCGTGCCCGATCTCGTGCAGGACCGGACGGGGTACAGCGACTTCACGGTGGGGCTGCTGGCAGCGATCCCCTACGGAGTCGCAACCGCGGTGATGCTGTGGGCGGCCCGCGCCGCCGAGCGCCGCGGCCGGCGCCGGCCCTTTCTGATCGGGCTCTCGCTGCTGGGAGCAGCCGGCGCCGCGCTGACCGCCCACGCCTCGTCGCCACTGTTGCTGATCGTGTCGATCACGCTGGCGGCCGTCGGGATCCTCGCCGCCATCCCGCTCTTCTGGGCGCTTCCCACGGCCTTCCTGAGCGGCACCGCGGCGGCAACCGGAATCGCCCTGATCGCGGCGGTGGGCAACCTTGGCGGCTTCGCCGGCCCGGCCTTCACCGGGGTGATGGAGGACTCCACCGGCGGTTTCGAGACACCCCTGACGGCGCTGGCGCTGCTGCTGGCGGCCGGCAGCCTCCTGACGCTGTTGGCCCGGGAGGAGAGCCTCGCGCCGCCGCCGGCGGCCGAGACGCCCTACCCGCCTCGCTCGGCAAACGCGCGCAGCGCTGCCCGTGCGTCGTCCTCGTCGAAGAGCCGCACGCAGTGGTAGGTCTCGCGTTCCATCGCCGCCGCCACGAGCTCACCGAGGCGCTCGTTCAGCATCGCCTTCGTCGCTGCCACGGCGGCCCGCGAGCTGCCTGAGAACACCTCGCCCCAGTGCTGCACGCGCGCGTCGAGCTCGTCGGGCGGGACGAGCTCAGTGGCGAAGCCGTGCTCGAGCGCCCAGGCCGCGTGGCGCGGCGTGCCGGAGAGAAGCAGCTCGCGGGCAGCGGTCTCTCCGAGCAACTCGGGGAGCAGCAGCGTCCCGGCGTTCGAGGCCACCAGGCCGATCCCGACCTCGGGCGTGAGCAGCCGCACGCGGTCACTGCAGAGGCGCAGGTCGCAGCTGGCCGCGAACTCCAGCGCGCCACCCACGCAGACCCCGTCCACAACCGCGATCGCCGGGACCGGAGCGGCCAGCACCACCCGGGTGAGGCGCTGGAAGCCCTCGATCGTCGCCGCCCAGGCGTCGGTGTCAGCCGCAAGGGCCGCGTGCAGGTCGTCCCCGGCCGAGAAGTGCTCACCCGCTCCGCGCAGCACCACGCAGCGCACGGCCGCGTCGTCGCCGGCGTCCTCGATCGCGTCGGCGATGGCGGTCATCGTGGCCAGGTCCCAGGCGTTTCGGCGTGCCTGGCGGTCCCAGCTGATCATCCGGGCGGGTCCGAGGTCGGTAGTGGTCACGGTCACTGGGCGTTCTCCCCCTTGAGGTTCTGCACTGCGGCGGGCAGGTGGTCGCCGCGCGCAGTCCGGTGCACGATTCGGGTCTTCTGCTCCGCGACCGGCAGCGAGCCGGGCTCAAGCCGGGTGAGCGCGAACCGCGCCCGCAGGGCCCCGTGCAGCTCGGTCTCCAATGACTCGAGGTCGGTCTTCGCGGGCGCCTCCACGTACACCTCGACCGGAGGCGCGATCGGGTCGCCCCGGACCACGACGCAGTGGCGGCCCAGGCCGCGGTGGCCGGAGAGGATCGCGCTGATCGCCTGCGGGTAGACGTTCACCGCCTGCACGCGCAGCATGTCGTCGCGGCGGCCGTCGATCGAGATCCGCGGTGACGAGCGCCCGCACGGGCAGCGCGAGATCCACACGCGCCCGAGGTCGCCCGACCGATAGCGCAACAGCGGCGACGCCTCGCGGGCCAGGTGCGTCCAAACCAGCTCTCCCGACGCTCCGTCGGACTGCGGGACGGGGTCTCCGGAGTCCGGATCGACCAGCTCGAGCAGTGCGTGTCCGTCGACGGTCAGGTGGAGTCCCTCGCCCTCGCCGCAGGCGCCGCCCATCGTCGACCAGACGTCGCTCATCCCGAACGTGTCGGCCACGGTCGCGCCCCAGGTCTCCTCGATCTCACGCCGAACCGCCGCGAGCCCGGCACCCGGCTCGCCGGCCGTGACGATGTGGCGCAGCCCCAGGGCGCCGGGGTCCAGCCCGGCCTCGCGGGCGCGGGCGGCGAGGTAGGCGGGAAAAGACAGGGTCCCGAAGATGGCCGTGATCCCGAGCCGTGGGATCAGCTCCAGCAGTCTCTGCGACTGGCCGGTGCCCACCGGAACGATGGTGGCACCGCTGCGCTCGAGCGCCATGTGATCGGCGATGCCGCCCGCGTAGAGCGAGTAGTTGAGGCAATGGGCGACGACGTCGGTGGGCAGCAGGCCCGCGATCCGGAACGCCTCGCCGCCGATGGCGGAGTTCGCGTCGTGATCCGCGCCCGTAAACCCGACGGCCACCGGATCGCCGGTGGTCCCCGAGGTCACGTGCATTCGAACGAGTTGCTCGCGCGGGGCGCACAGCTGCGGACCGAAGGGCGGATCGCTCCGCTGGCCCTCACGCAGCTCGTCCTTGGTCGTGAACGGCAGCCTGGGAAGGTCTGCGGCCTCGAGAACGTGCTCCCTCACGCCACGAAGCCGCTCCCTGTAGAACGAGCTCGAAGCCTCGAGATAGGCGAGCTGCTCCTGTAGGGCGCTCACTCGCGGGCAGGCTACTCGAGGCGCTGTCGGGCACCCAGGGCCCCCGTTCAGGCTTCCGATGGTATTTGACAGACCGTAGGACCGGGCTTACGTTCGATGCAGGCGTGTTTGCACAAGCGGGGGTGTCGTGACCAGGCCATTTGCCATTGGCTGCGCACTGGTCGTGGTCACGCTGGTGATAACAGCGGCCCTCGCAGATGTTCCGCAAGCGCGAGCCGCCTGGACTCCGGTACTACTCACCTGCACGCCGGCTCCCGCGAACTGCAATGGCTGGTATCGCACCCCGGTAACGGTGCGCTGGAGCACCCCCAGCGCGACCGACGTCCAGGACGGGACATGCATCCCGGCGAAAACGTTCTCCACAGACACCACGGGAATTGCCTCGCACTGTGTCGCCTGGGAGGGAAGCCCGGCTACAGGAACAAACCCCAACTCCGTACTCATACGCGTCGATCGAACGCCTCCTAGTGTCAGCGGCGTGATGGAGCGGGGCCCTGACTACGGTGGCTGGTACAACCACCCAGTCAAGGTCTCCTTCAGGGGAACTGACTCCACCTCGGGAATTGCGGCTTGCTCGACCGTCATCTTCTCCGGCCCGCAAGGAGCTGGCCTACCAGTGGGGGGAACGTGCGGTGACGTCGCCGGCAACGTGGGCGCCGGATCCGTTGCCCTGAACTACGACGCCACACCCCCTGCGGCGCCGGTCGTCGACGCCCGCCCGGGCAACAAGAGAGTCGTCGTGCGTTGGTCCGCGCGGCCGGATGCACAGGCGGAGGTGGTCCGCTTCCACGGGGTCAAACCGATCAGGGTCGTGTACCGCGGCCCCGGCAGCTCCTTCACCGACCGAGGGCTCCGCAACGGGCGTCGCTACCGCTACCTCGTCACGCTGATCGACCAGGCGGGCAACCGGGCATCGGGGGATGCTGCGGCCACTCCCACTGCGTCGGACCTGCTCAGCCCCGCGAAAGGCGCGCGGGTTCACGGCCCGCCCCTGCTCGAGTGGCGCAAGGTCCGCGGGGCTACCTACTACAACGTGCAGCTGTATCGCGGGCACTTCAAGGTTCTCAGCTGGTGGCCGCGCGTCAACTCGGTTCAGCTCAAACAGCGATGGCGTTACGGCGGCCGCCCACATCGACTCGCGGCGGGCGCCTACTGCTGGCACATCTGGCCGGGGTTTGGCAAGCGCTCCGAGCGCGACTACGGGCGAAAGCTCGGGGAGAGCTGCTTCCGGGTCGTGCGCTGATCGCGCCGCACGAGGTATTCTTCCCCTCGACGCCTCTGTTGATTCGCCGCCACATCCTGCTGAACGCCGCCGGCTGAGACCGGCCGCGCCACTCGCGGCCACCCGGTCTGTTCCCGGCGTGCCTGCGCGCGCCTGATCCGGAGGTTTCATCTTGGCTGTAGAGAACATCGGCCCTCGCGGGCTTCACGACTCGCGGGTGCCGGACGATTGGTTTGTCGGCTTTCAGCATGGCCTGGCCGCCCGCTTCTGGCGCGCCGCGGCCGCAACGATGGCGGACGACGACGCGCGGCTCGTGCACGAGTTGCTCGGCGCGCCGACGGGCGCCCGGGTGCTCGACGTGCCCTGCGGTGATGGGCGGCTCACGGTCCGGCTCGCGGCGGCCGGCTATGTCGCCACTGGCGTCGATCTGGCGGAAGCCGAGCTCGACCGTGCCCGTCTTGCCGCCGTCGAGGCGGGAGTCGAGGCGCGGTTTGTCACCGGCGACCTGCGCGAGCTGCCCGACGTCGGGCCCGTCGACGGGATCGTGAGCTGGGGCAATAGCTTCGGCTATCTGATCCCGGCGGAAACGGCCCGCTCGCTGGCTGGCATGCATCGGCTGTTGTCATCGAACGGACGGCTCGTGCTTGAGTCGCTGACCGTCGCCGAGTCGCTGCTGGCAGGCGGCGGAGTGAAGGAGCGGGCCGAGTGGGAGTTCGGCGGCGTTCGCATGACCGCCCACAATCACTACAGGGCGTCAGAGAGCCGGCTGGAGAGCGACTACGTCTTCGAGGATGAGAACGGAAACGTGGAACGCTCACGGGCCGCCCACCATGTGCACACGACGGGGGAGGTGGTGCGGATGCTCCGGGCGGCCGGCTTCACGCAGGTCGATCTGCGGGGCGCCGACGGCAAGGCGCCGTACGAGCTTGGCTCGCCCCGGCTGATCGCCGTGGCCGACGCCTAGCGCGCCCGCTCGCTACAGCGGGATGTTTCCGTGCTTTCGCTTCGGCGTGTCCACGCGCTTGGTCTGCAGCATCTCCAGCGCGCGGATCAGCTTGGGGCGGGTCTCGTGGGGAACGATCACGTCGTCGATGTAGCCCCGCTCGGCGGCCGAGTAGGGGTTGGCGAAGCGAGCCTTGTAGTCGGCGATCAGCTTCTCCCGCCGCTCGTCCGGCGTCGGCGATGCCGCGATGTCGCGACGGTGGATGATGTTCACGGCGCCGTCGGGGCCCATCACGGCCACCTCGGCGGTCGGCCAGGCGTAGTTGAAGTCGGCCCGCATGTGCTTGGAGTTCATGACGTCGTAGGCCCCGCCGTAGGCCTTGCGCGTCACGACGGTGAGCTTCGGCACGGTGGCCTCGGTGAAGGCATAGAGCAGCTTTGCGCCGTGGCGGATGATGCCGCCCCACTCCTGCGACGTGCCGGGGAGGAAGCCGGGCACGTCGGTGAAGGTGATGAGGGGAATGTTGAAGGCGTCGCAGAATCGCACGAAGCGCGCAGCCTTCTCCGACGACGAGATGTCGAGCACGCCGGCGAGCTGGCTGGGCTGATTGCCGACGATCCCCACGGGCCGTCCGTTGAGCCGGGAGAAGCCCACGACGATGTTGGTCGCGAAGTGCTCCTGAACCTCGAAGAACTCGCCGTTGTCGACGACGAGGTGCACGACGTCGCGCATGTCGTACGGCTTGTTGGGGCTGTCGGGGACGATCGAGTCGAGCTCGGACTCCTGACGATCGGGGTCGTCACCGGTGTCCATCCGCGGCGGCAGCTCGAGGTTGTTCTGGGGCAAGAAGGACATGAAGTAGCGCACGTCCTCGAGGCAGCTCTCCTCGTTGTCGCAGGCGAAGTGGGCCACCCCGGACTTCGAGTTGTGCGTCATGGCCCCGCCCAGGTCCTCGAACTCCACCTCCTCGCCGGTCACGGTCTTGATCACGTCGGGACCGGTGATGAACATGTGGGAGGTCTCCTTCACCATGAAGATGAAGTCCGTCATGGCGGGGGAGTAGACGGCGCCGCCGGCGCACGGTCCCAAGATCAACGAGATCTGCGGGATCACGCCGGAGCATTGGACGTTGCGCACGAACACGTCGCCGTAGGCCCCCAGCGACACGACTCCCTCCTGGATGCGCGCCCCGCCCGAGTCGTTGATGCCGATGACAGGACAGCCGATCTTGGCCGCCAGGTCCATCACCTTGCACATCTTCTCGCCCATGGCCTCGCCGAGCGAGCCTCCGAACACCGTGAAGTCCTGGGAGAAGACCGCCACCGGGCGGCCGTCGATCGTGCCGTGGCCGGTGACCACGGCGTCCCCCCAGGGACGGTTGTTCAGCATCCCGAAGTCCGAGGTTCGGTGGCGAACGAAGGTGTCGAGCTCCTCGAAGGAGCCGGGGTCGAGCAGCTTCTCGATCCGCTCGCGGGCCGTGAGCTTGCCCTTGGCGTGCTGTTTCTCCTCGGCCTCCGGGTTCGTGTGGGCAGCCTGGACGCGCAGCTCCTCGAGCCGCGACAGCTTCTCCTCGTAGGTCTCCGGTGACTTCTGGCGCACGGAGCCCGGAACACTATCCGCCCGGTTCGAGCAGAACCGCGGCGTTGCGCTCCGGGGCGAGGCGCAGGGCGGCGAGCTGGGCGGGCGTGAGCGGCACCGGCCGCGGACCGGAGAGTGTGATGACGGTGTACCCGTCCTCGAATCGGCTGCGCACCCGCGGAAACCCGGGCAGCGCGGGCACCGCCGGCCGGGGCGGCGGCCGGCCGTCGCCCTCGACGGGAGCCACGAGGGCGACCTCCCGGACCGGCGCTCCGGCGGCGGGCAGCGGCCGGGCGTCCGGGCGGTAGAGCTCGTAGGGCGCGACGCCGGTCTCCGCCGGCGTGAGCACTGTGGCGCGGTCCTGCGCCGGCGGACCGAGCGCGGAGGCCGCGCCCCGCCAGTCGTCGCGCTGCCAGCGCGGCTCGAGAGCGACTCCCACGACCGCCGCCAGACCTAACGCACATACGGCCGCGGCGCCCGCCAGCCCAAGCCCGGAGCGGGCGAGACCGGCGGCGGCGACTACCGCCAGCGGGAGCCATGCCACGAGCAGGTTGCGGGTGAGGAGGTAGTCCCCGTCCACGAGGGCGAGCCCGATCGGGATCGCGATGGCCGCTCCGCCCACCACCGCTGCCGCCAGCACCCCCGCCGGGGGACGGCGGGCCAGCGCGACCACCGCGCCGGCGCCGAGCACCAGCAGCGCGACCGCGGCGGTGATCGTCTCCAGCGGTGCGTTGAACCCGAGCGCGAACTGCTTGGGGACCTGAGCGACCCGGCGCAGTAGCGAGTCCGAGCCGATGAAGGATGCGAGGTCGAGCGATGCCTGGTGCGCGGCCAGCGGCACCAGAGCGACTCCGGCCAATGCGACGGCAGCCACGGCCACGCCGACCCGGCCGCGCCGCTCGGCGTGCCAGAGCAGCCATGCCGCGACCGGCGCGATGAGGAAGACCGCGAAGTAGTGGGTGGCCAGCGCGAGCGCCGAGGCGAGCGCCCAGCCCGCCAGCCAGCGGGCGTCCTCGCCATCACGTTGCTTCAGCAGCCGCCCGAAGCAGGCGAGCGAGACGGCGCACAGCAGCACCGCCGGTGCGTAGCTCCGAGCCTCCTGCGAGTACCACACGAGCAGCGGGTTGAAGGCGGCCAGGGCGGCAACGACCAGCGCCGTTCGCTTCGATCCGCTCAGCTCCCGTGCGGCGAGATAGAACGTGGGCACCGTCAGCGTCCCGAGCAATGCCGAGAGCGAGCGGAGGCCCACCTCGCCGGCGCCGAAGACGCCGGTCCAGGCCCACGCCAGCAGGTAGTACAGCGGCGGGGTCGACTCGCTCTCCGGAATTCGCTCCAGCAAGCCGGGCAGGTCGAGCCCGACCAGACCGGCGGTCACGGCCTCGTCGTACCAGAGCCCCTGGAGGTCAAGGGTCGCGAATCGGAGCGCCGCGGCCGCGGCGGTGAGCACCGCCAAGATGCCGGCCGCCCTCGTCACCGGCGGGAAGCCTAGGTATTGCGGTAGTAGGGCAGGCGGCCACCCGCGCGCTCGACCACCTGCTCGTGCAGCTCGCGAGCGAGCTGCGGGCGCTCGCGGGCCAGATCGCGGTTCTCGCCGCGATCACGCTCGAGGTCGTAGAGCTTGAGGCCGGCGGGACGATTCTCTCCGAACAGCACCCAGCGGTCCGAGCGCAGGTAGAACGAGTTCCCGTAGCCGCCGTATGCGAAGGGGCGAGCGGGGGCCTCCCCGCCGCGAAAGAACACCGACAGGTCGTTGCCGGTCATCGACGGCGGCGCGGGCACGCCGGCCATGCTCAGGATGGTGGGCGCGATGTCGTGGGTCGAGGCGAAATAGCGGCGGCCGACGCCGGCCTGGCGGCGCTGCGGGTCGACGATCACCAGCGGGACCCGGGTGAGGGCCGGGTAGAGCGCGACCGAGATCTTCCCGGTCCAGCCGTGCTCGCCCAGCAGGATGCCGTGGTCGCCCACCAGCACGATGATGGTCTCGCGCTCGAGCCCGAGGTCGTGGAGACGCTCGAGAAAGACGCCGAGCCAGCGATCGGTCATCGTGACCTCGGCGGCATAGAGGTCATGAAGCCGGCGCAGCACAGGACCGCGCTGGCGCTCGTTGAGCCATTTCCGTGTGCGCATGTAGCGCGGCATGGAGGGCTCGGCGCCGCGGTAGTCCGGGTCGCCGTAGAGGTTCACGAACCGCCGCGGCGGCGTCCACGGCTCGTGCGGCTCGTAGGTGTCGACCACGAGCGCAAAGGGCCGGCGCTTCGCCGCCGTGTCGAGCGCGCTCGCGCCGTCGCGGAAGACGCGGGCGGCGAATGAGCGCGCGTCGTCCTCCCAGTTGCGGGAGTTCGCCATGTACTTGCGCACCCGCAGCCGGATCGCCGGGCTCTTCCGCAGGGTGGGATGGACCCACTGGCGAAGGTCCCGGTCGGAGACGCTGCTCGGCGGCCGCACTTGACCCAGCTGGCCGCCCGTGGTCTCGAAGAGGTCGAAGCCGCGCCGGAAGCGCTCGTACACGGAGGAGAAGCCGAAGAACGGGTTGTCGGTCACATACCCGGTCCACCAGCCGGCCCGTCGGAGCACGCTGGGCAGGGTGTTGTCGAGGCCGGTGAGCGGCGACCAGCCGGGTGAGTCCAGCAGCCCTTCGTAGTCATGCCAGTTCCGGAAGGGGAACATCCGCCGCCCGGACATGATCGAGTTGCGGGCCGGGACCGTGGGCATGGCTTCGGGGTAGGCGCGCGTGAAGCTCATCCCGGCCCGGATCAGCTCGTCCATGTTGGGCGTACGGGCCCGGTTGCCGTAGACGTGGTCGGCGCGCAGCGTGTCGACGATGATCACCACCACGTTCGGTCCGTCCGCACGCTGGGCGCTGCCAATCGGTCCGCAGGCGGCGAGGGCGGCGGACGCGCCCGCGGCCTGGAGAAACCGTCTGCGAGTCGTCGGAGGCATGAGGCGGGCGGACGCGAGAGTACCGCGCCGATCGGGCCTCCCCTGATCCGGCGCCCGGGCTAGGCGCGCGAGAACGGCCTGTGGTGCGCGCTGCCCAGCGCGTCGAGCGTGTGATCGAGAACGGCCTGCGCCGTGCTCGCCTCGATCGTGGTGGCGGGCGGTGGAGGCGCCGGCTCGGGCGGCTCCGCGACCGGCTCCGGGGCCGGCGGTTCCTCGGGGGCGGGGCCCCACGCCAGCTGGTTCACACGCTCCTCGGGCACGAGCCAGCTCCGGAACAGGCGGGCCCAGAAGCCACGACGTGTGGAGCGGTCCTCTTCGACTGGCTCAGGCTCAGGCTCCGGTTCTGGGGGCTCAGGCTCCGGCTCGAGCGCCACCGGCTCCGCCACAGGCGGCTCCGGCACCGGCTCGAGCGCCAAAGCGGCCTCGAATGTGACCTTCGTCCCCCAACCGGCGGGCTCCAGAGACACGGTGCCGCATGCGTGCTCGCCCTCCCAGGCGACCGTGTGCTCCGGTTCCAGCTTGCTGATCGTGATATCGCCGAACGCCTCGAGGTGCTTTGCCAGCCGGTCTACCTCGCTCAGCTCGGTCCAGAGCTCGGGGGGTGACTTGACCAGGGTGCGCTGCGCTGTGAGGGACGCCATCGCCTCCCCGGTTCGCGCACGCGGCGGCGAGTCCTGCTACCCGCTCACGCGGCGTGACGAGAATTTCATGCCTCGGAGTACTCCCCGAATTCCTCTCTCATCACCCCGCACACCTCGCCGATGCTGGCGTGCTCCTTGAGGGCCGCGCGCATCGGCTCCAGCAGGTTGGTCTCGCCGCCGCAGGCCTCGCGCAGCTCTTCGAGCCGGGCTCTCACCGCCTCCTGGTCGCGATCCTCCTTGAACGCCTTCAGGCGCTCGACCTGCTGGCGCTCGGACTCCGGGTCCACGCGCAGGATCTCGACCTCGTCGATCTGGTCGGTCACGTACTGGTTCACGCCGACCACGATGTCCTGCTTCTGGTTGTAGCGCTCCTCGTAGCCCCAGGCCGACTCCTCCACCTCGGCGCGGATGAAGGGGATGCACTCAACCGAGCCGCCCAGCTCTTCGACCCGGTCGATCAGCGCCTGCGCTCCCGCCTCGATCTCGTCGGTGAGCGCCTCCACGAAGTAGGAGCCGGCGAAGGGGTCGACGGTGTCGGCGGCGCCGGATTCGTGGGCGAGGATCTGCTGGGTGCGCAAGGCGATCCCCGCGGCTCGCTCGCTGGGCAGCGCCAGGGCCTCGTCGAAGCCGTTGGTATGCAGCGACTGGGTGCCACCGCACACCGCGGCGAACCCCTGCAGCGCCACCCGCACGATGTTGTTCTCGGGCTGCTGGGCGGCCAGGGTCACGCCCCCGGTCTGGGTGTGGAAGCGAACCTTCATCGAGCGCTCGTCCTGGGCACCGAAGCGCTCGCGCATGATGCGGGCCCACATCCGCCGGACGGCGCGGAACTTCGCCACCTCCTGGAAGACGTTGTTGTGCCCGTTGAAGAAGAAGGCCAGGCGGGGCCCGAACTGGTCCACCTGGAGGCCGGCGTCGATGGCGGCCTGCACATAGGCGATCGCGTTCGAGAGGGTGAACCCCACCTCCTGCACCGCCGAGCAGCCCTTCTCCCGCATGTGGTAGCCGGAGATCGAGATCGTGTTCCACTTGGGGATGCGCTCGCGGCAATAGGCGAACAGGTCGGTGGTGAGCCGCATGGCCGGGACGGGCGGGAAGATGAAGTTCCCGCGGGCGATGTACTCCTTGAGGATGTCGTTCTGCGTCGTGCCCCGGAGCTGCTCGGCCGGCACGTCCTGTTCCTCCCCCACGAGCTCGTACAGCAGCAGCAGAACCGCGGCCGGCGCGTTGATCGTCATCGACGTGGAAACGTCGGCCAGCGGGATGCCGTCGAACACCCGCCGCATGTCGTCGATGGTGTCGATGGAGACCCCGGTCCGGCCGACCTCGCCGAGGCAGAGCGGGTCATCCGAGTCGCGGCCCAGCTGGGTGGGCAGGTCGAAGGCCATCGACAAGCCGGTGGAGCCGGTGCGGATCAGATAGTGGAAGCGCTCGTTGGTCTCCTTCGCGCTCGCGTAGCCGGCGTACTGGCGCATCGTCCACTTGCGCCCGCGGTACATGTCCGGATGGATGCCCCGCGTGAAGGGGTACTCGCCCGCCTGCCCGAGACGCTCCTCCAGATCGGGAGCCACGTCATCGGAGTCGTACTCGTTCTTGACCTCTATGCCCGAGTCCGTGAAGCGGCGAGGATCGTCGGGGCCGACGATCGGGGCGATGCTCGGCTGGTGCTCCGGGGTGGTTGCCACAGGGGGTGAAGGATACGGCGGCGGCGTACCATCACAACCGATGGAGGTCACTGTCCGCCTCTTCGCGATGCTGCGTGAGCGCGCCGGGCGCCCGGCGGTCACGCTCGAGCTGCCCGAGGGCGCGCGGGTCGGCGACGCGCTGGCTGAGCTCGACGGCCTGGCCGACGGGCTGCCGCTGGTCATGGCCGTCAACCGCGAGTACGCCGACGAGGCCCGCGTGCTCGACGCCGGGGACGAGCTCGCCCTGATCCCACCGGTGAGCGGCGGGGCCACCCGGGCCGCTCCCTGGGTGCGCGTGAGCGAGGAGCCACTGGCGCTCGATCCGCTGGCGCAACGCGTCCGCGATCCCCGGGCCGGCGCGGTGGTCACCTTCTCGGGGGTTACCCGCGAGGTGGAACGGCTCGAGTACGAGGCTTACGCCGAGATGGCCGAGGAGCGGATGGCGGCCATCGCGGCCGAGGCGGCGGACCGTCACGGCCTGTGCGCGGCGGCGGTCGAGCACCGGGTTGGCCCGGTGCCGCTCTCCGAGCCCAGCGTGATCGTGGCCGCCTCGGCCCCGCACCGGGGCGAGGCGTTCGCAGGAGCCCGGGAGATCATCGACCGGGTGAAGGCAGAAGCGCCGATCTGGAAGAAGGAGATCGAGGATGGCGACGGACGCTGGGTCGAGGGAACCCGCCCCGCCTGAGGCGCTTCGCGCGCTGCCCTCGGTCGAGCAGCTCGCGGCCCGGCTGGACGGGGTGCCGAAGACGGTGGCGGTGCGCGCCGCCCGCGCGGCGATCGCGGAGGCGCGCGAGGCCGTTCTGGCCGGAGGGGAGCCGGTCGATACCGAGGGTCGCGCGCAGGAGCTTGCGGAAGCGGCCGCGCAGCCGTCGCTGCGCGGGGTGCTCAACGCGACCGGCGTGATCGTGCACACCAACCTGGGCCGGGCGCCGCTGCCCGCGGAGGCCCTGCAGGCCGTCATGGCGGTGGCCGCCGGCTACTCCAACCTGGAGTACGACCTCGCGCAGGGCACCCGCGGCTCGCGGCAGACCCACGTGGAGGCGCTCGTGGCCGAGGTGACCGGCGCCGAGTCGGCTCTGGTGGTGAACAACTGCGCGGCGGCCGTGCTGCTGGCGGCGGCGGCACTGGCTGACGGGCGCGAGCTCGTGGTCTCCCGCGGGCAGCTCGTCGAGATCGGAGACTCCTTTCGCATCCCCGACGTGGTGAAGCGTTCGGGTGCCCGCCTGCGGGAGGTGGGCACCACCAACCGAACGCGGCGCGCCGACTACGAGGAGGTCATCGGCCCGGACACGGGTGCGCTCCTGCGGGTGCACCAATCCAACTTCCGCACGCTGGGCTTCGTCGAGGAGCCCTCGATCGAGGAGCTCTGCGAGCTGGGCCTGCCGGTGATCGACGACGTCGGCTCGGGCGCGCTGGCGGAGGGCGTTCCCGAGCTGGCGGACGAGCCGCCGGTGCGGCGGTCGGTCGCGGCGGGTGCGGCCGTCGTCTGCTTCTCGGGCGACAAGCTGCTCGGTGGGCCCCAGGCCGGCCTGATGGCGGGCCGGGCCGAGGCCATCGACCGCTGCCGGAGGCACCCGCTCGCGCGCGCGCTGCGAATCGACAAGCTCTCTCTCGCCGCGCTGGAGGCGGTGCTGCGCCTGTACCGCGACGGGGGCGCGGGGACCATCCCGGTGCTGCGCATGCTCACCGCGGCAGAGCCTGAGCTGGCCGCCCGGGCAGCGCGGATGCAGGAGCTGGTCGGCGACGCCTCCCGGGTCATCCAGGCGAGCGCCAAGGTCGGGGGCGGTGCGCTGCCGCTGGTCGAGCTCACCGGGCCCGTGTGCGCCGTGGACCCCGGCGGCCTCGGCGCGGATGAGCTCGCGGCGCGGCTGCGCGCCGGCGACCCGCCTGTGGTCGGACGCACGCGCGACGGCTGGCTGCTGCTCGACCCGCGGACCCTGAGCGACGCTGAGGCGGACGTGGCCGCCCGGGCGGTGGCCGCCGCTATTCGCCCATGAGCTCGCCGGCGCCCGCCGCCGTCAGCGCGCCGGCCAGGGAGCCCAGAAGCAGGTCGCGCAGTTCGGTGCGGGGCAAATCGTCGTGCTCGAGCCAGTCGATGATGGCGCCGTCCACGAACCAGAGCCAGGCGCGGACGGCGGCCCGCGGCCGCGGGGGAGGATCCGCGCCCAGGCCCAGGCCGGCGAGTATGCGGGCAGAGGTCCGGTCCCGCACGCCGGCGATCAGCGCGCTCACCTCCGGCACGCTGCCGGCGCTCTCCATGAGCTTGCGGTAGGCGAGCCGGTTCTCCTCGACCCAGGCCAGGAAGGCGTCGAGGCTGGCGGCGAGCGCCTCAGGCGGTGGCAGGGACGGGTCGGGCTCGGTGCGCCGGGCGACCTCGCCCGCAGCCTCCGCGAGCGTCGCGACGAAGAGGTCGCGCTTGCTGGGGAAGTAGTGGTAGAGCAGCGCCTTGGAGATGCCCGCCTCGCGGGCGATGCGGGCCATCGACAGCTCGCCGTACGAGTGGCGAGCGAACAGGTCGGCGCCGAGCTCCAGGAGCTGGCGGCGGCGCTCGTCCACCTGGAGACGGGTGTACGCGGGCTCCACCACGACCCGGCAAACGCTACCCCGGCGTCCGTTACGGTCTCGCGCCCGTGCCCGCTCGCCTCCTCGCACTGGCGCTCGTTGCGCTCCTCTGCGCCGCCACTCCCGCTGCGGCCGCTGAGCTCCGGGCCCGCACGACCGACCGGCCGTGGAGCCTCGACTTTCGCGACGCTCGTGGGGCCACAGTGCTGGCCGCAGGACGATTGGGCTTCGCCACGGCGTCCGGTTGGTTTCACGCCACCCACGTGACCAAGAGGCGAGCGGGAAGCATGGTGCTGGCGACGAGCGACCCGGCGGGACGCACGCTGCGGGTACGGCTCGCGCGGGCCGGCCACGGCGTCGTCGCCCTGCGGGCGACCGTGGGCGGGCCGCGCCTGGCTGCAGTGCAGCGGGTGGGCATCGCCTTCCGCGCCCGGGAGGGCGAGCGCTACCTGGGCTTCGGGGAGCGCTCGAACGCGGTCGACCAGCGTGGCAATACCGTGCAGAACTACGTCGCCGAGGGGCCCTTCGAGCCGGATGAGCGGGCCTTGATCCCGAGCTTCGTCCCCTCCTGGGGCTTCCGGCCGCGCGAGGACGCCACCTACTTCCCCATCCCCTGGCTGCTCTCCAGCGCCGGCTACGGCGTGCTGCTCGACAACAGCGAAGAGAGCCTGTTCCGTCTGGGCACTGACCGCCCGGGCGCGTGGGGTGCCGAGGTGCAGGCGGCCGAGCTGCGCCTGCGCGTGTTCGCCGGTCCCCGGCCCGCCGACGCGCTCCGCCGGCTCAGCGCGCACGTCGGCCGGCAGCCCCGCCCGCCGGCGCCGTTCGTGCTGGGCCCCTGGTACCAGCCGCGGGACGACGAGGCGCAGATCCTTCGCCGCCTTCAGCGCCGCGACGTACCGCTCTCGCTGGCGCAGACCTACACGCATTACCTGCCGTGTGAGAGCCAGCGGGGGCAAGAAAAAGCGGAGCGCTCGCGGGTGGCTCGCCTGCATCGTGCCGGACTCGCGGTCACCACCTACTTCAACCCGATGATCTGCACCTCACACACGCGCTACGGGCGCGCCGCCGCGACGGGCGCGCTGGCGCGGGGCGCGGGCGGCGGGCCCTACGTCTACCGCTACAGCACGCTCGAGAGTTTCGAGGTCGCCCAATTCGACTTCACGGCCCGGTCCGGGCGCGAGGCGTACGGGGGGCTTCTGCGTGAGGCGCTGGCCGACGGGCACGACGGCTGGATGGAGGATTTCGGCGAGTACACGCCGCTCGACGCCGCCTTCGCGGACGGCAGCGACGGGCGCCGCACCCACAACCTCTACCCCACTCAGTATCACTGCGGCGCGCACCGCGCCGCTCCGCGTGCGGCGCGCTACGTCCGGTCGGGCTGGACGGGCACCGCGGCCTGCGCCCCGGTGGTCTGGGGCGGCGACCCCAGCGTCGACTGGGGCTTCGACGGGTTGCGCTCGGCGCTGATCAACGGCCTGACCATGGGGCTATCAGGTGTGAGCACCTGGGGATCGGACATCGGCGGCTTCTTCGCGTTGCGGGAGAACCGGCTCACGCCCGAGCTCCTCATCCGCTGGATACAGCTCGGTGCGGTGTCCGGCGTGATGCGCACCCAGGCCAACGGGATCCGGATCCCCGAAAGCGAGCGGCCGCAGATCTGGGACCCAGCGATCATGGCTCACTGGCGCCGCTGGGCGAAGCTGCGCACACAGCTCTACCCCTACCTGGCGGCGGCCGATGCGCACTACCGACATACAGGTCTCCCGATCATGCGTCACCTGGCGCTCGTGTACCCGCGCGACCGGCGGGCCTCGGTGGCCGAGGACGCGTTCATGTTCGGCCCGGACCTGCTGGCGGCGCCGGTGGTCCGGCCCGGTGCCCGGCGGCGGGACCTGCGCCTCCCGCGCGGGAGCTGGGTCGACCTCTGGCGCTCGGCCCGCTTTCTCCCTCGCACCGGCGGCCTGGCCCTGGGCCGGGCCAGGGTGCTCGAGGGCGGTCGCGCCGTTCGCCTGCCGGCGCCGCTGGAGGAGCTGCCGCTGTTGGCCCGCGTCGGCGCACTGCTCCCGCTGCTGAGCCCGGACGTGGACACCCTCGCCCCGTACGGAGAGCGCGCCCCGGTCGTGTCGTTGGGCGAGCGCGCTGCCCGGCGAGTGCTCCTGGCGTTTCCGCGCGGGCGCTCCACCGCGCGGCTCGAGGATGGCGGCCTCCTGACCTCGCGCGAAGGGTCCGCGCATTGGAGGCTTTCGATCCGCTCGAGCGCCCGCCGCCGCTGGGAGGTCCAGGCCTCCCTACGCACGCTTCGGCGACCGTTCCGGCCGTGCGCCGTGTCCGTGCGCGGCGGCAGGCTCGTCGGCTGGCGCCACTCGGCTGCGACCGGCGTGCTGCGGGCGATCCTGAGCACCAGGCGCGGGCGGCTGACCGTCCGCGGCTGTGCCCACGAGCCCTCCGGCCCCGGCCGCGGGTGACCGGGGCCGCCGCGGGTGCCCCGGCCCCCTAGTGGACTCGCGGTTGCCATTGCACCGGTGCGGCCCCGTGGCCGTTCCCGTTGCCGTTCGCCGCGGCCGATCGAGAGGCCGGGTCTCGGTGCTTCTCGAACCGCACGACCGTACGCCCTTCCTCCTTGTCGACTTCGAGACGGTCGACCAGGGTCGCGATGATCCGCATACCGCGGCCGGACGTCGCCTCCAGCGAGGCCGGCTCGAGAGTGCTCTCGAACGTCCCGAGGTCGCAGACCTCGATCAGCAGCCCTCGCGGGCACGGCTCCGTGACGAACTGGATGCAACCGTTCGGCCAGGCCTCGCCATGCTCCACGGCGTTGGCGAAAGCCTCGGTCGCGGCGAGCGTCAGGTCCCAGGTGCGCTCGGCATCCAGCCCGACCTCGGCGGCTGCCTCGCGAACGATGGAGCGCGCCGCTCGTGCGCTGGCCGAACTGGCCGGCAACCAGATCTCGCGCTTTCTGCCGTGCCCTTCGTCCCGTAGGGCAGGGCCTGGTGCGGGCTCGGTAGGAACCGGGGCGAGCCGAGCGAGGGACCGGTCAGCCGGACCCTCGGACTCGGACGTCGCCTCCAGCCACTGATCTATCTCCGTCATCGGACTGCTCCTTCCTTGCGATCCGACGTTGGTCGCTCAGAGCTTCGGGTCGCCTTGCCGCCCGAGCCACTCCTCTTTCCCTGGCCGTTCTGACTCGGTTGGGCGGCCTCGGGACCTGCCCGCCCGCCACCGATCGCAGCCTGCACGGTGGACGGCTCCCAGACCCCTCCACGCGGAGCGGGCACCTTCTCGGCGTTCAGCCGATCGGCGATCTCCTGCAACGTCATCCCGCTCCCGCGCATCTCGGTCATCCGTGACTCCAGCGCCGGTCCATGCCTGCTAACCCGCGCCCTGGTGCCGTTCGACCGTGGGGTCGGTTGGGGCTTTGTCCCGCCAGGTGTGGCAGCCGACTGTCCGTTGAACGCGCACAACGCCGCCAGCTTGTCGGCGACCTCGCCGCCGACCTGCGTGCCGGTGTCGATTCGCTCGTCGACTGCCACGAGCCGTCCCTCGCTGCGCCGCACCCACTCGATGATGCGGCTGAGCTCGGCAGGCGTGCAGTCCAGCCGTTCGAGTCCGGCCACGACCAGGCACGTCCCCTCTTGGCCGGCCAGGCGCCGCAGAACCTCTCGCAGGCCTGGGCGCTTCGAAACCTTGGCGTCGGTCTGCCCGACGTCCCGGATCACCTTCTGCAGCAGCAGTCCTCGCTGACGGCAGGCCCTGTAGATCGCGGTCGTCTGCTCTTGCAGCTCCTTTCCTTCTGCTGAGTGATTGCGGACGCTCACGTATCCGAGCGCAACCGTCCGGGCCTCTTGCGGGGCAGAGTCCGAACGGCTCGGCTTGAGTGCCTTCCACGACGGGCGTGGCATGACCAGCCGGCGCTTCCGTGCGCTTTGCTCGGGCTTGCTGCGCTTGAGGCGGGCCGGCTTGAGCGCCTTCCACGAGACGCGCGGCAGAACCGGCCGGCGCTTCGCTGCGCTTGGCTCGGGCTTGCTGCGCTTGAGGCGGGCCGGCTTGAGCGCCTTCCACGAGACGCGCGGCAGAACCGGCCGGCGCTTCGCTGCTCTTGCCTCGGGCTTGCTGCGCTTCCGCTGGAGCAGGGCCACCAGCAGGCCACCGGCTGCCGCCAGGCCGAGCCCGAGGACGACCAGCATGAGGCGGGAGGATTGCTCTTCGTCCTGAGGTTCGACGCGGTCGTTCGCCGCGCTCGAGGTGCTCGTCCTGCTCTGGTCCGACCCTGCGGCCGGGTTGCTGGGCTGCTTCTGGGCCTGGCCGTTACCTGCGGGGGTCTCGGCACCGCTCGCCGGACTACCCTCTCGCTGCTCAGGCTTCTGAGCGCCTGCTCCGCCGTTGTCGGCGCGAGACGCCGTCTGGTTCCCGCCCGTGTCCGCAAGGGCCTGGGCGGTGGCCACCGACAGCACGCCGCTCGCAGCCTGCCCGGCCGTGCGCTGGAAGCGCGCGACCGCGTCCTGGGTCTGGGGTCCGTAAACACCGTCCACCGGGCCCGGCCGGTGACCAGCCGACCGCAGCGAGCGCTGAATCGCACGCACCCGCGGCGACCCTCCGGGCTGTCCGTAGCCCGCGCCCGGAACCAGCGGAGGTGTCTCCGCGTTCAGCACGCGACGGGTCTGCGGTCCGACGATCCCGTCGGCCGAGAGCCCGCTCTCGCGCTGGATGCTCTCGACAGCCGACTCGGTCAGCGGCCCGTAGCGACCGTCAACCGGACCCGGCCGGTGCCCGAGTGCCAGCAGCCGGCGCTGCAGCGCCCGCACAGACGCCTCGCCGCCGCGCTGTCCATAGCCGGCTCCGCGAGCGAGCACGTCGCTTGTGGGGCTGGCGCTCTCCCCGCGGGAATTGCCGGAAGCGGCCCCGAGGGCTGTTGCCGGCACGCAGAGCAGGGCGAGGCAGACCATGATGCTCGTCCCTGCCGCTCGTGTGCCGTATACGCAATGTCTCCGTTCCATCGTCCCTCTCCTGAATCGAGCAAATGCACCCGAAGGCGGACAGCCCTCGGGTCGGACTGACTGACTGGAGACGCGTCAGCCAGGCCGCTCGTTCAGAGCGACGATCGCCACGGAACGCCAGCGAACCGGAACCAGCTGCAGGCGGCCCCAGAGGCAAGCCGCACACGCGGCAATGGCGATCATGAGCGCATAGAGGGCGGCGGAACCGCCCCCACCGGAAGCGGATCCAGCCGCTCCGGACGGTGCGCCACCGGTCTGCGGAGGCGCTTCTTCAGAGGGGTTGGGTGAGGGAGTCTCGGGATTGACCGGGGCCGAACGCGACGGCGCCGGTGCGGTCGCAGCCGCCGGTCCGTGCCCTTCCTCGGCGAGCATCTGCATCGCCGCCCTCACACCGGCAAGGTCGTCCATCAGCTTCAGCGCGGCCTGGAATGCCGCCTTGGGCACGTCCACTGCCCCGGCCGAAGTGCTGGGCGGGGTGGGGTACCCGGTGGTGGGCGCCACAGCGGCGGCCGGCTCATCCGTCACGGCCTCGGGGCCGGGGAGCACGGTCGAGTCCGGCACGACCGGAGCTCCAAGCTCGCCGGCCGGGCTGGTGGCCGCCGGCGCCGGTGCGACGGTGGTCGGCTGGCTCGGGGAGGCGGGCGAGTTCTGGTGCACCGAGGTTGTGGGCGGCTCCGCGGGCTTCGACGCGACCGGCGGCTCCACGGTCGGGGCCGCGACGGGCTCCGGGGTGGGAGCGGGGAGCTCCGGAGCCGGCACCGGGATGGGCTCCGGGGCCGGCGGAGGCGGAACTGGGGCGGAAGTCGGCTTGGGGACCGGCGCGGGCGTCGGCTCCGGCGTGGGCACCGGAGTCGGCAGGGGCTCCGGGAGCGGCTCCGCGGTTGGCACCGGGACCGGAAGCGGCTCGGTCGGCACCGGCACCGGCAGCGGGTCTATTACAGGCCCGGGTGTTGGAGTCGGCTCTGCGATCGGTCCTGGCACCGGAGGCGGCTCGGGGGTGGGCGCCGGGGTCGGCACGGGCGGAAGCGACGTGGGCTCGGGGATGGGTGTGGGGAGCGGCTCCGGTGTGGGGGCGGGCGGCTCAACCGGCCCGGGGGTGGGCTCGGGCGCCGGCGGCAGCGGAGGCAGGGATGTGGGGTCGGGCGTGGGGGTCGGGATGGGCTGGGGCTCCGGGGTCGGTACTGGCGCGGGGGCGGGCTCTGGAAGCGGGGGCAGGGACGTCGGGTCAGGAGTCGGCTCCGGAGCCGGGGTCGGGATGGGCTCGGGCTGCGGGGTGGGGATCGGCTCCGGCTCGGGGGTTGGGGGCAGAGGCGGCAGGGAGGTCGGCTCGGGGGTGGGGATGGGCTCGGGCTGCGGGGTGGGGACCGGCTCGGGCTCGGGGGTTGGGGGCAGAGGCGGCAGGGAGGTCGGCTCGGGCGTGGGCTCCGGCGCCGGGGTGGGGATGGGCTCGGGCTGCGGGGTGGGGACCGGCTCGGGCTCGGGGGTTGGGGGCAGAGGCGGCAGGGAGGTCGGCTCGGGCGTGGGCTCCGGCGCCGGGGTGGGGATGGGCTCGGGCTGCGGGGTGGGGACCGGCTCGGGCTCGGGGGTTGGGGGCAGAGGCGGCAGGGAGGTCGGCTCGGGCGTGGGCTCCGGCGCCGGGGTGGGGATGGGCTCGGGCTGCGGGGTGGGGACCGGCTCGGGCTCGGGGGTTGGGGGCAGAGGCGGCAGGGAGGTCGGCTCGGGCGTGGGCTCCGGCGCGGGGGTCGGGATGGGAGCCGGCTCCGGGGTTGGGGTGGGCTCGGGCTCGGGCGCCGGGAAGGGCTCCGGGGTCGGGATGGGCTCCGGGGTTGGGGTGGGCTCGGGCTCGGGGGTTGGGGGCAGCGGCGGCAGCGACGTCGGCTCGGGGGTCGCCTCAGGCGCGGGGGTCGGGACGGGCTCGGGCTGCGGGGCGGGGACGGGCTCGGGCTCGGGGACCGGGGCCGGGGTTGGCTCGGGCTCCGGAATGGGCTCGGGCGTGGGCTCCGGTGCGGGGGTGGGCTCCGGCTGAGGCGCGGGAGCCGGCTCCGACGCCGGACCGACGAGCGCTTCGAGCTGTGCGATCAGTTCCACGCGCGGGGTTGCGCTGCGCTGCTCCTTGAGGAGCGCGAGTGCGGCGCGGGCCGGGTCGCCGTTCACCCAGGTGACGATGTCGGAGGCCGTGCCGTCCGGCACGATCGCCTCGAGCTGCGTGAGCAGGTCGATGCGCGGGGTTGCGCTGCGCTGCTCCTTGAGAAGTGCAAGTGCCGCGCGGGCGGGATCGCCGTTCACCCAGGCGACCACCTCGGAGACCGTTCCATCCGGCACGTCGGCCTCGGTCACCGGCCCCGGCGTCTCAGGAGCGGGCGGCTCGGGCTCGGGAGTCGGCTCCGGAGCGGGTGCAGGTGTGGGGGTCGGCTCCGGGACGGGGGTGGGCTCCGGCTCCGGAGTCGGGGCGGGCTCCGGGACGGGGGTGGGCTCCGGCTCCGGGTTCGGGATGGGCTCGGGGGCCGGGACGGGCTCGGGCTCGGGCACCGGGATCGGCTCGGGCTCAGGGGTGGGCTCAGAAGTGGGTTCCGGGACCGGTTCCGGCTCGGGGGTCGGCTCCGGCGCCGGGGCGGGCTCCGGCTCGGGCTCCGGCGTCGGCGGTAGGGACGGCAGCGACGTCGGCTCGGGGGCGGGCTCCGGGTTCGGGACCGGCTCAGGCTCCGGCGCCGGAGCAGGCTCGGGCGTCGGCGGCAGGGGCGGGAGGGACGTCGGCTCGGGGATGGGCTCCGGGCTGGGTGCCGGAGCCGGCGCCTCAACCGGACTTGCGGGATCCACCGCCGCGGGCGGCTCTTCGGTCAGCTGCGCGGAGGCGGCCGGGACGAGCACCACGAAGGCCACACCGACGACAAGCGCGAGCAGCAGCATGCGGCCGATGCGGCGTCTCGCGCCGTGCATCAAATCCCGCCTCCGCTCACAAGTGTCCTCTCCGCCATCCTGCCTCTCCTGCTCTTCGACCCAGCCCTGGAAGAGATGCCTGCCCAAGACCGTTCTACTTCCACCCAACGTCTCGCGGGATCCGCGGTGGGCCGGATCAGCTCTCAAAAGCTCGCAAATTGCGGGTTTTTAGGGCGAATGCGTATACGCGTTAACGTCAGCACCGCGCCCGCCGTTCCGGCCCCGCAGGCTCCAACGCCCACGTTGGGACGACCGTACTGGCGCGTCACGGACCGCCTTCGCGCGTGCCGTTCGCCGTCGACTCGGAGGGGCGCTTCCGGTCCGAGTCAGCGGGCCGTCCAGCCCTGATCCATGGTCACCGGTGCGCCGGTGAAGGCCCGCCCGGCCGGTGACAAGAGAAACTCGACCACCCCGGCCACCTCCGCGGGCTCGATCAGAGACTTGATCGCGTGGGGCGCCAGAATGACCTCTTCCAGCACCCGCTCCTCCTCGATGTCGTGCGCCTCGGCCTGCTCTCGGATCTGGTGTTCCACGAGCGGCGTCCGGACGAAGCCGGGACACACAGCCGTGGCCCGAATGCCCTGGTCGGCCCCCTCCAGCGCCAGGGTCTTGACCAGCCCCAGCAGTCCGTGCTTGGCCGACACGTACCCGGCCTTGAAGGGTGAGGCCACCAGCGCGTGGGCGGATGCGATGGCCACGTAGCGCCCGTCCCCACTCTGGGCGAGGGCATCCCACGCGTATCGGGCCAGCAGGAACGGGCTGGTGAGCAGCAGCGAGATGAGCTGGTCCCAGCGGTCTTCATCGAACTCCGACACCGGTGCGACGTGTTGAACCCCGGCATTCGGGATCACGGCGTCCAGGCGGCCGAAGTTGTCGAGCGCGGCATCCACCGCCGCCCGGTTCGCTTCTCTCGTCGTGAGGTCGCCGGCGAGCGGGGCGCCGGGGCCGTCGGGATCGGGCTCCAGGTCGACGGCAAGCACGTGCATGCCCACGTCCTCGAGACGCTCGGCGATGGCCCGCCCGATGCCGCTGGCCGCGCCGGTCACAAGGGCCACCCGGCCCTCGAGCGAGACCGGCCGCTCGCCTTCGTCGCCTCCGCCCGTCACCGGTGGCAAGCTACCAGCGTCCGGAATGCCGGCCGCGCCGCCGGCGTCCTCCTGCGGGATGGCGCCTCGCTGGCAAAACCGGCTTGCCCTCGTGACCGTGCTGCTTGCGCTGCTCGGCCTGGCGGCCGTGGCCGTCGCGGCGGCCTGGCCCGGGGCGGAGGGCGGCCTGGACGAGCGATCGCACGCGGCGGTCGCGCCGCTGCCTCCGCCCGCGGCGGACTGTGACCGCCGCGTACAGAGCCGGGCCTTCCTCGTGGCCGATGCCCGCGGCCGGACACTGGCCGCCCTCCGCCCGCGGGCCCGGCGGCCCGTGGGGAGCATCGTGAAGCTCATGACCGCGCGCCTGGCCCTGAGGGTCCGGGCGCTGAGCGGCCAGATCACCGTCCCCGTGCTGACACTGGAGGCCGACGAGTCGCGGGCCGGACTGAGGGCCGGCGAGCGGGTCAGCCGAAGGGCGCTGCTGCGGGCCCTGCTCGTTGCTAGTGGCAACGACGCCGCCGAGACGATCGCAGCGACCGCGGGCGCGGGCCGGCCTGCCTTCATCCGGGCGATGAACCGCGAGGCCCGTCGCCTCGGCCTGAAGGGGACCTCTTACGCCAACCCGTCGGGAATGCCGGCGCCGCAACAGCGCTCGACGGCGGGCGACAGCGTCCGGCTCGCCCGGCTCCTGATGGAGGACTCGCGCTTCCGCCGAATCGTCCGTCTGCGGTCCACCCGGGTGGAGGGCAGAACACTTCTGACCCGCAACCGGCTCCTGGGCCGGGTGCGCGGCGTCGATGGAATCAAGACAGGCACGCTCGACGGCAACTGGGGCATGGTGGCTTCGGCGCGCGGTCGCGGCGGAAGGGTCTACGTGGCGGTCCTGGGCGCCCCGGGCCCGGAGGTTCGCGACAGCGACGCCCACTGTCTGCTGAACGTCGGCCGCCGCGCCCTCGCAGAGCGCTGACCAGGGCCGTTACGCCATCAGGCGAAGGGGTAAAGCGCTACGAACCGGCGACAACGAGGGGGCGCGAAGCCGTGGAAGAGAGCAGGGACGCCGCACAAGACGTCGACTGGGAGGGCATAGAGCGGACGCCCACCTTCCAGGAGCTCGTGAAGGGCCGGCGACGCTTCGCGTGGACGGCCGGGACGATCGGCATCGGCCTGGGTGTGCTCTATGTCGTTCTCGCGGGGCTCGCCCCCGACCTCATGGGCACGAAGGTGTTCGGCTCGATGTCACTCGGCTTCGTGGGCGGGGTCGCGCTCATCTTCCTCACCTGGATCATCACGTTCGCCTACATGCGGCGCTCCGACCGGGTCTGGGGGCCGCTCGAGGCCCGTGTCCGCGAGGAGGCGGGGCAGAACGCCCCCACTGAGGGCCTCGGGGCCTCTCAGGAGCCGCAGGAGGTGTCGCGATGAGCCTCCTCGCCATCGCCTCGGGGGTCAACGAGCTGGCCCTCCTGGTGTTCGCGCTCGTGCTGGCGATCACGCTGCTGATCACCTACTGGGCGTCCAAGCGGACACGCACCGCGACCGAATTCTGGGCCGCCAGCCGAGGCATCTCCAGCCTGCAGAACGGCTTCGCCATCGCCGGCGACTATCTCTCCGCGTCGACCTTCCTCGGCTTCGCCGGGCTGATCTTTCTCTTCGGGGTCGACGGCTGGGTCGGGCTCGCAGCGGCCGGCGCCTCGTTCCTCCCGGTCATCCTGCTGCTCGCCGAGCGCATGCGCAACAGCGGCAAGTTCACGATGGCCGACGTGCTGTCGTTTCGCCTGCGGGAGCGTCCGGCCCGGGTAGTGGCCGCGCTGGGCACCCTCGTGGTCTCGTTCGTCTACCTGATCGCCCAGATGGTCGGAGCGGGCGTGTTGCTGCAGGCGCTCGCCGGCATCGACTTCGCGCTCTCGGTGGCGATCACGGGGACGTTCATGCTCATCTACGTGATCTTCGGCGGCATGCTCGCCACCACCTGGGTCCAGATCATCAAGGCGGGCCTATTGATGAGCGCGGGGATCGTGCTCACGGTGCTGGTCTTGGCGAAGACGAGCTTCAACCCGTTCGAGCTGTTCGACCGCGCCGCCGCCACGCATCCCGAGAAGGACGGCTACCTGGCTTCCGGCCTGCAGCACCCCGACGCGGTCAACTCGATCTCCTTCGGACTGGCGCTGCTCTTCGGCACGGCCGGGCTCCCGCACCTGCTGGTGCGGTTCTTCACCGTGCCCGACGCCAAGGCCGCGCGTGGCTCGGTGGCGTGGGGCGTGCTGCTGATCGGGGCGTTCTTCATCATGACCATGCTCGTCGGGGTCGGCGCGCGGGTGGTGCTGGGCGACCTGTCGGCCGACGCGACCGCCGGCGGAAACCTGATCACCCCGCTGGTGGCGGAGGAGCTCGGTGGCGGAGAGGGCTCGGTGGGAGGCGACCTCTTCCTCGCGATCATCAGCGCCGTCGCGTTCGCGACCATCCTGGCGGTCGTGGCCGGTCTCGTCATCGCCGCCTCGGGTGCCGTGGCTCACGACGTGTGGACGAACGTGATCCGTGGCGGCCGTCCATCCGAGACCGACGAGGTGCGGGTCGCACGGATCGCGGCGATCGGCCTCGGCGTCACCGCGATCGTCGCCTCGGTCCTCGCCGGCGAGACGTTCAACGTCTCGATACTCGTTGGCCTGGCGTTCGCCGTGGCGGCCAGCGCGAACCTGCCCGCCCTGCTCATGGCCTTGTTCTGGCCGCGCTTCAATACCACCGGGGCGGTCGTGGGCGTGCTGGGCGGGCTGCTGGTGTCGCTGGTGGTGATCGCCTTCAGCCCGCCGGTGTGGCCGGGTCCCGACGGCGAGGGCTCGCCGATCCCGCTCGCCAACCCGGCCATCATCTCCATCCCCGCCGGCTTCCTGGCCTGCTGGCTCGGCACGATGCTGGGCCACGAGGGCGAAACCAGCCGTTCGTACGACGAGCTGCGTGTGCGTGCGGAGACCGGAATCGGAGCGGTCTGAGCGGCTGGTCCCCCGAGCAGCCAATCACCAGATGTGCGCCCGGAAGCGGTAGCTCGTGCTGCTCGTGCGCTCCCAGCACTTCACGCTGTGGCGGCTGGTCTTCCAGCATTGCCAGGTCACCCAGCCGTCGAAGAACGCGCGCGGCATACGTGGGTAGCCGTATTGCCGGCGGACCTTGGCCCGGAACTGACTCAGCGCGTAGCGGACCGAGTCGCAGTTCATGCCGCTGGCGCGAGCGCCTTGGTAGCTGATGCTGTAGCCGCTTCTGTTCGTGTCGAATTTGCTGACGCCGCAGTAGGTCGAAGCGTCCGCGCTCGCCGGGGCCGCCAGAGCACCCAACACCGCACAGGCGGCAAGCGCTCCGATCATCTTCTTGGGCATGTTCTTCTCCTTCGCTATCGGTTTGTCGGTATGGGCCGAGTCGGTCGACTGGCGGTGACGCAGCGGCTCACCCGAGCCCGCTCCAGGCAGTGAGCCAGCTAGCAGAAGGGCAGTGGCGTATCCGGATTGTCGGAGCACCCCTCGCCGGTGGCGTAGCCCGCACTGTCGTAACTGCCGTCGGCGAAGCCCCCGCTGTCGTAACTGTCGTAGCTGCCGTCGGCATAGCCCTCGCCGTAGCCGTCAGCCTCACCGGTGGCCTCGCCCGAGGCGTAGCCATCGGCGTTGCCCGAGGCGTAGCCATCGGTGCTCCCGGAGGCGTAGCCGTCGCTGCTACCGCTCTCGTAGCCAGCCTTGCGGGCGCGATCAGCACGCCGGTCAGCTCGCCGGCGCATGGTCTGCTTGACCTGCATGCGGGTTTCCTCGACGGCGGTCGCCTGGGCCCGATCACTCCGGGCGTCCTCGCCCTGCACGGCGGCCACAACCTTGGTCTTGACCTCGTCGTCCGACATGCGGGTTGACTGTCCCCCCGCGAACGCCCCGACGGCGCTTGCCGCAATGGCGGTCGTCGCAGCGACCGCAACGATGCTGATGCGCATCGACTTCTTCATGGTGATCTCCTTTCTTGGAAGCCTGGGTTTCCCAGTCGGTCGCCTGGCGATGGCGCAGCCAGTTCGCCCGGTCGCTCCCGTCGGTAAGGCGTCAGTTGCTCTGTCCCGGCAGCCACACCCGGACGCGGATATGTGAGCCGTTGTCGCCGCGTCCGCCCCACACGGGGACCGTCCAGCCCTGCCGGTAGTTGGAAGCGGCGAAGCCGCGCCGCACGATCGTCAGGCAGCGGAGCCGGTAGTACCGGCCGTTTCTTGGGGAGCGCAACCGATGGGGTGTGCCCTCGCAGGAGTTGCGCAGGATCGTCCGGGCCACCACGCGCGCAAACGAGGCGCTCGTGTCTTTGCCCGCCTGCACCTTCAGCCCGTGGACCTTGCCGGCCGGGCGGTAGCTCGCCTCGGCGGCATTCGCCTCGACCGCCAGCACAGCCAGCATCGAGGTACCGAGCGCGATCAGCGCAATCAACTTCTCCATCAAGACTCTCCTCCGCCGTTGTTGACGACATGCTAACAGCTTCTTGACGTATCGTCAACAAGGATTTTGAATCTCCTTTGAACCCGACGCCGAAGTACAGCCGCCTCGATCCCGGGCAGTGCCGCGACCAGATCCTTAACGCCGCTTACGCGCTGTTCGCAGAGCGCGCCTACGACGAGGTGTCGATCGAGGACATCGCCAGCTCCGCCGGTGTCACACGCGGGCTCGTGCACCACTACTCGGCGGGCGCAAACAGGTCTACATCCCGCTGCTCCAGCGGCTCGGCGCCCCGCGAGGAGCAACTGGCGCCGCGCGTTGGCCGCAGCGCTCGTGCGCGGCTGGCCGACAGCGTGTCGCGCTGGCTTGACCGGACCGAACAGAACCGCCAGATCTGGCTGGCCACCATGTCCCGCGGCGACGACATCGCCGACCCCGACATTAGGCAGGTAGTGGCCGAGCTGGTCCGCCGCGCCGTCGCGCTAGTCGCCGCCAACCACGCCGACATCACCGACAACACAGCCCGGCTGCGCTACGCGCTCGAGTGCTGGACCGGGCTCAACCGCGCCGCCACCCGACGCTGGCTACAAGGAGAAGCCACCCGCGAGACCACCTACGAACTGCTCGCCTCGACACTCGAGCACGTCCTACGCACCTTCGGTGCCCCTCCTACGCCTCTGAGCGGCTAAGGAGCAAACTCGTTCCCGCCCGCGGAGGAGCCTGAGCCGCCGCCGGCGGCCGGCGCCGGGGCGGCGGCCGGCTGCGATGGCGGCGCCGGGGCGGGCGTGGCGACTGCCGGTGCGAACTCGTTCGCCGGCGTGGGCGGTGGCGGCGGCGGCGGGGCCGGCGCCGGAGGAGGTGCGGCCGGAGCGGGTGCCGGCTGGGGCGCGGGCGCCGGCTCGGGGGCGGGCGCCGGCGGGGCCGGGGTGGTGGTGGGAGCCGGCGCGGGCGGAACCGCGATCTCGTCCTTGACCGGCCGGGTGTCCGGTTGCTGCTGGGTCTTCTGCTGGGCGGGTTTCGGCGGCGGCGGGCCGCTGTGGTTGGCGAGCTGGTCCACCGCCGTGCCTCCGCCGGCCATCGCCGCGGCCGAGGCCGCCACCGCCGCCACCTTCTGGCCGGCCGCCAGCTCGGCCGCGGCATGGAGACGGTCACCCACGACCGCCGTCTTCTGCTGGGCCGCCCCGGCTACCGACTCGAGCAAACCCCGCAGCCCACCACCGCTCTCCAGCACCACCAGCGCCGCCGGCGGCACCAGCGCCGCAACTCGCGCGGGTGCGGCCCGGAACTCCTTCAGCCGGACGCGGCAGGCCAGGCAGCTCCGCATGTGCGGACGCAGGGTGGCGAGGTCGGCGGCCGACGCCTCACCGTCGGCCAGGGCCGACAGCAGCGGGGCAAAGCGCTCGCACTCGACGCCTCCCTCGATCCCGGCCACCCGGCGCAGGAAGGCCTGCCGGCCCTCGGTCAAGCATCGATTCACCTTTGTGTACGACCACCCGGTGATCTCGCAGATCTCCTGATACGAGTACCCCTCGGCTCTCAGCCGCAGCGCCCGGATCTCCTGCGGCTTCAGCCGCCGCAGCGCCTCGGCGCCCTGGCGCAGGCGCTCGTAACGCTCGGCCTGATCGTGGGTGACCGCGGCAGGCGTGCCGCGGTCGCCGAGCCGGCCGTCATCGGTGACCGGCGAGTGGCGGTCGCGGTGGCGGCGAAGGGCGAAGGCCTCGTGTTTCACCACCGTCTTGAGCCAGGGGACCAGCTCTTCTTCGCGAACGCTCGGGGCCTTCGTCAGCAGGATCTCGAAGCCGCGCTGGTAGGCGTCCTCGGCGTCCTCCGGCGTCGTGGCGTAGCGCCGTGCCGTGGCCAGGATCTGGGCGCCGTGCTTGGCGAGCAGCGCCAGCGCCGCCTCGTCGATCTCGCCCCGCGGGGGCCCCATCCCTCGCTTGCGCATCAGCACGACGTTCAGGGCGAATCCTCCACCCATTCGCCCCGGGCAGCGGCGCCGAACTTCGCAACGTGCGCTCTTTTCAGCGGTGCACGGCAGCCAGCAGGGCGGCGTAGGACCGCACCAGGAGGGAGCGCTCCTCGGCGAGAAGCGGGTCGTCGGGATCGCAGCCGTGCTCCACCCAGCGATCGGAGACGTCCATCGCCTCGGCTCGCAACGCGGCCGCCTGCTGGACCTCGTGCGGATCGACCGCGTACGTGTGGGCGTACAGATCCCGCAGCGCCCGCACCAGGTCGTCCGCCGCCTCGGCTCCCTTGCCGTGCTGCGCCTCCCGGTGCGCTCGCCACCACTCGACCTCGAGCTCGGCGGCTCGCACCGGATCCAGCCTGATCTGCTCGCTTCGAGCCACCAGGCGATAGAAGCGCCTCATGAGCGCGCGGGCGGTCTGTGGATCGTTGTTCGGAAACGGCGCCCACTTCTGGTTCGCGCGAAGGACCAGCCAGGCGCCGAGAAGGGTCCTGGGCCAGCTCATTCGGAAGGCCGCCCGGACCAGGCCCACCGAAGCGATCAGGAACGCGACCCACTTGCGGCGGTAGTACGTCTCCCAGGCTCGGCACTCGAGGGTGCCGACCGATCGCGGGTCGAAGGAGCGCATCGGACTCGAGCGCGCGCGTGACGCCCGACGAGACATGCCGGAACTCTAGGGCCGTCTCCGCGTACTGTGTCGGCGTGTTCGTGACACGTGGAGCGATCGTCCTGGCGGTCGCGGCGCTCACCGTGGCGGCGGCCGCCTCCAGCGCGCCGGCCGAGCGCCGGGCGCAGGCATGCCGCCTCGGCGGCCCGGACGAGCTCCGGCAACCGTCCTGGGCGCGAGCGCGGCGGGCCACCATGCTGGTCGACTCGGTCCTGCTCAGCGGCAAGCGGGCCCTCAGGGCCAAACGACCCTGCTGGCGCGTCTCGATTCGAGGCCGGCCGGCCCTGATGGTCGGGGTGGCGGAGCGGGCGCTGCGCGCAGGCGGACGGCGTGTGGCCCCGCTGGTGGTCGTAGGGCTGGGCTACAACTCGCTCTGGGAGCGCGGTGGCCGCCGCCACGCCTACTGGGCGGCCCGCTTCGACCGCGAGGCCACCGACCTGCTGCGGACCCTGCGGCGCCTGGGCGCGCGTCAGATCGTGTGGGTCACGCTGCGCGAGCCGTCAGCGGGAATGGTGCCGCCCGCCGGCCTCGACCAGGTGCGGCGCTACTCGTACTACTTCCCGTACGTCAACCAACGCCTGCGCCGGCTCGACCGCCGCCGGCGTGATCTGGTGCTCGCCCACTGGCGGGCGGCCTCCGACCGGAGGGGATTGACCTACGACGCCATCCACGTGAACACCAAAGGCGGGAAGGTCATGGCCAGAACCGTCTGGGGCGCGGTGAGTCGCGAGGCGCGCCGGCAGGCCGGCCGGCGACGTCCCGAGCGGCTCGGGCAACGTCGCCCCTGAGCGCCGTCAGGACTGGCAGGGGATCTCGACCCACGAGCTGTCGTCGGAGAGGACGACAAGGCACGCGGTACCGCCGTCTGGGAACTCGATGATCTCCACCTCCACGATCACGGGCTCGTCGCGAGCGTCGGACCGGTGGGGCACGAACTTGCGGACCGCGCCCTGTTCGAGCCGCAGCCCGTGCGCGCGAGCGGCGATCAGGGCGATCTCCTCAAGCCGCCCCTGCACCTCCTCGGTCAGCCGCCGGATGCGGCTCCGGTCCTCGGGCTCCAGCTGGATCCGCTCGGGCGTCATCACGCGGGCACGGCCAGGCCGTGGATCGAGCAACGGCCCGCGCCCGCGCCGGCCGGATCGCTGACCACGGCAAACAGGTGGAGGTCGATCGTGCTGCTCGGGCTCGAGTACACCCCCTGCACAGCCACCCGCGTGAAGCCGTTGCTCTCCGAGGGCCCACCGGTGTTCTGGGTCACGCCGGCCTGGAATTCGAGCTGCAGGTTCGCAGTGTTGGCCGGGTCGGTGTCGCTGTCCACGGTGACCGTCTCGTACAGGGTCGCCGCCTGCGTGGAGCGCACGCTGAAGTCCAACGCGCTGTCGCCGCCTCCCAGGTTGCAGCTCGCGCTGACCGTCAACCCGCCCGTCTCGAGGACTCTGACCGGGGCCGGGGTGGCGCTCGCTGCGGCCGAGTAACGGACCGGCACGGCTCCGGGTCCCCGTGGGCCGGTCGCGCCCTGCGGACCGGGCTGTCCCGGCGCGGCCCGGCGGCGGAGCTGGCCCCGGATCCACGAGGACAGGGAGCGCCTGGTCACGGCCCGGTTGGCGATCTTCCGCGCCTTGACCGATCGCCTCCGCAGCTGTCGCGTGCCGACGCTGCCGGCGGCAAGGTTGCTCTGCTTGACCGCATGGGTGCGCAGTTGCTTGGAGCCGACGCTGTCAGCGGGCAGCGACACCGCCGCGTACGAGGCGCCCCCGAGCGCGATGAACACGGCCACGGAGGCCATCACGTTGGCAAAGGTCACGTGCTTCCTGAGCATGCGCACGTGTTCGCCGGGGACCGGAGTTCTCCTTATCGCAAGGCGCTGTCCGGGTCGTCTTGACGCTCATGTGATCGTCGACGCCTTCCCGCTGACCCGGCGCCGTTTTGTGAAATCCGGCGCCCACACCGCTACATTTGCCCCGCTCCCGCTGTTTCAGTTCCTGGCGGACGGAAGCTGATCGAGTGCCAGATGGTCTAGTTCGAGAGCTGAGGGAGGTCGAGCCGGCCTCCCTGCCCGAGCGCGACATGCGCGCTGGACGCCCGCTGCTCCTGCAAGGGGTCCTGCGCTTCGACTCGCTGCGGGCGATCGCCCGAATCGCCACACTGGTTGCGCTGGATCTCGCGGGCCTGGTGCTGGCCATCTACACGGCGCTGGTCCTGAAGACCGCGATCGTCAACCCGGACCAGCTGGGACAGATGTGGGGTCAGACCAAGGACTACGCCCCGCTGGCCGGCTTGGTGATGCTTCTGCTCTTCGCACGCTCGGGCCTCTACCGCGACCGTGCGCAGCGGCCCGGCTTCAGCAAAGTGATCGCCTCGCTGTTCCAGGTGACGCTGGTGGTCCTCGTGTACGCCGCCATCGAGGGCGAAAACTTCCAGTCCTACTACATCTTCTACAGCTCGCTCTTCTTCGCGCTGCTGTACGTATCCGCCCTGCGCTTCCTGTTCGAGCGTGGGAGCGGCGTGGTTCTCCGCGCGGCGGGCTATCGCCGCCGCGCCGTGCTGGTGGGATCCGGGCCGAACATCCAGGCCGTGGCCCTGGCCCTCGACGAATCCAGCGCGATCGAGCCCTACGGCTTCGTGTCCCGGACCCCACCCGCGCTGGTGGACGGGCTGCGCGACTTCCGCTCGCTGGAACAGCTCGAGCGCAACTTCGACGCCATCGACGAGGTTCTGATCGCCGATCCCGACTTCCCTCAGGAGGAAGCGGTGGAGCTCGTCGACCGCTGCCACCGGCAGGGCGTCCGGGTGCGGGTGGCGCCGTCCACGATGGAGATCCTCATGGACCGGGCGGAGTTCGTGCCCGGCCAGGCGCTTCCGCTCTTCGAGCTCAAGCCTCCGGTGTTCGACGGGCTCGACTTCGCGGTCAAGCGCATCTTCGACCTGATCGGGGCAGTGCTGCTGCTCGTGCTGCTGTCTCCGATCATGATCGCCGCGGCGCTCGGGATCAGGCTGAGCTCACGCGGGCCCGTTCTGTATCGCTCCTCCCGGCCCGGGATCGGCGGGCGGCCCTTCACCTGCTTCAAGTTCCGGACGATGGTGGTGGGGGCCGAGGGGCTTCAGGAGCACCTGGAGACCCGCAACGAGCTGAGCGGCGCGCTGTTCAAGATCCGCGCCGATCCCCGCGTCACGCCGGTCGGGCGCTTCCTGCGCCGCTGGTCGCTCGACGAGCTGCCTCAGCTCTTCAACGTCCTGCGCGGTGATATGTCGCTCGTGGGACCGCGCCCGCTCCCCAAGCGCGACTACGACCGTCTCGAGGACTGGCACCGCAAGCGCTATCTGGTGCTGCCGGGGATGACCGGCCTCTGGCAGGTCTCCGGGAGGTCGGAGCTCGACTTCGACGAGCTGGTGCGGCTCGACTTCCTGTACCTGGAACGCTGGTCGGTCTTCCTCGATCTCACGATCATCCTCAAGACGATCCCCGCCGTCGTGCGCGCGCGGGGAGCGTGGTGAGCGAGCCGTACGACCCCGACAACCTGCTCGATCGCCGCTCCGACCCGGACACGCTCCAGGTCCACTACGAGCAGGAGTACCGTCGCGAGCGCGAGCTGCTGGACCGCCGCCTGGGCCTGAGCGGCGGCGAGGTGCTGTCGGTCGGCTGCGGCCGCCACCCCGGTCGGCACCTGTTTCCCGCCCCGGCCTGGCGCATGACCGGCGTCGACCTCGACCCGGCGCTCATCGATGACCTCGTTGAGAAGGGCGAGCTGGACGCCGGGACCGTTGCTCGGGCGGGCGAGCTGCCCTTTGCCGCAAACGACTTCGACGTCGTTCTCTACCGGCTCGTGCTGCACCACATCGCCTATCAGGGACCGCTGGCGCCCTCCGTCGAGGAGGCGGCCCGGCTGCTCCGCCCGGGCGGGGCGCTGGTGGCGATCGAGCCGGGGGTGTGGCATCCGGTCGGTGCCGGCCTGGCGCTCGCGAACCGGGCCGGCCTCGGCTCCTGGGTGCACGGCACGCCCGACGACATTCCGCTCTCGCCGCGAGCGCTCGTGCAGACGGCCGACGGCGCCGGGCTCGAGCCCGAGCTGCACGCGGTGACCTACGGCTGGCGGCGCCTGCCGGAGCCGGCGCAGCGGGCGCTCCACACGCTTGATCCGCTCGGCTCGCGCCCGCGCGTGGCGCCCTTCGGCCACACGCTCATGCTGATCGCGCGGCGGCCGTGATGGGCAGCCGCTACGACGACGAGCTCTGGGAGCTCGTGGGGGAGCACCGGCACCCACCGCCGCCGCACCTCGTCGCCTTCGTGCGCGGCCTGGGCCACGCCGTCCGCGCGCTCGATCTCGGCTGCGGCGACGGGCGCCTGACGGTCGAGTTGGACGCGGCCGAGCTGACGGCCGCGGACGTGTCCAAGGTGGCGCTCGAGCGCGCGCGCGGGCGGCTGCCTCACGCTCGCATCGTGGAGCTCGACCCCGACGCCCCGCTGCCGCTTCCCGACGGCGCATTCGACCTCGTCCTGTCAACGGAGGCGCTCGAGCACGTGCGCGACGTCCAGCTGTTTCTGTCCGAGATCCGGCGTGTGCTGCGGCCGGGGGGCACGCTCGCGCTCACCACTCCGGTGAGCCCGCCGCTCGGACGGCCGGCCGACCCCCTCTCGCCGCACCTGCGCCAGTTCACCCGGCGGACGCTCGCGCGGGTGGTCCGGGAGCTCGGCTTCGACATCGAGTCGCTGCGCCGGCGCTCGGGCACGCTGCTGCTGCGCGCTACGCGCTAGGGCTGGCGGTTACGCTCGGCCGCCGCGGCGGCCGCCCGCCGCGCCTCGAGCAGGCGGGCCCGTGAGCGGGCCTCGAGGAACAGTCCTCGCGCCGACTTGGAGCGCGGGTCGAGATAGAGCGCGCCGCCCACCGTCTCGATCGCATCGTTCGGCCGGTCCAGCGTCCTGAGCTCGTACTCGGTGAGCGCGATCCACGTCTGGGGATCGCCGGGGAAGCGGAGCACCGCCTGCTCGAGCGAGGCCAGCGCGGCTAGCTCCTGGCCGGCGGCCGCCTGGGCCGACGCGCGCACCAGGAACGGATCGGGCGTGAGCGGGTTCGCCTTCTCGGCATCCTCGGTCGCCTCCACCGCTCCGGCGTAGTCGCGCTCGTCGATGAGCTCGAGCGCTCGGGTCGTGTCGCGGTCGGAAGCCTCTGGCTGCCAGATCGACCAGGCCAGGATCAGCCCGGCCAGTCCCAGCAGCAGCGCCGCGGCCAGCGGGCCGTTCTCGGGGCGCGGAACCCGGCCCCGAAGCACCCCGGCCGCCGGCAGGCTCTCAGCGTGGACGCTCGGCCCACCCACGGCCGGCACCGGACCCCGCCCGGCTACGAAGCCGGCGGCCACCAGGGTCATGGCCATCGGGCCGGGCACGAACCAGGTCCAGTCGATCAGCGACTGCACGCCGAACACCACCGCCACCAGGCCGAGGGCCACGACGGCGGAACGCTCGACGTCCCAGTCGCGGCGGGGGAGGGGATCCTCGGTGGCGCGCGCCCAGGGCAGCCGGCGTGGATGCAGCCCGGCGGCCCGCAGGGCGGCCGCCAGCCAGGCCAGCAGCAGGCCGAGGGTGACGATCAGGCCGACGATCCCCAGGTCGGCCAGCGTCTGAGCAACGAACCCGTGCGCGTGACGGCTCACTGCTTCGTCGTTGCGGAAGCGCAGCCGGGCGCTCGCGAAGTTGCCGGCACCCACCCCCACCGCCGGGCGCACGCCGTACACGTCGCCCGCCTCGCGCCAGTACTTGCCCCGGGAGGACGCCGTGGCGGTCACACGGCCGGCCCCCTCCCCGGGCGCCGTGCCGGTCTCGCTGGTCAGCTCATCGAGGCGATCGTCGATGGTCCCGCTGAGAGCCACCGAGGTGAGCACCACCAGCGGGACGGCGCAGGCCACCACCACGGCGGCGATTCCCAGCCGGCGCCGCGCCTGCGTCGAGAGGCTGAAGCGAGGGGCGCCAACATTGAGCGACAGCCCCGCGAAGAGCAGGCCCGCGACCATCAGGAACACCAGCAGTCCGAACTCTCCCGCGACGGCCTCCTTGGCCGCGAGCGGCTGCAGGCTCGCGGAAAAGGCGTCCTTGGACAGCGCCCACGCTGCCACGGCGCCACCGGCCAGCGCGGGGATCACGAGCACCGGGAGGCTGCGAAGCCGCAGCGGGACGATGGCGAACCACAGGACCGACCCGAGCAGCGCCGCGGCGAGCGCGCCTCGGGACTGCGTCAGCAGGATGGCCAGGACGCAGGCCCCGATCGCCGGGAAGGCAAGCGCCCGCCCGATCACCGACCCGGTGTGGCGCGCCCCCACCCAGAGGGCGGCGGGGATGGCGAGCGCGGCGGTGGTGCCGACGGCGTTCCAGTACTGGAACGGCTGCCCGATCCGATTCGAGAGCTCGGTCTCGGCAAGGGAGCCGGGCCAGATCCGCGACGCCAGCGCGTACGCCACGGCGGCCAGCGCGCCGATGAGCACGCCCTTCACGATCACCGCCGCGGCGTCCGGCGCCAGCCGCGCCGCGGCGATCGCCGCGGCGAAGGTGGCCAGGTAGGCGAACGTGCGACCGGCCTCGATGTAGGCCAGCTCGGGCACGACCGACCAGAGCACGGACAGCGCGGTGAGCGCCGCGAGCAGGGCGAACATCACCAGCGCGGTCGCCCCGTACAGCGGCCCGCGCCGCCCCCACAGGACCGCCGCGGCGACCACGATCGTGCTGACCAGAACCATCAGCACCAAGACGATCGACGTGCGCGTCAGCTCGGTCCCGCCGGCCGCGCCGAAGGAGATGCCGGCCAGCGCGCCGCCGATGAGGACCGCGGCGACGTCGCCCGCCCTGGGCGCCGGACGCCTCAGGGCGTCGGCCACCCCGCGGCGGGGAGGGTCAGCGACCGAAGCGCCCGACACGTGGCATTCGGATCTTGGACAGCAGCGGCACCCGGGCGAGGGCGGGCGCCCGCGCGCGCAGGGCCAGCACGACGCCGGCGATAGCCGCCAGCCCCAGGGCGATCAGCGCGAGCAGCAGCGGCGTGGGCAGGTCGTTGCTGGCGGTGGCCAGGTCGAACAGGCCGTTCTCGCCCGGCTTGATCGTCTCGCCCACCCACCTCGACTTCGGGGGGATCGCCGGAGCCGGTGAGCGCCTCCAGGTCGGCTGCGTCCTTGCCGCGAGCGGCCTGCTCCTCGGCGGAGTTGAGGAAGCCGGCGTCGGCGGGCGTGTTCGACTGGCCGCCACCGCCCCCACCGCCTCCGTTGTTACGCCGCCGCCTGCACCGCTGGGAGCCGACGGTCGCTTGATGGCGGCGCCGATCACCTCACGGCAGTCGCTGTACTCATCCGAGTCCGAGGGCAGCTTGTCGCGCGCCCTGCGCAGCTCGGAGTTCGAGTACTGGCGGTTGAGAACCCCGTCGATCGCGCAGTCCCTGATCACCTGAGCGGGGCTCGCGGCAGCGGCCGGGGACGGGCACACCGCCAGCAGCCCAAGGACAGCCGACAAGAGAAGATGTCGTGGAAATCTGATCACTGTGCGGGTTCTTGCTTCAGAGGAGTCGTCCGGTGGTGCTGGAGATCCGGGCGACCGGCAGGGGCGCTGTCGTGGGTCGACGAAAAACTGCACCTCCCGTACCGCGGCGCGCAAGGCTAGCAAGAGCCCCGGCGGTGCCGTCATGCGGCCCCGGAGCCTGGCGGAGTCTCCCGAGTGGAGGCATCGCTAAACGCCTGGGACCCGTCCCCTCCGGCAAAGTTGCGGTCCGTGGGCCCTCGAGTGGCCATACTCCCGCCGGTTCCGGTCCCCTACCGCGAGCCGCTCTTCACGGCGCTCGCCGAGCGCGGACGCATCGAGCCCCGTGTCATCTACCTGAGCGGCGGGCAGCCGGGCTGGGATCAGCGGGCGGACTGGTTCGGCGCCCGAGGCGGCTACTCGAGCGAGGTGCTCTCGGCCTGGCAGCGCACTCGGCCCGGACGTTCGCCGCTGATGCTCGCCCGCGGCCTGGGAGCAGCGCTCGAGCGGTCCGAGGCCCGAGCCGTGGTCAGCTGGGAGTACGGGCCGGCCACCTGGCGTGCGCTGCTGTGGGCCCGCCGGCGGCGGGTGCCTCTGCTGGTGTTCAGCGAGCTCACGCCCTGGAGCGATCGCGAGCTGTCCTCTCTGCAGCAAAGGATTCACCGCCTGGTCGCGCCGCGGGCGGCGGGCTTCATCGTGGCCGGCTCTCAGGGGGTGGAGCGTCTGCGCGGACTGGGGGTCGACCCGGCGCGGGTCGAGGTCGCCCTTCAGAGCGCGGATCTCGCGCCGTTCCGCGACCTTGATCGGCGGCCTCGCCCGAATGGTCCCGTGCGCGTGCTCTTCGTGGGCCGCCTGGTGCCGGACAAGAACCTTGGCCTCTTGCTGGAGGCCTGGGCCGCCGCGGGCTTTGCCGAGGGCGAGGCGGAGCTGGAGGTGCGCGGCGGGGGACCGCTGGAGGGCGACCTGCGGGCTCAGGCCGAGCGGCTGGGTGTGCCGGCCAGCTTCGCGGGTTACGCCTCGCCCGCCGAGCTGCCGGCCGCGTACGCGGGCGCCGACCTGCTCGCCCTGGTGAGCACCTACGAGCCCTTCGGGGTCACGGTGCGCGAGGCGGCGGCCGCCGGGCTGCCGCTGATCTGCAGCCGCCGGGCGGGCGCCGCCGGCGACGTGGCCGTGGAGGGCGAGAACGCGCTGCTCGTCGACCCGGGCTCGGTATCCGAGATCAGCGCGGCGCTGCGCCGCCTGGTGAACGATCCACAGCTGAGGGCCCGGTTGGCGGCCGGAAGCGCGGCGGTCACCGAGCGCCACCCGCCCGCGGCGGACGCGGAGGCCTGGGAACGGGCGGTCCTGCGGGCGATCGGCTAAGCGAGGAGCGCGGGCAGCACCTCGCGCTCCACGGTCTCCTGCACGGCGTCCGGCGCGTAGGGCCGCAGCATCTCGGCCGCATCGCGGCGATAGGCGCGCACCCGCTCGTCGGGCAGCGCGAAGGCGGCCCGGATGGCCTCGCCGAGCGCCTCCCCGCCAACCTCGCCGGCCACCAGCGCAGGCTCGAGACGGCGGGCGAGCCGCAAAGCCTCGAACGGGCCTCCGGACGGGACGGTGGCCAGCAGCGCGCCGTCGGCCAGTCCCTCGAGCGGCGCCTGCCCGAAATCCTCCCAGCGCGCCCCCGCGGCCAGCACCCGGGCCCGCCGCAGGGCGCTCCGGAACTCGGTGGAGGAGACCATCCCGCGCCACTCCAGGCCGTCCGGCTCGGGCACGCCGGTGCGCCGCAGGTGCGAGCGGCCCCAGTCCGGATCGAGGCCGTACACGGCCAGGCGAGCTTCCGGCGGCCCGCCCGCCGCCCAACCGGCCACCACGAGCTCGAGCCCCTTGGCCTTGGGGTCCGGCACGTAGGCGACGGCCAGGGAGTCGCGAACGTCCGCGGGCCGCCCCGAGGGAGCCACCGGCGGAGGCACGACCACCGCCCGGGCGGCGCCGGAGGGGAGCGCCTCGGCGGCGGCGGCGCTCCAGGGAAGCACGAGCCGCGCCCGCCGCAGTGCCCGCCGCTCGAGCCGCCGCAGCAGCGCGTTCCTGCGGCCCGGGCGGTTGAGCCGAGCCGGGGCGTCCAGCCGCACCGCGTACGGCACCTCGAGCCGCGGCGCCAGCATCGCCGCGGTGGTGGTCGAGAACACCACGGCCCGCGGCCGGTGGCGACGCAGCGCGGCCTGCAGCGCCCGCCGTGCGGCCAGCATCTCCACCAGGTCGTTGACCGGGTAGCCGCGGCGCAGGCGGCCGCTCCAGCCGAAGCGCACCGACACCGCCGCCGTCGGGAATCCCGGCCCGCTCGATCTGCTCACAGAACAGCCGGTCGGCCACGCGCCAGCCGCGGGTGGTCCCCAGCGAGACGAGCAGCAGCTCGGCGCTAGCGGGCATCGGCCGTTCTCCGGAGGGAGCGGTCGTAGCGGTCGACCATCGCCTCACCGTCGAAGCGCTCGCGCTGGCGCACGCGCCCGGCCTCGCCCATCCGCCGGGCCCGCTCGCGATCGCCCGCCAGATCCGCAAGGGCCCGGCCGGCCACCTCGGGGTCGCCCGGAGGGACGAGCAGGCCCGTCTTGCCCGTGCATCACGGCCTCGGCGGTGCCGCCGATATCGCTCACCACGACGGGGCGAGCGGCCGCCATCGCCTCGAGCACGGTCATCGGCAGCGCCTCGGCCTCGCTGAGCAGCGCCACCGCGTGAGACGACGCCATCAGCGCGGGCACGTCCCGCCGCAGTCCGAGCAGCTCCACCCCGGTGCCCTCGGCCATGCGCTCGAGCTCGCTTCGCTGGGGGCCGTCTCCGGCCACCAGCCCGCGGATGCGAGGCTCGTCGCGGCGAGCGGCGGCGACGGCCTGGATGAAGGTGCCCACACCCTTCTCGGGCTCCAAGCGGGCCGCGCAGAGGACGGTGAACACCTCGCCGTCCGGGGGCGGGCCGTTCGCCGCGCTGTCGCCGAACACCCCGTTGGAGATCACCTCGAGCCGCTCGGGCCGGTAGCCGAGCCGGGTGAGGGGCGAGAGCTGCGCCCCGGTGACCGCGATCACGTGGTCCACACGGGGCGCGACCAGGCGGGTGAGCAGGCGCTGGTGCACGCGCGGCGGCAGCAGCTCGCCGTCCGCCCGCAGCGGCGTGTGCTCGTTGAGCACGTGGGGCGCGCCCGCACGGCGGGCGATCGCCGCGCCCACCAGCTGGCCGCTCACGCCCCGGCTGACCACGACGTCAGGCCTGGGTCGCGCGAAGGCCAGGGCCCGGCGCCATCCCCGCGGGTCCGTGCGCCCGCGCATGTGCAGGCAGGTGGCCGGGACGCCCGCCTCTGTGAGCGCTCCGAACAGCCCACCCTCCTCGGACAGGCAGAGCACGTGCACAGCGAGCCCGGCGTTCGCCAGCGCCGGGGTGAGGGTGGCCCAATGGCGCTCGGCGCCGCCGGTGCGCATGTCGGGGCAGACGAACAGCGCGCGCACGGCTAGGGCGCCCTCCGGTAGGTGGCCAGCACCTCGGCGGCACGGACGGCCGGCAGGTAGGGCCGCCCGGACAGGAAGTGACGCGCCTCGTCCACAGCTTCCTCGCGCGGATACCCCGTCGCGACGGGAAGGGCCTCGTGACGCACCGGCACGGCGTCCACGACCCCCAGGCGCCAGCCCCGCTGGCCCGCGAGCGCCGCCCAGTGCAGGTCGAGCCCCCAGCCGAAGCGCAGCTCGGGGAAGGGCAGCAGCTCCGCCGCCACCTCGGTCCTGAAGCCGGTGACCGGGCCGATCTCCACGAAGCGCGTTTGCCGGGCGAGCGAGGCCGGGCGCCGGCGGGCGACCTTCCAGGCCGAGTGGCTGCGCAACGTCTGCGCGGGCTGGGCGAGCTGAAGGTCGAAGGCGTCGGCCAGGGCGAGGAAGCGGTCGAGGAAATGCGGCGGCAGGCGGACATCGTCGTCGACCACGAGCGTCCAGTCGGGCTCGAGCCCGGGCGTCAGCTCCACCAGGCGGTTCAGGTTCTCGAACTTGCCGCCCGCCAGCCCTTCGGCGACGGTCCACCCCGCGAGCAGCGGATCGGTCTCCTCCGTCGCACCCAGCGCCAGCCGCACCTGATGGCGCTCGGACCGCAGCGCCTCCAGCGCATCCACGAGCAGCGGCCGCGGGCGGTAGACGCCGAGCACGAGCACGCGCCGCGAGGCCTGGCGAGCGGACAGGCGTGCCGCTGTGCGGCGCGTGCCGGTCGCCCGGTCGGCCAGCTCGAAGGCCACCTCGCCCGCGCTGCGCTTCATGCGCCGCCACGGCGCGGTCACGTCACCGGCGTCGCCGGAGAGAAAGCTGTCGGGCTCGGGGAGGCTCACGAGGGCTCGGGTCTCAGCGTCTCGACCACGCGGCCGGCGGCGTGCGCGCCCATGATCACTCCCTGCGGACAGGCCCGCCGCACGGTGTGCCAGCCGCAGCCGGCCAGCACCCGCAGCTCGTGGGGCAGGCCGGGGGCGCGCCGGCGCCGGCGATCGCTGGCCCGCGCGCCACGACCCCGCGCGTAGGCCGCACGGGCCAGTGGCACCAGCCGGGCGTCGTCCGCGGTGCGGCGGTGGTCGAGCCCTGCCGCCGCCAGGTAGACGATCGTCCCGCCGGCCGCCCGCAGGCGCTCGAGCCATTCCTCCTCGTCGCCATGGGGACGGACGATGCTCTCGTCGAACTCACCGACCCGCTCGACCGCCGAGCGCCGCACGGCGAAGTTGGCTCCCCACACCATCTCCGCCTCGCGGTCTTCGGAGCCCAGGTCGAGCGTGGTGATGGGTGGCTCCTCACGACCGCAGCTGCGCGGCCCGCCGCCCTCGAAGCGCGCCCGGATGGGCCCGCCGAAGGCCTCCGCCTCGGGATGACGATCGGCACCGCGGGCGAGGGCCTCCAGCCAGCCGGGCGACGCCAGCACGTCGTCGTCCACGAACGAGATCAGCGGCGCGGCGCTCTCGCGGATCCCGGTGTTGCGCGCGGCGTTGAGGCCACGGGGCCGGCCGTGGCTGACGCAGCGGACTTCCGCGCGCCGCGCCACCTCAGGGGTGGCGTCGCCGGCTCCGTCGTCGACCACGAGAAGCTCATAGGGGGTCCGGGTGCGCTGGCGCAGCAGCGAGTCGAGCGTCACCTCGAGATACGCGGGCCGGCCGCGCGTGGGGACCACCACCGTCACCGCGGGCGCGTCCATCGGGCGGATAGCGTAGCCCCGGCCGATGCCGACCCCGCGTGTGCTCGTAGTCCACAACCGCTACCGCGTCGAGGGAGGAGAGGAGCGGTCGGTGGAGCTGCAGCTGCGGGCGCTGCGGCGTGCGGGTGTGGAGGTCGCCTTGCTCGAGCGGCGCTCGGCCGACACGAGCCGCGCTGCCGCGTCGCGGGCGCTGTTGCGCGGAGGCAGCGGCGAGCACGAGCTGGCCGCGGCGGTCCGCAACCTGGAGGCGCAGGTGGTGCACGTGCACAACATGCTCCCGCTGGTGGGGCCCCGCGGGCTGGCCGCGGCCCGGGAGGCGGGCGCCGCCGTGATCCTGCACCTGCACAACCTGCGCCTGTTCTGCGCGATCGGGGTGGCCTCGCGTGACGGCGGCCCCTGCTTTCGCTGCCACGGGCGCAACACGCTCCCCGGCCTGGTGCTCAACTGCCGCGGCTCGCTGCCCGAGGCCGCTGTGTACGCCGCGGGACTGGCCCGCCACCAGCCCGCCGTCTTCCGCGGCGTCGACAGGTTCCTTGCCCCCAGCCGCTACGCGGTGGGTCAGGTCGCGCTCCTGGGCGCACCGGCCGACCGCCTGGAGCCGTTCGCTCACTACCTCCCCGCCGAGGCCTTCGCCGAGCGCTCGAACGCCGGCAGCGGGCGCTACGCCCTGGTCGCCTCGCGGCTCTCGGTGGAGAAGGGCCTGGACACCGCGATCGCGGCCGCCGCCCGGTCGGGCGTGCCGCTACGGGTGGCCGGGGAGGGGCCCGCGGCGGCTGAGCTCGGCGAACTGGCTCGCCGCCTCGACGCGCCGGTCGAGCTGCTGGGCCGGGTGGGCCGCGAGGAGATGAGCGGTCTGCTGGCCGGCGCGGGCGCGCTGCTCATGCCCTCCCGCTACCACGAGTTCGCGCCCTACGCCGCGCTCGAGGCGATGGCCGCCGGAGTGCCTGTGCTGGCCTCCGCCCTGGGTGGTCTTCCCGAGCTGATCGGCGCCGAGCGCTGCCTGCCGCCGAACGATCCGGACGCGTTGGCCCAGCGCCTCCAGCAGCTGTGGGAGCAGCCCGAGCGACGGCGGGCCGAGGGCGACGCGCTGATCGCGCGAGCCCGCGAGCGCCACGGAGAGGAGGACTACGTCCGCCGGCTGCTGGCGCTGTACGAGGGGCTCGCCTCGAGCTCGCGCAGCAGGGGCGCCTCACGGTCGCGCGCCGAGGTCTGAAGCGCGATGCCGGACGGCCAGTCGATGCCCACGTCCGGGTCGTCGAAGCGAAAGCCCGACTCGAGCTCGGCGTCGTAGTAGGCCGAGCACTTGTAGACCACGTCGGCCACCTCCGAGACCACCACGAACCCGTGGGCGAAGCCATCGGGCACATAGAGCTGATGGTGATTCTCGTCGCTCAGCTCGAACGCCTCCCAGCGCCCGAACGAGGGCGAGTCTCCGCGGATGTCCACCAGGACGTCGAAGATGGCGCCCCGCGGGCAGCGCACCAGCTTGGCCATGCCCTTCTGAAAGTGCATGCCCCGCAGCACGCCCCTGGCGGAGCGGGAGTGGTTGTCCTGGACGAACTCGTCATGGATTCCAAGCTCGGCCAGCACGTTGTGGCGGTAGGTCTCGGAGAAGAAGCCGCGCTCGTCACCGTGCACCACCGGCTCGAGCAGGATCGGGCCTTCAAGGCGAGTCTCGAGGCGCCTCATCCCGCGTACAGGGTATCCGCGCGATCCGCGATCAATTGCGCCAGCGCCAGCGACGAGGTGGCCGCCGGCGAGGGGGCGTTTCGCACGTGCAGGGCGCGCTCGGTCTCGGACACGATGAAGTCGTCCACGAGCGCGCCGTCACGGCCCACCGCCTGCGCCCGGACGCCGGCGAAGCCCCGCTCCAAGTCGTTCGCGCGGATCCCCGGCACGTACTCGGCGGCGGCCTCGGCGAGCGTGCGCCGGCTGACGGCGTGACGGACCTCGGTGACCCCCGTCCGCCACCAGCGTCTGGCCATCCGCCAGGTGCCGGGCCAGGCCAGGTCGCGCGCGGCACGCGGCGCCAGCAGCGCCGTCGGGCCGAGCGACACCTCGCCGTCGATGTGGCGGCTCAGGTGCACCCCCAGGAAAGGAAGACTGGGGTCGGGCACCGGGTAGATCAGCGAGCGCACCAGCTCGCGCCGCTCGGGGCGCAGGTAGAGGTACGCCCCGCGGAAGGGCACTATCCGCGGGTCGGGCGAGGCTCCCGCTGCCACCGCCAACCGGTCGGACCCCGCGCCGGCACAGAACACCGCGAAGCGGGCCCGGGTCTCGCCCTGGGCGTGGCGCAGGACCACGCGGCCCGGGCGGGAGTCCACGCCCTCTATCCCGCAGCCGGTGACCACCGGCACGCCGCGCCCGACGAGCTCTCTCGCCAGCGCGCGCGCCACATCGCCGAAGTCCACGATCCCGGTGGCGGGCGAGTGCAGGGCCGCCACACCGCGGCAGTGGGGCTCGAATTCCTCCAGCTCCTTGGCGTTCAGCCGCCGCAGGCCTGGTACCTCGTTCTCGCGTCCGCGTCGCTCGAGCTCGTCCAACCGCGGCAGCTCCTCCTCGTTGCGGGCCACGATCACCTTCCCGCAGCGCTCGAACGGGATCCCCATCTCCTCGCAGTAGGCGTACATCGCGCGTGCCCCCGCCACGCACATGCGCGCCTTGAGCGATCCGGGCTTGTAGTAGATCCCGGCGTGGATCACACCGCTGTTGGCGCCGGTCTGCCCGCCGGCCACCCGGTCCGAGCCCTCCAGCACCACCGCGGAACGACCGGGATGCCGGCTCACCAGTTCCCGGGCCACCGCGAGCCCGAGTATGCCGCCGCCCACCACGGCGAGATCGCAGTCGTCTGGGGGACCCGGCACGTCAGCCCGCCTGCTTGGTGGGCACCCCGCTGGAGAGGAGCTCGAGGTCGGTGTCGACCATCAGCCGGATCATCTCCTCGAAGCTCGTTCGCGGCTCCCAGCCCAGCTGCTCACGCGCCTTGGTGTAGTCGCCGATGAGGTGCTCCACCTCGGCCGGGCGCAGGAACTGCGGGTCGATGCGCACGTGCCGCTCGGGATCGAGCCCCAGGTGGTCGAATGCCACGTCCACCAGATGACGCACGCTGCGCGCCTGGCCGGTGGCGACCACGAAGTCCTCCGGACGCTCCTGCTGCAGCATCAGCCACATCGCCTCGACGTAGTCCTTGGCGTAGCCCCAGTCCCGCTCGGCGTCGAGGTTCCCGAGGGCGAGCTCGTCGCGGAGGCCGAGCTTGATGGCGGCGGCGCCGTGGGTGACCTTTCGGGTGACGAACTCCAACCCGCGACGAGGGCTCTCGTGGTTGAAAAGTAGCCCTGAGCAGGCAAAAAGGTCATACGACTCGCGGTAGTTCACCGTGATGAAGTGCCCGTAGACCTTGGCCACCCCATAGGGGGAACGGGGGTAGAACGGGGTGGACTCGCGCTGCGGCACCTCCCTGACCTTGCCGAACATCTCGGATGATGAGGCCTGGTAGAAGCGGGCCTGCGGCACCACCTCGCGCATCGCCTCCAGCATGCGCGTGACCCCGACGGCGGTGAACTCGGCGGTCAGCGTGGGCTGGGACCAGGACGCCGCCACGAACGACATCGCGGCGAGGTTGTAGATCTCGTCCGGCTCGCAGTCGCGCAGCACGTCGGTCAGCGAGCGCTGGTCCAGCAGGTCGCCGGTGTGCAGAACGATGTCGTCGCGGATGTGCGCGAGCCGCTGGAAGGTCTCCGTGGAGGCGCGGCGGACCATGCCGTGGACCTCGTAGTCCTTCTCGAGCAGAAGATCGGCGAGGTAGGACCCGTCCTGCCCGGTGATGCCGGTGATGAGTGCGCGCTTGCTGGCCATCGGCGGGCGAGGCAGGCTATCGCCTGGCCATCTCCTCACGCCACGCTTGCAGCCCGTCGGCGACCGTCCGGTCCAGGGGGATCGTGGGCTCCCATCCGCAGGCCGCCCGCAGCCGCTCGGCGGAGCCCCGCACCTCGGGCACGTCATGGGCGCGCATGCGGGCGGGGTCGACCTCGTGACGCACACCCACGTCGGCGGCGCCGCTCACCAGCTCCACCAGCTCGCGCACGCTGACCGCCCGGCCGCTGCACACGTTGTACGGGCCCGGCTCCAGGCCGGTTGCCGCCACGTAGGCGCGCACCACGTCGCGCACGTCGGTGAAGTCGCGAGCCGAGTCCGGGTTGCCGGTGAGCAGCACGACCTCGTCCGCGCCGGCGGCCTCGGCCTCGGCCACCTGGCGGGTCAGGGTGCCCAGCACGTAGTCCTCCTGCTGTCCCGGCCCGGCGTGGTTGAAGGCGCGGGTGCGCACCACGCGCAGGCCGAAGGCATCGGCGTACTGGCCGGCCAGAAGCTCGGCGGCGGCCTTGGAGACCGCGTAGGGGTTCTGCGGGCGCAGCGGCGCTTCCTCGGTCACCGGCAGTCGCTCCGGGGGGCCGTAGACCTCGCCCGAGCTCGCCACCACCACGGGCGCCTCCGGAGCATGGGCGCGCACCGCCTCGAGCAGGTTGAGGGTCATGCGCAGGTTCTGGTCCAGCGTCTCGGCCGGCTCCTCCCAGGAGCGCCCCACCGACGCAAGCGCGGCCAGGTGGAACACGGCGGAGGGCCGCGCGGTCGCCAGGGCCTCGCGCACCGCCGGGGCGTCGAGAAGGTCGAGCTCGTGGCGATCGGGAGCCACCGCATCATCAAGCAGCGCGAGCAGGTGGCGGCCCGCGAACCCCGAGCCTCCCGTGACGAAGGCGCCGCTCACGTCAGACCCGCACGCCCTCGACGCACGCCCAGTGGCGGGGGTCTACTCGGGGCACGAACCCCAACCGCTCGAGATCCGCCTGGCACGCGTCGCGAGTGTACGAGCCGTGCAGCTCGACCTTGATCGCGCGGACGCGCGAGGCCCAGCCGCTCCCGTCGCGCAGGAGCTCCTGCTCTCCGCCCTCCACGTCCACCTTCACGAAGTCGACCGGGCCGTCTCGCGCGTGCTCGCTCACGAGGCTGGCCAGGGAGACGGCGCGCACCCGGGTGGCGCCGTTGGCCGCGTCACCCACCGCCCGGTAGGTCGCCGTGCCGCCGGGCCAGGGGTCGTACCACGCCTCACCGTCGTCCGGCCACACGGCAGCATGCTCGACCAGGCAGCGCTCGGCCCACCCGGCCACGTTGCGCCGCGCGAGCTCCGCGTTCACATCGTCCAGCTCCACGCCGACCACCCGAGCCCGCGGGTAGCGCACCGCGAAGTCGGCCATGGTCAGCCCGATGTTGGCCCCGAGATCCAGGATCAGCCGCGGGTCGCCGATCTCGGCCGGCGGCAGGTGATAGCGGCGCGCGAACACGCCCCACACGGTGTCGGCGTCGGAGGTGCTCGGCCGCACGGCGACGGCTCTTCCTCCCAGTGGGCGAAGCCGGAGATCGACGGTCGGCCTCCCGGCGTCCCTCGTGCACCTCGATCGCGCTCAGCCGGGCGTATGAGCGCAGGCTCTCGAGGTCGGAGGTGACCCTCGCGCCCACGTAGACCAGCCGAACGGCCCGCTGCACCGGCCGCGGGAGCCTCCGTAGCTGACGGAGGTACGTCAGACCTTGAGCTCCTGCCCCCGCAGCCACTCGACGGTGCCGGCCAGCCCCTCCCGCAGGTCCACCCGGGCCTCCCAGCCCAGCAGCCGCCGCGCCTTCTCCACCGACGGCCAGCGGCGCTGAACGTCGACCTCGAAGGACGGCAGATGCTCCAGCTCGAACGCGGCGGGGTCCTGGCCGCAGGCCTCCCAGATCAGCGCCGCGATCTCCGCCACGGTCCGCTCCTCGGACGCGGAGACATTGAAGTCCTCGTTCTCGGCGGCGGGATGGGACATGGCGGTGACGATCCCGTCGGCGATGTCGTCCACATGCGTGAGCGTGCGGGTCTGCTCGCCCGAGCCGAAGATCGGCAGGGGCCGGCGGCCGGCCAGCACCTTGCCGATCAGGTCGGGCACGGCGTGTGCGATGCCGGGCTCGGCGTCCGGCAGCTCGCCGGGACCGTAGGCGTTGAAGGGCCGGCAGATGGTGTAGGGAAGGCCGTGCTCGTCGTGCAGGGCGCGGCAGTACACCTCCCCGGTCAGCTTGGAGAAGCCGTAGGCCGACCGCGGCGGCGGGCAGTCCAGCAGGTGCTCCTCGGACGTGGGGAACTCGGTGGCCCGCTCGAACACCATCGACGAGGACACGTACACCAGCCGCTCGACCCGCTGCTCCAGGGCGACGCGGAAGACCGCGTTGTAGAGCCCGGTGTTCACCTCCAGCAGGGTGTGCGGCAGCCGGTGGAAGTTGGCGATCCCGCCGACGATCGCCGCCAGGTGGATCACGTGGCTGCAGCCCTCCACCGCAGCGCCGGCCTCGAGCGGGTCCAACAGATTCCCGGTGTGCACCTCGCTCGCCTCGCGCATCCAACCGGGCACATCGCGCTGATCGGACACCCGCACCTCGACGCCCGGCTCGGCGAGCAGGCGCCGCACCACCGCGCTGCCGATCGTCCCGGCGCCGCCGGTGACCAGCACCCGCGCCGCGGTCACTCGACCGCGGCGCGCTGGCGCACCGTGCCGAACACCCGCCCGGCGCCCGTCACGTTCCAGGGGTCGGCCAGCAGCGTCCCCTCGGGCAGCCGCGCCGCGAGGCCCTCGAAGTCAGAGTGGTTGGTGGCGATCACCACCGCGTCGGCGCCCTCGAGGGCGCTCTCCAGCGGCTCCGACTCGGCGGGCACGTTGGGGTCGTGGCGCGTCACGTGGGCCAGCTCGCGCTCCAGCATGCGGACGAGCTTGTAGGAGAGCGAGTCGCGCACGTCGTCGGAGTCGCGCTTGAAGGTGAGGCCGAGCACCGCCACCTTGAGGTCGCGCAGCGAGCCGCCGAGCCGCGACTTCAGACCCTTCACCAGGAACAGCGGCACGGTCTCGTGCACCCGCGACACGGCGAGCAGCATCCCCGGGCCGCTCGAACGCTCCTCGGAGAAGGTGAAGTCCTTGCGCAGGCAGGCGCCCGCGGTGAGGCCCGGCGCCGCCATTCCCCCGCGCGGGTAGTCGTGGTTGATCAGGTCGATCACGTCGAACACGTTCGCGCCGTACTGCTCGCACTCCATCATCAGCAGGTTGGGCAGGGCGAACTGGGTGTAGCGGAGGATGTTCGTCCAGATCTTGGCCAGCTCCGCCTCGGTGGGAGAGGCCTGGACGATCTCGGTGCCGAAGACCTCGAACAGCTCGGCGGCCCGGGCGCCGGAGCCCTCTCCCACGCCGCCCACGATGCAGGGGAGCGTGGCGATCTCCTCCACGAAGTGGTTCTCGGCGATGCGCTCCGGCACATGGGCCACGAACAGGTCCTGCCCGACCTTGAAGCCGCGCCGCTGCTCGATGTAACCGGCCACCCAGTCGGTGGTGCCGGGAGCGACGGTGGAGCGCAGGATCAGCGATTGGCCCTCGCGCAGCACCGGCAGCAGATCGTCCACCACCCCGCGGATCCCCGCGATGTCGATCTCGATGTGCACGTGCGACGGCGTGTGCAGGGTGAGCACGATGTGGTCGGCGGCGGCCGCGTCCTGCACGGTCCGGGTGCGCTGGAAGCGCCCGCCGTCGAGCACGCGCTCGAGCAGCTCCTGCGTGCCCGTCTCGCGGAAGGGCATGGTTGCGGCGTCCAGCTGGGCGAGCACCGCCTCGTTGCGCTCGACGCCTATCACGGGCAGTCCGCGGTCCGCGAACGACAGGGCCAGCGGGAGGCCCACCCGGCCAAGTCCCACGACCGCGACGCTCTGGCTCATCGCTCCTTCAGGTACTGGCGTGCAAACGACACAAGGAAGCGCGGATTGGTGCTCAGGTAGCGGGGCAGGAGTCGCCGCGGCTCCTGCGCGGACCGGTAGAGCCACTCGAGGCCGCGGTCCTGCATCCAGCGCGGCGCCATGGAGACGTTGCCCGCGTGGAAGTCGAAGGCCGCCCCGACGCCGCACATGACCGGCACCTGCAGGCGCTCGCGCATCCGAGCCATCCACTTCTCCTGCTTGGGCACGCCGATCCCGACCCACAGCACGTCGGGCTCGGCCTCGTTGATGCGGTCGACCAACGCGTCTTCCTCCGCGTCGCTGAGTGGCCGGAAGGGCGGCGAGTGACCGCCCACGATCTTGAGGTCGGGGAGGCCACCCCGTAGGCCCAGCGCAAGCTGGTCGAGCGATACCTGATCGCGTCCTCCGTAGAGCCAGACGCGGTGGCCGCGCTCGGCGCAGCGCGCGCTGTAGCGCAGCATCAGCTCCGGTCCGTAGACGCGGTCTTCGAGCTGCTCGCCCAGTAGGTTGGCGGCCCAGACCAGCGGCATGCCGTCGGGGACCACCAGCGTGGAGCGGCGCAGGGCGCCGAGCAGCTCCGGGTCGTCCTGGGCCACCACCAACGCGTGCACCGGAGCGGCGCAGACGTACCCGCGCCGGCGTTCCTCCACCAGCCCGTCCATGACCTCGACCGCCTCGCTGTAGTCCGTCATGGCCACCGGCACGCCGAGGATCGATCGGGTGCGCACGGCGCTCTGGGGACGGCCGTTGGTACGGGGTGAATGGGAGGAAACGGTCACCGCGAGCGGGAGGCTACCGACGTCCCCGGCGCGCCCGAGGCTCGCCGGGGGGTGCCGTAATGTCTGAACCCGTGCGTCCCGCCGGGGTTGCGCAGTCCGACCAGGGTGCGCCGGGACCCGGCGAGGCCCGCCTGCTCGCCTCCGGAGCGCTGGTTCAGGCGCTGGCGCAGGGCAGCGGGCTGCTGGCCCTGCTGGTGATCGTCACGATCCTGGCTCGCCGCCTGTCGGTCGCGGAGCTGGGCGCCTACGGGCTGGTGGCCTCGCTGGCCGGCTACCTGCTCGTGCTTCGCAACAGCGTGGCCGCCTCGGCGGTGCGCGCGATGGCGGCGGCCACGGACCCGGCTGAGCGCGCACGGGTGTTCTCCGCGGCGGCGGCCCTGTACGCGATCGTGGGCCTCGTCACGGGGCTCCTGATCGCCCTGGCCGCCCTCGCCATCGCCGCGCTGATCCTCGAGGGCCAGCTCGCGCGGGATGCCCGCATCGGAGGCGTGGGGCTCGGCCTGGTCACGGGCGTGGCCATCGCGGTCTCGCTTTACCTCGACGCCCTGCGGGCCGAGCGCCTCTTCGTCCGAGCCGCCACCGTCGAGATCACAGGCGTGCTCACCTACCTCGCGCTCATGCTGACCCTGATCCTCAACGACGCCGGGCTGGCGCCCGTGATGGCCTGCAGCGGGGCGATGCCGCTCCTGAGCGGCCTGTACTCCGCCGTCGTGGTGCGCCGCCGCGCGCTGCCGTACTGGCTCGAGCGCGGCGCGGCCACGCGCCGGCGGGCCATGACCATCGTGCCCACCGCCGGCTACCTGCTGGTGATCGAGGTCTCCAACCTCTTCATGTACGGCTTCCAGCGGGTGATCCTGGGGGCATTCGGCTCCGTGCGCACAGTCGGGCTCTACGAGGGTCCGGTGCGCGCCCACAACCTGATCTACTCGCTCGCCGGAGCGCTGTCGGTGCCCGTGGTGCCGACGGCCTCGGGCTACGCGGCCCGCGGCGACACCGGCCGCATGCGTCAGCTCGTCCTGCGGGGCACCCGCTACACCCTTGCCCTGTTCGTCCCGCTGTGCGTGACCCTGATGGCGCTGGCGGAGCCGATCCTCGACGTGTGGCTGGGCGACCGCTACGGCGGCGGCGCCACCGCGATGACGATCCTCGTCTCGTACTGGCTGCTCTACGGCGGCCTGGTGGTCACCCCCGGCTTCCTCGTCGGCGCGGGCGCGGCCCGCTACGCGGCGCGCATCTACATCCTGGTGGCCGGCCTGAACCTGATCCTGGCGCTGGCGCTCACGCCGTCGCTCGAGCTGGAGGGCCCGGCGCTGGCCACGGCGATCCCGTTCCTGCTGGCGTTCCCGCTGCTGCTCGGGGTGGGGCTGCGGGCGGGCGGCGGCGTGCGGGTCGGTGAGCTGGCCCGGACCGCCTGGCTGCCGGCGTACGGGCTGGGCGTTGTGCTGGCGGCGGCGCTGGTAGCGCTACGGCTCGCCGCGGGCCCGGAGACGCTGCCGGCGGTCCTGGGAACTGCCGTGGGCGCGGTGCTGGCGTATTGGCTGGCCTTCTATTCGGCGGTGCTCGAGCCTGGCGAGCGCGCCCTCGTGCGTGGTCTTGTGCGCCGCGGAGGTGACCAGCCGTAGAAGAAACGCTAGGCACCCCTTGGGGCCTACTCGACGCGAACCCCGGTGTCCGGCAGGCTCTCGGCGGCGACCGCATTCGCCAAAGGCGCCCTTGTGCGTGAGTCGCTCGCTCGTTTGAACGCTTCGCAAATCGGGTTCTCTAGGCTCTTCTGCCGCGTGAGCGTCCCCCTCTCTACCACCTCACTCGTGCCGATGGGCTCCGAGCCGCATGAGGACCAGATCGAGGCCGCGGTGGCAGCCCGTGACGCACGGGCCAGTCAGCTGTGAGATCCGTCCGCATCGGAGTGGTGGGGCTCGGCTACTGGGGTCCCAACCTGGCCCGCAACTTCGACGGTCTTCCCCACGCCGAGCTCAGCTGGATCTGCGACGGCTCGCAGGATGCGCTCGATCGCGTGGCGCCCGGCTTTCCGGGTGCCCGCGCCACCAGTTCACTCGAGGATCTTCTCTACGACCCCGATCTCGACGCCGTGGCGATCGCCACTCCGGTACCCACCCACGCCGAAGTCGCCATGCGCGTGCTCGCCGCCGGCAAGCACTGCTTTGTCGAAAAGCCGCTCGCGCAGTCGACCGAGGAAGCCGAGACGGTGCTTGAGGCGGCTCTGAGCGCCGGACGCACGCTGATGGTGGGCCACCTGCTCGAGTACCACCCCGGGCTCGAGCGGCTCAAGGATCTCGTGGACTCCGGCGAGCTCGGTGACGTTCACTACATCTACGGCAACCGCCTGAACCTCGGCAAACTGCGGGTGGAGGAGAACGCGCTGTGGTCCCTCGGCGCGCACGACGTTTCGGTCGTCCTACGCCTGGCTGGTGAGGAGCCGGTGGAGTGTCACGCCCACGGCGAGTGCTACATGCGGGACAGCGTTGAGGACGTGGTCTTTTGCTATCTGCGCTTTCCCTCAGGGATCGCCGCGCACCTGCACCTGTCCTGGCTTGACCCGCACAAGGAGCGCCGCTTCACGGTCGTAGGCTCGAAGAAGATGGCCACCTTCGACGACATGGCGTTGGAGGGCAAGCTAACCCTGTACGACAAGGGATTCCACCAGAGCTATGAGGGCTACGGGGAGTACATCGCCCGTTCCGGTGACATCCACTCGCCGCAGATTTCGAACGAGGAGCCGCTTCGAATCGAGTGCCGCCACTTCGTCGAGCGGCTTCGCGATGGCCGGCCGCCCCGTTCCGACGGCGAGACCGGGGTGCGCGTTGTCCGGGTGCTGGAGGAGCTGCAGCGCAGCCTGGACATGGGCCGACGTACGGCAGCGCAGACCTAGTCGCCTTTCCCGCTAACGCAGTGCGACCAGGACCAGCCGCCAGTAGGCACGCTGGAGCGCCGGGAGCAGCGGCAGCCCGCTGACGCTCGCGAGGTATGGACTGTCGAGATCGGCTGACAGCCGTCGCGCGAACATGCCGGCGGTGATGCCCCGCCGAGCCTGCACGCCGCGGCGGCGGGCAGCGATCTGGGGCAGCTCTCGTAGCACCATGGCCTGGGCACGAAGCTTGTCGCGGAGCCAGCCGCCCTGCCGCGCTAGGGCCAGCAGTCCCAGTTCCGCCGCCAACAGCGGCGGTAGGAGCAACAGCAAGAGGGGGGCCGGGTAGGCCCCGATTACTGTCCACCAGCGATTGCGCTCGAGCAGGTACCACTTGTGGCCGCCCTTGGCGAACTCGTAATCGTGCTCCACCCGCGCGGCGGGGATGATGCCGACCTTCCAGCCCGAGAGCCACAGCCGCAGGCCAAGATCGAGGTCCTCGCCATACATGAAGTAGCGACGGTCGAAGCCCCCGAGCTGATCCCAGGCCTCTCGCCGGACCGCCAGTGCCGCGCCCGAGGCGAACGTGACCTCCGTTGGCTCTCTGGGAGCGGCGGCCAGTGGTTGCCCGCAGCGGCCAGCCCAGCCCATGCCGAGAAAGTGGGTGACGTTCCCGCTCGTGTTGATCCTGGCTCCCCCGTCCATCGTCACCAGCGCCTGCCAGGCTCCCCAGCTGCTTCGCTCGTGGGCCGCGGTCCGAAGCGCGTCCAGACAGCCCCTGGCCGGCACCGAATCGGGATTCAGGAAGAGCAGGACAGGCGCTCGTGAGGCCGCGACTCCACTGTGGCAGCCGGCGGCAAACCCGAGATTGCCCTCCTGCTCGAGCACGACCGCCCTCGGTACCGTCGATCGGACCACGGACGCGGTTCCATCCCGCGAGTAGTTGTCCACGACGATCAACTCGTCGTCCTCGCGCAGCTGACCCTCGAGGGCGCTGAGCGTCTTGGCGATATGGCGGGCGCTGTCGTAGGTGACGATCACCACCGCCATGGCGTCGCCGGTCACCTGGCGAGAACCCTAGTCGCGCATGAGCGCGGGCGGGTCACTGGTCTTGCGCTCCGCCTCGGACGCCTCGCCCTTCTGGCTGCGGACGTGCTCGTCGAGCAGGGCCAGCCGCTGCGCCAGCACCTTGGTCTGGTCGGACAGCCGCGAGACCGCCAGCGAGAAGTGCAACAGCAGCACGAGCACGAAGCCGAACGCGACAAGGAACAGCGCGTTCGGCGGATAGGCCACGCCGATCAGCTGCGCCACGTCCTCGAGCAGGCCGCGCCAGATCGCCAGCGCGAGCAGCACGAAGGCGCTGAACAGCCACAGCAGCGCGTAGCGCTCGAGCAGACGCCGCCGCCGCACAAGCTCGAGCAGCACGCCGATCAGTCCGGCGGCGGCGACGATCGCGACAACCTGTATCCGCGCGTCCATCAGATTCCGTGCGCGGCGGCCACCGCCGCGTCGTCTCCGGGCTCGACGCTGGCACGCCGGCGCGCGAGGCCCACCAGCAGCGCCAGCATCACCTTGATCATGTAGTAGGTCGACTTTCCGGCGCCGTTGATCGAGGAGACACCGCCGCCACGCTCGTACATCCTCACCGGCACTTCGCACATGCGCAGCCGGTTGGCGTGCACCATCAGTACTGCCTCGACCTCGGGGTAGTCGTGCGGGTAGTCGCGCGCGAACACGCCGATGGCACGTCTGTTGTAGAGGCGGAAGCCCGAGGTCGGATCGCTCACCCGCTGCCGGACGATGCGCGACAGCATGAACGCGAACAGGTGGATGCCGGTGCGACGGCTGACCGGCGCGGGGTACTTGTGGTCCTCGTTGAGGAAGCGCGAGCCGCTGACCATGTCCACTTTGTGCTCGGTCATCGCGTGCTCGAGGCGGCCGACCTCGGTCGGGTCGTGCTGGAGGTCGCCGTCGACCTGCACCAGGTAGTCGTAGCCGTGCTGCTGGGCAAAGGTGAAGCCGGTCTGCGCGGCGCCGCCGATGCCGAGGTTGAACGGGTGGCTGACCACGCGCGCACCCGCCTCGTGGGCGACCGCCGGCGTGTTGTCGGTGGAGCCGTCGTCGACGACCACCACGTCGTAGTCGGGCGCCGCGCGATGCAGCCGGCGGACCACCTCGCCGACGCAGGCGGCCTCGTTGTACGCCGGGACGACGGCGAGCTTGCGTGCTTTGGAGCTGAGACCCATCGGTACGTCCGCCCTAACAGCCCAGGAGGGCAGGTGTTGCGGGCAGGCGGGCCGAGGATAGCGGTGCGGCCCGCCGGCGAGAGGTTTGGGCGGCGCTGGCTACAGTGGCGCGCGTGAGCGGGTCGCTCCTGATGGTGACGCAGTTCTACCCGCCGAGTGGCATGGTCGCGGCGCGCCGGCCGGCCGGGCTGGCGAAGCATTTGCGGCGACTCGGCTACCGGGTCACCGTGCTCACGTCGGCGGCGTGGACGGACGGCGCGCTCCCCACCGAGCCGGACGCGGTGCGCACGGGCGACCTGATGGCCTCACGGCTCAACTGGCGGCGTGGCAACATGCGCGCCTGGGCCGGAGGCGCCGGCCAGGCCGACTACGAGGCCGGCAGCAGCAGGCTCGCGCGGGCGATCGTGCCGGACACGACGCTCGTCACGTGGCTCCCGTACCTGCTGCCGAGCGCGGTTCGCCTGGCGCGGCGTGAGCGCTTCGACTGCGTGATCACAACCTCTGGGCCGGAGTCTGTCCACCTGGCCGGCCTGGCGTTGGCGCGGCGCAGCGCGTGGATCGCGGACCTGCGCGACGGGTGGGGGTTCGAAACCCTGCATGCCTGGCCCACGCGCGCTCAGGCCCGCCTCGACGCGGAGCTCGAGCGCCGGGTCGCGCGCAGCGCCGATCTGATGACCGCGGTGAGCGAGCCGCTGGCGCGTGACCTGCGCGAGCGGCTGGGGGCGGACGCGCACACGGTCACCAACGGATACGACCCCGACGAGGTGCCCGAGCGGACGGGTTCGAGCCCGCTGCTGCACGCCGGTCGCGTGTCGCTCGTCCACACCGGCAGGATGGCGTCAAGCCAGCGCTCGCCGGCTCCCGTGCTGGATGCCGTGTGCCTGCTGCGTGAGCGCGGCGCGGCCATCGCCGAGCGGCTGGAGGTGGTCTTCGCCGGGCCCCTGACGCCCGACGAGCGCCGGCTACTTGCCCGGCCGGACCTCGCGGGGGCCGTGCGTCACGTGGGCAGTGTCGACCGCGACGAGGCGCTGCGGCTACAGCGCGAGGCAGACGCGTTGCTGCTGTTGACCGCGGGCACCCGACGCGGCGAGGCGACCGGCAAGCTGTTCGAGTACCTCGGCGCGGAGCGGCCGATCCTGGTGCTGGGGGAGCAGACCGAGGCCGCCCGGATCGTGCGCGACGCGCGCGCCGGCGAGGTCGCCCCCGTAGACGACCCGGCGGCCATCGCAGCCGCGCTCGAGCGGTTGCTCGCGGGCGACCGTGCCCCAGTGGCGCCGCGCGCCTACTCCTACCCGGAGATCGCGCGCCGCTTCGCCGAGCTCGTGGAGCGGGCGCGGCGCAACGCCGAGGCCCGGAAGAGCAGCCGGTAGAGGCCCTGCTCGACCGCGGCCGGCAGTGGCCGCTGCGCCCACCAGCCGCGGTACAAGAGCCGGCCGGCGACGCCCAGGTCGCTCGCGGCGGCGAGCTCGCCCGCGCGCGCGTAGAGCGCGGCGTGCTTGGCGCGGATGGCGCGGTAGCGGCGGCGGTAGTCGGCGCGGTCGGTGGCGAGCCGCGACACGTCGTGGCGGCGGTAGTCGAACATGACCTCCGGCACCCTCCGGCCGGTCCAGCCGCGCTCCAGTGCTCCCAGGTAGAAGTCCCAGTCCTCGTAGCCGGGGAGGTCCCCGTCGAAGCCGCCGACCGCATCGAAGACCTCGCGCCGGATCAGGCTGGTGGCGGTGACGATCGAGCGGTACAGCAGCCGGTAGCCGTCGTAGTCGGGGAACCGCAGCCGGCCCGACCAGGCGCCGAAGAACTCGGCGTCCCCGTAGGCGAAGCCCAGTGCCGGATCGGCCTCGAGCGCGGGGCGCAGCGCGGCCAGGGCGGCAGGTCGCAGGCGGTCGTCGGCATCGAGCATCAGCAGATAGGGCGTGTCCGCGGCCGCCGCGCCTGCGTTGCGCGCGGCGCACACGCCGGCGTTCGCCTGGCGCAGCAGCTCGACCCCGGGCGGCAGGCGCCCGTAGGCGGCCTTGGTCTCGGGGTCCGGGGAGCCGTCGTCCACCACGATCACCCGCGGCGGCCCTCCGTCGCTGGGCGAGCGCGCTGTCCACCGCCTCGGCGAGGAAGCGGCCGTGGGAGAAGCAGGGGATGACGACGGTGGTGTCGGCGTTCACGTTCCCCGCCCGTAGCCGCGCACCCGCAGCGCGCCGTAGATCCGGCGCCGCAGCGGCATCAACACCCGCGCCGCGAGCGGCAACAGCGGCTTGGAGGCGGCGTCGAGCGCCGCGTGCCAGGCCACGCGCGGCTCCTGCCGGGAGCCTCGGCCGGGCCGGCGGGAGCGCCGCCTCCACGTCCTCCACAAGGCGCCGATAGGTCCAGCGTCCGGAGGCCACCACGTCCCGGTAGGCCGCCGCGGCGAGCCGCTCCCGCTCGGCTTCGGAGGCGACGACCCCCAGCACCTCGTCCAGGTTCGAGAAGTCGCGGCGCAGCGGAACGTAGTGGCGCTCCGCCTCGAGCACGCCGTTGTAGTCGCCCTCGACCAGGATCTGAGCGGTGCGGGTGGCGCACGCCTCGAGGTGGCGCGGCGAGACGGCGCGCAGGTCGAGCTCGCCGTCCCGCCCTGGGAAGCAGGCGGCCTCCAGCTCCTCGAAGCGAATGCCCGGGCGCTCGGCCTGGAGCCGCTCGGTGCAGGCGAGGATCGAGCCGTCGCGATCGAGCACGCTGGCCCCGCCTTCGACGCCGATCGTCCAGCGACAGCGCGCGAGCCAGCGGTACCACGCGTCACCGAGCAGGGTGTCCTCGGGCCGCGTGGTGATGTCGACGCGCAGGTCCAGCGCCTCGGCGCGCTCGCGGACGACCTCCGCGATCTCGTTCTTGAGCATCGCCTGCCGGCCGAGGAACGGCTTCGGCGGCCCGGTCCGGTAGCCGATGTCGATCGGTCGCTCCTCGCCGCGCGCAACGATCGCATCCACGCGCGCCGCCGTGTCCTCGTCCAGATAGCCGGTCAGCACGCGCGAGAGTCTTACGCGATCGCGGTCGACGCCCGCGTAGATGAGCGGCCATTCGGATTCGGGCGCGACCGAGAAGACGTGGTCTATGCCGAACTCGCGGATCACCTCAGACACCCGATCGGTTCCGAGGAACTCGTCTTGGGGCAGCGCGGCCTGCGTGCGGGCCCGCTCGGCCAGGCGGCGCGCGCGCTTCATCACGCCGATCCGCTGTGCGGGCGGCGTCCACCGCACCCAGCCGAGGAACGTCGTATGCCAGATCACGGCGTCGAAGCGCAGCGGCAGGTAGGCGTTCGCAAGCCACGGCACGGCCAGGTTCACGTACAGGTAGTCCCGGCTCCCGTAGCGCCGAAACGAGTAGAGGTGATCCTCGATCGTCCTGCGCCACGGCCAGTTGAGCGCACAGTAGGCGACGACGACCATGGTCAGCGCAGGCCGTCAGGTCCGCGGATGCCGAGCAGGCGTCGCACACGGCTCGTAACTGGATGCACGAAATGGATCAGGCGCTGCACGCGCTTGCGCGACAGCACCCAGAACAGCGCCCACTCGGCCCGCCGCCGCACGCGCCGGCGGCGCAGCCCCTCGGCGAGGGCCGCGTCGACGGTCGCGATCGTCGCCGGGTCGGGGCGGGATCGCAGCCCGGCCTCGGCAAGAGTCTCGTCGACACCGGCGATCAGGCGGCCGTAGCTCCAGTCACCCGAGGCGATCAGGTCACGGTAGGCGTTCTCGGTCAGCTCGCGACGCACGTCGGCGTCGCCGATCAACTCGAGCACGCGATCGATGTTCGAGAAGTCCTTCGCCAGCGGGATGTAATGGACCATCGGCTCCATCGCGCCGGAGTAGCGGCCCGCGAACAAGACCTGACACACGCGCAGGGCCGCGGCCTCGAAGTGGCGCGGGCTGATCGTGCGGTAGTAGACGACGTCCTCCCATCGCTCGCGGGTCTTCAGGTCGTCGAGCCCGACCTCGCTGCCGTCGCGCGGTCAGCTCCAGCCACTCGCCGAAGACCTCGTCCTCCAGGTCGAACACCGACACGCCCGACTCCACCCCGAGCACGCAGCGGCAGTTCGCCATGAAGCGGTACCAGTCGTCGCCGTACAGGCGGTCGGCCTCCGCGGTCGCCACGTCCAGGCGCAATCCGCTGTTCGCGGCGAGCTCGGCGAAGCGCACGCCGATCTCGTGCTTCTCCATCGCGCCGCGCCCGAGGTAGGCCGGCAGAGGGCGGCCGCGGTAGCCGACGTCGATCTCGCGCTCCGCGTCCGGTCTCGCGAATCGGCGGCCCACCCCGGGCAGGTGCTCGGGCACGTACCCCGGCACGTTCGACACGAGCTGCGGGACGTCGGTGTAGCGGCCGTAGACCTTCCCGAACTCCGACGGCTCGAGGCAGGTGTAGACGCAGTCGAAGGCGTGCTCGTTGAGGAAGCGGAAGCGGCGCTGACAGCGCGTGCACTCGTCCTGGAAGAAGGCCACCTTGTAGGCCTTCGAGCGGTCGAGCCAGCTCGAGCCAGCGCTCGTCCAGGCGGTACGGCCCCATGCCGAAGACGCAGTAATGGACGATCACGACGCGGAAGTCGAGCTTGGCGAGGCCCGGCGGGAAGCCAAGGTCGGTGTTCACCTCCCAGATGCGGTTGCCCGAGTGGGCGGCGAACGCTCCCACGTGCTCCATCACCGTCGAGGCGTCCTTGATCCACGGCGCATCCGGCCGGTGGTAGACCAGGAGCACGCCGTCGATCACGCGACTACTTGCGTGCGGTGATGTAGAGGTCCAGGCCGAGGACGCGGTCGATGTTGCCGAGCAGTCGCTCGCGCGGCACGACGCGCGTGTTGTCGAAGTTGCGCACATCGATGTCGACGCTCGAGAACGCCCCGAACATCCCGCGCACCTCGCCCCGCGTCCAGTAGTCGACGTGCGGCGCCGCTTCGCCGGCGGCGTTGGTGTCGTACATCGCCGCCTGTTCGTCCAGGGTGCGCCGGCGCCGCAGCAGCGCCGGAAGCTGCACCTTGAGCAGCTGGCGCAGCGAATGGGCGTGGTAGAGCATCACAACCGCGGTTCCGCCTGATCGCAGCACGCGGTGCACCTCGGTGACGGCGCGGGGAGTATTGCCAGTGTGGTGCAGGCAGCCGATCGTGTAGACGAAGTCGAAGCGCCCGGTCTCGAACGGCAGGTCGAGCGCCGAGGCCTGGATCACCTGCTCGTCGGCCTCCTGGCCCTGGCCGGAGAGCCGCAGTCGGTGACGCACCATCTCGACCGGGCCCTCGGCGATGTCCGCCCCGTGGTAGTGGGCGCCTCGTGCGATCAGGAGCGCGCTGAGGGTCCCATAGCCCAGACCGATCTCGAGCAGCTCGGCGCCGCCGAGGTCGGCCGGGACGTAGGACTCCAGGTACGGGTAGTTGCCCATGTACGCCGCGTCGAAGCGCTCGAGGCTCTCGGCGGAGGCGTCCTCGACCCCCACTTGGCGGGCAAGCGCCGAACCGCACAGCTCGTCCCAGAAGCTGGCGTTGCGGGCGTCGATCCCGCCTGCCTGCGTCATGGCTGGCACCTTAGCCGCCGGGCCGGTTCCCGGCGGGCGCTGCCTCAGGGTCGGTGACCTCGCTCCAGACGGCATGCGGTCGCACGTAGCCACGCACGGCGTTCCAGGGGTAATGGTCGTCGCCGCGCTCGGATGCGTTGAGCGCGGTGAACCGCAGCGCTCCCTGCACATAGTCGATTGTCGTGCCGTTGCGGTGGTGCACGCCGACGTCGAGGGCGAACTCGCCGGGCAGCAGGCCGGCCTCCAGCTCGACGGATACCGCCCGGCGGCCGCGCTCCAACCGCACGGGCGGCTGCTCGCGGTCCACGCTGTTGGCCGTCACCACCCGCTCACCCGCGAACGTGGCGACCCCGACCTCGAAGACCGCGTCGTCCACATCGGCGAGGACGTCGAACTCGGCGGTGACCTGGAACCGCTGGTCGAGGTGGATCGACCCCAGCGGCCTGCCGTCGACGCCGGTCAGCCTCACCGCGCGCAGGCGCGCCTCGCCGGTACCGAGCCGAGGTGCGTCCCCGGCCACGTCCGCGTGCCCGACCGACGCGTCCGGCGCGGCGGCCGCCACGTACCGGGCGATCACTTCTGCCGGCGGCCCGTCAGCCGTCAGCTTGCCGGTCTCGAACAGCATGGCGCGCTCGCAGAGGCGGCTGATGGCACCGAGGTTGTGGCTGACGAACAGAACGGTGCGCCCGTGGCTGGCGACGTCGCGCATCTTGCCCAGGCACTTGCGCTGGAACTCGACGTCGCCGACCGCCAGCACCTCGTCGACGAGCAGAATCTCCGGCTCGAGGTGCGCGGCCACCGCGAAGGCGAGCCGCACGTACATGCCGCTCGAGTAGCGCTTGACGGGCGTCTCGAGGAAGCGCTCCACGCCCGCGAACTCCACGATCTCGTCGTACTTGCGCATGATCTCGCGTCGCTTCATCCCGAGCACGGCGCCGTTGAGGAAGACGTTCTCGCGGCCGCTCAGCTCCGGGTGGAATCCGGTGCCGACCTCCAGCAGCGTGCCGACCCGCCCGCGCACCGCCGCGCGCCCCTCGGTTGGTGGCGTGATGCGCGAGATGATCTTGAGGAGCGTGCTCTTGCCCGCGCCGTTGTGGCCGATCAGCCCGACGACCTGGCCAGGCGGTATCTCGAAGCTGACGTCGCGCAGAGCCCAGAACTGCTCGTTCCCGGCTCGGGTCGACGAGCGGGCGGCCGCGGCGGAGCCTCTCGCCGATGCGCTCGCTGAGCAGGCCGCTCGCGGCGGCTGCCGAGCGTGTAGCGCTTGCCGATGCCCTCCGCGCGGATCGCGACGTCGCCGGCCACGTCAGATCACGTCCGCGAAGCGCTGCTCCGCGCGGCTGAAGTACAGGAGGCCGGTGACGAGCAGGACCGTTCCGGTGGCCGCCGACACCAGCAGCCCGACGCCCGGGGCGGGCGCGTCGGGCAGCAGGGTCCAGCGGAAGGTCTCCATCACGCCGACCAGCGGATTGAGGGAGTAGAGCGTCTGGTAGTCGTCCGGCACGAGGCTCAGCGGGTAGAGGATCGGCGTGCAGAAGAGCAGCACGAGGATCAGGAACGGCACCGCCAGGCTGACGTCCCGATACCGCACGACCAGCGCCGACAGCCATAGGCCGATGCCGAGTGCGATGGCCAGCGCCATGGCGAATACGACCGGGACGAGGAGCACCTCCGGGCCAGGCACGTGCCCGGTCACGAGCAGGATCGCGATCAGGACGGCGAGCGAAGCCGCGAAGTCGACGATCGGTGCCGCAAGCGCCGCAACCGGCACGACGATGCGCGGGAAGTAGACCTTCGAGATCAGCTCCGAGCTCGCGAGCGTGCTCTCGGAGCAGCGGGCGATCGCACCCGCCAGGAAGAGCCACATCGTCATCCCGCAGAGCGCGAACAGGGCGTATGGAGTGTCCTCCGACGGGATGTCGGTCAGCTGCCCGAGGAAGAGGCTGAAGATCCCCGCGAGCATCAGCGGCTGCAGCACGGCCCAGAGCGCGCCTACGGCGGTCTGCTTGTAACGGACGGTCACGTCGCGCTTCGCGAGGAAGTAGACGAGATCGGCGTGGCGGAAGAGGTCTCGTACCGCCGGCAGCCTCCAGCCGGACGCCGGCACGATCTCCGTGATCTGCAGATCCGGGTGGCTCACGCCGTCTCCGGCTTGCGCGCGAGGGCGATGATCACCACCGGGCGCATGAGCAGCCGGCCGATCTGCGGGTTGATGCGGTTCGGGCCGGGGTTCGCGCCGTAGCGCCGCTCGAGGACGCGGGCGAGCCGCACGGATACAGGCGGGACGCGCCGCAGGAGCGGATGCCATCGCCCCGAGTAGAAACCGGAGTAGCTGAACCGCTCCGGCCGCAGGCCCGTGTCCTCGAGCGCCTGGCGCAGCAGTGTGCGGTCGAAGGTCCGTAGGTGGACCATCGGGTAGGGGCAGCCCTCCGAGCGGCGGTACTGCGAGATGTTCTCGCGGTAGGGGACCTTGACCAACAGGCGGCCACCAGGAACGAGTGCCTCCAGCGCTGACTGCAGGAAATCGGCCGGGTTGAGGACGTGCTCGAGGACATCGGACGCGACAATGGCATCGAGCTCGGCGCGAAACGGCAGGTTCTCCGCGTTCGCGCGCATGAGCTTGACCGGCCCGTCGTTCGGTGTCGCGCGCCGCAGATATGGCAACGCGAGGTCGACGCCGATCAGCAGCCGCGGCCGCGCGGAGCGGAGACGGTCGAAGATGAGGCCGCGGCCGATGCCCACGTCGCAGACTGCCTCGCCCTCCACACGCTCCGAGGGCGGCCAGCATCCGCTCGGCCTCCAGGTCAAGCAGCTCGTCGCCCTGAATCGGGGAATCGAGGTCGTCCGCAGCGATCCGCTCGTACAGGGCGGTGTACGCCTCGAAGACGCTTCGGGCGCCGTCGTTCTCAGCGAGGAAGTCGGGGATCCCGTCGACCACGCGGCCGTGCCACCCGCAGCCGGCACATTCAGGAGCGTCGAACCCCACCTCGTCGGCTCGACAGCGCGGGCAGATGGGCATGCGCCCCTACCGGCTCGCGAGCGGAGCGGGGAGGTTAGGCACCCGGTCGGCGTGCCGCGCCATGCAGCGCTCGATCCAGTCGATGTTCTCGCGCGTCCACTCGATGGTGCGCTCCAGGCCGTCGCGCAGCGGCGTGCCGGCCTCGAACCCGAGCTCCCGGCCCGCCTTGTCGGTCGAGCCGTAGCGCTGGCCCGAATGGTCCCAGTCGCGCGCGGGCTTGAGCCCTATCGGCGTGGGGTTGCCGGTGAGCTCGTTGACCAGCTCGGCGAGCTCACGGATCGTCGTCTCCACGCCGCTCGCGAGGTTGTAGACCTCTCCGGCCTTCCCCCGGACCGAGCACGCGATCAGCCCCTGAGCCATGTCGCCGACGTAGATCAGGTCGCGCGACGCAATCCCGCCGTTCTCCACCGGCAGCGCCTCGTGGCGCAGCGCCTTGTAGATGAACGTGGGGGTGACGTTGCGCCAGACGGTGTTGTCCGTGCCTCGCCAGCGCCCCGCGCCCAGCACCTCACCGGGGCCGTAGACGTTCTGGAAGCGGGCCTTCACCACCGGGAGGCTGTGCCGCGAGAAGTAGTAGTTCGAGTAGTACTCGCCGATGATCTTGGAGATCTGATACGGACTGTCGAGCCAGAGCGAGACGGGGGAGTCCTCCTGGGTGGCCTCGGCTCCCTCGAAGGTCTTCTCCGCCACCGTGCAGCCCGCCGATGCGTAGACGACGCGCTTGAGGTCCTGCTGATTCTTGAGCGCCTCGTACAGCTTCAGGGTGGTGAGCGTGTTGTGCTCGTGGTCGGCGAGCGGGTCGGCCATCGAGCTCTGGTTGCCGTGGTAGGTCGACAGGTGAAATACGTAGTCGAGGTCGGCCGGCAGGGAGCTGAGGACGTCGTCGTCGTTGATCGACGCCTCGATGAGCCGCACTCGCGCATCGTCGGGCAGGTTCTCCCGCTCCGACGAGAGCAGGTTGTCGACCACCAGCACCTCCCGCGGCTCCAGCGCCAGCAGGGCGCGGACGAGGTTGGACCCCACGAAGCCTGCGCCGCCGACGACGAGAATGCGCTGTTCCGCTTCAAGCACGACGGACGAGTGTAGTCAGCGCCCCGGTGGCGTCAGACCGCGACGGGCGGTACAAAGCGTCGATGCGCCACCGCCTCGCCTGCCTGCTGGCCACCGCAACCTTCATCCTGACGTCCGCGGCAGCCAACGCCGCCTACGACCGCGACGGCCCTTACCTCGACTACGCGCTGATGTTCGCGCTGGGCGAACACGGCAAGGTGCCCCGCTCGGAGTACTCCTTCGGCCGGTTCTACACGCCGGTGACGGTGGCCCAGTACGGGCTGCAGGCCGCGTCCAACCATTCCCTCACCGGGCGGCGGGTCTATCGCGGGGATGCGCTGCTGGCCGCGAACTGGTTGGTTCGCCACCAGCGCCGCGACGGCGGCTGGCCCTATCGCTTCGCCTTCACGGTGAGCGGGTTCGCGCCCCTCTCACCCGGCTGGGTGTCGGCAATGGGCCAGGGTCAGGCGATGTCGCTGCTGTGGCGCGCCTACCGCCTGAGGCCGCGCCCGGCCTATCGGCGAGCCGCCGTCCGCGCGATCGGGCGGTTCCGACGCTCCGTGACGGAAGGCGGCGTACTGGCCGACTTCGACGGCGTGCCCTGGTATGAGGAGTACCCGACCCGGCCGGGCTCTCATGTTCTGAACGGCTACCTGTTCAGCCTGCTCGGCCTGTACGACATCGCCCCCTGGTCGGCCCGCGCCGGGCTCCTGTTCCGGCAGGGCGTGGCGTCGCTGCGGGCTCGCGTCGCGCGCTTCGACCGCCCCGGCGGCAGCCTCTACATGCCCGGGCTGGCGGCCTCGGCCTACTACAACCGCGTCCACGTCGACCTGCTCGGGGCGATCGACTATCTGCGCCCGTCGCCGCGCCTGCAGCGCTACCGATCCCGCTGGTGGGTCTACACGGTCCGCTGAGGAGTCACTCGCCCACGCGCAGATGGGTGAACGTCTGCTGAATGCCGCGCTCGCGGTAGTAGTCGATCGCCCCGCGCACGCCGTCCGGGAGCGGCGTCTTCGGCTCCCACCCGAAGTCGCTGCGAACGCGTGACGGGTCGAGCAGGATCGTGTAGGCGTCGTCCTCGCCCTTGGGTCGCACGTCGACCTCCTCCTCGAGCTCGACCTCGGGCAGGGCGTCCAGCGTCGCGTCGAAGAGCTCCTTGATCGAGAAGTCCGAGCCCGACGAGATGTGGTACGCACCATGGCCCTTGCCGTCGACCACGGCCTGCATCACGACGTCGACCAGGTCGTCCACGTAGATGAAGTCGCGGCGCGTGTCCATCACGAACACCGGCTTGCCCTCGGTCAGGCGGTGGTAGAACGTCGGCAGCGGGCCGGAGATGTTGCGGGGGCCGTAGGCGTTCGCCAGGCGGAACGACACCCAGTCGAGCCCGGACATCGCGATGTACTGCTCCCCGGCCGTCTTGGAGATCGCGTAGCTGGAGTCGGGGCGGATCGGGTGGTCGAGCGTCACGGGCTGCTCGATCGGCGTCGTTCCGTAGCAGAGCGCGGTCTGGAAGTAGAGCAGCCGCTGGACGTCGGTCGCCTGGCTGGCGCGCACGACGTTGGCCGTGCCGAGGGCGTTCGTCGACACGTCCAGATCCCACGCGTCTGGGTCCTTGTACGAGGCTGCGGCGTGGACGACGAAGTCCGGGCCGAACTCCTGCCAGGTCCGGTCGACGGCCTCGGCGTCCTCGATGCCGTCCTCGACGATCGTCAGGCCCTCGCGCTCTTCGAGATTGTCGCGCCGGCCGGTGGCGTAGTTGTCGATCGAGAGGACCTCGTGGTCCTCAGCCAACAGCCGATCGGCTAGGTGCGAGCCGATGAACCCGCTCCCGCCCGTGATCAGGACCTTCACCGTTGCTTCCTTTCGTCGTCATCAGCTTCTTGAACTCGTGCTCGCGGTCGTGGAACGCGCGCTGCCACAGCTCGAGGCAGAGCAGGCCCCACGTCTGGCGGCCGAACCGGTTCTCCCGCTCCAGGCCCTCCAGCACCTTGCGGTTGTCGAACAGCTCGCGCTGCTGCGCGGCGCCGCTGGAGAAGACGTCGGACACGTATTCGCGGGCCGGATCCCGCAACCACTCCTGGAGCGGCACGGGGAAGCCCATCTTGTCCTTGCGCTGAGCGATCGAGTCAGGCACCAGGGTACGCGTCGCGCGCTTGTAGACGTGCTTCATGTTCCCGTCGCGGAACTTGATGTCGGCGGGGATCGTCGCCGCGAGCTCGACCAGCTCGTGGTCGAGCAGCGGCACGCGCGACTCGAGGCCGTGCGCCATGCTGACGCGGTCCTCGACCTGCAGCAGCGCCGGCAGCAGGGTCTTGAAGTCGAAGTGGGTCATCCTGTCGAAGTACGACTCGTGGCCCACGTTGGGGCCGTTGAAGATGTCCCGGAACGTGTCGAAGGGCGAGTAGTCACCGAGCAGCTCCAGGTTCACCTCGCCGGCGAGGTGTGGCGCGCGGTTGATCAGCCGGAAGTAGCGAGCGTCGAGGTCGTCGAACAGGCCGTCGCGCCAGAACTCCTTCATCAGAGGCTTGTAGTTCTGCAGCGAGACGAGGTTGGGGATGATCGACTCGTAGGTGACGACGAAGTTGCCGGAGTGCATCGTGCCGTCGATCGCTGCCTTGATGCACTGCTCGAAGTAGGCGATCAGGTAGCGCGTGTACCCGCCGAAGATCTCGTCGCCGCCCTGCCCGCCGAGGATCACCTTGCACTCGCGCGCGGCGGCCTCGGAGACCATGTACTGGGGGAACGAGCCCGGGCCCGCCGTCGGGTAGTCGAGGTGGTAGACGACGTGCTCGATCGACCCCAGGAAGTCGTGGACGTCGATCTCGACCTGGCACAGCTCGAGGTCCTTGGTCCTCGCGAGCTCGCGGGCGTACTCGCTCTCGTCGTAGCGCGAGTCCTCCGGGAAGAGCCCCGTGAATGCCTTCATCCGCTCGTCGGCGGCCCCGCTGGCCAGTGACGCCACCGCGCTCGAGTCCAGCCCGCCGCTGAGGTAAGCGGCGACCGGGACATCGCTGCGCAGGTGGAGCCCGACCGACTCGCCCAGCAGCGCCGCGATGCGGTCCTCGAAGTAGTTGGCCGTGTGGTCGAAGTCGAGGTCGTAGTAGACCTCCCAGTAGCGCTCCGGAACGGCGCGACCGTTGCGCACGCGCAGGCGGTGCCCCGGCAGCAGCTCGCGCACGCCCTCGAACAGCGTCTTGCCGGCGAGGCAGAACTGGAACGCGAGGTAGTCCTTGAGCCCCTCGAGGTCGGTGCGGATGGCGGGCAGGAACGGCAGCAGCGCCTTGGCCTCGGACGCGAAGTAGAGGATGTCGCCGACCTGCGCGTAGTAGAAGGGCTTGATGCCGAAGCGGTCTCGCGCGCAGAGCAGCTCCTGCTCCTGCTCGTCCCAGAGCGCGTAAGCGAACATCCCCCGCAGGCGGTCGAGCGACCCGGCGCCCCAGCGGTCGTGCGCGCGCAGAACGACCTCGGTGTCGCAGTCGGTGCGAAAGCCGCCGCCGATCTCCCTCCGCAGCTCCGGGTAGTTGTAGATCTCGCCGTTGTAGGTCAGCCAGCGGCCCGCCGGGTCGCTCATCGGCTGGTGTCCGGCCGGCGTGGGATCGATGATCGCCAGGCGGCGGTGACCAAATCCGACGTGCCCACGCTCGTGCGCCCAGACGCCGACGTCGTCGGGGCCGCGATGGGCGATCAGGTCGTTCATCGCCTCCAGCCGGCCGCCGAGGTCGGGGATCGGCTCCCCGCGTAGGTTGATTGCGCCGCAGATGCCGCACATGGGCAGTCACGGTATAGCGAATGCTGCACCCGCACCCCGGTGGCTTGCAGCTACCGTGTCCGGCCGTGAAACTCCAACGCCGACAGCCCAGCATTTCGGCATGAGCGAGCGGATCCGAGTGGCCGTCGCGGGCCTCGGGTACTGGGGGCCGACCCTGGCCCGCAAGTTCGATGCGCTTCCGGAGGCCGAGCTGATCGTACGGGTGCTCGAGACTCTTCAGCGCTCCCTGGACGAGGCGGACTCGACGGGACCGGCGACGACCGTCGGCGCCCGGATCTAGCCGGCCGAGATGCGAGGCCGGCCCACCGCAGCCAGGGTCCCAGCGGCCCTTGCCCTCCTGTTGTTCGCCGTGGCGTTACTCGGGCTGTGTTGGGCGCTGCTGAGCCCGGTGGCTCAAGCCCCCGACGAGGACGCCCATTTCGGCTACGCCCAGGTGGTCGCCGAAGACCTGCGCTTGCCCGACACCAAGTCGGGGAACAGGTATTCGCGCGGAACAGATGCTCGTCACGAGCGAGTCCAACGTGGTGCAGACCGCCGCTCAAGACGAGGTCAAGCCCGAGTGGAGAGTGGACTATCGAACGGGGTGGCTCGAGCGAGAGGCTCGGCTCCCCGAGTCGAATCGTGACGACGGCGGCCACTCCGACGCGATCGACGGGGCGAACCTCGCGCGCTCCAATCCCCCGCTGCTACTACCTCTACGAGTCCGTTGCCGTACCAGGCGGCCAGCGGGGGCCATGTTCTCGACCGCTGGTTTCTCATGCGTATCTGGTCGGCCTTGTTGCTGCTGCTGGCGGTCACGGCGACCTGGCTGCTGATCGGCGAGCTGGGCGGGCCTCGCCGACTCCTGCAACTCTCGGGGGCTGCAGTCGTAGGGATGCAGCCGATGACGATGTTCGTCTCGGCCTCGGTGAATCCCGATGCCCTGTTGATCGCCACTTGGGCGCTGGCCCTCTGGCTCGGGCGTACGCATCCTCCGTCGTGGCCTGACGATCACCGACGGCGGTGGCCCTCGGCGTCGGTCACGGCCGCCGCGGTGCTCACGAAGGCCACCAGCTACGCCCTCGTGCCCGGCGTCGTGCTGGTCTATGGCGCGGCGCTCTGGGAGAAGCGCCGCGAGCGCCGTACCGTTCGTCCTGCCCGCTGGGAGCGGCGCTGGCCGCGTTCGCGATACCGGTCGGCGCCTGGTCGACGTGGTCGCGGACTCCTCGATCGCTCGGCGATCAACGCGATACCCGGGGCGAGCGCGGCCGGAGGTGGTTCCGACGGGGCGGCGGACGCCGGCGACGTGCGCGCACGGTGGAGACGTCGACTCGCCAACTACCTCTGGCAGTTCTATCTGCCCAAGCTTCCGTTCTCAGCGCGTCAACCGGCAGATCGAGCGGCTGCCGGTGTTCGATGTCTGGAATGAGATGGGCTGGGCCGCGTTCGGCTGGCTCGAGGTGCGGTTCCCGAACTGGGTCTACATGCGTCCTCGCGGTCGCTGACGGTCCTGCTGCTTCGCCGGCGCGGCTCGCGGCGGTCGTGCGCAGGCGTCGCCGCGACGACCTGGCCGTGGTCGGCTTCTTCGCGCTGGTGGCGCTGGCGCTGTTCGCGCGGGCTGCACTGGATCGAGTACCGCACGATCGCTCAACGATGGGGTCACCTTCAACCAGGGGCGCTACCTGCTGCCGCTGCTGCCCGCTGCTCGGCGTCTGCGCCGCCGCGACACTCGCGCGCGTGCCGCTCGCGCTGGCGCCCAGACGCGCCGGGGTCCTGGTGGGCGGCGCATTTCGTCCTCCAGGCGTCTCTCACTCGCCATGGTCGCGGGACGGTTCTATGGCGTAGGCGCGGAGCGATCGTCCTGCTGGTCAACGGCTGGGCCTGCTCGGGATCGTCGCGGTCGCTGGCCGTCGCGACGCTCAGAGAACGACCTGGCCTTCACGCATCGGCGTCGTGCCCACGATCCCGGCGGCCGACCTCGGGCCCGATCTCGACCGTGTGCCAGTCGGCCGCACACGTGCGCGACCCGTTCACGCGCGTCGAGTCTTCGGACGGGCACGTACGAGGAACCCGGTCGCGACCGGTCTCGAGGTGCGCGACGAAGTCCGCGAGGCACACCGGTCGCGGCTGCGCCGCGGCCGGATGCCCCGAGCGGCGATCCGGCCGACCGTCGCCGTCGGACGAATCGGCGCCCGGCGGCAGCGGATCGCGGTCTGCGTGCGCAACGAGGCGGTCGCGCCGGGCGCGCTCTTCGGCGAACCGGCGCCGCGTCGCTCCCGGCCGGCCGCCGTCTCGACGGCGAGAGCACCTGCACCGACGTGACCGATGGTCTTCCTGAGGAACGCGACCTCCCCCTCGTGCTCGCCACGCTCGCCCGACGTCATCGAGCGGGCCTCCGTGTTCACGCCCGGGCTGGGTGGGGGCGTGGACGTTCTGGTTGCTCATCGGCGCTGGTGACTGATCGGCGGTGCCCGTGGCGCTGGGCCTCGATCGTCGCGACCGCGAGCCTCCTAACTGGATTCGACTGACGTTCCCTGAGCGCCCGCTCGCGAGCGCCATGCGCAGTCCGCCTCGACCTGGCGCAGCGGCGTGTCCCATGTCGCGTCCGTCGACGAACGCCAGCCCAGACGCGGAGCGCCTGGCCCACGGCTCCTCGTCGCAAGCAGCCGCTCGCGCGTCGGCGATCGCGAGCGGGTTCGGCCGGCCAGCTCCACCGGGCCGTCGCGCCCGAAGACCGCCTCGGGGCCCCGCCCGGCGAGGTCGACGCACGGCAGACCACAGGCCATCATCTCCTGCGGAATCAGGGAATAGTTGGTGAGCGAAAGGCAGATGCCGACGGTTGCCTCGGAGTAGCGCCGAGCGAGCATCTCGGGACTGGCAACGCCCGAGGAACTCGTACGGGAACGTGGTCCGGCGGCTCGGCGTCGCCGAACAGCACGATGCGCACGTTCGGCGCGGCGGCGCCAGAGCTCGTCGAGGGCCAGCATCCCGAGCGGCACGGCCCGCCGAGGGGTGACGTGCGCGCCGTAGAACAGCACGGTGTCCGCGGCGCCCGCGGCCGGCGCGGGCGGTAGGCGCGCGTGGTCGACGCCGAAGCGAAACCAGCGCCGTCGCGCCCGTAGCGGTCGCGCGATCATGTCGCGCAGCCAGGTGCTGGCGGAGATCGGGTACAGGTCGAGCGGAGTAGGTCTCGCTCGGCCCAGACGTGCCTCGGCGGACATGGCGAAGAACTCGGGCTCGTGGTCGTGGATCAGGTAGACCCGGGCATGGCAGCCGGGCAGCAGGACCACCGGGTAGACGGTCTCCCATCCGGTGGCGACGACCACGTCCGCGCCGAACCAATCGTCGAAGCCCTTGAAGACGGAGCTCGAGCGGCAGGAACTCCTCGACGATCCGCCGCCGCAGAACCGCAGGACGCTCCCGATGACGGCCGACGCGGGTCGTGCATCCAGATCGAGCAGGTGTGGCCCATGCGCTCGAGTCGCGCACGATCTGAAAGATCGAGCCGTGACCGCCGCTTCCGCGGCAGAACGGAGGGATGACCACCGCCACGTGGAGACAGCGACCGCTCGGCTGTTCCGGGCACCGGATCGAGCAGCGAGCCTGTCCCTCGCGGCTGAGGCGAAGGATGTCGATCCACCGGCTCTTGGAGACTGGGGCTCATGGGGCGACCTCGCCCCACCGCGTCAGCCTTCGGCGCCGGAGGCGTCCCGGCTCGAGCGGGGCGACGCCTTCCCGCCGCTCCAGCGAGAGGCGGTGCTGGAGGCCGCGCCGGGAGCCGCTCGGCGCGCGAGCCGAGCCCGGCGAAGACCTGCCGGCTCGAGTGGTGAAGTGCAGAACGCGCCGCCCACGAGCCCGCTGGCGCGCCGGCCAGCCTCGCTCGCGCATCCAGCGCAGGTCTGCCCGGCCAGCTGGCGGCGGGCACGTCCGCCACCGTCGCGCGACATCGGCTCCACGTGGCCGATCGTCGTCCCGCAGCCCCCGGTACTCGTCGAAGTAGCGGCGCATGAACTCGACGGGGCGAAGTCGTGCGCGTGCAGCACCGCGGCGCCCGGGTGGTAGGCCTTGTGCCACCCCGGCTGCAAGCATCGCGCGCGCGAAGGCCTGATCCTCGGCGTAGGGCACGTCGTCGAAGCGGATCTGAGTCCCAGCACGGCGCGAGTAGCAGGCGTTCACGTTGGAGAGAAAGACGGGCTCGTCCGCTCCTGGGCGACCGGACGGCCGTTCGGGCGAGAAGCCGTCGAAGAACTCGGTCAGCTCACGGGCGATCATCGGGCTGGTGTCGCCGCGCGGCAGGTGGGGCCGAAGGCGGCTCCAACCCGGCGGCCGAGAACGAACGCCCCTCCGGTAGGCGTCGAGCCAGCCTGCGACCGGATCGGCGTCCTGGGTCAGGAAGCAATCAGCTCGCCCCGACGTCGCTCCGCGCCCAGGTTGCGCGTCCGGCCGTGCCCGAACTCGTCCGGGGCCATCTCGATCACCTCGGCGCCCGCCGCTGGGCGACCTCGACGGAGCAGTCACTCGAGCCGGAGTCGACCACGAGGACCTCGTCGGGCTGCTCGCGGTTCAGCGAGGCGAAGAGACCCGGAGGTGGGCCTCGCCGTCGAGCACCTGCAACATCACCACCAGACCGAGGCCACGGCGCTAGCGGGGCTCGAGGACGTAGAGATCGTGGTCGTCCAGAGCCCGGCCCGGGTGGTACGCGCTCACCCGCCAGGCTGCGCCGGCACGCCGCCACAGCCACTGCGGGGTGAAGAACGTCGTCGCTCCCTCGGTGCTCGCGCCAGAAGCCGCGGCGGTACAGGGCGTGCTCGATCTCCTCGAGCTGGGCGCCTGGCCGCAACCGTTCGCGGCGGCGTGAGCGATGCTCTGCGGGCGGCGTGTGTCGTGAGGACCAGCCGGCCGCCGGGACGAAGGACGCGCTCCATCTCGGCGAGCCAGGCGACCGCGGCGTCCTCTCCGGCGTCCGTCCAGACCGAGGGTGGCATACACCAAGTCGAGCGAGCGGTCTTCGTAAGGAAGAGGAGGGTGGTCGTTGCTCCGCTTGAAGTCGATCCCGGGAAGGTTCGCCCCTGCCCACTCGATCGCCTCCCGCCTGCGGGTCGCACCCGTGCGACTCCATCTCCGGGTACGCTGTGCGGCCAGCACCCGGACGACCTGCCCGGACGAGCAGCCGAAATCGAGCCCGCCGAGGCCCCGTCCGAGGGGTGAAACCCGACTCCTCGACCGCCTCCACCACCAGGTCCGCGAATACGCCTGGATATCAGCCGGCGTGACACTGCCCAGGCCAGTGGCGCTGCACCTCCGGCACCTCGTGGCGAATCCCGAACCAGAGCGCCAATCGCCGCTGCTCGGCCGGCGTCGCGGTGTCCCAGAGCCCTGGTCGGCGGAAGTCAGCGGCACCTCGACCACCGCGGTGACAGCGCCCTCCAGGCGCCCGTGAAGCACATCGGTGGCCGGGGTCGCCGACGGCGGGTCGGGGGGGAACGTGCGCGCGAAGGGCTCGTTGTCGTCCACCTGCGCCAGGCGGCGCTCCTCCTGCACGGCCCGCCGTAAGTCGTGCACCCGCAGGGGCAGGGCGGTCGCCCGGTCGCGCAGCCGATAGCGGAGCTGTACACGCGCCGGTAGGTCTCCGCAGCCCTCGAACAGCAGCCGCGTCTCGCCGGCGCCCCGTCGGCGATGAGCCGCTTGAGGTCGATCTGCCATTGTTCCAGCCAGTAGCGGCGGTCTTGGGCGGCCGCCAGGGCGTCGTTGGCACGCCTGACGCTCACGGCGTGTTCCCGCTCGCGCTGATCGAGACGCCGGCGTAGGGCTTCCAGGTCTTCGCTCTCGGTTCGTGGTTCGCCGGTCATCTCACAGATTCTCTGCGATGCGCGGCGTCTCTCTGAAGAAGACCCAGGATCCGACCACGAAGATCGCGACCACGATCGCGACGGGGATCGCCAACTCAAACCATCCGCCCAGCACGGTTGGAGCGGTGGGCGCGTTCTCGTCGATCAGGGCATGGCGCATCTGCGTGAGGACCGTCGCGATCGGGTTGGACGCCGCCACCTTCCGGAAGTCCTCAGGGACGAAGGTGATCACATACAGGATCGGCGACGCGTAGAAGAGCAGCTGGAGCGTGACCTCCCAAATCGGCTCCATGTCGCGGTAGCGGACGTAGAGCGCGGACAGGAGCATCGTCACGCCGGTGGCGAGGACCACCAGCATCGCCATCAGCAGGGGCACCTGGACCCAGTCGAGGCGCGGCTCGATGCCCGAGATGAACACGAACACGAATACGGCGATCATGTTCGCCATGAGGTTGAAGAACGCGGCGAGTGCCACCGACAGTGGGATCACGAGGCGCGGGAAACGGATCTTTCGCAGCAGGTTCTCCCGCTCGACGAGCGACGTCACGCCGCGGCTGGTGGCCTCGCCGAGGAAGCCGAACAGGACGATCGAGGTGAGCAGGTACACGGGGTAGTGCTCGACGTCGTCGCCGAAGCGCACGATCTCGGTGAAGACCACATAGATCACCCCGAACAGGAGCAGTGGACGCATCAACGTCCACAGGTATCCCAGCACCGAGCCGAAGAAGCGCAGCTTGAAGTCGGTCGCGGCCAGCGTGATGGTCAGGCTCCAGAAGCGGCGGAACGTCGTCGCCGAGGGCAGACGGTCCCCGATACCGCGGAGTGGGGGCGGCATCGACGCTCACGGCCGCCGGACCTCCGCCTCGTAAGGGAGGTCGACCACCCCGCCGCTCGTGTGCTCGGCTTGGACAATCAGGGCGAAGAGGTCTTCGGCCTCGCCGTACAGACCACGGTCGCGCTCACCCACACTCGCCGTGAAGGTGTACCGGCTCGGCGCCAGCATGTTGGTGAAGGCGAAGTGAGCGATCGCCCGGTCGCCGGCGGAGTAGCGGCCGCCGGTTCCGGGCCCACGCTCGCTACCAGGATCGTGTGCCGCACCTCGTTGCGCATGTGGATCGAGAGCACGGGGTCGTCCACCGGCCGGGTGAACTCGACCTCGAAGAACGCATGGATCTCCTCACCCTGGCGCGAACTCACGAGCTGCTCGCCCGACTCCGACTCGCACCAGCCCCGCACAAAGCGCACGGCACTTCCGATCTCCGCCTGATCTTCGCCTCCGCTGAGCTGGCCGAAGTTGATCTCGTTGTAGGTGCGCGTGACCTGCTCGGGCGCGCCCGCGTCAACCATCCGGCCGCGCTCGAGCACGATGCCGCGGTCGCAGAAACGCTCGACGCTCGCCATATCGTGCGTGACGAAGAGCATCGTCCGGTTCTGGCGCTTGAGCCGTTCGAACTCGTCGAAGCACTTCTGCTGAAAGGACGCGTCGCCCACTGCGAGAACC
>CAVYZJ010000006.1:0-622657 GCA_963772945.1 uncultured Thermoleophilaceae bacterium | reverse complement strand
GCGAAGGAAATCAAGGCGATCGCCCGCGGCCTCGGTGGTGTAGTCGTCGTTGGGGCTGCGCGGGATCTTCCCGTCGGTGCGGTGCGCCGTCATCGTTCTCCCTCGTGGTGGGCTCCCACAGAGTGTGCCCGCTCGGGCCCGGTTGTTGTCGTCAGCCCGGCCGCTCGCGAGGGCACGCAGTAGCGTGTGCGCCCGCCCACCGGTGTCCGCCCCAGCGCCGTTCCGCAGCGCGGGCACGAGCCGCCACGGTGGCGGTGCGGGATCAGGTCGCCGGTGTGCACGCCACCGCGCCGGGACCGCGCGGCGGGTGACCGCCGCAGGTCCCGGCGCAGGCGGTCGAAGTCCTCCAGCGAGAAGCGAGCCGGCCTCGCGGCGGGGCGACAGCCGTGCTCGCCATAGGGGGCTCGTTGGCGAGCAGGTTGCCGACGCCGCAGATCACCGACCCGGCTTCAAGAGGCGCGCCCTTCAGCGGGGCCCGGTCCGGCCGACCCGGTCGCGGAACTCGCGCCGCAGACCTCCGCGGCGTCCTGCCCGACCCGGCTGAGCTCGGGGTCGAGCACGCACACGGCCGAGGTGGTGCTGTCCGGAAGCGCGAGCGAGCCGCCGTCGGCGAAGTGGATGACGAAGCGGTCCCAGCCCTGTCGCGAGCCGTGAAGTCGACGACGATGCGCCCCGAGCACCCGAGGTGGAGCCCAGCGGAGGACCCGAGTCGGTCTCGAACCGCATCGCCTCGCCGCGGCGGTGGGCGGAGACCAGCGTGGCGCCGGTCAGGGCGGCATCGATCTCCCCCGGCGCTGCGGCGGTAGACCGAGGTATCGCCGTCCTCGACCTCGGCCACCGTGCGCCCGAGGGCATGCGACTCGATCAAACCGCGGGCGCGCTCGACTTCGGGAAGCTCGGGCACCGAAGTGTGTACGGCTAGGCGGCGACCGGCGCTCCAATGTCTTCCGCGGTGACGATCACCGCGGCGCCGGCCGCCCCCACCGCCACGGCGATCAGGACCGCGCCGTCGAGGACCACGCTCGACCACGGCACCGCTGGTGGCGGGTTCGAGTGTGACGCCGGACGAGCGCGGCGAGCGGCGAGGTGACGCTCGGGGTCGTCCCGGCGGCGTCACGCGGCCGACGAGCTCGTCGCGGGAGGCGATCAGCGGCGCCACGGGGGAGCCCGGCCAGGATCACGAGCAGCGCGATGGTGAGCGGTGAGGTCGCGGCCACGACGAGGCAGCCGAGGGGAAGCAGACAGGCCAGGCGAAGGTGTACATCGGCGAGTGGCGCCTCCCGTTGTCGGGCCCCGTAGAACGTCCGGCCGCTCCGCTCGCCGTCGACCAGACGGCCAGCAGAACTCCGGCCAGCACCTTCGCGCCCTGCTGCTGGCCGAGGTAGGGAGACGACCTCGACGGCGCCGAGGTAGAAGCCCACCGGCAGGCTGGCGAGCACCAGCGTGCGCAGCCCGGGAGCGGCGAGCGCGCCGATGCCGAGCACCCGGCCGTCGGCTGGCCCGCGCTCCGGGCCGCTGCGGCCGCGGAGCCCGGCCAGCAGCAGGGCGGTGCCGCTGAGGACGCACGCGGCCGAGACGACCAGGGCGTACTGGTCCCCGACCGTTGCGACGATCGCCGTGAACACCAGCGGACCGATCACGAAGATGACCTCGATCAGCACCGAATCGAGTGCGAACGCGCTCGGGATCAGCCGCGGGCGTGCCTCGACAGGTAGGGCGAGCGCGAGCGCAGCACCGAGGTGAGGGGCGGCACGGTGGCGCCGGCCAGCAGCGCGGCCAGGGCGACGGCGCCCGCGGGTGCGCCGACCGCCCAGCCCCCAACCAGCAGTAGCCCGGCGGCGGCGCGGAGCGAGTGGTAACAGCATGCCCTCACCACGCGGTCGACCAGGCGGCCCTGAAGCGGGGCTCCGGCCGCGCTGCCGAGCGCCAGCGCGCCGCGCACAGGCGGGCCGCAGCGAACGAGCCGTGACCTCGCGGACGAAGAGCAGGATCGCCAGGCCGCGGATGCCGATCGGGAGTCGATCCCCAGCGTCGCCAGAACCGCGGGCAACCCCCGGCGTGCGCAGGATGCGCGCGTACACACCACCCCTCGAGCATGGTAGCGGACCCGCCGGTCGGGGAGTGGCGACGATAGCTTTCTGCCGTGGAGCCCGACGCCGCCAGATCCGGGTCCTCGGCCGCCTCGTTCGAGAAGCAGCGCACGACCCCTGACGTCGACCCGCGACCCTGAACGCGCCGAGGGTGGCCGCACCAGTCCACCGACCGTGACCCGGTGGTGGACGACGACGACGGTGACGTCTGGGCGGCGCTTGATCGCCGAACAGCGGGAGTGGGTCACCCTCGCCAGCTGGTCGAACCGGTGGGTGATGAAGTACCGGCAACCGTGAACAGCGCACCGGGCTCTCCGAGCCGGAGATGGCGCTGTCCTGCGTGCTGATGCTGCGCGGCCCCAGAACGCGGGCGAGCCAAGCAGCGCAGTGATCGGCTGCACCGCTTCGGCCGGGCTGGACGAGCCGAGGCCGACGCGACCGGGCTGGTCGGGCGCGGGCTGGCGGAGCGGCTCGGGCGCCGGCCCGGCCAGCGCGAGGAGGCGCTTCGGGCAGCTTCTGGTCGGCGCGGGCGAGGCGGAGGCGGGAGTCGTGCCGCCGGCGCCACAGCCCGCCGAGCCGCCCGCGACGGCCGCGCCCGCCCCGGCGCCCGGCCTGCAGAGCCGCGTCGCGGCCCTCGAGGCGCAGGTGGCCGAGCTGCACTCCGAGATCCGGCGCCTCCGCGACGAGCTGGGTTCATAGACGGCTCCCAGGCCGAGGATGCCGCCCGCGGGCCGTGGAGTCCGGAGCAGGTGGGGGTTCGGCGGCGCGACGAGCCCTACGAGGCGCCCGCCGACGTGGATCGCCGCGCCGACGATGCCGTGAGAGCAGCCTGCGCGCCCGCGGGTCACCGGCACACGACGGCATGGCCACCCGGCTCGCCGGCTGGGAGGCCCGCGGTGGGCGGCTCGAGCTGGAGCTGCAGCCGGCCCGCTGGGCGTTGCGGCTCGTGGAGGACGAGGCAGCGGACAGCCTCACCGCGCTCTGCGTGGTGCGCCGCGCCGACGGGGCGCTGGCTCGCCGGCCGGCGGGCGAGCTGGGTGTCGACGTGGGCCAACCGCTGGGCGCTCGGGGCCGGTGGGGCGGTCGACCTGGGGGAGAGCCCTGCCGAGACCCTGTCGCGCGAGCTCGACGAGGAGTGGAAGCTCGTGCCCGACCGGCTCACCGTGGAGGCGCTGGTGGCACTGCCCGGCGGGGTGGCCATGGTCGTGGGGCTGGCGACGGTCCCCGACGGCTGCGAGCCCGTGCCCGACGCCGAGCACGACGACTGGGCCTGGTGGCCGGCCGACGTCGGTCGCTGGCCGGCGGAGGCGGACCAGCGGCTTCAGGTGATGGCGCGGCTGCTGGCGGCTTAGGCGCCGGCCACGCCCACAGGACAGCTGACCCCGGTGCCGCCGAGGCCGCAATAGCCGTCGGGGTTCTTCGCCAGGTACTGCTGGTGGTAGTCCTCGGCGTAAAAGAACCGGGCGCGGCCTCGATCTCGGTCGTGATCTCGCCGTAACCCGCGCCCGGCGCGCTCCGGATAGCGCCCGCGCGACGCCAGCGCCGCCTCATGCTGGGCCTCGGACGTGGTGTAGATGCCTGAGCGGTACTGAGTGCCCACGTCGTTGCCCTGGCGCATCCCCTGGGTCGGGATCGTGGCCCTCCCAGAACAGGCGCAGCAGCTCGTCGAACGGGACGTCCGCGGGACGGTGCACCACCAGGACCACCTCGTTGTGGCCGGTGCGGCCGCTGCAGACCTCCTCGTAGGTGGGGTTGGGGGTGAAGCCGCCGGCGTAGCCCACCGCCGTGGTGTAGACACCGGGCGCCTGCCAGAAGCCGCGCTCCGCCCCCCAGAAGCAACCCATGCCGAACACCACCTGCTCGGTGCCCTCGGGGAAGGGAGGCTCCAGTGGCGTGCCGAGCACGAAGTGGGTGTCGGGCACAGCGAAGGGGCGCTCGTCGCGGCCGGGCAGCGCGTCCGCCGGGTCGGGCATATCCGTCTTGTGTCTGAAGAGGAAGCTCATATCTTCATCCAGGGTAACGTCCGCCCGCCATGGCCCTCGTTACGGATCTGGAGCTGCCGGAGCTCGACTACTTCGGTCCCGACCTCAAGGGCGAGCGCTTCCACGAGGTGATGGACGAGCTGCGCCACCAGGGTTGGCTCGCCACCTCGCCCTTCGGTTATTTCGTGCTCGACCGCGAGTCGGCCGCCTTTTTTCTCCGCACCCGCAGCGCCACCTTCCCGGGGATGCGTATCGCCGAGATGTTCGAGGTGCCGGAGGGGCCGCTGCTCGAGGAGATGCGTCGCAACATTCTCCACGTCAACGGCGACCAGCACCGGCGTCTGCGCAACCTGGTGAACCCCGCCTTCACCCCGAAAGCGGCCGACCGCTGGCGTCCGGCCATGCGCGAGTTCCTGGGCCGGCTATGGGAGCCGCTGGCCGAGCGAAACGCCTGCGAGCTGGTGGCCGATCTGGCCAAGCCCTATCCCTCGCTCACGATCGCCCGGGTCATGGGGGCGCCACTCGAGGACGCGCCCAAGTTGTACGAGTGGTCGAACCTGATCCAGCGCCAGTTCGACGGACCGAGCCTTCTCAACGAGCGGGAGGCGATCGAGCGCGCCTGCAAGGAGTTCTACGACTGGGCAGGGGCCTTGATCGAGCGCCGCAGGGACGAGCCGGGGGACGATCTGATCTCCACGCTGATCGCGGCCTCGCACGAGGGCGACCGGCTCTCCGACGTGGAGTGCATGAACCTGGTGCTCAACGTGCTGGTGGGAGGCGTGGACACCACCCAGTCACAGCTCGCCCACGGGCTGCGCCTCTTCGCGCTGCATGGCGATCAGTGGGCTCTGCTCGCGGAGCGGCCGGACCTGGTGCCCCGGGCGGTCGAGGAGATCCTGCGCTATGAGCCCATCACGCCCTTCACCGCGAGGTTGCTGCACGAAGAGGTGGAGCACCGGGGCGTGACCTTCCCCGCCGACACCGTGGTGATGGTCTGCTCGTTCACGGGCAACCGTGACGGCGTGGCCGGCGATCCGGACGAGTTCGACATCACCGCCGCACGCGGACGGGCCAAGCCACTCACCTTCGGGGCGGGCATCCACTACTGCCTGGGGGCCAACCTGGCGCGGGCGGAGCTGCAGGAAGCGCTGATCTTCCTGCCCCGCCACATGCCGGGCCTGCAGCTCGACGGCGAGCCGGAGCTGGGCTCGATACACGGGATATACGGATTGGAGCGGCTGCCGCTGCGATGGAACTCGGCCTGATCATCTTCCCCGCCGACTACACGATCGCCCCGGCGCGGCTGGCTCGCCTGGCCGAGGAGCGAGGCTTCGAGTCGCTGTTCTTTCCCGAGCACACCCACATTCCGGTGAGCCGGAGACGCCCTGGCCCGGAGGCGGCGATCTCCCGCCGGAGTACAGCCACACGCACGACCCCTTCGTCGGGCTGGCGATGGCCGCGGCCGTGACCGAGCGGTTGAAGGTGGGGACCGGCATCTGTCTGGTGATTCAGCGCGACCCGATCATCACCGCCAAGGAGGTGTCCACGCTCGACCGGCTGTCGGGCGGGCGCTTCCTGTTCGGGGTGGGCGCCGGCTGGAACCGCGAGGAGATGCGCCACCACGGCACCGACCCCGCGCGACGGTTCTCTCTCATGCGCGAGCGGATCGAGGCGATGAAGGCGATCTGGACCAGCGAAGAGGCCGAGTACCACGGCGAGCACGTGGACTTCGAGCCGGCCTGGTCCTGGCCCAAGCCGCACCAGGAGCCCCACCCGCCTGTGCTCGTGGGAGGTACGGGCGAGAAGGTGCTCGACCGGGTGGTGGCCTTCGGGGACGAGTGGATGCCCAACCGCGTGAAGAGCCCCGAGGACCTCGGCGGGCGCATCGCCGACCTGCAGCGGAAAGCCGAGGCGGCCGGCCGCGGGCCGATCCCGGTCACGGTGTTCGGAGCGAAGCCGGAGGTGCGCGCGCTCGAACGCATCCGCGACGCCGGCGTGCACCGCGCGCTCTTCTACCTCCAGCCCGAGGAGCCCGATGCGGTGGAGCGACAGGTGGACGAGCTGGCGGCGCTCGTGGGAACGGCCTGAGCCGGGGCTATCCCGCGAACAACGTGAGCTCCGGCTCTCGCGCCCCGCGCAGCACGGCCAAGTCCACCTCGACGCAGGCGACACCGCGTGCCTCCGCGAGCACACGGGCCTGGGGCTTGATCGCCTGGGCGGCAAGCACCCCACGGCAGGGCTGCAGCCCGGGCGCGGTGCTGATCCGCTCCAGATAGCGCGTGAGCTGCTCCACGGCCTCGATCGTCCCGATCCGCTTTATCTCCACCGCCACGTAGGCATCGGCGTCGTCACGACACATGAGGTCCACCGGGCCGATGTCCGTAGGCCACTCGCGCCGGACGAGCCGCAGCCCCTCGCCGCACCATCCGGGTTGCGCAGCGAGGAGCTCCTGGAGCTCGCGCTCCACGCCCTCCTTCTCCAGCGCGGCCGCCTCGCCCATGTCGTGGCTGACGTCGGAGACCGTCTCGGCGATGCGGATATCGAGCTGCTCCTCGGTGCCGCGCTTGCGCACCACGATGCGTCCGGGGTCCTCCTCGATCACGGTCGGCGGGGTCATCCAGTTCTGGGGCTTGAAGCCGCCGCTGTCCGCGTGCACCATCACGGAGCCGTCCGACTTCAGCATCAGCAGGCGCAGCGCCTCAGGAAGCACGGCGGTGAGACGGCCGGTGTAGACCACCTCGCAGCGGGCGACGATCAGGCGCACGAGCAGGACCGTACGGGCGGCGCCGGACGGCGCTCCCGTCCCGTTTCTCGCCGCCGGGAGTGGGTATTTCTAGAGCATGGGCATTCTCGACAAGATCACCGGCCGGGCAAAGAAGGCGGCCGGTGACGTGACCGACGACAGCTCGCTGCGCGCCGAGGGGCGCCGCGAGGAGCGCAAGGGCGAGAAGAAGGAAGAGCTCGCCGAGGCCCAGGAGCGTGCGGACGAGAAGGCCGAGGACGTGGCCGATCTCGAGCGCCGGACCTGAGGCCGCCCCCACACAACCACGCAGTCTCAGCGGGCGCCCTCGAGGCGCCCGCGTGGGTACCGTAGGCAGTGCCGATGAGCGGCGAATCCACGACCCCCCATGTGGCTTACCGGGCGGTCCTGCTCGCAGCCGGCCTGCTGCTGTTCGGCCTTCTTTTCCGGCAGCTGGTGACGCTGATGCTGGCCGTGCTGGTCACGGTCATCATCTCCATTCCCCTTGCCGACGCGGCGACGAAGCTGGAGCGCCGCGGGGTGCCTCGGGCGGCCGGTGCGCTGCTCAGCCTGCTCGGGGCTCTTGCGGTGGTCGCGGTGATCGTCGCCCTACTGATCCCACCCTTCATCGAGCAGACGCAGGACTTCGTCGACGACGTGCCCGGCATCACCGCCGACCTGGAGGGCTACTACGCCGATCTCACCGAGCAGAACCCGGGCCAGGTGGGCGACAGGGTCGAGGAGTTCGCTCAGCAGTGGACCGAGGACCCCGAGAAGCTGATCGGCCCGATCACCTCGATCGGCCTCAACGTGGCCGGGATCCTCGCCGCGCTCGTGCTGATCTTGATCACCGCGTACTACATGGCGGTCCGCCCCGAGCCTCTGGTGAATGGGCTGGCCAGCCTCGCCCCGCCTTCGCGCCGCGACCATGTGCTGCATTGGGCCGAACGCCTGCGCGTGGCCTGGATCGGCTGGATGCAGGGCGTGGGGGTGGACATGATCGTGACCGGCGTCCTCGTGTTCGTCGCCCTGTCCCTGATCGGGCTCGAGTTCGCGATCTTCTTCGCGGTCCTGTCGGCCCTGCTCGTGGTCATTCCGTACTTCGGCGCGATCGCCGGAGCGATCCCACCGGTTCTGCTCGCGCTCACCGACTCGCCCGGCAAGGCGCTGCTCGTGCTGGCCGCCTATGTGGCCGTCCAGCAGGTTGAGGGCAACGTGATCATCCCGCTGGTCATGTCCCAGACGGTGCGTCTGCACCCGGCCGTGATCGCCATCGGCGTGCTGGTGGTGGGGCAGCTGTTCGGAGTCGCCGGGCTGTTCGTGGCGGTGCCGATTCTCTCGCTGCTGGTGATCACGGTCGACGAGTTCTGGGTCAAGCAGATCGAGGAGAACGAGCACGCCCGAAGACGAACGGACATCGAGCTGCCGCTCACGCCCGGCACGGAGATCGCCGAGCCGGAGCAGGAGCCGGTCAGACCAGCTTCGTGATCGCGATCACCGCGCCGATCAAGATGAAGATCACGATCAGGAGCTGCAGGACGATCCAGAAGCGGGGAAGCTCCACGCCCCCATCACTCTAGAACGGGCGCTACTCGATGATCGCCTGGCGCAGCGCGATCGCCACGGCGTGCACGCGCGTGTCGGCCTCGAGCTTCAGGATCGCCCGTTTGGTGTCGGACTTCACCGTCTCGCTGCTGAGCCCGATCCGGCGCGCGACCTCGTCGGTGTGCAGCCCCTCGGCCAATAGTTGCAGGATCTCGCGCTCCCGCTCGGAGAGCGGGGCGTCCGTGCCCACGGAGGACATCAACAGCGCCGGAGACAGCGACGGATCCACGAACGGCTTGCCTTCGGTCACCGTGCGGACCGCACGCAGCAGGTCCTCCGGTGGCGAGCCTTTCATCACGTAGCCGCGCGCGCCGGCGGCGATCGCGTCCGACAGCAGGCGCTTGTCGCCGTAGGCGGAGAACATGACCGTCTGCACCTCGGGGCACGACTCGGCGATGCGCTTGATCGCGGAGATGCCGTCGATTCCCGGCAGCCGCACATCCATGATCACGACCTCGGGCCGCAGGCGCTCGACGGCTTCGAGCACATCCTCGCCGACCTCGATGCTTCCCACCAGCTCGAGATCCGGCGCCTGTCCAAACATCAGGCCCAGCCCCTGGCGGACGGTCGGATGATCGTCTACGGCCAGACATCTTGTAGGTGTGGACGCCACACCAAAACACTAATGGCTCTCCGCCCGCCTGGCCATATGATGGCGTCACGGTTCGGGTGCGTAAACCAGGGAGGTCCTCTTGATCGCTTCGATGGTCGTCGGCACGGATGGCTCGGACACCGCGGGCGAGGCGGTCCGCCAGGCGACCCAGCTGGCGAAGCAGCTGAGTGCCAAGGTGCACGTGGTGAGCGCCTACGAGCCGGTTCCGGAGGGGCGCCTCCGTGAGGAGCGCCAGCAGGTGCCCGGCGACCTCCAGTGGATGGTGAACCCCCGTGAGGACGTCGACGACACCCTGTCCACCGCAGCGCAGGGCATCAAGCAAGCGGGCGTGGACGTCGAGACGCACGCTCGTGAGGGCGATCCCGCTGATGCGATCCTCGACGTGGCCGAGGAGCAGAAGGCCGACCTGATCGTGGTCGGCAACAAGGGGATGACCGGCGCCAAGCGCTTCCTGCTGGGAAGCGTTCCGAACAAGGTCTCCCATCACGCCCCCTGCAGCGTGATGATCATCCGGACGACCTGAGGGTCTAAGGGACCGCTGGGCGCAGCGCGGCCGCGGCGTCCACGAGGCCATGACCGTAGTAGGGGTCGAAGCCCGGGCGGCCCGCGTCGCGGGCCGTGGCCTCGAGATGCTCCTCCACCGCCTGTGGGGGCGGGTTCTCACCGAGACGACCGCTCGCGATCACGAGCGCCGCGACAGCCGCCACGTGGGGGCTCGCCATCGACGTGCCCTCGTAGTCGCGGGGCAGGCCGAAGGAGCGCACCCAGCCCTCGCGGCGGAAGGTCTGCTGGAGGATCGGCTTCCCGAACAGGCCCGGCCGGCAGTGGCGGCGATCCCACGCGCTGGCCGCGTTCTCGGCGTCCTCGCCACCTCCAGGCGCCACGATGTCGATGTCGCTGCCGGCGTTCGAGTAGTCGGCCTCACATCCGGTGACGGTCGTCGCCCCGACGGCGATCGCCTGAGAGGCCCGCGCGGGGTAGGCCACAGCGAGGCCGGCCTCGTTGCCGGCGGCGGCCACCACCACCGAGCCCTTACGCCTGGCGTAGCGCAGCGCCGCCAGCACGTCGGGGATGTCCGACGCCCGGACCCGGGCGTCGAAGTCGACGCTGAGGTTGATCACGTCGACCCGTCGACGGGCCGCATAGCGGATCGCGCGGGCGATGGTGGCCGAGTCACCGAGCCCGAGCCAGTCGAGCACCCGCAGGGGCATGATCTTTGCCCCGTAGGCGATGCCCGCCGGGCCGCGTCCGTTGTTGGTGGCCTGGGCGATCGTTCCCGCGACATGGGTGCCGTGTCCGAACGCGTCGTTGGGGTGGCGGTCGTGGCCGATGAAGTCCCAGCCACGGGTGAAGGTTCCCCGGTGCAGGTCGGGCGCCCGCCGGTAGAAGCGGTAGCGCTCGTAGGCCACGCCGCTGTCCAGCAGGGCTACGGTGGCTCCACGGCCGCCGGGCGCTCCCTGCTGGGCCGCGAGCTCCCAGGCGTCGGGCATGTTGATGCCGAACGGACCGAAGAGGTTCCACTGCCTGGGGAAGTCCGGGTCGTTGGGCTCGAAGCCGGCGGCGCGCACGCGCCAGTTCGGGACGGCGTAGGCCACGCTCGGGTCGTCCTCGAGCTCGGCGATGGTCGTCTGCACCGACTGGCCGTCTTCGATCGAAAGCTGCTCGGAGCGCCCGGGCAGATCCTGCTCGGTGTCCGTCCCGGTCTCCGCCTCCACGCCGGCTTCTGCGCCGGCGGTCGTGCCGTTCTCGTAGCGGACGATCACCTCACCGGGGACGTAGTCGCCCGCGGCCGAGGTCGCAGGCAGAGCCAGCGAGGTGAGGGCCAGGACCAGAACGGCAAGCGGGAGGCGAGACATCGGCATTGGGTTACGGTGCGTCGGAGTGTACGAACGCCTTAACAAGCCACGCTAAAGAAGTTGTGAAGTCCTGCGTAACCGGCGCCACGGGTTTCATCGGCGCTCACGTCACCAGGCTCGCCTCCGAGCTCGGTCCGGTTCGGGTGGCGTATCGCGACGAGAGCCGGCTGGCCCGTCTCGGCGAGGCGCAGGTTGAGGCGGTGAAAGCCGACGTGCTCGACCGGTCGGCGTTGCGCCGCGCCTTTCGCGGCTGCGAGCTCGTGTTTCACTGCGCAGGCTACGTGGGCTCTCGCCCCACCGAGCGCGTGTGGCGGATCAACGCGCTCGGCCCGCGCGTCGCGGTGCAGGCGGCGGCTGCCGAGGGCGTTCGGCGCGTGGTCCTGACCTCGAGCGTGGCGGGGATCGGTCCTGCGCCGGACGGGCGCCCCGCAACCGAGGACGATGTCTACCGCGGAGGTGGTCTCGGCCTCACCTACCCCGACGCCAAGCACGAGGGCGAGATGGAGGCCTTCGGCGCGGGGGCTCGGCTCGGGGTGGAGGTGGTGGTGGTCAACCCTTCCTATGTCTTCGGCCCGCCCGTCGATCGCTCGCTGCCGGGCGAGACCTCCACGCGCCTCATCGGCAACTACATGCGGGGGCGGCTCCCCGCGGTCGTGGACGGCGCGATCAACGTGGTGGACGTCCTCGACGTGGCTCGCGGCCACCTCCGGGCGGCCGAGCGCGGCACGCCCGGCGAGCGCTATCTGCTCGGTGGACACAACGTGCGCTGGGTGGATCTGCTCGAACGCGTGGCTGAGCTCTCCGGCGTGCGCCATCCCCTTCTGGTGCTGCCCGCCGAGACGGCGGCCTGGGCCCGCGAGGTTCAGGCCTTCGAACTCCCGGGAATTCCCTCGGCGGAGGGCGTAGTCCTGATGGCCCAGGACTGGCGCTGCTCCTCGAGCAAGGCGCGACGGGAGCTCGGCTACCGCAGCCGGCCGCTCGACCGCACGCTGCGCGAGACCATCGACTGGTATCGCCATCTGATCGACGGCGGCCTGCTGGGAGGCGGGCATCCCTCGGCGCTGTCGGTGGCGGCCGTCGGGCTCCGCCTGGCCCGGCGGGCCGGGCTGCTCAGCGGGCTGCGCTTCGCGGAGGGCCGCGTTCGGGCGCCGGCTGGTGGTGGGTGGGTGACCGCGGTGGCGCTCTTCCCCCGCGACGAGTACTTCATGCGGTTGGCGCTGCGGGAGGCGGAGCGTGCGCTCGATCACGACGATGTGCCCATCGGCGCGCTGGTGGTGGGCGGCGGAGAGGTGATCGGCGCGGCCTGCAACGAGCGCGAGCTGCGGGGGGATCCGACCGCTCACGCCGAGATCCTCGCCCTGCGCCAGGCCTCGAAGAGCATTGGCAGCTGGCGGCTGCTCGACACCGTCCTCTATGTGACGCTCGAGCCGTGCGCGATGTGTGCAGGGGCCGTTGTCCTCGGCCGTGTCCCGCGAGTTGTCTACGCGACCGACGATCCCAAGGCGGGCGCCGCGGGCAGCGTCTTCGACGTGCTCTCCGAGCCCCGGCTCAACCACCGCCCGGTCGTGGTGGGCGGCTTGCTGGCCGACGAGTCGGCCTCCCTGCTGCGCGCCTTCTTTGCCGCGCGGCGCTGAGGATCGCCTTGACCGGCCGCGGACCAATGCGGTTGGATCGCACCACGATCGCACCGCTCGAAGTCATGCAGCGCTACCTGGACGCCGCCATGCGCGGGGACTGGGACACGGGGTTCGGCTTTTTCGCCGACGACATCGCGCTGCACATCCCGGGTCGCTCGGAGTTCGCGGGCGAGCACCGGGGCAAGGAGGTGGCGATCGACTACATCCGTACGGCTCGAGCGCGCTCCGAGGGCGCCGAGGTGGAGCTCGAGGTGATCGACATGCTGGCCAGCGAAGAGCGCGTGGCGCTCCTGGTGCGCGAGCGCTTCCACCGCAACGACGGCGTCGTTGAGATCCGTCGCGCGAACGTGTATCGCGTCCAGGGCGAGAAGATCGTCGAGATCTGGATCTTCGAGGCCGACCAGTACGCGGTCGACGAGTTGCTCTCCTAAGAGAGCGTCTTGCCGATGTCCTCGGTCTGCTCGCTGGCCCTCTGAAGATCCTTGGCCACGCTCTGGCCGGTCTTGCCCAGGTTCTTGGTGGTCTTGCCGAGGCTCTTCGTGGTCTTGCCCACCGCCTTCGCCATCGAGCCAACGTCGAGCTTCGGCTTGGACTTGACCGTCGGATCAAGCAGCTGGGCGGCACGTCGGTCGGGGACAAGCAGACCTTCAAGCCGGCGCGCGACATCCGCGGCGACGAGGAGCGCATGGTGCTCTACCTCGCGGACCTGCCGCCCGAGCTGGTGGTGAACGTGGCCCACGACACGATCCCGATCTCACAGATCGACAGCGACGCCGGCCGCCGCACGGCCCGGGACGCCAAGACACCCTCGCGCGGGGCGAGCTCGGCGCGGCCCAAGCGGGCCAAGGGAGCGAAGAAGGGCAGCTTAGGGCTGCCGCCGCTACTCCGACACCTGCGCGGCTTTGAGGGCTTCGCCCTGATCGAGAAAGCCGTGCAGGCTGATGGCCCGGCCGTCTCTCAACTCCACTATCCACCCCCATCGATCATCGACCTCGACCCCGCTGACGCGTCCGCGAGCGCGCACGTCACCCAGGACCAAGACGCGGTCACCCAGATCACGGAAGCCTGTGGCCTCGAACCTGAACGACTCCCAACTGCGGGCAACGTCGCGAAACCACTCACGGATTCCGATGGCTCCCGCGTAGTGGACCGGCTCCCCGGTCACCCCGATGAGGTGCATCTCGAACGCCGGCGCGCTGGCCGCGACCATCGCCTCGGGATCTCCGGGGATGGTCACCACCGCAAAAGCGGCGCGGACGATCTCGACGTTCTTCCGCGACATATCCTTTCCAGTATCGGTCGCTGAACGGCATTTCCGCGGAGGGTGCGTTGTAGAGTGGCGACCAGGCCAGGTCTGTCGACCGAAGGGACTCGCAGATGGGTATCGACATCGTCCAAGAGGCCAGGAATCTCTCGTGATCGGCGCTCTGATTCTTGGCTTCTTGGCCGGAACCATCGCCCGCTTTGTCATGCCGGACGCGTTCAACCAGGTGGAGGGCTGGAAATCCTGGGTTCTGTCGACCGTGCTCGGCCTTTGCGGCGCGGCGCTCGGCTGGCTGATCTTCACCAAGTGGATCGGGATCGGCGACGAGGCCGTCTTCGACCTCGGCGGCATCATTGGAGCGATCATCGGGACGTTGATCCTGCTGCCAGTGGCCGGGTTCATCCTGAAGCGCACCGGCACGGCTCAGAGGCTCGCCGAGTAGCGGCGGCCAAGCTTCAGCTTCCACCGAAGGCGCCTAGACTCAGACCCCCGGAGGGGTGCCGGAGTGGTTGAACGGGGCGGTCTCGAAAACCGTTGTGCGTCTTACGGCGCACCGAGGGTTCGAATCCCTCCCCCTCCGTAGAAGTATGTGAGCTGCGGTCCTCGCTCAATCACTCGAAGTCGTTTCAGGCCGCTGTACGCGTCGCTGGTGCAGTGGAGCTGCACCTTGTACGAGCGCGCGTAGCCGGTCCCGGCACCGGCCGGATGTGCTGCTTCCCCCAGGAAAGGAGGGTCCTCCGCGGAGCCACCGGCGGCGCTCGCTTCGGACGACAATCTGTTCGGGCGCGTCGTCACTCGGCCGGGGATGCCCGTGACAGCCCGACGGCCGCGCTCACCGCTCCGAGGAGGAGGACCGCCATGCAGACGCCAAGGCCCGCCCGGGCTGCCGCGTCGAAGCTCGCGACGGCGTCGTTCAGAAGGTCGGCACGTGCCGCGCCGTGCAGGCGGTTCGCCACGTCGGTTGCGTCCTCGATCGACTCCGTCGCGACGGCGGGCACGCGGCTGTCTTCGCTGATCTCGGCGGCGTAGACCGCGGCGAACACGCTCCCCACGATCGCCACACCGAGCGCGCCGCCGACCTGCCGCGCGACCTGGTTCACGGCGGCCCCGTCGCCGGCCTTCTCTGTCCCCAGGTCGTTCATGATCACCGCCGTCACCGGCGGGGCCATCGCGCCGATGCCGCAACCGACGAGCGCGGTGCCGAGCAACACGAGCGCGGCCGAGCTGTCGGCGTTGAGGAACAGCAGCGGCACGAAGCCGGCCGCGGCGGTGAGCAGACTCGTAAGCAGGACGCCAGCCGATCCGAACCTCGCGACGAGCCGCCCGCTCACCGACGCGAGAAGACCGAGCCCGAGGCCGAACGGCGCGACCTCGAGGCCCGAGGCGAACGCCGAGCCGTCCTGGACGTACTGCACGTACTGCGGGAGGACGAACAGCATGCCGAGCGTCGCGATGTAGGCGGCGAGGAGCACGAGAGCGCCGGCCGCGACGCGCCGGCGTGCGAGCACACGCACGTCGAACAGCGGGTGGCGACGGCGCAGTTCAGTGGCCACGAACGCGACGCCGGCGGCTACGCCCGTGATCGCAGCCATGATCACGGCCGGGCTTGTCCATCCGGCGTTGACGCCTTCGATGAGCGTGAACACGATGCCGCCCAGCGCCAGCGTGGAGAGGGCCACGCCCGGGATGTCGAGCGGAGGCACCCCTGGGCGGCGCGACTCCGGCAGCCAGCGCAGCCCGAAGGGAACCGCGAGCAGCACGAACGGGACGTTGACGAGGAAGACCCAGCGCCAGCCCGCCAAGTCGACCAGCACACCGCCCAGGACCGGTCCGAGCGCAAGCCCGAGCCCCGCGACCGCAGACCAGACACCCGCCGCCCTCGACCGCATCTCAGGCGGGAAGAGCACAGCCAGCAGCGACAGCGCCGGAGGCATCACGCAGGACGCGGCCACGCCCATCAGGACCCGCGCCGCGATCAGCTCGCCCACCGTCGCGGCGGCCGCCGCCAGCACAGACGTGACCGCGAAGCCGAGGAGCCCCAGCAGGAACACCCGCCGGCGACCGAACCGGTCTGCGAGCCCGTTGCCGACGAGCAACAGACCGGCGAGCGAAACGAGGAACGCGTCGAGCACCCACTGCAGCTCGCCGATGCCGGCGTCGAGGTCGTTCGACATGTCCGGCAGCGCGACATTCACGATCGTCATGTCCATCGCGCTGATGAACATCGCCACGCAGATGACCCCCAGGCCCCACCAGCGCTTGTCCGCAACCCCCTCCTGCGCCAGGCCCGACGGTGCGAAGTGGATGAAGTGGGGAGCCTCGATGGCCGCTTACCCGGCAGGCGCGCGATGACGGACGCGTGATACGGCGGAGCTTTTCACAACCCCCCGACACGGCTGACCGAATGACTCGGCCGCGGACACCGTCACGTCAGCCGCTATCGCAATGCGCGACGACCGGGACCGGGTTTCCGGTCACCACCCGCTAGGCGACATCCTCGACCGTGCCGAAGAACTGCACCGGCTGGTACTGCCGGAACTCGAGGACGTCTCCGAGCTTGAGCGGCTCAAGCAGGGCATGATCGCCGCCACCACGATGGTGCGCCGCATCGGCCGGCCCGACCCTCACCGTCTCGGGGCTGATCGCCGGCCTGAGCTCCGCTCCTGGAATCGGCCTAGCGTCGCGGTTGCCGGACGGCTCGGGCGCAGCCGTTTGTCGCGGGAGATCACCGTCACACGCACGCGCATCCGACGGTGGTGGCCGTGGATGCCGCGGAGGACGACGCGGTTCCGTGCTCCCCGGTGGATGTGCAAGGCCGCATGGCCGGACCCCAGCACGGCGCGCACGTCGTCATGGCGGTGCCCGGCGGGGCTTCGCCACGTGACGATCACCGCCTTGCCGCGTCGTCGAAGACGAAGATCGCGCGGCCGCCGCGGGCGGGGATCGCCCGCCGTCCGGTACGTCGTGACGAGGCGCTCGTTATGCGCGACCCCGTCGTTGCTCGAGACCGCGTAGATCCTGCGTATCCCGGCGTGGCCCGCGCCGGGCGTGAAGCGGAGGCGACCGCACAGCGGCCGGTCGCGGTACGCCGGGCCGTCCTTCTCTCCGCGGCAGGGCCTGCCCTTCGCCCGTCCCAGCACCTTGACCTCACTGCGGTCGGCGCTGCGCTCGACGAAGGTGATCCCGTGACCCTCGGCGTGGTACGAGTAGCCGAGGACGCGCTTGCGGCCGCGGCCGCCGACGGCGGCCTGCACTGTGGGAGGCTCGTCGACCCCGGCCTGTCGCACATCGGCGATCGCGGACGAGCCGGGCTGCGTCTCGATTGTCCACCTGCCGCCCCGCGGGCGAGCGATGACCACGTGGGTCACCCGCTCCGCGGGCTCCTCGGCGATCGCGAAGCGGCCCTTCTCGATCCGGCCGGCCTCCGACGGCGAGACGATGCGCCGGCCGCCCGGTCCCCTGATCACGAGCTTGGGCGGAGCCGTCCTGCCCTCGACCCGGAGGGCGACCATCGCCTCGTCGGGCAGCGTGATATCGCGGCGCCGCGGCTGCGCGCCGGCGGCGGCTGCGGAGCGCACGGCGCGGTAGGGGCCGACGTCGCACGAGTCGCCCATCACGTCGATGCTGCCGCCCCAGCGGTAGCCCAGGCCGGCCCTGAGCCTCCAGTGCCGCAACTCCCAGTGCACACGCCACGGCGCATACCACACGAAGTCGGCGTCCTCATGGAGCTCCCAGATATCGCCTTCCAAAAGCGTGAGGCAGCCCGCTATCCCGACCGTCGACACGGTGATCTCCCCACGGATGCACGCCACGACCACCACGCAGACGCTTCCGTAGCCGTCGACGTTGAAGCGCACGGGCTCCTGGGTCTCGATCCAGCCGTCGACGCCCGCGCTGACGCTCGCCACGCCGAAGTCGAACCCGGCGTGGAACCCGAAGTCGATCGAGCCGGAGGACTTGTAGGTGAAGTAGCCGTCGGCCACCTGGTAGCCGAACACCGACACGCCGCCCTTCGCCGAGAGGACCCACGGGCGGCTGTCGACGTACTCCACCTGGCCGTCGAGCACCAAGGCCTTCTGCCCCCCGAAGTCGGGCCCGAAGCGCAGCGCCGCGGCGCCCGTGAACTTCATCGGCGGAGGCTGGATGCAGATCGCCAGGCCGATCCGGTCGAGGTACACGCCCGTGGCCAGCGGCACAGCATCGCCGAGGTTGGTCACCTGCGCCCCGGCGTAGCTGAACTGGCCGCCGCTCACGCCGGCGAACACCCCGACCTCGGTAGAGGACTCGGTGGGTAGCGTGATCACCGCCGAGCCATCCCAGCGCGAGACGTCCGTCCCGGCCGTGCAGCTAATCAGCGGCTCGGCGCCGAAGGCCGGCGGCGAGCACGGGTCCGTCGTGGTGCTGCCGGCGGCCGTGTACGACAGGCACAGGTCCTTGATCGCGATCTGGCCGATGTAGGCGTTCCGAACTTCCGCCTTCACGGCGTCGGCACGGACGCCGCGGTCGTCGACGCGCACGCCGACCGTGGCGGTCAGCCCGCCCGCGCCCTTCCCCGGTCCGTTTCGGAACAGGTCGGGCAGGTCTAGGACGATCCGGAACAGCGAGTAGTGCTGGCCGTCGGCCCCGTAGCCGAGGCGCAACGCGGCCGAGCCGCCGACGCTCAGCCCGAACAGCTGCTGGCCCTGCGCCGGTTTGAACGACTCGGCATCGGCCTCGTCGCCCTGTCCGCCCTGCGGCAGCTCGAACTCGAGCTTGCCCTGGTGGACGGTGATGCCTTCCAGCGTGATCGCGGTCTCCACCGACAGGCGGCCTCCGGGCGCGTCGTCGCTCGGGCCCGAGAGCACGAGCCGCGTCCCGGCCGCGACCGGCAGCGCCAGGCCGTTGACCGTCACCGTGTCGGTCGACTCCCACCGGCCCGGCTGCGACTGCGTGAGGCAGCCGGCGGTCGTGGCCTCCACGAGCCCGAAGGCGACCCGCTTCTCGCAGGCGCCCTGGGCGCTCGCCGGGGCAGCGCTCACGCCGACCAGGAGGATGGCTAGGCAGACGGCACGGCGCAGCATGGCTCTCCTCGTTTCGGTCATCCGGCGTCACGCGCGGCAAGCTCACCGAGCAGACGGGTCTTGCCGATCCCGGGCTCACCCACTAGCGCGAGCGCAGCCGAGCGTCCAGTGTCGAGCTCGGAGTGCGCGTCAGCGAACGCGCCGAGAGTTTCCGCGGGCCCAACGAGATGCTGGCCTCTCCAGACCACCTCCGCTCGCCGCGAGCATACACCTGTGACACCCGCGTGTGAATCACGGTGTTCGATGGATGTCGGCCCATCGACTAGCAACCCCTATCGCCCGAACCAGGGCAGGTCCACGGGTCGGGTTGTGCTTCGCCAACTCTCCGGTGTAGGGTCGGGGGTTCGACTCCAAGAGGCCGAGGAGCAGCCATGCCAGTCGCGCTCGTTTCGCAGGTCCTCAGGCGGCGGCCAGAAGCGTGGACCGGCCCTGGTTCGGTCGCGGCGCGGCCCGTGTTGGCTGCGCTGGTGGTGGCGGTCTCGTTCGCGCCGGCGCCGTCGGTCGCGGCCGCTGCGGCCTGCCCGAGCTCGGACACGAGCTACATGGGCAACTGCGGCCCGCAGTTCGCAGTTCCGAACTGGACCGACGCCGGCGGCTGGAACGATCCGGCGAAGTACTCGACGATCCAGCTGGCCGACGTCAACGGCGACGGAAGCGACGAGCTGATCGGGCGCAGCGACGCTGGCCTGCAGATCTCCTGGTTTGACACGACGCTCGGCCAGTGGCGCCCGCAGGTCGACTCTAGCGGCAACCGCCAGGCGCTGACCGACTTCGCCTCCCCGCCGCCGTGGCAGGCGAGCGACCCGCACAGCCCGGCCCAGCCGCAGTACTACTCGACGATCCAGGCCGCCGACGTCGACGGCCAGCCGGGCGAGGAGATCCTGGGCCGCTTCTGGGACGGGATGCGCACCTACAAGTACTCGCCGCCCGCGGGCGGCAAGGACATCGACGGCGGCAGCTGGACGCGGATCGGCACCGGCGGCCCGTTCAGCGACGCCGACGGCTACGGCGACCCCTCGCTCTATTCGACGATCCAGGTGGGGCGGTTCTACAGCGGCGACCCCCCAATGCTCGTCGCGCGCGTGCACAGCTCGGGGCCGACCGCTCAGTCGCTGGTGTTCCACACGTGGCAGAACGGCAGCTGGTCGCCCGTGCCTGGTTTTGAGGTCGACGGCTACTCCGATCAGGCATGTGGACAGCCGGCGTGCTACCTCGATCTGAAGGCGGCAGGCCTACCCGGCAACCTGCGGGATTTTCTCTACAACATCGGGGCCGTCATAGGCCGCAACCAATCGGGGATAGCCGCCTTCACCGGGAACGTTTCGGAGAGCTTCGCCATCGCCGGCGCGGGTTCCCTCGGCAGCACCTTCGCCGATGTGGCGTCCACTCCCGATTGCCCGTTCTCGACCGCCGGCGCGACGGGCCCAGGCAGCGGCGACTGCCTCGGGAGCAGTCCGTCCTACTACGAGACCTTGCAGTCCGCGAACGTCGACGGCCAGGCGGGTGACGAGCTGCTTGCGCGCGCCGCCGACGGGCTGCGGCTGCGCCTTATCAAGGACGGCAGCCCCCCCTATGCCGCGGGCAGTACGCTCACGGCGCTTGCCGGTGCCGCCTCCAGCGTGCCGGACGGTCTGTGGGGGTCGATCCGCACGGGCGACATCGACGACGACGGCAAGGACGAGGTGCTGGCCCTCGACGGCACGGCCTTGCAGGCGTGGAGCTACGACCCGGTCGGCAACGCGTGGAGCCAGCTGCAGCCCTCGACGCCGCTGGCGCTGGCGAGCGATCCGTGGCTGTCGCATCCGGAGTACTACTCGACGATCCAGACGGGCGACGTCGACGGCGACGGCCGCGACGACGTGATCGCGCGCGGCCCGTCCGGGATCCGCACCTGGTTCTACAACCGGCGCAAGACGGGCGGCTGGGAGCGCTACCTGCCCGAGGGCTACCCGGCGTTCACGGCCAGCCAGCAGGCCGCCCTTACGGCGCTGACCGCGCTGGCCAAGGCCGAGAACGTGATCCCCGACACGGCGGCGTCGGTGCGCGACGTGTGGGCGTCGGAGAACGCCCCGCAGGCCTCCGATCTGACGACGCTTTTGGGAACAGGCTCAGGGGGGCTGGGCCCGATCGCAGGCTGCTCGGGCGCGCAAACGGGCAATCCGCCGCAATACCAGACGTGCACGCCGCCGCCGAACAGCAGCGGCTTCAACGCGGCCGACTGGACAGCTGTGGTGAACGAGATGCTGTCCGAAGCCTATGCCGCGAGCCAGGTCGTGGCGTTCTTCGCGCAGCTCGAGAGCATGCGCGAGAGCCTGTTCATCGCCGAGGGCGCCGAGCTCCCCGCGATCGGCCAGGACCTCGGACTCCAGGCGGCGGCGGGATCGACGGCAAACTACAGCCTCCCGAGCTTATTCGCCACGATGGCCGGGCTCATGGGCGAGCTCGCCGGGTTCGTACAACCCGAGTTGGGGGCGGCCCTGGACATCACCTCGTACGTCCTCTTTGCCCTTCCGCAGGCCTCGCCCACCGCGAACAGCAGCGCGTTCCAGACGACCTACGCCGGGCTGCAGGACCAGTTCGCCCAGACGGTCACCGAGGTAGACAAGGCGATGCTGGTTCAAAGCCAGCAGGTACGCCAGGACGGCGGGCTGCTCGGCCTCGTCGGCCAGCTGTACTCGCGCGGAACCTGGACGCTCGACACGACCGGCGCGGAGAGCGCCGCCAACCAGGGCTTCGCCCTCTGGGCCTACCGGTCGCTCCTGCCCACGATCGCCGACCGCTACCAGATCGACCACTGCTACAACGACTACAACAGCATCGGCAATTGCACCGGCCCGACGCCGGCGCGGGGCATCATCGGCAGCAACCAGAAGTTCACGATGGCGGGCCCGCAGTACCAGCAGTACCAGGTGCCGTGCACCGGGACCTGGGGTCGCGCCTCGATCTGGTGGACATGCGGCTTCAACGCGCTCTCGGACGACATCATGAACCGGATCTGGAACCCCATGCCCGCGAATTGCATCTACACGCCGGGCCAGTCGCAGACTGCGTGGACCTTCGGCTGCCCGGCCGGCGACGACGTCAAGATGAGCGTCGGGCAGAACACCTGGCAGTTCAACTCCAACTGCGGGAACTTCGTCCCACAACCCTGTAGCGGCGCCGCCGTGGGCAGCGCCGCCGTCGCCGCGCAGGCACGACGGGGAGCGCCGATCAGGCTCGGCCGGCCGCGGCACGGGCGGCGGCGTGCGTTGCGCGGCCGCGCCCGGCTGCGCGCCGAAGTCGGCATCCACCCCCGTCTGGCGCTGGCGGGCGCGACGGTCAGGCTCGATCGGCTGCTGTTCGAGCCGAGGGGACGTGGCGAGCTGACGCGACCGCGCGGCGGCCGCGCGCCGCGGCCGCTGACGCTCAGGCGCACGGGCCCCCGTCGCTTCAGCGCGGCGGCGAAGTCGGGTCGCCCGCGCGCGCGGATCGTGGTGCGCCGCCTTCGGCGCCGGCGCGCGTCGCTGACGCTGACGGCCGGCGCGGCCGCGTTCCGGGTGCCGCGGGCGTGCCATGCGTTGCCGGCCCGGGTGGCGATCGAAACGCCGCCGCTCGAGCTCAAGACGCGGCTGCTGGTCAGCGACGGCCGCCGCCGCCAGCCCATCGTGCTGCACCACTCCATGCGCTGCCGGCGCGACGCGCGCGGCAACGTCAGCCGCCTCGTCTACATCCGCAACCGCCGCCACCGGCTGCGGCCCGGGCTGGCGGCCACGGTGCGGGGACCGCGGCGCGTGCGGGCGGGAACCACGGCCAGGTACCTCGCGCGCGTCCACAATCGCCGCCGCCGCGGCGACCGGCTGCTCTCGTCTCTCTGGGACGTCACGCTCAGCACCGGCGGCCGCACGACGCGGACCCGCCGGCTCCGCGCCGGCCGCTCGCGCCGGATCCGCGAGCTCCGCGCCGGCCGCTCACGCCGCCTGATCTTCACCATCCGGGTGCCGCGTGCCGCGCGCGGACGCCTCTGTGCACAGGCCGTCGCCGGCGCCCCCGGCGCGCGCGCGGCGCGGGGACGCGTCTGCTCACGGATCCAGGCGGCCGGCGGCCCGGCAAGCATCACCGGCTGATCAGCGCCCAGGACTCCCGGCGCGGGAGCCTCGCCCGCGAGGCGCGCGGACCGCGGCCGCAGGACTGAGCGCTCGACCACAGCTCGCCGCGCTGGCACGAGACAGCAGCGATCGACCGAGCCGCTCAAGCAGCAGCGGCGCCGCCGGCCCGGTGTCAGGAGCCGAGCTGGTCTCGACGCCGTCCGAGGTAGCCGCGCTCGGCGTCGTTCTCCGTGGTCGCGATCGCGGCGTCGTACGCGGCGCGCGCTTCGTCGCTGCGGCCGAGGCGGCGGAGCAGGTCGGCGCGGGTGGCGTGCCAGGCGTGGTACGTCGTCATCGGGAGCCGGTCGACGAGGGCGAGGGCGACCGCAGGGCCGTCGAGCTCGGCCACCGCGACGGCGCGGTTGAGAGCGACGATCGGCGAGGGGTCGATTGCGGCGAGCTGGTCGTAGAGGGTCGCGATCTGGGACCAGTCGGTGTCGGCCGCGGTGGGTGCGTCGGTGTGCACCGCGTTGATCGCGGCGAGGAGCTGGTAGCGACCCGCCCGGTTGGCGGCGAGGCAGGCGCGCACCAGTGCGTGCCCCTCGGCGATCAGCGAGCGATCCCACCCTCCGCGATCCTGTTCGTCGAGCGGGACCAGCTCGCCGCGGGAGACCCGGGTCGCGCGTCGGGCCTCGATGAGGACCATCAGAGCGAGCAGCCCCGTCACCTCGAGCGCCCGGGGCAGCTGGGCATGCAGGGCCCGGGTCAACCGGATGGCCTCACCGGTGAGCTCGTCGCGGATCGGCTCGCCACCTCCGCTGGCGAGGTAGCCCTCGTTGAAGACTAGGAACAGCACGGCCAGGACGTCGGAGAGGCGGTCCGTCAGGTCGGACTCGGCCGGCACGCGGTACGGGATCTTGGCGTCGCGGATCTTCGCCTTGGCGCGGGTGATCCGCTGCGCCATCGTCGTCTCGGGGACCAGGAAGGCCTGGGCCACCTCGACGACGGTCAGGCCGCCGAGCAGCCGCAGGGTCAGGGCCACCCTTGCCTCTGGGGATAGGGCCGGGTGACAGCAGGTGAAGATCAACCGCAGCCGGTCGTCGTCCACGGGACCAGTCGGCTCGTGGGGAGTGTCGTCGTGGATCATCCGGGCCGCCTGGTGCTTGTCGTCGCGCCGCTGCTCCCGGCGGAGCCGGTCGATCGCCCGGCGTCCGGCGGTCGTCGTCAGCCAGCCGCCCGGGTTGGGCGGCGTGCCCTCGACCGGCCAGCGCTCGAGGGCGACGACGAGCGCCTCGCCGGCCGCCTCCTCGGCGACATCGATGTCACCGAAGCGGCGCACCAGCGAGGCGATCACGCGGCCGTGCTCCTCGCGGAAGGTCCGCTCGATCGCAGCATGCGCAGCGGGTGCGACGGAGATCGACCTTGGCACGGCCTAGGACTCTTCCTGCGGCGGCACCTCCTGGAAGGGGCGAACCTCGATCCGGCCACCCAGTGCCTTCGAGCCGAGCTTGGCGTACTCGAGCGCGGCGTCCAGGTCCGGGGCTTCGATGATCCAGAAGCCTCCCAGGTACTCCTTCGCCTCGACGTACGGTCCGTCGGTGAGGATCGGCGTGTCGCCGGTGGCGTCGACCGTGGTGGCGGCCGAGGGCGGGTGCAGGCCGCCGGCGAACACCCAGGCGCCGTCGTCCTTGAGCTTGTTGTTGAACCCCTCGACCGCGGCGAAGACCTCCTGGAGGGCTGCCGGATCCATCGACTCCATCGTCGGCTCCTCGGCCGAGTCGTGCGGCAGGGTCAGGAAGTACTGCGTCATGATTGCTCTCCTTGATCACGGGCCGCCCGAATGGCTGCCTCTTACCCTCTCCACGAACACCATCGTGCCAATACGACACGCTGGCGAAACTTTCTCGAGCACTCTTCTATAGGGGGCCGGCGGCGTCGCCTCCCGGGCCGCGAGAGGAACCCCTTGCGGGTACTCCGCCTGCATGCGGGCGCCTTTCGCGGCGGCCGAGGCAGGTCGGAAAAGCGCCGGAGTAGCGCGGGGTTTCAGGGCGTCCCCCGCGGAGCCTCGGTGGCACGGTTCGGCTAGCTTGATCCGGCTGTCGCCAATCGAGCCGAAGGAGGAGGCGTGGCAACCTACGTAGTGCTGGTGAACTGGACCGACCAGGGGATCGCCGGATTCAAGGGCACAGCCGAACGGGTCGATCACGAAGCGGAAATCCGGAAGCGCGCGGGTGTCGATTTGAAGGAGATCTATTGGACCCAGGGTCCGTACGACCTGATCGCGATCATCGAGGGACCCGACGACGAGAGCATCGCGGCCGCGATGCTGGGGGTCGCAGCCCACGGCAACTCCCGCACGACAACGCTGCGGGCCTTCGATCGCGACGAGTACGAGCGAATCTTGGAGAAGCTCGCTTAGCGCATCGGTCCGGCGAGCGGCACTGTCCGCCCGATCTTGCCGCGCTCATCGAATTGGGAGTGCAAGAGCGTTCGTCCCGCAACAGAACGTTCCGCTGCCGGCGACCTCTCTCAGACGACACGGTAGATCTCGTACTCGAGCTTCGTGGTGCCGAGGATGTGTCCGCGAGCCACGAACAGGTTCTGGTTAAGCCATCGGTATCGCTCGGCGCCGGTGTCGAACGAGACTGCGAAGCGCATGTACTGGTCATCCCAGCTTGTCGGCTCGTCGTTGGAAGCCGCACGGACGAAGGCCTCGGTCTGCTCGACCAAGCCCGTGTAGTGCATGAGGATGAGAGCGCCGTCATCAGTTACGAGCTGCACCCGCACATCGGGTCGTCCGTAGCCGTCGGGCGATGCGCTGTACCAGTCTCCGCCCGGCATCGCGATCGACGCGGTCAACCCAGGGCCGGCCAGAGTCCCTTCACTCATCTCCCAGTATTCGCGGGTGCCGTGCGGGGATCCCTCAGTGCTGGAGAGCGGTCCACGAATCGAGAAGCGATAGGTCATGACGTGCTCGACATCGATCATTGAGTTCTTTCTTGTGTCTAGCGTGGCTGGTCAGGCGCCGCGTGATTTAGCTCTGCGCGGGCCGTGAGAGCGGTGGATTTCGCGAAGAGGAGCCGTCGTTCTTGCGGTCGACGATGTCGTCGCGGCGGGGGCGGGCGGCGACGGCGGTTTCAGCGAGGTGCCGGTCCGGGCGAGGGCATTACAGATGGGGCTGGGGTGTGGTCTGGGCCGTGTGGCGCGGGCGCGAGTGCGGGCTCGGGTGCGGTGGCGTCGGGCCGGCGCTGGTCGTTGAGGTGCGCGGCGAGGTCGGCGCGGGTGGTGATGTCGAGTTTCTGAAAGGTGTGGGTGAGGTGGGTTTCGATGGTTCGGCGGGTGACGTAGAGCTGCTGGGCGATGTCGGGGTTGCTGTGGCCGTGGGCGGCGAGGGTGGCGACGCGGTGCTCGGTCGGGGTGAGTGCGTCGATGCCGGTGAGCGCGGGGCGTCGGGGGCGGGCGCCTGTGCCGTGCAGCTCGGCGCGCGCGCGGCGGGCTAGCAGGCGCATGCCGTGGCGGTCGGCGAGGCCGAGCGCGAGGCGCAGCGGCGCTCGGGCGTCGCGCCGGCGGTTGGCGCGGCGCAGGGCGGCGCCGAGGTCGACCAGTGCGCGCGTGTGCTCGAGCTGGACCGGCGTATCGGCGAGCAGCCCTGCGGCGCGTTCGAGTCGCGCGACGCGCAGGGCGGGGTCGCCCGCGTGCGCGAGGGCGCGCAGGCCTGCTCCTTGGGGTCCTGGCGTGCCCAGGCGCTGGGCGAGTTCGAGGTGCTCGGTGGCCAGCTGCTCGGCTTGGGGTGTGTCGTTGAGGGCGGTGAGCGCGTGGGCGTCGTCGACGCGCCAGGAGGCGAAGGCGGGGTTGCGGACGTCGAGCTGGTGCCAGCGAGCGGCGGCGGCTTGGAGGTCGGCGTGGGCGTCGGCGGGACGGTGCTGGGCGAGCCGCAGCCGCGCGCGGCTCTGCAGGAGCACAGGTGCGGCGAGGGCTCCGCGAGGCGGTTCGGCGAGCTGGTTGGCGGCGGAGAGCGCGGTCTCGGCGGCGGCGAGCTCGTCGGCCTCGGTGAGGGCGTCGACGACCGCGTGCAGCGCCCACAGCAGGGCAGCCGGCGGGCTGTTGGCGAGCTTGAAGTCGAAACCGAGGCGAGCGTCGGGCAGCGCGTCGCGGATGTGGCCGGCCCGCACGAGCGCCATAGCGCGCAGGAAGCTTGCGTGCGCGAGCGCGATGAGCCAGCCCCGTGGGCGCGCGAGCTCGATGAGCGCCGCGCAGCGGGCGGTGGCGGTCTGGAGGTCGTCGTTGGCGATGAGCACGACGGCGGCGACGCTGGGCAGCAGCGAATCGAGCTCGCGGTCGAGCGCGCCGCCATCGACGATTGGTTCGAGGAGCGCACGGCTGTCGGCGACGGGTCGCCCGTCGAGCATGGCCTGCATGGCGGCATTGGCGCGCCAGAGCTCGAGTCGGCTGGGCTCAAGGCGCGGGGCTTGCAGCCGTGTCCGGCTCTCGTGGGCGGTGTCCGCATGAAGCGAGGCGTTGCAGATGAGCTCGGCTTCGAGGCGCTCGCGATCCTCGGGGGGCGTTCCGGTGCTGTGCTCGAGTCCTCGGCGGCTGAGGTCGAGGGCATGGTCGAAATGGCCGGCGAGACCGAGTGCGCGGGCGCCGCGCAGGGCGATCTCGGTGCGTTGGGCGGCCGACGCGGCGAGTTCGACGGCTTCTCGGAGGATGGAGGGCACGTCGGGTTGGTTGTGGGCGGCTTGCGCGAGCCCGAGCTCGAGCCGGACCGCGGCGGCTGCATGCTGGTCGAGCGGCGGTTCGGCGACGGCGCGGCGGAGGAAGCGAGCGGCGCTTTCCGGTGCGCCACGCGCGGTTGCGCTGGCGGCGGCTGCGCGGAGGGCGGTGACGGTACCCGGATCGGCGTCGGGATCGGTACGCAGCAGATGCAGCGCGACTCGCTCGGGGTCGGCGTGTTCGTCGGAGAGCACACGCGCCGCGTCGGCGTGCCAGAGCGCGCGCTCGCCGGGGGCCAGGTGCGCGTAGAGGGCGCCGGCGATCAGCGGATGCGCGAGCGCGATCTGGCGGTCGCCCTGCACGAGTCCTGCGGCGCGCAGTCCGTCGGCCGCGTGGGAGGCGTGGCGAGGATCCAGGCGCGCCAGTCGGGCGGCGTGGCGCAGCGGCGCGCCGGCGCCGAGGATCGCGAGCGCGCGCGCGAGATCGCTCGCGCCGACCGGGAGGCGCTGCAGCTGGCGTTCGACGCCACGGGCGATCTGGTCGGGCCCGAACGCGTTCAAACGTTTGGCGGTGGCCGCGTCCGGCGTGATGTGCTCGGCTACCAGGTGGTTGAGCAGCGCGCCGAGCAGGAAGGGGTTGCCGGCGGTGACTGCGTGGCAAGCATGCGCGAAGGCGGCATCGGCGGCGGGTAGCCGGGCGGCGACGAGAGCTTGAGCGGCGGCGGGCCCGAGCGGGCGCGGGCGGATCGGCGGCTCGCGAGCGGCGGCGAGCAGTTCAGCGAGCGGCTCGGGGGCGCCGGGCGGCTCGCCCGTCCGGACCGCGCAGAGCACCCCGAGGGGCAGCTCCTCGAGCCGGCGGGCGAGCTGGGCCAGCCAGCGCAGTGACGCGGCATCGGCCCAATGGACGTCGTCGACGATCAGAAGCGTCGGCGCGCGCTCGGCGAGGTTGCAGGCCAGCCACACCAGCCCGTGAACGGCGGCATGCATCGCATCGCCGGCCAGCGCCGGCTCGGGCGCCTCCGCGTCGAGCGCTCGCCGCGAGAGCGCCGCGGCGCCCGCCGTCAGCTCGCTCCAGTCCGCGCGCGAGCGCAGCGGTTCGAGCAAGTCACGAGCAGTGCCCCAGACGGCGTCCTGCTCGAGCGGTCCGCCGCGCGTACCGGCGACCGTCATGCCGTCCTCGCCGGCCGACCGCGCGACGGCCGCCAGCAGGCTCGATTTCCCGATCCCGGCCGGCCCTTCCACGACCACGACCCGGCCCTCACCGGAGCGGATCGCGCTCAGCCGGCGCTCCAGCGCGCCCAGCTCGGCATCGCGATCGAGCAGCCGGTTCGGCACACCCCGACTGTACGCCCTCCGGCGTGGGCGGTACCAGCTCGATCCGAAAGATCGTGGAGGCCTCCACGATGCGCAACCCCCCGGGGGCCGGGAGCATCGCCGCAAGTCCTCGCATCGGGCGAGGCGTATCAACACAAGGAGCTCTCATGGCGGAAGCCGCCAACTACACAGTCGTCCAAGACGGCGACGTGACACTCCCGGACCGCAGCAACCCCAACCCCGACACCGACTTCGAGTATGGGAAGTTCGGCGCTCCGGGCCTGAGCAGTTCCACCGCGCTCACCGACCGCCCGTACCTGGAGTTCTCGGTCGACCCGGCGGGCGTCTGCCAGCTCGAACTCGAGCTCAACGGCACGGTGGTCGTCTCCGAAGCCTTCGGTGTGGGGGACACCCGCACGGTGACCGAGGTCATGAACCACGGGGACCTGCAGCCGAGCGAGAACACGCTGATCGTGAGGAGCCTCAGCGGGGCCATCTTCACCATCTCAGACCTGAAAGTCGCGTACAAGGTCAGCGTCTGACCACGAACAGCCCTACCTCACCTCCTGTGAGGTAGGGCTGCTCCACAAGCGTTCGAGGCAGCTCCTGACCGACGACTCGCGGCGCCTGCCGGCTCAACGACTGCGCGAGCGACATCCGCGACACCACGACTTCGCCGTGCTGTGGCCGCCGACCCGAAGTCGCTCCGCGCCGGAGCTCACCGGGCGGAATTGCTGAAAACACTCAACGGCCCGACCGGGCCGCCAACGAGAAGGGAAAGCACACCATGTACCGCAGCACGCTCATCCGCAACATCGCGATCGCCACCACGGCGGCCGCCCTCACGGGGGCCGGCTTCGCCGGCGCCCAGGCCCAGCCCCCGCCCGAGCGAAACGCGCCCCCGGGTTCGGACGACATCCCCGACAACGCGTGCGAGTTTGCAGCCCAGGCCAACCCGCTCGCCAACGTCGTGACCGGAACGCCGGGGAACGACGTACTCGCGGGTGGGCCCGGCGTCGACATCATCGACGGCCGCGGCGGCAACGATGTGCTGCGGGGCTTCGGCGGTACCGACGTCCTCTGCGGCGGCCCCGGCGCAGACCGCCTCCGTCCGGGCGCAGGCGGCGACAGCGCCCGTGCGGGCGCGGGCAACGACCGCATCACGGAGACCGGTGCCGGCAACGACGCACTCTTCGGCGACGCCGGCGACGACGTGATCCTCGCGGCGGGCGGTGATGACGTCATCGATGTCGGGGACGCACGCGGAAGCCAGCCCGACCGCAACAAGGTCGACGCCGGGCCCGGGAACGACGACGTCACCGGCAGCGACGGGCGCGACCTCATCTCGCTTGGCACCGGCTCAGAGGACGACGCCAGAACTGGACCGGGCGACGATCGCGTGACAGGCGGCGGCGGCAGCGATGACATCAACGGCGGCGACGGCGAAGACGAGCTCGACGGCGGTTTCGGACGTGACTTTCTCGCCGGCACCGACGGCAACGACGGCATGCGCGGCGGCCCGGGCAACGACCAGCTGCTCGGCTCCCGAGGCTCCGACACCATCTTCGGTGGCCCTGGCGCCGACCTGCTGACCGGCGATGCCGGCGATGACCGGCTGTCCGGCGGCCCCGGCGACGACAAGTCGCTGAAGGGCGGCGACAACGACGACCGGCTCGACGGTGGCGACGGCACCGACCTGGAGTGCCTCGGCGCCGACGTCGGCGACTTCGACGACCAAGACACCATCACCAACTGCGAGTAGCAACCCCGGCACCGGCCCGCAACAGGGCCGGTGCCGCTCGCTTAGCCACGAAAGGAAAGCCTCGTGTTCAGCAAGCAAGACAGAACGCAGAACCGGCGTGAACGACGCTCGGAGGTCACCGCAACAGGGCGCGTGCGGCCGCGTTCCCGGCTCAGCTACGCCAACGTCACCGCGAGCCTCGCGTTGTTCGTCGCGCTGGGCGGCACGGCCGCGGCCGCGGTGACGCTCCCGCGCGACAGCGTCGGTGCACCGCAGATCCGCAAGGACGCCGTCCGCTCACCCGAGATTCGATCGCAAGCGGTCCGCTCCTCAGAGATCCAGGACGAAAGCATCAAGTTCGCGGACGTCGCGAGCGGCACGGCCACCGCGCTGCGCGGCGACCTCCACATCGCGGAGAACAAGAACAAGAGCCTCGAACCCGTACCGACGTGCGACGACGTCGACGTGAGGGCGTGCCCCAACTTCCTGACGCTCGAGCTGACCGCCGACGCGGGGTCGAGGACCGTGGACCCCGAGCCCGCGCGCAACTGGCTCGTTCAAGCGAAGTCCGACGTCCTCAGCCTCAAAGAAGGGGTCTTCATCAACAGCTGCGGGCTGGTCGACACCACTGAAACCGGAGCGAAGGCGGTGCTCGACGAGGTCCGAGTGTTCGATGGCGGCGAGGAAATCGCGCTCAGCGCGGTGGTCAAGAAGCGCGCGGGCAACCCAACCATCGCGTTCCGCTGCACGTCGCAGGCGAACGGCGCTGACGCCGACAGGGTGATCCCGAAGGACGTGAAGATGACGGCGCTGGAGGTGGGTGCCGTCACCGGACCCTGAGTCCGGTAACAGCGCCAACAGTCACCACTCGCGCTGGCCAGGAGCGAGTGGGCGAGTTGCGATGAGCGGCCGAGCCCTGCCTTGGACGAGCAGCGACAGCTAGCCCGCGGACACACCCGCGCTGTATCGGGCGACGGCCTCCCGTGCGAGGTCGCTCAGCGTCCGGCCCTTTCCTGGGCTTGGCGCCGGGCCGCCCGGTAGAGCTCGGGGGTGGTTGCCGGTGCATTCCGATCCGCCCCTGGTCTTGCGGTGCTGCCCCGCGGTAGGCTCGCGCGCGTCGGCTAATCAACCGGAGGTCGTCACGTGTCAGCTGGCCCACGCATTGCCGTTGCCGTTGCCGTTGTCCTGGCGTCCCTCCTGAGCCTCGCGCTTGCCGGTTCCGCCGCTGCGGGCCCGGACTCGAAGGCCCAGATCGTGCCGCTCGGGATGAGCATCGCGAACGCGCCCAACCCGGTGCTCGGCGCCGACGGCAGGAACCATCTCGCCTACGAGATCACGATCGTCAACCAGACTCAGGGTGAGGTCACGATCCAGTCGGTCCAGGCCCGTGCCGGCGGCAGGCCCATCGGCGCCCGCCTGCAGGGACAGTCGCTGGCGGACCTGCTGCGGATCAACAGCCGCGAGACCTCCATTCCGAGCGGTGGGAGCGCGCTGCTGTTCATGGACGTGCAGTACGCCAGGAACGCCCGGCCGCCGACGCGGCTGACCCACGGCTTCACCATGTCGCTCAGCCAGCCGCCGCAGCCTGTCCAGAACTTCCGTTTCGTCGGCGTCCCCACCCGGGTCGGCAGATCGCGTGCGATCGAGGTCGGCCGGCCGCTGCGGGGCCCCCGCTGGGTGGCCGGCAACGGCTGCTGCGACCCGATCAACGCCCACCGCGGCGCGACCCTGTCGATCGACGGAACCGTGCGCACCCCCGAGCGCTTCGCCATCGACTGGGTGCAGCTGGCCCCGAGCGGCCGCCTGTTCGAGGGCCCGATCAACCAGCTCTCCAGCTACGCCTACTTCGGCGACCCGATCCACTCGGTCGCGAGGGGGAGGGTGGTCGGCATCCAGGACGACCTACCCGAGCAAACGCCCGGCGCGCTGCCCAGCGGCCAGACGGTGCAGACCGCGGGCGGCAACCACGTCGTGGTCAGGCTCGCCCGCAAGCGTTTCGCCTTCTACGCGCACATGCAGCCCGGCAGCCTCCGGGTCGAGGTGGGCGACCGTGTCCGCAGGGGCCAGGTCCTGGGCCTGCTCGGCAACACGGGCAACACCGACGCCCCCCACCTGCACTTCCACATCATGGACGGACCGTCGCCGCTGCAGTCGAACGGGCTTCCCTTCGTCCACCCCCGCTTCACCGGCCAGGGCCTGGTCACCAATGAGGCGCTGCTTCAGAGCGGCGCGGTCACGCCGATCAATACCCAGGTGCTGAGCGGGAGGTTCCGCTCGCGGATGCCCATGGGCCTCCAGGTCGTCGACTTCGGAAACTGATCTACCCGCGCCGCTCTAAGGCCCGCGCACGACGCGAGCCCAGCGCCGTGCCAACGTTCAAGCGCGAGCTCGCGGACCGGCTATGGATCCACTCCGCCGGCGGGCGGCCGCTCCCCGGCCGGCCCTGCGCTCGGAGCGGGCCCTAGACTCGGGACGCCATGTTGCTTGGCCGGGAGCGTGAGTGTGCCCGGCTCGCAGAGCTGCTCGACGAAGCCCGTCACGGCCACAGCCGGGCGCTGGTGCTGCGGGGCGACCCGGGGATCGGCAAGTCCGCCCTGCTCCAGTACGCGATCGAAAGCGCCGACGGGTTTCGTGTCTTGCGCGCGGTCGGGATCGAGTCGGAGTCGAAGCTCGCTTTCTCGGGGCTACACCAGCTGCTGCTCCCGGTGCTCGGGGCACTCGACCAGGTGTCCAACGCGGCGGCCGACGCGCTGAGCCGTTGCCTGGCGCTGACAGAGCCGGGCGAGGTGAACCCCTTCCTCGCCTACGCCGGCGCACTGCAGCTGCTCGCCGCAGCGGCCGAGGGTGAGCCGATCCTCGCGGTCCTCGACGATGCGCACTGGCTCGACCCCGCGTCGGCCGAGGCGATCACCTTCGTCGCGCGCCGCTTGGAGGCTGAGTCGGTTGCCCTTCTATTCGCGGTGCGCGAGGGAGAGGCGACCCGCCTCGACACGCGCGCCATCGCAGACCTGCGGGTCGACGGGCTGAGCACAGCGGCGGCAAGCGAGTTGCTGCTCGCAGGCGCGAGTGGCGGTTCGATTACCGCCGCAGTCGCACACCGGCTGGTCGCCGCCACCGCGGGCAACCCGCTTGCCCTCGTCGAGATTCCCCCGATGCTGAGCGAGGCCCAGCGCGCCGGCACCGAACCGCTCGACGATCCGCTCGCGGTGGGGGAGAGCGTGGAACGAGCCTTTCTCTCGCGAGCGAGATCGCTCTCGCCGGAGGCTGGAAACGCGCTGCTGATCGCCGCGGCCAGCGACACCGGCGATCTGGCGGCGATCGCCAGCGCCTGCGGCGGGAGCGCCGCGTCGCTCGACGAGGCTGAGGTGGCGGGCCTCGTCCAGGCCCGTGGCGGCGAGCTGTCCTTCCGCCACCCGCTGGTTCGCTCGGCGGTCTACTCGGCGGCTGCCGCGGGCGCCCGGCGCGAGGCGCACCTCGCCCTCGCCCAGGCGTTCGGGGCAGAGGACGCGGATCGTCGCGCCTGGCATCTGGGAGCGGCCGCGGTCGGTCCCGACGATGAGATTGCGGCGGCGCTCGAGGGCGCGGCCGATCGCGCGCGCGACCGCGGCGGCGCTGGCGCGGAGGCACGCCTGCTGGAGCGCTCGGCCAACTTGACGCGCGACGTCGGCCTGCGCGCCGCTCGCCTCGCCCGAGCCGGCTGGGCGGCCTTCTCCGCCGGCTGGAGCGAAGAGTCGCTGGCGCTGGTCGAGCAGGGTCTCGAGCTCGCCCAGGATCCGCTGACCAGGGCGGATCTGTACGACGCACTCGGGTTCCTGTCCTGGTCGAACGCGTCGTACGGCGAGCATTACGAGACCTTCATCGCCGAGGCCGAGCGCGTGCAAGAAGTGGACCCGCTTCGCGCCGCCCGGCTTCTCTGGCACGCGTCGGGCGAGCTCAACCTGCGGTTCGAAATCGAGCGCCACCGCCAACTCGTCGAGTGGACCTGGTCGCTGGTCGCCGGTGGCGACGAAGGGCAGATCTCCTTTGGCCTGACCGCCCGGGCCTGGCAGGCCGTTCTCGACGGTGATCTGGCGCAGGGGATCGATCTGGCCCGACGCGGTGCGGCCATCGTCGACGCGCGCGAAGAGCTGACGGTAGGGGGCTTGGTGATCGACTTCGCCGAGTGCCTGACCGCACTGGAGCAGAACGGGATGGCGGGCCGACTGCTGGAGCAAGCGCTTCCCATCTACCGCGACACGGGGCAGTTGGTGCCGCTGATCGCCGCCCTGCCCGTGCTTGCAGATCTCGAGCTCAACCGAGGCCGCCTGGAGCGCGCAAGCGCCGCCGCCACAGAGGCCCTCGAGCGGGCCAAGGAGCTCGACCTCAGCCGTCACGTTGCGTGGGCGCTCATTTGCTCGGCGGCGATCGAGGCTGTGCTTGGGCGTGTCGATGCCTGCCGGGCGCACGTCGCCGAGGCGGTTGCGACGCGAGCGCCAGACGACGAGTTGATCAAAGCGCACGCACTCGACGCCCTGGGTCGGTTGGAGCTCGGCGCAGGGCGCGCTCAGGAGTCGATTCCCTCTTTCGAACGAGTCCGCGAGCTCGCGGGAAACCGCGCAGGCGGGACCCCGCTCCTGCGCTGGCGTCCGGACCTGATCGAGGCCTACGTTCGCACCAGACGACTACCGGAGGCGGCGGCCGAGCTCGCGGCGTTCGAGAAGTTCGAGGACACCGGCCTCGGTCCCTGGGCGACTGCGACGCTGGCCCGGTCCCGCGCCCTGCTCGCCGATGAGGGCAGCCTCGACGACGCCTTCGCTGAGGCGCTCGATCGCTGCACCGACTCGGTCTCACCCTTCGAGCGCGCCCGCACGCAGCTCGTCTACGGCGAGCGCCTGCGGCGGGCGGGCCGGCGCCTCGACTCCCGCGAGCAGCTGCGCGCGGCGCTCGGTGGGTTCGAGCGTCTCGGTGCCTCCTCGTGGGCGGAGCGGACGCGCGAGGAGCTGCGGGCCAGCGGCGAGACGGCGCGCAGGCGCGATCCTGCTCTGGTCGATGAGCTGACCCCGCGAGAGCTCGAGATCGCATTGCAGGTGGCGGAGGGCGGCACCAACAAGGAGGTCGCCGCCCGGCTCTTCCTGAGCCCGAAGACCGTCGAGCTCCACCTCAGTCGCGTCTACCGCAAGCTCGGGATTCGCTCTCGGACCGAGCTGGCGCGCCTGATGGCCGGCGGCTAGCTCGCCTGCCCTTAGGGAGTTCCCCTACGCGACCGCGATCCGGGCGGTTGCGGTCTAGGCATCCGCCTCGCGCGAGCGTGGGCGTCCGAACGCAGAGTGGCTCTCGCCAACCGACTCGAAAGGTGGAGCCATGATCCACCCGATCACCGCCGTCATGCTCGCCGACGTCCTGTGTGAAGAGAGGAGGCGCCCGCGGGCATACCGCTATCGCAAAATCCTCAGCGCGCTTCGCGCCCGGCTCGTCGGTGAAGTTCGAGACATCAGTCCACCACCGCCAAGGAGCGACACAGGCCCCTCCTCAACCTCAACGTCAATGTGACGCGCAGGTCGCCGTTCGTGCTCGTTCCCGCTGGACCCACTCGGGCGGCGAACGCTGCTGCGCGGTGCGCGCCTCAGCGGCGTTTACGACGCTTCGGTGACGGCCAACGTGCTGGATCGCTTTCGGTCGCGTCGCTCGGATGGTGATCCGTGCGCGCGCGCGAAAGGCCGCTCTTAGTAGGCGACTAAGAGCAGAAAGCCGGCGGGATCCGGCCGGGGTCAGTTCGCTGTGGTCCCCGCAGTGGCGCAGGCAACGTAGACGGTCATCGTCCAGGCGCCGGCGCCACCGGACACCCGCCGGGTGTTTGCCCGCCAGCCTGTGTTCGACGCCGCCGGCTGCGACACGGACAGAACCGTGTCGACGGGCACGTCGGTCGTCGCGCCGCCGCCGAGGGCCACCTTGCCTGCGGGACAGGAAGCCGTTGCGTCCTTGGGGCTGTCTGCGCTGGGCCCTACTGCCGTCGTTACCACCTCGTAGCCGGTCAGCCCGCTTGATCCGGGTGGGCCAGCCGGTCCTGCTGGACCGGTCGGGCCCGTTGGGCCCGCCGGGCCTGCCGGGCCCGCCGGGCCCGCTGGGCCTTCCGGACCCTCCGGGCCTTCCGGCCCGGGAGGGCCGGTCGCGCCGCCCGGCCCCATGGGACCGGTGGGCCCAATGGGGCCGATCGGGCCGGTCAGACCAGGCGCACCGGCCGCGCCGGTGGCGCCCGTCGCTCCGGGGGGCCCTTGCGGTCCTGCTGGGCCGGTGGCGCCCGTCGCTCCGGGCGTACCCTGGGGTCCTGCTGGGCCGGTGGCGCCCGTCGCTCCGGGCGTACCCTGGGGTCCTGCTGGGCCGGTGGCGCCCGTCGCTCCGGGCGTCCCCTGGGGTCCTGCTGGGCCGGTGGCGCCCGTCGCTCCGGGCGTACCCGGGGGTCCTGCTGGGCCGATGGCGCCCGTCGCTCCGGGGAGACCTTGGGGTCCCGCTGGTCCTGCTGGGCCGCTGGTGCCAGCTGGTCCCATGGCACCCGCCGGTCCTCTCGGGCCGGCCAGGCCTATGGGGCCGGCTGGTCCTGTGGCCCCAACCCGACCTCTGGGGCCCGCCGGGCCTCTCGGACCGGGACGCCCGCGCCGGCCGCGCGGTCCCCGCCGCTTCGAGAGGACCAGAAGCCGCAGCGGGCGGCTGAGATCGCGCAGGCGGACCTCTCCATCCCGGATCCTGAAGGTGGTGATGTCGCCATCGCCGTTCGCCTGTGCGCCGGGAGTCGTCACCGTCGCGAATGCGGCAAACATCAGAAGGGTGAGGCAGAGACACCGCATGGCCGCTTCACTGTTTCGCGCGGAAGCGGTTTACCTCCTGCACAACATGAGTCTTCGCGCTTGGCGCAGTCGGACCGAGTGCGGATCGCACTCCTCTTATGACTCGGCCGCCGAGCAGCGCGACGGGTCGCCACCGATCGCCACGACGTGCTCAGCTGCATACACCGCAGCCGTGGGCCCCGCGGCCTCCACGCCGGCTCCGACCCCCGCGCGCTGTGATTGACGCGCAGGCTTCAGCGGCTCAAGCTAGACGTCCGGCGACCGTTGTTGGCCCTGAGGGCTGCCTACTCGCATTCGTCGTAGCCACCTTCGTCGAAGCCGGCCCACCGCTCAAAGAGATTCCAGCACGACCCATGGCCGGTGACTTGCGACGCCGCTTCGTTGGCGTAGTAGGCGGGAACCAGGCCAACGCCGAAGAGCGCCCACTGGTCGGTGTGCCTCTCCTCGTGCGCGCGCTCGGCATCGGAGATTTCGGAGCCCTCGTCCTCGTAGAGCACCACGCCCCCCGTCGTGAGCGCACCCCGCGGTCCATTCGCCCAGGAATTGACGTCCACACAAGCAACGACCAAGCCCGGGTCGAAACCGCAGTTGCCTCCGTTCGCTTCCGCCCACAACCACGTCGGGGCGCTGATCGGAGCATTGCTGACGAAGCGGCCCACATGCCAGGTGCGCTCGGCCACGTCCCCGACGGTGTCCGCCACGGCGCTCGCCGCGCCGCTGCCGCGGCACGAGCCGTTGGGGTTCTCCCCCAGGGGGCACCACCCGGTGGAGAAGGTGTGCACGATTGGCTGAAAGGGCCTGGCCACGTCACTCGACTCCGGCGCAACCGCCGTCGCCGGAACGGGCGGCTGGGAGGTCGGCTCCGCGGCCGAGCTCTCCGATCCCGCCCAGTGCTCCGCCGCATCGGCCTCCGCAGCCGGGGCCTCCGCGGGCTGCACCGCGGGCGGCGTTTCGGGGGTCGGCTTCGCCGCAGGGCCCCTCGATCCCGCCCGGCGCTCCGCCGCATCGGCCGACGTGCCGGCGTAGGGAGGAGGCTCCGCGGGCTGCACCGCGGGCGGCGTTTGGGGGGTCGGCTCCGCCGCAGGGCCCTCCGATCCCGCCCAGTGCTCCGCCGCATCGGCCGACATGTCGGCGTAGGGAGAAGGCTCCGGCGCATCCACCTCCGCAGCCGGAGGCTCCGAGGGCTCCACCGCCGGTTCCGGCTGGGGCCCCGGCGTCGCCGAACGCTCAGGCTCCGACGGCTCGGAGGTCGGCTCCGCCGCAGCGCTCTCCAACTCCGCCCGATGCTCCGCCGCATTGGCCGACATGCCCACGGCGGGAGAAGACTCCACCGGCTCCGCCGCCTCCACCGCCGGGCGCCGGCTCGGGGACCGGCCGCAGGGCCTGGTGCTCGGTCGGCTTCGGGTCGGGCGGCGGGGCCGGCTGATGCGCAGGGACCGGCTCTGCCACGGATGCGGGCGGGACCTCGACCGGATCCGGAACCACAGGATCCGCGTCCGGCGCAGCGCCACCCCCGCATGCACACGCCGGCACCGCCGCCACCGCAGAACCCGCGAAAGGAAGCACCAGCGCACCGCCGAACGCCGCCGCCGTCACCGACCGCCGCACCTGCCGCGAAGCCCCCGGCCGGTCCCTCGTCTGCTCAGCTATCCCCATGGGCCCTTTTGTCGCCTCAATACCCCAAATTGAAACCACAACCCCGCTCGGAGTCTCGCCCATCTGGATGCCCGGCACGCAGGCGTCCACGCCGCGGCCCCCCCGACCCGGCGGCGTGGGATGCTGCGCTGCTGTGAGCGGCCTCGACCGCGTTCGGCTCCAGCTAGATCGGGTCCGCAGTGCCGTCAAGGCGATCGACCCGGTATTCCTCGACACGGCGGCTCTGTCGTGCGCGCCGCTCGGCCAAGTGCTCGGATGCTCGGTGACGCTGAAGGTCGAAACGTTCAACCCGGTCCGGAGCTTCAAAGGACGCGGCACGGAGACGGTGGCAGCCGTGGCCCGGCGGAAGGGAGCGTCGCGAGTGGTGTGCGCCAGCGCCGGAAATCTCGGCCAGGCGCTGGCCTACAGCGGCCCACGTCGAGGCCTGGAGGTGACCGTCGTGGCCGCGAGAGCCGCCAACTCGCTCAAGCTGCGCCAGATCGCCGCCTTCGGCGCCGACATCCGGCTCGAAGGCGAGGACATCGAAGACGCCCGCGTGCTGGCGCGGGAGATCGCCGACGAGGACGGCGCCTACCTGGTCGAGGACAGCTTGGACCTCGCCAGCTGCGAGGGCGCCGCCACGATCGGCCTAGAGCTCGTCCGAGACGATCCGGGACTCGACGTCATCCTCGTCGCGCTCGGCGGCGGAGCGATGGCCAGCGGCGTGGGCTACGCCGTGCGCTCGCTGGCCGACCACGTGCAGGTAATCGGCATCCAGCCGGCCGGTGCGCCCGCGATGGCACTGTCGTGGCGTCAGGGAACGGTGGTCGAGACGGACCGCATCGAGACGATCGCCGACGGCGTCGCCGGGCGCTGTCCGATCCCCGAGGTGCTGGACGACCTGCTCGTCCTGCTCGACGACGTCATGCTCGTGCGCGAGGACTCGATCAAGGCCGGCATGCGTGCGCTGTATGAGCACGCGGGCCTGGTCGTCGAGCCGTCCGCGGCGCTCGGGATTGCCGCCATCCTCGAGCAGCCTGAGCGGTTCGCCGGGCGGCGCGTCACCACGATCTTGTGCGGAAGCAACGTCGGTCCTGCCGACTTCGCACGGTGGGTGCTGGAACCAGCCGCGCGCGTCGCGCGCTAGGCCGCGGCGAGCCACTCCTCGAAGCTGGGGCCGGCGAGCTTCGCGCCCGGGTTGGGCAGAGCGGCGCCCTCCGCATAGGCCGCGGCGTCCGGGTCGCCGGGCTCCGCCAGCGGACCGCCACGGCTCTCGCGGATCTCGAACGAGTCACCTCGGCTGGCGAAGAGCGCGGCGGCCGCCTCGGCGAGACGCTCCTCCTGCGGGCCCGCGATTTCGGTGATCCTGCCGTTCTCGATCTCCGGCTCCTCGGCCGCGTCGGCGAGGGTTTCGGCGACGACACGGGCGGCCACCAGCTGTGTTCGCATCTCGGGCAGGTGGGCAACGCCATCCTGGATCGTCCACCCGACCAGCGGGTCGACGAACTCGTGGAACTGGGCCGCGCGAACGATCCGAACCGGGAGCGGGCCTTCGAGCAGCGTCTGCTCCTGCGCCACCTTCGCCGCGTTGTAGCCGCCCTGGAACTTGTCGATGCCGATGATCGAGACGACGACGATCCGCTTCGCCCCGGCGGCGGCGCCGGCTCGCTGGACGTTCCGCGCCGAAGCGGTGAAGAACTCCGTCGCCGCTTCCTGGTCGGGCGAGGGCCCCGTGGCGGTGTCGATGATGGTCTCGGCCCCGGCGAGCGCCTCGTCGAGACCCTCGCCGGTGACCACGTCGACACCCTTGGAGCGCGCGATCGGGACCACATCGTGTCCGCGCTGCTCGAGGATCTCGACGAGGTGCGATCCGACCCGGCCGGTGGCTCCCGTGACAGCAATCTTCGGACGTCTGCTCTCGGTCTGCATCGTTCTTCCTTTCCCAGCGCCGGCGGCCCGGCGGCGACAAATTTGATCCGTAACACGTTGACACCTGACGGCGGGAAGATGTGACCGGTGGCTTTCCTTCGGTCACATTGCATGCATCGCGCGGGTCTACTCCTGTGACCGATGGATGAGCGCGAGTTTCTGGCCCAGCAGTTCGAGGAGCACCGGACGCGGCTCCGCGCCGTGGCCTACCGCATGCTCGGCTCGCTGAGCGAGGCCGACGACGCCGTCCAGGAGACGTGGCTGCGTCTCAACCGGGTCGACTCGGACGAGGTGGAGAACCTCGGCGGATGGCTGACGACCGTCGTCGCGCGCGTGTCTCTGAACATCCTGCGCTCGCGCCGATCACGGCCCGAGGAGCCCCTCGAGACGCGTATGCCGGAGCCGATCGTCGACCGCGCCGACGGCACCGACCCCGAGCACGAGGCGCTCTTGGCCGACTCCGTCGGACTGGCGCTGCTCGTGGTCCTCGAGACGCTGAACCCGGCCGAGCGGCTCGCCTTCGTCCTGCACGACATGTTCGCGGTGCCGTTCGACGAGATCGCGCCGATCGTCGACCGCTCACCCGAGGCGGCGCGCCAGCTGGCGAGCCGGGCCCGCCGCCGCGTCCAGGGCCAGAAGGCGATCCCCGACGCGGACCTCAACACCCAGCGCGAGGTTGTCGACGCCTTCGTCGCGGCCGCGCGCGACGGCGATTTCGAGGCGCTCCTCGAGGTGCTGGACCCGGACGTGGTCCTCAGGGCCGACCGCGGTGCCGTCGCCATCGGCTCCGCGAGGGTCGTCCGCGGAGCGGCCAAGGTGGCCGGCCAGGCGTCCGCCTTCTCGCGCCTCGACATAGACGTGCGGCCGGCGCTGGTCAACGGCGCGGTCGGCACGGTCACCCTCCGCGACGGACGGCCGTTCGCGATCGCGGGCTTCACGATCCGAAACCGACAGATAGTCGAGATGGACGTGCTCGCTGACCCCGAGCGCCTGAGCGAGATCGATCTGACAATCCTCGACTGAGCGTCGCCCACCGGGCTGGGAGGCGAGCCCGAGCCTTATGCGTGCGCGACCACCTCGCGCACCTCCAGGCCGTCCAGGGCGACGGCGTCCGTGGGCGGTCCCTGGGATTCGATCCAGCGCGCCGCCGACTGTGCCGCCTCTGCGGACTCGAACACCAATACCGACGTTCCGTGGCCGTTGTCCTCGGAGAGCAGCCAGTAACCGGTGACGAAGCCCGGCGCCTGCGAGGCGCTCGGCACGATCTGCTCGCGCAGCACCGCCAGGGCGGGTTCGCGGTCGGTGATGGTGACGTTTACGAGCACAGCGTTCATTCGGGAACCTCCTTGGCCCTCGCTTGCCGTTTTCCAGCAGGACGAAGCTACGAGCGACCGGCGGTGGGGGCAATCGGGAGTTCTCCCCATGGCTCCATCAGCCGGTGGATCGTCACGACACGATCGACCGGGGGTCGAACGTCACGCGGATGCGCTTGATCTTGCCGTCGTCGGCGACCTGCGCCCAGTTGGCGACCAGTAAGGGCTCGTCGGCCTCGGTGGTATGGAGGTCGAACATCGTGACGACGTTCTCGCCGTCGGCGGCCATCGTGTGGATCACGATGTCGGTCGTGACCTTCGACATGCCTTCGATCCCGGCGCGGCAGCTCGCTGCGTCGTCGGCGGTGCCCATCGGGCCCCTGAACGTGACGTCGTCGGCGAGCAGCGCCTGAAAGTCGTCGAACTCGTGCGCCTTCCAGGTGGCGAAGTAGCGCTGCATTGTGTCTGTAGGTGTGGAAGCCATGTCGTAGTTATTCCCTGACCCGTATATCGCTCACAGAAATACTTGTGCTCGCACATAGAATCTCTGGTTATGGAGTTGCGCCAACTCGAGTACGTCCTGGCGGTAGCCGAGGAGGCGTCCTTTACGCGCGCGGCCGCACGCACGCACGTCGCGCAGCCGGGCATCAGCGCGCAGGTGCGGCGACTCGAGGAGGAGCTGGGTGAGCGACTATTCGACCGGTCGGGCCGGACTGTGACCCTGACCGCCGCCGGCGAGGCCGTGCTCCCGTTTGCGCGTGCCGCGCTGTCGGCGGTGGCGGCGGCACGGGCGGCGGTCGAGGACCTGTCGGGGCTCGTGCGTGGCCAGGTGTCGGTCGGCATGGTCACCGCGTGCCCGGTCGAGCTCATGCCTGCCGCGGTCGCCGGCTTCCACCGCGAGCACCCGGACGTGGAGGTCTCCCTGATCGAGGACGACTCCGACGGCTTGCTGGCGGGCGTGGCCGGCGGCGCCATCGAGGTAGCCCTCGTGGGCCTGGCCGACGACCCGCCGGCCGGCATCGCGGTGCAAGTCATCGCAGACGAGCCGCTCTACGCAGCGGTCGCGCGTGAGCACGAGCTCGCGTCACGGTCGTCGGTGCCGGTCCGCGCGCTGGCGGAGCACGATCTCATCGCGCTGCCGCGCGGCACCGGCGGTCGCACCGCCCTGGAGACCGCGTGCGCCCGTGCCGGCGTGGCGCCGCGCATCGTGATCGAGGCATCCGACCCGCGGGTGCTCGCCGCCATGGCCCAGCGCGGCCTCGGGGTCGCCATCCTCCCCGACTCGGGCTGGGAGGACCTCACCCTCGTCCCAACCGTCCGGCCCGAGCTGCGCTCCAGCCTGGTCCTTGCCTGGCGCGAGGCCGGTCCAGCCTCGCCCGCGGCCCGTGCCCTCATCGCCTTCGCTCGCGAGGCGCTGGCCGGCGGTGAGAATCGATGAGACACAGCGCTCCGCCATCGCCTCGCCGGTGGGGGCGATGATGGACCAGCGATTGCACGGGGTCGGCGGCGCCTCTGATAAGGAGTAGGCATGGAGCAGCTGAGCCTGGGCGTCGTCGGGACGTCGCACAAGCCGGACGAGCACCGGCTCCCGATTCACCCGGCGCATCTGCAACGCATCGACGCCGGCCTGCGGCGGCGGATCTTTCTGGAACGCGGGTACGGGCAGCACTACGGCGTGTCCGACGCCCAGCTCGAGCCGGGGATCGGCGGCCTGCGCCCGCGCGAGCAGCTGGTCGAGGAGTGCGATGTCGTCGTGCTCCCCAAGCCCCTCGTGGAGGACGCGATGGCGCTGCCCCCCGGCAAGGTCCTGTGGGGATGGCCGCACTGTGTCCAGGACGAGGCCCTCACTCAGGTGGCGATCGACCGCCGGCTGACGCTGATCGCGTGGGAGGCGATGCATCACTGGAGCCCGGAGGGCAACTTCAGCCTTCACGTCTTCCACAAGAACAACGAGCTTGCGGGCTACTGCTCGGTCCTGCACGCGCTGCAGGTGACGGGCATCACCGGGGCGTACGGCCCCCGCCTGCGAGCCGCGGTGATCAGCTTCGGCGCCAGCGCTCGCGGCGCGGTGACCGCCCTGTTCGCGCTGGGCGTGCACGACGTGACGGTGTTGACGCACCGAAGCGTCGCTGCGGTGGCCGCGCCGATGGCGCCGGCCCGGCTGGTCCACTACGAGCACGACCCCGAGCGTCCCGGCCGCATGCTCGTGTTCAGCAGCTCCGCGCGCCATCCGGTCGCCGAGTTCCTCGCCGATTACGACATCGTCGTCAACTGCATCCTGCAGGACACCGAGGAGCCGCTGATGTTCGTGACGAATGACGAACTCCCCCACTTCGGGTCCGGCAGCCTGTTCGTCGACGTCTCCTGCGACGAGGGCATGGGCTTCGAATGGGCACGCCCGACCTCGTTCGTTGCTCCGATGTTCACGGTGGCACCCGGCGTGAGTTACTACGCCGTCGATCACAGCCCGTCGTACCTGTGGAACTCGGCGACCTGGGAGATCAGCGAAGCCCTGATTCCGTTCCTCGGGACCGTCATGTCCGGTTCCGATGCTTGGGACGCTGACGCGACGATCAGCCGGGCGATCGAGATCCGCGCAGGCGTGGTGCAGAACCCCAAGATTCTGTCCTTTCAGTCACGCTCGCCGGACTTCCCGCACGCCAAGCTGTGACGCCAGGTCCACCTGCCCCGCAGATCTCTGCGCGTGTCGATTTCGCCTCCGCGCGTTCGACAGCGAGGTAGAGGCATCAACGACACAGGAGGACCGCAGTGCGAGAGCTGATCGTGAACACCTTCGTGACCCTCGACGGCGTCATGCAGGCGCCGGGCGGCCCCGAGGAGGATCCCAGCGGCGGCTTTGAGCATGGCGGCTGGTCGTTTGGATACTGGGACGAGCAGATGCAGGCGGGCTTGGGCGATGCGATGTCCAAGCCCTTCGACCTCGTCCTCGGCCGCAAGACCTACGAGATCTTCGCGGCCCACTGGCCACATACCGACGACCCGGGCGCCGAGCCGCTCAACCGAGCGACCAAGCACGTGGCCTCGACCTCGCTGACGGCGCTCGAGTGGGAGAACTCGAAGCTGATCGAGGGCGAACTGCCCGAGGGAATCCTCGCGCTCAAGCGGCAGGACGGCCCCGAGCTTCAGGTGCACGGCAGCGCGAACCTGATTCAGACACTCATCGAGCACGGCCTGATCGACGAGTTTCGCGTGTGGATCTTCCCGCTCGTGCTGGGTAAGGGAAAGCGCCTGTTCGACGGCGGCACAGTGCCCGCGGGGCTGGACCTGGCGCGTTCGCAGGTCTCTTCCACCGGCGTGATCATGGCCGTGTACCGAAGCGGCGCCGAGATCAAGGGCGGCTCCTTCGTCTCAGAAACGCCGAGCGAGGCCGAGCTGGCCCGCCGCGCCGCGCAGGATCGCTGAGCGAGGCGCGTGTGCGAGCCTGTCTCGGGAGCAATGCCCTACGCCACCAACCGTCGGGATGGAACGCGCATCTATTTCGAGGACGACGGCGGCGGTGGCGCGCCGGTGCTGCTTCATGACGGTTTTGGGGACTCGGTCGAGGATCTGCGTGAGTCCGAGATCGCCGAGGCGCTGCCGGCCGGAGAATTCCGGCTCATCTTCGTCGATCATCGCGGTCACGGGCGCAGCGACAAGCCCCACGACCCTTCCGCCTACGCGATGCCGACTCGTGTCGCCGACGCGGTAGCGGTCCTCGACCTGCTGGATGTCGAGCGGGCGCATTTCATCGGCAGGTCGTGGGGAGGCAGGCTGTGCTTCGGAGTCGGCGAGCACGCGCCCGGGCGGGTGAGGTCGCTGGTCATCGGCGGTAACCAGCCTTATGCCTGGCCCGACAGCCCCCTCGGCCGCCTGATCGGGGAGGCCTTGGGAGCGGGCTGCGAACAGGGCAGCATGGAACCCTTGACCCGGGCCTTCGAGGAAGCCTGGGAGGTTGAATTCCCCGCACCGCAGCGGGCACGGCTGCTCCGCAACGATCCCCTGGCTCTCCGCGCCGCCTGGAGCGCAGCCATGGTCGAGGGTGCGATCTCAGAGGATCTCGACGGCTGGCGGGTCCCGTGCCTCATCTTCATCGGCGCGGCGGATGCGGACTTTCTCGACGGCGCCCGGCGCGCGGCAGAGGCGATCCCCGGCGCCGAGCTGCTGCTGTTGGAAGAGGCCGACCACTACGCCGCCCACATGAGCCAGAACGAGGTCGTGCTGGCAGCCGTGCTGCGAACGCTTCGCACAAGCGCCTGAACGCTCCCCGTTGGCCTTGACCCCGGGAGCCGACCAGGGCAGGCTCGGGGCATGAGCGACCCGCCAGGAGTGGCCAGCTTCCGCACGCCGGCGGAGGCCTACGACCGCCACATCGGCCGCTACGGAGCCGAGCTCGCCCGGGCGCTTATCAGCGCCGCCGGCGTGCGGGCGGGTGAGCGGGCACTTGACGTCGGGTGCGGGCCAGGCGCGCTCACGACCGAGCTCGCCGCCCTGCTTCGAGCCGAGCAGGTGGCCGCAGTCGACCCGTCGGCCCCGTTCGCCGATGCGTGCCGGCGACGCCTACCGGGTGTCCGGGTCGAGGTGGCGCCGGCTGAGGCGCTCCCATTCGGGGACGGCGGTTTCGACCACGCTCTGGCTCAGCTGGTCGTGAACTTCATGACGGACCCGGCGGCGGGAGTGCGCGAGATGTGCCGGGTGACCAGGCCCGGCGGCACGGTGTCCGCGGCGGTCTGGGACTACGCCGGCGAGATGACGTTGCTGCGGCGCTTCTGGGATGCCGCGGTCGCGCTCGACCCGTCCGCGGTGGAGCTTGACGAGGGACGTTCCATGCCCTTCTGCACTCCCGAAGAGCTCGGCGATCTGTGGTCGACGGCCGGATTGACCGACGTGCATATCCGTCCTGTGGTCGTCTCCGCGGCCTACGACAGCTTCGAGGACCTGTGGCGGCCGCTGGAGCTTGGAGTTGCACCGTCCGGCGCCTACGCGGCCGGTCTGGCGCCAGCAGCGCGGGCCGGCCTCCAGCAAGAGCTCCGGCGCCGCCTCGGCGTGGGAAACGAACCTTTCCGGCTGACCGCGCGCGCGTGGATCGCCACGGGCCGGCGACCGATGAGTCCAGGGACCGGCCCGGGTCCATATGCCGGAACGCGAACGGAGGAACCATGACCCATTCGACTGGGCCGGCGCCTATCGCGTCATTCGGTGAGCGACCCTGACCCCGACCGCGGCGTCGGTGTCTGGTCCTCGGACGCCTGGCGCGTGCAGGCGACAGCCTGGCTGGACCAGCGCCTTGCCGACGTGGGGCTGGCCCGCATCGGCGAGGTGGAGCAGCCGCGCATCCGGCCGTGGGCGACCCTGCTGCGAGCGACGACCACCGGGGGCCGGGTCTGGCTGAAGGCGACGGGACGCGACACAGCCTTCGAGGCCGGCCTGTACGAGCTTCTCGCGCGGGTGGCGCCCGACCGGGTGCTCGTTCCCCTGGCCGTCGACGTCCGCCGCGGCTGGGTCCTGTTGCCGGACGCCGGCTTGTCGCTCGGTGAGCGGGCGAGCGGCCCCGCTCTCGTCGAGGGACTGGCCACGGCCTTGCCGCAGTACGGGCAGTTCCAGCGCGACCTGATTCCCCACACCGGCGATCTGCTGACCCTGGGTCTCAGCGACATGCGTCCCACGCTGATGCCGACGCGATTCGACCAGGCGCTGGAAGCGGTGCGCGGATACCTGGAGCGCCGGGGCAGCGCGGCGGATCACACGACCTACGAGCGCGTGGCCGGCATGAGGGAGACCGTGGTCGATTGGTGCGGCCGGCTCGCGACAGCCCCGGTCGGGGCGAGCCTCGAGCACAACGATCTGCACACGTACAACATCCTCATTGGCGAGGACGGCCAGGCGCGCTTCTACGACTGGGGCGACAGCGTGGTGGCCCATCCCTTCGCCAGTATGGGGCTCGGATTGGGGTTCGTCCGAAACCAGGTCGAGGCCGGCGAGATCGAGCGGCTGCGGGACGCCTACCTCGAGGTGTTCAGCGACCTGGGCTCCCACCGCGAGCTCGTCGAGACGCTCGAGCTGGCGTGCCGGGTGGGCAAGGTCGCGCGGGCGCTCACCTGGCAACGGGCGATCGGCGCCCTGGGCTGGGACGAGGTGGACGACGACTGGGCCAGAGGGCCGATCGAGTCGATGGAGTCGCTTCTCGACGCGACCTATCTCGGCCGGACCTAGGATCCGCGCGATGGCGACGATCAGCGAGCGCGAGAGCCGGCAAATCGACGAGGCGAACGAGTCTGGGCAGACGCCCGTCGTGTTCGTCCACGGCCTGTGGGTGCTGCCCGGGAGCTGGGAACCTGAGCGTGAGAGCTGTCCGAGAGGCTCACCGGCGTCACCTTCCCGCTCGCGCCCGCGGTTGCCTGAGGGCGGTCAGTCCGCGAAGTCGGGGCGGTCCGCGCGGGCGCTCGCTGCGCGCCCCTTCGGCTCCTCCCACTGCTCCTGGCGTCCGAGCGCGGTCAGGTCGAGCCAGTAGTAGGAGCCGCCGAGCATCTCCGCGCCGCGGCCGTAAGTGGAGTAGGTGTGGAAGACGTCGTCGCCGTCGCGGAGGAAGAAGCTGGTTCCCGGCAGTTCGATGGGCTGCTCGCCCTGGAAGTAGTAGTCGGTTCCCGCGCGCTCGTGGTCGGCCTTCGAGCCGTAGTTGTAGGCCAGTGGCGCCACCGAGTCGTCGAGCGTGACCCCGAAGTCGTAGTTGAAGTCGCTGCCGAAGGAGGAGTACCAGGGGACCGTCCAGCCCTTCTTGGCCTTGTAGCGCTCGAGCTTCTCGAGCGGAGCGCGCGAGACGTAGGCAAACGAGGTGTCGCGGATCCTCAGGTGCTCGACCAGGCCATCCGAGACCTCGTCGGCGCCGGCCGTGCAGCTCGGGCAGCCGTCCTCCCATTCGGGGTCGAACATGAAGTGGCCCACGATCAGCTGGAGGCGGCCCTCGAAAAGGTCAATCAGCCCCACCTCGCCCGCGGGGCCCCGGAAGGCGTAGTCCTTTTCGATTCGGACCATCGGGAGCTCTCGGCGCTCGACGTTTAGCGCGTCGCGGCGGCGGGTGAGCTCCTTCTCCTTGACCAGCAGCTCCTGGCGGGCCTCCAGCCACTCGTCTCTGGATACGACTTTGGGAAGGGTCACGGGTGTGGAGACCGGCCGGCGCCGCCGAATTCATCGCCCGTCGCCGAGGCGGTAGCGGGCGGCGCCGAAGCTGACCCGGTCCCCGGGTCGCACCTCCACCTCTTCGGCCACGCGCCAGCCGTTCAGGCGGGTCCCGTTCGTCGAGCCGAGATCGGTCAGGAGCCAGCTTCTCCCCGCCCGGCGCAGTCGAGCGTGGCGGCGGGAGACGGTCGGGTCGGCGAGTACGCAGTCGCAGTCGTCCGCACGACCGATGGTCACCGCCGACCGGGCGCGTGGGAGGGCCAGCACGGGCGCTCGCGGCTCGCGCCAGCCCGTCTCGATGGCGGCAGACAGGCCGGATGCGGCCCCCGCCGCGGCGGAGACCAGCCGCGAGAGCCGGGACCGCGCCGGGAGGTCGTCCACCAGCGCTTCGAGCTGCCTTATGTTGCGAGCGCCGTAGGCGCGCTCGACCCGGCCCGAGAAGGTGTCGAGCGAGAGTCGCCCCTCGAGCGCCCCAGCCTTCAGCGCCCGCAGCGCCCACTCCCGCTCCGCGTCCGACGGACGCGACGGAACCGGAGTGGGCGCATCGATCACAAGGCGGATTGTCCTCGGGTCGCCGGGCGAAGTCCAGGCCGCCTTAGGCGGGGCTGGGGGCGGTGGCCAGCTGCGCGATGCGGATGGAGTTGCCGAACGGATCGCGCAGGCCGCAGTCGATGCCGTAGGACTGCTCGGTCGGCTCCTGGGTGAACTCGACGCCCTTGGCCAGGAGCTCCTCGTAGGTTGCGCGGCAGTCGTCGGTGTTGAACGCGATCCAGCCACCGCCGGCGCCCTTGGTGACCGCCTCGCGGATCTGCTGCGCGGTGGCCTCGTCGTGCGCGGGCGGCCCGGGCTTCTCGAGCAGGATCTCCCGCTCGGGCTGGCCTGGGACGCTGACCGTCAGCCAGCGCATGAAGCCGAGGTCCGCGTCGGTGTTCACCTCGAGACCGAGCTTGCCGACATAGAAGTCGAGCGCCTCGTCCTGGTCGAGGACAAAGATGGATGAGATGCGAATGTTGTTGATCATGGGGCGACCCTAGCCCCGGCTTGAAGGCTTCGCTTCTCCAAAACTGCTCGGTCGCGTCCAGCTCATCGTGAAGCACGTGGGGGCGCCGGTCGGCTCGGCGTGGTCGCGGTAGCTGCTGGGCGACTCGCCGACGATCTCGCTGAAGGTACGGCTGAACGTTCCCAGGCTGAGAAAGCCCACGTCGAGGCAGATGTCGCTGACGCTGCGGTTGGTCTCCCGCAGCAGGAACATCGCGCGCTCCACCCGGCGGCGCTGCAGGTAGCGGTGGGGCGTCTCGCCGAACGTCGCTCGGAAGGTCCGGATGAACTGGGCCTCGGAGACATGGGCGATGTGGGCGAGCGTGGGCACGTCGAGCGGCTGGGCATAGGTGCGGTCCATCGCGTCGCGCGCCCGCAGCAGCCAGCGGTTCGACTCCTCCACGGAGCGGCGGGCCATCAGGCCCTGGTGCGGTACAGGTGCAGGGTGAGCGGCGCGAAGACCGCGGTGAACGCCGCGGCCCAGCCAACTGCGAGGCCGATGTCCCCCACGCTCGAGGTGCCGTCCATCAGGCCGCGCGCGGCGGTCACCAGATGCGAGATCGGATTCACGTTGACGAACGCCTCCAGCGCGCTGGGCAGTGTCTCGGGCGGCACGAACGCGTTGCTGATGAAGGTCAGCGGAAAGAGGGCCATGAAGCCGGCGTTCATCACCGCGTTGGGCGCCCGCATGAGCAGTCCGACCGTGGTGAAGACCCAGGCCAGGCCGAAGGCGAACACGGTGACGAGGAGCATCGCCGCGAGCACCCCGCCAAACCCGCCGGGGGGCGAGTACCCCAGGATCACTCCAACCAGCACGACCACGGAGCCGGCCACCAGGTAGCGAACGCTGTCGCCGAGCACGGCCCCGACGAGCGGCGCCGGTCGCCAGATGGGCAGCGTGCGAAAGCGGTCGACCACGCCTCTGGTCATGTCGGTGTTCAGCGAGACCCCGGAGTAGACCGTGGTGAACAGCACCGACATCGCGAGGGTGCCGGGAAGGATGAACTGCAGGTACTCCGAGGTGGAGCCCGAGATCGCGCCGCCGTACATGTAGGTGAACAGCAGCGTGAACAGCACCGGCGTGATGGTCACGTCGAGCAGCTGCTCGGGCACGTGGCGGATCTTCCGCATTCCCCGCCAGCCGAAGGTCAGTGCCGCCGAGGCGGCGCTCGGACGGGGAGGACGGGGGCTCGAGGCGAGCGCGGTGCGCAGCGCCTCGGCCTCGGTCCGGCGGGTCTCGGTCCGGGGAGTCGGATTCACGCTCATGCCGCCTGGTCCTCGTCTTCCTCCTCGGCCGGGTGACCGGTCAGCGCGAGGAACACCTCGTCGAGGCTGGGCTGGCCGAGCGAGAAATCGGCGACCCTGACCCCCGAGCGCGACAGCTCGGCCACCGCCTGGGCGGCCCGGTCGGCGTCGGCGCAAGATGCCGACAGGGCGGCCGGGTCGGGCTCTAGGTGTACCGAGCCGAGCTCTTGCGAGAGCACGCGCTCGGCCTCGGGCCGCTGGCCCGGCTCGAGCAGGCGCACGTGCAGGGCGCCGCTGCCGACAGACGCCTTCAGCTGGCCCGGGGTGCCCTCGGCGATCACCCGGCCGTGGTCGATAACCGCGATCCCCTCGGCGAGCTGGTCCGCCTCGTCCAGGTACTGGGTGCACAGCAGAATCGTCGTCCCCTCGCCGGCGAGACTCCGGATGATGTCCCACACCTGGTTGCGCGAGCGCGGGTCGAGCCCCGTGGTCGGCTCGTCGAGGAACATCACCTCGGGAGTGACCACGATGCTGGCGGCGATGTCCAGCCGGCGTCTCATGCCGCCGGAGTAGTTCTTGACCAGCCGGGCGGCCGCGTCGGCCAGGCCGAAGGCCTCGAGCAGCTCGTCCGCCCGGGCCTTGGCCTGGGGACGGGTCAGGCCGAGCAGGCGGGCCAGCAGGATCAGGTTCTCCCGCCCGGTGAGGTCCTCATCGACGGAGGCCAGCTGGCCGGTGAGGCTGATCAGCCCCCGCACCGCGTCCCCCTCGGTCACGACATCGTGCCCGAGCACGCGCGCCTCTCCGGCGTCCGGCCGGAGCAAAGTGGCCAGCATGCGAATCGTCGTGGTCTTGCCCGCCCCATTGGGGCCGAGCACCCCATAGACAGAGCCGGTGCGCACCGCGAGGTCCACGCCGTCCACCGCCCGGGTGTCGCCGAAGGACTTGACCAGGCCGGACGCCTCTATCGCCAGTGTGGCAGTGCTCACAGTCCACATGCTAGGGCGATGACTCCCGAGGCCCGCGGCGGTCTCTACGTGCAGAACCATGACCACACAAACAGACAACGTGACAACTGCAACCAATGCCGACCGGCGCCGGTGGCTTGCGCTCTACGTTCTCTGCGGCGGGATGCTCATGATCGTGCTGGACGCGACGATCGTGAACGTGGCCCTGCCGTCGATCCAGGACGACCTGGGCTTCACGCAGAGCAACCTCGCCTGGGTGGTGAACGCCTATCTGATCGCCTTCGGCGGTCTGCTGCTGCTGGCCGGCCGGATAGGCGACCTGGTCGGACAACGGCGCGTTTTCTTGATCGGGCTGGCCGTCTTCACGGCCGCCTCGCTGCTGTGCGCCACCGCGCAGAGCCAGGGCATGCTGATCGCGGCCCGGTTCGTCCAGGGCGCCGGCGGAGCGATCGCCTCCGCGGTCATTCTCGGGATGATCGTGACGATGTTCCCGGAACCACGGGAGCAGGCCAAGGCGATCGGTGTCTACAGCTTCGTCGCGTCGGCCGGAGCCTCGATCGGCCTGCTGGCCGGCGGCGTGCTCACCGAGGCCATCAACTGGCACTGGATCTTCTTCATCAACCTGCCCGTCGGGCTTGCGACCGCGCTGCTGGCCGTCCGGCTGGTGGAGAACCGCGACGGCATCGGCCTCAGCGAGGGCGCGGACATCCCCGGCGCGCTGGTGCTCACCGCCGGCCTCATGCTCGGGGTGTACACGCTCCTGGAGGCCGGTGAGCAGGGGTGGGGCTCGACCCAGACCCTCGGGCTCGGAGCCGTGGCGCTGGCGCTCCTGGCGGGCTTTGTCGTTCGTCAGGCGCGCATCGCCAACCCGCTGATGCCGCTGCGTCTGTTCCGCTCGCGGAACGTCGCCGGGGCAAACGTGGTGATGGCGCTGCTGGTGGTCGGCTTCTTTGGGATGTTCTTCCTGGGCGCCCTGTATATGCAGCGGATCCTGGGCTACAGCCCGCTCGAGGTCGGACTGGCCTTCCTGCCGTCGTGCCTCGTGATGGGCACCCTCTCGCTCGGGTTCGCCGAGCGCCTGATCATGGGCATCGGGCCGCGCTCGGCGCTGGTGGCCGGACTGGTCGCGGCCGGAGCAGGGCTGATGCTCTTCACCCAGGCGCCCGTGGACGGAAGCTGGGTGCTCCATGTGCTGCCCGTGATGCTGCTGCTGGGCGGAGGCGCGGGGCTGGCCTTCCCGGCGCTCATGACGCTCGCCATGTCGGGCGCCACGCCGAGCGATTCGGGGCTGGCCTCCGGACTCGTGAACACGACCGTGCAGGTGGGCGGCGCCATAGGCCTCGCCGTGCTCGCGACCCTCGCCACCGAGCGCACCGACGGCCTGCTCGCCGAGGGCGAGTCGATGGCGTCGGCGCTCAACGCCGGCTATCACCTGGCCTACCTCCTCGGTACGGCGCTGGTCGCCATCGCCGTGGTGGTCGCGCTGGTGGTGGTGCGCTCGCCGAACCCGGCGGCCGACGAGGCCGAGGCAGCAGACTCAGAGCTGAACCGGACCCAGCCCGCCTACTCCGAGGGCTGGTGACGGGAGGCGGCGCGGTCGCGGAGGGCGATCGCGCCGCTGCAAGCTCAAGTGAGCTTGAAGTCGGGGGCCGATCGTGGTTCACTCCGGGCATGCCCGAGGTGCTGACCATCGGCGAGGTCTCGCGGCGCAGCGGCGTCGCCGCCTCTGCGCTCCGCTTCTACGAGGAACGGGGCCTCATCACGTCCGAACGGGCGGGGTCAGGCCACCGCCGCTACCCCCGCCCGGTGCTGCGCCGAATCGCCTTCATCGTGTTCGCCCAGCGGATCGGCCTGACGCTGGAGGAGATCGGCGACGAACTGGCCGAGCTGCCGCCTCAGCGGGTGCCCACTCGCCGCGACTGGAACCGGCTGTCGCAGCGATGGTCGGCGCGGATCGACGATCGGATCGCCGAGCTGGAGCGGCTGAAGGCCGGCCTGGGCGAGTGCATCGGCTGCGGCTGCCTCTCCCTCGATCGCTGCCGGTTTGCCAACCCGGACGATCGGGCCGGGCGCAAGGGCCCGGGTCCGCGCTACTGGATCGGCGACCCGGCGGGGTAGTCTCCGGCGGTGACCGCCCGCCGCGGCATCTACGTCGCCCCCTTCGACGAACTGTCCGAGCCCGGGCTGGTGGCCGAGTTGGCGACCCGGGCCGAGCGGGCGGGCTGGGACGGGTTCTTCGTCTGGGATCACCTGACCTATCGCGCACCCGTAACGGCGGTGGCCGATCCGTGGGTCACGCTGGCAGCGGTGGCGATGGCCACGCGGCGGGTGACGCTGGGGCCGCTGATCACGCCACTGCCCCGACGCCGTCCGCACAAGCTGGCCCGGGAGACCGTGACGCTCGACCGGCTCAGCGCGGGGCGGCTGGTGCTCGGCGTGGGAATCGGCAGCGACCGCAATGGCGAGTTCGATTCCGACCGCTTCGGCGAGGAGGAGGACCGCCGGGTCCGGGCGCGCCTCCTCGACCAGGGACTCGAGCGGCTGCAGGGCTACTGGGACGGAGAGTTCGCGCCCGCGCCGGTTCTGCGCATCCCGGTCTGGGTAGCGGCGCGCTGGCCCCACCGCCGGCCGCTGCGCCGCGCGGCGCGCTTCGACGGGCTCTTTCCGGTCGACCTCCCCGGGCCCGAGGCGCTGGCCGAGCTGGCCGCGGAGGTGGAGGCGCTCAGGCCCGCCGGCGGGGCCTTCGACCTCGTGGTGGCGAACCCGCCCGACGCCGATCCCGTGCCCTGGGAGGCCGCGGGAGCCACCTGGTGCCTCACGGAGTTCGGACCCCAGCCGGGCCGGGCCGAGGTGGAGGCGGCCATCGATAGCCTGAGCAACTCAACCCGAACGGCACAGGAGTGACCGCGATGCGCTTCAACGATCTGATGAACAAGGCCAAGGACGTTGTGGACAAGAGAGGCGGAACCGACCAGCTCAAGCGCGACGCCGAGCAGCTGAAGGACATCGCCCGCGGACCGGGGACCACGCAGGACAAGGCCAAGCGGGCGGCGGACGCGCTGAAGAACCCCCGTGGCGGCGCCGAGCCCGGGCGTGAACCAGGCCCGCCCGAGCAGCCGGGCCGTCCGCAGGACTAGCGGCGACCGGCGATCAGCCGCTGGGTGGCCCGCGCGACGGGCTGGGCGAGGCGCGGCGAGATCCGCCGCAGCGTCCAGAGGAACGCCACGTGGTGGCGGGGGGCGGTGCGAATGAGCTTTCCCCGGTGGACGGCGTCCACCACGGCCTTCGCCACGACGTCCGGCGACGAGCCGTGGCGGCCGTAGAAGCGCACGAGCCAGTCGTGCTGCTGCGCCAGCTCTCCCTCCAGATGCGCCCGCGCGATGATGTGCGTGTTGATGACGCCGGGGCAGACGACGCTCACCCGGACGCCGCGCGGCGAGAGCTCGGCGTTGAGCGACTCGCTAAGGCCCACCACCGCGTGCTTGGAGGTGGTGTAGGGAGCCATCTCGGGCACGGGCACGAGGCCGGCCATGGACGCGGTGTTGACGATGTGCGCCGGGCGGCCCTGTTCCAGCATCCGGGGCACGAAGGCGTGCACCCCGTGGACCACCCCCATCAGGTTCACGCTCAGGACCCGCCGCCACTCCTCGAGCGTCGTGTCCTCGATGCGTCCGGCGTGCCCCACACCGGCGTTGTTGTGCAGGATGTCCACGCCGCTCCCCGCCGCGTACACCCGCTCGGCCAGCGCCTCGACCGCGGAGGCCTCGCTCACGTCGACCGGATGGGCGGTTGCTTTTCCGCCGCGTGTCTCGATCTCGCGCACGACCGACCCGGCGCCGGCCTCGTCGGTGTCGGCCGCGTGCACGGTCGCGCCCAAGCGTGCCAGCAGGAGCGCGGTCGAGCGCCCGATGCCCGAGGCCGCCCCGGTGACGACGGCGATCCGGCCCTGGAAGTCAGGCTGCGACATGCGCGCCACCGTACCGGCCCGGCGTGGTCCGGGCGCCGCCCAATAGACGCTTAGCCGCGGCTCCGGCTAGGCTGCTCGGCGTCGGCCAACGGGGCCGGCCTGAGGGAGAAAGGTCCATCCTTGAAGACCGAAACTGACGTGCTCGTGGCGCCGCGACCGCGCCGCGAGGAGAACGACGTGGAGCCGGTGCTCCACGAGACACGCGACCGCTTCATCACGGGGACCGTCACGGTGGTCCCCTTCCTGGCCCTGGGGATCGTGTGCTGGCAGGTGTGGTCCGACCTGCTGCGCTGGAGCGACGTGGCGGTGTTCGTGATCATGTATTCGCTCACCGGCTTCGGCGTGACCGTCGGCTTTCACCGTCACCTGACCCACAAGAGCTTCTCCACCAGCCGGCCGCTGCGGGCGATCCTGGCGGTGCTCGGGTCGGCCAGCATCGAGGGGCCCGTGATCTCCTGGGTGGCCGACCACCGAAAGCACCACCGCTTCTCCGATCAGGAGGGCGACCCCCACAGCCCCCACGTGGGCCACGCCGGCGGCTGGCGCGGGGCCCTCACGGGCTTGTTCCATGCCCATGTGGGCTGGCTCTTCATCCACACCCACCGGGGGAAGAGGAAGCGCTATGCCCCGGACCTGATCCGCGACCCGGTCATCAGCTTCGTCGACCGCACCTTCGTCGCCTGGGTCGTGGGCGGGCTGCTGGCGGCCTTCGCGCTCGGCTGGCTGATCGGCGGCTCGCTGGGCGCCGCGCTCACCGGCCTGCTCTGGGGCGGAGCGGTGCGCATGCTCGTGGTGCATCACGTGACCTACAGCATCAACTCGCTCTGCCATTTCTTCGGCCGCCAGGACTACGACACGCCCGATCACTCGCGCAACCTGGCCTGGCTCGCGCCTTTCACCTTCGGCGAGGCCTGGCACAACAACCACCACGCCTTCCCGACGTCAGCCTTCCACGGGCTTCGCCTCTCGCAGTTCGACCCCTCCGGAATCGTCATCCGCGGGCTCGAGAAGCTCGGCCTCGTGTGGGACGTTCGTGCGCGTGGATCCGAGGAGCGTCAGGCCCAGAAGGCGGTAACCGAAGCCGCCTGACCGGCGCCAACTCCCGTGTTCGCACGTACCGGCCCGTTTCGCAGCGAGCTCGAGAGGGCGCTCCCGGCTCGGCCCTTCGCCGTCGACTTCTGGGACGGCAGCCGCCTGCCGTCCACCAACGGCGGCGGGCCGGTCTTCCGCCTTCGCTCGCCGGCCGCACTCGGGCACGCGCTGCGGGCGCCGGGACAGCTCGGTCTCGGGCGAGCGTACGTGTCGGGCGAGCTCGAGGTTGACGATCTCGACGCCGTGATCGAAGTGCTCGACGGCTGGCAGCCGCCGCCCCTTGACCGGGCGGCCCGTGCCCGCCTGGCGCTCGCGGCCGTCCGCGCCGCCGGGCTGCAGCCACCGCCGAAGCCTCCCACCGCCGAGCTGCGACCGCAGGGGCGGCGCCATAGCCCCGAGCGCGACGCCCGCGCGGTGCGGCACCACTACAACCTGCCGACGGAGTTCTTCGGTCTCTTTCTGGACGAGTCGATGACCTACAGCTGCGGGATCTTCTCGCGCGGTGCATCGACGCTGGAGGAGGCGCAGGAGACCAAGCTCGAGCTGGTGTGCACGAAGCTGGGGCTGGAGCAGGGCCAGCGCGTGCTCGACGTGGGCTGCGGCTGGGGCAGCTTCGCTATCCACGCGGCCGAGCGCCACGGAGTCGAGGTGGTCGGGATCACTCTGTCCGAGCCGCAGGCGGACGAGGCCCGGCGGCGCGTGCGCGAGCGCGGGCTCGAGGACCGGGTGGAGATACGGGTGGCCGACTACCGGGAGCTCGAGCCGGCCTCGTTCGACGCAATCGCGAGCATCGGCATGGTCGAGCACGTGGGCTCGAACCAGATCGACGAGTACGCGCGCAGGCTCAGAACCGTGCTGCGGCCGGGTGGGCGGCTCCTCAACCACGGCATCGCTCGCGTGCGGGTGGGCGATCCGGAGGCCGGTCCCTTCTCCGAACGCTACGTCTTCCCCGACGCCGCTCCGCTGCACCTGTCCCGCATCGTGCTGGCGCTGGAGCGAGCCGGCCTCAAGACCGATCACGTGGAGGGATTCCCGGCGGACTATGCCGAGACGCTCGGCCACTGGCTGCGGCGCCTGGAGGACCGGCCTGACGACGCCGTCCGGCTCGCCGGCGAGGAGCGGGTCCGGGTCTGGCGCCTCTACCTGCGGACCGCCCGCCAGGGCTTTCGCTCCGGCTTCCTGTCGGTCTACCAGGTGCGCTGCGAGGCGCCGGAGTGAGATACGACGTCGCCGTGCTCGGCGCCGGCCTCGCCGGCTTGAGCGCAGCGCGGGACCTGACGCTCGGCGGCGCGGACGTGGTCGTGCTCGAGGCCCGCTCGCGAGCCGGTGGCCGGGTCGAGCAGACCCGGCTGGCGGACGGCCGCCTGGTCCAGCTGGGCGGAGAGGTCATCGGACCCTTCCATACCGCCTACACCGGGCTGTGCGATGAGCTGGGGCTGACGCTCGTGCCGTCGTTTCCCAGCCGGCCCGGCGAGGACACCTGGGTGCTGGCCGGCGGGCGTGAGGTGGGCCCCTCGCACCCCTGGATGAGCGACGCCGACCGGGAAAGCTACCTCCGGGCGGAACGGGAGTTCGCGCGCCTCGCCGGAACGGTGGACCCCGACGATCCGTGGTCGCACCCCGAGGCGGAGCGGCTCGACCGCCTGTCGGTGGGCCAATGGCTGCGCGACGCGGGCGCGACTCCGAACGTGGTCCGAGCCCGGGACCTGTTCATGCTCGCGCTGTCGGCCGAGTCGGTGGAGCGAACCTCGCTGCTGGCCGATCTCCGCAAGGAGGCCGCGGCGGGGGCGCACGGCTTCTACTCGTATGACGTGTGGGAGTGCCTGCGGGTCGAGGAGGGCTCGGCCACCGTGGCCCTGCGAATGGCCGAGGAGCTCGGCCACCGCGTGCGCTACGGCACCCCGGTCGCGCGCGTGCGCGTGGATGCCGGCGGCTGCCTGGTGACGGCCGCCACGGGCGAGCGCTTCGAGACGCGATGCCGTGGTGTGCGCGCTGCCGGTGGCGCCGCTGCGCCGGGTGGCGGTGGAGGGCGTGTCCGAGGCGCGCATGGCCTCGCTGGACCGCCAGCGCAACGCGCTCGCCGTCAAGGTCTGCTTCGCCTACGAGCGCTCGTTCTGGGAGGAACAGGACCAGAACGGCGACGTCTTCTTCGAGACCGCGGTGATGGGGGGCACCTGGACGCAGCGGGAGGGCATCGTCTCGGCGCTGATCCCGCCCGAGCGCCTCGCGGCCTTCCTCACCACCTCCCCGGCGCAGATCGAGGCCGAGCTGGTGGAGGAGATGGCGCAGGCCTTCGGCCCGCAGGCCCTCGAGCCCCAGGCCGTCTTCGTGCGCCGCTGGGGGGTTGACCCCTGGACCCAGGGTTACATCACCGGGTGGCGGCCCGGCGACGTGATGTCCGTGGGCCCGCTGCACGGGACCCATGAGCCGCCCTTCTACGTCTGCGGCTCGGACCAGTGGGTGTGCGGCTACATGGAGGGAGCGGTGCGCACGGGCCGCGGGGCGGCGCGCGCGGCGCTGGGCGGCGGCTGATGGCCACTCAGGTGAGCGAACGGCGGGCGCGCGAGGTTGCCGAGGCGGCGCGCGAACGCGATTGGGAGCTTCCGAGTTTCGGCAGGGAGTTGTTTCTGGGCTCCTTCCGGCTCGACCTGATCCACCCGCAGCCGCGGCAGGATGCCGAGGCCGTCGAGAAGGGCGAACGTTTTCTCGAGCGGCTGCGACGCTTCCTCGAGAGCGAGGTCGATCCGCTCGGCATCGAGCGTGAGGCCAAGGTGCCCGACGAGGTGATCGGTGGGCTCAAGGAGCTCGGAGCTCTGGGGATGAAGGTCCCGGAGGACTACGGCGGCCTCGGGCTCTCCCAGGTGTACTACAACCGGGCGCTCGCGCTCGCGGGCGGCTACCACTCCGCGCTCTCCACCTTCCTTTCGGCCCACCAGTCGATAGGCGTGGCGGAGCCCCTGCGGCTGTTCGGAACCGAGGAACAGAAACGCGAGTGGCTTCCCCGCGTCTCGCGCACCCACGTGTCCGCGTTTCTCCTCACCGAGCCCGACGTGGGCTCCGATCCCGCCCGGCTGGCCGCGACCGCCACACCTACCGAGGACCGCTCGGGCTACGTGCTGAACGGACGCAAGCTCTGGGCCACCAACGGCGCCATCGCCGACGTCGTCGTGGTGATGGCCAAGGTGCCCGAGGGCGACGGCCACGCCGGGGGCATCACCGCCTTCATCCTCCCGTGCGACAGCGAGGGGATCGGCGTCGAGCATCGCAACGCATTCATGGGCCTCCGCGGGATCGAGAACTCGGTGACCCGCCTGGACGACGTCTTCACCCCGAACGAGAACGTGATCGGAAAAGAGGGCGAGGGCCTCAAGGTCGCCCTCGCCACCCTGAACACCGGTCGTCTTGCGCTTCCCGCAATCTGCGTCGGTGCCGCCAAGTGGTCCACCAAGGTCGCCCGTGAGTTCGCAAACGAGCGCGTGCAGTGGGGCCAGCCGGTGGGAAAGCACGAGGCCGTGGCCCACAAGGTCGCCTTCATCGCCGCGAGCGCGTTCGGCCTGGAGGCGATGCTCGACATCGCGAGCCGCCTCGCCGACGACAAGAAGAACGACATCCGCATCGAGGCCGCGCTGGCCAAGCTCTACGCCTCCGAGCTCGGCTGGCGCGTGGTGGACGAGCTGGTTCAGGTACGTGGCGGCCGCGGCTACGAGACGGCGGAGTCGCTCAAGGCGCGCGGGGAGCGGCCGGTGCCGGTCGAGCAGGCGCTGCGCGACATGCGGATCAACCGCATCTTCGAGGGATCGACCGAGATCATGCATCTGCTCATCGCGCGCGAGGTCGTCGATCAGCACCTTCAGGTCGCCGGGGACATACTCGACTCCGACGTCGATCTAAAGGACAAGGCGAAGGCCGCGCTGGCGGCGGGGACCTTCTACGCGAGGTGGTTCCCCCAGCTTGCGGTCGGCAAGGGCCAGCGCCCAGGCTCCTACAACGACTTCGGCGATCTGGGGAAGCACCTGCGATTCGTCGAGCGCAGCTCGCGCAAGCTCGCCCGATCGACCTTCTACGCCATCGGGCGCTGGCAGGCGGGCCTGGAGAAGAAGCAGGCGTTCCTGGGCCGGATCGTGGACATCGGCGCGGAGCTGTTCGCGATGGCCTCGGCAGTGGTCTACGCCGACACGGTCGCCACCGAGCAGCCGGAGCGTGCCGACGGGGCCACTGAGCTCGCGGATCTCTTCTGTGGGCAGGCCCGCCGGCGCGTCGAAGCGCTGTTCGCTGACCTGTGGTCGAACGACGACGACGAGAACTACGCCGCCGCGGCGCGGGTGCTCGAGGGCCGGTACGCCTGGCTGGAGGAGGGCATCGTCGACCCGTCGGGCGACGGCCCGTTGTTCGGCGACTAACCGGCGGCCCCTGGCACGGCAAACGCCGCGATGGCCACGAAGTGCGCCACGGCGGCCACCACTACGAGCACGTGGAAGATCTCGTGGTAGCCGAACACGCTGGGCCGTGGATCCGGCCGGCGGCAGGCGTAGATCACGGCTCCGGCCGTGTAGGCCACGCCCCCTGCGGTGAGCAGGATGAGCGCGCCCGGGCCGGCCCGCTCGCCCAGCTGGGGCACGGCGATGATCGCGAACCAGCCCAGGACCACGTACGCGGCGGCGGTCAGCCAACTCGGCGCCTGAATCCAGACCAGCGTGAAGATGATTCCCGCGAGGGCGCCGCCCCAGACGCCCACCAGCACCACGTCGTCAAGTGGCTCGGACAGCACAAGCATCGCGAAGGGCGTGTAGGTGCCGGCGATCAGCACGAAGATCATCGCGTGGTCGAGGCGGCGCATCCAGGCGTGGGTCGGGGGGCGCCAGGTGATGCGGTGATAGAGAGCGCTCGTTCCCAGCAGGCCGCACAGGGCGCCCGCGTAGATCGCGCAGGCCAGGGTTGCCCGGCCCGCGGGGGCGAGCCAGACCAGCACCGCCCCCGCCGCCAGCGCGACGAAGAACGACCACTGGTGCACCACCCCGCGCAGGCGGGGCTTGGGCGGCAGCCCTGGGTCACCCGTCCCCACGGGACGGTCGTTTGTCGGAAGTGGCTCGCTCATCAGCGGATCTGCATGCCCGAGATCGCTCGGGCGATCACGAGGCGCTGGATCTCCGAGGTCCCCTCGAAGATGGTGTAGATCTTGGCATCCCGGTGCATGCGCTCCACCGGGAACTCGCGCGTGTAGCCGTTGCCGCCCAGGATCTGGATCGCGCGCTCGGTGGCCCAGACCGCGACCTCACCCGCCTTGAGCTTGGACATGGAGCCCTCGGCCGCGGTGAAGGGCTTGCCGGCGCGGCCCATCCATGAGGCCCGCCACACCAGCAGCCGGGCGGCGTCGATCTCCATCTTCATGTCCGCGAGCGCGAACGCGATGGCCTGGTTGTCGACGATCGGGCGGCCGAACTGCTGGCGCTCCTTGGCGTACTCGAGCGCGTAGTCGTAAGCGGCGCGGGCGATGCCCAGCGCCTGCGCTCCCACGGCGGGGCGGCTGACCTCGAAGGTCTGCATCGCGGCCTGCCGCTTGGCCCGGGTGCCCTCGCGGGCTCGGGCCAGGCGCTCGTCCAGCTTCTCCTTGCCCCCGAGCAGGTGGGAGCCCGGCACGCGGCAGTCGTCGAGGAACACGTCGGCGGTATGGGAGGCGCGCAGGCCGTGCTTCTTGACCTTGGTTCCCATCTGCAGACCGGGGGTCCCGGGTCCGATCACGAACGCCGCCTGGCCGCGCGAGCCGAGCTCAGGGTCGACCGAGGCCACCACCACGTGCACCGCCGCGATGCCGCCGTTGGTGGCCCAGGCCTTCTGCCCGTTCAACACCCACTCGTCCTTGGCCGCGTCGTAGCGGGCCCGGGTGCGCAGCGAGGACACGTCCGAGCCGGCGTCCGGCTCGGAGACGCAGAACGCACCCACCGCGGGCTCCTCAACGGTGCCGTAGCACTGTGGCACCCACTCAAACAGCTGCTCCTGTGAGCCGGCCGAGTAGATGCCCGCCACCGCGAGCGTCGTGCCCATGATCGACATTCCGATCCCGGCGTCGCCCCAGAACAGCTCCTCGTTGACGAGCGGCAGGGTCAGGCCGCTCTCGTCGGCCCAGAACGACGCTATCGCCTCGAAGCCGTAGAGGCCGATCTTCGCGGCCTCACCGATCACCGGCCAAGGGGTCTCCTCACGTTCGTCCCACTCGGCGGCCGCGGGCCGCACCACGCTCTCGGCAAATCCCCGGACCCAGTCGCGAACGTCGCGCTGGTCATCCGACAGCTCGAGCGAGAAAGTGTGGGTCTCCGTGGTGGCAGCCAAGGAAGGAGGTCTCCGCGGGCGGGCACGTTATACGCGCCCGCCCGCTGTCGCGCCGCCTGTCGACTGGATCGTGGCTAGGGGCTTCTGGCGAAGAGCTGGCCCCGCGCCGCTCCGTCCGGGTAGTCCGCGTTGTGGATGTTCACGTAGTACCTGGACGGATTCTTGGGAATCGCCCGTGACAGCTTGCGGCTCAGGCGTACACAGCCGCTCGAGGAGCCCGGATCGCCGCTCGCCGGGTGCTTCAACGGGATCACGATGGGCCCGTTCTTATTCTTGCCGCCCTTGTGGATATGGGCCGCGATGGGGTCTTCGATGTCCTTGACCGCGATGCCGTAGCAGAGTTTGCGGCCGTCGATCACAGCGGTGAAGCTGCCGCCGCCGTCGGGATCACCGACGCCGCGCATGCCGTTGTCGGTGATCTCGTTGGCTCCGGACATCGCGGCGAAGAGCGGCCGCAGCCGGGCGTTCGCCGCGGTGGGCAGGGCGAGGACGAGGACAGCGCAAAGCGCGAGGGCCGCGATCAGCCAGCGCTTTCTCATTTATGCCTCCGATGGGCTCGACTACTGGCGTCGGGCCCATCCTACGCCCCGCCTGCCCAGGCGGCTCGTTGTCGTCTACGGGACTTCGGCGGGGTCTATAGCGAAGATCTGCCCTCGGGCCGCCCAGAATGTGGCATGCAGGCTGTGGACGTCCACGTAGTACCCCCCCTCCCCGGGATCTCCCCCGCCAATCCGGCGATCTTCGCCGCCAAGGTAGTCGTCCAGCCTGATGCAGCCGCTCGAGGAGCCCGGATTCACGGTCCAGGGAGCGTCGAGCTCGATCACTTCGTTCCCGATCGTTCCCGCGTCCCCCAGTGGACGTGCGCCGTGTAGCGCCCCACTAGAAGGGGGGACCTGAGGTCCTTGAGCGCGATGCCGTAGCAGAACCAAGGCTCGTCGGCAGGTAGCGGACACGGGGTCGTTCGGCGAGGCGGGGGCCGCCGGCGAGGCGCAGTCGTCGATCACCGCGGTGAAGCTGCCGCCACCTTGGTGGTTGCGGGCCGGGCCCACGTTCGGTTCGGACATCACCGCGAACAGCGGCCGCAAGCGGGCATTGGCCACGCTGGGAAGGACAAGGACGACAGCGGCGAAGAGCGCGAGGGCCGCAACCAGCCAGCGTCTTCTCATGATGTACCTCCAATAGGCTCGACTACCGGCGTTTGGGGTCATCCTACGCCGCCCAGGAGGGCCGAGTCCAGCCCGCCGCGGCGCTACGCTCGGTGAGTGGCTGTAGCCGAAGCCGCTCTGGTAGGACGCCGCCAGGAACTTGGCCTCGTGCAGCGCATTTTGGACGAGGCCGAGCAAGGTGATTCCCGTGCGCTCGGCCTCCGCGGTGAGCCGGGCATCGGCAAGTCGCGCCTCCTCTCCGAGCTGAAGGGCAGCGCGCTGGAGCGCGGCCACGTGGTTCTGGCCGGCCGGGCCAGCGAGTTGGAGCGGGACCTTCCCTTCGCCCTCCTCGTGGATGCTCTGGACGATGACGTCACGCGCCAGGACATGCGCGCGCTCGAGCGCGTGAACGAAGAGCACCTGTCGCAGCTCGCGGCGGTCCTGCCCACCGTTCGCGCGGCAGGCGGGACCGAGCCCGCCGCGGCGGCCGAGCGTCACCGGGTGGCCCGGGCTGTACGGGCCCTCATTGAGCTGATGGCCCAGGACCGGCCGCTCACGCTCCTGCTCGACGACGTCCACTGGGCGGATGCCGCCTCCGCCGACGTGATCGCGCTCTTGCTGCATCGCCCCCCGGACGGACGCATCCTGATCGCCCTCGCCACGCGCTCGGGGCGTGCCCCGGGTCTTGAGCAGGCGCTGGAGATCGCTGCGCGTGCCGGCACGGCCGAGGTGGCCGACCTGGGACCCCTGCCGCTCGAGGCGGCGGAGACGCTCGTGCCGGGACTGGGCAGCTCCGCGCTGCTGCGCCTGCACCAGGAGAGTGGCGGAAACCCCTTCTATCTACAGGCGCTGGCCCGCAGCGCCCCCGCCGATCCGAGTGTGGCCGCCAGGCGGCCTGTCGCGGCGGGCGTGCCCCGTGCGGTGAAGGCCGCCCTGGCCGGCGAGCTGGCCGAGCTCCCCGCGGAGATGCGCGGCGTCCTGGAGGGCGCCGCCATCGCCGGCGACCCCTTCGAGCCCGAGCTGGCCGCCGCGGCCGCCGGGGTTGAGGAGGACGCCGTGCTCATGGCGCTGGACGAGCTGCTGGAGACGGACCTCGTCCGTCCCGCGGATCAGCCGCGGCGCTTTCGCTTCCGGCATCCGCTGGTGCGGCGTGCCGTCTACGAAGGCACGCCGGGCGGCTCGCGACTAGCCGCTCACGCGCGGGCCGCGGAAGCCCTCGAAGCTCGCGGCGCCACGCCGGCGCAGCGAGCGCATCATGCCGAGCGCGCCGCGCGTCCGGGTGACCTCGACGCCGTGGATCTCCTGACCGCCGCCGCTGAGGAAAGCGCCCGCAGCGCGCCGGGGACGGCAGCCGGCTGGTACGACGCGGCCCTGCGTCTGCTGCCGGACGGGCCGGAGCACGACGAGCGCCGCCTGTCCTTGCTCCGGGCACAGGCGGAGACGCTCATCTCGGCCGACCGCGCGGTGGAGGCTCGTGACGCGCTGGTCCGGGCGCTCGGGCTGCTGCCGGAGGAGGCCGCGCCGGAGCGCACCGACGTGGTCGCCGACCTTGCCCATCTCGAGGTCTGGCTGGGCCGACCGGAGGAAGCGCGCCGGTTGCTGGAGGAGACACGCGCGTCCCTCCCCGCCGACGCGCCACGGCAACGCGCGATTCTCACGCTCGAGATGGGGCACGAGCGGGATTCGTGCGGCGACCTCTCCGCGCTGGCGGCTCTGGCGAATGAGGCCCGGGACGCGGCGCACGAGGCCGGCGCGCCGGCTCTGGAGGCTTCGGCAGCCGTGCGTGCCGCGGAGGCGATCAACAGCACCCTGCGCGGCACGGACACCCCCTTGGCAGCGGCCGAGAAGAGCCTGGACGAGGCTCAGGCGCTTGTGGATGCCCTGTCGGACGAACAGCTGTGCGACCGGCTCGAAACGCTGCTCTGGCTGTCCGCGCTCGAGCTCTACTGCGACCGGGCGGAGACCGCCCAGAGCGCACAGCGGGGGCTCGAGCTCGCGCGCCGGTCCGGACAGGGGCTGCTGGCCACCGGCTTCGTGGCACTTCGCGGCTACGCCGCCGAGCGCATCGGCGCCCTGGAGCTCGCCCGCGACGCCGCCGAGGAGACGCTGGAAAGCGTCCTGGTCTCCGGTAACACGACGCTCGAGTACTGGGGCGCGCAGCTGGCCGCCTGGGTGGCCGTGGCGCAGGGCCGGATAGATGAGGCGCTCGCGCAGGGAGAAGTGGCCGCCGAGCGAACCCGTGAGCACCCACCGGCCTCCGCCGGATGGACCCTTGCCGCTGCCCACCTGGCCGCCGGCGACCCTGACCGGGCGCTGGAGACGATCGAGGAATTCGGCTGGGTTGACGCGCGTCTCTCGCCACTCGACCGGCTGCGGACGCTCGACGTGACGGTGCGCAGCCATCTGGCGAGCGGACGGCTGGACGAGGCGGCCACCTGGGCGGCCACCGCCCGCGAGGAGGCCGGCGGCCGCTACGGGGGCACCTTCGGGGCCGTGCTCGCGCATATCGAGGCCTCGGTCGCGCTGGCCCAGGGTGACGCGGCCCGCGCCGCCTCGGTCGCCTTGGAGGGCGCCGCCGCGGCGGAGAGCGTCGACGCCGCCCTCTGGGCGGGCCGCTGCCGCACGTTGGCCGGCGAGGCTTTGGTGGCGGACGGGCGCGAGGACGAGGCCAGGGAGGTGTTGCGCGCCGCCGCTGCTGAGCTTGAAGCGCACGGCGCCGCCGGCTTCCGCGACGCCGCGCTGCGGCTACTCCGCAAGCTAGGCGAGCGCCCCCGCCCGGCGCCGGCCGCCCAGGGGGCGACGACGGGCGAGCTCGGCGCGCTGACCGCGCGCGAGCGGGAGGTGGCCGACCTCGTGGCCGAGGCCCGCACGAACAAGCAGATCGCAGCTCAGCTGTTCCTGAGCGAGAAGACCGTGGAGAAGCACGTGTCGAGCGCAATCGCCAAGCTCGGGGTGAGCGGCCGCACCGGGATCGCCCGCCTGGTGGAGCGCGAGCGCGCCGGGCAGGTCTAGGGACATCCCCCATACCGAGCGGCCTCCGCGGACGCGATTCTGTATCGCGGAGGAATGGCTGAGAAGCGACACAGGGTCGACTTGGCGATCGAGGGCATCGAGGCGATGCCCGACGTGGCAGCCATGCTCGAGACGCACCGGCGGCCCCGGGTGGGCGAGCTTGGCTGCGGCCGGGGTGAGGCTGCGCTCGCAATCGCGGCCGACTTCCTCGATGCCCTGGTCGACGGTTTCGACACCGACCCCAGCGCATTGGCCGAGGGGCGGCGCCAGGCCACCGAGGCCGGTCTGGACGCGCGCGTTCGCTTCCACGAAGGCGGCGCGGAGGGGCTGGCCGGCGCTGGCCGCTACGAGCTGATCCTGATCCTGGACCCCGGCCACCCGGCGGACGCGCCGGCGGCGGTGCGGGCCGCGCTCGCGGACGGCGGCGCCGTCCTGGTCGCTCTCGGCCCGGGGACGCGACTCGACGCTTCCGCCGCCGGGTTCACGGCGGCCGAGGAGCTGGATGTGGAAGACGAGGCCGTGAGGCTCGTCGCCCTGCGAAATACCTAGCCCGCGCGATACTCAGCGGCCGTGACGCGCGGCTTCGACACTGACGTGGCCATCGTGGGCGCGGGCGTGGTCGGCGCGGCCATCGCCCGCGACCTCAGTCGCCACCACCTGCAGGTCACGCTGCTCGACGCCGCCGACGTGGGCTCCGGCACCAGCAAGGCGAACACCGCGCTGCTGCACACTGGCTTCGACGCCACGCCCGGCACCCTGGAGGCGCGGCTGGTGGCGCGCGGTTACGAGCTCCTGAGCGAGTACGCGCCTCGCGTCGGCATCCCGGTGGAGCGCACCGGCGCGCTGCTGGTGGCCTGGAACGAGGAGCAGCTGGCCGAGTTCCCGGCCATCGTGGACCGCGCGCGCGAGAACGGACACGACTCGTTGCGTGAGCTACCGACCGAGGAGCTGTACGCCAGAGAGCCGCATCTGGGCCCAGGCGCGCACGGGGCGCTCGAGGTCGCCGGCGAGGGCCTCGTCTGCCCCTTCACCACACCGCTGGCGTTCGCCACCGAGGCGGTGCTCGCCGGCTGCGACCTGCGCCTGGGAGAGCGGGTGACGGGGGTCGAGCGGCTCGACGGCGGCGGCTTTTTCCTGTCCACCTCTGGACGTGACCTGCGGGCGCGCTTCTTGGTCAACGCCGCCGGCCTCTTCGCCGACGAGATCGATCGCATGCTGGGCCACCGCCGCTTCACGATCACGCCCCGTCGCGGAGAGCTGATGGTCTTCGACAAGCTCGCCCGGCCACTGGTCAATCACATCCTGCTGGCGGTGCCGACCAAGGTCACCAAGGGCGTGCTGATCGCGCCGACCGTGTTCGGCAACGTGATGCTCGGACCCACGGCCGAAGACCTCGAGCGAAAGGACGACACCGGCTCGAGCGCGTCGGGCCTGTCCTACCTGCAACGTGAGGGCAGGCGGATCATGCCTGCGCTGCTCGAGCACGAGGTGACCGCCGTCTACGCCGGCCTTCGCGCGGCCAGCGAGCATTCCGACTACCAGATCAGCGTGGACGAGGGCTACGCCTGCGTGGGCGGCATCCGGTCGACCGGCCTCACCGGTTCGATGGCGATCGCCGAGCACGTGCGGAGCGAGCTGGGCCGCAGCGGGCTGCCGCTCGAGCCCCGAGGGGACCCTCCCGAGCTTCGGATGCCCAACCTGGGCGAGGCCTTTCCCCGGCCGCACCAGCGAGCCGACCTGATCGAGCACGACCCGGAGTACGGGCGCATCGTCTGCTTCTGCGAGCGCGTCACGAGCGGCGAGATCCGCGACGCCCTGGCCAGCCCAATCCCCCCGCGGGACCTCGACGGGCTGCGCCGGCGCACGCGCGCGCACCTGGGGCGCTGTCAGGGCTTCTACTGCGGGGCGCAGCTGCAGGCGCTGCTGGAGCGGTGAGCGCCGGCCCGGCGGTTGTGGTCGGCGCCGGCCCCGCCGGGCTGGCCGCCGCGGTGGAGCTGCGGCGCCGTGGGGTGGCCGACGTGCTGCTGCTCGAGCGCGAGGCGGAGGCCGGCGGCATCCCGCGTCACGCCGCCCACCAGGGCTTCGGGCTGCGCGACCTGCGGCGGCCGCTTTCCGGACCGGCCTACGCGCGGGCCTATGTACAGCTGGCGCGTGAGGCGGGGGTGGAGCTCCGTGTCGAGGCGATGGTCACCGGCTGGTCGCCGGAGGGCGCCCTGGAGCTCACGAGCCCGCGTGGCCGCGAGACGATCGCGCCGGGTGTCCTCGTGCTGGCCACCGGCTGCCGCGAGCGTCCCCGGTCGGCGCGGCTCGTGCCGGGCTCCCGGCCGCCGGGCGTCATGACCACCGGGCAGCTGCAACAGCTCGTGTACCTGCACGGCCGCCGGCCCGGCGGCCGGGCGCTCATCGTGGGGGCCGAGCACGTGAGCTTCTCGGCCGTAGCCACGCTCGCTCACGCAGGGGCCCGGGCGGTGGGCCTGGTCACCGAGCTGCCTCGCCACCAGTCGCTCGAGCTCTTCCGGGCCGGCGCGGCGCTGCGCTACCAGGTGCCGCTCTGGACCCGCACCGCCGTGACCGCGATTCACGGTCGCGAGCGAGTGGAGGACGTGGAGCTCACCGATCTCGAATCGGGCGCGGTACGGACCCTGGCCTGCGACATGGTGGTGTTCAGCGCCGATTGGGTGCCCGACCACGAGCTGGCGGTGCGGGCGGGCCTCGGGCTCGATCCCGGCACCCGCGGACCGTTTGTCGACTCCGCCCTGCGCACCACCCGGCCGGGCACGTTCGCCGCCGGAAACCTCCTGCACGGCGCGGAGACCGCGGACGTCGCCGCGCTGGGCGGCAGGCACGCCGCCGCCGGTGCGGCGCATCATCTCGCCGGGACGGCCCCCTGGCCGGAGGCCACCGTTCCGGTCGTGTGCGAAGCCCCGTTGTTCTGGATCGTGCCCAACTTGGTGGCACCGGATGACGGGGTGCCGGCGCGCCGGCGCTTCGTCCTGCGCTCCCGCGCTTTTCTTCGCCTTCCGCGGATCCGGATCGAACAGGACGGCCGCCTGCTGTGGCGCGGTCGCCTGCGGCGCCTGGTCCCCGGCCGCTCGGCCCGGCTGCCGCACGCCTGGACCAGAGAGGTGGACGAGCGCGGCGGACCGGTGCGGGTGTCGCTCGCGCGCTGATTCGCGAGAGTTTCTGCTCCAGCGCCAATTGTTCGGTGCGGTTTGCTCCCCCTCCTCGCGGGGGACAAGCGGGTGATGGAGCACGAGGAACAGGGCCGGCGGCTGGAACGCGAGGCTGACGACATGGAGGAGCGGTCCGACAACGTGGGGCAACAGATAGACGAGGCCCGCAGCGACTGGAAGGCCAAGCAGAGCGACTCGAACGTCCCGGGCGCGCAGCCCGAGGAGTCGGACCAGCTTCCCGAGGAGGGGCAGCCCGGGCAGGTGCCCGACGACGCCGGCGGCGAGGCCCGCGACGACGCCGAGGACACGCCCGGCGTGCCGGGCGAGGAAGGCACGGCCACCGGCAACCCCGACGCGGCGGGCGCCGAAGACCCGGACGACGACGAGCGCTAGCCGCGTCCGGCCGAGAGCCCTACTCTCGGTCTGGTGAAGGACGCCTTCCGGGGACCGATCAAGGCCGGGCTCGCGGCGCTGTTCGCAGTCGGGCTGCTCCTGCTGCTGCTCAACCCGCCGTCGCTCTCCGGGGCGGAGGGTTTGGTCGTGTTCTCGGGCGGCGGACTGCTCCTGCTTCTCTTGACCGCCTGGGCAACGGTGGCGCTGACCGGCCGCGAGGGGATGCCCGAGCACGAGTTCGAACGGCTCGTGCGGCGGAGCGAAGAGCTGGCCCGCGAGCCGGGGCTGCGGGCCGAGGCGACCGAGTTCGACGTGCTCGTCGCCGAGGCGATCGACCGCCTGCCCGAGGACTTCCAGCGCCTGCTGGACACCACACCGGTCGTGGTCTCGCGTCGGGGCACCGAGCATCGCGCGTACGGCCACTATTTCGGCGACACCGTGGCCCGCGACGACTACCCCGACCGGATCGTCCTCTACCAGGACACCCTGGAACGGGACTTCGGCTGGGACGCCGACCTGCTGCGGGCGCAGGTGGAGCAGACGCTGCGGCACGAGCTGGCCCACCACCTGGGATGGCGCGAGCCCGGGGTGCGCGAGCTGGGGCTCTAGGCTTGGTCGCCGCTTGGAGAGGTGACCGAGCGGCTTAAGGTGCACGACTGGAAATCGTGTGGGCGGGTCAAACTGCCTCGTGGGTTCGAATCCCACCCTCTCCGTTGATCGCAGCTCGGGCAGGTAGCCTCCGCCGCCGGGTCGGCTGGGATCGAGAGCCATGGAAGGAGATGACGGCCCTGATGAGCGACGCGGAGGATCTCAGGGGAGATGCGACTGACTCAACGAGGGCTGCGAATGCCGATATGGCGGCCGGGCTCGACTTCGGCGACCGGCGCGATTTCGAGGAGGCCGCGCGGGGTCTGATCGCGCCGCTGCCCGACGGCGGGAAGGTGGTCGGGGCCGACGGAGGTCCGGTATGGGATCTGTCGCGCTTCGAGTTCATCAAGGAGGGGACGGAGGCGCCGGACACGGTCAACCCGAGTCTGTGGCGACAGACTCAGATGGTGGTTCAGGGCGGGCTGTACGAGGTCGTGCCGGGGATCTACCAGGTCCGCACGTTGGACCTGTCGAACATCACCTTCGTCGAAGGAGACGAGGGCATCATCGTCTTCGATCCGCTGATCTCGACCGAGACGGCCCGGGCGGCGCTCGAGCTGTATTACGCGCACCGCCCGCGCAAGCCCGTGGTGGCGCTGGTCTTCTCCCATAGTCACATCGACCACTACGGGGGCGCGCGGGGGATCGTCGACGAGGACAACGTGCGCGCCGGAAAGGTCAAGGTCGTGGCGCCGGAAGGCTTCCTGGAGGCTGCGCTCGCCGAGAACGTGCTGGCCGGCAACGTGATGAGCCGCCGCTCCAGCTACATGTACGGCAACCTGCTGCCCGCCGATCCCAAGGGCCAGGTGGGTGCCGGGCTTGGCATGTCCACCTCCGCGGGCACGGTCAGCCTGATCCCGCCCACCGATCACGTGACCGAGACGGGGCAGCGGATGACCATCGCCGGGCTTGACTTCGAGTTCATGCTCGCGCCCGACAGTGAGGCCCCGGCGGAGATGCACTGGTTCATGGAGCAGTTCGCTGCGGTCACCGCGGCGGAGAACTGCTGCCACACGCTGCACAACACCTACTCCATCCGCGGGACGAAGATCCGCGACCCGCTCGCCTGGTCGAAGTACCTCGAGCAAACGGTCGAGCTGTGGGGCGACCGGACCGAGGTCATGTACGGCATGCACCACTGGCCCGTGTGGGGCCGCGAGCGCGTGCTCGAGATGCTTGGGATGGCGCGCGACGGTTACCGCTTCATCAACGATGAGACGCTGCGCTTGGCCAACCACGGCTATACCCCGAGCGAGATCGCCGAGCAGGTCGAGTTCCCGCCAACGCTCGGCCGGCATTGGGCAATGCGCGGCTACTACGGCACGCTCAACCACAACGTCAAGGCGACCTACGTCAACTACCTCGGCTGGTACGACGGCAACCCGGCCAACCTCCACACGCTCCCGCCCGAGGACGCGGCACAGCGTTACGTCGAGTTCATGGGCGGCGCCGACGCGGCGCTGGACAAGGCGCGCGGAGCCTACGAGCTGGGCGACTACCGCTGGGTCGCCGAGGTCGTCAACCACGTCGTCTTCGCGGACCCCGGCAATCAGGACGCCCGTGAGCTACAGGCGGCTACGCTCGAGCAGCTCGGCTACCAGGCGGAATCCGGCCCCTGGCGCAACTTCTACCTGACCGCCGCCCAGGAGCTGCGCGACGGCGTCCGCGAGCTGCCGACCCCGAACACGGCCAGTCCCGACTCCGTCCGAGCGATGAGCACCGAGCTCTTCTTCGACTATCTCGCGGTGCGGCTCAACGGAAGCAAGGCCGGCGACCGCGCCATGACGCTGGGCCTCACCCTCACCGACGTCGGTGAGTCCTGGACGCTGATGGTGCGGAACGGAGCGCTCAGCCACCGCGCAGGCGCGGCCGACGACGCGGAGGTGACGGTCAGGATCGCCCGCAGCGACCTCGACACGGTGATACTGGGCGCCGCTCCGCTCACCGGCCAGATCGCCGACGGCCGCGCGCAGCTCGATGGCGACGAGCAGGTCCTGCACGACTTCGTCGCTCTGCTGGACGACTTCGAGTTCTGGTTCAACATCGTCACACCGTGAGTCCACGATGAAGGCCATCGTTCTCACCGGCTTCGACACACCTCCGGTCCTGAGTGAGGACCTGACCGCGCCCGAGCCCGCCGGCGGCGAGCTCTTGGTGCGCGTGCAGGCCAGTTCGGCCAACCCGGTGGACAACGCGATCGCCGCCGGGATGCTCAAGGGCATGTTCGAGCACGAGTTCCCGGTCGTTCTGGGCCGCGACTTCGCCGGCGTCGTCGAGCAGGCCGGGCCCGGCGTGACCCGCTTCGAGGCCGGCGACGAGGTATTCGGATACATCCCGCACGCGGACCCAGTCGTCCACCATGGCAGCTGGGCCGAGCTGATCGCGGTACCGGAAGACCGCGTGGCCGCCACGCCGGCCGAGGTGGAGCCGGCGCTCGCCGGCGCCACGCCCCTGGCCGGCATCACCGCTCTGTTCTGCGTCGATGCGCTGGGGCTCACCGAGGGCGACAGCGTCCTTGTGGTCGGCGCCACCGGCGGCGTCGGCAGCTTCGCCGTCCAGCTCGCCGGCATGGCCGGCGCGCACGTCATCGCGCCGGCCAAGTCAGAGGACCACGGCTACTTGACCGCGCTGGGGGTGAGCGAACTCGTGGACCGAGACGGCGACGTCGCCGCTGACGTGCGCGCGAGTCACCCCGACGGCGTCGACGCGATCCTCGACCTCGTGTCCTACACGCCGGACGAGTTCGGTGCCTACGCCGCCGCGCTGAAGGCGAACGGTCGCGCCGCCTCTCCCGTGGGGGGCGTCGGCGAGGGCCCGGGCCGTCACTCGATCATGGCCAGCCCTGACCCAGCTGCGCTGGATCGCATCGGCCTGCTGCTGGCCGAGGGCGCGCTGCAGGTCCCGGTCCAGACCGGCTACGGCCTCGAGCAGGCGCCCGAGGCGCTGGGGGCGCTGGCGAGCGCCCACACTCAGGGAAAGCTGGCGATCGACGTCTCTACCCTGTTGTGATGGCCACCGCGCGCACGACCTCAACGGCGCAGGAGCGGGAGCTGCTCGAGGCGGCCCGGGACGGCGACGAGAGCGCCTTCGGCGAGCTCGTCGAGCCGCACCGCAGCGAGCTGCACGCCCACTGCTACCGGATGCTCGGATCGGTCCACGACGCCGAGGACGCGCTGCAGGACGCCCTGCTGCGCGCCTGGCGCGGGCTGGCCCGGTTCGAGGGCCGGAGCTCGCTTCGGTCCTGGCTCTACACGATCGCCACCAACGCCTCGCTGGACGCGATCGCCCGCAGGCCCAAGCGAGTGCTCCCGTTCGACCACGGCCCCTCCATCGACGCGCATGACAACCTCGGCCTTCCGCTCTCCGAGACGGTGTGGGTGGAGCCCTACCCCGAGGAGGGCGCCGGCCTGGGGGACGGGTTCGCGGCGCCGGAGGCCCGCTACGAGCTGCGGGAGAGCGTCGAGCTGGCCTTCGTGGCGGCGCTTCAGCATCTCCCGGCCAACCAGCGCGCCGCGCTGATACTCCGCGAGGTGCTCGGCTTCTCGGCGCAGGAGACCGCGAACACGATGGAGACCAGCGTCGCCTCGGTGAACAGCGCCCTCCAGCGGGCGCGGCAGACCGTGGACGATCGCCTGCCCGAGCAGAGCCAGCAGGCGACGCTGCGGGCGCTCGGGGATGAGCGCCTGCAAGAGGTGGTCGAGAGCTACATGGACGCCATGAGCCGGGGCGACGTGGATGCCGTAGTCGACATGCTCGCCGAGGATGCGGCATGGACGATGCCGCCGCTCGCATCCTGGTTCACCGGCACCGAAGCGCTCACCGGCTTCCTGGTCGAGGGGCCGCTGTCGGGCGAGTGGCGCTGGCGCCACCTTCCCGCCCGGGCCAACGGTCAGCCGGCGGTGGGCAGCTACTCCTGGTACCCCCCCGACGACACCTTCCGCCCGTTCGCGCTCGACGTGCTGACCCTCGACGGAGACCGGCTCGCCGAGGTCACGTCGTTCATCGTTCGCTCCACGGACAGCCGCGACCCGGACTACTACCAGCACTGGCCCAACCAACCCCTGGACCCCGAGCGGGCGGAGGCCGTCTTCGCCCGCTGCGGACTGCCGGATAGGGTGGACTGAGCCGTGTTCAGCGATGTCAACGCCTTCAGCAGCTTCGCGGTCGACGACCTGCAGCAGGCCCGCGAGTTCTACGGTGAGACCCTCGGCCTCGAGACGACCGTGCTCGAGGAGCAGGTCGGTCTGATGACTCTGCGCCTGCCCGGCGACCGGGACACCTTTGTCTACGTCAAGCCCGATCACCGTCCGGCCGACTACACGATCCTCAACTTCCCGGTGGACGACATCGACGCCGCTGTCGATGCCCTCGCCGAGCGGGGGGTGCAGCTCGAGCGCTACGAGGGCATGGAGCAGGACGAGAAGGGCGTCGCCCGCGGTCCCGGACCCTCGATCGCCTGGTTCTTGGATCCCGCCGGAAACGTCCTGTCGGTGCTCCAGCCGCCGAGCGCTTGAGCACCCGCGAGATCGACACTCCGCACGGCCCGGCGAGGGTTCACGTGGAGGGCGTCAACAACCCCGCGGCCACTCTGGCGCTGGGCCACGGCGCCGGCGGCGGCGGCGTGGGGGCGCGCGACCTGGTGGCCGTGGCCGAGCTGGCCCGCGGCCTTGGCCTCAGGGTGGCCCTGGTCGAGCAGCCCTACATCGTGGCCGGCCGCCGCTCACCCGCACCGGCGAAGCAGCTCGACGCGGCGTGGACCGCGGTGGTCGAGGAGCTCTCGAGCGATCTGCCACTGGTGACCGGCGGCCGCTCCGCCGGCGCTCGTGTGGCCTGCCGGACCGCCGAGCAGACCGGTGCAGCGGCCGTGCTGTGCCTGGCCTTTCCTCTGCACCCGCCCGGGCGCCCGGAGAAGAGCCGTCAGGACGAGCTGGACGCCGTACGGCTGCCCACACTGGTGGTGCAGGGAGAGAGCGACCCGTTCGGCCTCCCGGCGGCGGGACCCTCCCGCGAGGTGGTCACCGTGCCCGGAAATCACAGCCTGACCAAGGATCTGGACGCCGTCACGGCGGCCGTGCGGGACTGGCTGCCGGGCGTGATCGGGTAAGCCGGCCGGTGGCGCTGCTCGCGCTGGGCGTGGATGGGGCCCGGCGCGGCTGGGTCGTCGCCGCGGCCACGACCTCGGGCACACGCACCGCGCTCTTCGCCGACGTGGCCGAGCTGGCGGCGTGGCGGGGCGAGCAGACCGGCGGCGAGGAAGCGCCCGTGGCCATCGACATCCCGATCGGGCTGCCCGACGAGGTCGGGCTGCGCGATTGCGACGTCGAGGCCCGCGCACTCCTCCGCAGCCGTCGCAGCACGGTCTTTTCTCCGCCTGGACGCTTTCTGCTCGAGGCGGTCTCGGCGGCACCGCTCTACCCGCGGGTACAGGAGCTGGTGGCCCAGCGCGGCGGGCCCGGCCTCAGCCGCCAAGCGGCCGGACTCCTGCCCAAGATCGACGAGGTGGACCGCTTCCTGCGGGCCGATCCGTCCCGGGCCGCATGGCTGTTCGAGGTACACCCTGAGCTGTGCTTCCGCGAGATGACCGCCGGTGCGCCGCCCCCGCCGAAGGGCACGGCCGCCGGCCTGACGCAGCGGCTCGCGCTCGTGGGCCGGCACTTCGCCGACGCGCCGCTGCGCATCGAGTGGGACGAGGCCGCCCGGCGAGCCGGACTCGCCGACCTGCTCGACGCCTACGCCGCCCTCTGGACCGCGCTTCGGCGGCGGAAGGGCAAGGCACGGACGATCGGGACGGGCGAGGACCCGCTTACCGGCGTGCCGATGCGCATGACGATCTGAGTCGAGGCCTTCCGGCCAATGGGACGCCCCGTGTACCTTTAGGTGCTGTGGAACCCGCGACCCCTGTCGAGCGAGGGGCGGCGCTCGACGCGGTCTTCAAGCCGGTGCAGCCGCCGACGACGTTCGAGGAGACGGTCGAGCGCCTCGGGACCGCGATCCGGCTCGGCCTCCTGCCGTCGGGCAGTCGCCTCCCCTCCGAGCGCGACCTGGCCGAGGAGCTGCACATCTCGCGGTCGACCCTGCGGCAGGCGCTCACCGCGCTGGTGCAGAGCGGCCACCTGGTGTCGCTGCGGGGGCGGGCGGGAGGCACCTTTGTCGCGGAGGAGCCGCCGCTGGGCCAGGAGGTCAGCGGCGAGCCGCTGGGCAGCGACGCGCGGGCGCTGCTCGACTACCGGGTGGCGATCGAGACCGGCGCCACCCTCCTGGCGGCTGAACGGGCCACCGACGCCGTCCTCGCACCGCTGGTCGAGCTGACCGAGCGCATGGACCGGGCCAGCCAGGGCCCGTTCGAGGACTACCGGCGCGCGGACGTGCGCTTTCACATCGGTGTGGCCGAGGTCACGGGCAGCGACCGCCTGGTGACCACGATGACCGAGTTGCAGGGGCAGATGAGCGACCTCATCGCGCGCATCGCGCATCCGGACGAGGTGCTCACCCAGTCGAACGCTCAGCACAAGCGCATGATCACGCTGCTGCGGCGCCACGACGGGTCGCGGGCAGTGCGGCTCATGCGTGAGCACATGGAGGGCACCGAGCACATCCTGGCCGGGCTTCTGCGCGGATAGCCCGTCCGGCTACCCACCGAGCCAGGTGTCCTTGGCTCCGCCGCCCTTGCCGCTGTTGACGAGCATCGATCCCTTCTCCAGCGCCACCCGGCTGAGCGCGCCGGCCACGGCCACGCCGCGGCCGGAGGCCAGCACGTACGGCCGTAGGTCCACGTGCCGGGGCTCGAGCGCCGCTCCACAGACGGTGGGGTGCACCGAGAGGGTCACCAGCTCCTGAGCGACCCAGCCGGCCGGCTCTCGCTCCACAGCGGCCAGGGTCTCACGGCGCGTGTCCTCACCGGCCTCGCGCCACAGCACCACGTCCTCGCCGCCCATCTCGCCGCGCGGCTTGATCACCAGCGACTCGAGCCGCTCGAGCGCCGTCTCACGATCTTCCTCCTCGCCCAGGTCGAACGACGGCACCGAGGGCAGCAGCGGCTCCTCGCCCAGCAGCTCGCGCACCAGCCGGTCGACGTGGGCGTGCACCACCTTGTCGTCGGCCACCCCCGACCCCGGGGCGTTGACGCAGGCCAGCGTGCCCGCCCGGCAGGGCTCCAGCAGCGCCTCGCCGACCGCGGTGAGCCGGCCGTCCGGGCCCGTGAACCGGTCCTCGGCGGTTCGCTGGTAGACCACGTCGACCCCCTGCGGGCGGCCGTCGACCCAAGCGATGAGCCGGTTGCCGCGGCGCTCGACATCCGCGAGCGTGACCGCCGGCGCGCCCAGCTCGCGGCCGAGCAGATCGTGCTCCCACCACGCGGCCGCCTCGTGCCCCTCGCACAGCAGGACCATCCGCGGTTCGTCGGGAGCGTCTGGAGGCGCTGCCTCGCGGAGCACCGAGGCCAGCTCGTCGTAGGCCGCGGAGAGGTCGGCCTGTGGAGGGCGCAGCGGAAGCAGGTCGCCCAGCGTCTCGCGGGCCGCCACCGCGTAGGCCAGCCCGGAGGGCATCCGCACCTGGTCCTCGATCACGGCAAACCGCCCATCGGGCGAGCGCACCACGTCGAGGCCCATGAAGCCGATCCAGCGGCGAACCGGCGTTCCCCGCATCGCCGGCTCGTAGTGCGGCGAATCCTCGACCGCACGGCGAGGCACCAGGCCGTCCTCGAGGGTGCGCTGCTCGCCGTAGACGTCGGCGAGAAAGACCTCCAGGGCGCGCACCCGCTGGGCGATCCCACGCTCGAGCGCCGACCACTCGCCGGCGGGCAGGATCCGGGGTAGCGGGTCGAGGGCGAAGATGCCGTCAGGCGCGGGAGGAAAGGTGATCCGGCGGGCGCTGAGCCGGCGCTTGACCTCGCGCGCCAGAGCGGCCGGGTCGCCGAGTCCGTCCAGCAGGTCGGCATAGTGAGGCCGCGGGCGGCCGTCGGCGGCGTAGGCCTCGTCGTAGGGCGTCTCGGTCGTCGGGCCAACCTATGGAGCCGAGCGCGGCGCTGTCAACCGCTCCGGCCTGAAACCCTGCCTGCCGATGACCGACGGCGAGCTGATCCTCGTGGCGGGCGCCCTGCTGGCGGGCGGCATTGCCGCCTCCCTGGTCGCCTCGCGCGTGCGCCTGCCGGGCCTCATCCTCTTCCTCGCCCTCGGGATGGTCATCGGGTCCGACGGGACCGGCTGGATCGACTTCAACGACTACGAGCTCACGCGGACGATCGGCATCGTCGCGCTGACCCTGATCCTCTTCGAGGGCGGGCTTTCTGCCGGATTCGAGGAGATCCGGCCGGTGCTGCGCCCCGCGGTCGCCCTCGCGCTGCTGGGCACCTTCCTGACCGCGGCGATCACGGGTCTGGCGGCCGCGTGGCTGTTCGACCTGGGCACCATCGAGGGGCTGCTGGTGGGCTCGATCATCGCGGCCACCGACGGCGCCGCGATCTTCGCCCTGTTGCGTGGCTCGACGCTCAAGCGCCGCCTCGCCCGCACCCTGGAGGGCGAGGCCGGCATGAACGACCCGGTGGCCATCCTGCTGGTGATCGGGTTCGTCGAGTGGATCGAGCAGCCGGACTACGGCGTGCTCGACATGGCGCTGCTGTTCGTCCGCCAGCTCGGGATCGGGATGGTCGCCGGCCTCCTGGTGGGCTGGCTCGTGGTTCAGGGGCTGCGGCGGGTGCGCCTCGACACGGCGGGCCTCTATCCGGTGGCCACACTCGCCACCGCCGCCCTGGCCTACGGGGCGGCCGACACGCTCGAGGGCTCGGGGTTCCTGGCCGCCTACCTGGCCGGCCTGGTTCTCGGCTCCGCGCCCATACCCGCGAAGCGGACAGTCACGGTGTTCCACGAGGGGCTGGGCTGGCTGGCCCAGATCAGCCTGTTCGTGGTGCTCGGGCTGCTCGTCTTTCCCGCGGACCTGCCGGGCGCGGCGCTCCAGGGCACGGCGCTCGCGCTCGTGCTGCTGCTGGTGGCCCGTCCGGTGGCCGTGTTCGTCGCCACCGCGCTCGACCGCTTCTCGGTCGTCGACCGCCTGGTGCTGGGCTGGGCCGGCCTGCGCGGCGCGGTGCCGGTGGTGCTCGCCACCTTCCCTGTGATCGCGGACGTGCCGCATGACCGCGAGTTCTTCAACATCGTGTTCTTCGCGGTGGTGATCTCCACGCTGGTCCAGGGGGTGACCTTCGAGCCGTTCGCCCGGGCGGTGGGTGCGACGACCAGCGAGCCGGCCCTTCCCCGCCCGCTGGCCGAGACCGGCACAATCCGCCGGCTGGGGGCGGAGATCGTCGAATACCCGGTCGGGCCGGAGGACGCCATCATCGGCCAGGTCGTGCGCGATCTCGGGCTCCCGCGCGACGCCCTGTTGAGCGTGATCGTGCGCGGCGACGAGGCGATCCTGCCTCGCGGCTCCACGCGGCTGGAGGCGGGCGACCGCCTGCACGTGGTGGTGCGCCAGGAAGTGGCCGATCAGGTGCCCAGGCTGCTGGAGCGCTGGCACTCCGGCCCGGTCGCGGCTCCCACCCTTCCCCGCACCGACATGCGGGCCAGCACGGCCGTGTTCACCGCCCGGCGCTGGACCGAGGAAGACGGCGACCCCGGATTCCCTCGGAGCGTGGCGGGGGTGAACGTGCTCGACCACGTGCGGACGCGGCGCGGGGTCCCCGGCGCGCTGGTGCTGCTGGAGGACGGCCGCTTCGCCGTCACGGGTCCGCTGCTGGCGGTGGGGGGCGCCGCCCAGCTCCAGCGCTTCGCCCGCCGGCGCCTGGCCGACGAGAGCGACGACGCGGCCCGGGCGTGGTGGCAGGAGGTGATCGGGGCGCTGGCTCGCTAGCCGCGCACCCGCTCGCCCTCGGGATCGATCAGCGGCTCGCGTACGACCTCGCCGGCGACGCGGGTGCCGAAGATCTCCACGTCGACCGCGGTGCCCGGCTCGGCGTGCTCCGGCGGCAGGTAGGCGTAGGCGATCGAGCGCCCGACCGTGTAGCCGTAACCACCTGTGGTGATGCGCCCGGCCACCTCGCCGTCCACGCGCACGGGCTCGTTGCCGAGCGCCACCGAGCGCGGGTCCTCGAGCACCAGGCAGGTGAGAACGGACTCCGGCTCGCCCTCGTTGGCCTCGACCAGCGCCTCCCGGCCCACGAAGCCTCCGTCCTTGTCGAGCTTCACGCAGAAGCCGAGGCCCCCTTCGTAGGGGGTCTCGTCGGGTGTGATGTCCGCGCCCCACACGCGATAGCCCTTTTCGATGCGCAGCGAGTCGATCGCGCGGTAGCCGGCGGCGGCCAGGTCGTGGGGCTCGCCCGCCTCCCACAGCGATCCCCAGAGCGTTGGCCCGTACTCCATGGGGCAGTAGAGCTCGAAGCCCAGCTCTCCCACGTAGGTCACCCGCAGGGCCCGAACGGGGACGTCGCCGACGGTGATCTCGCGCAGCGACATGAAGGGGAAATCGTCGTTGCCGAGACTCTGGGGTGTGAGCGGCTGGAGCACGTCACGGGTCCGCGGGCCCCAGATGCCGAAGCACGCCCACTGCGAGGTCACGTCCCGCAGCTGCACGGAGCCGTCGTCCGGCAGGTGCCGCCGTATCCACTCGCGGTCGTGGTTGCCGAACGCGGTGCCGGTGACGATCGAGAAGCGCTCCTCGCCCAGGCGGGCGACGGTGAAGTCGGACTCGATTCCGCCGCGCGAGTTCAGCATCTGGGTGTAGGTGATCCGCCCGCTCTCGCGCGCCACCCGGTTGTCGCACAGGCGTTCCAGGAGCGTTGCCGCCCCCGGCCCGGCGATCTCCAGCTTGGCGAACGAGCTCTCGTCGAAGAGCGCGGCCCGCTCGCGGCAGGCCGTGTGCTCGGCCTCGATGGCGGGCGACCAATGCCGGCCGGCCCAGCCGCGCGGCCGCAGGTCCCCGTCGCCGTCGGCCGCGTTGGACTCGTACCAGTTCACCCGCTCCCAGCCCGACTTCTCCCCGAACACCGCCCCGTGCTCCTTGTGCCAGGCGTGAACGGGCGTGAGCCGCAGGGGCCGGCCGGCCGACCGCTCGTGGTGCGGGTACCTGATGTCGTAGTAGGTCTCGTAGGTCTCGCGCACCCGCTCCAGCGTGTAGCGGGGTGAGCGGTATTGCGCGCCGAACCTTCGGATGTCCATGGCCCAGAGGTCGAGCGAGGGCTCGCCCTCGGCGATCCAGTCGGCCATCACCTTCCCGATGCCCCCCGCGCCGGCCAGGCCGTGGGCGCAGAAGCCGGCGGCCACGAACAGCCCGCCGACCTCGGTCTCGCCGAGGCAGAACTCGTTGTCCGGAGTGAAGGCCTCGGGGCCGTTGATCATGCGCGTGACCTTCACGTCCTCCATCTGGGGCACGCGGCGGCGCGAGTTCGCGACGATCTCCTCGAAGCGGTCCCAGTCGTCCTCCAGCAGACGGCCATTGAAGTCCGGCGGGATACGGTCGAAGCCGTCGCCGTCGTCGTCCAGGAAGGCCGGCGCGGAGTGTCGCTCGTAGCCGCCCATCACCAGGCCTCCAGCGTCCTCGCGGAAGTAGACGAGGAGGTCGGGGTCGCGCAGCGTGGGCAGCGGGTGCTGGGGGTCGTGCTCGCGGAAGGGTTGGGTGACCAGGTACTGATGCGACATCGGCACCACCGGAATGCGCACGCCGGCCATCCGCCCCAGCTCGGCGGCGAACATGCCCGCGGCGATCACCACGGCCTCCGCCTCGATGTCCCCCCGGTCGGTGCGCACGCGAGTGACCCGCCCGCTGTCGGTCTCGATGTCCGTCACCCGGGTGGAGGTGAGTATCCGTGCCCCTCCGCGGCGTGCTCCCTCCGCCAGGGCGAAGGTGAGCTGGGAGGGATCGAGCCAGCCGTCGGTGGGCAGCCAGGCCGCGCCGAGGACGCCCTCGGTCGACATCAGCGGGAACAGCTCGGCGGCGCGGTCGGCGTCGACAAGCTCGAGCGGCAGGCCGAACGTGTTAGCCCACGCGGCCTGGCGGCGCAGCTCCTCCAGCCGCTCCTCGCTGGAGGCCAGCCGCAGGCCGCCGCACTCCACCCAGCCGCAGTCGTCGCCGAGCTTCCGGTAAAGCTCGACGGAGTGCATCATCATCCGGGTCAGGGACACCGAGCCCCGCAGCTGGCCGCAGAGTCCCGCCGAGTGGAAGGTCGAGCCCGACGTGAGCTGGTTGCGGTCCAGCAGCACCACGTCCTCGTAGCCCAGCTCGGCCAGGTGGTAGGCGATCGACGTCCCCCCGACGCCCCCGCCCACGATCACGCAGCGGGCGGAGTCCGGGAGCTCACGGGCGGCTATCCGCGCGCCTCCCGCAGCCAGGTGTCGAAGCGGCTGTCCTCACCGGTCCGGGCCAGGCGCTCGAAGTGCTTGCCCGCGTAGCCGCGAAAGTCGAAGTCGAGCTCGGAGACGCTGGTCTGCACCACGCCCCACATGGCCTCGCGAAAGTCGGACATGAAGCGGAAGAGCTTCAGCGACGCGCGTCGCCTGTCGTCCGGCGGCTCACCGAAGTACGCCTCGAGCAGGCGCTCCTCGTCGTTCTCGCCGAGCTCGTTGTTGACCGCGAAGTTGCCGAGGTCGAAGAAGCGGTCGCCCATGCCCGCGTATTCCCAGTCGATGATCTTCACGTGCTCGCCGTCGTGCAGGAAGTTCGCGGTGAGCAGGTCGTTGTGGCAGGCGACGGGCGTGTGCTCGGATTGGCCCCGCAGGGCGGTCTGGATGTCACGGGACCGGGCGCGGGCCTGCTCGAACTCCTCGGGCGGCTCGCCTCCGTGCTCGCGTGCGCGGTTGGCGTAGTCGTCGACGAGCTGGAATGAATCGAAGCTGGTCGGCAGCTCGGTGTCCGAGTCATGGAACGCGCGCAGGGCGCGGGCCACCTCCTCGAGCGTCTTCGGATCCCGCAGCTCCTCCGCCGTGAGCTCGCGGCCCTTCACGAACCCCGTGACCAGGCAGGGCGGGTTCTCGAGCATGGCCGCCACCGGGGGAGCGATGCCCAGCTCCGCGGCGGCGTCATTGGCCTGGCACTCGGCCTGGCGGTCGATGCCGAGCACCTCGGTCCGCTTGCCCGGCAGCCGCACCACGTAGTCGTGCCCGCCGAAGTTGAGGCGGTAGTTGCGGTTGGTTATGCCGCCCTCCAGCGGCGCCACCCCGCCTTGGCGCGGGCCAAGCAGGGCGGTCAGCCGGGCGACGACCTCGGTCAGCTCCGGGATCGTGATCTCCATGTGCATCAGTGGGCGCTGCGAGGCTACGAAGGCCGACGCGTCCCTGTCAAGGGGATGTTGCTTGCGTCCGTCCGGCCGGTGGCTTACAGTCGCGCCTCAGAAGGTTGGGGGACCACACCTTTCGCGCGCGTCCCCGGGACTCGTCGAGGAGGAGATACGCCATGGCAGAGGCCGAACGGTCCACTACGCGGGACGAGGAGAAGCTCGCCGAGCTCGGCTACGAGCAGGAGCTCACTCGCGGCTGGTCCCAGTTCGCGAACTTCGCGATCTCGTTCTCGATCATCTCCGTGCTGGCGGGCTGCTTCACGATCTACGGGCAAGCCTGGAACTTCGGTGGGCCGATTGCGATCTCCATCGGCTGGCCGGTCATCGCGCTCATCATCCTGACCGTCGCCGTCAGCATGTCCGAGCTCACCTCGGCCTTCCCGACCGCGGGCGGGCCCTACTGGTGGGCGCACCGGCTGGGGGGCACCGGCTGGTCGTGGTTCACGGGCTGGTTCAACGTGATCGGGCTGATCGCCATCGTCGCCTCGGTGGACTACTTCTGCGCGTTCTTCATGACGTCACTGTTCGGTCTGTGGGGCCTGGACCTCGGCTTCATCAACTTCGGCGACGGCGCTCACGTTCTGGCGGAGATCTTCTGGGTGTACGCGCTGATCCTCGTGCTCCACGCCCTGATCAACATCTATTCGTCCCACCTCGTGGCGCTGTTCAGCAGCATCTCGGTGTTCTGGCACGTGGTCGGGACGGCGGTGATCATCGGCATCCTGATCATCGTTCCGGACCGGCATCAGAGCGTCGACTTCGTCTTCACCGAGCGGATCAACAACTCAGGCTTCGGGATGAGCATGTACTGGTGGTTCATCCTGCCGGCCGGGTTCCTACTGACCATGTACACGATCACCGGCTACGACGCCTCGGCGCACGTCTCCGAGGAGACGCAAGAGGCCGAGCAGGCGGCGGCCAAGGGCGTCTGGCAGTCGGTGGCCAGCTCGGCGCTGATCGGCTGGTTCGTGCTGCTGGCGATCACGTTCGCCGCCACCGACGTCGATGCCGTCAACGAGGCCTTCGGCACGTCGATCTCGGTCTTCACCTCCGCCGACATGAACCAGAACTGGGCGGAGATAATCCTCCTGATCGCCACGATCGGCCAGCTGTTCTGCGGTATGGCGTGCGTCACCAGCAGCTCGCGCACGTTCTTCGCGTTCTCGCGCGATCGCGCCATCCCGGGCTGGCGGCTCTGGAGCCGGGTCGGCTCCAAGGGAGTGCCCGCAACCGCCGTGGTCGCCAGCACCGTGGCCTCGTTCGTGCTCGCCCTCCCGGGGCTGCCGGGCAAGGGGGACATCGTTCCCCCCGTCGCCCTGATCGCGGTCACCTCGATCGGGACGATCGGTCTCTACATCGCGTACGTGGCGCCCGTGTGGCTGCGCTGGCGCGCGGGCGACTCATTCGAGCAGGGCTCGTGGAACCTGGGCGACAAGTGGAGATGGCTGAACCCGATCGCGGTGGTCTTCGTGATAGTGATGATCGTCGTCCTGTGTCTCCCCTTCTTCAGCACGGGGGTGCCGTGGGAGTCCGACTTCGACTGGAACGCGTTCAACTACACGCCGCTGGTCGTGGGCGTTGTGTTCCTGGGCATCGGCCTGGCCTGGGTGCTGGGCGCCAACAAGCGCTACGAGGGCCCGATTCGGCAGATCGAGTTCGACGAGGGCATGGGGATCACCGAGGAGAAGCCCGCGGACCGCGGCGGCGCCGGCGTCCTGACCGCGAGGAGGCCGGTCAGCTCGGCGAGCATGAGCGCCGGGCTCTCGAGCACGTCGCCGTAGGTGTAGCGGCGGTGCTGGTCGCCGCGGGCGTGGGCTTCGCGCTCGCGCCGGCGGTCCTGTTCCCAGGCGTGGCGCGAGCGGTGGTAGCGGTAGCTGTCGAGCTCCACCGTGAGCCGGTGGTCGGGCCAGCGGCAGTCGACCCGGTGGTTGCCGGCAGGCTGGTTGGTCTCCGGCAGCGGCAGACGGTGGGCACGCAGCAGCGCCAGGAAGCGCCTTTCGAGCGCGCTCAGGGTGACGTGGAGGTCGCCGTGAAGTACCCGGCGTAGGGTCTTCACTCCCTTCGCCTTGGGCCGGCGCGCCAGCACGGCCTCGACCTGGGCCGGTGTGGTGTGGTGGCGGATACCGGCCTCGTGAAATGCGCGGGCGAGCTCGTCCGGCGTGAGCACCGCGGCCAGGTCGACGATCGTCTCGGCCACAGTGGTGACCGGGATGCCGCGCCAGGTCATGCCCTCGCGGCGTGCGCGCCGGGTCCGCACTCCGGGCACGCGCCGGCCCGTGGGGGCGGTCACCTCGGGCGCCGGTGGCGCTCCTTTGAGCAGGCTCAGCAGGTGTCCGGCCGCCTTGCCGCTGAGCAGCGCGCGGTCACCGCAGGCCCACACCGCGGCGAGGTAACCGGCCTCCCAGCTCGGAGCCGCGTGGCCGACGCGGTACACCCCGCGAAAGACCACGATCAGGTCGCCGCGACGCACCCGGTGGTCGATCTCACCGGGCGTGATTCCCGCCTCGAGGAGCGGGCGCCGCGTCACCAGGCCGTAGGCCCGGCGCGCGAGCCGGGCCAGCGTCTTCTCAACAGTGCTGACTTGACCAAACATTGTTGGGTCAAGTGAGCAGTGCTCAGTTTTCGTCCCCCGGGGCTAGCGGAGCTCTGCGGCGCCGCGCACGAACTGCCGCCAGCGTTCGTGTTCCGTGCTGCGCCAGCGATCGTCCCGGCGGCGGCTCCACCCGGCGATCCACCGGCAGCAGCTCGGCGGCCTCCTCCAGCGAGCCGATCACGCCCGAGCCCACGGCCGCCAGCACCGCCGCTCCCAGCACCGTGGCGTCCGCGCCGGCCGCCTCCACAACAACGCCGCTGGCGTCGGCCTGCAGCTGGAGCAGCAGCGGCTCGTTCGTGAGGCCGCCGTCGACCCGGAGCGAGCGCACGTCCACGGTCTCGCTCATGACTGACACCACGTCGGCCACCCTCCAGGCGATTCCCTCCAGCGCCGCCCGGGCCACGTGGGCGCGGGTGGTGCCCCCGTGCAGTCCCGCCAGTACGGCGCGCGCCTCGGGGCGCCACCAGGGCGCGCCGATCCCCGCCAGGCCCGGAAGCACCTGGGCGCCGGCGCTGTCTTCGACGTCGCGCGCCAGCGCGGCCAGCTCCGCCGGCCGCTCGGCAAGCCCCAGCTCGCGACACATCCACTCGAGCATCGCCCCCGCGGTGAAGACGCCGCCGTCCAGCGCGTACTCGGTCCGCCCGTCGATTCGCCAGGCCACGGTGGGGAGCAGGCCGCCCTCGGGCCGCGGCACCTCGTCGCCCGCGTGGCTGAGCACGAACACCCCCGTGCCGTACGTCGCCTTCACGCGCCCCGGCACCACGCAGCCCGCTCCCGCCAGCGCGGCCTGCTGGTCCACCACCTGGCCGCGCAGCGGCAGCTCGACCGGCCACGACTCGTGGCGCAGCACGCCCAGCTCGCCCGCCGTGTCGCGCACCTCGGGCAGCACGTCGAGCGGCACGCCGAAGATCTCGCCCAGGCGGGCGTCGAAGCCCGGCCTCCCGAGCGCGTGGAGCTGGGTGCGCGAGGCGGTCGAGGCGTCGGTGGCAAAGCCGGCGCCCAGCCGGTCGCAGAGAAAGGAGTCGACCGTGCCCATCCGCAGGGTGCCCGCGTCGCGGGCCGCCGCCACGACGGAGTCGTTCTCCAGCAGCCAGGCGAGCTTGGCGGCCGAGAAGTAGGGATCGAAGGGCAGCCCGCTCAGTTCCCGGACCTCCTCCTCGGCGCCTCCCAGGCGATCCAGCACCTCCTGCGAGCGCTTGTCCTGCCAGACCACGATGGGGCTGAGGGGAGTGCCGCTCTCGGCGTCCCAGGCCAGCACCGACTCGCCCTGGTGATCCAGCCCGCAGGCCACCACCTCCTCCTCGGCGCCGTCCAGCAGCTCGGCCACCGCATCCACGACCGCGGCCAGCACCTCCTCGCCGTCCTGCTCGACCCAGCCCGCCTGCGGGTGGCGGTTGACCTTGTCCCGGCGGGCCTCGGCCACGGGCCGCAGGCGCTCGTCGAAAAGCGCCGCCTTGACGCCGGTCGTCCCCTCGTCGATACCGAGCAGCAACATGCGCGGCGCGATTCCTACCACAGCGCTTGAAGACCGTGCGTGCGGCGTTTAGGCTCTCCCGCCAAAGGTTGGTCTTTCGAACCTTAAGGGGGGTTGATGGAGCTCCAGCAGCTCGAGAAGGCGGCATCCGACGGGTCGATCGACACCGTCCTGCTGACCATCGCCGACATGGAGGGCCGGCTTCAGGGCAAGCGCCTGACCACAGGCCACTTCCTCGACGAGGTGGTGGAGCACGCGGCCGAGGGCTGCAACTACCTGCTGGCCGTGGACGTGGACATGAACACGGTCGACGGCTACGAGATGTCGAGCTGGGAGCGCGGCTACGGCGACTTCGTGATGCGGCCCGACATGGACACGCTGCGGCATGTCCCCTGGCACGAGGGCACCGCGCTCGTGATGGCCGACCTGACCTGGGAGGACGGGGCCGACGTGGTGGCCTCGCCGCGCCAGATCCTTCGCCGCCAGCTCGACCGCTTGGCCGAGCGCGGCTGGAAGGCAACCGCAGGCACCGAGCTCGAGTTCATCGTCTTCAACGACAGCTACGAGGAGGCCCAGAAGAAGGGTTACCGCGACCTCGACCCGGCCAACCTCTACAACGTCGACTACTCGATGCTCGGCACGGCCCGGGTGGAGCCCCTGCTGCGCCGGATCCGCAACTCGATGACCGGCGCCGGCATGAGGGTCGAGAACTCCAAGGGCGAGTGCAACTTCGGCCAGCACGAGATCAACTTCCACTACGACGACGCGCTGGCCACCGCCGACGACCACGTGATCTACAAGACCGGCGCCAAGGAGATCGCCGCCCAGGAGGGCGTGTCGATCACCTTCATGGCCAAGTTCGACGAGCGCGAGGGCAACTCGTGCCACATCCACTGCTCGATCCAGCACGAGGGCGGCGGGAACGTGTTCGCTGACGACGAGGACACCTTCCACCGCTTCGTGGCGGGCCAGCTCGCGGGGCTGCGCGACCTGACGCTGTTCTTCGCCCCCCATGTCAACTCGTACAAGCGCTTCGTACCGGGGTCGTTCGCGCCGACCGCGGTGGCCTGGGGCAAGGACAACCGGACCTGCTCCATGCGGGTGGTCGGCCATGGCCAGTCGCTGCGGGTGGAGAACCGGCTTCCGGGCGCGGACGTGAACCCGTACCTCGCGCTGGCCGCGATGATCGCCGCCGGGCTCCACGGGGTCGACAACGAGCTGGAGCTCGAGCCGGCGTTCGAGGGCAACGCCTACGAGTCGGACAAACCGAGGGTGCCGCACACGATGTACGACGCGCGTGACCTGTTCGCGGGCTCGGACCTCGCCCGCGAGGCCTTTGGCCAAGAGGTCGTCGACCACTACCTCAACCGGGCCCGGATCGAGCTCGAGGGCTATGAGTCCGCCGTGACCGACTGGGAGAAGTACCGGGGCTTCGAGCGCCTCTGAGCCCGATGACCGGGCACCGGCCGCTCATTGGCATCTGCACCGCGATCGAGAGCGCCCGCTGGGGCGCCTGGGAGGTGCAGTGCAACCTGTCCCCGCGGACCTACTCCCTCGCCGTGCAGCGCGCCGGAGGGATTGCGCTGCTTCTGCCGCCCGACGACGGTGTGGCCGAGGCGCCCGACCAGATCCTCGATGTCATCGACGGGCTGGTGCTGGCCGGCGGTTCCGACGTGGACGCGGGCACCTACGGCGCCCGGCCCCACGCTGAGACCAAGGGAGCACGGCCCGACCGCGACCGTTTCGAGCTGGCGCTTGGCCACGGCGCGCTCGAGCGCGATCTTCCTCTGCTGGGCGTCTGCCGCGGCATGCAGATGCTGAACGTGGTGCGCGGGGGCACGATCGAGCAGCACCTGCCGGACAGCGTGGGCCACCAGGGCCACCGCCATACGCCCGGGACCTTCTCCGATCACGAGGTGCGCCTGGCCCCGGGCTCCCGCGCGGCCGAGGTGGTGGGCGCCGAGCGCGACGCGGTCAAGTCCCACCACCACCAGGGGCTCGGGGAGCTCGGAGAGGGCGTGGTGGCGACCGGCTGGGCCGAGGGCGACGACCTGGTGGAGGCGATCGAGGTGCCCGACCGCCGCTTCGCGCTGGGCGTTCTCTGGCATCCCGAGGAGGACGAGGAGAGCCGCGTGATCGGCGCACTGGTCGACCAGGCGCGTGCGCGGGAGCGAGAGGAGGCCCGGCGGTGATCAACGTGGTCGAGCCCGCCACGGCCGCGGTGATGGCCGAGGTACCCCGGGCCGGCGCCGAGGAGACCGACGCCGCCGTGGAGCGTGCCCGCGCGGCCTTCGGCGCCTGGCGCGCGGTCTCGCCCCCGGACAGGGCCGCGCTGCTCCACCGCCTGGCCGACGCGCTCACCGAGCAGCAGGAAGAGCTGGCCACGCTCGAGGCCCGCAACGCCGGGAAGCCGATCGCTGACGCCCGCGGCGAGATGGGCATGGTGGCCGCGACCTTCCGCTACTACGCCGGCGCTCCGGAGCGCCTGAGCGGCCGCACCATCCCCGTCGCGGGCGGGATGGACATGACCTTCCGTGAGCCGCTGGGCGTCGTGGGGCTGATCACGCCCTGGAACTTCCCCCTCACGATCGCCTCCTGGAAGATGGGCCCCGCCCTGGCCGCGGGCAACACCGTGGTGCTCAAGCCGGCCGAGCTCACCCCACTCACGGCGCTCGAGTTCGAGCGCATCGCGCTCGAGGCGGGGCTGCCCGAGGGCGTGGTGAACGTGGTGACCGGGCCGGGCTCGGTGTGCGGTCGCCGGCTCACCGAGCACGAGGACGTGGCCAAGATCGCCTTCACCGGATCGACCGAGGTGGGCCGCGGGATCGCCGCCGCGGCCGCCGGGACGATCAAGCGGGTGACGCTGGAGCTGGGCGGCAAGTCGGCCAACGTGATCTTCGCCGACGCAGACCTCGAGCAGGCCGCCGCCGCCGCCCCGGCGGCGGTGTTCGGAAACGCCGGCCAGGACTGCTGTGCCCGGTCGCGGATCCTGGTCGAACGCCGGGCGCTGGACCGTTTCATGGCGGCGCTCGAGGAGGCGGTGCAGGGCCTGACGGTCGGCGATCCGCTGGACGAGGCGACCGAGATGGGACCGCTCATCTCGGAGGGCCAGCGCGAGACCGTGTCCTCCTTCGTCAACGGCGACGTCCCGGTGGCGATCCGCGGCTCCGCCCCGGACGGCCCGGGATTCTGGTTTCCGCCCACCGTCCTCTGCCCGGTCAGCAACGACGACCGCGCCGCGCGCGAGGAGATCTTCGGCCCCGTGGCCTGCGTGATCCCGTTCGATGGCGAGGAGGAGGCGGTGCGGCTGGCCAACGACACGATCTACGGCCTCTCCGGGTCGGTCTGGACCCGCGACGGCGCGAAGGCCCTGCGCGTGGCGCGGGCGATCGACAGCGGTGTGATCTCGATCAACTCGAACACCTCGGTGCGCGTCTCCACGCCCTTCGGAGGCTTCAAGCAGTCGGGCTATGGCCGTGAGCTGGGCCCCGACGCCCTCGATCACTACACCGAGGTCAAGAACGTCTACTACGCGACGGAGGGCTGATGCCGGGGCGCCTGGAGGGCAAGGTCTGCGTGATCACCGGGGCGGCCAGCGGCATCGGGGCCGAGACCGCCCGGCGCTTCGCCGAGGAGGGGGCCACCGTAGTGGGCGTGGACCTGAGCCCCGACAGCGTGGGGGATCTGGCGCTGGAGGCCGACGTGACCGACGCCGCCGGAGTCGAGGGGATGTACACCGACGCCCGGGAGCACTGCGGCCGCATCGACGTCCTGTTCAACAACGCCGGCATCTCGCCCACCGACGACGCGTCGGTGCTCGACACCGGCCTGGAGGCCTGGCAGCGGGTGCAGGACGTGAACCTGAAGTCGGTTTTCCTCTGCTGCAAGTTCGGCATTCCCCACCTGCTCGAGTCGGGCGGAGGCTCGGTGATCAACACCGCCTCCTTCGTGGCCGTGGTGGGTGCGGCGACCTCGCAGATCTCCTACACCGCGTCCAAGGGCGGCGTGCTGGCACTGTCGCGCGAGCTGGGGGTGGAGTTCGGGCGCCGCGGCGTGCGGGTCAACGCGCTCTGCCCCGGCCCGGTGAACACGCCCCTGCTCCAGGAGCTGTACGCCAACGACCCCGAGCAGGCCGCTCGCCGCCTGGTGCACCTGCCAATGGGCCGCTTCGCCGAGCCGCGCGAGATCGCCAACGGCGCGCTCTTTCTGGCCAGTGACGAGTCCTCCTACGTCACCGCGCAGGCCTTCATGGTTGACGGCGGGCTGTCGGCCGCGTACGTCACTCCCGAGTGAGCGCGCTTGGAGCAGCCGAGGGAAATTTGGTCCGGCCCCCCGGACGACCGCCGCTATGAGCTGATCGAGCCGATCTCCCGCGGCGCCGTGGGCGCGGTCTACCGTGCCCGCGACGGAGAGCGGGAGGTGGCGGTGAAGCGGCTGGTCGATCGCGGGCAGACCGCGCGCTTTCGGATCGAGGCCCGCCTGCTCTCCGGGCTTCGCCACCCCGGTGTGGTCCGGGTGATCGATCACTTCAGCGATCGCGGCGACTTCTATCTCGTGATGGAGCTGGTGCGCGGGCCCGACCTCGCTCAGGCCCTGCGCGAGCGGGGCGAGCCCGGGCTGCCGCTGGACGAGGTGCTCGAGATCGCCCGCCGGGTCGCGGACGCGCTCGAGTACGTGCACGAGCAGCAGGTGGTGCACCGGGACGTGAAGCCGCAGAACCTGATCGCCGGAGAGCGAGGGCCGGTGCTGGTGGACTTCGGGGTCGCGCGGGAGATCGGCACCGACACGGGCACGCGCGGAGTCGGCACCCCCAGGTACATGGCTCCCGAGGTGATGGTGGGCGAGGGGGTGTCGCCCCGAAGCGACGTCTATGGGCTGGCGGCGACGTTGTGGACCCTGCTGGCGGGCGAGCCACCGGCCTACGGCAGCCCGGACCCGATCACCGCGCCCGGGGTCACGCGCGACCACGAGCTTGCACTCCGGCGTGCCCTCGACCTGCGTCCGGAGCGCCGCTTTGCCACGGTCTCGGCTCTGGCGACCGCGCTCGGAAGCCCGATCGAGATGCCCCTCGGCGAGTCGCTGGCGGCGAGCCTCCCCGACGCCGGGCCGGCCCGCCAGCGGCTGCTCGAAGCGGTGGTGCGCACCGCGGCCGGGATCTTCGAGGCCGCGTCGGTGTCGGTGGCTCTGCGCGACGAGGCCACCACGGAGCTCGTCTACCAGGCCGCCTGGGGAACGGGCGCCGACGGGATAGTCGGCGTGCGCCTGCGCGCCGGCGAGGGGATCGCCGGGGCGGCGCTGGCGGACGCGGAGCCCGTGGTGGTGGCGGACTGCAGGAGCGACGAGCGCTTCGCCGCCCAGGTGGCCGCCGGGGTCGGCTACGTGCCCAACACCCTGCTCGCGGTGCCGCTCCTGCGCGAGGGCGACGCCGTGGGCGTGCTCTCGATACTCGACCGCCGCGACGGTGGCCCCTACGGTCAGAGTGACGTGCGCCGGGCACAGCTCTTCGCGGAGCTCACGCTCTCCGCCCTCGGATGAGCGTACGTTTTGCCACGATGAACGAGCTCGGCCCCGGCGCGGTCGTGGGCGGCTGGCGCGTCGAGCGCGTGCTCGGCGCCGGTGCGATGGGCCAGGTCTACCTCTCGCTCGGCCCGCGAGGCGAACGGGCTGCTCTGAAGGTGGTTCCCGGCGAGCTGGCGGGTGATCAGAGGTTTCGCCGGCGCTTCCAGCGTGAGACACGCCTGGCGGCCGCGATCTCCCACCCGCACGTCGTCGAGGTGCTCGACTCCGGCGAGGCCGACGGGCGCCTGTATCTGGCCATGCGTTACGTGGATGGCCCGGATCTGCACGTGGCGATCGCCCAGCGGGGGCGCCTTCACCCCGCCGACGCCGGCCTGATCGTGTGGCAGGTCGGTTCGGCGCTGGACGCTGCGGCCGGCGCGGGGCTGGTCCACCGGGACGTGAAGCCGGCGAACGTGTTCGTCGGGGACGGGGGCCGGCGACCCCACGCGTACCTCGGCGACTTCGGCCTCAGCAAGGGCACCGCCTCCGTGAGCGGCCTCACCCGGACCGGGTTCTTCGTCGGGACCATCGACTACGCCGCGCCGGAGCAGGTCCAGGGCGAGCCGGTGGACACCCGAGCTGACGTCTACGGCCTCGGCGTGCTCCTGTTCGAGGCGCTGACCGGCGAGGTCCCCTTTCCTCGGGAACGTGACGTCGACAAGATCAGCGCGCACGTCTCGGAACCGGTTCCACGCCCTTCCCACCTCGTGACACTGCCGGGCGCTTTCGACGCGGTCGTCGCGCGGGCGATGGCCAAGGCGCCGGCCGAGCGCTACGCGACCGCCGGCGAGCTGGGACGAGCGGCGCTGGCGGCGGCCGAACCCGCCGGCCCGGCGCCGCCCTGGCACGAGGGCCGGCCCGCCGGTCCGCGGGCGGATCCCGATGCGCCGACGATGGCCTGACGTCACTCGGTGAAGAGGTTCGGCTCCCGCTCGAGCGCGGCGCGGGCCGCGCGGCGGCCGGCCTCGCGCAGGCGCGCCAGCTGGTCGAACGCGACCATTCCCACGGCGCGCACATCCGGGGTGATCAGCAGATCGGCGTGCTGCTGACCGACCGCGACGGTGTCGAGGCTGCCGAGCGTGATCGTGCGCATCACCACTTCGTGCAGGCGCAGAGGCACCCCGGCGCCGAGCCCGAGGACCGCGGCGCGCACCCGTGCCCGGGCGCCCACCTCGTCCGCGGAGTCACGCCGAGCGACCTGGAACTGGGCGGTCACGTCGGACGCGATCACCGGGCCGGCCCGGCTGGCGGCCAGGGGTTCGATGGGGAGGTTGTTGAGCACGCCGCCGTCCACCAACAGCCGGCCCCCGAGCGCCGCCGGCGGGCCGACGCCGGGCAGGGAGCAGCTCGCCCCCACCGCCTCGAACAACGGTCCTCGCCGGTGGAGCACCAGCTCGGAGGTGACCAGGTCGCAGCTCACGCAGAAGAACTCACGCGGCAGCTCCTCGATCAGCCTGTCGGCGAAGCGCCGCTGGACCAGGTCCTTGGCTCTCAGGCCGCGCACCAGCGACACGAGCGGGACCGTGTAGTCGCTCATCGGCTTGCGGTCGATGAACTCCTCCTCGCAGTTGTCGTAGATCTCGCCGGGCTCGAGTCCCATGGCCACCTGAGCCCCGACGAACGCGCCCATGCTGGAGCCGGCCACGCGGTCGAGCTCGATCCCGGACGCCAGCAGCTCCTCCACCACCCCGATGTGGGCGAAGGCACGCGCTCCGCCGCCCGACAGAACGATTCCCACCGACCTTCCGGTGAGCGCGCGAGCAGTCCGCCGGAGCGTCTGCGGCCAGGCGGCGGGCGGCCCGATGAGCCGGCCGCTGGCCGCTTCGAGCGTGTCCAGCCACCGGCCAAGGGCTCCCGGCGCAGCGTCGCCCGCCAGCAGCACCTCACGCTGCCCGAGGGTCCGAAGCGGCTCGATCTCGCCCGCGGGCCGGCCCTCGGCGAGCACGAGCACCCGATCGGCCTGGCGCGCGCAGAACCGGTTCCAGTCGTCGTCGGCGCCCGGCTCTCCGCCCACGAGCAGCACGCGCTCGTTCTCGCGCTCGGCGCGGTCGAGCACCGCCGTGCGCTCGCGGACGGGCGGCGCGAGCACGGTGGTGCCCGCGCCGAGCTGGGCGATCAGAAGATCGGCCATCCCGCGCACGGACTGCCCCGGGGCTGCCGGCAGCAGCGCGATCGTCGCCGGGAGCGGGACCGGCTGCGGTGCGAGCGAGCGGCTCTGGCGCAGAAGCGCGGCCAGAGCCCGGGTGAGCGCGATGGCGAACGCGGGCTCGCTCTCGAGGAGGGTGAGGAAGTGGTCGCGCTGCAGGCAGAGCAGGTCGCTGTCGCGCCGGGCGCGAACCGAGGCCGAGCGGGTCGAGTCGGTGAGCAGCGCCAGCTCTCCCAGAGCCGCACCCTGGTCGGCCACCCGGATCACGACCGGTTCCGCAGACTCGAGCATGACCTCGAGCCGCCCGGAGAGAACGACGTAGAGGCTGTCGGCAGGCTCGCCCTGGCGGAACAGCCACTCGCCCGCCTCTACCCGAACGGATGCAGCCCGTCCCGCCACCTCCGCCCTGAGCTCCGGGTCCAGGTCCGCGAACAGCGGGACCGACCGAAGCGCGTCGGCGAACGCGTGCGCCGGCGTCATCGCGCCATCGTAGGAGCGCGTCCACCTGCGCGCGCCAGTAGCCTCGTTGGGATGAAGGTGCTCTCGATCGTGCACCAGCCCGATGCCGGTGCCGGGGTGTTCGGGGAGGCGGCCGGCGACCTGGTGGAGTGGATCCCGGCCCAGGGACCGCCGCCCGAGCTCGACGGTATCGGCGCGGCGATGGTCTTCGGCGGGGCGATGGACACGCATCAGGAGAAGGCGCACCCGTGGCTCGCGGCCGAGAAGGACTTCCTGCGCAGCCTGGTGGCGCGCGGGCTGCCGCTGCTCGGCGTGTGCCTCGGCGCACAGCTGCTGGCCGAGGCCGCCGGTGCCCGGCCGCAGCGAGCGGCACGCCCGGAGATCGGCTGGGAGCGCGTGGAGGTGCTTCCCGACGGCGCCTCGGATCCGCTGCTGGGCCCGCTCGCGCCCGCCTTCGAGGTCTTCGAATGGCACAGCTACGAGGCGCCGCTTCCTCCGCGGGCGGTGGCGCTGGCCCGCACCCCGGTGTGCCTGCAGGCCTTTCGGCTCAGCGACGCGCCGGCCTGGGGACTGCAGTTTCACGCCGAGGTGACGGAGCAGAACCTCAACGGCTGGCTGGACGGCTGGCAGGGGGACGGGGACGCGGTGGCCAGCGGCCTCGATCCCGAGGCGATCCGCGCAGAGAGCCGGGCCCGGATCGCCGCCCAGCAGGAGCTGGGCCGTTCTCTGTCCGCGCGCTTCCTCGCCGAGGCGGAGGCGGTGGCCGATACGGCGGCGGTCTCGTGAGCGAGAACGCGCGCGGGCGGCTGTTGATCGCGGCGCCGTCGCTGTTCGACTACTTCCGGCGCACGGTGATCCTGGTGCTGGAGCACACGCCCGACGGCGCGATGGGGGTTGTGCTCAACCGGAGCTCGGAGACGCGGGTGGACGAGGCCGTGCCGGCCCTGGCCGAGCTGCCCGACGCGGATCAGCTAGTGCGGGTCGGCGGGCCGGTGGCGCCCCAGTCGGTGGTAGCGCTGGGGGACTTTGCCGACCCGGGCGAGGCCGGCACCCCCGTGCTGGGCTCCGTGGGCACGCTCGATCCCGAGGGCCCCAACGAATCGGTGCGCCGGCTGCGGGTATACGCGGGCTACGCCGGCTGGGCGGCGGGCCAGCTCGACGGCGAGCTGGAGGAGGGCGCCTGGATAGTGCAGGAGGCCCAGGCCGACGACCCCTTCCGCGAGGACGACATCTGGTCCGAGGCGCTGCGGCGCAAGGGCGGCGGCTACCGCCTGCTGGCGACGATGCCCTCGGATCCGTCGCTGAACTGAGAGCGCGCGCGCCCTACCGGCAGCGGCGAACCGACTCGGCCACCCGCTGGGCGCGCGCCGCGTAGCCGGTGGCGCTCACGTGCACCCCGTCGCCTCCCAGCCAGGAGGGGTTCTGGCGGACCAGGCGGGCCCAGTTGACCACGCGCAGGTTCTCGCGCTCCTTCGACTCTTGGGCCAGGACCCGGTTGTACCCGGCATAGGAGGCGCCGGCCACCGGCGGGCGCACCACGTTGGCCCACACCACGCAGCGGCGCGGTCCCGCGACCGCCATCACGGCACGGACCGACGAGCGAAAGGAAGAGAGCGCGCGCGGATCGTCGTTGGTCCCGAGGCTCACGTGGATGACGCGCGGGAGCCCGCGGCCGTACGCGCGCAGCACGGACGCGCCCTCGGGTGCGTGCCGGCTGATCGACACGGACTGCGTCACCCGCCACCGTCGAAGCGCCTGAGGCAGGTACGGCCGGGTGCCAACGGCCAGCGAGTCGCCGTTCACGAACAGGCGACGCGCGAGCGACGCGTCCGCGGTGTCCGCAGCCGCCGGCGCGGTGAGCAAGGCCGCGCCGGCGAGGGCCGGCGCCAGGACGCGCCTCACGGTGTCTTGTCGTCGTCCAGGGCGGGGAAGTCCTTGGCCATGGCGCGCAACAGTAGCCGCGTGGGCACGATGGCCCCGTCGCGTGTGAAGTGCACGCCGTCGGCCTGGCGGGCCACCACGCGCTGCCCGTCGATCTTGAGCTCGTCGCTGTACTTCCCGCCGTTGATGGTGTTGAAGACGTCCACGTACCGCGCGCCGGGCACGGCCTCCGCGGCCTTGTCGACCGCACGGTTCTGCACCTCGTAGATGGCGTTGAACTCCTCGTCGCGGGCGGTGGGCGGGGGCACCCAGTAGACCGGGCGCTTCCCGCCGTCGCTGAGCGTCCGCATCACCACCGCCGCCCGGCGCGCGTACTCGGTCTCCCACTCGGGGTCCAGCGGCCCGTAAAGCTGGCCTCCGGACTCGAGGTTGAAGCCGTCGTTGGCGCCTATGGCCATCACCACCGCATCGGGATCGCGGCTGGCCACCTCCTGCTGGGCGTTGACCTCCCAATTGAAGAAGGACGGGTTGGTCAACCCGGTTCCGTTGCGGGCCACGGTCTCCACCTCGAGCAGCTCGTCCGGACCCTGGTCCACCAGTCGCTCGCCCGTGAACGAGGCCTCGGAGTCGCCGGTGACCAGTACGTCGAGCGGGTCGCGCCGCGTGGGCTGACGATAGTCGCGCTGCGCTTGCGCCTCGCGCTTGGCCTTCTGGCGCAGGATCTTGGTGGACCCGCTCTCGAGCTCCGTGCCGCCGGCGGTCTTGGCCTCCTGGCCGAACGCCGCATCGAGGCCCTGACGCGGGAGATGGAAGCCGATCGTCCCGGCCGCGTCGTCGAGCGGCCGGGCGACCGACAGGACGACGTCACGAGTGCCGCCGGGCTCCATGCCCTCGCCCGCCCGCACGATGGCCTCGGAGTTGAACAGCGCGGCGATCACCAGCGCGATGACGATCACCCCGAGCACCCGGCCGGCCGGCATCGTGAGCTGTCTGTCGCTGCGTGGGGGCACGGTCAGAACTGGAAGTAGATGAACGGGGCCACTCCCTGCTGGCCCACCGCCGCGTCGGCCACCACGAGCAGCACTCCGAAGGCGACGCCCTGAGCCGCCACGGGCCGGGCCACGAGCCAGGTCTCAGCCCGCTGCCACCAGCCGCTCGGGAGGGCCTGGACGGCGATCGCCGCGACGGTGAGAAACACCATAGGGAGCGTGACGAGCGGGGACGGCCCGGAGGCCCCGACGCGCCCCAGTATCTGGAAGGCGATATCCACGTTGGGCGACCTGAAGAAGACCCAGGCCAGGCAGACCACCTGGAAGGTGATGAACCAGGCGAGCCACACCGGCATGCGGAAGCCCTTGAGGTTCTCGCGGCCCCAGCGCTCCACGCTGAGCGCGGTGCCGTGGATGCCGCCCCAGATGACGAACGTCCAGGCCGCCCCGTGCCACAGTCCGCCGAGCAGCATCGTGAGCATCAGGTTGCGGTACGTCTCCCGGTTGCCGTGCCGGTTGCCGCCCAGCGGGATGTAGAGGTAGTCGCGAAGCCAGCGCGAGAGGGTGATGTGCCAGCGGCGCCAGAAGTCCTGCAGGCTGAGGGCCAGGTAGGGGCGATCGAAGTTCTGGGGCAGCACGAAGCCCAGCAGCAGGGCCAGGCCGATCGCCATGTCCGTGTAGCCGGAGAAGTCGCAGTAGATCTGGGCGGCAAACCCGTAGATGGCCAGCAGCACCTCGGGCCCGGAGTGGGCCGAGGGGTCGCTGAACACGGGATCCACCACCCGCCGGGCCAGCTCGTCGGCCACCACGGTCTTCTTGACCAGCCCGCCCGCCACGAGAAACAGGCCCGGGCCGGCCAGCACCGCGCGCGGGTCGCGCGGGACACGCAGCTGTGGCAGGAGCTCGTTGGCGCGGACGATCGGCCCGGCCACCAGGTGGGGGAAGAAGGCCTGCAGGATGGCCACGTCACCGAGGGACGCGGCCCGGGTCTCGCCTCGATAGACGTCCACGACGTACGAGATCGCCTGGAAGGTGAAGAACGAGATCCCGATCGGGAGCACGATCTGCACGATCGGTAGGGGGGATCCCAGGCCGAGCGCGCCCAGGAAGTCGTCGACCTCCGAGACGAAGAAGCCGAAGTACTTGAAGACGCACAGCAGGCCGAGGTCGAAGACGATGGCCACGGTGAGCGCCCGCTTGCGCACCTGCTGCGAGGGCGCCGTGGCGATGACGCGGGCGGCCACGGTGTTGACCAGCGTCGACGACATGAGCAGCAGGACCCAGCGCCAGTCGACCCAGCCGTAGAAGACGTACGACGCGACCAGGATGAACGGCCGCCAGGCGCGCGGGTGCGGCATGAGCGCCCAGGACAGGACGAACACGACCACGAAGAAGGCCGCGAACTCGATCGTCGGAAAGCTCACGGGATCACACGCGCTTTTCGCCCGTGGCCGGCACTGCCCGCGCCTGGTCCCACGAGACTGCGCCCGCAGAGTAGCTGTCCGGCCGGTCATCATTCACCGGGTGCGACCCCTCGTACTGGCCTTCGTGGCCGCGCTGACGCTTGCCGCGCCCGCCGGCGCGCAGGCTCCCCCGACCGTGCTGGTGGTGGGTGACAGCCTGCAGGTGGGGAGCGGTCCCTACCTGGAAGCGGCGCTCGGCGCACTGAGCGCCGAGATCGACCATCGCACCGGCCGGGGGAGTGCCGAAGGTCTATCGGTGCTGCGGTCGCGGCTTCGGCCCGACCACGCGGCCGTCGTGTTCGACCTCGGCACCAACGACGATCCCGGCCGGCCGGACGCGCTCGCGGCCAACCTCGCTGCCGCCCGTGACGCGGTCGGAACCCGCTGTCTGATCGTGGCCACCATCCTGCGCCCCGCCGTGGGCGGTGTCACGGACGCCGGCCTCAACGCCGCGGTCCAGCGTTTCGCGGACGAGACCCCGACGGTGCAGCTGGTGGACTGGCGCGGCCTCGCCACCGCCACGCCCGGGCTCCTGTACCCGGACGGCATCCACTCCCGGCCCGAGGGCTACGGCCTGCGCGGGCGGCTGCTCGCCCGCGCGGTCAAGTCCTGCCTGGGCCTGGGCGCGCAGGGACTGCCTCCGCCGGCCAGCACCACCCCGGCCCCGCCGGACCTGCCTCGTCTGGAGCCTGCCGCCGAGCCCGAGCCGCCGGCCGTGGCTCTCCCCCGGCTGGGAATGCCCTCCGGGTTCGTGGCCGTCGGAGATGCGTTCGAGCGCGCGGCTGATCTGCTGGCCGCGGCCGGCCGGGACGTCCGCCAGGCGGCGGGGGCGGAGATCCCCGAGCCGGTGCTGGGCGCCCCCGAGTAGCGAGCTTCAGGGCAGTTTCGCGCTGAGGTGGCGGTCCACGGTCTGCCTCACCCAGCGGCGCTCGTCGGAGCTGGCCATGCGGTAGCGACCGAGCAGCTCCTTCTGGCTCTCGAGGGGCAGGCCGGCCAGCTCCCAGCGCACCGCCAGCCGCTCGAACAGGAACTCGCCGCGTCGCTGCCAGCGGTCCTCGGCCGAGGCGGCGGGTTTGGAGTCCAGGCGCTCGAGTTGAGTGAGGGTGCCGGAGCTCAGCTCGTCGCGCAGGGTAAGCACGTTGCCCTCCGGGTCGCGGTAGTCGGTCGTCGATGTGGGGGCGGCCTGGCCCTTTGTCTCCCGGGCCCGCCGGCGACTGCGGCTGCCCATCTCAGCGGCGCCGTTTGGGTTTGACGATTTTGAAGGTGGTGGTGCGGCGTTTGCTGGTGCCGCCGGCGTTGACGGCGGTGATGGCGGCGCGGTAGCTGCCGGCGGCCAGCGGCTTGCGGCCGATGCGTCCGCTGAAGCGGACCCGCTTTCTGCCGGCCTGGAGGTCGCGTTCCAGCCGGCCGCGGCGGCGGTAGCGCACACAGCGCCGCCGCAGCCCGGGGCGGGGGCGCACACAGCGCCCGCGGCGGCGGCGGCCGGCCAGTTTGCGCTGGATCACGATCGTCACCTGGGCGGCGGCGCTCAGCCGGAACTTGAAGCGGCCGCCGCGGGCCAGCGCGGCCACCGGGGTGCGCCGCCGGCCGACGGCGATCCGGTTGGGCGAAAAGTCAAAGCCCCGCACCACCGGCCGCGCCGGCGCCGGAGCGCCCGCCCCGCCCGGCCCCGACCCTGGCGGCCCACCCGCCGGCGCGAAGAACACCACCGCCGAACCCTGATTGGCGTTGACACCAATGTCGTCCCACTGTGCGCCCGCGAGGACGGTGTTGCCGTCAATGGCGACAGACGATCCCGTCGCGTCACCCGGCGAGCCGTCGGCGCTCTGAAGCACGCCGGTCTCGGTGCGCGATCCGGCACCGGTGCGGCTGAAGGTGTACACCGAGCCCTGATTCGCGCTGGTCCCGACCTCGTCGAAGGGAACGCCGGCCAGGATCGTCTCGCCGGCGACCGCCACCGACCAGCCGAGGCTGTCGCCGGCGGCGCCATCGGAGGCGGTCAGCTTGGCCGTCTCGTTGCGCTCGGCCGCACCCGTCCGGGCAAAGGTGAGTGCCGAGCCGCGAGTGGCGCTGGTGCCGATGTCATCCGTCGGCGAACCCACGACGATCGTGTCCGCGGCGATCGCGATCGAGAAGCCCAGTTCGTCCACCGCCGCTCCGTCGCTCGCGACGAGCTTGCCGGTGTGCGTTCGCGAGGCGGCGCCGGATCGGGTGAAGGTGTAGGCCGACCCCTGCGAGTTGTTCACGCCGATGTCGTCGCCGGGGGCGCCGGCCACGATCGTGTCGCCGTCGATGCCCACCGAGGTGCCGAGGCGGTCGATGGGGTCACCATCGGCGGCTCTCAGCTTCGCGGTCTGGGTGCGGGTCGCCGCGCCGGTGCGCGCGAAGGTGTAGGCCGAGCCCCGGTTGTCCTCGCCGCTGATGGCGTCTCCGGAGGCGCCGGCCACGATGGTGTCGCCGTCGATCGCGACCGAGAATCCCAGATAGTCGGTCGCGTCGCCGTCCGAGGCGGTCAGCTTCGCGGTCTCGGTCCGGGCCGCACGGGCCCGAACGCGCGAACGTGTACGCCGAGCCCCGATCGGCGTCTGCGGCGATGTCGTCGGAGCGCGCGCCGGCGACGATCGTGTCGCCGTCGATGGCCACCGACGTGCCCAGCCGGTCGCCCACCGCTGCGGTGGACGAGGTGAGCTTGGCGGTCTGGCTCCAGGCGTCGCCCACCCGGGTGAAGACGAACACCGCGCCTCGCCCACCATCGGCCTCGGGCGCGCCGACCACCGCGGTGTCGCCCTCCACGGCCGACGACTGGCCCGTTAGGTCGTTCGCGGCGCCGCCGGCGCCGATCAGCCGCTGCTCCAGCGCCGCGGCCGGCGCCGCAAGCACCAGGAGGAGCGGGACGACCGTCAAGGCCGCGAGCAGCCGCACGACATCGATCGTAACCCGTCAGGCCGCCTCGGAGTAAGCGACCTCCGGTTCGCTCTCCGGCGCCAGAGTCTCGATCCTGGCCGCCGGCGCAGGTCTCAGCACCGCCACCGCCACGCCGATCGCGACCACCACCAGCCCCGCGCCGATGGTGAACGCCAGGTGATACCCGGCGGTGAGCGCGGACGCGGTCGACTCGCCGGACGCCAGCAGCTCGTCCGTGCGGGTCGTCGAGAGGGTGGCCAGCACCGCGAGGCCCAGCGCGCCGCCCACCTGCTGACCCGTGTTCACGAGCCCGGAGGCGAGGCCGGAGTCGCTCTCGGTGGCGCTCGACATGGCGAGAGTCATGAGCGAGGGGAACGACAGGCCCGCTCCGATGCCCATGAAGAGCATCGACGGCAGGATGTCGGTCACATAGTCGGCATCCACCGGCGCCTGCGTGAACCAGGCCAGCCCCGCGACCACGAGCGCCAGCCCCGGAAGAAGCGTCGCCCGGGCCCCGAACCGCAGGTTGAGCCGGGCCGAGAAGCCGAGTGACAGCAGCCCGATCAACATCGCGACCGGGAGAAAGGCCAGGCCGACCTCCAGCGCGTCGTAGCCGAGCACCCGTTGCAGATAAAGCGCGCCCAGGAAGAACATTCCGAACAGCCCCGCGACCATCAGCATCTGCACGGCGTTCGCGCCCGAGACGTTGCGGGAGCGGAAGATCCGCAGCGGGATCAGAGGTGTGGCCGCACGCGACTCGCGGACGATGAATCCCGCCATCAGCGCGAGCGCCAGCGCGCCGAGCCCGAGCGTGTGCAGCGATCCCCAGCCCTTCTCGGCCGCCTGCACGATCGTGTAGACCGCGACCATCAACGAGCCGGTGACGAGCGCAGCGCCCGGGACGTCAGCGCCCTGGGAGAGGCCGATTCCCTCGTCCCTTTCCAGGAGACGGACGGCGAACAAGGCCGTGGCTATGCCGATGGGCAGGTTGACGAAGAAGATCCAGTGCCAGTTGATGGCCTCCGTGAGCGCGCCGCCGGCCAGCAGCCCGATGGAGGCGCCCGCGGACGCGACGAAGCTGTACACGCCGATCGCCTTGGCCTGGTCGCGGGGCTGGGGAAACATCGTCACGATCATTCCGAGGATCACGGCCGAGGTCATCGCGCCGCCGACTCCCTGCACGAAGCGCGCGGCGATCAGCACCTCTTGGCTCTGGGCCACCCCGCAGGCCAGCGAGGCGGCCGTGAACACGGCCAGTCCGAGGAGGAACATCCGCCGCCGGCCGATCAGGTCACCGAGCCGGCCGGCGAGGAGGAGAAGGCCGCCGAAGGCGATCAGGTACGCGTTCACCACCCAGGCCAGATCGGACTGCGAGAAGCCGAGGTCGGTCTGGATCGACGGCAGCGCCACGTTCACGATCGTGGCGTCGAGGATGATCATGAGCATCCCGACGCAGAGCACGACCAGCGCGATCCAGCGCGTTCGGTCGTCTTTCGCCGTGGCGGCCGGGAAGCGGGAGCTGGGCGCGGTCGGTCTCATCCCGGTGACGCTCGCAGCGACGCACGCCCGCACCGGTGATGCTGCCCGGCGTTCTCGGGTTACGGGTAGCCGTACCGTTGGGTCCCGCCGAGGTGATTAGCCAGTGGTTACCCTCCACGTGCACCTCAGTGCGCAGTCGGCGTCCTGGGGCACGAGGGGGAATCAATGGCAGCGATAGCGGAAACCGGGCCCAGTGTGACCTTTGCGGTCGAGCGTTTCGGCTGGGTTTCGGACGACCGGCTCGAGATCGCGGGTCGCTGGTTCGGCCTGCGCGGGCACCGCTTTCTGCGTCCGACCCTTGACGTCGAGGTCCACGACGGGCACCGGCGGCTGTTGGCCCTGCTCGAGCACAAGCCCTGGGCGGCGGACGACGGGGAGGAATGGGTGGCCGCGTTCGGCTGGGAGGGACAGCCGCTCGAGTTGTTCGCCGCCGAGCTGGCCGTGGGGCCCGATCTCACGGTGGAGCTGCCGTCGCCACAAGGTGGTCCGCCGGTGGCCCGGCCGGACGCCGCCCCCTCCCGCCCGGAGGCCCGAGCGGCGGGCCGGCCGCGTGCCGAGATCGAGTTCGAGCTGGTCGCCGCTCGAGAGGCTGCCGAGGACCTCGGCTCAGAGCTCGAACGGCTGAGGAGCGTCCACGCCAACCGCGTAGAAGAGCTGCAGCGGCGGCTGGCCGCCGAGCGGGACGCGGCGGCTCATCTCAGAGAGGAGCTCGCCGCCGCGCGGGCGGCCGTGGCCGCCTCCGAGTTCGAGAGTGCGAGCCGGGTCGAGCAGCTCGAAGGCGAGCGCGACGCCGCCGTCGCGGCGAGCGCGGCGGCCCTCGCCGAGGCGAAGAAGATCGAGACGGAACGCGACGCGGAGGTGCGCGCACGTGCCGCGGCCGAACAGGAGCGGGACGCTGCTGTGCACGCGCGCGATTCGGCCCGCCGGGAGCGAAATGCCTGGATGACGCGCGCCCGTCAGGCCACCGAGCGGCGGACGGCGCCGGCGAAGCCGGCACCCCCAACCCCTGCGGAACCTGTCGAGCCCGCCCCTACGCCGCCCGCGCCTCCGGCCGCCCGGCCCGCGCAGCCTCGCGCCCCGCGCGAGCGCCCGCCCGAGCCCCGCGAGCCCCCGGTCGCCCTGCCCGCGCTCGCCCGCGCCGTCAGGGAGCGTCCGCCGGTGCCGTCCGAGCCCCGGGCCGCCGGGCCTGCGCAGCGCGCCGCGGAGCGCCCCCGCCGCATCGAACCCAAGCCGGCCGACGGCCCCCCGCCCGCCGGCGTCGGTCGCCCGGGAGTGAGAACGGTGCGAATCGGCTTCGATGACCCCGAGCCGCCTACTGAGTCGCGCTCACCCGTGTTCGCCCTTCAGCCGGGCGCGCTTCGCTCGCAACCGGAACGGGCGGTTCCGCTCTGGGCGCTTCGCGTGTTGGCGGCCCTGGCGCTGGTCGTCGCCGTCGTGGTCGTCGCCCTGCTGATCCTCTGAGCTACGCGACCTTGTCGCGCAGCCGCTGCGCGATCTCGCTGATCTCCTCGGGCGCGTAGTCGGGAGCGAAGACCGCCGGCTGTGAGGGCAGGTCGTTCGGCGGGAAGCCCTCGGGCGCCTCGTCCACGACCTCCAGCTCGTCGCCGGTCTCCGGATGCGGGCCGTTGAAGACCGCCACGATCTCCCTGTAGTCGTCCGGGGAGAAGCGGTACAGCTTCAGGTGCTCGCCCCGCTCGATGTGCGGCTGGCACTCGGGGATCTTCTCCGTCGGGATCCGCGGCGCGGGGAACAGCTTGGTGAGGTCGGCGCCCGTCAGGTGCTCGAGTGCCCGGGCGTACGCCACCTGGTGGACGCCGCCGCGCACCAGGAGGTAGCCGGTCAGCGCGCGGGCCGCGGGATGGTCGGTCATCTCGTAGACCTTCAGCTTGTTGTTGCGCGCCCCGGTCTCGAGGAAGAAGTTGTGCGTCAAGTCCTCCACGAGGTCACCCGAGGAGAAGACGTAGTCGCCGGTCCAGGGGCGCCCGTTGGCGTCCTGCAGCAGCGTGCCCTGCCCCCCGGCGATGAAGTGCTGGGTGTTCCGGGCGCTCTTCACCTTCTGCAGCGAGTCGCTCGGCGCGCGCCCGTTATCGGTCGGCGTGGCGCCGGTCAGCATCGTGTTGATCGTGGCCGACACGAGCTCGATGTGGCCGTACTCCTCGGCGGCGATGTTGGCGATCAGGTCGAAGAACGGCCGGGCGCCCTGGCGGTTGCGGAAGTTGAACGACTGCATCGTGTAGTTCATGAGCGTCGACATCTCGCCGAAGCGCCCCGCCATCAGCTCCTGCACGTTCGAGGCGCCGTCGGGATCGGGATCGGACGGGGGCGGCAGCTCTGTCTGCAGACGGTCGATGCGCAAGATCATGAGATTCCTCCGAGGGGGTTCGGTTGGTCTACAGCGGCTACCCGGCTGGAGCCGCCCAAACAAATCTGGCGCCGGTAGGGTGGGGCGCCGGCGTGGATTCGACCGGGAACCCGATTCCGCGCGAGGGGCTCAGGTCCCTGCGCGAGCGCGAGCTGCAGCGGTTCTCCGACCTGCGGCCCCGGGGCACTCGGATGCTCGAGGAGGCCAAGCGGAGCATGCCCAACGGGGTGCCGATGAGCTGGATGACTTCGCTGTACGAGCACCCTCCGATCGTCGTCGACCGCGGGGAGGGCGGCACTCTCCGCGACGTGGACGGCAACGTCTACCTTGACTTCAACCTCGCCGACACGAGCATGTTCGGCGGCTACGGGGTACCGGCGGTCACCCGCGCGGTTTCGGAGCGAATGGAGGCGGGCTCACAGTTCCTGCTGCCGACCGAGGACGGCGCGGCGGTGGCGGTCGAGCTCGGACGCCGGTTCGGCCTCCCACTCTGGCAGTTCACGCTGTCCGCCACGTTGGCCAACACTGAGGCGATTCGCGTCGCCCGCGCCGCCACCGGACGCAGCGCGGTCCTGATGTTCGACGGCAAGTACCACGGTCACGCTGACGAGCTGCTCGGCGCGCTGGGCGAGAAGGGCGTGCAGCCGGAGGGACTGGGCCTGCCGCCGGACGCGACCCGTCACGTCCGTCTGGTCCAGTTCAACGACCTCGAGGCGGTCGAGCGGGAGCTCGCCCGCGGGGACATCGCCTGCGTGCTGGCCGAGGCGGCGATCACGAACGCCGGCGTGATTCTTCCGTCGGAGGGCTTCCACGCCGGCCTGCGCCGGCTCGCGTCCGACCACGGGGCTCTGCTTGTGGTAGACGAGACCCACACCCTCGTTGCCGGTCCGGGAGGGCTCAGCGCCCGCTGGGGCCTCGAACCCGACCTGCTGGTGGTGGGTAAGGCCATCGCGGCCGGCGTGCCGCTCGGGGCCTACGGAATGACCCACGATGTCGCTTCGGTGCTGGAGCACAAGGAGTCCGCGTCGTGGGACGAGCAGGTGGCGACCGGAGGCACGCTGTTCGCGAACGCGCTGTCGCTCGCGGCCGCGCGGACCACCCTGGGGGAGGTCCTCACCGAGGAGGCCTACGAGCACAGCGCCGCGCTGGGGGCCCGGCTGGCGGACGGCATCGAGGCGGCCGCCGCCGCGAATGGGCTGCGCTGGCGGGCCCACCGGCTCTACAACCGCTCTGGGTACACCCATGCGCCCGATCTGCCCGGGAACGCCGTCGAGGCGCGGGCGAGCTACGACCTGGAGCTGTACAACCTGCAACGCCTCTACATGGCCAACCGGGGCGTCTGGGAGGCGATCGACTCTGCCGGCCCGGCGTGCGGCATTCAGACCGCCGAGCGTGACGTCGACCGCTACGTGGAGGTGCTGGACGGCTTCCTGGCCGAGCTCACGCGCAGTACCGCTCCGCCACCGCGATGAGCGTGCGCGTGACCGCCTCGGTGTCCGGGATGCTCACCCACTCCTCGGCGGCATGCGCGCCGTCGCCGCCTGGGCCGAACAGCAGCGTCGGGATGCCCGCGGCGGCGATGAACGCCGAGTCCGCCCAGTAGCTGGCCCCGCCGACCGCCGGCGGCGCTTCGAGCACCGTCGCCGCCACCTCACGGACCAGCTCGACTATCTCGGCGTCCGGCGATATCTCGAACGGGTCGCGGACGAGGAGGGTGCGCCGCGTCGCCTCCAGGGCCGGGTCGGAGCCGCGGCACCTGTCCAGCAGCGACGTCAGCTCGTCCTCGACGCCGGCGGCGGTCTCCCCGGGAAGGGTGCGGCGCTCGAGTCCGACCAGGCAGCGAGCCGGGTAACTCGACAGCTCCTCGCCCCCCTCGATCACCGACGCATGGACCGAGCCGCGTCCGAGCAGCGGGTGCAGGTGCGCCTCGAGGGCCGCATCCAGCCCACCGATCGCCGTCAGGATCGGGCCGGCCTTGACGATCGCGTCAATCCCCAGATGCGGGCGGGAGCCGTGGGCGGCCTTGCCGCTTACCTCGACCTCGGACCAGACGAAGCCCTTGTGCGCGACGATCAGCCTGAGCTCGGTGGGCTCGGTGACGACGGCGGCGTCGGCCCCGACGGTCCGGAGCACCTCCTGCACCCCGAGGCTCGCGTGCTCCTCGTCGGCGACCGCGGCCACGACGACCTCTCCCGCGAGGCCGAGCCGCGCGGCCTCGCGGGCTGCCACCAGGGCGGCCGCGACGCCGGCCTTCATGTCGTAGCCGCCGCGCCCGTACAGCCGGTCGCCCTCGATCCTCGGGAGATGCGGCCGCTCCATCCCCTCGACCGTCACCGTGTCCAGGTGGCCGCACAGGAGAAGCGTGCGGCCGCCACCGGCGCCACGGGCGCGCGCGACCACGCTCGGCCGGCCCGGCGTGGCCTCCAGCACCTCGCCCTCGAGCCCGGAGTCACGCGCCCAGGCGGCCACGAAAGCCGCGATCTCGCCCTCGCCCGCGCCCCCCGGCACCAGCGACGGGTTCACAGAGTCGATGCGAACGAGCTCCGAGAGAAGCTCGACCAGGTCCTCGGCGAGGCTCAGCTCTGCGGCCAGGTGTGCACCGGCTGGTTGGCGTGCATGTGCTCGCGGTACTCGACGGTCATCTGGCGCAGCGCATCGAGGCGCTCGAGCTGCCGCTCCTCGTAGAGCCGGTGGAAGGCCGCGCTCTGCCACGACGCTCCGTTGCGCAGGGTCACGCAGCGGCGCTCGATGATGTCGAGCAGGCGATCGCGGTCCGCCGGGGCGATGCCCCAGCGGTCGAGGCCCTCGTAGGCCTGCGGCAGCAGCCGCCTCAGCACGAGCTCGGCGGCCGGGACCTCGCCCAGGCCGGGCCAGTAGACGCGCGCCTCGATGCCGTCGCGGGCCCCCGCGTGGAAGTTCTCCTCCGCCGCCGAGAAGGACATCTGCGACCAGATCGGGCGGTCGTCGGCGACCAGCGAGCGCAGGAGCCCGTAGTAGAAGGCGGCGTTCGCCATCGTGTCCACGACGGTGGGTCCCGCCGGCAGCACGCGGTTCTCCACCCGTAGGTGGGGCTGGTCCCGTACCACGTCATAGATGGGCCGGTTCCAGCGGTAGATCGTCCCGTTGTGCAGGCGCAGCTCCGACAGCCGGGGCACGCCGCCGGCCTCGAGCGTGTCCACCGGGTCCTCCTTGTCACACACCGGGAGGAGCGCCGGGAAGTAGCGCACGTTCTCCTCGAACAGATCGAAGATCGACGTGATCCAGCGCTCGCCGAACCAGACCCGCGGGCGCACACCCTGCGCCTTCAGCTCCTCCGGCCGGGTGTCGGTGGCCTGCTCGAACAGCGCGATGCGCGTCTCCCGCCAGAGCTCGCGGCCGAAGAAGAAGGGTGAGTTCGCCCCGATGGCCACCTGTATGCCCGCGATCGCCTGCGCGGCGTTCCAGCAGGCGGCGAAGTTCTCGGGGTCCACCTGCTGATGCAGCTGGACGCTCGTGCAGGCGGCCTCGGGGGCGATGGTGTCCGCGTAGGTGGACAGCCGTTCGACGCCCGTGATCGCGATCTCGAGGTCCTCTCCCCGGGCGGCGAAGATCTGCTCGTTCAGGAGCTCGTAGCGCGGGCTGTCGCTGAAGCTCTCGGAGTCGAGGTGTGCCTCGGTGACCGTCGGGAGGATGCCGATGATCATCATGTGGGCGCCCACGGTCCGGGCCTGATCCTCGGCCCCGTTGAGGCTGTCGCGCACCTGCTTCTCCAGCTCGGTGAGGACCCGGTCCTCCAGCAGCCGTGGCGCCACGTTGATCTCGACGTTGAACTGGCCCAGCTCGGTCTGGAAGTCGGGATCGGCGATGGCCTCGAGCGCCCGGGCGTTCACCATTGCCGGGTCGCCGTGGTCGTCGGTCAGGTTGAGCTCGATCTCCAGCCCGAAGGAGCGTCGCTCGGGGTGGAAGCGCGCCTCGGCCAGCATGCGGGCGAACACGTCCAGGCAGGAGCGGACCTTCTGGCGGTACCGCTGCCGGTCGTCCCGGCTGAAGACCCTGACGCCGACCTCTTCACCCATGGCCCGTGGGTGCAAGTGTGCCAGGGTTGACGCCCGACGGCCATGCACGAGACCGATTTAGAGCTCGAGCCCAACGAGGCATCCGACCTGTGCCGGCTGGAGGCGCCCGCCCTGCTGGAGCAGCGAGGCTGGGACCGGGCCTTTCTGACGGTGCTCGACGAGGCGCCCGTCGAGGAATGCGTCGCCGTGCTCGGTCACGAGCGCGATGCCGAGCCCGGAGAGGGCTGGGAGGCGCTGCGGGTGGAGTGCGAGGTCGACGAGGGCGCGGGCGAGACCCAAGACGCGGAGGCCTGTGCCAGCCACGAGGGCTGGGTCTACCTGCTGGGCTCTCAGTACGGAGGCAAGAAGGGGCCGGTCGACCGAAGCCGGTCGTGGATCGCGCGGGCGCGGGAGGAGGACCTGGCCGCCGCGTTAGACGCCGACAGGCCGGCGCGGCTCGAGCTGATGCAACTGGACTTCGCCCTCCACCGCGCCGTCAACGACGCGCTGCGCGAGGCGCCGATCGAGGTGATCGCATTGGGGGCCAAGACGCGCGAGGACTTCATCGACGCCAGCCTCGACGACGCGAAGGGCGCCGTCCGGCCGGGCGACCACCCCATCAACGTGGAGGGCGCAGATTTCCGCGCGGGTGGCGGACTGCTCCTCGGTCTGCGCTACCCGACGAGCGCGGAGGGATGCCCGCTGCTGGTGGAGCTGGAGGACGTCGGGACGCTCTTCGAGGGTGACGCCGAGTGGACGGCGGGAGCGGCGGTATGGACCCTCGAGGGTGTGGGGGGCCCGGACGAGCCGACCGGCGTGCGCGGTCTGCACGCCGACGACGGCGAGCGCTTCGACGCGGTGGTCGGCGACGTGGACGTGGACGAGCACCCGGAGGGCGAGGGCCCTCCCTCGGCCCACGTGCGCTTCAGCATCCCCCGGGAGTCCTCGGGCGGCGGCGCCGTGACCGGCGTGCGCACGGTGCACGAGTTCGGCGACCAGCGTCATGTCGAGGGGGTGGCGGACGGCGGCGACGGGCACATGCACTACGTGATCGACCGCGACGGCCGGGTGGCGCTGCGCACGCTTCTTGTCAGCGCTTGAAGGCGATCTGACCGACGCGCCATCCTCCAGGGGCAGGCTCGCACGCTGGACTGGCCCCTAGGAGGTCTCGATGGAAAGCTCTGCTGCAGCAGCGGACGTCGCGCCGGAAGCGCTGCCCCGTCCGATCGAACAGGTCAGCCGCCTGTGGTGGCTGTGGCTCGTGTTCGGCGTCTTCTGGATTCTGATTGCGCTGGTGGTGCTGCAATTCGACAGGGCGTCGATCGCAACCGTCGGTGTGCTGATCGGGGTCATGTTCCTTGCCTCCGCGGGTCAGCAGCTGGCCCTGGGGGCCGTCGCCGGCGGCGCCACGCGGGTGATCCTGTGGATCTTCGCCGTGCTGTTCGGGATCGCCGGCATCATCTCGCTGATTCGCCCGGAGGAGACCTTCGCCGGGGTCGCCGACATCCTCGGCTTCCTGTTCCTCCTGGTGGGGATCTTCTGGATCATCCAGGCGTTCATGGAGCGCGCCGACAACGACCTCTGGTGGCTCGGCCTGATCTCCGGAATCGCGATGGTGATCCTGGCCTTCTGGACCGCCGGGCAGTTCTTCATGGAGCGGGTCTACACCCTGCTCGTGTTCGCGGGCATCTGGGCCCTGTTCCACGGCGTGGGCGACATGGTGAGGGCGTTCCAGATCCGCAAGCTGCGCGACCTGCCGCCGCCGTAGGCCAGCGTCAGGTCACCAGCGTCCGGCAACGCTCCTCGACGGCCTCCTGGATGCGCTGGGCCACCTCGGGGAACGAGCGCGATATCCCGCGGAAGTCCTGCTCGGTGAGCACGATCACCCGCAGCGGCGAGCGTGCGACCACTGAGGCGTTGCGCTGAGTCTGGCCCACGATGCCCATCTCGCCCATGAAGTCACCGGGGCCGAGATCGGCCACGTGGTCGCCGTCGCGCACGACCTCGGCCGACCCCTCCTCGATCACGAAGAACTCGTAGGCGAACTCCCCCTCGCGCAGAAGCTGCGTTCCCTCGGGTACGTCGATCTCATCTGCGTGCTGGGCGATCTGCCGCCGCTCCCGCTTGGACAGCGACGAAAACAGCTCGAGCGATGCCAGTCGCGACTCGTCCATTGCGCCTCCTAGTGGTCGAGGGCCATCCTCGCACGAAGCCGGGCGCCGCCGCAACGATCCACCTTTCGGATGACCGAGGATGAGCCGTTCGCGCGATGCCTTCGGCGTCCGCCGGCCGTACGGTCGGCTTCGTGACCGCGCATCCTGGCCCGGCTGAGCTGCGGGAAAGCATTCCTCACGTATATGGCGCTGCCCTGGCGGCCTCGCGCGACCACCACACCGCCGTGATCGTCTCCGAGGAGGTCCTGGTGGCGGCCGCGGCCGAGTGGGGCAGCCGTCCGGCTGCGCGCAGTGAGCTCGTCGAAAGGGCGATACGCCTGGGCGTGCGCACGGCGCCCGGGCCGGGATTCGCCGAAATGGAGCCCGAAGAGCGCGAGGTCGTCGCGCTCGCCCGCCTGGGCGGCTACTCGGTCTCCGACATCGCGGCTCGGCTGGGAAGGCCGGCGAGCGAGGTCAAGCGCCGGATGCTGAGCGGGCTGCAGAGCGCGGCGCGGTCGCGTCCGCTCAACCCAGGTAGCGGGCCGCAAACGCCGCCGCCTCCGCCCGGTTGCGGATCCGCAGCTTCTCCAGTACATGGCGCACGTGGGTCTTGACCGTGGACTCACTGATGTACAGGCGCTCGCCGATCTCCCGGTTGCGCAGCCCTTGGGCGAGCAGCGCCAGGACCTCGCGCTCGCGCTCGCTGAGCTGCCCGAGAGCGTCGGAGGGGGAGCCGCCTCCGCCGGCCAGGTCGGCGAGCAGCCGCCCCGCCATCGCCGGGGGGATTCGAGGCTCGCCCCTTCCGGCCTCGAGCACCGCCTCGATCAGCTGTCCCGGGGCCATGTCCTTCAACAGGTACCCGGCCGCCCCCACTCGCAGGGAGTCGTACAGGTCGGGCTCCTGCTCGGACACCGTCAGGATCAGCACGTGCGGCGCGGGCGGGCCGGGCACTCGCTCGCGGATCGCCGCGCAGGCCTCGATCCCGCCCATCACCGGCATGTTCAGGTCGAGCAGCACCACGTCGGGGCTGCGCCGCTCGGCCAGAGCCACCGCCTCCCGCCCGTCGCGGGCGAGGCCCACCACCTCGATCCGCTCGTCGGCCCCCAGAAGCGCCGCGGTGCCCTCCCGCATGAGGCGGTGATCATCGGCGATGAGCACTCGAGTCGGGGTATCGGGCATGGGGCGTAGCGAAGTATCGTCGGAGCCGACCGTGGGCACTCCACCGACTCGGAGCGACTCTCACGCCGGTCTGGCGCACCATCTGCCTCCCGAGGTACTGGCCGGACTGGGGGCGATCAACCGGGTGGCGACCGCCCTGGTGGGCTCGGGCAGCCTGGCCGAGCTGGCCGAGCGGGCGCTCGGCGAGATGCGGGAGGCGCTGGGGCTTGATCTCACGGTGCTCTACCTGCCGCGTCCCGGCGAGCGGCCCAGCCTGCAGCGTTATGTGGCCTCGGCCTCCGGAGGCGCCGTGGTACGGGCCCACGACGAAATCTCCTTCGACGACGAGGCGTGGCGCCTGGCGGTGGCCAGCGGGGTGCCGCTCCTCTTTCGCGAGGAGGCCAGCTGGCTGGTGGCGAACCCCTTCGAACCGCCCGCCCAGTCCTGGCTCGTGCTCCCCCTGCGCTCTGAGGCGCGTCTGGTCGGGGTCGTGGTGGCCGCTGCGCCCGGACCGCTCTCGCTCGACCCGACGGCGGCCACCGTGCTCCGGCTGCTGGGCGACCTGCTGGCCGCTGGCATCGCCACCGCCCGCCTGCGACAGGAGCTCCAAGGGCAGGGAGATCGAGCGTGAGCGTTTGCGCCTTGCGGCGGAGATCCACGACGGGCTCGCCCAGGACCTGGCCCTGGCGATGCGCGAGCTGGCGCTGCTCGAGGGCGACCCCTCGCCCGCCGAGGCACAGGCGAGCGCGGAGCGGCTGCGCGAGGCGGTGGGAGCGGCCCACCGCGTGGTGAGAGCCCGCCTCGAGGACCTCTCGGTGTCGGCTCCGCTGGGGGGCATCCAGGCCGCCGTCGAAGAGGTCTGCGAGCGCCGCCGGGGTGACCTGCCGCTGGACCTCGACACCTCCGGACCCGCGGTCGACGTGGCGCCGGAGACGACGGCGGTCGTGGTGCGGGTGCTCACCGAAGCGCTGTCCAACGTGGCCCGCCACGGGCAGGCCGATCACGTACGCGTGCTGCTCCGCCTCGAGGACGATCGCCTCACGCTGATGATCGAGGACGATGGCGTCGGCTTCGAGGTCGACGAGGTGGGCGGTCCGGGCGACGGCCATTTCGGGCTGACGCTGATGCACGAGCGGGCGCGCAGCGCGGGAGGAGGCCTGGCCGTGCACTCGGCCCCCGGACAGGGCACGGCGGTGACCATGCGCGTGCCCGTGTCCTGAGGTTCTATGGTTGCGGCGATGGAAAATCCGGCCTTGGCCCCGGCCCTCGACGGCGGCGCGTGCCGGCATCTGGCGGTGCTTCTGCGAAGCGACGAGGAGTTCGCCCCCGTCGTGGCCTCGTTCTACTCCTTGGGGGCCAAGCGCGGCGGCTGGCTCGCCCACCGCGCGCTCGACGTCGAGGCGGACCGCAGCGCTCTCGCCGGGGCCGGGTTGGACGTCCGCGAGCTCGAGTCGGACGAGCAACTGGTGATCGAGCGGCTGGACCTCGACGAGCCGCCCGACCGGCTGCCCGGCCGAGTCGCCGCGGCCTTCGAGCAGGCGCTCGACCGCGGGCTCAGCGGCCTCTGGACCTCCCATTCGCCGGTCGGTGCGGGCACCGACGCTTACGAGCGCGCGCTCGAGATCGAGACCGCCTGGGAGCGTCAGTTCAAGGACCAGCCGGTGGTGACTCTCTGCCCGTACCTGATCGGTGGCCTGGAGGGCGCGACCACCCTGGGCCGGATGACCGGCCTGGCCGAGCACCACGACGGCATCCTGGTCCCCACCGAGGACCGGCTGGAGCTCTTCAAGCCCTCCTAGCCGTCGTCCTGCCGGAACGCCCAGCGCACTTCGTCGATCGACAGGCCGGAGGCCAGGCAGGCCAACAGCTTCATGCGCGCCGCCTGGGGGGACAGGAATCCGGCGGGGATGATGCCCGTGGTTCGCAGGTCGCGCTCGGAGCCCGGGTAGCCGTAGGTGGCGGAGAGGATCACGCCCCGCTCGGGACGGCAATAGGCGACCACCGGGATGCGCTCGGCCGCCTCGGCCCACAGCTCCAGCAGCGGCGGCGGGAGGTGGCCGGCGCCGAGCGTGCCGATGACCATGCCGTCCGGTTCGGTGGCCATCGCGGCCCGGGCGAGCGTCCCGTCGTCGCCGGCGCCGGTGGGCACCACCAGCACCCGCCGGTCCAGGTCGGGCGGATCCAGCGGCGGGTTGCGCGGCAGGCGCGACCAGATGATCGGGTGACCCTCGGTGACGCGGCCGAGCAGGCCGCTCTGGGGCGAGGAGAAGGCCACCAGCGAGACGGTGTCGGTCTTGCGAACACAACGGGCGTGATGGATCTCGCCGCCGAAGCACACCAGAACGCCCATGCCCGCGGCCTCGGCGCTGGCAGCGACGCTCACGGCATCAACGAGGTTGGCCGGGCCGTCCGCGCCCGGAGCGGAGGACGGCCGGATCGCGCCGGTGAACACGATCGGCGCCTCCGCGTCGTGGAGGATGTCGCACAGCATCGCGGTCTCCTCCAGCGAGTCCGTGCCGTGGGTGACCACCACGCCGGTCCCGCGCCGGGCCACGTCACGGGCCTCCCGGCACACCTCCAGCTGCTCGGCCAGGCTCAGGTGGGAGCTGGGCTTGTTGAACACCGTTCGGCTCTTCACCCCCTTGAAGCCCGCCAGCCCGGGCACCGCCGCCACGAGGTCCTCGCCGTCCAGGTCCGGGACCGCTCCTCCCTCGCCGCTCATCGTGATCGTCCCTCCGGAGGCCAGAACCATCACACCGCGGCCCGTCGTCTGACCCTCCGGAGCGCTCATCCCCGGACCCTCTCGTCCAACTGCGCGGCGAGCCGCTTGGGAGCGATCAGCCGGTAGCTCTCGGTCACAAGCTCGGTGACCTCGTTCCAGTCGATGCTCGGCGTGTCGAGACGCAGCCCGGCCCAGCCCCGCGGGCCCACGTACGAGGGCATGTAGAAGCGCTCGGGATCCTGGTCGATGAGGGCCTGATTCTGGCCGGGGTGTGCCTTGAAGACCACGCCCATCATGCCGTCGCCGTGATGATCCTCGAGGAAGTAGGCGAACACCTTCTTGCGCACGCGGAAGATCGCGTGCTGGCCCGCGAGCTCCCGCTCGGTCTCCGGCAGACCGGCGCAGATCTTGGCGAGCCGGACGAGGCGGCGATCCTCCACGTGACGCACTCTCGCACCAACCGGCGGTGGCTGTTTCGGCGCCTAAGATCCATGCGGCGTGAACGAGCTGAGGCTTATCGCGATGCCCTATGAGGTCGGACGCCTGCGCGACGGCCTCGGACGCGGGCCCGAGAGGCTGCTGGAGCTCGGCGCGGCAGACGCCCTGGCCCGGCATGGTGGACGTGTCCGAACCGACCTGGTGGAGCTGCCCGAGGACCAGCGCAACGAGGTGGACGCCAGCTTCGAGCTGATGCGGATGGTGGCGGAGCGGGTGAGCGCCGCGCGGAGCGAGGGCGCGTTTCCCGTGGTGCTGTCGGGCAGCTGCTTTGCGGCCGTCGGTGTGATGGCGGGCCTGCAGGAGCGCGCGCCTGGGGTCGTGTGGTTCGACGCCCACGGCGACTTCAACGCGCCCGACACCTCCATCTCCGGCTACTTCGACGGCATGGCACTGGCCGTGCTCACCGGCTCCGCCTGGCAGGGCCTGCTGGCCACCGTCCCCGGCGCACGCCCGCTTCCCGAGGCCTCCGTGATCCTGGCCGGCGCCCGCGACCTCGAGGAGCCCGAGGAGCAGCGGCTGGTGGCTTCCTCCCTTCGCCACCTCCCGCCCGAGGAACTCGAGAAACCGGACGCGCTCGCGAGCGCCGTCGAGGCGCTGAGCCCACCGGCAAGTGGTCTCTACGTGCACGTCGACCTCGATGTGCTCGACAGCGACGAGGCCCCGGTCAACATCTACTCGGCCCCCGGCGGGCCCACCCGGGAACGGCTCGAGCGACTGGTGGCCGGGCTGCTGCGGAGCTTCCCCGTCCGCGCGCTCTCGCTGACGGCGTACGACCCCGGGTGCGACACCGACGACCGGGTTCCGCCGGTCGCGCTGCGAATTCTCGAGTGCGTAGGTGCCGAACACTCACGGAGCCTCGGTGATGAGCGCTAGCGCCCACCGGGTGGTGATCATCGGCGGCGGCTTCGGCGGGCTTCAGGCGGCGCTGGCGCTCCGGGACCAGCCGGTCGAGGTCACCCTCGTCGACCGGCGCAACTTCCATCTCTTTCAGCCCCTCACGTATCAGGTGGCCACCGGAGCGCTCGCCGCGAGCGAGGTGGCCTATCCGCTGCGAGCGATCTTCAAGCGCAACCCCAACGTGCGCGTGCTGCTGGCCACCGTGGCGGGCTTCGATCTCGACGAGCGCCAGGTGCAACTGGCGCCCCTGCCCGGCCTCCCCGTGCCTGGCCCCATTCCCTACGACACGCTCATCGTGGCCGGCGGATCGCACTACTCGTACTTCGGCCACGACGAGTGGGCAGAGCACGCGCCGGAGGTGAAGTCGCTGGAGAGCGCGCTGCTGGTGCGCCGGCGCATCCTGAACGCCTTCGAAGGCGCCGAGCTCGAGCCCGAGCCCGCGCGGCGCACGGGCTGGCTCACCTTTGTCGTGGTGGGCGCGGGACCGACTGGGGTCGAGATGGCCGGCCAGATCGCCGAGATCGCCCAGGACACCCTGCGAGGCGACTTCAGGGCCATGGACCCCAGCACGGGCCGGATCCTGCTGGTGGAGACGGCCGACCGCGTGCTGGGGAGCTTCGCCCCGTCGCTGTCGGCCCGGGCGGAGCGCTCGCTGAGAAAGCTGGGGGTCACTCCCCTGACGGGCCACACCGTGGTGGACATCGACGGGGATGCCGTGACCGTCGAGGCGAAGGACGGATCCAGCGAGCGGCTCCCCGCCCGCACCGTGATCTGGGCGGCGGGTGTGACCGCGTCGAGCCTGGCGACGAAGCTGGCGGAGGCCTGCGGCGCCGAGCTCGACCGGGCGGGACGGGTGACCGTGGAGCGCGACCTCACCCTCCCCGGCCATCGCGAGGTGCTGGCCCTCGGGGACATGGTGCGCGTGCGGGGAAAGAACGGCGAGCCGCAGCTGTTCCCCGGGCTGGCTCCGGTGGCGATGCAGCAGGGCCGTTACGCCGGCCGCGCCGTGAGGCAGCGGCTGGCGGGTGAAGCCCCCGGGCCGTTCCACTACGTCGACAAGGGCAACCTCGCAACGATCGGCCGGGCCGCGGCCGTCGCAGAGATCAAGTGGCTGAAGCTCTGGGGGTTCATCGCCTGGTGGACCTGGCTGCTCGTGCACCTCTGGTACCTGATCGGTTACCAGAACCGGCTGCTCGTGCTCGTGCGCTGGCTGTTCAGCTTCGTGACCCGTGGCCGCGGAGCGCGTCTCATCACGGGGCCGCAGCGGGAGCCGCAGGAGACCACCGACACGCCGTAATTCACGCCGTCGCGGCCGGTTGGAGCGGCAATGACCAGCTCCGACCCAGGAGGTTTCCCGATGTTCAAGCGACGCTGTTTTCTTCTCCTCGCGACGCTCGCAGCCGCGCTCACCACGCTCGTGCCCGCCGCCACAGCCGGCGCGGCCGCGCCCGATCCGGAACGCAACTCGACCAAACCGGCTCGCTGGCACTACTACTACGGCGTGACCCCGGGCCGCCTGAAGGCGCTGGCCAAGAGCGCCGGCGACCGCATCATCGACCTCGAGGTCGAGCGCACCGGGCCGACCAAGCTGGCCGCCGCGCTGGTGCGCAACTCCGGCCCCTACGCCCGCGGCTGGTACTGGTACTACGGCAAGACCGCCGACCAGATCGCCGATCTGCTCGACGAGAAGAACGCCCGCCTGATCGACCTCGAGTCCTATGTGCTCAACGGCAAGCGCGTCTTCGCCGCCGTGATGGTCAAGAACACGGGCGATGCCGCCAAGAACTGGCACTGGTACCACGGCATCTCCTTCGCGCGCGTGAAGGAGCTCATCAAGGAGCACAAGTCCCGACTGATCGATCTCGAGACGTACCAGCAGGATGGGAAGAAGCGCTTTGCGGTCGTGATGATCCGCAACTCAGGCGTGGACGCCTCGGCCTGGTGGTGGTGGGTGAACGTCCCGCTGTCGACGGTCAAGGCGAGCGCCAGCAACAACGGGGCGCGCACCTTCAGCCTCGACCGGCTCTCGAACGGGAACTACAACGCCCTGCAGATCAAGCGCAAGGGCGAGTTCTCGGCCTATGAGATCGACATGGACAGCCGTCGCGCCGGTGACTTCGTGTCCCAGAACGGCGGCCGCATCGTCGACCTGGACACGCGTGTGTCCGGCGGCAAGCGCCGCATCACCGCGATCGTCAATGACAACACGAACGCGGCCAACGCGGCGGTGCGCTCACTCGCGCGCAAGTCGGACAGCGTGAGCGGCGGGCGCCACGGCATGTGGCTGCGGCAGGTCGGCGGACCGACCGTGATCAGCCTGGGCGCGGACCGGATCTTCGAGCCGGCCAGCGTGCTCAAGACCCTGCATCACCTCTACGCCCACGAGCAGCTCGAGAGCAACCCGAACGAGGACCTCACGGACAGCTTCGGGTTCCCGAACTGCCCGTCGAGCGGACAGACCGGCACCTGCGCCAATCCGCCCAAGGGCAAGGTGAGCAACGTCTGCCCGACCAAGCCCGAGGTCAGCGCCACGACGCTCGCGACGCTCGACTTCCAGGACCGGGAGATGATGCGCATCTCGGACAACCGCACCACTGCCGGCATCGAGCAGCACTACGGCCGGGCGGCTATCAACGCCTACGCGGCCAACGTGGTCGGCACCGAGAACACCCGCATCAACCACAGCATCGGCTGCGGGAGCCCGGCCAACGAAACGACCCTGGTGGACCTCTCGCGCATGGTCGAGGGTGTGCAGAACGGCACCCTGATCCAAGACGTCTCGCTGCGCAACCGCTTCTTCTCCACGATGATCCAGGCCAACGGGGTCAGTGACCCCCTCGAGGCGCTCATCCAGCAGGAGGCGGACAGCGTCGGCAAGGGCGCGATCGTCGACGACTTCGTCGACGCCGTGGACTACAAGGGCAAGGGCGGCAGCTACGGCAGCTCGGTGAGCGCGAGCTTCGGCCGGATCGTGCTCCCGTTCGACTCCGACGGAAGCAAGCCGGTGGCGTTCAGCTACGGCCACTTCCTCAACTGCAGCGGCTGCACCAAGGACGCCGACCTGGACGGCTCCTACAAGGCCGCGGCGATCGAGAAGTTCCGTCCCGCCGTGCGGGCGGCGCTGAAGGGCTGGTAGCCGCAACCCGGCCAGCTAGCCTCAGCCGGCGATGCCGGCGCGCGTGAGAATTGGGGGGAGCGGGAGCCTGGTGCTCCCGCTCCTTGCTGCTGCGTGCCTCGCCGCGTGCGGAGACGAGGCCGAGCGCCGGCCGGTGCGTCTCGAGGTCACCTCCCCGGCCGACTCCACGATGGTGCGCGAGGACACGGTGGAGATCAGCGGACGCGTCTGGCCGCGGCGGGCGCGCGTGCTGGTCGCGGGCCGGCGCGCGCCGGTCAGCGCGGGCCGCTTCCAGGCTTCCGTGCCGCTGCGCGAGGGGGCGAACGTGATCGACGTGGCCGGGGCGGCGCGGGGGGCCGCGCCGGCCTGGACGGCGGTGCGCGTCGAGCGCGAGGAACTGGTGGTGGTGCCGGATCTGGCCGGCGCCGGCGCGGATCCGGCGGCCCGCCGCCTGGAGACGCTGGGGCTTCAGGCCGAGACCGAGGAGCAGGGCGGCCTGCTGGACCGTCTGCTGGGCGGCGACCCGGTGGTGTGCGAGACCGAACCGTCCGCCGGTGCGGAGCTGCCCAAGGGCACGGTCGTCCGGCTCATCGTTTCGGTCACCTGCTGACGGTCAGGAATCCGGGGTCAGGGCGATCAGCCCGATGCGCGGCCGGTCCCCGTCGCGCTCGACGCCGAACACCACGCGGCCCCTGATCGGCGCGCGCTCCCCGCGCGAGACCTCGTAGCGGGCGCTGGCCCTGCCGACGCCCCCGGGCCGCAGCGACATGCCCTCCAGTGCATAGTCCTCGGTGGCGTTGGAGGCGAACTGTCGGCGGTAGGCCCGGAGCACCCGCGCGCGGCCGCGCTGGGTGTCCGCCGTCGTGATGCGGGCCACGTCACGGGTGAGAACGTCCGCCATCGCCTCGGTGTCCTCGTCGGCGTACGCGCCTGCGAAGTCGTCCACCGCGCTACGCACGTCCGCGGCGCTCACCGGATCGGCCGGGTCGTCGTCTGCGAGCGGACCGGCCGCGAAGAGCGCCCCGGCGGCCATCGAGCCGACCGCCAACGCGGCGCCGGCGCCGATCAGGGCCTTTCTCGGGGGCCATCGTCTGGCCCTGCTGATCCGGGCGGTACCGGCGCTGGTGGTCGACGGCCGGAACTTGGTCGCGGCCTGCTCCGCCTCGTCCGGCTCCTGGCCCGCGTGGCCGCCGTTGCGCGCCTCGGCGGGGGGGCGCTGGTCGCCGGGGGCTCCGGCCGCCGCCTGGGTTGCCTCCACGAGCTCGTCGGCCGACGCGTAGCGGTCGTCGGGACGCTTGGCCATCGCCCGGGCCACCACGGCGTCGAAGGCCGCGGGCACCCCCTCCACGGCCGAAGGCTTCGGCGGTGCCTCGTCCAGGTGAGCGAGCATGGTGGCGGCCACGGTGCGGCCCGCGTACGGCGCCTGCCCGGTGAGTGCGGCGTATAGAAGGCATCCGAGCCCGTAGACGTCCGTGCGCGAGTCCACCCGGGCACCCTCGAACTGCTCGGGGGCCATGAAGTTCACGGTGCCGAGCCATTCCCCGCTCTCGGTGATACGAGTGTCGGCGGTCACCTCGCGGGTCAGACCGAAGTCGCTGAGATAGACGTGGCCGGATCCCTCCTCGCCGGCGATGAGCACGTTCGCGGGCTTCACGTCGCGGTGCACGAGGCCGGCCCGGTGGGCCGCGTCGAGGCCGGCGCCGACCTGAGCGACGATCGCGGCCGTGCGCGCGGGTTCGAGACCGCCCGTACGGGCGATCAGTGCCTGCAGGTCGTGCCCACGTACCCAGCGCATCACGATGAACAGCCGGTCGTTCTCCTCGCCCGCGGCGTAGATCGGGATCACGTTGGGGTGGTCGATCGCCGCGGCCAGGCGGGATTCGCGCTCGAAGCGAGCCCGGAATGCGGGGTCGGCGGCGCGTTCCGGTGAGACCAGCTTCAGGGCCACCGCGCGGCCCAGCGGCAGCTGTGTGGCCCGGTAGACGATCCCCATGCCGCCGCGACCGGCCACCTCCTGGATCCGGCAGCCGGCGAACAGCGAGTCTGTCCCCAGTTCGGGCACGGAGATCAGTGTGACGGACGCAATTCCGTCTTCGCCCAATGCGAACATGTGTTCGTGTCAGCCATCCTCCACGCCGACCTGGATGCGTTCTTCGCCTCGGTCGAGCAGCGCGATGACCGCCGGCTGCGCGGCCGCCCCATGGTGGTGGGCACCGGTGTCGTCCTGGCGGCGAGCTACGAGGCCCGGGCCTACGGCGTCGGCTCCGCGATGGCAGGATCGCAGGCGCGCCGGCTCTGCCCGCGGCTGCTGGCGGTGCAGCCGCGGTGGGAGGCCTACACCGAGGCCAGCAAGGCGGTGTTCGAGATCTTCCGGGAGGCCGCTCCGGTCGTGGAGCCGTTGTCGATCGACGAGGCCTTCCTGGACGTCCGCGGGCTCGAGCGCATCTCCGGCACGCCCGCGGACATCGGGGCGCGCCTCCGACGTGACGTGCTCGAGAGCGTCGGTCTGCCGCTGACCGTCGGCGGGGCCGGCACCAAGCACCTGGCCAAGGTGGCCAGTGGCGTGGCGAAGCCCGACGGCCTCCTCGTGGTGCCCCCCGGCGGGGAGCTCGAGTTCCTGCACCCGTTGCCGGTCGGAAGGCTGTGGGGCGTTGGCCCGGTCACCCAAGCCAAGCTCCACGACCGGGGGCTGATGACCGTCGGCCAGGTGGCCGAGCTCGGTGAGGGAGCGCTGGTCACGCTGTTGGGGCGGGCGTCCGGACGGCACCTGCACGCGCTCGCGCACAACCGCGACCCCCGGCCCGTTAGACGGCCCCGCCGGCGCGGCTCGTTCGGCTCGCAGTCGGCCCTCGGCCGGTCACGGAAGTCGCCCGCTGAGATCGATGCGGTGCTCGTCGCCCTGGTCGACCGCGTCACCCGCCGCATGCGCGCTAAGGGTCGCGCCGGCCGCACGGTGGTGCTCCGGCTGCGCTTCGACGACTTCACCCGCGCCACCCGGTCCCACACCCTGCCGGGGCCCACGGCCACCACCCGGACCGTCTTGGCGGCGGCACGGGCGCTGCTCGCGACGGCCATGCCGATGATCGAGCACCGCGGCCTGACGCTGGTCGGGGTCTCAGTTGCGAACCTCGACGGCGACGGCCGGGCACGGCAGCTCACCCTGCCGATCGACGTGCCCGGGGGACTGGCTCTGGATGCCGTACTCGACGAGGTGCGCGACCGGTTCGGCACGGACGCCGTGACCAGGGCGGTGCTGCTGGGCTCGCGCCGCCGACTGGCCACCTGGCTGTTTCCGGAGGACGATCCAGGATGAGATACGCCGCCCTCGCGGGCCGACGGTGGCTCTACACGCTGCGCCCGCAGCCGCTGGCGGGCTCGTTGGTTCCTTCTCGTCCCATATGGCCGATAAGGAACCAAGGATTCGTTTCCCCGGTGGCGTGGACGCCCGACGCCGGGGAGACCTTCGAGGCTCACGGCCCGAGGGCGACGGCTGCATCCTGGTCTTCACCCACGCGTTCGCCGACCGCGTGGGATCGTGTCTTCATGCGCTTCGAAGCACTCCTCGCCGGAGCCCCGATGACCGGGGCGGACTCGCTGGCCGGTTGGCCGGAGGTACACGACCGCTACTACGCCGAGCACCCGCGAACCTGACCGCGATGGGGCGCTACTCGGTAACCAGGAGGCGCAAGGACCTGGAGCGTGAGATCGCCGCCCGCCTGCGCGTCGGCATCCGGGGCAGTGAGGGCTGCGAGCGCTACAACGTGGCGCCGACCCAGGAGGTGCTCGCGATCGTCCAGAACCGCGACGGGCGGCGTGCCCGCCTCCTTCGCTGGGGCCTGGTGCCCCACTGGAGCGCGCAGCCGGCGGCCGGCCCGACCATGATCAACGCCCGGGCCGAGACGCTCAATGAGAAGCCGGCCTACCGCGACCTCGTCGCCCGGGGTTCCCGGCGCTGCCTCGTTCTGGCCGACGGTTTCTACGAGTGGCTTCGCTCCGAGGACCCGCGCCAGCCCCGCCGGCCCCTGCGCTTTTCGCTCGCGGCCGGTGGAAGCTTCTGCTTTGCGGGGCTGTGGACTAGATGGAGTGCGGAGGGCGGGGCGGAGGTCGCCAGCTGCACGATCGTCACCACCCGGGCCAACGACCTGGTGGCTCCGCTGCACGACCGCATGCCGGTCGTTCTGACCAGCCCGCCCGCCTGGGAGGCATGGCTCGATCCCGCGCTCGACGGTGGAGAGGTCGCGCCGCTGCTCGAGCCGCTGCCGGCCGATGAGCTGACCGTCGCGCCGGCCAATCCGGCCCTCAACTCGTGGGAGCACGAGGGCCCGGATTGCCTGGTGGCGCCCGCGGGGTAGCTGCGCTGCCCCTTCCGGCGCCTGCGCACCGGCTCGCCGAGTGGATCTCATGCGATTTGGGGGATGGCGCTTCGGCCCGGACATGGGTTCAATGGGTCGGAGATGACCACTAAGACCCCACGCAAGGCGAAAGCGGTAGTCCACCTCACGCCCGAGGAGCGGGCGGCGAACGGCAAGGCGGCTCGCGCCGAGGTGCCGCGCTCCGCACACGGCGAATGGGAGCCGGCGTCTGACCGCCGCGATGTAGTCGACCTGCTCGAGGAGCAGGCCGCTTCCCGCGTGCCCGACCTGGTTCCGGTTCGCTACGGGCGGATGCTCGTGTCGCCGTTTACGTTCTTTCGCGGCGCGGCGTACCCGATGGCGGCCGACCTGGCCGGATCGCCCCGGACCGGGTTGCAGGTGCAGCTCTGTGGCGATGCGCATCTGTCGAATTTCGGCGCCTATGCCGCACCCGACCGGAGCCTGATCTTCAGTGTCAACGACTTCGACGAGACCCTGCCGGGCCCGTTCGAGTGGGACCTGAAGCGTTTGGCGGCCAGCTTCGCGGTCGCGGGCCGGGACCGCGGCTTTCAGGCAACGCGACGGCAGGCGATCAACTCCGCCGTGGGCCGCTCCTACCGAGAGGCGATGAAGAGCTTCGCCGGGATGGGCAATCTCGAGCTCTGGTACTCGCGTATCCACGTCGACGACTTCTTCGCGCAGGTCGGCCATCGCGTTTCACCGAAGCAGGTCAAGCGCTTTGAGCACAACGTGGCCAAGGCGCGGTCGAAGGACAGCCTGAAGGCATTCACCAAGCTCACCGAGCTCGTCGACGGCGAACCGCGGATCGCGAGCGACCCTCCGCTGATCCTCCCGATCGAGGACATCATGCCGCCCGCCGAGCATCACAAGCTCGACGACTTCGTGCGCGGCATCGTCCGTTCCTACCGGCGCACGCTGACCTCCGACTGCCGGCGGCTTCTGGAGCGCTTCCAGTACGTCCACGCCGCACGCAAGGTGGTGGGTGTCGGAAGCGTCGGGACCCGCGCATGGATCATGTTGATGGTGGGCCGCGACCAGAGCGACCCGCTGTTCCTTCAGTTCAAGGAGGCCCAGGAGTCGGTGCTCGAGCCGTTTCTCGGCCGCAGCACGCACTCCAATCACGGCCAGCGGGTCGTCCACGGCCAGCGACTGATGCAGGCGGCGAGCGACATCATGCTTGGCTGGATCCGGGCCACCGATCCGGGCGGTCAGAGCCGCGACTTCTACATCCGCCAGCTGTGGGACCAGAAAGGCTCGGCCATCGTGGAAGCCATGGATCCCATCCTCATGAAGGTGTACGCGGAGGTGTGCGGCCAGACGCTGGCCAAGGCGCACGCGCGCTCCGGCGACGCGATCGCGATCGCGAGCTATCTGGGTCGCAGCGACCGCTTCGACCGTGCGCTGGCGTCGTTTGCGGAGCTTTACGCCGATCAGAACGAGCGCGACTACCGGACGGTCCGGGAGGCTGTGGACTCGGGTCGCCTGGTGGCTGAACCGCAAGGTTGATCGCGCTCCGCGGAGGCAGCGAGGCGCTCGGAGCGGGCGCCGGGCTTGGGCCCGGTTGACCCGCCGCCGCCGCTCAGAGAGGATCGCCCGCATGGCGTACAGCGCTCCGGGCCGTGCCGACGAGCTGGACGACCGCCTCCTTGCGGACTGGAACGCCGCGATCGAGGCCGCCTACGCCGACCTCGCCGAGCTCGGCTCGAGGTTCTTCACGCTCGACCCCGGACAGCTCCAGCAGCACGGTCAGGCCACGGTCAAGTGGTTCGGCGATCCGGCCGAACCATCGTTCTGCATCGACGGCGAGGCGGCGCGCGCTCTTTCCGATTGGGGCTTGCGCGGCCGGCACGCGCTCCACAACGAGTACTGCGAATACGCGCTGGTGCAGCGCCCGGACGCCTCGGGCCGGTTGCGGCCGAAGAGGGTGCAGGTGACCACCGAGCTGCGCGAGTACTGGTCGTGCATCGCGGTCGCCGATCCCGGCGCGCTGCGTGAGATGGCAACACAGGTGCTCGGCTCCGAGCCGTCATGGGACGACCTGTACGGCGTCGCGGACCCGACGGGGCTGAACGAGGCCGAGCGCGAGATCGCGTTCTCGCATGCGCTGGGTGGAAACGGCAACCACGCGCACCTCGTACAGGCCGGCGTGCCGGCGCAGCCGACCGGGCGGCTCAACACCGAGAACGCGCTCTTCATGACGCATCCGATCAACGGGCTGGACGATCTCGTGTACATCGTGCTGTTCGGCGCCCATCCGTACGCGGTGGACGCCGGCGGCGAGCGGCGACCGGCCACACGCGAGGAGATCTTCGTGTCTCAGGGCGTGGAGCACCTGGCCTGCCGGCACGCGGACCCGGCGGCGGCGATCGCTGCCCACGAAGCTGCCTGGAGCGGCGCGACCGTGGCCTTCGCCGATCCTCTGGGGATGTACCTGATCGCGCTCGCCACGGACCTCTTCCTGATCCGGGACGAGCCGGTGCCCGAGGAGTGGGTCAGGTGGGGTCGCGGCGAGGAGGGCATGCGTCAGCGGCTCGAGTTCGGGCCGGGCGATGAGGACGCCGAGTTCCTCGACGACATCATGGTCGCCGTCGGCGCCGCCACGGAGCCGCTCACCGGTGGCTATCAGCTGCTCCAGCAGATGGAGATCGGGCCGCTGGTGGTGGCTGCTTCAGGATCGCCGCCCGGCGACGACGAGTTCGTGGACCTCGACGTGTCCGACCCCACCATCGTCTGCGGCGATGCGGACGTGTGCGCCTCCGTGGCCACGCTGAAGGCGGAGTACGACCGCGAGCACGGGACCGAACGGATCGCGCCGCGCACGGTGGGCCCCGTGGGCTGAACGTTGGCCGAGCTCCAGGAGGGGATCTACCACGCGTCCGGCGCCCGCCCGGGCCGCTTCTTCGCGATCCTCTTCCTGCGGGCGCGAGCGGACTCCGCCGCGGAGGTCGGCGAGTGCTTCGCGGAGCTGTGGGACGTCTACCAGGGGCTGCGGCGGGGCGAGCTTCGGGACCTGCCAGGGGAGGCTCTGGAAGCCGGGCAGCTCAGCGTGCTGGTGGGGATCGGCCCCAACGCGTTCTCCCTCGAGGGCGCAGCCCTGCCGCTTCCGGCCGGGCTCGGCCCGCAGGCGCTCTTCCTGTCTCCGAAAGCCGACGGCGGCGGACCGCTCCTGCGCGGTGGCGGCCTGGCCTACTCGGCGGACGTGCGCGAGAACCCGGCGACCGAGGAGATCGCCGTACAGGCGATCGCGGACAGCAAGCTGGCGGTGGACCGGGTGGTCGTGGAGACCTGGAAGCTCCTGCACGACCGCGCGGACCCGGAGACGGGGACGGCGCCGCTCGAGCTGCGCACCTTCTACCTCGGCTTTCAGCGCGACGACCGCCGCAGCTGGATCGACTTCCACGACGGGGTGTCCAATCTGAAGAGCGACGAGCGCGAGGCGGTGATCAAGATCGACCCCACGGCCGTCGAGGACGAGGAGTGGACCTTCGGCGGCACCTACCTGACGTTCATGCGCCTCGCCGTGGATCTCGTGGCGTGGCGGGCGCTCGACCGGCGCGATCAGGAGCTGCTCGTGGGGCGGGACAAGCTGACCGGGTGCCCGCTGGTGGCGATGCGCGACGACGGCACCCCGATCGCGCTACAGGGCTGCCCGGTGGCGGGGAGGCCCATCACGGCGACGGAGAACGACCCGATCGCCGAGCCGACTCCGGTGGAGGACGTGCGGCTGCGTCAGAGCCACATCCAGCGCGCCAACCACCACGCGCGGCCCGCCAGCGATTTCCACACCCGCCGGATCTACCGCCAGGGATACGAGTTCATGGAGTGGTCTCAGTCCGCTCCGGGGTTTCGCGCCGGCCTGAACTTCGTCTCCTTCCAGGACACCTCCAGCCGCGTCATCTCGATGCTCACCCAGCCCGGCTGGCTGGGCGCGACGAACTTCGGGGGTGACCCCGAGACCCAGCCCGAGCCGCTCCGCCGGCTGCTGACGGTCTACGCCGGCGGCGTCTACCTCGTCCCCCCGGTCGAGGGCGGCGAGCGCTTCCCCGGCGCCGGCGCCTTCGGGCTCTAGCTCTGCGACGTCACCTGCGCCACGAATCCGCGCACGTCGGCGGCCGGCTCCGAGTAGGCGTCCCCGAGCGCCGATTCCACCGCGCTCATGTACTCCTCGGTCCAGGCCGGGAAGTCGTAGTCGATCGCGCGCAGAAACTCGAGCGAGGCCGCCCAGCGGATGTCCGCGATCGACGGTGAGTCACCGCCGACGAACTTCCTGCCCTCGAGGAAGTGCGAGCGAAAGGCCTCGAGCGGCTCGGCCAGCGCGGCCTCGGCGTCCTTCGCGGCCTTCGCCTTCATGGCGTCGTCGGCGTCGGAGGTGGCCACCTCACCCGCGTACTGGGGGAAGCCGAGCGTCGGATAGGTCGCACGTGCGAGGAGCGGGTAGACGGTGCCGATCAGATAGAACATCGCGCTGTCGGTCATCGCGCGTTCGCCGGGGTCCGCCGGATAGAGCTGATCGAGGCCGTCCCGGTTGCAGACGTACTGCATGATCGCGCAGCTCTCCCATAGCGAGTCGCGCGGCAGGCCCTCCTCCTCGAGCAGCGGAGTGAGCTGGGCCGGGTCCTTGCCCACGAAGTCCGGCTCGTCCTTCTTTCCCCAGACGTCGACCTCTTCGAAGTCGAGCCCGGCGGCGCGCACGAAGATGCGGGCGGTCAGGTTGTTCACGCTCGGCGTCAGGATGCTCAGCGTATGAGTGGCCACGATTCCTCCTAGCCGTACGGGTTCCGTGGCGATCGGTCCTCCGACAGCGACGCCCGTGATCGCCGGACGAGCGTCTCGACGGCATCGGCAACATGGATAGGGGCGATGTTGTAGTCGCCGCGCTCCACGCGGATCCTATGCGCTTCGAGCAGCACGTCGGCGTGGGTGTAGCCGAACGGCGGCTCGAATCGGTAGGACGCGAGCTCGATCAGGAGGCCCAGCGGATCCTCGAAGTAGATCGAGTCCATGAAGCCGCGGTCCTTGACGCCGCTGTGGCGGATGCCGCGCTCGTCGAGCCGCTCCACCGCCTGGCGAAAGGTGGCCTGGGAGAGCGAGAAGGCGATGTGGTGCACGCACCCGGGATCCGTCGGGGTACGGCTCGGGTCGGACACGCGCTCCTCGTTGGTGAAGACCGTGATCAGGCGCCCGTCGCCCGGGATCGAAGTAGAGGTGGCTCTCCGACTCGTTGTCGAGGTTGGGCTGCTCGAACACGAACGGCATGCCGAGCACGCCCTCCCAGAAGTCGATCGACGTCTGCCGGTTGGCTCCCACGAGCGTGATGTGGTGGACGCCCTGGCTCTGAAGTTTTCGCATCGCCCCTCGCCTAGTGCTCGATCAGCTTCGACTTGTACTCGCTGCGCTGCAGGCTGCCCCACGGAACGAGCTCCACCTGCGTCTGCACCACGAGCAGGGTGCGCAGTCTCTCGCGGATAGCTTCGGCGAGCGCGCCCTCGGCCGCTCGTCCGCGCGCCAGCTCGACGCTGACCGGCAGCGGCGGCTCCTGCTTGACGCCGTGGGACCGGGGCCTGACCAGGATGTGCCCGCTGACGTCGGGAGCGAAGGCGCCGACCACCTCTCGCACGGCCGCCGGGAAGACGTTCACCCCTCGGACTATCAGCATGTCGTCGGTCCGCCCGATGCAGCGTACGCGCGGGCCCGTGCGGCCACAGCTGCAGGGTCTCGCACGGACCTCCACGTGGTCGCGCGTGCGGAAGCGCAGCAGCGGCGCCGCGCGGTGGCGGAGGTGCGTCAGCACCAGCTCGCCGGTCGCTCCGTCCTCGAGCTCCAGCGCGGCTTCCGAGGCGGGATCGATCAGCTCGGCGTGGACGAAGCAGCGCGCCCCGAGGTGCATGCCGTCCTGCGCTTCGCATTCGCCCCAGAGCGACACGCCGATGTCGCCGATCCCCATCGCCTCCGTGACCCGGGCGCCCCAGCCCTCCTCGAGCGCCGAGCGGAAAGCCGGTTCGCCTCCGCCGGGCTCGCCGGCGACGAGCACTCGCTTGACGCTCGAGGCGTGGAGATCGAGCTCGCGCTCTGCCGCCCACTCGACCAGATGGGCGGCGTAGGAGGGAGTCAGCACGGCGGCCTCGGGTCGCAGCAGCTCGATCGCGCGCATGAGGCGCTCGGTGTTGCCGGTTCCGACCGGGATGTGCGAGAGGCCGATGCGGTCGAAGGCGGCGAGCGCGGCACCCGCCGCGAACGGGCCGGCGTTGTAGGTGCTGACGATCCGCTCGCCGGCCGTCACGCCGGAGGCCGCGTAGCTGCGTGCCGAGCCGGTCACCCAGTTGTCGAGGTCGCCCGCGGTCAGCGGGATGTAGCTGGGTGCACCGGTCGTTCCGCTCGTCGAGTAGATCCGGACGATCTCCCGCGGCGGGACGCAGAGATGGGAGCCGATCGGCTCGTCGGGGGTGCAGGTGGCCCGTATCTCGCCTTTCTCGGTGAGCGGCAGGCGGCTTATGTCGGCCAGACCGCCGGCGGCCCGCGGGGACGGGAAGCCCGCCGCCGTCAGCTTCTCGCGATAGAAGGCCGAGCGGTCGTAGAGGTAGGCCAGCTGGGTGCGGTAGCTCTGGTCGTCGGCGGCGAGCTGCTCTGCCCACGGGCGGGTCTCGACGGGGTCGAGCACGGCCTCAGCGAGGACGGTCCTCCGGCCGAGGCAGGTATTCGATCGCCTCCTCGGCCTTGCCCGCCATCAGGAAGCCGATCGGCTCCTGCTGCTCCTCGGCGAGGTGGGCGAGCAGGCTGGCCGTCCGCGCGAGGATCGGAACCGCCTTCACCGTGTCGGACGAGAAACCGAGGTCGAGCATCACCGCCGCGATCGGCATCGAGACGTTCATCGTCAGCGGCCTGCCCCAGGCTTCGGCGACACCGTCGCGGAGGCATCGGGCGAGCAGGACATAGGGCCCGCTTGCCCCGCGCTGGTCGGCGAGCTCGAGAATCCGCTCGGCGCGGGGGTCGAGCGGCCGGTGCACCGGATGGCCGAAGCCGGGAACGCGCTCCCCCGATTCCCGGAGCTCCTGCGCGAGATCCCGGGCTACGGCCTCGGGCTGCCGCGCCGGACGCCACCCGCGCCTGTGCCGTCCTCGAGCAGCCGCGCGCAGGCCTCCGACGTCCCGAGGATGACCGGCCCGGCTCCGAGGATCCCCGCCGCCACCGCACCCTGAAGCGAGCCGGGGTCGGCCGCGAGCGTCATGCGGGCGGTGACGTTCGTGGGCATCATCCCGTGCTCGGCGATCGCGACCAGCAGCAGGTCGAGGAAGAAGCGCTGATCCTCGGTCGGCTCGCGGCCCGTGAGCAGCAGGTGGAAGTACTCGGTGAAGCTCAGGCGGCCCATCAGGTCGCTCGTGAGGTCGCGACCGCGGACCTCCACCCGGTCGTCATAGGCCTGGCTGATATGGCTGACGGGGGCCCCGCCCTTCCCGATCGGCATGCGGCTTCGCGACGCTACGGACCCTGAATCCGAGCGTCAAGGGCGGCGGCGCCGGCACGCACGGCTGCGAGCAGTGCCTGGACGGAAGGGCGCTCGGCGTCCGAGGCTCGGGTCGCCGCGAGGATCGTCCGGTGCATGGAGCCCTCGGCCATGGCTCTCACCGCCACACGCGGCTGGGTCTCGGGGCTCACGAGCCGGGGCAGCAGCGTCACGGCCTGCCCGCCCGCGACGAGCGCCAGGCTGGTGACGCTGTCGTTCGTCCGGTGGCGGATGTCCGGATCGAACCCTCCGAGCTCGCGGCAGGTGCGGATGGTGATCTCCTCCCAGGCGGTCTTGGGATGTCCGGTCGTCCAGGCCTCGCCGGCCAGCTCGGCCAGCGGCACCGCGTGGCGGTGGCGTCTTGCCGCCGGGTGATCCTCGGGCACCACAAGATGGACCGGGTCGCGGCAGAGGTCCTCGCGGGCGATGCCCGGAAGGCCGCGCGAGCGGCTGGTGCTCCCACTCGTCGGCCAAGACGAGGTCGACGTCCCCGAGGGCCAGCGCCGGCAGCGACTGCTCGGGCTCGGCTTCGATGAGCTCGCAGCGCAGCTCGGGTGCCTCTCGTGAGAGTGCCTGCATCGCGGGCACGGCGAGGTGGAGGGCGACCGACTGGAAGGAGGCGATGCGGCCCCTCCCGGCGACCCTGCCGGCCGCCGCGGCCATGTCGGCCTGCGCGAGATCGGCGCGCTCGAGCAGGGTGTCGGCGTGACCGACGAGGACAAGCGCGGCGTCGGTCAGCCGAACCCCCCGCCCGGCCTTCTCGAGCAGCGTGACCCCAGCCTCCCGTTCGAGCACCGCAAGCTGCTGTGAGACCGCCGACGGGGTGAACTGGAGCGCGTCCGCCACCGCGGCGATCGTGCCCCGCGCGTGCAGCTCGTGGAGAAGGCGCAGCCTGTGCAGGTCGAGCATGCACAAGTAAAGCTACTGAATTCATTTTACAAACGTGAATCGTTTCTAAGCAATATCACCGGCAGGATCGTCGCATGCCTGCCACCGGCGCCCTTCTCTGTCTCGCCTCGGCCACTGCCTTCGGCGCGATGGGGATCTTCGGCAAGCTCGCCTACGACGAGGGCGCGACCGTGGGCACGCTCCTGGCCGGGCGGTTCGGGCTCGCCGCCGTGCTGCTCTGGCTGGTCGTGATGGTCGCGGATCGTGGCCGCGGGCTGCGCTCGATCTCACGCCGGGATGTCGGCATCGCGCTCGCGCTCGGCGCGGTGGGGTACGGCGCTCAGGCCGGCGGCTATTTCGCGGCGCTGGAGCGTCTCGACGCCTCCCTGCTCGCGCTGCTCGTCTACACCTTTCCCGTGATGGTCACAGTGACCGCAATCGCACTCAGGCGCGAGCCGGCCAGCCGCCGGACCCTCGTCGCCCTGGCCCTCGCCTCGGCCGGTCTGGTGCTCGTCCTTGCGGGGGCCGCCGCGGGGGCGCTGGACGCGCTGGGCACGGCGCTTGGACTGGGGGCGGCGGTCGTCTACACCGCATACATCCTGATCTCGGAAGGGGTCGCCGCGCGTCTGGGGCCGCTCGCCCTGAGCACGCTGGTGTGCACCGGCGCGGCGACCACCCTGACGCTCACCGGCCTGGCCGGCGGCGATCTGGACCCGGGACGGGTGAGCGCCGCCGGCTTCGGCTGGCTGGGCGGCCTCGCGGTCGTGTCGACGGTCGGGGCGATCGCGCTGTTCTTCGCCGGGCTCCGGCGCGTGGGCCCATCGGCCGCGTCGATCCTCTCGACTCTCGAGCCGGTGGTCACCGTCGGCTTGGCGTTCGTCGCGTTCGGCGAATCTCTTGGTCCTGCTCAGCTCGCGGGCGGGGCTCTGGTTCTCTCAGCGGTGCTCGCCGTGCGGGTGCCGGTCAACCGAATCCACAAGGAGGCAACATGAATCTCGACGGGAAGGTCGCGCTCGTCGCGGGTGCGACCCGCGGGGCGGGCCGGGGCATCGCCGTGGGCCTTGGTGAGGCCGGGGCGACCGTGTACTGCACCGGCCGCAGCACGAGGGAACGGCGATCGGAGTACGACCGACCCGAGACGATCGAGGAAACCGCCGAGCTCGTGACCGGCGCCGGCGGAACCGGGATCGCGGTCGCCGTGGACCATCTCGAGCCGGCCGCTGTCGAGGCGCTGGTCCAGCGCATCGACGCCGAGCAGGGACGGCTGGACCTGCTGGTCAACGACATCTGGGGCGGCGAGAAGCTGTTCGAGTGGGACACGCCGGTCTGGAAGCACGACCTGGAGAACGGGCTGCGGATGCTGCGGCTGGGGGTTGACACGCATCTGATCACCAGCCACTTCGCGCTGCCGCTGCTGATCCGGCAGCCCGGCGGACTGGTCGTCGAGATGACCGACGGCACGCGCGAGTACAACGACGGGCACTACCGGGTGCCGGCGTTCTACGACCTGGTCAAGACGTCGGTAATCCGGCTCGCGTTCGCGCAGGGCGAGGAGCTCGCGCCGCACGGGTGCGCCGCGGTGGCGCTGACCCCCGGCTGGCTTCGCTCGGAGATGATGCTCGAGGCAATGGGAGTCGACCGAGGAGAACTGGCGCGAGGGGCGGAATCCGCACTTCGCCGCCATCTCCGAGAGCCCGCGCTTCGTGGGCCGAGCCGTCGCCGCGCTGGCCGCGGACCCCGACCTCGCCCGCCGCAACGGCGGCTCGTTCTCCTCCGGCGGTCTGGCGCGCGAGTACGGCTTCACCGATCTCGACGGCTCCCAGCCCGACTGCTGGCGCTACATGGTCGAAGTCCAGGACCCGGGCAAGCCGGCCGACCCGACCGGCTACCGCTGAGCGCCTACCAGTTCTCCATCGACTCACCGACGATCCCGCCGAGCTCGACCGGGCCCGCCTCACGCGGCGAGACCACGAGCAGCCGCTGCTGCTTCAGCGCGCCCTCCACGACCGCCTCGATGTCGTCCTCGTCGTACCCGAGCTCGCGTATGCCGCTGGGCGCCTGCACGTCTCTCATCAGCCGGGTCAGCACGTCGGGCAGGGTGCTCTCGTCCGCGTCGGGAATCGGCTCGCCCGCCAGCAGCTCGGCAGCCCGCCGGTGCTTGTCGGGGTCGGCCGCGTAGGTGAACCGGAACGCCGCCGGCGCGGAGACGATCACCGACCAGCCGTGCGGCACGAACGGGTGGTCGATGTCGTAGCCGGGCGGCTGGTACTCGTGCTTGAGAGACGCCACGGGGTAGGCGATGGAATGGGGGATGTGGACCCCCGCGGAGCCGAAGCCGATGCCGGCGAGCGTCGCTGCCAGCATCATCGCCCCGCGCGCCTCGGTGTCCTCGCTGTCCGCGACCGCCCGGCGCAGGTACTTCCCCCCGTACTCCAGCGCACGCGCCGACCAAAGGTCCGAAACCGGGTTGGCGCCCTGGTAGGGCGGGCGCTCATCCGGAGACTCCGGCCTGTCGCGGGTGTGGTACGGCCGGGAGAGAAACGACTCCGCCGCGTGACAGACCACGTCGAGACCGCAGGACGAAGTGACCTCGGCCGGGAGCGTCTTGGTCAGCTCCGGATCGACGATCCCCTGGTGCGGGCGCAGGTAGCGATGAGAGATGCCCGTCTTCACCTTCTGATCGGGAATGTCGAGGATCGCGACCGTGGTGGCCTCCGAGCCCGTCCCGGACGTGGTGGGAATCGCGAGCAGCGGCTTCAACGGCCCGGGCGGCGTCCGCCCTTCGCCGACGGGCGCATTGACGTACTCCATGATCGGCGCCGGATGGCTGGAGACGAGGTCGGCGACCTTGGCGGTGTCGATGCTCGAGCCCCCGCCCACGGCCACGAAGCCGTCGAAGCCGCCCTCGACCGCGAAGTCCGCGGCCTCCTGCAAGGAGTCGGCGGTCGGCTCCACGTGAACCCTGTCGAACACCTCGACCTCGATCGCCTCGGCCTCGATGAGGCTTCTTACCCGCTCGGTGATCCCCACCTCGCCGAGGCCGGGGTCGCTCACGAGCATGGCCCGCGTCACTCCCATGCGCTTGAGCTCCCACCCGGCGTCGTCCACGGCTCCCGCCCCGAACTTGATGGGAGTGGCCTCGACCGTGAAGACGGTCTCCCGGCTCCCGTTCGATACGGCGATCTCGGTCAAGAGGATGGGCGCGGCATCGGGCTCGCCGGCCTGCGGACGCCGCTTGTCGATCATATCCGGGGCTCGGATACTGTCGGGTCGTGGCAGACGAGCCGTCCCAGGGCTCCGAGCAGGTCCGCGCCGCGGAGGTGATCGGGGCCCTCTGTCTGGCGACCGATCTCGGCATGGGGTTCCCGTTCGAGCACGGGCTGCACACCACGTTGGTTGCGAGCCGGCTCGCTGACAGGCTCGGGGTCGACCCGGCGACGGCGTCGCAGGCGTACCACGCCTGCCTGCTTACCCATGCGGGCTGCACCACCGACGCCCACGTCACCGCGGAGATCTTCGGGGCTTCGCTCACCACCAATCTCAACCCCGTCTTGTACGGGTCGCAGCGAGAGGTCCTGACCGGGCTCATCCGCGCGCTGCCCGAGCCGGAGAGCCCGGCGCCCGTGCGTGTCCTTCAGGTCGCGCGCGGATTCCCGAGGCTCGCCCGGGTGCAGCGTCCGCATTTCACCGCCATGTGCGAGGTGGCGCAGATGCTGGCCGACGGGGTCGGGCTGCCCTCCTCGATCGCGGGTCTGCTCGCCCACATGACCGAACGCTGGGACGGCAAGGGCCCGCTTCGACGGGCCAAGGGCGAGGAGATCCCGCTGCCGATGCGGATCGTCCACGTCGCCGTCGACGCCACTTTCCAGTGCTGGCTCGGCGGTGTGGAGCGTGCCGCGCGGCTCGCCGGCGAGCGGGCTGGAGGCGGGCTCGATCCGGAGGTGGCCGCCTGCCTCGCCGACGATGCCGAGGAGATCCTCGCGCTCGATCCGGAGGCGTCGGCTTGGGATGAGGTGCTCGCGTGTGAGCCAGAGCCATGCCTGACGCTCGAGGGAGACGCGATCGACCGGGCGCTTTCGGCGATGGGCGGCTTCGCCGACCTGATCTCGCCTTACCTGACGGGCCACTCGGCCGGCGTCGCGGAGCTCGCGGACGCAGCGGCAAAGCGCTGCCGGCTGGACGCCACGAGCGCGACCACGGTACGGCGCGCGGCGCTCATCCACGACCTCGGGCGGGTCGCGATCGGCGCCAGCACGTGGCAGAGGCCCGGTCCGCTGACCGCCGGCGAGTGGGAGCAGGTCCGCCTTCATCCCTACCAGACCGAGCGCGTGATCTCGCGCTCGCCGTTGCTCTCCGCGCTCGCGCCGGTCGCGGGTGCGCACCACGAGCGCCTCGACGGCTCGGGCTACCATCGCGGCTCATCAGCCGCCGAGCTTTCGCTGCCGGCGCGTCTGCTCGCGGCCGCCGACGTCTTCCACGCGATGTGTGAGCCGCGGCCGCACCGCGAGGCGGTGGGGCCGAAGCCGGCGGCCGAGCACCTGGGACGCGAGGCGAGCGCCGGCCGCCTTGACCCCGACGCGGTCACCGCCGTGGTGGAGGCGGCCGGGGAGCGGGTGCCGCGACTGGAGCGCCCAGCCGGGCTGACCGAGCGCGAGGCCGAGGTCCTCGGCATGCTCGCCCGCGGCCTTCAGACCAAGCAGGTCGCCCGGGGTCTCGGGATCTCGGTCAAGACGGCCGACACCCACATCCAGCACGCCTACCGCAAGGTCGGGGTCTCGACCCGCGCGGCGGCGACCCTGTTCGCGATGGAGCATGGGCTCATCGCATCAGGAGAACTCCCGATTGTGCGGGCGGCGCCTCGGTCGTAGCGTCGTTCTCGACTCGACGAGCGCGTCGAGCGCGAACGAAGCGAAGGAGGCCAGGATGGCGGTCGCGATGATGGTGGACAACCCCGAGGGCTCGCAGGAGACCTACGACAGGGTCCGCGAGCGGCTGGGCCTGGAAAGGCCCTTTGGGGGGATCGTCCACGTCGCCGGTCCCAGCCCGAACGGCGGGTGGCGCGTGATCGAGGTCTGGGAGTCGGAGGAGGACGCAAAGCGGTTCGTCACCGAACGCCTGCGACCCGCCTTCGAGGCGGTCGGCGCCCCCGCGCCCCCTCCGCCCCAGCTTTGGCCGGTGCACGACCACATGACGTAACCGCCACGTCGCCGGACGCCAGCGTAGCCGGGGCGCCGAACGGGGGGCCGGCGCCGCCCGGGAGTGTGGGGTGTCGCGGCAGCCGGCGATTGACCCCTGCTCGGCGCAGAGGTAGGCTGCCGCGCGTGCGCCTCCACCGACGGTGGCAGAGCCAAGTCCGGCCGGTGCTTGCCGCCACGTGCCTACTGCTGACGATCGGCGCGGCCGCCTCGGCGTCCGCCGCAGCGCAGACCACCACCGCCCTCGACGTGAGGGTGGTCGACACGCCGCGGTATGTGCGCGGCACCGATGGGCGGACGCACATCGACTACACGCTCGCGTTGACCAATGACTTCACCACTGACGTCACCTTGACGTCGCTCGAGGTCCTCGGCAGGCGTGGTGGGTCTCTGCTCAGGCTCGAGGGCGACGCGCTCGCGACCGCCACCAATCAACTGTTCAGCTTCACGCCAACAAGAACGGTCCCGGCGTCGGGGACCGTCGTAACGATCGTCGACATCGTTCTCCCCGCGCGTAGGCGCGGTCGCGCCAGGCTCCCGGACAAGCTCAGGCACCGAGTGCGGTACGAGTTGCCGGCCGATGCGCCGTTCCGCTCGATCATCGGCAGCACTCGTGTCGACCGCCCGGTGGTGGGCCTCGATAGACGCCGGCCCGAGGTCGTCGCGTCTCCTCTGAGCGGTGGCGGGTGGATAGCACTCAACGCCTGTTGCTTGCAGTCATCCCACCGGCTCATCCTGGGCGGGAACGGGCGGTTGGGTGGACCCGAGACGTTCGCGATCGACTGGACCGGATCGCGTGACGGCCGCCTTGCCGAGGGCGATGGCTCCCAGAACAGCCAGTGGTACGGCCACGGCGCCACGATACGCGCGGCGGCGGGTGGCAGGGTCGTGACGGTGCGCAACGATGTCCCCGAGGTCGCACCCGGAACGGTCGCCGTCGACAACCCGACTTTGCAGGGACCGGACGACTACGGCGGCAACCATGTCGTCATCCGGATGCGGCGCGGTGTGTACGCGTTGTACGCCCACATGATCCCCGGCTCGATCCGTGTAAGGGAAGGACAGCGCGTACGCCGCGGCGACCGGATCGGTCTGCTCGGCAACACCGGCAACACGTCGTCGCCACACCTGCATTTCCAGCTGATGGATGGCCCCGTCCCACTCGTCTCCGACGCCCTGCCATTCGTGATCAACCGCTTTAGGTTCCAGGGGATCGCCGAGTTCGCTCCGGAGTGCTGCGGCGTCACGTTCAATGGCCGCTCGCACCCCGTGCGCAGGGCATATCCGCTCTCGAACTCGGTCAGCGGCTTCTAGCACAGGGCGGGCTGGTCCTGGGTCGCGCGGAGCGGCCCGGCTAGTAGCCCGCAGCCTACATCCGGCGCCTCGGGTCGGGTCAGGATCGCGGCGACGACTTCTTGGGCGCGCGCTCCAGCGGGTTTGTGATCCGGCGCCAGCGGTGTCAAACTGCGGGCCGCGGACTGGCGGCCGCCCGCGGCGCCCGCCACGCAGCCGCAGGCCGCCGGCGCCGAGTTGGCGGGCGATCGGCGGCAATCGGCACAACGCCTGGATGAGCGGTAAGGAGTCGTGATGACAGTCGACCACTCCCGAGTTGTCCCAGCGGCCGTGGGATGGGGGCGAGGTGCGCTTCGGGTCGGGCGACGATGTCGAGTCGTGGTCGGGAGCGTCGCTGCCGCGGTCGCCCTCAGCGCGAGCGGGTGGGTCGCCGGCGCGCCCGCGCCGGCCCACGCCGACGCTGAAGGCGGCCCGGGTGGTCAAGTCGCCGCGCCCGCCTCGCCGGTGGCCGCCGGCGCGCTGCGCGGGCGTGTGATCGTGCCGGTGTGGGCGCTGCTGGATGGCGATACGCCTCTGTCGGGCGCGCGTGTTCGCGTCTACGCGGGCGGCTTGCGTGCCGTCGGGCGCCGTCGGCCTTTGCGCCAGCTCCGCGGCGCGCGCACGGAGCGCACGCACAAGACGGGCGTGGCGCTGCTCGAGTTTGCCCGCCTGCCGCGCAACTTCACGGTGGTGATCTCGGGCGGCAGGTCGGAGGGGCGGCGCCTGCGCGGCTTCCTGAGCGTCCGGGTCCGCGCTTACCGGGAAGGCAGGGTCGTGCACGTCAACCCGGTGACGACGCTGGTGGAGCTGTGGCGTCGGGTCAACCCGCGCGTGAGCCACCGTCGCGCGACGCGAGCGGTTGAGCGTGCGCTGGGCATCCCGAGCTGGGCCAACAACGTCGACTTGCGCGCCAGCGACCGCTGGCTGGACGGCGAACGGTTCCTCAGGCACGTCCGGGTGCACGCGACGCTCGATCGCGCAACGGGCGACCTGCTGTTCGACATCAGGCGTGGACGGCGCACAACCCGTTTCCGTGCGCGCCGCGGGAGGGCCGGGGCTCCGGTCGCGCGGGCTGCGCAGATCCCGACTGGCTTGATCGCAACCGTGTTCTCGCGGCTGGCCGCGGGGGCACTCGAGGGTGTCGGTAGCAAGGCCGGCGGAGCGGCCCTCGGGTGGCTGCTGTCCGCGTTTGGCCTTGGCGACAGCAATGATCTCCTACGCCAGGACATCGCGAACATCCGCCAAGCGATCGACGAGCTCGCCAAGCAGGTCACGCAGGTGCAAAATCGGCTCGAGCTGGCCGGCTTCAGTGAGCTCGTCCACCAGACCGACCGCACGATCGGCGAGATCGACCACGCCATGAGCCAGCTGGCGCTGCTGACCAACCTGCCGGCCGACGACCCCACCAAGCGACTGTTCGCGCAAATGGTCGTCGCCTACATCGACTTGAACCTGCTCGACGCGCCGTCCATCCTCAATCAGAACCTCAGCTCCAACGTCTCCGCTGTCGGACAACCTGATCAAGTCGGCCTCGCGCCTTCTCAGCGTCCGCGAGCGCTTCTTCGACAACGAGACCTCAGACCGCGTCAAGAGCGTCTACGACTACTTCGCCGGCTACCAGGCCACGCTCGCGATCCTGCTTGCCGAGTACTACCACACCAAGCCCGACACCTACAGCGCCACCACCATCAAGGCCGAGCTCGATCAGATCGAAGGCAACGTCGGCGCGCAGGCGAGCTCGCTCAAGCCGCCGGTGCCCGCGGGCGTCTTCCTCGACACCAAGACGGGGTTCATGTGGATGCAGACCATCGATGGTTCTCCGCTGCGTAAGGTCACCGACGTCGTTGGGCTCGTCCCGCCCCGCGGGGGGAGTATCCCGTATCTCCAGTTGACGAGGTTCTCGACCTCGACGACGCTACCCGGGCTGCCCTTCAACGAGTGGGCCATGCCGGTCGCCGAGGATCTCTCCAAGCTCCTCTCGAACCGGCCCGAAGGACAAGACGGCGTCGAGTTCCTCGCCCGACAGGCGCGCATCAGCCGGAAACTGCTGGATGCCTTGAACTCGCACGTGTGGGTCAGGGACACGTTTGAGTGTCAGGCCACCCGTTTCGGGTGGCATGTCCACTTCCAGCTCTTCGACCTGCGAGCCGGCGCCACGGCGGCAAACACCTCGATCACTCACGGCTGCGAGTCCGCCGCGGTATTCAACGACCCCAACGTCACAGGCGGAAGCGGCCAGGGAATTCTCTTCCGCCGCGTGCGGCCCGGTGTGGACTACTGGTGGCGATGAGCCCGAAACCACGCCTGGCCAGCCCCTGACCAGACTGATCGCGGCGTCCACCACCGCTGGACGTCGTCGCGGGCGGTCGCCGCCGAGCGGTTATCTCGCGGCCGGTCGAGACGGCTACGTACCCGGTCGATATCGGGGGCCCGACGACCGGACTTGCGCCCTACGCGACGTGCCCGGAGCCACTCGCGCCCCGACCACGTGGCGGTCACGGAGCCCTTTCCCGAATCCTCCAAGTGACCGCGTCCTGGGAAGGCACCTGCTCGCAGTAGAACCTCCCGGGGTCCGACGAGTCGCAGTCGTAGCCGAGGTCGCCCGACCAGGACCAGGACGTGGTGAACTCGAAAGTAACGAGGGGAGGGGGAACCGGGTCATCGGGAGCTGGGGCGAGCTGAAAGACGGCAGAGTTCGAGCAGCCGCGGAGGAAGCCGCCGTCCGACTCCCAGTACCACTCGTCGTCGATCCGGCCATGGTCGATGTCGGGGTTCCAGGTGTCGGTATCCCACTTCCGCGAGTCGAGCGCCTGGAGGGCAAATGGCGTGCCCTCGCTTCCAATCAAGGTCGCGCAGACCTTGCCGCCCCCGCTGCTGCCACCCACGGCCGACGGGGCGTGGACGATCGACAGCGTCGCCGGACCAAACCCACGCGGCGCGGAGCTTTGCGACGCCCCAGCGCCCCGGCGGGGCCCGGAGCGTTTGTTCAGCCGCTTGACGCGATACCTAACCCGCTGGCGGGAGGCGTCGTAGCGCGCTCGATGCAGTCTGAATGTCAGGTCGCGTCCAGACCGCTGGCCGGCGACATGGAGCGTCCCGGTGGCCGGGGGCAGCGCGCGCAGAAACAGCCGCCGGTGCAGCCGTGCGGCGGAGACCACACCGGATTGGCCGGCATGGGTGGCCCAGGTGACACGGCGGCCGACGCCGCGCAGCGTCAGCGAGCCGCCGTGGAGCTCGCCGCTGTCGGCGGAAAGCACGAACATGGTGGCGCCGCGGGACCCCGCGGAGGCGGTGGCGGGCGCCATTGCCAGTAGCCCGGCGGCCGCGGCAGCGAGCGCTATCAAGCGCATACGACGGCCCCTGACGGGCGAGACATGCTTCACCAAGGCGGGCCCATCGTATCCCGGCTACGGGCGCGATCACAACCCGCTCGGGCGTCGGGCCGATCGAGTTGTGCGACACCTTGCGCCGGGATGGGTTTGGGCGTTACGCTCGCAGACTTATGGTGGCCGATCGGTCGTCCGGCCCGGCCCGCTTCCGCCTCGCTTTCCCGCTGGTCTTGGCCGGTCTGCTGCTGGCATGGCTCATCAGCCCGTCGCCGGCGCGGGCGGACTGCCCGGTCCCGGATCCGTCCTATTTCGACTCGTGCGGCCCGACGTTCACGCTGCCGGCGTGGGGTGACGCGGCCGGGTGGGACGACCCGTCGAAGTACTCGACGATCCAGCTGGCCGACGTCAACGGCGACGGCAAGGACGAGTTGCTTGGCCGCGGCGACGCCGGCCTGGAGATCTGGACTTTCGACACGAGTGTGGGCCAGTGGCGGCCGCAGGTGGACGCGAACGCGGTGCCCCAGATCCTGACCGACGTCCGCTCTCCGCTGCCCTCGGAGAACTTCCTCGGTTGGAAGCAGCCCCAGTATTACTCGACGATCCAGACGGCGAATCTGGACGGGAAGCCGGGCGTCGAGGTGGTCGCCCGCTTCCCGGACGGCATGCACGCCTACGGGTACACGCCGCCGGCGGGCGGCAACTCGGTCGACGGCGGCACGTGGAGCACGCTGGCCACCGACGGCCCGTTCACAGACGACAAAGGCTGGACGGACCCCCGGCGCTACCTGACGATCAGGTCCGTCGCTGTCGGGGGCCGGTCTCACCTCGTGTCGACTGACAGCAACGGGATGGAGAGTTTCGGGTGGGACGGGTTTTGGAACTATGACGCGGGTACGGTGTTCCCGACGGGGCAGTGCAGCGATCCGGCGTGCTATACGTCGCTGCGGGTCCTGCCGGGGGACGGTGTTCAGGGGCTGGTGCTGGCCGATCCCTGGCACTGGCTGGGCCAGGGCGTCCTGGCCTTCCAGGGTCCCGGTCTCGGCTCGGCGCCCGTGCCGATTAACGGCGGCAGCTTCCCTAACGGGCCACTCTCGAACAAGCGCGGGTCGCCGGACTGCCCGCTGTCGGGCACCGACCTCTGCTTCCCGCAGATCGCCGCGCTCTATGAGTCGACGCGCTTGGCCAACCTCGCGGATCAGCCGACGGGTCTTCCGGAGCTGGTTGCCCTGGGGCCGCGGGGGCTGCTCGCCTACCTAACCTCCAGCGGCAACGCCAGCGGCTCGCTGGCGTGGGAGTCGCTGCCGACGCTGAGCGATCTGGCCTACCCGTCCTCGCAGTGGAGCAGCGACCCGGGCAAGGCGGCTTCGCTGATGGCTGCCGACATCGACGGCCAAGGCTACGACGAGGTGCTCGCGCTGCAGGACGGCGCCCTGCAGGCCTGGAGCTTTGACATCCCCAGACAAGCGTGGACCCGACTCCAGCCGACTACCCCGTTGGCCTTGAGCGACACGTCGGTGTGGAATACGGACGCGTCGCATTATTCGACGTTCCGGGCGGGCGATGTCGACGGCGACGGTCGCGAGGACGTGATCGCGCGGGGGCCGTTCGGGATCCGCACCTGGTTCTACAACCGGCGCGGCACGGGCGGCTGGGAGCGTTATCTGCCCGAGGGCTATCCGGCGTTCTCCGGCGGGCAGGCGGCCGCCTTCACCGAGCTGACCAAGCTGGCCAAGGCCGGCAACGTGATCGTCCGCGGGGCGAGCTCGGTGCGCGATGTCTGGACCGGCGAGAACCCGCCGGCGGCTTCCGACCTGACAAACCTGCAACAGGGCGTTCTCTCGATCGCCGACTGTTCGAATCTCCTGCCCGGGGAGCCGCCGCGCTACCAGACGTGTACGGCGCCGTCGGGAGCCAGCTTCAGCGCTGCCGACTGGACGGCGGTGATCAACGAGGTGCTGGCGGAGATCTTCGCCGCCGGGCAGGTGAACACCCATTTCTCGCAGCTCGACACGATGCGCCAGAGCCTGTTTATCGCCGAGGACGCGGAGTTCCCGGCGCTCGGAAGCGACCTCGCCCTGCAGGCCGCCGCCAACGCCCAGGCGACGTTCAACGAACGAACTTTCTGGTCGGAGTTCCTGCAGATCTTGGGCGGCCTGGCGAGCCTGGTAGAGCCGGAGCTTGGGGCGGCGCTCTCGATCGCGGGCGACATCGTGGCCATGGTCCCGTCCGCGACCCCGTCGGCGACCTCGAAGTTCAACACCACCTACGCGGGCGTGCAGGACAAGTTCGCCGCTTCCATCAGCGACGCCGACAAGGCCCAGGCGGTGCTAAGCCAGACCGTGCGCCAGGACTACGGCCTCTCGACCCTGGTGGCGCGGCTGCGGGAGCAGGGGACCTGGCAGCCCGACCTGATCGGGGTGGCCAGCGCCGCCAACCAGGCCTTCGCCGGCTGGGTGTATCAGTCGCTGCTGCCGGCAATCTACGACCGGTACGAGATCAGCGGCTGCGGGCCGCGCGGGGACGTGCCCTGCTTCGCTCCCAGCGACAGCGCGACATACCCGGGTGTCGTCGGCAGCGCCAATGGCCCCAACTTCACCATGTTCGGGCCGCCGCCCAATAAGGGGTCGTCGCCGTGCGTCGGCGCCATTGCCTGCCACTTCACGACCTTGCCCTCGGACCTCGCGAACCGGCTCTTCGGGCCGGTCGCCCCAAAGTGCGACTACCGGCCCGGCAAATCGGGCACCGCTTGGACTTTCGGCTGCAATCTCGGCCTGAGCGCTTACAAAACGGTTGGGCCGCTTGGCGACGCGAACGGCTGGAACTTCACGACCTGCGCAGGCGACCCGGTGCCCATGGGCGCCGCCGGGCCCGACACGTGCGACTCGTCGACGGCGCCGACGCGGCACGCGGTCGGGCGCCGCCCGAGCGTCCATGTCACCGGCGTCGTGCGCGTGCCCCGCGGCTTCGCGTTCCGGCGGGCGCGAGCCGTTGCTCCGCGTGTTCTCTACGAGCGGCTGGGGCGCAAAGAGCTTGCCGGGCCGTCGCAGGCGCCCACGTCCCGGCCGCGCGGAAGCACGCGATCCGCGCGCACGGCGCGGCGGCCACGAGCCCGCGTCAAGTTGCGCAGGCTGGGGCCGACGAGGCTGGGCTTCGACTTACGGACGCGGCGGAGCGGTCTGCGTGTGCCGCGGGCTTGCGCCGCCCTGCCGCGCTCGGTCCAGCGGCGCCCGCCGATCGTCCGGCTCGAGACGCGGCTGCGGGTTAGCGATGGCCGCCGCACAAACACGCGGGTGATACGCGGGGACTTCGCATGCGTGCGCGACCGGCGCGGCAACATCAGCTACCTGCGCTCTGTCTCCCGCCGCGTCCGGCACCGGTTGCGGCCGGGGCTGCGCGGCGTGCTGCGGCTTCCCGGCGTGGTCCGGCCCGGCGGCACCGCGGTCGCCCGGCTCGAGCTGCGCAACGCGCGGCGCCGGGCGCGAGGCTCGACGCTCTGGCACCTCAATGTGGCGGCCACGGGCTTCGAACCGCGACGCAGGGCCGGCGCGTCAGTGCGGAGGACCGTTCGGCGGCTACGCGCGGGCCGGTCAACGAGCGTGCTCTTGCGCCTCCGCGTGCCACGCTCGGTCCGGGGCCGGTTCTGCGTCCAAACAACGACCACCGCCGACCTCGCCCGCGCCAGCTCGAGCCGCCGGTGCGCCCGCGTCCGGCGCGCGGCCGCGCCCCCGGTCACCGGGTGAGTATGCGATGAAGCGTCCCTTCGCCGGCGCGTGCCGGCGATCGTCGCCGCGCAACCCTGCAGCGAGCGACACTCTCGCCCGGTGTACGTCGGCTACGGCGGCGCGCCCCGCTCGCCTCGTCTAGTCCTCGTAGACCGTGTTGCGGGGCGGGGTGCGACGGGTGATGAGGTAGCGCATCATCGCGTCGCGCGTCCGCCCGGCCTTGAAATACGACGTATGGCCGTCGCCCTGACGGGTCAGCAGGACGCCGCCGGGCACCTGACGGGCGAACCCGGCCGCCCAGACGTAAGAGTCCGAGAGATCGTAGGTCGAGTTGACAAGCAGGATCGGCGGGGTGCCGCGAACCCGAAGCGCATGCGGTGGGTTCGTCATGGGGACGGGCCAGTCGATGCACCTGCTCTGCACGGTCCACGTCTGGCTCGCGCCGAGCAGCTGGGGCGCAACGACGCGGCCCAAGATTTGCTTGGTGAACTGCTGCTGCCACGAGGTGGTGTGTCCGGCGAACTCCAAGCACGCGATCACGAGCCCCGCGATGCCAAGGTCGCTCGGACCGGTCGCGAGCGGTGTTGACAGGGCCGTCGCGTCGCCGGCGTCGGCCGCCGCCAACGCCTCCGCCAGGCCGTACCAGCCCGGGAGCAGATTCGGGACCGGGTCCTTGATGAAGAGCTGCTCCTGCATGTTGAACCGGATGTCCTCCGCCGTCACCGTGCTCCGGCACGGCGTCGGGGCCTCCGAGCACCCCGGCGCCGGGATCGGCGCGGCCGTCGCCTTGGCGATGACGCGCGTCCACGTCGCCTGCGCCCCCTGGCCGTACAGCGCGCACTCAGGCGTAGCGTCGCACCAGGCGAAGAAGCGGTTGAGCGCGCGCTCGTAGGCAGCACCCTCGTCGGCCACTGCCTCGAGCTCCGGGACATCATGGTTGAGCAGCCCGTCGAGCGCCATCGTCCTGATCCGGCGGGGATAGAGGTTCGCGTACTCCAGGCCGATGAGCGTTCCGTACGAGAGGCCGAGGAAGTTGAGCTTGCCGTCGCGCAGCGCCCGCCGGACGCGCTCCATGTCGCGGGCCACGTAGCGGGCGTCGAGGTAGCGCAGCAGCCGACCGCTGCGGCGCACGCAACTGGCTCCCAACCTACGGTTTTGCGCGACGAGCCGCGAGAAGCCCGCGGCACTGGTCGGGAACAGCGAAACGGGCCGGTTGAAGATGGCCGCGCTGCACTTCAGGCGGGTGCTACTGCCGACGCCGCGGGGATCCATGCCGATGATGTCGAAGCGGTTCCGCGTGTCCGCCGTGAAGTAGGGCCTGCCCATCGCCGCGATCTCGAGCGGCCTGGTCGCAGCTCCCCCCGGCCCGCCGGGGTTATAGATCAGGCTGCCGACGCGCCGCTTGCGATCCAGCGCGCGGAGGCGGTTGAGCCCGATCGTGATCTGCGCGCCGCGGGGCTTGGCGTAGTTGAGCGGCACGCGCAGCGACGTGCACTGCAGCCCGCGCTCCCCGCAATCCCGCCAGCGCAGCGGCGCAGCCGACGCCTCGGCCGCCGCCGCGAGCGCGACGAGCAAGGCGATCAGGAGGACCGCAGCCGTCAACCGCCCCGCACGGCTCCGATGGCCTCCGGCCGGCGGCGAGAACGCATGGCTCACGGTGTCTCCTCTCGAGAGCGACGGACGCAGAACCAGCGAGCACAGCGCCGTGCCACACCAAGGCCGACCCGCCGATCGGACGTAAGGCTGAGCGGCGAACATAGTTCCGCCCGCCTCGCGATGTCAAGGGCTCTTGTAGCGCCTGGGGTCGCGTCATTCAAACCCAGTCGCCGCGATGTGAGAAACGTCGGACGCTACTGCGGCGAAGGGAAGATCGATTCGGTGCGGCCTGCGCGCTCCTCGAGCAGCCGGTCGGCGTAACGGAGCAGAGCAACAAGGGAAACGAGCGCCGCGACGCCGCCCACGCCCGCGGCTACGCCAAGCGAGGTATCGGCGCTAACACCGAGCGCGATCGCGATCGCGCTGCCACCGACCACGCTGTTGATCACGGCGACGACCGTTGCGAAGGTGAAGAACTGCTTGCGCCCCTCTGGCGGCACCGCAGCGTTCTCGAACACCCCTCGTCCGTCGTCGTGCCCGGAGAGCAGGAAGAGCTTCGCTTGGTCGCCGGCGATCTGCTTGTAGTAATTGCGGATCCGGTTGATTGCGACGCCGTAGCGGAAGTCCTCGGCACCGCACTCGACCACTCGCACGAAGGTGAAGACGCCGAGGACATACAGCGTTGGGAGCACGGTGAGGGCGAAAACATCGAAGGTGGTGCCGACCTGCGATGCCTGGCCGATGAACCCCAGCGCGACCAGCGCGCTGGAGACCGACAGGATGTAGAGCGAGGCGCGGGAGGCGCTCTCGCTCGCGGTCTGCGAGCGGGCGCCCTGGAGCGTGAAGTGCTCGGTGGTCAGAGCGGTTAAGAGCTCCTGGCGATCCGGGGCCTCAGCCACCACAGCAACGTACCAACGCCGGTCGGGCGACCCTGTCCGCCGGCGACCTTTGGGGGCCTCAAACCATGCCGGCCCCGGCGGCCGCGTCGGTCCCGCTGCCGAGATCCTTGTTCTCCTCGATGGGCTCGCGGCCCTGGCGACCCAGAAATCTGGGATGGCCGGCTCCGCGTCCCGCCTCTAGAACTATCGCCGATCGCCAGACTGGAATCGCGACGAGAGGACCAGATCATGAGTAAAGCGGTGATGGGCGCCGCGGCGGTTTCCTTGGACGGGTTCATCGCCGACGACGAGGACAGAGTCGGGCCGCTGTTCGATTGGAACGGCAATGGCGACGTCGCCTGGACGTTCGAGGGCGCCGACGACGAGTTCCGGACCACCCAGGCCTCGGCCGACTTCATGCGGAGCCACTATCGCGACGTCGCCGCAGTGGTCATCGGACGGCGGGTGTTCGACCTGACCGACGGCTGGGGCGGCAAGCCGCCCGCCGGCGAGCACGTTTTCGTCGTCACCCATCAGCCGCCGACGGACTGGGAGCACGCCGACACCGCCCCCTTCACCTTCGTCGACGACGTCGGGAAGGCCATGGCCGCCGCCAAGGAGTTCGCCGGCGACCGGGACGTGGACGTGGCCGCCGGTCAGATCGGCACCCAGGCGCTCAAGCTCGGGCTGATCGACCAGGTGGTGGTCAACCAGGTCCCGGTGATCTTCGGCTCCGGCCGCCCCTTCTTCGCCACCGGCGGCCTGGCCGAGCCGCTGGCGCTGGAGGATCCGACCACGATCGTGCAAGGCGACCGGGTCACCCACCTGGTTTACGACGTCAGCCGTTGAGGCCCGTGGTGCCGGGATCCTGCTCACGGTTTGCGGGCGAAGGCCAGGGCGCCGCGCTTGGTGACTCGTACCGGGACACGGACGTCTTCAGCCGCCCTCGCGGCCACGCGAGGAGACGTTCCCTTGCCGATCAGATAGTCGCGGACCGCGTCGCGACTTGGCAGCAGGAGCAACGGGGCGTCCCATGCGCGTACCTCAACCGACTGGAAGTGGTCCGCGAGCAGTTCAGGCGCCAGCTCGGCGTCGAAGGTGAGTTGTTCGTTCGGAAGCACGCTCGCGAGCTCCGGCGAGTCGTCGCGGCTCGGCGCCGCGACCGCTACAAGGCCGCCGGGACGCAGGACGCGCCGTGCCTCCTCCAAGGCCCGAGCCGGCTTGGGCAGGTGATAGAGGACATAGAGAAGCGCCACGGATCCGAACGACTCATCCGCAAACGGGAGCGCTTGGGCATCGCCGAGCACCGCACCGTGGGGCGCGCGGTCGAGCATCGTCTTGGAGTTGTCGATGCCGACCCAGTCGTCAGCGGGAAGGTGTCGCGCCAGCTCGCCGTCGCCGCAGCCGACATCCAGCAGCGGGACCAGGCCCGCGGCCAGGACCCGCCTGGCCACGTCCGGGTGGACATCGGAGGCAAGTCCGTGTCGGCGCGCGACGTCCCGGGCGAGGCGAAACCGTCGCGGGTTGTCGTCGTAGTCGGTGGGCAGTGCACGCCGAGCGGCCATGAGGCGGCATTGTCCTCGTACTCGTAAACCCCAGGTTTCTGGGATTGGCAGCTCGCCCCAAACCCTGCATCTTGGCGGGACCCTCTCAAATGTCCCACTCCAAGAACGGATCAGAGGCAGCTGCGGGTGACGAGACGATGCGTGCGGTGATCGTGCGCAGGTTCGGCCCACCCGAGGTGCTGGAGCCGGCCGAGCTGCCGGTTCCCGAGCCCGGAGCCGGCGAGCTCAGCATCGACGTCGCCTACGCCGGGGTCGGATTCGTCGACGCGCTCATCCGATCGGGGGCCTTCCCGTTCTCGACCCCCTTCGTACCCGGCATCGAGGTGACCGGTCGGGTCCGAGCGGTTGGCGACGAGGTCGAGGGCTTTCGCGCCGGCGAGCCCGTGGCGGCGCTGCTGAACGACTTCGGTCGTACCCAGCGAGTCGGGGGTTACGCCGAGGTCGCGATCGCGCATGCCTCGATGGCGACGGCGGTTCGGGAGATGACCGACCTCAGGCGTCTGACGGCGGTGCTCAGCAACGGGGTCGCCGGCTGGATCGCGCTTCACAAGCTGGCCCGCATCCGCGAGAACGACCGGGTGCTGGTTCTCGGCGCCGGCGGGGGGCTGGGGGCGACGAGCGCGCGCCTCGCGGCGCTTCATCCCGTCGAGCAGGTCATCGGCGTCGTCGGTCACGATCCGAGCCGCGGACCGAGCGAGTGCACGGCCGTGATCGAGGCGGCGGAGCTCGAGCAGCGATTGGACGAGCTGACCGCGGACGGACAAGTCGACGTCGTCGTCGACCCGGTCGGCGGGCCCCAACGGGCCGAGTCATTTCAGCGCCTGGCGCCGTTCGGCCGTCATCTGGTGCTCGGCAACGCCAGCGGTGACGAGCGCGCCTTCTCAGGCGACGAGGTGTGGCTCAACAGCCGGACGGTCAGCGGGCTCAGCGTCGGCGGCATCGCAGACGCGAATCCACGTCTGATCGCGACGGCGCTCGCCGCCGTGATCTCGCTCGTCGAAGACGGATCGCTGCGGGAGCCCGAGCCGGTCACAGCGCCGCTGGAGGAGGCGGAGGAAGTGCATCGCGCAGTCGCCGATCGTCGCGCCCCCACCAAGACGCTACTCGTCGTGCGGTGAACTACTGCCACCCAACGCATAAGCGCGCCTTCGTCCGCCATTTCGCCGAGATGGTCGTGGCGATGCTGCTTGGCATGGGCGTGCTCGGAGGCCTCGCCATGCTTGGGTTTGCGGCTGCGGGCTCAAGCATGTCCGACCAACCGGGCGCCCTGCGGGTGACTCTGATGGGCGTCTACATGACCGTTCCGATGGTCCTCTGGATGCGGTACCGCGGGCACGCCGTTGGCCGATGCGTCGAGATGGCCGGGTCGATGATCGTGCCGACGCTCGCTGCGGCGGCGCTCGCGGCGGCCGGCGTTCTCAGCGCCGGGGCGGCGCTCGCCGTCCAGCATGCGGTGATGGTGCCCGCGATGCTCGGCGTGATGCTGTGGCGCTACGGCGAGTACGCCCAGCCACATCGGCGCGGGCACGCCCGGCCGTGACGAGCGCGGCGCCCGGGGAAGGCGAACCCGAATAAGAAGGCTGATCCTGCAGAAGCGCACACCTATGCGACCGGCGCCGCCGGCCACGTCTACCGGCCGTGGCGTCCGTCGCAGCTTTGAGCGCCGTGGCCGACGCTCAAGGGGGGTCGGCGACGAGGCGAGGGGCGTAGTGCTCGAAGAAGAGCCGCGCGACGAGCTCGCCTCGGGTCCCCACGCCGGTCTTCTCGAAGATCGACTTGAGATGGTCCTGAATGGTCCACGGCGACAGGTGGAGTCGTTCGCTGATCGCGTCCGTGGCGAGTCCTTGCGCGACGAGCTGGGTGATCGCACGCTCGCGCTCGGTGAGCGCGTAGGCGTCGGCGATCAGCGGTGCGATCTCGACCGTCGTGGCGGGCTCCAGGATGACGACACAGCGCGGGCCGGGCCCCTCCCCGAGGATCGACGCATGGATCGACAGCCACCGGCCGGACGGCGTCCGGAACCGGACGCGCGCCTCTGCCATCGTTTCGCCCGCCGCCACCTCGCGCGCGCGGCTGGCGAGCGCCGCGACGATACCCGGGGCAGGCTTGCCGGACGCCGCCTCATCCAGCTCGTCAAGCCACGCCTCGGCGGCGGCGTTGGCACTGGCGATCGTGTTGTCCTGTTCGAGCAGTACGACCCCGAGTGTGTCCTGGGCGGGCTCGGGCTCCGCCGTCGAGAGCATTGCTTGAACGACCGCTCGCCGGAGCCCCTCTGCGATCTGCGGCGAGAGATCGGCGAGGAGGCGGGTCTCGGCGGGGGCAAAGTCCGGAGAGCCCTGTTCCCGGAGCAGCGTCAGCCCGCCCCAGGTCGCCGAGTCGCCGATCAGCCCGATACGCAGCTCGTCACCAAAGCCGTTTGGACCCCGCAGGTCGCGATGGCGGAGGCTGCGATCGAGCTTGCCGTCCGTGGCCTGGCTGAGAGTCGCAGCGCGCCGCGTGGACAGGGCAAGCGCGGGGAACTTGTTGAAGTCGTTCCCCGCGATCTCGATCTCGGCCATCCGCGGCCTTGTGTCGGGCGGAAGGCCGTTCTCGACCACCTCCCCGGTGGGCAGCAGGGTGGCCGGGTCCAGGGTGAGCATGCAGAAGCCGTCGAACGGCACCGCGCGCCGCAGGACCCGCGCCGCGGCTTGCGAGAACGCGCTGACGTCGTGGCCGCGGTGAGCCAGCAGTATCAGGTCTTCTCGAAGGCGCTCGAATCGGATCGCCGGCATGGGTCGGTTGTGGCGGTTGACCTGCGGTCCCTTGAGAACTACCCAGGATCCTGGGATGGCATCCGTGCTCCCTTGCGTCTAGACCTTGGGATCGATGCGACGAGAGGAGTCACACAATGGCCGCGACCCGTCCCGAAGAGCTTCACGCGCTCGTGGAGGCGGCCTTCAACGCGAAGGACGTCGATGCGCTACTCGACCTGTATGAGCAGGGCGCGATCCAGGTCGTCCCCCCCGACGGCGAGCGCGCGATCGGTGCCGGTGCGATTCGCGCGGCGGTCGAGCCGATCCTGGCGCTCGAGCCGCGTGCGCGGATGGAGGTGATCGACAAGCTCGAGGGCGATGGCATCGCCGTGACCTACGGACGATGGAGCATTGCCGGCGAAAACGAAGAGATGTCGGGCCGCGGGACAATGGTTTCGCGAAAGCAGGCTGACGGCAGCTGGCGGATCGCGCTCGACAACCCGATGGCACCCTAGATGGCGCAATGACGACCTATCCGAGTGTTCTCGTTCGCGGTGAGGAGAGCGACGGCCGTGTCGGCATCGTCGAGAGCATGATGCCCTCGGGCGCCGCAGGTCCGCCGCTGCACACCCATGACTTCGACGAGGCCTTCTACGTGCTGGAGGGCGAGCTGACCTTCCATCTCGACGGCAAGCTCGTGACGGCCGGGGCCGGCGAGCTGGCGTTCGCGCCAGGCGGCGAGCCGCACACGTTCACCAACCGCGGCCCGTCGGAAGCGCGCTTTCTGATCGTCTGCACCCCGGCCGGGTTCGAGCGTGAGTTCGCGCGCCGCGCGGCCCGCAAGGAAGGAGTCGACCCGCCCGAGTGGGCGCTGGGCGACATCCCGCCAGTCACACGCGTCGGGCCGACGATCGGCGAGATGGACTCCGGCTGACGGGATGCGCGCGGTCGAGATCAGACCGATGGACATCGGAGTCCGCCACCTGCAGCCCCCGGCCCCAAACCGTCAGGACGGGACGTGAAGGACTTCGACCCCGCGAAAAGCTTCGGCTACGAGGTGTCAAAGCGCTACGACGCGGAGGAGACGCGAGGTGACGAGGAGGAGACGGTTGCGTTCCTCGCGGGCCTTGCGGGCGATGCTCACGCGCTCGAGCTTGCGGTCGGCACCGGTCGCATCGCCCTGCCGCTGACGAGAGCCGGGGTGCGGGTCGACGGCATTGAGCTGTCGCAGAACATGGTCGACCGCATGCGCGAGAAGCCGGGCGGCGACGGGATCGACGTGAGCGTCGGGGACATGTCGCGGGTCGAAACGGGACGCACCTATGGGCTGGTCTATCTCGTCTACAACACGATCGGCAACCTGCTCACCCAGGACGATCAGGTCCGATGCTTCGAGAACGCTGCCCGGCACCTCGCCGAGGACGGTGTGTTCGTACTCGAGTGTCGCGTGCCCGTCGCACCGACCTGGGCGACGCGCGAGCGCGTCAGCGCGGAGCGCGTTGAGCTCGATCACGTGGCGCTCGAGGTGTGCAGATACGACCCGGTGACGCAGATTCTCGACGACAACCACCTGCGCGTCGGCACCGACGGCGTCGTCATCGACCCGATCCGCCTTCGCCTCGCCCATCCGCCCGAGTTCGACCTCATGGCTCGGATCGCCGGCCTGCGGCTGCGCGAGCGCTGGGGAGGCTGGCACGGCGAGCCGTATACGGCCGAGAGCTGCCGGCACGTCAGCGTCTATGAGCAATCAGGCGCCGGCTGACGCTGCGGAGGACGACCCGCGACGCCCTGGGCGAGAACCCAGAATCCTGGGATAGCGTCAAGGCGAGCTTCGATCTAGCGTGGGGAGCCGAAATGCGTACCGCCTACCTGCTCTACGACCGGTTTACGGCCCTCGACATCGTCGGCCCGTACGAGGTGCTCGCCAGTGTGCCCGGCTCAGAGTCGGTGTTCGTGGCCGAGCGGCCCGGGCCCGTTCGTAGCGACCGCGATGCGCTCGCGATGGTCGCCGGCCATGCCTTAGGCGACGTCGAAGGGCCCGACGTGGTCGTGGTGCCAGGCGGACTCGGCACCCGCCGACTGTTGGAACATGAGCCGCTTCTGTCGTGGCTGCGCCGTGTGCATGAGACGACCAGCTGGACGACCTCGGTGTGCACCGGGTCGTTGCTTCTGGCGGCGGCAGGCCTACTCGACGCCTCCCCGGCAACGACCTACTGGCTCGAGCGTGAACGACTCGAGGCCCTGGGCGCCCACGTGGTCGAGAACCGCGTGGTACAGCACGGAAAGATTCTCACCGCCGCGGGCGTCTCATCGGGGATCGACATGGCCCTGCGCCTCGTGCAGCTGATACATGGAGACGAGGTGACGCAGGCTGTGCAGCTCGGCCTCGAGTACGACCCGGACCCGCCCTTCGATGCCGGCTCGCCAGAGAAAGTCGCACCGGAGATCTCCCAGGCGGTGCGCGCCGTCTTCCGCTCTCGTGAGGCCGAGGCGCTTGAAGCGTCGGCCCCATGACCACGACGCCGGGCGAGGCATTCCCGTTGCTTGGCGTCAGCGACTGAGGGTCCGTTGCGGCTACTCCGTTCGCCCCATGCGTCCGCGCAAGACGAGCGCCCAGACAAGGCAGCCGAAGGCCGCCGTCAAGGCCAGCGTCCGGACGATGTTCCAGGCGGCCCAGGGGCCCGCGAAGTCGTCGCGCACAGCGCCGAGGTTCTCGATGCGGGCGGGCTCACCCGCGTTCTTTAGGTCCTCGTTGAGTGGGAAGTGGACTGCGACGGTGACGACGACCATCACCGTGTAGAGGGCGAGGCCGGCGACGATCCAGCGTGCGGTCTTGGCCGAGCCGGATCGACGCGCCTGAAAAAGGGCGACTGCGGCGAGGGCCGGAGCAGCGAGCAACGTCAAGGGAAAGGCCGGAAGGTCGATCATCTGTTGCATCGCATCGACCAGCGTGCGGTCGTCGGCCGCGGTCAGGCCAGGCATGACGGCGACGTCGAAGGCGTAGAAGAGCCCCGCCAGCAGGCCCATCGCGATCACGGCCGCGCCCAGCACCATGTCCGCGTTGCGGTCGGAGCGCGTCGGGTCGTCCACGCTGGCGCGGTTCTCGGGCGGTTGTCGTGCGTAGTCGGGGTTCGGCCGTTCTGGGCCCCCGTGGGCGGGCTTGTGAGCAGTGGTGGGGCTGGCCATGTTGTCCTCCAGTTCGCCCCCTGGGGCGGTTATGGGTGTCTGGGTAGGCGGTTCAGACACCCGGACGGGAGAACGTCACGTGGGTGACTCCGCTGGGCGAGGAGGTGGCCTCGATCTCGTAGACCTTCTCGAGGCCCTCCAGTCCGTCCCAGAGCCGCACGCCCCGGCCGAGGAGAATCGGGACCACCACGGTGTGCATGTGGTCGACGAGCCCGGCAGCAAGGAAGTCGCGGATCACGGTAGGGCCTCCGCCGATGCGTACGTCCTGGCCGTCCGCGGCCTCGCGGGCCGTCTCGAGCGCCTCGGCAGGCGACGCGTCGAGGAAGTGGAACGTCGTGCCGCCCTCCATCTCGATCGACGGGCGCGTGTGATGGGTAAGGACGAAGACCGGGGTGTGGAACGGCGGGTTCGGCCCCCACGCGCCCTGCCACTCCGGGTCCTCGTGCCATCCGGGGTGGCCGAACTTCCCAGCACCCATGATCTCGGCGCCGACCCCCGGATCGAACAGCTGCGAGAAGGCGTCGTCGATGCCGCCCGTCCCGCCGGGCTGGCCGAGCATCTCGCGGCCCCACCGGGTAGCGAACATCCATTCGTGAAGCCTGTCCCCTGCGTGACCGAAATGTGCGTCGTGGCTCTGACCCTCACCGGTGCCGAAGCCGTCGAGTGATATGGCGAAGTTGTGGACGCGGGCGAGTGACATGGCGGGTGCTCCTTGGTCATCGGGGGTCGGTCCTCGTAGGTGGTGCGAAACGGAGGTGCTCGCGGCACTCGGGTCCTGAAAGGACCAACTAATGAGCAAAGTGCTGCTGGAGATGAGCAGGATGCGACGCCGGCACCATTTCGTCCATCCCAGATTCTTGGGTGATTGGCGCTTGGATGCTCGGCGCCCGACCGCCACGCGGCCACCGCGCTATTGGTTGTCTCCGAACCGAGCGCGTCGGGAGCGTGGAGTGGGATGCTTCCTTTGTCGCGGCAGCGACAGTCTCCGCACGGGTGAAGCCAGCTGGCCGAGGCGTCGGTTGGTCCGGGACCATGAAAGCCCCGCCGCCGTGTGGGAAAGCCGGCGTGCTTTCTGGTGGCTGCGGTTGAATGTGTCAAGTGGAGCATCTCGAGGCAGCGGTTCTCCTTGACACGTCGGTTGTCGAGGTGGTGCAGGTGGGGTGCTGTCGGCCGCGGTCGGTGGCGAGCGACGAGGAGTGGAATCAAATGCCGCAGATTGTCCTTCCGCGGCGCGGGCTGTTCGTGGTCCATCGGTGTGGTGAGAGCGTGCTCGCCGATCCGACTCGCGCGATCGTCTTTGGTCTCGAGGAGGGCTATCGCGTAAGCCATCCGCTCGACGGTGGGGATGAGTGCGTGGTGCTGGAGTTCAGAGCCGAGATTCACGAGGAGGCGATAGGTCGGCTAGACGGATGCTCCGGCCGTTTGTCGCCGCGCACGCAGTTCGGCGCCTCGGTGTTCGTCGGCGCTGTTGGTCGTGACGACCCTGACGCGCTCGCGTGCGAAGAAGGCGCCATGCTTCTTCTTGGGGCCCTCGCAGGCGAACTGACGGACGCGTCTCGCGCCGAGCCGCGCGTCTCGAAGTCGGAGCGCGACCGCGCCGACCAAGTCCGCGCGCTGCTCGCCGACGACCTCGCGCGGCGCTGGCGTCTTCCCGACGTCGCGCGTGCGGTTCACTGCTCACCATTCCACCTGGCCCGGCGGTTCCGCATGGCGAGCGGCGAGACGATTTCGGGATACCTCCTTCGGCTCCGGCTCGCGGCCGCGCTCCACCGCATCGCCGAGGGTGAGCGCAACCTGGCGAGGCTCGCCGTGGAGCTCGGCTTCTCACACCACAGCCACTTCTCCGCCCGGTTCCGTTCGGTCTTCGGATGCACGCCCGTCCGCGCGCGCGGCGCTCTGACCGCTCCACGTCTTCGCGACCTGAGCACGATCTTGACAGCCGACTTCGAGGGATCGGCATAGCGTGGGCGGCCATGATCGACAGCCAAGACATCCGGACACTGCCTTCGGCGATCGAGCGCTTAGCGCGCCCGGACCGTTCGCGTCGGCCAAGGACGAGCTGAGCGCCGGAGTGGTGAATGGCACTTCGCATGGGTGCTCGGCGGCCGCGGCGCGCAGGACGTGATCTCTGGACGGCGGGTGCGCCGCCCGAGCAGGACGGGACGGTCCTGCGTTGCTGGGACGCGCAACTCAGCGCCTGGCGCGTCGTGTTCATGTCGCCCGGCCACGGGGAGTTCGTGACCTCGTAGGCCGCCGACGCGATCGCGTCGTGCAAGAGATCATCGGCCGACCACCCGCTGATCACATTGTAGGTGGACTTAGTGGCTGCACGGACGGCGGCGTCGACCCCCAACGGCACTCTGCTCTCGCTGCTCGCGCTCTATGCGTGCTGGGGCTCGGCGATTCCGGCGATGAAGCTGATGGTCGAAACGGTGCCGCCGCTCGGCGGGGCGGCGCTCGTCTTTTTGGTCGCCGGGCTGGTGCTCGCTGTGGCGGCGCTTGGGCGGCCCGCGCCCACGCGCGTGCAGCTGCGGCACTTGGCGGTCGCCGGCGTGTTGCTGCTCGTCGGGGGGCAAGGGCTCGCGATGGTGGCGCTGACCGAGGTGACCGCCAGCCTCGGCGCGATCCTCGCGGCGACAATCCCGCTGTGGGTCGTGCTCTTGAGCGGGCTGATCGGCACCCCTGTGTCGGCCGCGTCGCAGGTGCGGCTCGCGGCTGGGTTCGGCGGCATCGCGATCGTGGTGCTGACGGCGCCGGACAGCGCGATCGGCGGGGCGCCGTGGGCGGTCACGGCATTCTGCGTCGCGCCGATCCTGTGGGCCGCGGGGAGCCTGCTGACGGCGCACGCCGACCGACCGGCCGATCGCGTGGTCGCCACCGCGATTCAGCTGCTTGCCGGTGGCACGGTGTTGTTGCTGCTCGCGCTGTCGCTCGGCGAGCTCGATCCGGCTCGTTGGTCGGACGTCAGCTCGATATCCGTCGGGGCGGCAGTATTTCTGCTCGTCTTCGACTCGCTCGTCGGCTTCATGCTCTACACACGCCTCCTGGCCAGCGCGCCGGCGCCGCTGGTCAGCACCTATGCCTACGTCACACCGCTTGTCGGCGCCGTGCTGGGCGCGACCGTGCTGGACGAGCCGCTCTGGGCCGGCGCGTTAGTCGGAGCGGCCTTGGTGATCGGCGCGGTCGCGCTCGAGCTGCGCGGGCGATGAGGCGCGGGGCGCCGCGGCCACCATTTGACTGGCTGTCAGTCGCGCTTGCCGTACTCGCCCAGCCCGCCGGCGAGCTGTTCGTAGGTGCGGTCGGCGGCCTCCCGGAGTCGGGCGGCGAGCTGCTCGCGGTCCTCTTCGGCCAGCAGGCCGTTCAGCGCGGCGAGGAAGATCGAGCGGTGCGTGAACCACAGCGTGCGGGCGACGATGGCGGGTATGAGGTCGTCGTCGGCCGCGCGGGAGGTCTCGGCGATCACGGCGGTGATCGCGGCGGCCCCCGACTCCCACCCCACGGTCAGGCGCTCTTCCAGCGCGCGGCTGCCGCGGATGATCTTGGCCACCGTAAGGAGGTCGTCGTCCCCGCCGGCGACGTAGACGTCGAGCACGGTATGAGTCATCGCCCGGAAGACGTCGAGAACGGAGCTGCTGGGCGGGCGCTGGGCGATGGCGGCGACGAACTGGGCGATGCCTTCCTCGCGGCCGGCGAACGCGAGGTCCTCCTTCGTTGGGAAGTAGTTGAAGACCGTCTTCTCCGAGACGTCGGCGGCGGCCGCGACCTCGGCGACGGTGACAGCGTCGAAGCCGCGCTCGGCGAAGAGCCGGCGGGCGGTGGCGGCGATCGCCTCGCGCGCAGCGCGCTTCTTGCGCTCGCGCAGGCCCTCGGAGGGTGCTCCCACCATGACACTGATGCTACAGCAACAGTAGACTTTTAGCGACTGTAACGTTATGATGGCGCGCATGAGTTGCTCCACTCCACCCGCCATGGCGGCTACCACGGCCCCCCTCCGGGGCGAGATCGAAGCCTCACGGGCACGCCTCGTGGCGGCCGCCGACGAGGCGCGTCGACGGCTGGAACGCGACCTGCACGACGGCGCGCAGCAGCGCTTCGTGCTCGCCACCGTCTGGCTCATGCGCGCCGCGGCACGGGCGCGCGGCACGCCCGCCGAGCCGCTGGTCGACGAAGCGTTCCAGCAACTGCAACAGGGACTCGCCGAGCTGCGCGACCTCGCGCACGGCATCCACCCGGCGGTGCTCAGCGAGCGCGGGCTCGCCGCCGCACTCACCGGGCTCGCCGCTCGCTCGCCGTTGCCCGTCGAGCTCCGCGTGACCACCCAGCGTGCGACGCCGTCCGTCGAGGCGGCGATCTACTTCACCGTCGCCGAGGCGCTCACCAACGTCGGCAAGCACGCCCAGGCCACCCGCGCGAGCGTCACGATCGACATCGTCGAGCGCACCATCACCGCCGAGATCGCCGACGACGGCATTGGAGGCGCCACCACCGAAGGCTCCGGCCTACGCGGCCTCGCCGACCGACTCGACGCGCTCGGCGGCACGCTGTCGATCGACAGCCCCCGCGGCGGGCCCACCAGCATCCGCGCACAAGCCCCCCTACCAGATCCACTCGATGTGAATGAGGCGCCGGAGCTCGCCGCGCCATCACCGGATTCGGCTGTCAGAGCAGGGGCGTTTCACCGAGAAGAGGGTCGCTTGTGCCGATCGGCTATCTGATCACCATGGGCCTGGTCGCCGCGGGCATGCTGTTGGCGCTGGCGCCGCTTCGTCGATCCGGCGGGCTCGGGACGCTGAGCTGGTTCCTCAGCGCTGTCGTCAACGAGTCGCCGTTCGTCGGGCTCTGGTGGGCACTGGCCGCGACGCTGCTCGCGATCACCCAAGGGGCCCTCGACGCGCCCGCTGCGTGGGCCGCCGTCGGACTGGGTTGCGTCAGCTTCGCGGCCGCGCCCGTCCTGGTTACGCGCAGCCTGCGCACGCGTGCAGCCGTTGATGGCGCGCTCGACGAGGGCCTTGGCCGGGGGTGGCGCGCGGCAATCGAGCCGGCGCCGGCCCGGCACGGGCGCCGACGCCTGCCCTGGGGGCGAATCCTTCTCGCGCCGCTACCCTTGTTGGGCCTGGGCGGCCAGCGCATCGCGAACCTGCCATACGGCCCCCACGGCAGGCGCAACCGGCTCGACGTCTACCGCCGCCGCAGCCTTGCCTCACCCGCACCCATCCTGATCCACCTGCACGGCGGCTATTTCCGAACGGGACGCAAGAGCTTCTACGCCCGGGCCCTGCTCCACGAACTCGCCCGGCAAGGCTGGGTATGCATCAGCGCCAACTACCGTCTGCGCCCCGGCGCGGCGTTCCCCGACTTCATGGTCGACGTCAAGAAGGTGATCGCCTGGGCCCGTGAGCACGCGCAGGAGTACGGCGCCGACCCCAGCTGCGTCCTCCTCGCGGGAAGCTCTGCTGGCGCCCACATTGCCGTCACGGCGGCGCTCACCGCCAACGACTCCACCTTCCAGCCCGGATTCGAAAACGCCGACACGTCGGTGGCCGCCGCGATCGGCCTATACGGCTATTACGGCCGTATCGAGCCGGGGCCGCTGCCGTCTTCGCCGAGCGACTACATCCATCCCGACGCGCCCCCACTGCTGATCGCTCACGGCGACCAGGACACCTTCGTGCCCCCCGGGCACGCCCGACAACTCGTAGCCCGATTGCGCGACACCTCGAACAACCCGGTCGTCTACGCCGAACTCCCCGGCGCCCAGCACTCCTTTGATCTGTTCCACTCCATCCGCTTCGAGACGCTCATCGACGGCATCCAGGACTTCGCCGGCTGGATTCGCTCGCCCACACATCGAGATCCAACGGGCCCGGTCGTCCCGGACATAGCCGCCGCGCATCCACTGTCATGAGTTCCTCCACCCCACCCGCCATCGAGATCGGCGAGCTTGTTCAACTCGCAAGTCGAGGTCGGGGTGTACGCGAGTTCTCGCTTGGCGCCACCAAGATCCTGGCTGGCTTGGTGCCGTTCGACGGCGTCTCGGTGCTCACCATGGACCCGGCCACGTCTATTGCTACGAGCGCGTTCGTCCAGAACGGGCTGCGCGCCGAGGCGGCGCTGCGGATCACGGAAATCGAGTACGGCGAGAGCGATGTCAACACCTTCGACGCGCTCGCGCGGTCGGGCCGAATCGCGGCGAGTCTGAGTGAGACGACCGGCGGCGACCTCGACCGCAGCCGCCGCCATCGCGAGCTCAGGGGCCCCACCGGCCTCGGCGACGAGCTCCGAGCCGTCCTGATGAGCGAGGGGACTGTCTGGGGCGGTCTCACGCTGGGCCGCGCCTCCGATCGCGAACCCTTCACCACCGCCGAGGTGGCACTTGTGGCGTCCCTGTCGCGCCAGCTCGCCGAGGGGCTCAGACGCGCGGTGCTGCTCACCGGGCCGGCTGCCGAGCGCCACGACCACGACGAGCCCGCCGGCGTGGCTGTGCTCGCCGCCGACAACTCGATAGCCCTGGCGGACAGCACGGCCGAGTCGTGGCTGGCCGAACTCGGCGCGACCGGCCCGGACGCCCCGCTCCCGCCTGTGGTGACCGCGGTCGCAAGCCGCGCTCGCAGCTGCGCCCAGGGGCGCGGGCCGAGCGGCGCGCTGGCGCGCGCACGAGTCCGGACACCGTCGGCCACCTGGCTGACCGTGAGCGGATCGGCGCTCGGAGACAAGGAGGCCCAAACGGCGGTGACCCTCGAGCCCACCCGCCCACACGAACTCGCGCCCCTCATCGCCGATGCGTACGAGCTCACGAGCCGCGAGCGTGCAGTCACGCAGCTCGTCGCCCAGGGCCTGCCCACCGACGCGATCGCGGGTTGCCTGTACATCTCGCGGTGGACGGTCCAGGACCACCTCAAGGCCATCTTCGAGAAGGTCGGCGCGCGCTCGCGCGGCGAGCTCACCGCCCGCATCTTCTTCGACCACCACGCACTTCGACTAACCGACGCCCCTGAGGCAGACGATTCACTGGTCGCCCAGTGCGCCGCAGCTGGCGGTGACGATCGCCACCGTCACGCTGCGGACCCAATCCGGAGCGGCGGAGACAGCGCCGTTGCGCACCTCCTCGAACGCCGCGGCCCGCCCTAGCCGCATCTGGCGCTCGACCATCTCGACCATCAACTGCCGCTGTGGAAGAACCCAGGATCCTGGGATGGACGACCTGCGCCACGTCGCTCACTGTTCGGCTCCCTGGATCGCAGGATCAGCCAACCACCACGAAGGACGCGACCATGAATACGGAGAACAGAACGCTGCTGCAGGACAAGACAGCGATCGTCTACGGCGCAGGCGGCGCGATCGGCGGTGCCGTCGCTCGGGCGTTCGGCGCCGAGGGTGCAACGGTCTTCCTGAGCGGGCGCACCCTCGGTCCGGTCGAGGCCGTCTCCCAGGAGATCGTCGCAGCCGGTGGATCGGCCGAGGCGGCGCAGGTCGACGCGCTCGACGAGGAGGCGGTCGACCGCCACGCCGATCGGATCGCCGAACAGGCCGGAGGCATTGATGTGTCGTTCAACGCGATCGGAATCCACGCGATCCAGGGAACGCCCCTGACCGAACTTGCGCTCAGCGACTTTGCGTTTCCGATCACCACCTGGCCGTCGACCCAGCTGCTGACCGCCCGCGCGGCGGCGAGGCATATGGTCGGACGAGGCACGGGCGTCATCATCACGCTGACGGCGTCTCCGGCCCGGCTTGCGATTCCCGGAGCCGGTGGGTTTGGCGTTGCCTGCGCCGCAATCGAAGCGCTCACGCGCACGCTCGCCGCCGAGCTCGGGCCGCAGGGAGTCCGGGTCGTCTGCCTGCGGCCGCACCGGATCGATGACAGCGGCTCGACGGCCGATCCTCGGAGCGAGGAGGCCGAATTCCGGCGGTACCTGGAGGAGATGACCCTGCTCAAGCGGCTACCGACCCTGGCCGAGGTCGCGAGCACGGCGGTGTTCCTCGCTTCCGATCACGCCGCCTCGATGACGGGTGCGGTCGCCAACCTCACCGGCGGGATGAGCGTGGACTGATCTCGGGCCCTGTTGCGCTAGTGGAAGTCGATCCGCAGGCCAGAGCGTACGGAATGGAGGAGCGAATGAGCGAGCATGCGGTGGTGATCGCCGGGGGCGGTCCGGCGGGGATGATGCTGGCGGCTGAGTTGGCGTTGGCGAAGGTCGACGTCGCGGTCGTCGAGCGGCGTCCCGATCACGTGCTGGCCGGTTCACGGGCCGGCGGTCTTCACTCACGCACGATCGAGGTGCTGGATCAGCGTGGGGTCGCTGATCGGTTCCTCGCGGAGGGTCAGGCACACAAGGCCGCGCCGTTTGGCAACACGATGTTGGATATGAGCGACTTGCCGACCCGTTATCCGTTCTCGCTTGGGATCTTCCAGAACGAGATCGAGCGGATCATGGCCGGCTGGGTCGCTGAGCTGCCGGTGCGCGTCTGCTACGGGCGTGGGGTGTCGGGCTTTGCGCAGGACGACGCCGGGGTTGATGTGCGCCTGTCCGACGGCGAGCCGCTGCGGGCGCAGTATCTCGTCGGCTGCGACGGCGGGCGCAGTCGGGTCCGCAAAGCGGCGGGCATCGAGTTCCCGGGATGGGATGCGACGAGGAGCAACCTGATCGCCGAGGTCGAGATGAGCGAGGAGCCGGAGTTCGGCCTCCGTCACGACGCGTCCGGCGTCCATGGCCTGCAGCTGATGGAGGATGGCAGGACGGTCCGGCTGGTCGTGACAGAGCAGCAGCTCGGCCCCGCTGGGGAGCCCGGCCTGCGCGATCTGGGCGAAGCACTGATCGCCGTGTACGGCACCGACTTTGGGATCCACAATCCCACCTGGATCTCCAGGTTCACCGACATGACTCGGCAGGCCGCGGCCTACCGCGACAGACGAGTGCTGCTGGCCGGCGACGCCGCGCATGTGCACTACCCGGCTGGCGGGCAGGGCCTCCAGCTCGGTGTGCAGGATGCGGTGAATCTGGGATGGAAGCTGGGTCAGGTAGTCAATGGGACCTCCCCGGACAGCCTGCTTGACAGCTACCACGCCGAACGCCACCCGGTTGCCGCCCGCACGCTCAAGCACACGATGGCGCTCGGCGTGCTCCAGCGCCGCGACGAGCGCATGGAGGCGCTGGTCGATCTGGTGTCGGAGCTGGCGGGCATGGACGAGCCGCGCAAACGGCTCGCCGCGATCGTCACCGGGCTGGACATCCACTACGACCTCGGCGAGGGACACCCGCTGCTCGGACGCCGCATGCCCGATCTCGACCTGATCACCGCCGACGGGCCGCTGCGCGTCTTCGAGCTGCTGCACGACGCCAAGCCGCTGCTGCTCGACCTCGGCCAGCCCGGCGGCTTCGACATCACTCCATGGGCTGACCGCGTCCAGCAGATCGACGCCGAGCTACACCGGCGAGTGGGAGCTGCCCGTACTCGGACCGGTCAGCGCCCCCACCGCCGTGCTGATCCGCCCAGACGGCTACGTCGCCTGGGTAGGAGACGGCACCCAGCTCGGGCTTCCTGACGCGCTCGCCACCTGGTTCGGACCGCCCACCACGGCGTAGCCGACCCGGGACCGTGTCCCGTCAGCGGGACATGAAGGTTCACTCGAAGACGGCGACCCTGTCGCTGCTCGCCTTTGCGATGCTCATCGTGTCGCTGGACCAGTACATCGTGGTCGTAGCCCTGCCGGAGATCGGCCGCGAGCTGGGCTTCACCTCGCAGACCCTCCAGGCGGTCATCAGCGCGTACGCAGTGGCATCCGCGGGGTTCTTGCTGCTGGGCGGGCGTGCCTCCGACCTGCTCGGCCGCCGGCGCGTGTTCGTCGTCGGGCTGTCGCTCTACGCCGGCGCCGCCCTGCTCGGGGGGTTGGCGTCCGCGCCGGAGGTGCTGCTGGCCGCGCGTGCTGTGCAGGGGCTGGGCGGGGCCTTGGTGTTCCCGTCCACGCTCTCCCTGGTCAACACCACGTTCGCCGAGGGTCGGGAGCGAAACCGCGCGGTGGCGGTCTGGGGCGGCGCCGGGGCCGCCGGACTGGTGATCGGCGTGCTCCTGGGTGGCGTGCTGACCCAGGCGCTCGGCTGGGAGGCGGTGTTCTTCGTCAACGTCCCGCTGGCCACCCTGGCCGTGGCGCTGGCGTTCGTGTTGATCCCGGCCGACGGAGCGCGCGAGCACGGACGGAGCTTCGATCTGCCCGGCGCGCTGAGCGCCACCCTGGGAATCACGCTGATCGTGTTCGCGCTGGTGGAGGGCCCCAGCCTGGGCTGGGGCTCGCCCCCGGTCCTAGGGTGCGCCGTGGCCGGCGTGCTCGGCCTGGTCGCGTTCGCGCTCATCGAGTCGCGCAGCAACGATCCGCTGCTCCCGCCGCGGCTGCTCGCCAACCGCAACCTGGCCACCGCGGTGGCCATCGCCTTCCTCTTCTGGGCCACCTTCGGGTCCGTCCTCTACTTCCTGACCCTCTACTTCCAAGACGTCCACGGCTACGACGCGCTCCAGACCGGCGTCGCCTTCCTGGTCCCCACCGCCGTCGTGGTGGCGGCGTCGACGCTCGCCGGACAGCTGGTCACGCGCTGCGGGCTCAAGCTCACCCTCGTAGGCGCGCTGGCCCTCGGCGCGCTGGGCGCGCTGGCGCTGGGGCTGACGATGTCGCCGACCGCGTCCTACGCCGCCCTGGTTCCCGGCCTGGTCCTGCTGAGCGTAGGCGACGGCGTGGTGTTCACCACCATGTTTATCGCCGCCGGCACCGGCGTCGCCGACCGCGAGCAGGGCGTGGCGTCCAGCATCGCCTCCACCAGCACGTCGATCGGCGCTGCCGTGGGGCTGGCGCTTCTCGTACTGATCGCCAACGCGGGCACGGACGGCCTGAGCGGCGAGGCGCTGCGCACCGCCACCGCGGACGGTCTGACCACCGCCGTGCTAGTGGTCTCCGGCGGCATCACCGCGATAGCGCTCGTGGCGCTGAACCTCCGGCCGGCACCGGTGCACCCGTCCGCCCCGCCCTGCCCAAGGGCCCTGGCCGCGCCCGCACACTGGCGCTCACGCGAGCCCGCGTAAGACCCGTTGGCCTCCACGGTGCCGGACACGGCACCAGCACAGCTGGCCACCTCCAGATCAGCTCCCGCGGGTTCTTGGCTCCGTGTCAGGCGGCTTAGCGGCGGCTGGAGCGCATTAGCGTCTCGACGATCCCCTTCTGGGTGAGTGGCTTCGCGTCGAGCGGTGTCGGCTCCGAGCGGCTGGCCCGCAGGCCGTCGACGAGGTAGGTCAGGAGTCGGCGCCAAGCGTTGGGCGCGATGTCGGCGGTGAACTCGATAACGCTCGAGAGCATCAGCTCGATCAGCGGCACGTCGAGTGTTGCGAAGTCGTCGCGGAGCTTGCCCTGCTCTTGGGCGCGCTTGATGACTCGGGCGATTTTCGGTCGGACGGTGGTGCGGATCCGGTCAACCCAGTCGCGCCCGCCGGGGGCGCTGAACATCAGTTCCTTGAGTGCGCGGCTCCGCCCGTGGTATTCGCTGGCTTCGCGCAGGAACTGGACCAGCCCTTCCCAGGCATCGGGGTTTCGCTCGGCCCGTTCCGCCATCTCGATGAACTTGGCGAGGCGGTTCTCGAAGAGCGCGTTGACGAGCGCTTCGCGGTCGGGGAAGCGGCGGTAGACGGTGCCGACGCCTACCCCGGCCCGTGCGGCGACGTCGTCGAGGCTGGCCGCGAGGCCGCGCTCGGAGAACTCCTCGGCGGCGGCCTCGAGGATCCGGCGCCGGTTTCGCTCGGCGTCGGCGCGCAGGGGCGTGTCGGGTTTGGGTTCGGCTGCCACGACTCAGATTGTACGGCTAACCGGAGATGAACTCTCCGCTTTTGGTGTTACGTTTTATCGCACAAGTTGAGACAGATTCTCCACTTAGGAGCGTGGCCATGACCGAGCAGACACACCCCCACCACGCCAGGCGCTGGCTGATCCTCGGCGTGATCGCGGTCGCGCAGCTGATGGTCGTCCTCGACGTGACGATCGTCAACATCGCGCTGCCCTCGGCCCAGGCCGACCTGGGGTTCTCCGACGACTCGCGGCAGTGGATCATCACCGCCTACGCGCTCGCGTTCGGATCGCTGCTGTTGCTTGGCGGCAAGATCAGCGACCTGGTCGGGCGCAAGTGGACCTTCATCGCCGGTCTCGGCGGGTTCGCCGGCGCCTCGGCCGTGGGCGGGCTCGCGCCGTCGTTCGAGGTCCTGGTCGCGGCCCGCGCAATGCAAGGCGGGTTCGCGGCGCTGCTCGCCCCGGCGGCGCTCTCGATCGTCACCACGACTTTCACTGATCCGGATGAGCGCGCGAAGGCGTTCGGGATCTACGGGGCGATCGCCGGGTCCGGCGCCGCGGTTGGATTGCTGCTCGGAGGCCTTCTCACCGAGCTGCTCGACTGGCGTTGGACGATGTACGTGAACCTCGGGTTCGCGATCCCCGCCGCGCTGGCTGCGGGACGGCTGCTGGTGAACCTTCGCCCCGCCGAGCGGCCGCGGATCGACGTGCCGGGCGTCCTCGTCGCGACCAGCGGCCTGGTCGCGCTGGTCTATGGGTTCGCCAACGCGGAGATGGACTCGTGGGGCTCGCCGTTGACGCTGGCGCTGCTCGGTTACGGACTGGCGGCGGTGGCCGGGTTCGTCGCGATCCAACGGCTCTCGGCCAACCCGCTGCTGCCGCTCCGGGTCGTCACCGACCGCAACCGCGGCGCCGCGTTCCTGGCGATCGGCTTCGCCTCGGTCGCGGTCTTCGGGACGTTCTTGTTCCTGACGTACTTCCTGCAGCAGAACCTCGGGTTCTCGCCGATCGAGTCCGGCCTCGCGTTCCTGCCGATGGTCGCGGCGATCATGGCGACGGCGACCGCCGCCTCGACCCGCGTGCTGCCCAGAGTGGGGCCGCGTCCGGTCGTGCCGACGGGGCTGCTGCTCGCCGCGCTGGGACTGGTCTACCTGACTGCGATCGAGGCCGAATCATCGTATGCCGGCTCGGTGCTCCCCGGGATCATGGTGATGGGCGTTGGGTTCGGGCTGATCATGGCCCCCTCGTTCGCCACCGCCACACATGGCGTCGCCCCGGCCGACGCGGGCGTCGCCGCGGCGATGGTGAGCACCTCCCAGCAGATCGGCGGCTCGCTCGGGCTCGCGCTGCTCTCGACGATCTTCGCCGCGGCCCTCGGCGGGTTCTCGGCCACGGCCGGCACGCCCGCGGCGCTGGCCCAAGCCGAAGCCGCCATTCACGGCTACACGGTGGCGTTCTGGTGGGCCGCGGCGATCCTCGCGGCAGGAGCGGTTGTCACCGCGCTGCTGTTCGAGCGCGGGCGCGCGGTCGCCGCCCAAGCGCCCCGCGCAGTCCTGGCGGAGACCGGCTAGCAGTCCCGCAAAGCAGAACCGCAACCCGGAGGTAGACATGTCCAACACAGCGACTCAACCCACACCAGCAGAGTTGGCCGCGGAGGCATCCGCGTGGGCCGTCGGCCTGGGAATCCTCAGCATGGTCCTCTTTCCGCTGGCGCTGCCCCTCATCTTCCTGACCGCGGCCGCGGCGCTCCCACTCGTGCTGATCGTCGTCGCCGGGGGCCTAATCGTCGCCGTTGTCGCAGCGCCGATTCTGCTGCTGCGGCGCCTGGGGCGAGCAGTCCGGGCCTCCCGCAGAAGCGAAGCCCGGCCAGGACATCGCCGTCCACACCATGGGCTCTCACCGCAGACACCAACCCCCCTCGAAGGAGCGCAACCATGCAGCTGACATCCGCCGTAGGAAAAGGGACCTGAAAGGAGATGACCATGAAGATCTTTCTCGCAGGAGCCACAGGGGCGCTAGGCAGGCAGCTGGTTCCCCGCCTGGTAGAGCACGGACACGAGGTCATGGGCATGACCCGCAGCGAGTCCAAGCAGCAGCTGATTCGAGACCTGGGCGGGCGGCCGGTGGTCGGCGACGCGCTCGATCCCGAGTCGGTGGCCCGGGCCGTCGCCACGGCGGAGCCCGAGGCGATCGTGCACCAGCTCACCGCCATCCCGCACGCGCTCGACATGCGTCACTTCGCGCGTGACTTCGCCCAGACCAATCGGCTGCGGACCGAGGGCACCGATCACCTACTGGCCGCCGCCCGCGCCGTGGGCGCACGCCGCTTCGTGGCCCAGAGCTACGCACCGGCCATCTACGCGCGCGTGGGGGGCCCGGTAAAGAGGGAGGGCGATCCTCTGGACGAGAATCCTCCCGACCAGGTGCGCGCGACGGTCGACGCCATCCGCCACCTCGAGAGCGCCGTGACCGGAGCCGGCTGGACCGAGGGAGTCGCGCTTCGTTACGGCGCCTTCTACGGTCCCGGGACCAACTTCAGCCTCGGCCCCGAGGGCACGTTCGTGGAGGCCATTCGCAAGCGACAGCTCCCGCTCTTGGGCAGGGCCGGCGGAGTCTGGTCATTCATACACATCGAGGACGCCGCGGAAGCCACGATCAACGCGATCGAAGGCCGCGGCCGCGGCATCTACAACGTCGTGGACGACGAGCCGGCGGCCGTCGCCGACTGGCTGCCCGTCGCCGCGAACGCCGTTGATGCTCCCGCCCCCCGCCGAGTCCCGCGCTGGCTGGGCCGCCTCTTCGCGGGCGAGTGGGCGACGGTGATGATGACCGAGACCCGCGGTGCGTCGAACGCCAAGGCCAAGCACGAGCTGGCCTGGACGCCCCGGCACGCGAGCTGGCGTGAGGGCTTCGCCACGGGGCTCGGCTAGCTGAGCTGAAGCGGCGCGGGCGCAAGGTGTCCCGTGAGACCTGCCCGATGACCTGGGACGCGCGCGACACGTCCGAGAATGCCCTTTTCCGGACATGCGACCCGCCGCTGGGCCCGCTGAGCGTCGAGCGTGGCGCTCGTTGCCGGAACGGATTCTCGGGATGGTTTCTGCGGGCTAAAAGCGAGATCTGCGACGCACTGATCGCCCTGGCCGCCGTTATCCGCGACCCGATGTGCATCCAACAGCCCGGGGTGGCCGACCTCGCTGAGAGCGGCTAGAGCGCGAGCATCGCCGTCGCGACTTCACCGGCGGCCGCATCGGGAATCGCCGTCGCAGCCTGTTCCAGCACGAGCAGCCGCGCAGCGGGGATCTCGCGCGCGAGCGCTTCGCCGTTGCCGACAGGGAAGAACGGGTCGCGGCGACCGTGCACCACCAGCGCCGGGATCGCTGAGCTCGGACAAGCGCTCGCGCCAGCGCGGCTTGCAGTCGAGCTTGGCGAACACCATGCCCATCTGGTTGGCCATCTGGACCGCGGGCTCCGCGCCCGGCGTGCGGTCCCAGATGCGCTCGGCGGTCGCGCGCGCGGCGGCGGGGTCGTCGCTGAGGACCTCCGCGCCGCCGGCGGCAAACTCCGCCACGGCGGCGCGGTCGGACCAGTCGGGCATCGAGCGCGAGAACAGCCGGTCCATCGTCGCCGCGTCATGGTCGGGCAGGTCGTCGTCGACCGGGCCTGGAGCGACGGGCCGCGTTCCGGCGAGGGTGAGCGCCGAGAACGCGTTCGGGTGGTCGAGCGCGGCGATCTGGGCGACCATCCCGCCGACGCCGATGCCCGCGAGGTGCGCCGGCCGGTCGTCGAGTTCGCGGGCGAGCGCCGCGGCGTCGGCTGCGAGATCGCGCAGCGTGTACGCCGGAGCCTTGGGATTGACGGTGATCGACGCGCCGGAATCGCGCAGGTCGTACCGCACGACGTGGCGCCCGCCGCGCGCGAGCGCCTCGCAGAGCGCGTCGGGCCAGGAGAGCATGGTCGGGCCGCCCGCGAGCAGAACGAGCGGCGCCGCCGCGTCGCCGAAGTGCTCGACCCCGAGCGTGACGCCGTCCGCCTCGACCGTCGTCATCACGCCTCCGCCGTCGCGATGGCGTCGCCGCATGATGCCGAACAAGTGGACCGTCGGATACATCGTCAACCTCCAAGGTAGGTCGTGGACCGGTGGCGCACGGACGGCGGCCACAGGGCGGGTAGAGGGTTCGCTCTAGCTTCGCGCGATACGCCGGAGTGCCCGGCTCGCGAACCGCCTAACTCTCGATGAACACGTAGTCACGCCGAATCCGGCCGTCCGTGCCGAGGACGAGAAACACGAGCCCCACCGCCGTCACCTCGCCGTCCGGCGAGACGGCCTCCCAGTGGAACTTGACCACTTCGTGCAGCCGATAGACGTCGTCGCGCCGCCTGAAGCTGAGTCCGGCGGACCCGACCCACTGCTCGTGGGACGTTGCCGCCCGCGCCTCGAGCTCGGCGTGTCCCCGCGCCTCGAGCGTGGCCGCCATGCCGAGCCCGGCGCTCGCGGCGATCTCGCGCATCTCCTGCGGCGGCTGGAGGATTTGCGACCCGTCCTCGGTCCAGAGCTCGGCGATCATCCGGCGCCGGCGCTCGGGGTCCGGCTCGTTCCAGAGCGCGAGGTATCGATCGGCCAGCTGCTCTGCCTCCTTCGTTCGTGTCTCGGGTGGTGCGATTGCTTCGCTCATCTCGTTGCCTCCTCAGAAAGCGTTGCTCGTGGCGAAACGATCCCCCAGCAACGGCCCCGCGTCGATTACCTGCGATGTAACGGCCGCTCCCCGCCGAGGTAATGGGGCCGATCCGGGCGAGCGTTACCGTTGGCGCCGTGACCGTCCAGACCGAGAGGGAGCCGCAGACCGTTGGTGAGCTCATCCGCTTCTGGCGCACTCAGCGGCGGCTCACGCAGATGGAGTTGGCGCTGGACGCGAACCTCTCCACCAAGCACCTCAGCTTCGTCGAGACCGGCCGCTCGCGCCCGAGTCGCCAGCTCCTAGTCCACCTCGCCCAGCACCTCGACCTGCCGATCGCCGAGCGCAACCGCCTGCTGCTCGCGGGGGGCTTCGCGCCGCCCTACCTGGAGCAGCCCTTCGACGGCGAGATGATGCGACCGTTGCGCGAGTCGCTCACCCGGCTGCTGGAGGCACACGAGCCGAACCCGGCGCTGATCGTCGACGGTCTCTGGAACCTGATCGAGGCCAATCGGGCTGCGTCGCTCCTCTGGGACGGGGTCGACCCCGAACTGCTCGAGCCTCCGATCAACATGCTTCGCCTCGCGGTCCACCCGGGAGGCCTCCCGAAGATCTCGTCGATGACCGCGGCCTGCAACGCGCCGCTGATCACGAAGCTGAGGCGAAGGAGCCGCGAAGACGCCGATCCGGCCCTCGGCGAGTTGATCGATGATGTGGAGTCCTATCTCCCGGACGCTCCGCCCACAAGCCCCGCGACCCAGCCGGTGGTCTCGCTGGACCTGCGCACACCACTCGGCGAGGTCAGTCTCTTCACCGTGATAGCCACCCTCGGGGCGCCACTGGAGGTGACGGCGGCAAACCTCGCGATCGAGACCTTCCTGCCGATGGACGAGCGCAGCGCAGCGCGGCTTGGCGAGCTCAGTGGGAAGGCGCGAGGAGGATGACCGCGCTCGCCACCCACGTGAGCGGGCTAAGGGAGGCGACCGCGAGCCGCCGCGTTCGACCGTTTCCATCTCGCGCAAGGCAGGGTGACTCGAGCCGCAGGGACACGCGCTCCAGGGATGCGATCCCGCTCGAGGACTGCGGGGATTGACCGGTGCTACGGTTTTCCTGATGGGCGCGGCTGGGTTCGAACCAGCGACCTCTCGCGTGTGAGGCGAGCGCTCTCCCACTGAGCTACGCGCCCGGAAGCGGGGAGCAAGTGTAGACGGGGCGCGGGATCAGGCGGACCCGCCTCGCCGGAAGGCACGGCCTGCCGGATCCGTTAGGCATGGACCGGTCGGGCGCACGGAAGCGAAAGCGGACGCCGCGGGACCGGATCCTCCAGAATGAACCCATTGATACCCGCTCATCGCACGCTCTCGGTCGCCATCTCCCGCGATCCTTTCGGGGAGGAAATGGCGCGATGAGGGCCGCCGCGATCATCGTCGCCGTCGCACTTGCCGCCCTCGGGACGGGGACCGCGAGCGTGCGGGCAGCAGACCGCGCGGAGGTCGGCGCGATGATCGATGTCGCCACCACCCACTTCGGCAATGGCTGCGTCGCCGGAATCACGGTGACCTGGGCCGCACCGGGCGCCCTCGACGGCCCCGACGTCCCCGGCGGTCACGGCATCGGTCGCGGCGCCGGCTGCCGGGTCTGGCTCGACAGCGGGTATTTCGCCTCGGCTTCGTGGGGCGAGGCCTGCGCCCTCGTCGTGCACGAGGCAGGTCACGCTCTCGGGTACGGCCACTCTCCGAGCCTGGCGAGCGTCATGCAAACCCCCGCTCCTGCGAGGTTCGATCCGTGCGAGGCGGCGTCTCCGCGGGCGGCACTGGAGCGCAGGCTGATGCGGATCGGGCGTCGCTGCGACGCGCGGTCGGCGCGCGCGAGCGAGCTGCAGGGGCCGAGGGCCGGTCGAGCGTGGCGGCGTTACCGGGCCTGCATGCGGAGATACCGGCGTGTGAACGAGGCCTACTACGAGGTGCTCGGGCTGCCGACCGCCGGCGCGGCCGCTCGCCCCTCGCTCTAGCCTTCGCGCGGTGCGCTTCCTGGTTGCGGGTGCGCTGTTGCTCCTGCTGACGGCGCCTGCCGCTGCAGCGAGCCAGCGGTCGATCGTCGATGTGCCGGTGCGCACCGTCGAGGCGGGGCAGGGGAAGATCGGCTATCGCGCGCTGGGAGAGGGGCCGCCGCTGGTGCTCATCATGGGGCTGTCGGGCACGATGGATGCCTGGCCACCCAGCCTGGTCGACGCGCTGGCGGCCAAGCGCCGGGTGATCACGTTCGACAACGAGGGCATAAGGCAGATCGACGACCGGCCCGGGGACGCTGAGCGTTCGGCGGATGGCCGATGACACGGCGTCGCTGATAAGGGCACTGCGTCTGCGCTGCGCCGACGTCCTCGGCTGGTCGATGGGCGGGATGATCGCCCAGTCGCTGGCGCGCCGGCATCCGCGGCGCGTGCGGCGGCTCGTGCTGGCCGCCACGGCGCCCGGCAACGGCCGGGCCACGCAACCCCGCGCCGACGTCATACAGGCCCTGGCGGGCGGGACGGCCAACGTGGGGGACCTTCTCTTCCCGCCCGGGCGCGGGGCCCTGGGCAGAGCTTTCGTTCGCCAGATCTCGTCGTACCCGAACGCGCAGCCGGGCGCGCCGCCCGCGGTCACCCGGTCACAGCTCAACGCGTCATCCGAGTGGATGCTCGGCCGAGACCCCTCCGGTCGTCCCCTGAGCCGCCTCAGGCTGCCCGTGCTCGTGGGCGGTGGGGCGCTCGACCGGCTGCTGCCCGCACCGAACCAGCGTCACCTGGCGCGGAGGCTGCCGAACGCGACGCTGCGAGATGTATCCGAACGCGGCGCACGGCTTCCTGTTCCAGTATCGGAAGCGTTTCGTCCGCGCCGTCCACCGGTTCCTGGGCCGCTGACCGGCGCCCGCTCCCATCGGTACGGGTCACACCGCGATCAGTTCGGAGAGCTCACCCTGCCGTCCGGCCCGGCTTCCGGCTCGTGGCCGGTGGCCGTGCTGCTTCACGGCGGCTTCTGGAGGGCCCAGTACGACCTGCAGATCATGGACCGGCTTGTCCCGGACCTGGCCGGGCGCGGTTGGGCGGTCTGGAACCTCGAGTTCCGGCGGGTGGGTTTCCCGAGCCGGGGCGGCTGGCCCGCCACCTTCGAGGACGTGGCCGCGGGGATCGACCACCTGGGCCGGCTCGACGAGCCGCTCGACCTGTCCCGGGTGGTCGCGATCGGGCACTCGGCGGGCGGTCACCTCGCCTGCTGGGCGGCGGCGCGCGGCGGCCTTCCACCGGAGGCGCCGGGCGCCGAGCCCGAAACGCCGCTGGCGGGCGCGGTGGCCCAGGCGGGCGTGGTGGACCTGCGCGCGGCGGCCGAGCTTGGGCTGTCGGATGGGGCGGCGGAGTCGCTGCTCGGCGGCTCACCGAGCGAATGGCCCGAGCGGTATAACCTGGCCTCGCCTTTCGAGCGGCTGCCGCTCGGCGTGCCGCAACTGCTCGTCCACGGAGACGCGGATGACATCGTCCCGATTGCAATCTCGCGGCGCTACGCGGAGCAGGCCGCCATGGAAGGCGACGACTGCAGGCTGGTGGAGTTGAATGGAGTCGGACACTTCGAACATCTCGATCCCCGCACCAAGGCCTGGAGGGCCGTGAGCGAATGGCTGCAGGCAATCTGATCTCGCGCGAGCGGGCGGAGCACATGGACGGCTCCGATCCGCTGGCGGCCTTTAGGGACCGGTTCGTGATCGACGATCCGGACACGATCTACCTCGACGGAAACTCGCTGGGCCGGCTGCCCGTGGCCACGCGCGAGTGGGTGGGCCTGGTGATGGAGCAATGGGGATCGCAGCTGGTGCGGGCCTGGCACCAGTGGGTCGATCTGCCCGACCGGGTGGGGAACGAGCTGGCGGTCAGCGCCCTGGGGGCGAGGCCGGGCGAGGTGATCGTTGCCGACTCGACCAGCGTGAACCTCTACAAGCTCGCCGCGGCCGCGCTGGATGCCTCCGGTGACGCGCGCGTGATCGTGACCGACCGGGAGAACTTCAGCAGTGACCGCTACGTGCTCGACGGGGTGGCCCGGAGCCGGGGCGGCGAGCTGCGGCTGCTCGACCTCGACCCTGTGGAGGGCCCGCAACCCGAGGACGTGGCCCGGGCGCTCGAGGCGGGGAACGTGGGGCTGGTCTCCCTCTCGCACGTGGCCTACTACTCCGGCGCCTTGGCCGACATGGAGACGATCACCCGGGAGTCCGGGGTGCCGGTGCTGTGGGACCTCTCGCATTCCGTCGGGGTCGCACCGATCGAGCTGGAGGAATGGGGGGTGGAGCTGGCCGTGGGCTGCACCTACAAGTACCTCAACGCGGGCCCCGGGTCCCCGGCCTTCCTATACGTGCGCGAGGAGATGCAGGACCGGCTGCGAAACCCGATCCAGGGCTGGTTCGGACAGCGCAACCAGTTCGACATGGAGAGCGAATACGAGCCCGAGCCGGGCGTCCGCGGCTTTCTCAGCGGGACCCCGCCCATCCTCGATCTGACTGCGGTCCGGGTAGGAGCGGAGCTGGTGCGAGACGCGGGTATCGCGTCGCTTCGCAAGAAGGCGGTGGCCCTGACCGAGCTCATGGTCGACCTCTACGACGAGTGGCTGGCGCCGCTCGGCTTCGAGCTGGCCTCACCCCGCGACCCGGACCGCCGCGGTGCTCACGTGACGCTGCGCCACGAAGAGGCGTGGACGATCACGCGTGCGCTGATCGAGCGCGCGGGGGTGATCCCCGACTTCCGCGAGCCGAACTCGATCCGTTTCGGGGTGCCGCCGCTCTACACCCGCGTCGTCGACGTCTGGGACGCGCTCGATCGCCTCCGCGGGCTGATGGAGCGCGGGGAGCACCGCGAGGTGGACGCCACGCGCACGCGTGTGACCTGATCTTCTAGTTCTCGAGGATCCAGCGGTGAGGCCCTATGGTGCAGCGTGCCGTCCGCCTGTTCGGCCGGGCGATGAGCACGGTGCCCTGCACCGAGCCGGAGGCACGGTGGTCCCCGATCCTGCCGGCCACCGTGATCCGCTCCTCGTACCGAACCCCGGCCTCCCGGTAGTTGTCCACCACGAGGGTCCTGAACGTGCTGTCACGGCGCAGGCGGACCGGCTCCGAGTAGGTCAGCCCCGTATAGACGTAGTTGAAGTAGCCCTGATTGTTGGTGCAGCGCTTCCTCGAGGCGGTGTAGGGGATCTCGAGCGCGACGATGCCGCTCCTCGAGGGGTCCAACCACAGCCAGGCCGTGTCCCCGTCTCGCGTTCCGCCGTAAACCGTGCCCACCGCGGGCTGCGGTTGGCCGGAGGAGCTGCCGACTACGCCGAACACGGCAACCACCGAGGCTGCCGCCAGAGCACCGAGGACAAATCGCTTGCCGAGCATGGGGCCTCCTTGCAACTTCGATGCGCCCTGGCCCCTGCCCCGGGGCCTGTCGCTCCGACCCTACGCCTGCGCGGGCTACAGCGCCACGATCGCGTCCACCTCCACCTCTGCGCCCTTCGGCAGGCCCGCCGCGGCGATGGCCACCCTTGCCGGGGGATCGTCCCCTTCGAAGAACTCGGCGTAGACCTCGTTGACCCGGGCGAAGTCGCCCATGTCGGCCAGGTACACCGTGCAGCGCACAGCCTGGGACAGCGAGGCGCCGGCCGCCTCGCACACCGCGCTCAGGTTCTCGAGGCAGCGCCGCGCCTGGCCGGCCACGTCCTCCTTGACGATCTCGCCGGTCGAGGGGTCGAGCGGGATCTGGCCCGAGCAGAACAACAGGCTGCCGGTGCGGATCGCCTGGCTGTACGGGCCGATGGCCTCCGGGGCGTCATCGGTGGAGACGGGAGTGCGCAGCGCCATGGAGCTCCTCGCGAATCGGGTGGTAGCGCGGACACTATGCCGCTAACGTTCCCCGTGGACCGTGCTAGGCGGGGAGGTAGCGGTGCCCTGTCACCCGCAAGCCGCTCTAGCGGGGCTGAATTCCCTTACGAGGGGTTTCGGCTTTCGGGGTCAGTACGCCGGACAGAGGCGTCGATGGCCGGGTCCCGCGCGGCGAGCGCTCGCGAACCAGGTCAGATCCGGGAGGAAGCAGCCTTAAGCGATACCGCTCGTGCGCCGCGGACCAGCCTGGCCGGAGCCGACGACCGGCGGGCACGCCCGAGCGCCGGCCTCGAGGACGGGTGCACGGTCCATACACTGGGCCGCAGCATGGCCGACGAGGACAGCCTCGAGGTCGCTCGCCTCCTGGTCGAGCGCTGGAACAAGGGCGACGTCGACGGGGTGCTGGACCTCTTCGCCGACGACGCCTCGATGTATCCCGGCGCCGAGTGGCCCGAGCAAGTCACCTACCACGGGCGCGATGGGATCAGCGAGAACATCGAGCAGTGGCGGACCGTCTGGGAGTCGAGCCAGGTGGAGGCTCGCCGGATCGAGGCATACGGCGATCAGGTCGTGGCCAGTGGTGACTGGAACACGCGCGGACGCGGCAGCGGGGTCGAGGGCCGCATGCCGTTCGTGATTCTCCTGGAGGTCCGGAAGGAGAGGATCGCGCGCTTTGAGTGGTTCACCGACCACAACGAGGCCGTCGCCGCCGCGCGCCAAGCCTGACCTCGACGCGCTGAGGGCCGTCGAGCGCCGGGTGCTCTGGCTGGCCACCGCGATCGTGCACCACGCCAACCGCGTTCGCGAGAGCAAGAGCGGCGTGAAGGTGGGCGGCCACCAGGCCTCCAGCGCGTCGATGGTGAGCCTCATGACCGCGCTCTGGTTCTCCGAGCTGCGGGCCGAGGATCGCGTGTCGGTCAAGCCGCACGCCTCGCCGGTGCTGCACGCGATCAACTACCTGCTGGGGCACCTGGAGCGCCCATACCTCGAGACGCTGCGTGCCTTCGGCGGTCTGCAGAGCTATCCCAGCCGCACCAAGGACCCCGACCCGGTGGACTACTCAACCGGCTCGGTGGGGATCGGCGCGACCGCTCCGGTCTGGGGAGCGATCGCACGCCGCTACCTGGAGCACCACCGCTTCGAGGCGCCGCCGATGGGGCGCCAGATCGCGCTGCTGGGCGACGCCGAGCTGGACGAGGGCGCGGTCTGGGAGGCGATCGCGGACCCGAGCGTGGCCCGCCTGGGCGAGGTGGTGTGGGTGGTGGACCTCAACCGGCAGTCGCTCGACCGGGTGGTGCCCGACATCGCCTTCGGGCGCCTGGCCGGACTGTTCGAGGCCGCCGGCTGGCAGTGCATCACGGTCAAGTACGGGCGCCGCCTCGAGGCCTTGTTCGAGCGGGCCGGCGGACCCGAGCTGCGTCGTCGCATCGACGAGATGCCCAACGAGGAGTACCAGCGGCTCCTGCGCGCCGAGCCCGCCGACCTGCGTGAGCGCCTCCCGGACACCGACCGCGGGCTGGCCGGCCTGGTAGGCGATCTGACCGACGATGAGCTCCGGGCCGCGTTCCGCGACCTCGGCGGCCACGACCTGGACCGGTTGATCGACGCCTATCGCGCCGTCGAGCAGGACCGGCCCACGGTGATCTTCGCCTACACGATCAAGGGCTGGGCGCTGCCCATCGAGGGCCATCCGGAGAATCACTCCGCCCTTCTCACCACGGAGCAGTTCGATCAGCTGGCCGACGGGCTGGGCGCCGACGCCGGCGACCCCTGGGCCGCCTTCCCGCCGGACAGCCCGGAGGCGGAGATGTGCGCGGCGGCGGCCACTGCGTTGGCCCGCGAGGAGCCGAAGCCCCGTCGCCCGCCCGTCGCGCCGGCGACACTCGGGCGCGAGCATCGCGGCACCGCCTCGACCCAGCAGGCCTTCGGGCGCTTCTTCGTCGACCTGGTGCACGAGGCGCCCGAGGTGGCGGAACGGGTGGTCACGGTGAGCCCGGACGTGGCCTCGTCGACCAACCTCGGCGGCTGGATCAACAAGGGAGGAATTTGGTCGGTCGGCGAACGCCGCGACTGGTTTGCCGACGACTCCCAGACGCTGGTGCACTGGCACGAGTCTCCCGCCGGACGGCACATCGAGCTGGGCATCGCGGAGACCAATCTGGTCGGCCTGCTGTCCGAGCTCGGGGTCACGTGGAGCCGCTACGGCCAGCCGCTGCTGCCCATCGGGACGATCTACGACCCCTTCGTGGGCCGCGCCCTCGAGCCCTGGTCGTTCGGCATCTACGCCGGCGGTCAGTCGATCCTGGTGGGCACGCCGAGCGGAGTGTCGCTCGCGCCCGAGGGCGGGGCGCACCAATCGATAGTCACGCCCTCGATCGGCATCGGCCAGCCCGGCTGCACCGCATGGGAGCCGGCCTTCGGGCAGGACCTGGAGTGGACGCTGCTGGCGGCCCTGTCCCGGCTGGGCCGTCCCGGCGGCGAGTCGGCCTACTTCCGCCTTTCCACCCGCCCGCTCGACCAGGCGCTGTCCGCCGACCCGGACCGGCGCGAGAACGTGCTGGCGGGCGGCTATGTGCTGAGGCCCGTCCGCGGGCGGCCGCGGGTGACTCTGGCCGGAATGGGCGCGGTGATGCCCGAGCTGGTGGCGGCCGCCGAGGTGCTCGGCGACGAGACCGAGGTGATCTGCGTGACCAGCGCGGACCTGCTCCTGCGGGCCTTCCGGGCCCGCGCCGGTCTGGAGGATCACGACCCGGCGATCCTGGACCGGCTGCTGCCGGCCGAGCGCGCTGCGCCCCTGGTCACGGTGCTGGACGGCGATCCCCACGCGCTCGCGTTCCTGGGCGCGGTGAACGGGGTGCCGCTCACCCCGCTGGGGGTCACCCGGTTCGGCCAGTCGGGTGACCTGCCCGACGTCTATCGCCACCACGAGATCGATGCCGAGACGGTGGTCGGGGCGGCACTCGACCTGCTCTGAGCGAGATGAGGGGTACCGCCCCGGCCGGGCGGGTATGGTGAATCGCATGGCGAATGTGAAGACCGACGAGAAGCTCTACGAGCACTTGCGGGCCAATGGCCTGCGCAAGAAGGTCGCGCGCCAGCTCTCCGAGCTGCCGAGCCAGGTCTCCGATGGAAAGCAGGCCCCAAAGGCGCTCCGGGATGCGGTCGACCGGCTCGAGGCGATCACCAAGGAGCTGAAGGGCCACACCCGCGCCGGCGACCGCAAGGCAGCTGCCCGCAAGGCCGCGCGCACGCGCAAGGCCAACGCGGATCAGCGCTCCCGCAGCGCGAGGAAGGGCGCCCGGACCAGAGCGAGCTGAGCCCGCGGCCGCCTCAGGTCGTGTGCACGATCAGCACGCTGCAGGGGGCGTGATGAGAGACCTTGTCCGGGACGCTGCCCAGCAGGAAGCGGCGCGCCCCGGTCAGTCCCTTGTTGCCCACGACGATCAGGTCGATGCCCAGCTCCTCGGCCAGCTCGATGATCGCGTCGGCGGGGTCGCCCTTGCGGGCGTGCGGCTGCGCCTCCACGCCGCGTAGCCGCAGCACGGCGCAGGCGTCGTCGAGCACCGTGTCGGCCCAGGAGTCCTGCGAAAGCTGCCACTGGCCTCGCTCCGGATCGACCGTCTTGCCCGTGGCCACGCGCGCATGAAGCGGCTGGTAGGCGGTCATCACGTGCACCTTCGCTCCCGTGCCGGCAGCGAGATCGCCGGCTTGTGAGACCGCGTCTGCGGCGGTCTCCGATCCGTCCGTAGCGACGAGCATCGACTCGATCATGGGCGACCCGGCGGCAACCCTATCCGTGCTATTGCCCGCTGTGAAGGGCTGCGCGCGGGCTGCGCGCCGGGGCGTCCGGCGCCCCACTAGAGTGGAGCGACCGATGCTCTCGCTCTACCGTCGCCACCGTCCGCGCACCTTCGACGAGGTGGTCGGGCAGGAGCACATCGTCCGCACGCTGCGCAACGCGATCGAGCTCGACAAGGTCCATCACGCCTACCTGTTCGTGGGCTCGCGCGGCACCGGGAAGACCTCGATGGCCAAGCTCCTGGCCTGCGCCCTCAACGCCGAGGGCGGGTCGACGCCCAACTTCGACCCCGGCTCCGCCTCGGCTCACGCGATCCTGGCGGGCACCTCGCTGGACGTGGTGGAGATGGACGCCGCGTCCAACAACTCGGTGGACGACATTCGGGAGCTGCGGGAGAACGTAGCCCTGGCGCCGATGCAGGGACGCCGGCGGGTGTACATCCTCGACGAGGCGCACATGCTCTCCACCGCGGCCTGGAACGCGTTCCTGAAGACGCTGGAGGAGCCGCCGGGGCACGTGGTCTTCGTGCTCGCGACGACTGAGGCGCACAAGGTGCCGCCCACGATCGTCGACCGCTGTCATCGCTTCGACTTCCAGCGGCCCTCGCTCGAGCAGATCGCGAGTGTGCTCCGGCGGGTGGCGGTCCAGGAGCAGATCGAGATCCCCGATCCCGCCGTGGGCATGCTCGCCCGCGCCGCCACGGGAAGCTTCCGGGACGCGCTGGGCACGCTCGAGCAGCTCGTGACCTACGGCGGGCCCGAGGTCAAGCTCGACGACGTGCTCGACATCCTCGGGGTGGCGGACGCCGACCTGGTGCTGGACACCGCCGACGCGCTGGCCGGGCGCGATCCCAAGGCCGCGCTGCTCGCCGTCCAGCGGCTGTCCGACTCAGGACGCGACTTCACGCAGTTCATGCGCGACCTCAGTGGCCACCTGCGCCACCTGTTCGTGGTGCAGACCCTCGGCGAGGTGCCCGACTCGTTCTCGGTCACGGCCGAGCACACCGATCGCCTGGGCGCGCAGGCCGAGCGCTTCTCCCAGGGGGAGATCCTGCGCGCCATCGACCTGCTGGCGGCAGCCGTTGCGGCGGTCAAGGACGGCTCCGAGCCACGCATCCAGCTGGAGATGGCGCTGCTGAAGGCCACCCAGCCGCAGGCCGACCTCTCGCTGCAGGCGCTCATGTTCCGGATCGAGCAGCTCGAGCAGCGGGTAGGCGCGCCGGCCGCCGGGCCGGCCCCCGCCCCGAGCGAGGCGGCCGTCGTGCCTCGCTCCGGTGCCCGCGAACGGAGCACGGGAAGCCCGGCGGCCGCCGCGGTCGCGGCCGATCCCGAGCACGCGCCCGAGGAGGACCTCAGCCCGCGCGAGGCGCTCGACCTGGAGCGGGTCGAGGCCATCTGGCCGGCGGTCGCGGAGGCGGTGGCGGAGGAGAACGGCATGCTCGGCGCGGCCCTGGCGGCAGCCCGGCCGCTGGCGGTGGAGGCGGACCGGGTCACCGTTGCCTTTCCACCCGACGCTGCCTTCGTCAAGAAGAAGGCGGAGTCGAACCGGGAGTTGATCCAGCGGGCGCTTCGCGGCCTGACCGGGCGGCCGGCCGGGCTGGCCTTCGAGCTGAGCGACGCCGCCGCCGCCGTAGGGCCGGCTGCGCTGGATGAGGAGGAGCTGATCGAGCGGCTGCGGGTGGAGTTCGCCGCCGAGGAGATCTTCGAAGACGACGAGGAGCAGTGAATGGCCAATCAGCCCAACATGAACCAGATGCTGCGTCAGGTCCAGCAGATGCAGGCCGACATGATGAAGGCCCAGGAGGAGCTCAAGAGCGAGGTCGTAGAGGCCAGCGCCGGAGGCGGGATGGTCACGGTGAAGATCACCGGTGACCTGGAGCTCCAGGAGCTGAAGATCGACCCGGAGGCGGTCGATCCCGAGGACGTGGACATGCTGCAGGACATGGTCCAGGCCGCCGTGAACGAGGCGATCCGCTCGGCCCAGGAGCTGGCGGCGAGCAAGATGGGCGCCGCCACGGGCGGCCTGGGCGGCCCCGGCGGGCTGGGCGGGCTCGGTCTGCCCGGCCTCTAGGGGGCAGCGCCCAGGGCCCGACCGGGCCCGGAGCTACGCTTTTCGGCCCTCGTGTTCGCCGCTCCGGTCAACCGTCTGATCACCGAGCTCGCGCGCCTACCCGGCATCGGGCAGCGCACCGCGCAACGGCTCGCCTTTCACCTGCTCAGCGTCTCCGACGAGGAGGCGCTGGCGCTGGCCGACGCGCTGCGGGAGGTAAAGGAGACGGTCGGGCAGTGTGAGGTCTGTTTCAACCTGGCCACCGAGGAACGCTGCCGGATATGCCTGGACGAGCGCCGCGAGCAAGCCACCATCTGCGTGGTCGAGCAGCCCAGCGACGTGATCCCGATCGAGCGCTCCGGCGAGTTCGACGGCCGCTACCACGTGCTGGGAGGGGCGCTGTCGCCGATCGACGGCGTCGACCCCGAGGACCTCCACGTGGAGGAGCTGCTCGGGCGAGTGGAGAACGGCGCCGGCGTGCGCGAGGTGGTGATCGCCACCAACGCCACCACCACCGGCGAGGCCACCGCCCTCTACCTGGCCGACGCCGTGCGCGAGCGCGCGCCGGACGTGGCCGTGACCCGCCTGGCCAGCGGCCTACCCGTGGGCGCCGATCTCGAGTACGCGGACGAGATCACGCTGGGGCGGGCGCTGCGGGGGCGGCAGGCCCTCTGAGAGAGCGCGGCCCCCGCATGCGCTTCCGTCCGTCCGCAGACGCTCAGTCGTCGTCACCGCCGCGGTCGTCGTCACCGCCGCCGTCGTCGTCACCGCCGCGGTCGTCGTCACGGCCCGAGCGCTCGACCTCCACGGCGATCCAGCGTCCGTCGCGCCGGCGGGCGGTCGCCTCGATGTTGCGCGCGCCGACCTGAATCCCGGCGAAGCCGTCCACGCGCTCGTAGCGCGTGTTGCGGTTCACGTGAATCCGGACGGTGCGCCCCTCGTCGCGCAGGCGGAACGAGCGGGTCGAGCGTTTCTTGGAGACGACCGTTCCCTCGAACTCCCGCAGGGCGGTGGCGCCCCCCGGAGCGGCGGCGCCGGCCGGAACGGCGGTCACAACGACCGCCACGGCCGCCACCAGGGCGGCGAGGACTGTGAGCTTGCGTGTCATGTCTGGACCTCCATGGGTTGACTGATACGGAGTGTTGCCGCCCCCATGGAAGCGGCAGGCCAGCTGGCGGCAAGGAGTTGGTAAGTCCTCGCTGTGGCCTCGAACCGAGCCGAAGCCGGGGAGTCGCGCAGCCGCGGAAAGGGTCTTCCACGGCCCATCCTCCCGAGATACGCACTCGGGGGCAGACTCCTGCAACCACGGGACGTTGCGCTGGTCAGGTTCCTGGTTTCGTCACGGTTTGGCGATCATTGTCGGCGTGCTCCATCGCCAATGCGACGTCGAGGCGTGAGGACACGTCGAGCTTGCGGAAGATGTTCCGCATGTGCGTCTCGATTGTCTTGACGCTGAGGAAGAGCTCGCCGGCGATCTCGGGGTTGGTGCGGCGCTTGGATACCAGGCGGGCGATTTCGGTCTCGCGCTGCGTGAGCGTCTCGACGCCGGCGCCGTGCGCGTCTTCCGGCGCTGTTCGGTGGTAGGGATGCCGGCCGAGCTTGCGGAGCTGCTGCTCTGCGTGGCTGCGGTACCGGCGCGCGCCGCAGGCATCGAGTTGCTCGGTCGCCTGCTCGAGCTCGCTTATGGCGCGGTCGCGAGCGCCTGCGGCAGCCAGGGCGCGTCCCGCGAGTGTGCGCGCCACGGCGGCATCGACGCGCGCATCGATCGCCTCAGCCGCGGCCACCGCAGCGAATGCTCGCTCACACGCAGCGTCCGGATCGCCTCTTTCCAGAGCGACGGCCGCGGCGGCACGGTTCGACATCGCGTCGGCTAGGGGAAGCCGGACCGACTCGGCCGTCGCCTCGGCGCGAGCGGCGACCTGCTCGGCCTGGTCCGGCCGGCCGAGCGACAGCCAGCAGCGCGTCAGCAGCTCGAAGTAGTTGGCCCTCCAGCCGTCTGGGATGAGCGGCAGCTCCTGGCCGCCCGCGGCCATCGAGAGTATCTCCGCGGCTCGGCCGGGCTCACCCGCCTCGTAGTGCGCGTGGGCGAGCGCCACTCCGGCATAGGTTGAGACGAGACTGTCGTCCAGCTTGCGCGTCAGGGCCACGCTCTCCTGGGCGGTGGCGAGGGCAAGGTCGATGTCGCCGGCCGCAACGGCGGTAAAGGCTCGGCCCAGCAGATTCCACCCAAGCGACTCGACGTTGCCCGAGAGCCGCGCGGCGTCGATCGCCTCGTCGAGGAGTTCGGCGGACTCGGTTATGCGCCCCCACATGTGGAGGACGTTGCAGAGAACGGGGACCAGGACCGGTGCGATGTCCCCCTGCCCTGTCGCCCTCCCGATTGCGAGGCCCCGTTTTGCGTGCGCCGCGGCCTCGGCGTAGCGGTGGAGGTATAGCTCTGCGGTGCAGAGGTTGGCGAGAGCCTCGAGCTGGCCCTGGAGCTCGGTGTCGGGAAGCGCGTCCACGAGCTCGGCCGCCTCCGAGGTGTGGGCCTGGGCTTTCGAGGCGTGCCCTGTAAAAGCATCGGCGACCGCCACTACGGCCGTGCTCGCGGCTGTGAGCGGCAGATTCTCGAGCTGCTGGGCGACATCGAGTGCACGCTCGCCCCAGTGGCGCACTCCTTCGAAGTTTGCGCGGTAGAGGCACCCGGTGGCGAGCTGGATCATGAGCTCGACCGCCTCCGGAGAGGAGGCGGTCGAGAGGCCGGCCAGGGTTGTGACCAGGCGCGAGTGTGCCTCGTCGTGGTGACCGACGAGTTGCTCGAGCGATGCGCACTTGCCGATCAGCTTCAGCCGAAGGTCCTGGTCGTGGTCGCCAATCAGGGCCAGGCTGTCGAGCAGCGCCGCGCGGCTGTCCTCGAAACGTCCCGTGGCCGCCTGCGCCTCGGCGAGGGCCACCAGCAGTGCGACCCGGTCGCCTGGTGACGCGGCGGCAGGCTGTAGGTCGAGCGCAAGCTCGAACCAGCGCGCGGCACTCGCGGGAGCTCGCCGAGCCGTGGCCTCTCCGGCCTCGCGGAGGACGGCGACGGCGCCCAGGTCGCCACGTCGAGCAGCGCGCGCGACGTGGTGGGCGCGCATGGCGACCGGCGCCCCTTCCTCCGCCAGCAGGTTCGCGCAGTGTTCGTGGGCGGCGAGTCTCACTCCCGGCGCGCAGGACTCGTACACCGCGTGCCGGACTAGTGGATGGCGAAAGTGGAACCGGCGCGGTACGGCCGTCGACCGCAGCAGGTCGTGGACGACGAGCTCGTCGACTGCGACCAGAGCCTCCTGCTCTGTTACCCCGCCCGCGATCATCGCCAAGTCGAGGTCGAAGGGATCTCCCGCGACGGCGCCGACCTCGGCGAGGCGCCTGGCCGGAGCGGAGAGGCCGTCCAGCTCACGCGCGATCGCCGCCACCACCGCGCTCGGCACATCGACGTGCCCTGGGACAGCACTGGAGCCGGGGTGACCCTCAGCACGCATACGGGCGAGTTCGAGCATGTAGAAGGGATTGCCTCCGCTGGCGCGGTAGAGCAATTCCCGCTCGGCCGGCTCGTGCAGCTTCACGAGCATCTCCGCGTCGGCGGGTGCGAGCGGACCGAGCACGATTCGATGAACAGACTCCGATCTGCGTACGGCCGACTCGATCTCTCCCTCTATCGCGCGATCCGCGTGTCCGCGGCGAAGCCCAAATGCGACCACAACCCGGGCGCGCGGGGGACGCCTGAGCAGGTGCCACGTAAGTTCGAGTGACGCGCCGTCGGCCCAGTGAAGATCGTCGAGCACCAAGACCAGCGGTTGCTTCACAGCCAGCCGCTCGATCAGCGAGCGCACCGCCCCATGCGCGCGGTAGCGCTCCGCCGCGGTCCTCGGGTCAGCCGATCCTGGGTCGAGCGACCGAAGCGCCGGGAACACTCCGGCGAGCTCTCCCAGGTCCGCCGTCGCCAGCCGGTGGAAGGAGCGGGGGTCGAGCGCCTCGAGGTACTCGTCGAGGGCGTCGACCACCAGGCCGAACGGCAGCTCGCGCTCGAACTCGGCCGCGTTCCCCTTCAGGGCCAGGCAATCGCGGAGCTCGGCCTGTCGAAGCAGCTCGGCGAGAAGCGTTGTCTTGCCGATCCCGGGTTCGCCCGTTAGGAACACGATCTGGGGAGATCCCGCGCACCCTGCCTCCAGCAGCCGCTCGAGCAGCTCCAGCTCGCGATCCCGGCCAGCGATCGTGTGGGCCACTTTGGTCACGACGGGACTCCGATATCACCGACGAGCATAGTCCCGGCAGCAGAGTCGGCGCGCGAAATCAGGGTGCGCCCGGATGTCGCGTGGCCGAACTTCCTGAACGCTTGAGCAATGCCGCGCTTCATGCTTGAGCACCGCCATGCGCCGCGCGAGTGCGGGGTGGTGTTCGCATCGTTCAAAGCCTTTCCCAGCCCGTTGCGTGACCGCACGGTCTCGGCGTCGTGTGACTTCGGCACCCACCGGATCTGGTGGGTGGTGGAAGCGGGCACGGACGTCGAGGCCCTGGCCCAGTTGCCCTGCTACGTGGCGGAGCGCACCACCGTGATTCCCATTCGGGGCCGGCGTATTCCGTAACCCCAATGCGGAAGGTTGCGGAGTTCCCGATGTCGGCATCGGTTCAGGGGTTCCCCTGATGTCGACACTCGGCCTCGCCAGCGAGAGTTCTCCCGGAACGTTGATCGTGACTGGAGGCAGAGCAATGAGCACCCATAGGAACCTTGCGGCCCGGATGGCTCACTGGAGCAGCCAGCACCGCAAGCAGGCCATCTTCGGCTGGCTGGCGTTCGCGATCCTCGCCTTCGCGATCGGCAACATGGTGGGCTCGACGCCAATCTCCGATGTCGATCAGTCCTCGGGCGAGTCGCATGACGCCGAGGCGGCGCTCGATCGTGCCGGCCTCAGGCCGACCGCGGAGGTGGTCTTCCTCCAGAGCAACAAGCTCACGATCAAGGACCCAGAGTTCCGGGCCGCGATCACCGACGTCACGCGGCGCCTGCCGGAGGTTCCTTACGTCGAGAATGTCAAGTCGCCGCTCGCCGGCGCCGGCTCCGTCTCTGAGGACGGTCACACCGCGCTGGTCGATTTCGAGATCGCCGGCGATTCGGTCGAAGCCAAGAAACGCGTCGATCCGGTGCTGGCCGCGGTGGCGCGCATCCAGTCCGACCATCCCAACCTGGACGTCGAGCAGTTCGGAGCCGCTAGCGCGAACAAGGCCATCAACGAGACGATCAGCGAGGACCTGAAGAGCGCTGGTCTGCTCTCGATCCCGATCACCCTCATCATCCTCACCATCACCTTCGGGACTCTGGTGGCGGCAGGCGTGCCTCTGCTCATCGGCATCACGTCCGTGATCGCGGCCATGGGTCTTATCGCACTCCCGAGCTCCATTCTGCCCGTGGACGACAACCTGCCGGCCGTGATCCTGCTGATCGGCTTGGCCGTTGGTGTCGACTACTCGCTGTTCTACCTGAAGCGAGAGCGAGAGGAACGCGCCGCCGGGCGCAGCGAATCGGCCGCGCTGGAGGCGGCCGCCGCGACCTCCGGGCGGGCTGTCCTGATCTCCGGGATGACGGTGATCGTCGCGATGGCCGGCATGCTGATCAGCGGAGACAAGGCTTTCATCTCGTTCGCCGAGGGGACAATCCTCGTGGTGGCGATGGCGATGTTCGCCTCGCTGACCGTGCTGCCCGCAATGCTCAGCTGGCTCGGCGACCGCGTGGAGAAGGGCCGTGTCCCGATTCTAGGGCGCCGGAGCCGTCCGGCAGGTCAGTCGCGTTTCTGGTCGTCGCTGACCGGCCGGGTGATGCGTCGCCCGGGCATCGCGCTCGTGCTGGCCGGCGGGCTGCTGGTGGCCCTGTCGCTTCCGGCGCTCGGCCTGAAGAGCGTTACGAGCGATATCGACGAGCTGCCCCAGGACATCCCGGTGATCGTGACCTACAACAAGGTCAAGGACACCTTCCCGGCCGAGGGCGTGACCACGACCGTCGTGGTCGAGGCCAATGACGTGCGTTCGGGCGCGGTGGCCGCCGGGATCGACCGTCTGGTCGCCGACGTCAATCGGTCGGACACCTTCCGGAACGGGACCGAGGTCAGCTACAGCGACGACGGCACGGTTGCGAAGATTGACGTCCCGAGCCCGGGAAGCGGTACCGACCCCGCGTCATTGAAGGCACTGAACGAGATGCGCGACGACGTCATCCCGGCGACGATCGGCGGGGTGGAAGGCGCCTCGGTGAACGTGACCGGCGACGCGGCCGGCTCCGCCGACTTCAGCAGCAATCTTAAGAGCAGACTGCCGCTGATCTTCGCCTTCGTGTTCGGGCTCGCTTTCCTGCTGTTGCTGGTCACGTTCCGGTCGATCGTCATTCCGATCACCGCAATCGTCCTGAATATGTTGTCGGTTGGCGCGGCCTACGGACTCCTCGTTCTCGTGTTCCAGAACGGCAACGGCGAGTCAGTACTCGGCTTCACGTCGAACGGCGGCGTGACCAACTGGCTGCCGCTGTTTCTGTTCGTGGTCCTGTTCGGGCTCTCGATGGACTACCACGTCTTCATACTGTCGCGGATCAAGGAGCTCTACGACCGCGGTGCCAGCACCGACGAGGCCGTCAAGCAGGGAATCGCGACCACCGCCGGGACTGTCACGAGCGCTGCGCTCGTGATGGTCGGCGTATTTGCGGTGTTTATCACGCTGACCTTCATCGACTTCAAGGAGCTCGGGTTCGGCCTCGCGGCCGCCGTTCTGATCGACGCGACGATCATCCGCGGAGTGCTGCTCCCGGCATCGATGAAGCTGCTCGGCGACTCAAACTGGTATTTGCCGAGGTGGCTCGAGTGGTTGCCGCAAATCGGCTCAGAGCAGGACGTGGCTCCGCCGCCGGAGCGGACGGAGCCGAGAGAGCCGAGTGCGGAGGAGCCGCCCGCGACGCCGGTGCCCGCAAAGGCCGGCGCATGACAACGACGAGCCAGTTCGCAGCCCGCCCTGCCACTCGAACCGGAACCTTTGGTAGCGCCGTGCTCTGACGCCCCCGGTCGAGAAATCAGCTCACACGCGGCGGGTGCTCGGCAAACAGCGCGTTGGCTGCGTCGAGGATCTGTTCGCGCCGCCGCCCGGGAGCGACGCGGCTGAACTTCGGCTGGTGGTCACTAAAGCGAGCCTAAATGTTGTTGGCGGTCCGTCAGGGGCAGTGTTAGCTTAGCGTCAACAAAGGCGGTGGGCCTTGACGCGCCCGACGGCCACCAACCGCGAAGCCGCGATGAGCCGGCGCTCATCGGCCCCGCCCCGCGGCCCGACTGATCCCTTGCGAGGAGGCCCAGGTGCCCGCGCTCCGCCGTGCCCGATTTCGCTTTGCCCCGCTCGTCTTCGCGGCCTGCGCCGCCGCCGCCGCTGTGACCGTGGGCTTGCCCAGTACCGCGCACGGGCTCCCTTCCACGGGCCGCCCCAACGTCGTCGTGATCATGACCGACGACCAAACCGTCGCTGAGGCACGCGGAATGCCGAGCACCCGGAAGGTGATCGCCCGGCGGGGGGTGCGCTTTACGCGCTCGTTCGTCTCCTACCCGGTGTGCTGCCCCTCGCGAGCCACCTACCTGACCGGTCAGTACGCCCACAACCACGGCGTCATGGGCCTATACCCACCCACCGGCGGCTACGGCCGCTTCGACAAGCACAACTCCCTCCCGGTCTGGCTCCAGCGGGCCGGGTACTACACATCGCATGTCGGGAAGTTCCTCAATGGGTATGGGCACCACCAGCCGGCCGAGGTGCCGCCGGGGTGGGACGACTGGCACGCGAGCGTCGACTACTCGACCTACCGCATGTGGGGTTACCGGCTGAACGACAACGGCCGAGTCCACCGCTATGGCAGTCCGTTCGACGCTGACCCCCGCCTTTACCAGACCGACGTCCTGGCCGGCAAGGCAACCTCGCTGATCAACAGCCGCGCCGGCCGCGGGCCGTTCTTCCTCTCGATCAACCTCCTCGCACCGCACCACGAGGATCGTCGTCTTCAGGACCGCACCGGGTCCGTCGTGCGGCCGGCGCCGCGCCACAGCCACGCCTACGCCAGCGCGTCGCTGCGGCGGCCGCGGAGCTTCAACGAGCGGGACATGTCAGACAAGCCGCGCTTCCTCAGGCGACACACCCCGCGCTTGAGTCGTGCGGACATCGCTCGCATCACAAGCCACGCGCGCAGCCGCCGCGCGGCGCTGCTCGCCGCCGACGACGCCGTCGCGGAGATCGTCTCGGCACTGCGCAGAAAGCACGAGCTCGCCAACACCTACATCGTCTTCACATCGGACAACGGCTACATGCAGGGCGAGCACCGGGTGCGCTCCGGCAAGATGCTCCCCTACGACCCGTCAAGCCGGGTGCCGCTGCTGATCCGTGGCCCCGGCCTGCCGCAGGGCCGGACTTCGAGCGAGCTTGTCGCCAACGTGGACCTGGCGCCGACGGTCCTCGACATCGCCGGAGCGAAGGCGAGCAAGACGATCGACGGGCGCTCGCTCATTCCGTTCGCCCGAGACACGCACCGGCGCACAGAACGGGCGATCCTGCACGAGACCGGCGGCCGCAGGTATTCCGACCTACGCGACCAGGACGAACGACCCAACAGCGACAGCTCGCTCAGGCGGGTCCTGACCTACCGCGCCGTCCGAACCCGCGACTGGCTCTATGTCCGCTACCGGGGCGGCGACCGCGAGCTCTACGACCTGCAGCACGACCCCCACCAGATGCAGTCACTCCACGACGACCCCCGGTACCGGCGCTCGCGCAGCGCCCTGCAGCGGGAGGTGAGGCGATTGGCCTCTTGCCGCGGTGACGAATGCCGCCGTCCCGCGCGCCCGATCCCTGCCCCCACCGACCGGGGGTAACGGCGGGCGAGACCGCGCGAGTGCTGTGTTCTGGCCGACCGCCGGCGCCGCACAGTCATGACGCCTTCGAGGAGACGATCTCAAAGTCCGACTGACCGCGCAGACGCCCTAAGCGACCTCCGATCAGCGGCGGCACCCACGGCCATCGCGGTCCATGGTCCCCTCCGGGTGGCGACGCGCTGAGCCAGCCCCCCTCCCATGGTACGGTCGGTCATGGACTCGGCCCCCCTCGGTAGCGCAGCATGAGGGCAGCTCTCAGCCGCGGCATGATCTTCGCCGGCTATCGCGTCGAGGCGCAGGTCGGGAGGGGCGGGATGGGTGTCGTGTACCGCGCGACGGACCTGTCCCTGGAGCGGCCGGTCGCGCTGAAGCTGGTCGCCCCGGAGCTGGCCGAGGACGAGCGCTTCCGAGAGCGGTTCCTGCGCGAGCCGCGGCTGGCGGCGTCGCTCGACCACCCGCACGTGATCCCGATCTACGAGGCGGGCGAGCACGACGGCCAGCTCTACCTGGCGATGCGCTTCGTCGAGGGAAGCGATCTGAGAACGATCCTCGAGCGCGAGGAGAAGCTCTCGCCGGAGCGGACGCTGGCGGTGCTGGCCCAGGTCGCGGACGCGCTCGACGCCGCCCACCGGCGCGCGCTGGTGCATCGCGACGTCAAGCCCGCCAACGTCCTGCTAGACGAGGACGAGCATGCCTACCTGACGGACTTCGGCATCACGAAACAGGTCGGTGGGGACTCGACCGACACGGGCACCGTCGTCGGCACGCTGGACTACCTGGCGCCCGAGCAGATCCGCGGCGACCCGGTCGACGGCCGGGCCGATGTCTACGCGCTGGGCTGCGTTCTGTACGAGTGCCTCGCTGGTGTGCCGCCGTTCCGGCGCCCGACCGAGGCCCAGATCTTGTGGGCGCACATGCAGGAACATCCCGCGCCCCTGCGCGGGCAGCCGCAACTCGACCCGGTGCTCCGAAAGGCGTTGGCGAAGGACCAGGAGGACCGCTACGGCAGCTGCGCCGAGCTGATCGACGCGGCAGCGGACGCCCTCGGGCTTGCACACGCGCCGCGCGCCGCGCGCCGCTCGATCGTGCCCCCGGCCGTTCGCAGGCACGGCCGCGCCATCCTCGCCGGCGGCCTGCTGCTGCTGGCCGCGACCATCGCGCTGGCCATCGTGGCCCTGACCGGCGGCGAGGACGGGACGGTCGGGCCGATCGGCAACGGCGTGGCCGCGATCGACCCCGCGGACGGGAGCGTGACGTCGTTCACGGAGTCGGAGACGCCTCCCGGCAACGTCGCGGTGGGCGAGGAGGGCGTCTGGGTGCTCGACAACGAGGCCAAGACCGTCTCCCGGATCGATCCGGACACGAAGGAGGTGACCGAGACCTTCGACACCCCCGGCGTGCCGAGCGAGCTCGCCGTGGGGGAGGGATCTCTCTGGGTCGGGATCGCCGGCGGGCGCGGGGACACGAACGCCACCGTCAGCGTCGCCCGGATGGATCCGGACAACGGCCGAGTCACGCGAACGGCGAAGCTACCCGGCGACCAGGGGGTCTACCCGGTCGCGGGGACGCCGCGGCTCGCGGTGGGAGAGGGTGCGGTCTGGGCCGCCAACCCGGACGGCAACGTCTCCCGCATCGACCCGAACAGCGGCCGGCTCGTCGCGACGATCGAGACCAAGTATCAGGCGTGGACGATCGCAGCGGGCGACGGAGGCGTCTGGTTCCTCGGGCTCGACGGTCCAGCGGGCGTGACCGAGATCGACACACGCAGGAACCGTGTGGGCCGGACGATCCCGGTCGGGGCGAGCTCCTTGATGGGGGTGGCGGTCGGGGGCGGCTCGGTCTGGGCCGCGGCTGACCAGGAGGGCGTTGTCTGGCGGATCGTCCCCGAGCGGCCGCCGGTCACGAGGACGATCGACGTCGGCAGGGGAGTCACGTTCGTCACCTTCGGAGAGGGTGCGATCTGGACCGGCAACTACGTCGACGGGACGGTCGCCCGCATCGACCCCGACACGAACAAGGTCACGGCGAAGGCGTCCGTCGGCGCCCCACAGGCGTTGGCGGCCGGCGCCGGGTCGGGATGGGTGAGCGTGGCCGGTGAGACCACGGAGGGAGCGCTGAGCAAGACCACCTGCGGCGAGGTCGCCTCCGGACCAGGGACCCCCGACGTCCTGATCGCGTCGGACCTCCCGCTGCAAGGCCCCAGCAGCGCCGACCCGCGTGCGATGGAGGGCGCGATGCGCCATGTGATCGAGCGGCGCGGCTTCAGGGCGGGCGAGTACACCGTTGGCTACCAATCGTGCGACGTCTCCACGCCCCAGACCGGCGGCTTCGAGTTCCGCAAGTGCGCTGCGAACGCCTCGGCCTACGCACACGCGGAGCAGCTCGTGGCCGTGATCGGGCCGTACTCCTCGTTCTGCGGCAAGGTGCAGATCCCGATCACCAACCGCGCGCCGGGCGGGCCGCTGGCGATGGTCAGTGCGATTTCCACGCACACAGGACTGACACGCCAGGTCGCTCAGGCCGGGGGGTTCGAGAGCAGGGGCGAGCCCGCGGTCTACTACCCGACGGGCGAGCGGAGCTTCATCCGGCTGATGGCGCCGGAAGACCTGCAGGGCGTGGCCAACGCCATGCTCGCGAAGGAGCTCGGCCTGAGACGCGTCTACGTGGCGCAAGATCCGGGCTGGAAGGCCGAATTTGCCGATCCGTTCCGGCGCACGGCTCGGCGACTCGGGATCCAAATCGCGGGCGTGGCCAACTTCAGCGATGGCTCCAAACACGATCGCCTGGCCGAGCGGGTGGCGCGCTCCGGCGCGCAGGGCGTGTACATCGCCGGTCTGGGATCGGAGGGCGGCGGCCGGGTGGTGATGGCCCTCCGTGATCGCCTCGGAACCCGGATCAAGATCATGGCGGCCGACCCGTTCCTCCCGATTGCGGATGTGCTGGCCTTCGCCGGCGCGGCGGCCCATGGCCTGTACTTCAGCGCCACGGACGTCCCGCCGAGGGCGCAGCCCCCCGCGGGCCGGCGCTTCGCGCGCGACATCGGTACCTTCGACGCGCCGGTGTTCGGCGTGCTGCCGGCGGGGCAGACGACCGAGTTGCTTCTCGACGCGATCGCCCGCTCCGACGGGACGCGGGCGTCGGTGCTCGAGGAGCTGCGCGGGGCCAAGGTCGAGGACGGCATTCTCGGCAACTTCCGCATCGACCGCTACGGCGACATCACGCCCGCCCGGCTCGCGATCTTCCGCATTACCGGAGCGACTCCGCCGGACGCCCCCGTCTTCTCGCTGTACGAGGGAGCCGTCCTCGATCGTGTCATCGAGGTGCCGGCGACCCTGGCGCGACCATGAAGTTCACAAGCTCCTCGCAGCCTCGTAGGCCTGCTCGAACGGCCCGTGCCCTGCGTTCCAGAGAACGCGACACCCGCGTGGTCGCGCCCGTCAGCAGACGGCGATGACGTCGAACGCGGTGTCCTCCAGCTTCGAGGTGAAGGTCTCTCCGTCGTTGTTGATCTTGAACGTTCGCCAGAGGAACCGGACGGTGCCGGGCGGACCGTTGCTCGGATTGCGGAAGATGCCGACCGTACGCTCGGGCTCATTGCCCATGGGGGTCGCCGTGATCGCGCAGTTGTCGACCGGTAGTCCCGCCTTGCCCCCGCTGAGGAACCGGACGTCGTAGATGCCCGGGATCGGCGACGTGACGCCGAGGCGTTGGACGGTGCCATCGTTTCCGCTCCCGATCAGCTGTCCCTCCTTGCTCACGCGGACGTGGAAGTAGGGGCGTTCGAGGTCGGACCTGCTCACGGCGCCTGCCCGGAGGTGACGGCTCTCGACGACGTCGTCGGCGACCTGGTCGGGCCTCGTGATGACCTCGCCGGCCGCGACGGCGGTGCCGCCCATGGCGGCGACCAGCGCGGCCGTGGCGATGAGAGTAGAGGGCGACAGCCGCCCTCGAAGCTTCTTCATGGTTGCCTCCCGGCAAAGAGTCGTTACTGGATCCAGGGCCGGTCGCCCAGCCCTATCACCAGACGCCGCCGCGGCCAGGAAATTCCCGCCTACTCGTGCTATGCTGAACCAGATGGTTCAGTATCAGCAACTCGACCGGACGTTCGCGGCGCTGGCCGACCCCACGCGCCGCGCGATCCTCGAGCGGCTCGGCCGCGGCAGCGCGACCATTTCCGAGCTCGCCGAGCCGTCCGGCATGACGCTGACCGGCCTGAAGAAGCACGTGCGGGTCCTGGAGGACGCGGACCTCGTCAGCACCGAGAAGGTGGGACGGGTCCGCCACTGCAGCCTGGGCCCGCGCGGTCTCGACGACATCCAGCTGTGGCTCGACGGCTACCGCCGCATGCTGGACGAACGCCTCGACCGGCTCGGGGAACTCCTCGAGCGAACAAAAGGAGACAAACGATGAGCAGCCAGCAACAGAACGTGTCCCAGGTGACGAAGGGGGCGGATCGCGAGATCCTCAGCGAGCGGGTATTCGACGCGCCCCGGGAGCGGGTCTTCGAGGCCTTCACCGACCCGGCGCTGATCCCGGAATGGTGGGGACCGCGACAGACGACCACCACGGTGGATCAGATGGACGTCCGCCCTGGAGGCGCGTGGCGCTTCGTCTGTCGCGACGCGGATGGAAGGGAAGACGGGTTCCGAGGCACCTACCGGGAGATCAGTCCTCCCGAGCGCATCGTGAACACGTTCGAGTGGGAGGGCATGCCCGGACACGTGCTGGTGGAGACTGCGACCTTCGAGGACCTGGGTGAACAGACCCGGGTGAAGACGGTCTCGCTCTTCCACACCACCGAGGAGCGCGACGGCATGTTCGCCTCCGGCATGGAGACGGGCCTGAGCGAGTCCCACGAGCGTCTGGACGAGCTGCTGGCCCGCTGACGAATCCCATAGCCCACCATGGCCCCGCAGCTGATGTTCACGGCTGCGGCGGCCATGGTCCTGGGGCCGGAGAGCCCTATCGTTCACCGGCGATGCCGGCCCTGGGCGCGCAGACGGTGGTGATGAAGTTCGGCGGTACCTCGGTGGCCGACGCCGAGCGCATCACGCGGGCCGCCCGCCGGATAGTCGACAGCGCCAAGCAGGGCAACGCCGTCGTGGCCGTGCTGTCGGCGCGCGGCAAGCACACCGACGAGCTCGTCTCGATGGCCTACGAGGTGTCCCAGCGGCCGCATCCGCGTGAGATGGACATGCTGCTCTCCACCGGCGAGCGCGTGTCCTGCGCGCTTGCGGCGATGGTGATCAACGACCTCGGACGCGAGGCCATTTCGCTCACCGGCTCGCAGGCCGGGATCGTCACCGACAGCGGTCACACCAAGGCCCGCATCCTCGAGGTCAAGGCCCACCGCATCCGCGCGGCGCTCGACGAGGGGAGGATCGTGCTGGTGGCGGGCTTCCAGGGGGTGTCGCAGAGCTCGCTCGACGTGACCACGCTCGGACGTGGCGGCTCGGACACCACTGCGGTGGCCCTGGCCGCTGCGCTGGGCGCCGAGGTGTGCGAGATCTACACCGACGTGGCCGGCGTGTTCAGCGCGGACCCGCGAATCGTGCCGAACGCCCGCAAGCTTCCGGTCCTCACCTTCGAGGAGATGCTGGAGATGTCGGCGAGCGGCGCGGGCGTGCTGCAGCTGCGCTCGGTCGAGTACGCCCGCAACCACGGTGTCACCATCCACTGCCGATCGAGCTTCGAGGACGGACCCGGTACCGTCGTCGTGGACGAGACCCAGACCGTGGAACGACCTCTAGTCACAGCCGTCACCCACTCGACCGCCGAGGCTCGGATCACCCTGACCGGCCTGCCGGACCGCCCCGGCATCGCGGCCGGCGTGATGGGGGCGCTGGCCGGCGCGAACGTGAACGTGGACATGATCATTCAGAACGAGCCCCAGACCGATGGCCACCTCGCCGACATGTCCTTCACCGTCCCGCGCGAGGACGTGGCCGCCGCCCGCGAGGCGCTGTCGGGCCAGCAGGGCGCGCTGGGCTTCGGTGAGGTCCAGACCGACGAGCGCATGGGCAAGGTGTCCGTGGTCGGAGCGGGAATGAAGAGCCATCCCGGTGTGGCGTACACCACTTTCCGCGCCCTCGGCGACGCCGGGGTCAACATCGAGATGATCTCCACCTCCCCGATCAAGATCTCCTGCGTGGTGCGAGAGGAGGCCGTGGAGACCGCCGTGCGCGAGCTGCACACGGCTTTCGGCCTCGGCGCCGACTCGGTCCTGCCCGAAGATGTCACCGGCGACCACCGGCCCCGGATCAATCCCGACGACGAAGCCGACGCTGCATGAGGGTCGCCGTGGTCGGCGCCACCGGGGCGGTGGGCTCCACGATGCTCGGCGTGATGCGCGAGCGCAGCTTCGCCGCGGACGAGGTCGTGCCCTTCGCGTCCGAGCGCTCGGCGGGGCGGACGATCGACTTCGGGGACACGGAGCTGACCGTGCAGCCGTTGTCCGCCGAGACGATCCAGGGGTTCGACCTGGCGCTGTTCTCGGCCGGCTCCGGCGTGAGCGCCGAGTGGGCACCCCGCTTCGCCGAGGCCGGGGCGGTGGTGGTGGACAACTCCTCGCAGTGGCGGATGCACGAGGACGTGCCGCTGGTGGTGTCCGAGGTCAACCCGGACGCGCTCGACGGCCACCGCGGGGTGGTGGCCAATCCCAACTGCACCACGATGCAGACCGTGATGGCGCTGGGCCCGATTCTCCAGCAGGCCGGCATCGAGCGCGTGGTGATGTCGAGCTACCAGGCCGTCTCGGGGACGGGCCAGAAGGCGGTCGAGGAGCTCCACACTCAGGCGGAGGCGGTGATCGAGGCCAGGGAGCTGCCGGCGCCGTCGGTCTACCCGCACCAGATCGCCTTCAACGTGCTGCCTCAGGTCGAGACCTTCAAGGACGGCGACGACTACACCACCGAGGAGCGCAAGTGCATGCGCGAGACGCGAAAGATCCTCGGCCGCGAGGACGTCGGCGTCTCGGCCACCTGCGCGCGCGTGCCGGTCTTCACCGGGCACTCGGTGTCGGCCAACGTGCAGACGCGTGAGCCGCTGACGCCTGAGGAGTGCCGCGACCTGCTAGGAGTCGCGCCGGGTGTGGTCGTGATCGACGACCCGGCCAACGGCCTCTACCCCACCGCCCTCGACGCCGCCGGCCGGGACGAGGTGCTGGTGGGCCGCATCCGACGCGATCCTTCCCACGAGCGCAGCCTCAACCTGTGGATCGTCGGCAACAACCTGCGCAAGGGCGCCGCCACCAACGCCGTGCAGGTGGCCGAGCTGCTGACCGTGCGCGGGCTGCTGGGCTCGGCTCGCGCCGCCTGAATCTGGAGCAGGCTAGGCCGCTGCGGCGGCCGCGGCCACCTTGCGCTGCACGTCGCGGGTCGAGACCACGTGCTTGCCCATCCCCAGCTCCTTCGGCTCCAGGCCCAGCGCCAGCCCGACCATCTGTGGCAGGTGGAGCACGGGGATGCCCAGGTCGCGCTCCACGAAGCCGGCCGCGGCGGGCTGCTGCATGTCGAGGTTCAGGTGGCAGAGCGGGCAGGGGGTCACCAGGCAGTCGGCGCCGGCGTCGATGGCGTCGGCCAGGTGGCGGCCCGCCTGGCGCAGCGAGGTGACCCGGTTCATCGTGATCACCGGGAAGCCGCAGCATTTGCGGGCGCCGGCGTATTCCACGGCCTCGGCGCCCAGCGCCTCGATCAGCATGTCGAGATAGAGGTCGCGCTCTGGATGCTCGTCGAACCCGAGCCGCTTGGTGGGCCGGACGATGTAGCAGCCGTAGAAGGGGGCGATCTTGAGTCCTTCGAGTGGCCGCTGGACCCTGTCGCGCAGCGCGTCGAGGCCGATTTCCTCGACGAGCACCCAGAGGAAGTTCTTGTTCCACCAGCCATCGCCCTGCTCGTAGGAGAGCCCCTCGGGAGCGAGATGTGAGTTCACCTCCGAGCGGTAGCGCCCCGAGGCGTCCAGGCGTTCCTGACACTCGGACTGCGCCCCCTGGCAGGTCGAGCAGATGTTCATCATGCCCGCGGCCCCCTCCACGGCCTGGGCCATGGCGAACGTTCGGGCGTTCAGAGAGTCGACGAGCTCCTGGTTGTGCTCGGCGATCACGCCGGCCCCGCAGCAGTTCGCGCGATCGAGCTCCACCAGCTCGAGATCGAGCAGCGGCGCCACCTTCGCCATCGAGCCGTGCAGCTCCGGGGTGAAGCCGCGGGAGACACAGCCGGGCCAGTAGGCCAGCTTCACGATTCCTGACTTCCCTCGGCCATCGCGCCTTCCTCCTCGCCCGCCATCTCACCCACGATGTAGAGGTTCAGCTCCACCCGCTCGTCGTGGGACTCCACCTCGTTGAAGATCCGCCGCACCTGCTTCTGGTCGGGCAGCTTGGGATGGATCAGGGCCTTCTTCGGGGAGACCTTGCCGGATCGCAGGCCGCGGATCGCGGTGGGGAGCTCTCGGGTCAGCTGCTTGGCCCCCGACGGTCGCAGCTGGCCCTTGACCAGTGACCCGTCGCCGAACGAGCGCGGCAGGAGCTGAGCCTCGTGGAGGGTGCCCCAGCGCTCGACGATGTCCACGAAGGCCTTCTCGTGGCCGTAGCCGTTGTTGGAGTCCTTGATCTCGAAGTCGTCGGTGGCCCGGCGCCGCAGGCGCATGATCTGGTTCATCGGGGCCACGTCCTTGGGGCAGACCTCCACGCAGGCGAAGCAGTGGGTGCAGTCGTAGATCCCGTGCGGGTCCTCGGCGAGATCCTTCAGCCGCGCCTCGTGCTCGCCGTCGCGCGGATCGCCCACGAAGCGGTAGGCCTTGGCCAGGGCGGCGGGGCCCACGAACTCGGGATCGACCTCCATCGACAGGCAGGCGGACACGCATACACCGCAGTGGATGCAGGCCATGGCCTGGGTCACGTCGAGCATCGCCTCCGCGGGAACGATGTACTCCTGGGTCTCGGGCGGCTCCTCCGCCGGCAGCAGCCAGGGCACCACGCGCTGGACCTTCTTCCAGTGCACGGCCTCCATATCGGTGACCAGGTCCTTGATCACCGGCATGTTCCCCATCGGCTCCACGGTGATGGCGCCGTCGCGGGCGCGCTCCGCGGCGTCGCCGAGGCGGGTGTTGCAGGCCAGCGCCGACCTGCCGTTGATGCGCACTCCGCACGAGCCGCAGATCGCGGCCCGGCACGAGCAGCGGATGGCCAGCGAGGCGTCCTCTCTGTCCTTGACCTGGAGGATTCCGTCGAGCACCGAGCGCTCGGGCGGCAACTCGGTCTGGTAGTCGGCCCAGTAGGCGGCGTCGCCGGACTCCGGGTCGTAGCGGCGGATCTTCAGCGCGAACTCGGCCACTAGTACGCCCTCTCCTCGGGCTCCCACTGGGTCATCGTCACCTCCGAGTAGGAGATGTCGGGCACCTCGTCCCCATTGGCCTCCACGGTGATGTGCTTGAGCCACTCGTCATCGTTGCGGTCGGGAAAGTCGGTCCGGTATTGGGCCCCCCGGCTCTCCTTGCGCTCGATCGCCGACACCACGATGGCCTCTGCGTTGTCGAGCATGAACTGCAGCTCGAGCGCTCCGAGGACGTCCTGGTTGAAGACCGTGCCCTTGTCGTCGATGGCGACGTCGGTGGCCTCCTCCTTGAGACGCTGGACGACCTCGAGGGCGGTGCGCAGGCCGTCTTCGTCCCGGAACACGGCGACGTACTTGTCCATCGTCTCGCCCAGCTCCGCCTTCAGCTCGGACACACGCCGCTTACTGCTGGCGTGGGTCATCACGCCGTGGATCATCCGCGCCTCGTCGTCCAGGTGCGAGCGAGACGGCTCCGACATCGGCGCCGCCCGCACCAGACGGGCGGCGTGCGTCCCCGAGCGGCGGCCGAACACCAGGGTGTCGAGCAGCGAGTTTGCGCCCAGCCGGTTTCCGCCGTGCACCGACACGCACGCGCATTCCCCGGCGGCGTAGAGGCCGGGGATCGTGGTCTGGCCGTCAATGTCGGTCTTGACGCCGCCCATCACGTAGTGGTTGCCCGGCTTGATGTGGATCGGCTCGCGGGTGATGTCGACGCCGGCGAAGTCCCGGCCCACGTTCACGATCTCGCGCAGCGCCTCGTGGATTCGCTTGCGGGGCACCTTGGTGATGTCGAGCGCAACCGTGCCGTCGTCGAAGCCACGACCCTCGTTGATCTCGGTCTGCTCAGCACGGGAGACGACGTCGCGCGAGGCGAGCTCCATCTTGTTGGGGGCGTACTTCTCCATGAAGCGGTCGCCCTCCGCGTTGTAGAGGTGGGCGCCCTCGCCGCGGGCGCCTTCGGTGATCAGCAGCCCCAGCCCGGCCAGCGTCGTGGGGTGGTACTGGATCATCTCCATGTCCATCAGCGGGGCGCCGATGCGGTAGGCCATGGCGATCCCATCCCCGGTGCAGATCAGCGCATTCGTGGTCGGGTCATAGATCTGACCGTTGCCGCCGGTCGCGAGGATCACGGCCTTTGCCGCGAAGAGCTCCATCGCGCCGTCGCGAATGTCGCGGGTCACGGCGCCGGCGATGCGTCCCTCGTCGTCCTGCACCAACCCGGTCGTAAACCACTCCTCGTAGCGGTGGACCTCGTCGTGCTTCATGAGCTGCTCGTAGAGCACGTGCAGGATCGCCTGGCCGGTGATGTCGGCCACGTAGTAGGTCCGGGCCGCGGAGGCGCCGCCGAAGGCTCGCTTGCCCAGGCGTCCCTCCTCGTTTCGGTGAAAGGTCACCCCGAGGTGCTCGAGGATGAGCAGCTCCTCAGGCGCCTCCCGGCACATGATCTCGATCGCGTCCTGGTCTCCGAGGTAGTCCGACCCCTTCACCGTGTCGAAGGCGTGCGACTCCCAGGAGTCCTCGGGATCGAGCGCGGCGTTGATCCCGCCCTGGGCCGCGTTCGAATGCGAGCGAACCGGGTGAACCTTGCTGATGATGCCCACCGATGCGCCCTCCTCGGCGGCGGCGAGGGCGGCGCGCTGGCCGGCGAGGCCGGCTCCTATGACGAGGACATCGTGTTGGGGCATGTAGCGAAAGCCGTTGCGATTCTATGGAAAGTACGGACGCTGCCCTGCGCGAGGAGCAGGGCGGCCCCGCCAGGTCGGGTCAGGTTTCCGTCCAGGCGATGTCTTCGGGAAGCTCGCCGCCGGCGAAGAAGCTCGCCATCGCCGCCCGCGCCCGTTCGGCTGGAATGGCGGACTCGGGCCCGAACCCGGTCCAGGTTCCCTGGTAGTAGAAGACGAGCTCTTCCTGGCCGTCGCCGTTGCCTGCGCTGACGTAGTACGGCGGCTCCCCGTCGGCCCCGTTGAAGGAGGCGACGCTCTCGTCCCGGCCCACACCTATCCCGAGCGTCCCGGCGGTGGGCTCGACCAGCTCGACTATGAACGGCTCGCCCTCGCGGCCCCGCCGCTCGAGGCGGTCGAGCTCTCGCTCGAGCTCGTCCACCGAGTTGATGGCGGTCCGCTCCACCGAGGGCTCCTCGACGCCGCCGGCGGGTCCATAGACGAGCTCGAACGGCAAGGTCAGCCGGTCCCGGTGAAGGTGTAGACCCGGCCGGTGGAGCCGACCACTCTCAGCTCGTAGCCGGCCGGAAGCGCCCGCGGGATCATGCGCATGCACGTGCCCGCGCACGGTGCCGCCTGGTTGATGTAGACCGTGGCCTTCGGAATGCCGCGCTGGATCATCTCCGCGACCGCATGGCCCTCCACGTGCGTTCGGAAGTAGGCATTGAACCCGCGAGAACCGGTCGGCATCTCGGCCGCGGGGCCAAGCCGGCCGCTGACCCGGGTGACTTCCTCGAAGCCAAAGTCGACGACGCCGGTGGTCTTACCGCCGGCGTAGGTGGGGAGGCGGCTGGCCGGTGACCGCAGCACGCCACGGGCAACCAGGCTGTTCTTGAGGCTGAGCGGAATGCGCGTGCTGACGTTGGTCAGCGCGCGGCCGACGGAGGGAAGAGACTTGGCTCCCACCGCCCAGCGCGCGAGCCGGCCGACTGCACTGCCGACCCCGTTCTCCATGATCTGGATCGGCTCGAGCTCGCCCTCTTCGCTGAGGGTCAGGCCCATCACCGAGCACCCGAAGACGACCCCCTCCCAGCCGCTGGGACAGACCTCGTCCAATACCTCGTCCTCGAGGTCGCGCCACTCTTCCGCGGTCATCCCCACCCGCGTCCACGGCTCGAGGAAGTTCTCGTCGGTCTGCGGGGCGATCTCAACCGGCTCCTCGACCGTCACCCCCGGAGGCAGGGGTTCCGGCGGAGCAAGAGCCTGGTGCTCGAACGGCTTGGGATCGAACGGCCGCGGGGCGAGCGCCTGGTGCTCGAACGGCTTGGGGTCGGGCGGCGGCGTGGGCGCGAGCGCGAGGTGCTCGAACGGCTTCGGGTCGGGCGGCGGCGTCGGGGCCAGGCCGAGGTGCTCGAAGGGCTTGGGGTCGGGCGGCGGCGTGGGGGCGAGGGCGAGGTGCTCGAAGGGCTTGGGGTCGACCGGCGGTGTGGGGGCGAGGCCGAGGTGCTCGAAGGGCTTGGGGTCGGGCGGGGGCGGTGGAGGCCGAAGTGCCTGGTGCTCGAACGGCTTGGGGTCGGGCGGCGGCGGCTCGGGCTGGAGCGCCTGGTGCTCGAAGGGCTTCGGGTCCGGCGGCGGTAGCGGCTCGGACTGCGGCGTCGGTTCAGGCTCCGGCCGGAGCGCTTGGTGCTCGAAGGGCTTCGGATCCGACGGGGGAGGGTCGGGCCGGAGGGCCTGGTGGTCGAACGGCTTCGGGTCGGGCGGCGGCGGCGGTGGTGCGGCCCGCGGCGCTGGTTCGGGTTCGGGCCGGAGGGCCTGGTGCTCGAACGGCTTCGGATCCGGTGGCGGCGGCGGTGGTGCGGCCGCGGCGCTGGTTCGGGTTCGGCCGGAGGGCCTGGTGCTCGAACGGCTTCGGATCCGGTGGCGGCGGCGGTGGTGCGGCCCGCGGCGCTGGTTCGGGTTCGGGCCGGAGGGCCTGGTGTTCGAACGGCTTCGGGTCGGGCGGCGGCGGTTCGGGCCGCAGCGTTTGATGCTCGAACGGCTTCGGGTCCGGCGGGGCGGCCTCGACCGGAGGCGCCGGCTGGGGCCGCAGCGCCTGGTGTTCGAACGGCTTCGGGTCGGGCGGGGGCGGCGGCGGGGCGACCTCCACCGGGGGAGGGGGCGCTGCCTCGGGTGCCCGGGCGAGACCCTGGTGCTCGGTCGGCTTCGGGTCAGTCGCCGGGGGAGCGCCGCCTCCGCCGCAGGCGCAGGCCGCCGGCATGGCGTCCGCGGGCGCGGCGAAGGGCAGCACGAACGCCGCACCCCCGAGCGCGGCGGCGGCGCCCGCCTTGCGTACGTCAGGCCTCTCCCGAACGCGACTCAAACCGAGAGTTTTTTACCGCCTGGAGGGACTCCCCAAACACACATCGGCGCCTCAAACCACCGGAGTCGCGGCGCGCAGGGCGCGCCGCACCGCGTCCAGGGTCACGACGCCCCGCAAAACACCCTCTCGGTCCACGGCCATGATCGCGCCCAGGCGGGACAGGCCCTCGCGTCCCAGGAGCGCTTCGAGCGGCTCCTCGAGCTGCACGCGCAGGCCGCTGTCCCCGTCGTCGCGCGCCATTACCGACGCCACCGCCCGGCCGGACCGCTCGGCTTCGGGCACGCCATTCAGCGCCTCACGCGCGACCAGCCCCACCAGCCGGCCGCCGCGGTCCACCACCGGGAACCAGGACCAGCCGTAGCGCAGGAAGTAGTCCCGCTCCGCGCCGGCCAGGTCAAGGCTCTCCGGGACGGCCACGGGCTCAGCGTCCATCACGTCGGCCACCCGCAGGTGCTCGATGCGGCCGGCGAAGCGAGCCTGGGCCTCGGCCGAACGGGCCGCGCCGGCGAGGAAGAAGCCGATAAAGGCGAGCCAGAGGCCGAAGAGCCAGTCCCAACCGAGGAAGAGCGTCGCCAGCCCCACGCCCACCATCAGCCAGCCGACCCCGCGCCCGAGCCGGGCCGCCAGCCGGGTCGCGCGGTTGCGGTCGCCGGTCCGCCACCAGACGATCGCGCGAGCGATCCGCCCCCCGTCCAGGGGAAAGCCCGGAATGAGGTTGAACAGGAGCACCAGGAGGTTGATCGACATCAGGTAGCCGAGCACGGCCGTGGTGGCACCCGCCACCCCGCCCTCGAATGCCGAGCTCTCGAGCAGCTGGTCGGAGCCGGAGACCGCCATCCCGAGCACGAAGCACACGACCACGATCCCGAGCGTGACCAGCGGCCCGGCGATCGCCACCCGGAACTCCACGCCGGCCGAATCCGTATCGCGGCCGAGCTTGGCCACCCCGCCGAACATCCAGAGGTCGATGCCCTCGATCGGAATACCGTTGCGGATCGCGACGAACGCGTGACCGAGCTCGTGGAGCAGAATCGACAGGAAGAAGAGCAGCGCGCTCACCGTCGCCAGGACGAAGGCGTTGGTGCCCGGAGCCACGTCGCCGTAGTACTCGGTGAGCGTGAAGATGATCAGGAAGAGGACGATGAACCAGCTGACATCCACTCCGATCCGGATTCCGAACACCCGTGCGAGCTGGATCGATCCACCGCCGAACATGGCTTCTGGGATGGTGGCAGGTCGCCCCCCGCTCGGGGACGCGCTGCTAGTAATGCGGCCCGCACCAACGGGAACGAAGCAACGAAAGGACGATCTTGGCTCACCGCGTGACCTTCATTCCGGGGGACGGCACAGGGCCCGAGCTCGCGGAGGCCACCAGGCGCGTGCTGGAGGCCACTGGAGTCGAGTTCGAGTGGGATTTCCAGGACGCGGGCATCGACGTCTACGAGGAGGAGGGCAACCCGCTGCCCGAGCGGACCCTGGACTCCATACGCGAGCGGGGCATCGCCATCAAGGGGCCGACCACCACGCCGGTCGGCTCGGGCCACCGCTCGATCAACGTCGCGCTGCGCAAGGAGTTCGACCTCTACTCGTGCATTCGCCCCTGTAAGGCCTATGAGGGAGTCCGCACCCGCTTTCCGGACACCGACCTCGTGATCGTGCGCGAGAACACCGAGGACCTCTACGCCGGGATCGAGTTCGAGCGCGGGTCGGAGGAGGTCGGCAAGCTGCGCCGCTTTCTGGCCGACGAGCTCGACTCGCCCACCCGCGACGACGCCGGCATCTCGATCAAGCCGATCTCCGTGTTCGGCTCGGAGCGGATCGTCGAGTCGGCCTTCGAGTACGCGGAGGAGTACGGGCGGCGCAAGGTCACTGCCGCCCACAAAGCCAACATCATGAAGTACTCGGACGGGCTGTTCCTGGAGGTCGCCCGGGAGGTGGCCGCCCGCCATCCGGAGATCGAGTTCGAGGACCGGATCATCGACAACCTGTGCAATCAGCTGGTGTCGCGGCCCGAGGAGTACGACGTGGTCGTTCTGCCCAACCTCTACGGCGACATCGTTTCCGACCTGGGCGCAGGCCTGATCGGGGGCTTGGGGCTCGCCCCCGGGGCAAACATCGGCACCGAGGGAGCGATCTTCGAAGCCACCCACGGCTCGGCCCCCAAGTACAAGGGCCAGAACAAGGTGAATCCCACGGCCCTGATGCTGTCGGGCGTGCTCCTGCTGCGGCACCTGGATCAGAAAGAGGAGGCCGACAGGCTGGAGGGAGCCATCGCCGCCGTGATCGCCAAGGGGGAGAAGGTGACCTACGACCTCAAGCCGTCGCGTGACGATCCGTCCGCAGTGGGTACCAGTGACTTCGCAGACGCCGTCATCGAGGAGATGAAATGAAAGTCACCGTCACCGGCGCGGCCGGCGCCATCGGCTACGCCCTGGTGTTCCGAGTAGCAAGCGGGCAGCTGCTCGGACCCGACACACCTGTTCAACTGAGCCTGTTGGAGATTCCCGATGCGGTGAAGGCCGCAGAGGGGACAGCCATGGAGCTGGACGACTGCGCCTTCCCGCTGCTGCGCGGCATCGACATCCACGACGACCCGGCTCAGGCCTTCGAGGGCACCGAGGTGGCGCTTCTCGTTGGGGCCCGCCCTCGCAGCAAGGGAATGGAGCGCGCCGATCTGCTCGAGGCCAACGGCGGCATCTTCAAGCCCCAGGGCGAGGCGATCGCCGCGCACGCGGACGACGGCGTGAAGGTGCTGGTGGTGGGCAACCCGGCCAACACGAACGCGCTGATCGCCATGACGGCAGCCGCCGACGTGCCCAACGAGCGCTTCACTGCGATGACACGTCTCGATCACAACCGTGCGGTGGGACAGCTGGCCAAGAAGGTGGGCTGTGAGGTGAGTGACATCACCAACATGGCCGTGTGGGGCAATCACTCGCCCACGATGTACCCCGACCTGTGGAACGCCAAGGTGAAGGGACAGGTGGCGGCCGAGGTGGTGAACGATCAGGAGTGGATCGAAGACGAGTTCCTGCCCACGGTGGGCAAGCGCGGCGCCGCGATCATCGACGCTCGAGGCGCATCCTCGGCGGCCTCAGCCGCCAACGCGGCGATCGACCACGTTCATGACTGGGTTCAGGGCACGCCGCAGGACGACTGGGTGTCGATGGCCGTGCCCAGCGACGGCTCCTACGGAGTGGACGAGGGCCTCATCTCCTCGTTCCCCTGCCGCTGTTCAGGAGGTGAGTGGGAGATCGTCCAGGGCCTCGATCTCAACGACTTCTCGCAATCCAAGCTGGACGCGACGGTGGGCGAGCTCACCGAGGAGCGCGACGCCGTGAAGGGCCTCGGCCTCGTCTAGGCCGGGTGCCAGCCGCCGTCGCGCTTGACCACCCGGCCCTCGGACTCGAGGGTGGGCAGCACGCGGTACAGGTAGTTGGCCTTGATCCCCATGCGGTCGGCCAGGTCCTTCACCTTGATCCCGGGGTTCTGCTGCACCAGCTCCAGTGCCTCCTTGGCGCGGGTGCCGCTACCTCGCGGGCGTCCTCTCCGGCCTCGGCTTCGCCGGCGGGTCGTACCGCGGCCGGAGCCGTCCACGCCGGACAGCGCCGCGGCCGCCTTCTCCAGTCGCGAGTACTCGTCCACGAGGGGGCGAAGCTCACGCAGACGGGCGTCGATCTCTTTACGCTTCTCATCCAGAAAATCTGCCATTAACGGTTACTCTACTAGTGACTTGAGCCGCTGCAAGGAGCCATCCAGCTCACGTGCCGTAATTCGGGAGACCGGGCGACCCGCCAGGCGCCCGAGCGCTCCCCCCGGCAACTCGTACTGATTCATGTAGGAGAAGCGGGTGCCGCCGCCGTTTTGGGCAAAGCGGTACTCCACCCGGGCGGCGGATCCCATCGGCCCCTTTCCGTCCCACACCACCTTTTTTCGGGGATCGTTCTCCACCACGGTCCAGCGCACCCTGAATCGCCGGCCGGCCAGCTTGAGGCACTGGGTCAGCTTCGATCCCTTCTCGAGCGGTGCCTTCGGTGCGTCCTCGAGCTCGTGGTGAATGGTCACCCAGTCTCCGAGTCGCCCCGGGTCCATCACCACCTGGTAGACCCGGTCGGGCGGAGCCGCGATCTGGACCGTGCGTTCGACCTTCACCGTGCTCCCAGCGGTTCGAGCGACTCCCATTCGGCCAGGGCGTGCTCCACGGCACGCTCGAACGGCCGTGGCTGCAGCCCGTAGAGGCGCGGCGCCTCCTCGGGGTCGCGGGGGAGAACGTCCGACTCGAGGCTCTCCATCAGCGGGCGGACCAGATCGACCGGCTGACCGCTCACCGCGGCCACCACCGCACTGGCCGGCGGAGTGAGAGTCGTGGCCAGCTCCAGGGGCATGCGGCCCACTCCCATCAGCTCCGCGATCTGCTCGACCATCTCGGCGTAGGTCACGACGTCCGGGCCGGCCACGTCCAGCGAGCGGCCCGCGGCCGTCGGTACCCGTGGGGTGCGGGCGAGGAACTCGATGACGTCGCGCTCGTCGATCGGCTGGGTCCGGTTGGAGCGCCAGCGCGGGAGCGGAAGCACCCGCATCCGCTCGACCAGCCGGACGAGCACCCGAAACGACGAGGAGCCCGCTCCGATCACTATGGACGCCCGAAGCGCGGTGGATCCGGGCACCGCGTCCAGCAGTATCCGCTCGACCTCCAGCCGCGAGGCGAGATGGGGAGACGGCCGCCCGGCAGGTTCGATTCCGCCGAGGTAGACGATGCGCTGCAGACCGGCTGCGGCCGCGCCCTGCCCAAAGGCCTCCGCGGCGCGGCGGTCGCGGTCGGAGAAGTCGTCCTGGCCGGCCTCCATCGAGTGCACCAGGTAATAGGCGGTGGCGCAGCCGTCGAGGGCGGCTTCCACGCCCGCCCCGCTCAGAAGGTCGCCCGCCACCGCCTCCACGCCGGGCAGGGCCTCCACTCGCTCCGGCACGCGGGCGAGCGCTCGAAGCGGGCGCCCGTCGGCGGCGAGTCGCCGCAGCAGGCGGGCTCCGACGTAGCCGGTGCTGCCCGTCACCAGTTCCATGGGACCCGACATCCTTTCCGATTACGGGTGGGCGCGGGTATGGGAGCAGCGTTGGGACGCATCTTCTCCGAAACCTCGCCCCCCTCGAAAACCCGCTACGAGCGGCCGCCCGGGGGAAGACCCTGCAATGTGCGGCAAAACGAAAAGTGAGCGATTTGCGAACTCCCGCCTGGAAGGACGGCGCGCGGTGGTGCAGCATGACCGCCGTGCCCAAGGAGAAGCCCGCCCGCTGCGAAGACTGCTACTTCCACCAGCGCGGCCTGTGCGCACTCGATCTGGGCAAGCCCTGCACCACCTTTCGGCCGGCTGAGCGCAACCTCGTGCCCGAGCGCCAGCTGGCTTTCGTGTTCCGCACCGAGCGCACCACGGCGGCCTACGCCTTCCCCCAGCCGAGGGCCTGAGCCCGCCCCGGCACGTGAGGTTCCGACCTCCTCGGGGTAGATTCCACGTGTGAAGCTGACGGTCCTCGGCAAGTCGCCCGCGTGGCAGGACGCGGGCGGCGCGTGCTCCGGATATCTGGTCGAGGAGGGTGACACCGCGGTTCTCGTTGACTGCGGCAACGGCGTCTTCGGGAAGCTGCGCGAGCGCATCGACTACGTCGACGTGGACGGGATCCTCATCTCCCACCTGCACGCCGACCACTTCCTGGACCTGGTTCCCTACGCCTACGCGCTCAGCTACGCGCCGCGCCAGCAGCCCGTGCCGGTGAACGGCTGGCCGGGCACCGACGAGCCGGCTCGGCCTGCGCTGCACGCGCCGCCGGGCGCCCGCGACGTGTTTCGGCGGGTGGTGGGTGCGTGGGGGAGAGAGGACCTGATCGAGCAGGCCTTCGACCTGCACGAGTACGACCCCGCGAGCGAGGTGCGGGTCGGCTCGCTTGCGGTGCGCTTCCAGCCGGTGCCCCACTACACCGAGACGTACGCCATGGCGTTCAGCTCTCCCGACGGGGGTGGCCGGCTGGTCTACGCCGCGGATTGCAGCCCCACATCGGCCCTCAACGGCTTCGCCAGCCCGGCAGACCTCATGCTCGTCGAGGCCACCCTTCCGCGCCCGGAGCGCACAGGCTCCCGCGGCCACCTGACGCCGGGCGAGGCCGGCGAGCAGGCGCGGGCCGCCGGGGCGAAGCGCCTGCTTCTCGTCCACATCTCCGACGAGCTGGACGCGGGGTGGGCCCGTGACCAGGCGGCGGCCTCGTTCGGAGGCCCCGTGGAGGTGGCCCGCGAGGGCGACGTCTACGAGGTGTAGCCCAGCATCTCGGCCACCTGGCCGCGGCCGCGATGCAGGCGGCTCATGATCGTTCCCTCCCGCGTGCCCAGGGCCTTGGCGGCCTCCTTGTAGCTCAGCCCTGCCAGGTCGACGGCGGCAATGGCTTCGCGGTATGGCTCGGCCAGCTCGGACACCGCGCTCAGCACCTCGCGCGAGGCGAGAATGGCGTCCGGTGCGTTGCCCGGCCTTTGCTCGGCCAGCTCCTCGTGCTCGCTCAGCTCGGCGACGCGGGGCCGGCGGGCCTCGGAGCGGTAGCGGGAATAGAAGGTGTTGCGAAGGACACGCAGGAGGTAGCCCAGGTCGTCGTCGGAACGCAGCATCCGGGGCTTGCGCAGTACCTGGAGGTAGGTCTCCTGTACGAGGTCCTCGGCGTCGGCATGCGAGCCGCAGAGCCCGACGGCCGCGCGGTAGAGGCGGTCGAGATGGTCGCCGAGGGTGGTGGGGTCGAGCTCACGAAGCGGAGCCTGGATCGTGGTGGCGGCGCTCACAGCGCCGTTCCGGTCAGGTTGGTAAAAGCCATGCGACGAGCTTCTCCGGCACCCCGAGATGGGGGTATGGGGGAAATCCCCCTACCTCGGGGTGGGGTCGCTTTGGCCCGGGGAATCGCTTAGCGGCGAGCCTTCCAGCCGGCGAGGTCGAGGAGCACCTCGAGTGGGACGCCCTTTCCGGAGAGCACGCAGGTGTGCCGGCCGCGCTGCCAGGTGACCACGGTCCAGCTCCCGTCCTGCAGGTGCCGCAGGGTCGTCCCGCCGCGCCGGGCCGACCCGATGCCGTCGGGCACCGCGATCGGAGGCGCGCCGAGAATCGTGTAGCCGACCTGCCGGCCGGCCTTCTCGTAGAAGACGGTCACCGCCTCGCGACCCTGGAGCCGGTCGCGGCGGACGCCCGTGGCCTGCCAGCCGAAACCGGGCCCCCAGTCGGGGTAGGAGAGGCCGAAGGCCGTCACGTCGAGCAGCTTGGGCGAGCCCGGGGCGGCCCCGCGTCCGGCGGGCGGCAGCTGAGCGAGCTGCGCCGCCTGCACGACGGTCGGCCCGGCCGGCCCGGCGTCAGGAACGGCCAGGGTCAGAGCGACCGCGGCCGCGGCGAGGCCGGCGGCGAGCGCGCCACCGAGTGCGATCCGCCGGCCGCGGACGGGCTTGCGAGCCCGCACGCGCTCCGCTTGGATGCGCAGGCGCAGTCCCGCTGGAGCGTCCAGGTCGACGCTGCGCAGCGCGGTCACGGCCCGGACCTGACGCTCGAGGTCGTCCCGAAGCTCGGGCGATGCCACCACGCGCTCGAGCAGCGCGGGCGAGTCCAGCGAGCCGTCGGCCAGAGCCGTGAGCTTGGCGGACGGGTGGGTGTCGGTTGGGTTCATCGGCCTCTCCTCCTGTGAGGGAAGACGTGTGACCGCCGTCACATATTCCCGGCGGGCGGCGGCAACGTGGCGGCGGCGTCTCCTTCGCCACGGGCGGGCCTCACCATTAGGGCGATGGCCTGATATATCAGCCAGGCCCGGCCACTGAACTCGGCACGTCCAGCCGAGCGCGGCCGCCGGGGACGGCTGCGCTAAGTTCACCGGAAGCGCGATGAAGCTCAACCAGTCGGTCCAGAGGGCCACCGCCATCCTGCGCGCAGCGGCCGACCGGGCCGATGGCGAGACCGCCTCCGGCCTCGCCCGGGCCTCAGGACTGTCGACCTCGACCGCCCTCCGCCTCATCCATACCCTGGAGCGGGAGGGCTTCCTCGCGCGCCGAAGCGACGGCCGGTACACAATCGGCCTCGCCTTGGCTCGCCTGGGACGGGGCGCCGAGGCGGGCGACCTGATCGACGCGGCCACGCGCGCCGCCCTGGATCGCCTGGCCGCCGAGACGCGCGAGACCGTCACGCTCAGTGTGGTGCGCGGGGGGGAAGCGCTGGACGTCGTGCTCCAGGTCGACACGCCGCACATGGTCAAGGCGGTCAGCTGGGTTGGTCGCCGCTATCCGCTGCATGCGAGCTCGAGTGGCAAGGTGCTGCTGGCGGCGCTCGACTCCGCTCGGTTAGACCGCTTTCTGGTCGGCCGGCTGGAGCAGCCCACCGAGGCGACGATCACCGATCCGGGGGAAGTGCGCCGTGAAATCGAGCGTGTGCGCGCGCAGGGGTACGCGGACATCGTGGACGAGCTCGAGGAGGGCTTGGCCAGCGTGTCGGTACCGATCACCGGGGGAGAAGGGCGGTTGAGCGCGATCCTCAACGTCACGGGGCCCACGTTTCGCTTCGACGCCGAGCGCCGAACGGCCGCGCTGACGCCCATGCGGGCAGCCGCGTCTCAGATCGAGGGGAGATGGAAAAGCCGGATCCCACGCGATTCGGCTTGACTCACCCGTCGTATTTGCAAGACTTCACGATGTGACATATATCTGTTCACCTAGTGAACAGGATTTCACCCAGGAGGAGACGTACGCCCGAACCCGTCGTCCGGTCGCGCTGGCCGAGACGATTGTCCCCGCGGCCTACACGTCCGACAACTTCTTCGCCCTCGAGCAGGACCGGGTCTTTGCCTGCGGGTGGGTGGCTGTCGGCCCCTCGGCGCAGCTCCGCGCGCCGGGTGAGCTGCTCGTGTGCGAGGTTGCCGGCCGGTCGGTGATCGTGGTCCGTGGGCTCGACGGCGAGCTGCGCGGCTTCTACAACAGCTGCCGTCACCGCGGCACCCGGCTGCTGGCGCCGGGAGAGGGCCGGGTCAAGCGCTCGATTCGCTGTCCCTACCACAGCTGGGCCTACTCGCTCGACGGCTCGTGCATCGGCACCCCGCTGTTCGAGGGGTCGGACATACCCGAAGGCCAGCGAGGCGTGTTCGAGATGGACGAAGTGGCCGCCTTCGACAAGTCGGACTACGGCCTGCTTCCCGTCCGCGTCGGCAGTTGGGGACCGCTGGTCTTCGTATGCCTGGACGGCGATGCAGCGCCGCTGGGCGACCACCTGGGCGACCTCCCGCGCCGGACGGCCGGCTACCGGCTCGAGGAGTGGGAGGTGGCTCGCACCGCTCACTACGACATCGCCGCCAACTACAAGCTGGTGGCCGAGAACTTCATGGAGTACTACCACCTGCCCTGGGTGCATCCCGGGCTGGTCAAGGTCTCGCCGATCGAGGCCCACCACCGCTGGCAGGGGACCGGCATGTACACGGGCATGTGCACCAACCCGATCACCGCCGACAGCGATCAGGGCGGCTGGCAGAGCGGCCTGCCGGCGATCTCCCGTCTCAGCGACGACGACGGGCAGAGCGCGCGCTTCGTTTGGCTGTTTCCGAACGTGGCGATTAACGTCTTGCCCAATCACTTGTTCCTGATCCATGCCACGCCCGTGGCCCCGGCGCAGACGCGCGAGACCACGTACCTGCTCACGCACCCCGAGTCGGCCGCGCACCCCGGAACCGAGGAAGCGGTGGAGGGGCTCGCCGCCTTCTGGGACGAGGTCAATCGCGAGGACATCGAGATCGTCGAACGGGTGCAGGAGGGGCTTGCCACCACCCCCTTCCCGGGCGGCCGCCTCTGTTACCGCTTCGAGGAGCCCCTGCACCGCTTTCAGAACATGGTCATCGACCGGATGGTGGGACTCAGGCGGGTTCCGCCGGGCGACGACGTCGAGTCCACGCCGATGTTCGGGCCCGCAGGCACCGGGCCCACGGTCAACCAGGGGCCCTGAGCGGGCCCGAGGGAGGAGACAGGATGGAGAAGCAGCGCTCGAGGATCGACATGCCGGTCTTCGTCATCTCCGCGGGTATCTCGGTGGTATTCGTGCTCGTCGGCGTGCTGTTCAAGGACGACATGGCCGTCGTTGTCGGGGACATCCTGAGCTGGGTGCTCACGAATCTCGGCTGGCTGTTCGTCCTGTCCACGGCTGCGTTCCTGATCTTCGTCGTGTTCCTGGCCGTCACGCCCTACGGTCGGATCCGCCTCGGCAAGGACGACGACCGTCCGGAGTTCAGGACGGTCTCGTGGATCGCGATGATGTTCAGCGCGGGCATGGGCATCGGCCTGATGTTCTTCGGCGTGGCCGAGCCGATCTCGCATCTCGCCGCGCCTCCGCTCGGGCTGGCCAAGCCGGGCACCGACGCGGCCGCGGCGACGGCCATGGAGTACACGTACTTCCATTGGGCGCTGCACCCCTGGGCGCTCTATGCGGTGGTAGGCCTGGCGCTCGGCTACTTCTGCTTCCGCAAGGGCTTCCCCAACCTGATCAGCACCGTGTTCCGGCCGCTGCTCGGCGACCGCGTGGACGGGCCGATCGGCAAGGGCATCGACATCCTCGCCATCTTCGCCACGATGTTCGGCAGCGCGACCTCGCTCGGCCTCGGCGCCCTGCAGATCAACAGCGGGCTCAACTTCGTCTGGGGTGTCGAGACCAGCACGGGGCTGGCCGTCGTGATCATCTCCGTGCTCACGTTGCTTTTTGTCGTCTCAGCGGTCTCGGGCGTGGAACGCGGCGTGCAGTGGCTCAGCAACTTCAACATGGTGGTGGCCGTCGTGCTGCTGTTGTTCATCCTGCTCGTCGGCCCCGCGGTGTTCATCTTCGGCACGCTGGTGGAGGCCACGGGCGACTACTTCGGCGGCCTGGTCGGGCGCAGCTTCCGGACCGGGGCCTTCGGCGGCGCCGAGTGGCTCGGGAGCTGGACGATCTTCTACTGGGTCTGGTGGATGTCCTGGACGCCGTTCGTGGGCACCTTCCTCGCGCGGATCTCCAAGGGCCGGACCATCCGGGAGTTCGTGATCGGCGTGCTGCTGATCCCGAGCGGCGTGAGCTTCGTCTGGTTTGCCATCCTCGGCGGCGCCGCAATCAACCTGGAGCTGACCGGACAGGCGAACCTCACCGACGCGGTGGCGCAGCCCGAGGTGGCGCTCTTCACGCTGCTCGAGGAGTTCCCGCTGGCCACGGTCACGTCCGTGCTCGTGATCGTGCTGGTGTCGGTGTTCTTCGTCAGCGGCGCCGACGCGGCGTCGATCGTGATGGGAATGCTCACCTGCCGCGGCATCCTGGAGCCGCCGCGGGCGATCGTCGCCTTCTGGGGCACGGCGATGGGGGCGGTGGCGATCACGCTCCTCGTGGCCGGCGGATTGGAGACGCTGCAGCAGGCCGCGATCGTGGTGGGAGCGCCGTTCGCGTTCGTGATGATCGGGCTCTGCGTGAGCTTCTTCAAGGCGTTGCGCCAGGAGGACCTGCCGGCTCCGGAGCCGAGAGCCACCGTCACCGTCCCCGACCCGGCGGCGCCGCGGCCGCGGCCCGGCGCCGCCGGCGGCAGCTGATCGCGAGACGCGAGGAGGAGCAGCAATGGCAGACCGACCGCAGCAGCAGCGCTTTCACGGCCTGTTCGACACCGTGGCCGAGCTCAACCGGATGCGTGAATTCTGGCGGGCGGGCATCGACCCGCCCCAGGAAGAGCGCACGGAGGCCACCGCGTGGATCCCGAAGATGGACATCTTCGCGAGCGGCGACGACCTGGTGATCCGCTGCGAGCTGGCCGGTGTCCCGGGCGAGGACATGGACATCTCGCTCGAACACGGCTCGCTCACGATCTACGGTGAACGCACAGGGGCGCCCGCCGAGCAGACGACGTACTACGTCCGCGAGCGCCACTACGGCTCCTTCCGGCGCACGATCAACCTGCCGGAAGGGACCGAACGGAGTGACATCGGGGCGTCACTGGAGGACGGGCTGCTCGAGGTCACGGTGGCCGGCGCCTGCGCCGCGCGGCGCGAGCCCGAGCGAATCGACATCGAGGTCTCGCGAGGTGAGCGATGATGGGCACGCTCCCGTCGCGGGCGGCGTGGACGCTGGTCGTGCTCCTGCTTGGACTGCTGGTCGTCGGCTGCGGGGACGACGAAGAGGATCAGGAGGGCTCGGTGCAGCCGCAGGGCGGCGAGCTGGAGGTGACGCTCGGCACCAAGGACTTCACCGAGGCGTTCATAGTCGGCGAGCTCTACGCCCAGGCGCTGGAGTTCAAGGGCATCAACGTGAACCTGCGCAAGGACATCGGCTCCACCGAGGTCATCGACAAGGAGCTTCAGAGCGGCGCCATCGACGGCTACCCCGAGTACCTGGGTGTCGGCCTGACGGTCGCGGCGGGCCAGGACGACGCCGGCAGCACGGCGAAGGAGACCTATGACCTGGCGAAGGAGTTCTACGCGAGCCGCGGCCAGGCGATCAGCGAGCAGACGTCATTTGAGAACGTCGACGCCATCGCGACGACGCAGTACTTCGCCCAGCGCCGTGGACTGGCCACGGTGGGCGACCTTAAGGAGCTGTCGGGCTTCACGCTCGGCGCCCGGCCCGAGTTCGAGGCCAGACAGCAGGGCCTGGCCGGCATGCGGGACACGTATGGGCTCGACAACGTGAAGTTCAAGGAGGTCCCGATCGGCGAGCAGTACCGGGCGCTCGACCGCAACGAGATCGAGGCCGCCAACGTGTTCACCACGGACGGCCAGCTCGGGAGCGGGAGCTACAAGGTGCTCGAGGACGACGAGCGGGTGTTCGGCTTCCAACACGTGGCGCTCGTGATCGACGACGAGAAGCTCGAGCAGCTCGGCGGCAAGAAATTCATGCGCATCATCAACGACGTCAACGGTCGGTTGACCACCAGCGCGATGATCCAGATGAACCGCGACGTCGAGGTGGACGGCCAGGACCCGGCGGTGGTGGCCGATCGCTTCCTGAGAACGGCGGGCCTGCTCGAGGGACGCGGAAGCTAGGCCGTAGCGGAGGCGGCCGCCTCGCGAGCAATGAGCGACCGGCGCGGGCATGTGGTGGTGGTCGGCGACGACCGCGTCGGCGTCCGCGTGCTCGAGGAGCTGGTCGCGCTCGGGGTGGAGGTGCGGGCCGTGTCCGTCGGCCCGGACACCCCCTTCGCCCGCGCTGCGGGCGCCGCGGAAGTGCCGCTCGTGGTCGGCGATCCCCAGAGCAGCCGGGTGCTGCAGGAGGCGGGTGTCGCCGAGGCGCGCGCCTGCGGCCTGGTGGCCAACTCGGACCTGACCAACCTCCACGTGGCGCTGGCGCTGGAGGAGCTGGCGCCGCAGTCCAGGGTGGCGCTGCGCCTGTTCAACACCGCGCTCGGTCGCATGGTGCACGGCCTGGTGGACAACGTGACCGTGCTGTCGGCGGAGGAGATCGCCGCGCCCACCTTCGTCGAGGCCGCGCTGCGCGGTAGCGCGGACTTCCGGCTCAGGGTCGGCGACCGGCAGATGGCCGTGGAGGCCGTGGAACTCGAGGATCCGTTCTGCTGGCTGGCGCTGGCGGACGTCGTCACGGGCAACGCCGAGCCCAGGCTGTTTCCGGCGCAGGGGCGCCAGGTCTGGGGACTGGTGGACAAGGGCGGTGTGGTGGCCGACGAGCCGGACGCGGAGGCCCGTGGCGCGCTCGACCTGCGCATCTCCCAGCGCTCGACCGGGTGGGTGGAGCTCCTGGGGGGTGCCGCGCGGGCGTGGTGGCTGGTGGTGCGAACGCTGGTGGGCGTTCTCGACCGCCGGCTGGTGGTCGTGGCGCTGTTGTTCCTGCTCGTGGTGACGGCGGGTGCGCTGGCGTTCGACGTGATGCTGGGGATCGACCTGCTGGACTCTCTGTACTTCGTCGTGACGACGGTCACGACCACGGGCTACGGGGACATCACCACGCTGGACGCCTCGCCCCAGGCCCAGCTCCTCAACGTGCTGCTGATGCTGCTCGGCGGACTCATGCTCGCGCTGGTGTTCGCGCTCGTGACCGATGCGGTCGTGGGCGCGCGCCTCACGCGCGCGCTGGGCCAGTACCCGGTGCCCAGGCGTGACCACGTGATCGTGTGCGGCGCCGGGCGCACCGGCGGGCTGATCGTCCAGGCGCTGGTCGACGCCGAGGTGACGTGCGTGATCGTGGATCGCGACGAGGAGGGCCTGGACATGGCCCTGGTGCGGCGGCACCGGATCCCGGTGGTGCTCGGCGACCTTGCGTCGGACGAGACGCTCGCCGCCCTGCGGCTGGAGTCGGCCCGGGCGCTGATCGTCATGACGGGCGATGAGGTGACGAACCTCCAGTGCGCCTTGGTGGCACGCGAGCGGGTGCCGGACCTGCGCGTGGTCCTGCGCCTCTCCGACCACGATCTGGCGGCACGCGTGGAGCGCGCGGCGGGGATCCACCTGTCGCGAGGCGTCTCGTCTCTTGCCGCGCCGGCGTTCGCGGCCGCGATCCTGGGCCGGCGAGCCGCCGCCGTGCTGCCGATCGGGCGGCAGGTCCTGCAGATCGTGATCCTGACTGCCGAACGGGACACGGAAATCGCAAGCCTGGAGCGGGACTGCGAGGCCCGTGTGCTGGCCGTGCCGGGCAAGGAGTTCCCGGAGCCGGGGGTCCGCGTGGCTCCGGGAGACCACCTAATGGTGGTCGGGACCGGGCAGGGTCTGGCCGAGCTCGAGCGCCGCGCGGTCATGTCGGCGCTCACGCGGCGAGCTGGATGAGGGCGTTGCGCCGGTTATCCTCGGCCCGGTGAGCTCCCAGCGCGACCTGTTCGCAGGCTTCGAGCGCATGCGCCGCGAGATCGACGAGCTGTTCGGCGATGTGTTCGAGCGCCAAACCGGGCTGCGGGGACGCGGCTTTGCACCCTCGGTGGACGTCTACTACGCCGATCAGCCGCCGCGGGCGGTCGTGAAGGCGGACCTGGCCGGGGTCGACATCGCTGACGTGGCGCTCGAGATCCGCGGCCGCCAGCTGCTGATCGCGGGGGAGCGCCGGCCAGCCGCGGCCGCCGGGAGGCTGTACCAGCAGATCGAGATCGAGCATGGGCCCTTCCGGAGGCTGGTCGAGCTGGGCGCCGAGGTGGTCGCCGGCGAGGCTCGGGCCTCCTACGAGGACGGGATCCTCGAGGTGGAGATCCCGCTGGCGCAGCCCGACGCCTCGGTCCGGCGGGTGCCGATCTCCGAGCAATGAGCATCCAGATCCCATCGGCGAACGGTGACCCGTCCGAAGTCGCCGTGCGCACCGTCCTGCCCGAGACGCTGCCGGTGCTGCCCCTGCGCGAGACGGTGCCGTTCCCGGAGACGCTGACGCCGCTGGCCATCGGCCAGGAGCGGTCCCTCCAGCTGGTCAACGACGTGCTGGCCGGCGACCGGATGCTCGTGATGGTGGCTTCGCGCGACTCCGAGAAGGAGGATCCCGGTCCGGAGGACCTCTACTCGGTCGGGGTGGCCGGCGTGGTGGCGCGCATGCTCAAGGTGCCCGACGGCACGGTTCGCATCCTGGTGCACGGCGCCCAGCGGGTGGTGCTGGGCGAGTACGTATCCACCTCGCCCTACCTCGTGGCCCGTGTGACCGAGGCGCCCGACGAGGTCGTCCCCTCGCCTGAGCTCGAGGGACTCCACCGCAACGTGCAGACGACCTTCTCCCGCATCATCGAGGACCTGCCATACCTGCCCGAGGAGCTGCAGGTGGCGGTGGCCAACCTCGACGACCCGGCCGAGCTCGCCCACATGATCGCCGGGGCCCTGCGGATCAGCACCGAGGAGCGGCAGGAGCTGCTGGAGGAGGTGAGCGTCGTCCGGCGCCTGCGCCGCCTCTCGGAGGTGCTGGCGCGGGAGCTCGAGCTGGTGGAGATCGGCACCCGGATTCAGACTCAGGTCCAGTCGGAGATGGACAAGGGCCAGCGCGAGTACTTCCTGCGCCAGCAGCTCAAGGCGATCCAGGAGGAGCTCGGCGAGATCGACGAGACCCAGGCCGAGGTCACCGAGCTGCGGGAGCGCCTGGACGAGGCCGGGCTCCCGGAAGACGTGAGAAAGCAGGCCGACCGCGAGCTCGAGCGCTTCGAGCGGCTTCCGCCGCAGGCGGCCGAGCACGGCGTGATCCGCACGTACCTGGAGTGGCTGGCGACGCTGCCCTGGTCGGTCTCGACCGAGGACAACCTCGACCTCAAGCACGCACGACGCATCCTCGACCGCGACCACTACGACATCGAGCGGGTGAAGGACCGGATCCTCGAGTTCCTGGCCGTTCGCAAGCTGAAGCCGGACGCCCGCTCCTCGATTCTCTGCTTCGTCGGCCCGCCCGGCGTGGGCAAGACCTCCCTGGGCCGATCGGTGGCCGAGGCGATGGGCCGCAACTTCGAGCGCATCTCCGTGGGCGGCGTGCGCGACGAGTCGGAGATCCGCGGCCACCGCCGCACCTACATCGGAGCGCTGCCGGGCACCATCATCCGGGCGCTGCGCGACGCGGGCTCCAATAACCCGGTCTTGATGATCGACGAGATCGACAAGATGGGCGCCGACTTCCGCGGGGATCCCTCCAGCGCGATGCTCGAGGTGCTGGACCCCGAGCAGAACGCCACCTTCCGGGACCACTACCTGGACCTCCCCTTCGACCTCTCGCACGTCTTCTTCATCTGCACGGCGAACCAGCTCGACAGCGTGCCGCCGGCTCTGCGCGACCGGATGGAGGTGATCGAGCTTGCGGGCTACACCCACGAGGAGAAACGCGAGATCGCGGTGCGCTACCTGGTCCCGCGCCAGATCGAGCGCAACGGCCTGGGGCGCTCGAAGATCGAGTTCACAGAGCCGGCGCTCGACCAGATCATCGACGGCTACACGCGGGAGGCCGGCGTCCGCAACCTGGAGCGGGAGATCGGATCGGTGTGCCGCAAGGTGGCACGTGAGTTCGCCGAGGGCACGCGCCGCTCCAAGCGCACCATCCGCCCCAAGACGGTGGTCGAGCTGCTCGGCCGGCGGCGTTTCCAGCCGGACGTGCAACGCCGAACCTCAGAGCCCGGCGTGGCCACCGGGCTGGCCTGGACCCCCGTGGGAGGCGACGTGCTCTTCGTCGAGGCCACGGCGTACCCCGGCGAGGGCCGGCTCCAGGTGACGGGCCAGCTCGGCGACGTGATGAAGGAGTCGGCCGCGGCGGCACTCTCCTACGTCAAGACCGCGGCCGAATCGCTGGACGGCCGGCTGCCGGAGGACTGGTTCGCCACGCACGACATCCACATCCACGTTCCGGCGGGCGCGATCCCCAAGGACGGGCCCAGCGCCGGCATCACGATGGCCGCGGCGCTGGCCTCCCGCGTGACGGGGCGTCCGGTGCGGGCCGACACCGCCATGACGGGCGAGGTCACGCTCACCGGCAAGGTGCTGCCGATCGGGGGTCTGAAGGAGAAGGCCCTGGCTGCTCAGCGCGCCGAGGTGAAGCGCCTGATCATTCCTCGCCGCAACGAGGCGGACATCGACGACATCCCGGAGCACCTGCGCAAGAGGCTGAAATTCGTACTGGTCGACACCGTCGACGAGGTGCTGGAAGCGGCACTGGAGAAGCGACCTCGACGCTGACCGTGTTCCCGCCCGCAGTTGCCGGGTACAGTACGCCCACGCCGAAAGCGGATCGAGGAGAGCAATGGCAGCGAAGAAGAAGGCCGCGAAGGCCGGAGCGGGGGCGGTCGCCGCAGGACAGGCGATCCGCACCAACGAGTACATCCAGCGCATCTTGCATGACGAGGAGCTGCGGGAGAACCTTTCCAATGCCATCGACTCCGGACGCAAGGCGTACTCCCGGATGAACGGCAAGGGAGCGGTCAAGGCCGTAACCGACGACAAGAAGACGCAGAAGGAGCTCAAGGAGGCGGCGAACTCTCTGAAGGAGGCCGCCGATCAGCTGCGCGGCAAGAAGAAGAAGAAGAAGCGCCGCTTCGGTCGCCTGGTGCTGCTCGCGCTCATCGGGGGCGCATTGGCGCTCGTTCTGAGCGAGGGCCTGCGCAAGAAGGTCCTCGACGCGCTCTTCGGCGCCGAGGAGGAGTTCGAGTACACCGCGAGCACCACGCCGGAGCCGGCCTCGAGCCCGAGCTCGAACGAGCCCGTGGGCACCAGTTAGCCTCGCGCTAGCTTCGCATCGACCTGAGAGGGCGCCCCCGCGGCGCCCTTTCTCGTGTGAGGTGCGGCCGGGCTGGGTAACTCCGCCCTGGAGGAGGGGTCCAGGTGATGGAGATCACGAGCGAGGCTGCGGCCGCCCTGCGCCCAGGGGAGGCGCTGGTGTTCGACTGGCACCGGGTGGCGATCTGCTGCGCGGTGGCCGGTGAGGTCAGCCTGCGTCGCACGTCGACCCGCGAGGTCGAGCGCTCGAACGCGTTCCGGCGCCTTCCGGACGCCGGCGACGCGCCGGTGTTCGCCCACCGCCGCGCCTACGCCGAGCTGGCCGGCCGCCCGCTGCGGGTGGACTGCAAGAAGCGCTTCGGCCGGCGCTGGTTCACCTCGAACCTTCCGCCCGACTTCGGCCTGCGCTCGGCGCTGGGCCGTCTTGACGACGAGCAACTCCAGGAGGAGCGAACGTGAGCGTCCACGTGCGAGGCAGGGACGTCAAGGTCCGCAGCATCGTGATCTGGTCGGCGGTGGCGCTGCTCGGCGCGGTCGCCTGGGGCATCCTCGCGCTGGCGCGGGGCGAGGAGATCAACGCGGTTTGGCTGCTGTTCGCCGCCGTCTGCTCCTACGCGATCGCCTACCGCTTCTACGCCCGCTTCATCGCCAAGAAGGTGCTGGGGACCGACGACAAGCGGGCCACCCCCGCGGAGCGCCTGGACAACAGCCACGACTTCCAGCCCACCGATCGGCGCGTGCTGTTCGGGCACCACTTCGCGGCCATCGCCGGCGCCGGGCCGCTGGTGGGACCGGTGCTGGCTGCCCAGATGGGCTACCTCCCGGGCACGCTGTGGATTGTCGTCGGTGTGATCTTCGCCGGGGCGGTGCAGGACATGGTGATCCTGTTCTTCTCGATGCGCCGCGACGGCAAGAGCCTCGGCCAGATGGCGCGCGACGAGATCGGCCCGGTGGGTGGCGTGGCCGCGCTGATCGCGGTGTTCTCGATCATGATCATCCTGCTGGCGGTCCTCGCATTGGTCGTGGTCCAGGCGCTGGCCGAGTCGCCCTGGGGCACGTTCTCCATCGCGATGACCATCCCGATCGCCTTGCTGATGGGCTTCTACATGCGGGTGCTGCGGCCGGGCCGGGTGCTCGAGACCACGGCCATCGGCGTGGCCCTGCTCATCCTGGCCATCCTGGCCGGAGGGTGGGTCCAGGAGTCCGACGGCGCGCTCGCCGACTTCTTCACGCTCGATCCCGAGACGCTCGTGATCTGCCTGGTCGTCTACGGCTTCGCGGCATCGGTCCTGCCCGTGTGGATGCTGCTGGCCCCGCGCGACTACCTATCGACCTTCATGAAGATCGGGACCATCGCGCTGCTCGCGCTGGGGATCCTGTTCACGCTGCCGGTGCTCCAGAACGAGCGCGTCACGGAGTTCGCCTCCAACGGCCAGGGACCGGTCTTCGCCGGCGCGCTGTTCCCGTTCGTGTTCATCATCATCGCCTGCGGCGCGCTATCGGGCTTCCACTCCCTGATCGCCTCCGGGACCACCCCGAAGATGATCGAGAAGGAGACGCAGGTCCGGACGATCGGCTACGGCGCGATGCTGATGGAGTCGTTTGTGGCGGTCATGGCCATCACCGCGGCCTCGATCCTCGACCCCGGCCTCTACTTCGCCATGAACGCGCCGGCCGGGGTGGTGGGCGACAGCGTGCAGTCGGCCTCGACCGCGGTCAGGGACCTCGGCTTCACGATCAGCCCCGAGCAGCTGCAGTCGGCCGCCAACTCCGTGGAGGAGGAGACGCTGGTGGCTCGCACCGGTGGCGCCCCCACGCTGGCCGTCGGAATGTCGGAGATCTTCTCCGGCGTGATAGGCGGAAATGCGCTGAAGGCCTTCTGGTACCACTTCGCGATCATGTTCGAGGCCCTGTTCATCCTCACCACGGTGGACGCGGGAACTCGGGTCGGGCGCTTCATGCTGCAGGACACGCTCGGCAACATCTGGAAGCCGATCGGCCGCGTGTCCTGGAAGCCCGGCCTGTGGGCCACCAGCGCGCTGGTGGTGGCGGGCTGGGGCTACTTCCTCTGGGCCGGCGCCACCGATCCGCTCGGCGGCATCAACCAGCTGTTCCCGCTGTTCGGCATCGCCAACCAACTGCTGGCGGCGGTCGCGCTCACCGTCGGCACCACGATCCTGATCAAGAGCGGCAAGCTGAAGTGGGCCTGGGTCACGCTGGTCCCGCTCGCGTGGGACGCCACCGTCACGCTCACCGCCAGCTGGCAGAAGGTGTTCTCGGACGATCCCAAGATCGGCTTCTTCGCCCAGCGCGACGCCTTCCAAGAGGCGATCGATGAAGGGGGCGAGCCGCTGCCGCCCGCTCAGAGCGTGGAGGACATGGAGCAGATCGTCACCAACACCACCATCGACGGCATCCTGGCGGCCTTCTTTGCCATCCTGATCGTCGTGATCATCGCCGACGCGGTCAGGGTGTGGATCGGCACGATCCGGGGCACGCGCCCGGTCGTGACGACCGAGGTGCCCGCCGAGCCGTCACGGCTCGTCGCCCCGTCGGGTCTGATCGCCACGCCCAGCGAGCGCGAGGCGATGGCGGCGGCAGCCGCCGGGAACGGTGACCGCTCCCGTGTCCCAGCCGGCGTGGGAGGCGGCTAGCCGGTGGCCCGGTCGAACGCACTGCGCCAGGGCGCGCGAGGGTTCGCGCGTTACCTGCGCGAGGTATCCGGCGAGACCGCCTACGAGCGCTACGTCGAGCACCGCCGGCGCGAGCACGCGGACGAGCCGGTGATGAGCCGGCGCGACTTCGAGCGCTGGCGCATGGACCAGCGCGACGAGAACCCGGGAGCGCGCTGCTGCTAGGCGGCGCGCGCGGCCCGCAGCGCACGGCTGGGGGGTAGGGACCGCGGGCGCACCGTGGTGGCATTGGGCTTGGCCGCCCCCCTTACCCAGCTCCAACGCGCTTCGTGCCACCGCCGCCCTCGAGCCCTAGGTCCGCGCCGCCCGACCTGCGCCGCGAGGGGGGTGGTCGACGTTCCGTCCCATAGTGGGACGGAACCACGACAACCCCTAGGTCCGGGCCGGCTCCGGCTCCGCGCCCGCCTCCTCCTGCAGGCCTTCCTCGATCTCCTCGAGGCTGCGGCCCTTGGTCTCGGGCACCTGTGACTTGACGAAGAAGAACGCGATCACCCCGATCACCGCGTAGCCGAGGAAGACCGGTCCTGCGCTCCATGCGTCGAGCATGATCGGGAAGCTCTGGGAGACCAGGAAGTTCGCGCCCCAATGCAGGAAGATCGCGAGACCCATGGCGGTGCCGCGCACGCTGAGGGGCAGGATCTCCGGGAGTACCACCCACACCACCGGCCCCCAGGTGGCCGCGAACGAGGCGATGAAGCCGGCCAGGCACAGCAGCGTGATGATCGCCGCGGGGTCGCCGGCGGAGTCGGGCGTTGCCAGCACCTCGGAGGACACGCCCAGTACCACCAGGCTGGTGACCATCCCCACCAGGCCGACCAGCAGCATCGGCTTGCGCCCCACCCGGTCGATGATCCGGATCGCCAGGATCGTCATCGCGACGTTCAGGGTTCCGATCGCGAGGTTCGCGTAGATGGCCGCCTCGGGGCCGTAGCCCACGCTCGTGAGCGTGGTGGGCGCGTAGTAGATGATCGTGTTGATCCCCACCAGCTGCTGGAAGACCGCCAGGCCGATCGCCACCACGAGCGCGGGGCGGACCCAGCTCTCCTTCAGGAGCTCCCAGCCGCCGCCCTTCTCCTCCTCGTCCACCTCGCGGATCGCCTGGACCTTCTGCTCGGGCTCGTCCTCCGCCGGCGCGTCATCCGGCTTCAGCTCCTCGAGCACGTCGCGGGCCTCGTCCTCCTCGCCCTGGGTGACCAGGAAGCGGGGCGTTTCCGGCATGAAGAACATCCCCACGAGCAGGACCAGCGAGGGCACCGCCGCCAGGCCCAGCATCAGCCGCCAATCCGCCGACGACGCCAGGATGGCGTTGACGATGAACGCGACCAGGATTCCGCCCACGATCATCAGCTGGTTGAGCGAGCCGATCGCGCCTCGCAGCTTGGTCGGCGCGATCTCCGAGAGGTAGAGCGGCACCACCAGCGCGGCGCAGCCCACGGCCAGCCCGATCACGAAGCGCGCCGCCACGAGCGCCCACGCGCTGGGTGCCGCGGCCGCCGCGAGGGCCCCGACCGTGAAGGTCACGGCGGCGATCATGATGAGCCGCCGGCGTCCCAGGCGGTCGGACAATGGACCCGCGAGCGCCGCCCCCAGCATCGCCCCGAGCAGCAGCGAGGCCACGACGGCTCCCTGCATGAACGGTGAGAGACCGAAGTCCTCCGTTATGAACAGGATCGCCCCGGAGATGACGCCGGTGTCGTAGCCGAACAACAGCCCGCCCAAGGCACCGAAGAAGTAGATCCTGCGACCACTCGCCTGTAGCGCACCCTGCATGGCTCCCCCCTCGTTCGCTGCCGTGTCGTTGCCCGCGTTGCGGGAGCCGCAAACGCCCCGCCCGCGCCTCCTCTGGCTGGCCGGCCAGTTAGCATGTGGAGCGAGGGATGGAAGCTTCCGTCGAGGCTCCGCGCCGGCTCGAGGGCGAGAAGGCGCAACGCATCGTCGCCGCCATGCGGTCGAGCGTCGGCACGCGGGGCGCCGCGGCCTCCACCTTCGATCACGTGGCCCGTGAGGCGGGCGTCTCGCGCGGGCTCCTGCACTACTACTTCGGCTCCAAGGAGCAGCTGCTGGTCGAGGTGGTGCGCCACGACTGCGACTCCCGCATCCAGGCCATGGCCGATCGGTTCGCCGTTGCGGGCGACGCCGAGGCGATCGTCGACGCGCTCGTGATCGGGCTGGAGGAGTTCATGGGCGAGCCGGGCAGCCAGGCCGTGGTCTACGAGCTGCTCAGCGCCTCCCGCCACAGCGATGAGATCCGCGCCGAGCTGGCCGAGCTCTATCGCCGCTGGCGCGAGTTCCTGGCCGAGGCGCTGCGCGAAAAGCAGGCCGAGGGCGTGGTCAAGCTCGACGCCGACGCCGACTCGGTGGCCTCCATGCTCTTCGCTCTCGGCGACGGGTTCGGAATCCAGGTGATCTCCGACCCGGACTGGGACAAAGAGGCCGCCTTTGCGCTTGGTGTCCGGCTGGCGCGCGGTCTATTGGGCGCTCGCTAGCGACGCCTTGCCAGCGCCACGCCCGCCAGGGAGAGCGCCCCGCCTGCGATTGCCAGCGCCGGCGGCGTCTCCGACAACACGAGCCACGCCATCAGAATCGCGAGCGGCGGCACGAGGTAGGTCGTCGCGCCCATGCGACCGGCGGTCGTGTGGGAGAGCGCGTAGGCCCAGGTGGTGAAGGCGAGCGCCGTCGGGACGAGGCCGAGGTAGACGGTCCAACGGATCGCCGACCCGCTCGCCGTGCCGAGCTGGTCCACGAGCGTGGGACCGAACGGCAGGCACGCGAGCGCACCGACGGCACAGGCCAAGAAGGTGACCTGGAGAGCGGAGACGCGGGCCAGCACGGGCTTCTGGGACACCACACCGCCGGCGTAGCCGAGCGCCGCGACCAGACAGAGGGCCGCGCCGCCGCTCGCTGCCAGGCCGCCGTCGGAGGTGGCGATCCCCATCAAGATCGCGCCCGCGAACCCGATCGCCGACCCGGCCAACAGCGAGCGGGGAAAGCCCTCGTGGAGCACGACCCCCGCCAGCAGGGCTATCAGGATCGGTCCGACGTTCACGAGCATCGCGGCGGTGCCGGCGTCGACGTGGCGCTCGGCCTCGTTCAGCGCGACGTTGTAGATCGCGAACCACAGCAGCCCGCACAGCGCGATCGCGGGCAGGTCGCGGCGCGCGGGAAGCGGCTCGCGCCGGATCGCCACGATCACTCCGAGGGCGGCGGTTGCGATGAGCAGCCGCCCGAGCGCGAGCGCTCCCGCCGAGAGCTCGTCTCCGGCGTCGCGGATCCCGATGAAGGCGGACGCCCACGCGGTGACCGTCACGAGCGCGGCCACGCCGGCGAGCACGGGCGCGCGCGTGGGTGGCGGGGCTTGGCGGGCGGCTATCGACAAGGCCAGAAACCTAAACGGGGCCGCCCGCCCAGCTGTGAGACTGTGACCGCCCTCACACACTGCATGGCCACCTCACGCAACAGTTGGCTGGCCAGCCAACCAAGTCAGGAGGCAGCTCGTGCAGGCAGCGATGGACCGGCTTGCGACGTTCCTGGAGCGCCGCCGCCTGCTCGTGCTCGGCGTATGGGGCGTGCTCCTGCTCGCCGCCCTTCCCTTCGCCGCCCGCCAGAGCGAACACCTGACCGCCGGGGGCTTCGCGGTGCCCGGCTCGCAGTCGGCCGTGGTGGACAAGAACCTCGAGCGCTTCGAGGGCGCCCAGCGCGAGTACCTCGCCGTGGTGCTGGCGAAGCGCGAGGGCGCGAATGCCACGGCCGTGCGTGATGAGATCGAGCGGGTCGACCGGTTGGTCGCCCGGCTCCCGCACGTCGAGCTGACCGACGCGGCCGCCGCGACGGCGCGCCGTGAGGCGGCCGGCGCCTCGATCACCGTCATGCCGCTGGCCCTCGCCGGCAGCCAGGACCAGCTCGCCGACGCCACGGTGGACCTGCGCGACGCGCTCGGGGACGAGGCTCGCGCCGGGGTGCAGCCCTATCTCGTCGGCCAGCAGGCGTTGTGGGCCGGGATGCAGGAGCTGGCCCAGGAGGACCTGGAGGCGGCGGAGACCACCGGCTTTCCCATCGTCCTGCTGATCCTCCTGGTGGTGTTCGGCTCGCTCGCGGCGGCCGCGCTGCCGCTGCTGCTCGGGCTGGCCAGCGTGAGCCTCACCGGGGCGGTCGTCTACTTCCTCTCCCAGGCCACGGACATGTCGGTGTTCGTGACCAACGTGGCCTCGATGATCGGGATCGGCGTGGCTGTGGACTACTCGCTGTTCGTGCTCGCCCGCTACCGAGAGGAGATCCGGGGCGGCGCGGCGCCGGAGGATGCGCGCCGGCTCGCGCTGCGCACCTCCGGACTCGCAGTCGCATTCTCTGGCGTGACCGTGATGGTGTCGCTGGCCGGGCTGTACCTGGTCGACTCGACCACGATCCGCTCGATGGCCGTGGGCGCGATCATCGTGGTGGCCGTCTCGGTGCTGGCTGCGGTCACGTTGCTGCCCGTGCTGATGAGCCTCTTCGGCCGGCGGGTGTACGCGCGCGGACGCATCGCGCTCACCACGCAACTGGTGGCGCGGGCCGTCCGCAGCCGTCCCCGCCGGCGCGGGTCGACCCGCCCGGAGGCGGTGGCGGCCCGGACGGGCTTCTGGGAGCGCTGGACCGCCCGCGTGACCCGCCGCCCCTGGATCGCTGCCCTGGCCAGCGCGGGCGTGCTGCTGGTGCTGGCGATCCCCGCGCTCTCGCTGGTCTTCGGTGACGGCGCGCTGCGCCAGTTCCCGGAGGGGAACGCCACCCGAACGGGCGCGGAGCTGGCCGCCCAGAAGCAGGGCGCCGGCGCCGCCGGTCCCACGCAGCTGATCGCGGAGCTGAAGCAGGGCAGCGTCCGCACGCCGGCAAACCGCGAGGCCCTGACCGCCTACGCGGACGAGCTGGCCCGCGATCCCGAGGTCGCGCGGATCCTCCCGCCGTCGCCCTCCCGTGACGGCAGGGCCGCGCTGATCGCCGTGCTGCCGCGCCATGACGCCGAGAGCCCGCAGGCGGAGCGGCTCGTGGAGCGCCTGCGCGCCGACGGCGGCCCGCTGGACGGGGTGGCCGAGCTGAGCGTGGGCGGAGCGACGGCCGCGGGCGACGACTTCCAGAATCTGGTCTCCGGCTCGATGTGGAAGATCCTCGCCTTCGTGCTGGTGGTCAGCTATCTCGTGCTGTTCCTGCTGCTGCGCTCGGTCCTCCTGCCCCTGAAGGCCGTGCTGATGAACCTCCTCTCGGTGGCGGCGGCCTACGGCGTGCTCGTGGCCGTCTTCCAGTGGGGCTGGCTCGACGGGGTGCTCGGATACGAGTCGCTCGGCTACATCAACTCGATGACCCCGCCGTTCCTGCTGGCCATCGTGTTCGGCCTGTCGATGGACTACGAGGTCTTTCTGCTCTCGCGGATCCGGGAGCGCTACGACGCCACGGGCGACACCACCACCGCCGTGGCCCAGGGCCTGCGAGCCAGCGCGGCGACGATCTCGAGCGCGGCCCTGATCATGGTCGCCGTGTTCGCGGTGTTCGCCACCACCGGCACTCCCTCGATCAAGGAGATCGGCCTGGGCCTCTCGGTGGCGATCGCGCTCGACGCCACGCTGATCCGGCTGATCCTGGTCCCGGCGACGATGGAGCTCATGGGCCGCTGGAACTGGTGGCTGCCCGAGCCGCTGGCGCGCAGGCTGCCACGGGCGGACTTCGAGGGCTCGCCGGCCTAGGCCTTACCCTGCATCCGTGGAGCGTCTCCCGATCTGGGCCCCGGGCACCACGGGCGTGCTGTGTCCCGTCGGCCCCCACCCGATCCCCGTCTCGACCGCGATACGCGCCGGCGACCGCCGCATCCTGATGGCGCTCGGCCGCGAGCGCGAGGCGCTGCGCCGGTTGCGCGAGGACCCCGCGGCGGCCTTCTGCCTGCTCGGCGAGGGCGTGGCGTTCACCGCCCACGGACGAGCGGCGGTGGTGGCCGAGGAGCTCAAGTCCGCCGATACCGTGGTTCCGGTGGCACTCGAGGTCGAGCGGATCCAGGACCACCTCGCCGACGAGCGCACCGAGATCCTCGACGGCGTGCGCTGGCGCTGGATCGACCAGCAGTTCGGCGAGGTCCAGGACGCGGTCGTCGAGGAGCTGCAGCGCCTCTAGCCCACGGGCGCCTGTAGCTCAGTCGGCGGGGACGGCGAGACAGAGCGCCGTAACCGTCACGCGGACCTGGTCGTCGCCGCTGACACCCGCCACCCTGCCGGTCCAGCTCGTCACTGTCCGAGTGGTCTGGTTAAGCGATCCCGGGCCGTCGGCGATGAGGTGGGTTGAGGTGCCGCCGCTGCCCGTGCCGCCGCTGATAGCGACGTCGTTGTTGTTGCAAGTCGCCGTCGCCTCCGCGATCCCGCTGCCCTGGCCGCTGGCGAACCGTAGGTAGTACTGGCCGGGCCCGTTCTTGAGGTCACTCAGCGTGAGGCCCCGCACGTGCTTGCTGCGGATCGACTCCAGCCGGATGTCCTTGCCGGTGAGAGAGCGGTCGACGACTTCCTGCCCGGTGATTCGCACGGCCGCGTATGCGCCGGCGGTAAGGCTCAGAACGAGCGCCAGCGTGGCCGTGACGTTCGCGTAGGTGAGATGGCGGCGGACAGCCTTCGGCATGCGGGAGTCCTTTCTCGATGGGCGCGGAGGCGCGAACCTAATCGCTCAGCGCTAGCCCGCGCGCCGCCAGGGCTCGGCCAGCCGCCGCTCGAGCTCGTCCGCGAGCTCGTCGATGGGGACGCGGACCTGCTCGAGCGAATCCCGGTCGCGCAGCGTCACCGTCCGGTCCTCGAGCGTCTGCCCGTCCACCGTGACCCCCCACGGGGTGCCGATCTCGTCCTGGCGGCGGTAGCGGCGGCCGATGGAGCCGCCGGCGTCGTACTCGGCCGGCACCATCGAGCGGAGGTCCTCGTAGAGCTCGCGAGCCAGCTCGGGCATGCCGTCGCGGTTCACGAGCGGCAGCACGGCCACCTTCACCGGCGCGAGCTGAGGGTTCAGGCGCAGCACTGTGCGCTTGCGCCCCTCGATCTCCTCCTCGGCGTAGGCGTCGCAGAGAAGCGCGAGCATGGTCCGCCCCACGCCGCCGGCGGGCTCGATCACGTGCGGCACGTAGCGCTCACCGGTAGCGGTGTCGACGTACTCGAGCTTGTCGCCGGAATGCTCTGCGTGCTGGGTGAGGTCGAAGTCGCCGCGGTTGGCGATTCCCTCCAGCTCGGACCAGCCGATCGGGTAGAGGTACTCGATGTCGCTCGTCGCCGAGGAGTAGTGCGACAGCTCCTCCGGCCCGTGCGGCCGCAGGCGCAGCCGCTCGGGGTCTAGGCCCAGACCCTCGTACCAGCCCATGCGCTCCTTCATCCAGTAGTCGTGCCAGCCCTCGGCCTCCGCGGGCGGCACGAAGAACTCCATCTCCATCTGCTCGAACTCCAGGGTGCGGAAGATGAAGTTGCCCGGCGTGATCTCGTTGCGGAACGACTTCCCCACCTGGGCGATGCCGAACGGAGGCTTGCGCCGGGCGTATTGGAGCGTGGCCTTGAAGTCGAGGAAGATGCCCTGTGCGGTCTCCGGGCGCAGGTAGACCGTCGAGCCGGCCTCCTTGACCGGGCCGATCGTGGTCTCGAACATCAGGTTGAACTCGCGGGCCGGCGTGAGGTCACAGTCGGGATGGTCTCCCGGAAGCTTCGACGGGGCGCGGCCGCAGCGCACCTCGGGGTGACCGCCCTCGCCTGCGCGCTCCTCGTCGATGTGATCGGCCCGGAAGCGCAGCTTGCAGGTGCGGCAGTCCACCAGCGGGTCGGTGAAGCCCTCGAGGTGGCCCGAGGCCTCCCACGTGCGCGGGTGCTGGATGATCGCCGAGTCGAGCGCCACCACGTCGTCGCGCTCCTGGATCATCGCCTTCCACCAGGCTCCGACCACGTTGTTCTTCAGCAGGACCCCGTAGTGGCCGTAGTCGTAGGTGTTGGCGATCCCGCCGTAGATCTCCGAGGCCGCGAATATGAAGCCGCGGCGCTTGCAGAGCGCGACGATTGAGTCCATGGTCACCACGGCCGCGCAGCCTACCGGCGCGCTTCTTGGCGCACCGAAGGCGTGACGACAGCCGCCAACGGGGGTAAGTTGGCAACGATGGTCGAGACCGCCCTGCGCCCGATCGGTCACCTCGCCGCCTGGCTGGTGTGGCACACGATGCGCGTCTCGCTGCTCGAGGATCTCGAGCGGCCGGCGCCGCCGCACACAGGCTGAGCCGGAGGCTGGAGTGCCGCTGGCACTCCTATACTCGGAGTGCCATGCCCATCTATGAGTACCGCTGTGAGCAGGGGCACACCTTCGAGGTGATGCAGCGCATGACCGACGACCCGCTCACGAGCTGCTCCACCTGCGAGTCCCCCGTCCAGCGGGTGTTCCACCCCGTCGCGGTCCACTTCAAGGGGTCGGGCTTCTACACCACCGACTACGGCAAGAAGAAGTCGGGGTCCGCCTCCTCCGAGGGCAAGTCGGAGTCCGGCGACTCGAAGAAGGAATCGTCCGGAGACTCCAAGGGCTCGAAGGAGTCGAAGACCTCGTCGACCTCATCGACGAGCTCTTCTTCCTCGGACTAGTCGACCCGTCGACCAGCTTGCTGACCGCGTCCTCCTTGGCGCCGTCGGTGACAAACAGGTTGCTCCCGTTGCAGCAGGTGGCCTCGAGCACCTCGGTCTCCTCCGAGCCGCCGGTGGCCATGTCGAGGAAGAGCGCCATCAGGCCCACCCCCTGCATGTCCGTGCGCAGCGCCCGCGGGGCCTGCCAGCTGACCCAGGGCAGCCGGAAGAAGGTGCTCGGCGAGGTGACCTGATCGGACATTGCGTTCAGCACCTGCTGCTGGCGCGCCGCGCGGGCGCGGTCGTCCTCGGCAGGCGCGCAATCGTTCTTGCGCACGCGGGCGTAGCCCAGCGCTCGCTCGCCGTCCAGCTCGTTCTCCCCCTTCTTGAAGTTGATGCCCTTCCAGAAGTTGTCGAACGGCGGCGAGCAGATTCGCGACGGTGAGTCGACCGTCACTCCGCCGAGCGAGTCGATGAGCGCCGGGAAGTTCTCGAAGTCCACCTCGACCAGGTGGTTGATCTCCAGGCCGTTGCCCATGAACGACTCCACCGTCTCGATCGTCAGGGCCGGACCGCCGATCGCGTAGGCGGCGTTGATCTTGTTGATGCCCTGACCGGGGATGTTCACCTCGACGTCGCGCGGAATCGAAAGCTTGCGCACGCTGCCGAGGCCGGCGTGCACCAGCATGATGGAGTCCGAGCGCCCCGGGCCCTGCTGGGACTCGTCGATGGACTCACCGGTGCGCACGTCGGAGCCGAGGACGAGGATCGTGCTGCCGGTGAGCAGCGTGCCGCCTCGCGAGAGGGCGCGCTCGGCCTGGGGCGAGACGCCCTCCTGAGTCTGTGCGCTGATCAGGAAGAGGGCCAGCGAAAGGAGCAGCCAGCCGGCCACCGCCAGCGCGATCCACTTGAGCACGCGCCGGGGTGTGATCCCGCGGCCCGAATCGCCCTCCGGGCGCGGGTCGCGGCGCGCGCGGCCCAGGCGGCGCTTGAGCGCGTCGAGGTCCCCGCCTCGTGCCACGGGCTTGCGGCGTGAGCGGTAAACCTTGTACTCCGGGGGGCCAGACCTCGGATCGTTCACCCCCCTCTGTATATCTATCCGCCATGCCGCCACGGCGCGTGATCGGCGTAGACGCAGGTGGAACGAAGCTCCTGGGGGGCGTGGTCGACGAGGACCTGGTGGTCCGTCACCGCGTCCACCGGACCTGGCGGGGGGCCGATCGCGGGGAGACGCTCGACATCTTCGTCGAGGCCGCGGAGGAGGCGCGCGCCGCGGCCCCCGACGCCGAGGCGGTGGGCTTCGGCATCCCCGCCCTCGTGGAGTGGGAGACCGGTGTGTCGCGCTGGTCGAATCACCTGCCTCTGGACGAGGTGCCCTTCCGCGACCTGATGAGCGAGCGCCTCGGCCTTCCGGTCATGGTCGACAACGACACCAACCTCGCGCTGCTCGCCGAGGCTCGTCACGGCGTCGCCAAGGACGCCCGCCACGCCGTCATGCTGGCCCTGGGCACCGGAATCGGGAGCGCTCTCTACCTCAACGGCCACATCTACCGGGGAGCCACCGGGGTAGGCGCCGAGCTGGGTCACTGGGTGGTCGACCTCCACGGCCCTGACTGCCCGGGAGCCTGCCCGGGCCGGGGCTGTCTGGAGGCGATGGTCTCGGGACGGGCGATCGGCCACGAGGGCGAGCGGACCGCGCGCGCGGAGCCCCACTCCGGACTGGGGCGCCGGCTTGCCTCGGGCCGCGAGATCAGCGGCGCGATCGTGACCGAGATGGCGCACGACGGTGACGAGTCCTCCCGGCTCGTCCTCGCCGAGATCGGACGCCGCCTGGGAGCTGGGCTTACGGGGATCGTGAACACCTTCAACCCGGAGGTGGTCGTGATCGGCGGCGGCGCGGTCGCGGCCGGCGACCTGCTCATCGAACCGGCGCGGCGCGTGGTGGCCGAGCGGGCGCTGCCCCCTCCGCGTGCCGAGGTGCGCATCGAGGCCACGCACTTCGGCGCCGAGTCCGGGATGCTCGGCGCCGCCCTGCTGGCGCTCGGGGAGCCGACGTGAGCGGGCGCCTCGTGGTGTGCCCCACCCCTATCGGCAACCTCGAGGACGTGACCCTGCGGGTCCTGTCCGCCCTCCGCGAGGCGGACGTGGTCGCCTGCGAGGACACTCGCCGGACGCGGGTGCTGCTCGACCGCTATGGAGTCAAGGCTCGCCTGGTCTCCTACCACGAGCACAACGAGCGCGGCCGGGCGGCCGAGCTGGTCAGCCGGATGAGGGACGGGGCGGTGGTGGCGCTGGTCTCGGACGCGGGCATGCCGCTGATCTCCGACCCGGGATACCTACTGGTGCGTGGCTGCGTGGGGGCCGGGCTGCCGGTGGAGGTGCTGCCCGGGCCATCGGCCGCGATCACCGCGCTGGTGGCTTCGGGGCTTCCGGCTGACGAATGGCACTTCCATGGGTTCCTGCCGCGCAAGAAGGGCGAGCTGCGCAAGCTCCTGTCGGAGCCGGGCACGCTGGTGGCCTTCGAATCGCCGCGCCGGCTGCCGGGCACGCTGGCGTTGCTGGCCGAGCTCGATTCGCAGCGCGAGGTGGCGGTCTGCCGCGAGCTGACGAAGGCACACGAGGAGATCGTGCGCGGGCCGGCCGCCGAGCTGGCCGAGCGCTGGGCCGGGTCTCCGCCCAAGGGCGAGGTGGTGCTCGTCTTGGGGCCGCCCTCGGCGGCGGGTGCAGGGCCCGCGGGCAGCGAGGGTGAGCCGGCCGGGCTCGACGCGCTGCGGCGCCTGGTGGAAGCCGGAGCGCATCCACGCAGGGCGGCCGGCGTGGTCGCCGAGCTCACCGGCGGGAGCGCCAACAGCCTGTACCGGGCGTTGACGGCCGGGGATTGACTCAGGGGCGTCCCGGGCTCCGATTCGGCATGGAACTGACATCGAAACGCACAGGACGGTGACAAACACGCACAGGCGTGCGAAACCCGGTCCCTCCGGGGCGATTTCGGCCCTACGGTCGGCCACATGCGCTTCTTCATCGCCCTCACGGTCTTCGTCGCCGCCCTGGCGCTCGCGCCCTCGGCCCACGCCGCCTGGGTGTGGCCGGTGCGGGGCGAGTTGATCAGCACCTTCCGCAACGGCGACGATCCGTACGCCGGCGGCCAGCACCGCGGCATCGATATCGCCGCCCCGCTCGGCGCCCGGGTGGTGGCGGCCACGGGTGGTGAGGTGCGCTTCGCGGGCGTGGCCGGATCGTCGGGCCTCACGGTCTCCGTGCGAACCGCCGACGGCTTCGACACCTCCTACCTCCACCTCTCGTCGCTCGCGGTGCGAAGGGGCGACGGCGTCGATACGGGCGACGCGCTTGCTGCCGTCGGCACGAGCGGCCGGCGCTCGGCGGCCCAGCCGCACCTTCACTTCGGCGTGCGAGAGGCGGGCACCCGCCACGCCTACCGGAATCCGCTCGACTTCCTGCCCGGCGTGCCCGCTCCGCCGCCGGCAGAGGCCCCGGATCCGGCCCCCGTGACGCTGCCCGCGCCCGTCCCGCCGGTCCCGGCACCGGCGCCGGCGCCGGCGGCCGGCCGGGCTCCCACATCGGAGCCGGCACCGCGGGAGGCGCCGCGTCGCGTGCCGCTCGGTGGGCGCGCCCCGCGCCGGGTGCCCGCGGGTGGCAGGGCGCCCCGCGGGGTGCCGGCACGCGGTCACGCGCCGGCGCCCGGGACGGCGGCCGCACCATCGCCTGCGCCCAGGGGGCTGCTCGAGTCGGGCCGCTCACCGCATCCCGCGCCGCTCGAGCGGCCGGCCGGATCTCCGGAGCACGCAACCGAGGGAGCGCGGGCCGCTCCCCGGCCGGCAGCCCGGCCCGCGCTTGGTCCGGCAGGCAGGGCCGAGCCCGCCCACGCGAGGGCAGCGCGGGTGCAGCCGGCCGAGACCGCCCCGAACCCCAAATCGACGCGCGGCGCCGGACCTGACATCGGCTGGATCCTGGCCTGTGCCGGCCTCCTGCTCGCGGCGGCGCTTCTGGGCTCGACCGAGGACGGTCGCAGGGCCGCCGGCACCGGACGACGCGGTCTCGTTCGCCTGCTGCGGCCGCTGGTCGGACGGAGCTGATGACCGCCGACCCGGGGTGAAAGTGGGCGCCTGACGCGGTCACTGGCACTCGTGGGCCGAAACGTGCCGAGCGGCCCCCGAAGCGGCGCGGCTCTGCCCGGGTAGCATCGGACGCTCGATGTCGTACTACGTCACGACGCCCATCTACTACGTCAACGGCGAGCCTCACCTGGGCCACGCCTACACGACGATCGCCGCGGACGTGCTCGCGCGCCATATGCGCCAGCGTGGTGAGGACGTCTTCCTTCTTACGGGCACCGACGAGCACGGCGAGCCGGTGACCCAGGCCGCCGAGCGGCTCGGGATCACCCCCAGGGAGCTCGGCGACCGAAACGCCGGGCGCTTCCGCGAGCTGGCGTCCAGGCTGAACGTGACCAACGACTTCTTCATCCGCACGACCGATCCCGAGCACGCGCAGGTCGTGGCCGAGGTCGTGCAGCGGATCCACGACAACGGTCATGTCTACGAGGGCACCTACGAAGGCTGGTACTGCCCTCGCTGCGCCGACTTCAAGACCGAGTCGGAGCTGGACGAGGGCAATCGCTGCCCGATCCACAAGATCAAGCTCGAGAAGGAGCACGAGGACAACTGGTTCTTTCGGCTGTCGACCTTCCAGGAGCCGCTGGAGCGCCTCTACGCCGAGCGCCCGGACTTCGTGCTCCCCCGGAACCGCTACAACGAGGCGCTTTCCTTCATCAAGAGTGGGCTGCGCGACGTATCGCTCAGCCGGGCCCGGCTGAAGTGGGGTGTGCCCGTCCCCTGGGACCCGACCCAGGTGATCTACGTCTGGATCGACGCGCTGCTCAACTACTACTCCGCGCTCTCCTACGCGCGTCCCGGGGAGGACCTGCGCGAGCGTTTCTGGCCGGCCACGGTCCACCTCATCGGCAAGGACATCCTCAAGTTCCACGCCGTGATCTGGCCGGCCATGCTGATGGCGGCGGACATCGAGGTGCCGCGACGGGTGGCCATCCACGGCTTCCTGTTGCGGGGCGAGCACAAGATGTCCAAGTCGCTGGGGAACGTGATCGAGCCGTTCCACGTGGCGGACCTCTACGGCGCGGACGCCCTGCGTTTCTACGTCCTGCGCGAGGTGAGCTTCGGCGCGGACGGCGACGTCTCGCCCGAGGGCTTCGAGACCCGCTACACCACCGAGTTGGCGAACGAGTACGGCAACCTGGCCTCCCGGACGCTGTCGATGATCAACCGCTACCGCGACGGGGTCGTGCCGGACGCCGAGCCGCCCGCGGAGCTGATGCAGGACTTCGAGGGGCTGGCCGAGGCGGTGGCGGCCCGCATCGACCAGGTCGAGTTGACCGCTGCGCTCGACGAGGTCTGGCAGCGGATAAAGCGCCTCAACCGCTACGTGCAGGACCAGCAGCCGTGGCAGCTGGCCAAGGAGGACTCCGAGCAGGAGCGCCTCGATCAGGTGTTGTACACCCTGGCCGAGGGGCTGCGCGTGGTCTCGGTCCTGCTGCACCCGTTCATGCCCGCCTCGGCCGAGCGGCTGCTCGAGGCGCTGGACCGCGAGGACCTCTCGCTCGAGCAGGCGGTCCTGGGCTCCGGGACCGGCGGCGCGACGCTCGGCGAGCTGGGGCAGCTCTTTCCCCGGGTCGAGGCGGAGGCGCCGGCGGCCTGAGCCAGGTCCGGCCGGCGCGGCTCGCGTGGTCGACACCCACTGTCATCTCGACGCCTGCGAGCCGCCCGACGGCGAGCTCATCGACCGGGCCGGCCAGGCCGGGGTCACCCGCATCGCCACCGTGGGCACGGACTCAGCCTCGATCGAGCGGGCGCTCCAGGCGACCCGCGCCCACCCCGAGGTGGCCGCGATCGTCGGGCGTCATCCGCACGAGACCACCGGCTTCGACGCGGCCGGGCTGGAGGAGATCGAGCGCGCGGCCGCCGAGCCCGGCGCCCGGGCGATCGGCGAGACCGGTCTCGACTACTACCGCGACCACGCACCGCGTGAGGACCAACGCCGGGCCTTCGCCGCCCAGCTCGACCTCGCGGGGCGGCTCGGCCTGCCGGTGGTGATTCACACCCGGGCAGCAGAGGAGGACACCTTCGCGCTGCTGCGCGAGCACGCCTCGCGCCTGCCTGCCGTGATCCTGCACTGCTTCTCGGCGCCCGACCGGATGGCCGAATGTGTCGAGCGGGGCTATCTCTGCTCGTTTGCCGGCAACGTCACCTACCCGAAGGCGACCGATCTGCAGGAGGCGGCCCGCGAGCTCCCGGCCGAGCTGCTGCTGGTCGAGACAGACTCCCCCTACCTCGCTCCCCAGCCCCGGCGCGGCCGCCCGAACGAGCCGGCCAATGTCGTGCACACGGCGCAGCACGTGGCCGGCCTTCGGGGCGTGCCCTACGAAGTGCTCGAGCGGACGGTCGAAGACAACGCGGCGCGGGTGTTCGGCTGGTGAGCGGCGAGCCGCGCCAGGCCAGCCTGCGCCGCCTGCGGCGATTCGACGTGCGACCCAACCGCGAGCTGGGCCAGAACTTTCTCATCGACGACAACATCCTGCGGGTGATCGAGTCCGCGGCGGAGCTCAGCCCTGACGACGTGGTCCTCGAGGTGGGCGGCGGGCTCGGCGTGCTCTCCGAGCACCTCGCGCCACGGGTGGGTCACCTGCACGTCGTGGAGATCGACCGGGCACTGGAGGCGCCGCTGCGGGAAGCGCTCGAGCCCTTTGCCAACACCAGCCTCCACTTGGCCGACGCCGTGAGCCTCGATCTGGGGGCGCTGCGCCCGGCCCCGGGAAAGGTGGTCGCCAACCTGCCCTACGGCGTGGCTGCCACCGTGCTCCTCAGTTCGATCGCCACGCTCCCACAGGCCACGCTCTGGGTCGCGATGGTGCAGCGTGAAGTCGCCGATCGCCTCGCGGCCGTGCCGGGCACGAAGAGCTACGGCGCCACGTCGGTGCTGGCCCAGCTCTCGTGTGAGGTTCGGCGGCTGCGGCGAGTGCCGCGTACGGTGTTCCATCCGGAGCCGAACGTGCAATCGGCTCTAGTGGTGCTGCGCCGGACCGGACCTGCGCCGCCGAGCGCGTTGAGGGCGCTGGTGCAGGCGGGCTTTGCCCACCGCCGTAAGGCGCTCTCCGGCTCGCTGGCGTTGGCCCAGGGAGCCCCGGACGACCTGCGGCCGGCCACTCGGGCGGCGCTCGAGAGGATGGGCCACCGCCCCGACGCCCGAGCCGAGCGGCTTGCGCCGGACGACTGGCGCAGGCTGGCGGAGGCGCTCGGGGCGGAGCGGCTATCCGGCCTGCGGGCCCGATCCGCATGAGCTCGCCCGTGTCGCTGCACGAGCGCGCCTGGGCGAAGCTCAATCTCGTGCTGCACGTCGGCCGGCTGCGCGGTGACGGCCTGCATTCGCTCTGCTCCCTGTTCGCCTCGCTGGACCTGGCGGATGAGGTGACCCTCCAGCCGGCCGGCGACCACGGCCCGGACCGGGTGGACTGCCCCGGGGTGGACGGCCCGAACCTGACCCTGGCCGCTCTCGCCGCGCTGCGGCGCCGTGTCGAGCCCGGCCGGGTGCCGGCGGTCTGGGTGGTGATCTCCAAGCGCATACCGGTCGCCGCCGGGCTCGGAGGAGGGAGCGCGGATGCCGCCGCCGTCCTGCGGCTCGCCAACCGCCTCGCGGGCGAGCCGCTCGCGGTGGAGGAGCTGCGCGAGCTGGCCATGGAGCTCGGGTCCGACGTGCCCAGCCAGGTGGAGCCGGTCCACGCCCTGGTCCAGGGCGCCGGGGAGCTCGTCGAGCCGCTCGGACTGCCCGCGCTGGGTGTGGTGCTGGTGCCCGGCGCACAGGGGCTGTCGACCGGCTCGGTCTACGCGGAGCTCGACCGCCAGGACGGTGGAAGGGAGCGGCTCGATCCCGAACCGCTTCGCCGCCTGGCGACCGCCGGGGCGAAGCGGCTGGCGGAGGGCTTGGAGAACGATCTTCAGCCGGCGGCGCTGGCGCTTCGCCCCGAGCTGGCCGGGACGCTCGAGCGGATCCGGGCGGCGGGCGCGCTGGGCGTCGCGGTCAGCGGATCGGGCCCGACCTGCTTCGGGCTGTTCGCGGACCGCCGGGCCGCCGAGCAGGCCGCCGCCACGCGGGCGCTGCGGGGTGCGCTGGTGAGCGAGCTGCGCGCCCACTGAGCCGAGCCGGCCACAGCCCTTCCGTACAGTCCGCCCACGATGTCCGCCACCCAGATCGCGGCCGCGGTCGCCGCCCTGCTGGTGGCGGTATTCGTGGTGCGCCGCTGGAGCCGGCTCGCCGGCGAGCGCAAGCTGGTGGGGATCGGTCTCGTGCTCGCGCTGGCCGTCTACGCGAGCGGTGTGCTCTCGGAGCTGCCGGATCCCAAGGCGATCATCGTCGACGTTGCCGAGGCGCTAGGTCCCTGGACCTACGCGCTGGTGGGCGTGATGGCTTTCCTGGAGACCGGAGCCTTCGTCGGCCTCGTCGCCCCGGGTGAGACCGTGGTCATCGCCGGCGGGGTGATCGCCGGCGAAGGCACGATCAGCCTTCTCCCTCTCATCGGCCTGGTCTGGCTGTGCGCCGTGCTCGGCGACAGCACCAGCTTCTACATCGGCCGTCGCCTCGGGCGGGGCTTCCTCGAGCGGCACGGCCCGCGCGTGGGGATCACCGGCGAGCGGCTCGAGCAGGTGGAGAGCTACTTCGACCGCCACGGGGGCAAGACGATCCTGATCGGGCGCTTCATCGGCCTGGTGCGGGCACTGGCGCCCTTCATCGCCGGCTCCTCCGGCATGCCCTACCGGCGTTTCATCCCCTACAGCATCGTGGGGACTGGGTTGTGGGCCGGGATCTTCTGCACCCTGGGCTTCATCTTCTGGCGCTCGTTCGACCGCATCGTCGACCTGGTGGGGCAGGCGCTGTTCGGGTTCGGGGCCACCGTCGCGCTGATCGTGGGCGTGGTGGTGGCCTACAAGCGGCGCCGCGACATCCGCGCCTGGCTGCTGGCCCACCGGCGCGACCCGCTCGTGCGGCCGCTGTTCGTGATCGGACGGCCGCTGCATCGCAGGGTCATCCGGCCGCTCTGGGAGGCGATCGCGCCGCAGGCCCGCTTTCTCTGGGAACGGGTCACCCCCGGCGACCTGGGACTCGAGCTCACCACCGCGCTGGCGGCGGCCGGCACGGGCATCTTCGTGTTCCTGCTCTACGTGTTCGAGCTGGAGGGGAGCCTGCGGCCCACTCCTCTCGACAACGAGCTGCTCGATCTTGCGGACCGCTTCAACAACGACCTGGCCGTCGACCTCATGCAGCTCGTAAGCGCGCTCGGCTCGCTGCCCGTGGTGGGCGGACTGGTGCTCGTCGCCTGCGTGATCCTCGGCCTGCGCAGGCACATGGCCGAGATCGTGGTGCTCGTCGTGGGCCTCGGGCTGATCGTCGCCATCGTTCACATCACCAAGGCCGCGATCGACCGTCCCCGGCCGCCCGACCCTCTGGTGGAGTCCTCGCTGTCCTCCTTTCCGAGCGGGCATGCCGCCTACGCCACCGCCTGGATCGCCGTGACGCTGGCGCTCGGCCGCCGCCGGCTTGGGCTGGCCGGTGAGACGGTGTGGCTGCTCGGGGCCATCGCCCTGGCGGCGGCCATCGGTCTCTCCCGCATCTACCTTCGCGTGCACTGGTGGTCGGATGTCGCCGCCGGGTGGGCGATCGGCGCGGGGATCTTCGGCCTCTTGGCCGTGATCGGATTGGTCGTCGAGTACATCCGCCACAATGGCGGCGAAGGCACGCCGGAGCGGAGCGAGCCGCCCGTCGCTGCCGCAAGACGATGACCGACCTGGATCTCACCACCACCGAGATCGCGATCGCCGTGGCCGGCGGGCTGGTCGTGGCCTGCTACATCGCGCTGATCGTGCTGCCGGCGTGGCGCTGCTACGGTCGGCTCTGGGAGAAGGTGGCCGCGAGCTTCATGACCCTCTTCATCCTCGCCGCTCTGCTCGGAGCCGGTGTGGCGATAGGGCTCGCGGTCGTCTGGACCTACGACCAGTACGCCTGATGGCAACCTCACCCCCGCAGCCGGGCGGCCCCGCTCACGCGGCCGCCGAGTCGGCCTCCTCTGAGGAGCCCGGCTCCCGAGAGCGCTCCGACGAGCCGGGCGAGGCCCGCCAGCGCTCCTTTCTGGAGGCGCTCGACGAGGTTTCCGAGGCCGTGGAGTCGGGCGCCGGCCTTCCCGCGGTGGCCCGCGCCGCCTCCCGCGCACTGGACGCCAGCGTGATCGTGCTCGACGCCTCGGCCGGCGTGCTGGCAGCGGCCTGCGCGTCACCGGACGAGGAGCGCGCCGTGCTGGCCGGCGAGAGCGGCACCCAGACCGTGGAGCTGATGGTCTCCGAGGTGGCCGTGGGCCGGTTGCGCTACCGCCGGCGAGGCGAGCTGCCGGCTAAGGCCCTGGTGCGCCTGGTAGCGAACCTGATCGGGCTGGAGGTGGAGCGGGCCAAGGCGCCTGAGAGGGCGACGGAGGCGGCGATGGCCAGCTTCCTGGAGGACCTGTTCGGCCGCAGGCTCACGGACCGCGAGAACATCCTGGCCCGCGCGGCCGAGCTGGGCTGCGACCTGTCTGCCGGCGCGGGCGTGATCGTGGTCCGGGCCCGGCCCCACCAACCCCAGGACGGAGACTGGCGGGGGCGCGTGCTGCACGTGGCCGAGCGCGGCGCCCGGGCCGCATCGCGTGAGACCCTCGCCGCCCTGGCCCAGGCCGGCTGGTCGCAGCCGCAGCGCGAGCTGCTGCTCGTCACGCCCGGCGCCGAGCCGGGCGTCTGCGGCCGGGCGGCCGCGTCCGTCCTGCGCGAGCTGCAGTCGGGGCTGCACAGCTACACGCTCACGGTGGCCCACAGCCGCCACACGCCCGACCCGGCGGACCTGCACCGCGCGGGGGCCGAGGCGCTGCTGGCGGCGAACGTGGCCGAGGCGCGCGGCGTGAGCGAGCTGTCGTTCGAGGAGACCGGCGCCTACCGCCTCCTGCTCCCCGCGGTCAACGAGGATCCCACCGAGCTGCAGGGCTTCTTCGACGAGACGGTGGCCCCGCTGGCGGCCTACGACGAGCAGTACGAGACCGAGCTCGTGCGCACCCTCGAGACCTTCCTGGACAACAACGGCAACGTCGCCCGCACCGCCGAGCGGCTGTTCACCCACCGCCACACGATCCGCTACCGGCTCGATCGCGCCCGTGAGCTCACCGGCCTGGACGTCTCCTCGACCGACGGCCGCGAGCGCCTGTCGCTGGGCCTCAAGGCGATGCGGGTGCTGGGCATCGTGGCTCCCGGCGGCCCGGCGCACGAGCGGGGCGCCGAGGCGGGCCGGGTTCCCTGGCAGCAGAAGGACCGCTGAGCCCGACTTACTGGGCGAATCGTTTCGTCGCAGCGCGCTCGCAGGGGCCTCGCCTGGGTGTGCCGAATGTCGGTCTGTGCACAAGTCATCTCTGCTGAAGGCCATCGGCGGATCGCTCGCCTGTTCCTTGATTGCCGGCTCGGCCGCCCACGCCGCCGTGCCGCACGTCGTGCAGCCGGGGGAGAGCCTCTGGTCGATCGCCGCGGCGAACGGTCTGACCACGCGAACCGTGGCGGTCTACAACGGGCTCTCCGAGACCGCCGGGCTCCTACAGGGCACGACCGTCTATGTGCCCACGGTCGCCGAGGGCGCCGCGTCCCTCGCCTCGGGCGCCCCCGCCGTGTCGGCGCCCGCCACCGTGGGCACGGCTCCGGCGGCCCCCACCACCACGACCACGCCGACGACAACCACCACCTCGGCCGCCGCGCCGGCGGGAATGGGCTCGGTGCCCTCGCCCTACGGCGAGCTGCCACTCTCGCAGGGCGCCGCGGCTTCCTGGAACGCGATGCGCAGCGAGTCGCTCAACTCGTACGGAGTCGACCTCTATCCGGGCGGGCCGCTGTCCGCCTACCGCACGTACGACCAGCAGGCCCAGCTCTACCAGGCCTACCTCGACGGTTACGGCGCACCGGCCAACCCGCCCGGGAGCTCGTCCCACGAGTGGGGAGTATCCGTCGACGTCCCGAGCGAGAACATGCGCTGGGTGGTGGACCAGATCGGCTGGAAGCACGGCTGGACCAAGGTCCACGGCCCGGGTGAGTGGTGGCACGTGGACTACGCCGGCGGCTGATAGAACCCGCGCCATGCGTTCCCCGGGTGCCGCCGCGCTGTGGTTGACCTGCTCGCTGTCCCTATTGGTCGCGGCGCCTGCGCAGGCACAGGACGAGCCGTGCCAGGGGCCGATCGAGCTGGTGAACGGGAGTTTCGAGGACCCCGCCTCGGTAGAAAAGTTCTCCATCACCCCCGCGCAGAATGTGCCCGGCTGGGACACGACGGCCTCAGACCAGAAGATCGAGATCTGGCAGGACGGCTACCTGGGCGTGCCGGCCATCGACGGCGAGCAGTTCGCGGAGCTGAACGCGAACGTGCCCTCTGAGTTGTTCCAGGCGCAGCCGACGACGCCGGGTGCGCTGGTGGCGTACCGCGTGTTTCATCGCGGCCGCGAGGGCGTGGACACGATGGAGGTGCGGATCGGGCCTCCGGATGGGCCGCCCGGCTTCGTGCGCAGCGTGCAGACCGGCAAGAACGCGTGGGTGCAGGTGGCGGGCACCTACCTGGTGCCGCCCGGCCAGACCTCCACGCGCTTCGGTTTCGCCGCTATCGACACCGCCACGGGCGACCTCAGCATCGGCAACTTCCTCGACGGGGTCGAGTTCTCGTCCTCCACCTGCGCGCTGACCGTGACCAAGGCGCTGCGACCACGGGACGACCGGGGACGGTTCAATCTGCTCGTTGACGGCGTCGTGAGGGCCCGCCGCGTCGGACATGGGGGAACGACCGGGGCGCTTCCGGTCCCCGCCGGCACGGCGCTCATCAGAGAGACGGCCGCCCGCGGCACCCGCCTGTCCGACTATCGCTCATCGATTGGTTGCGTGCACGCCGATGGCACAGTGGCGCGCGTCGTGCGCGGTCGCTCGCTGGAGCTCGAGTTCGAGCCGAACGACCACGTCCACTGCCTGGTCACGAACGTGCGCAAGGGCGATCCGGTGCCTCCTGTCCCGCCCTTGCCGCCGCCGCTACCTCCTCCGGTCCCGGAGCCGCCCGCCCCGGCGGTCCCGGTGCCGCCTCAGCAGCAGGCCCAGATTTCCCTGCGCAAGACCGCGAGCGCGCGTAGCGTCGAGTCGGGACAGCCGGTTCGCTTCCGGATTGTGGTCCGATCGCGTGGCCCGGTCGCCGCGACGGACCTGCTGGTTTGCGACCGATTGCCCGAAAGGCTGATGTTGGTGCGGGCTCCAGCCGCGCAATTCCGCCACGGCCTCCCGTGCTGGGGCGTGCCCCGGCTGGCGAGCGGGAAGCGGCGTACTTTCGAGCTGACCGCGCGCGCGGAAGCCCGAGCCGGCCTTCTTCGCAACAGAGTGGTGGCCACCGGCGCGAACGTCGCGGCGCGCATCGCGTCCGCCTCGGTGCGTGTCAGGCCTTCGGCTCCCACGCCGTGTCCGACGAGGGCCGCCGTGCGCCGCTCACCGGTGGCCAGAGCGGCCTGCTGAACACCTATGCTGGCGATGCCCTGGGGGGTCGTCCAGCAGGCAGGACTCCGGGTTTTGGTCCCGGCAACGGGGGTTCGAATCCCTCCCCCCCAGCTGAGCAGGCGGGAACCGCGCCCCGCCGTGTGTTCGGCGCTACCCTGCGGGCCCCATGTCAGAGCCCTTCACGGTCCTGATCATGGCCGCCGGCCACGGCACGCGGATGCACTCCAGCACCCCCAAGGTGCTGCACCGGATCTGCGGTAAGCCGATGGTCGAGTGGGTCGTGGATGCAGCCCGCCACGCCGGCGCGGGGTCGGTGGTGTGCGTGGTTCGGCCCGGCGAGGGCGTGGCCGAAGGGCTTCCGGACGACGTCGTGGTCGTCGAGCAGACGGTGGGCGAGGGCACGGGAGCGGCGGTGCTGGCGGCCCGGGAACAGGTGGCCGAGGGCCCCGTGGTGGTGCTCTCCGGAGATCATCCGCTCATTACGCCGGCTCAGATCGAGGGTCTGGTCGCCGTCCAGCAGGCGGAGGGCGCGGGTGCCGCCATCCTCACGACCGATCAACTCGATCCCAGCGGCTACGGCCGCATCGTGCGCGACGGGGCCGGCGCGTTCCTGCGCATCGTCGAGACGAAGTACACCGAGGGCATTCCCCCCGAGGAGCTGTCCATCCGGGAGATCAACCTGGGCAGCTACGTGTTCCAGGCGCCCGCGCTGTTCGAGGCGCTCGACCATGTGGGCAGCGAGGACGGCGAGCGCTACCTCACCGGAGTGTTCCCCCTGCTCAACGGCGACGGGACTGCGATCGCCACCCACCCGACCGAGGATGCCGACATCGCCGTCGGGGTCAACAATCTCGCCGGTCTCATGGCGGCCGAGGAGATCGCCCAGCGGCGCATCCTGGCCAGACATGCCCTCGACGGCGTGACGTTTCGCGGGCCCTCGACCATTCGAGTCGACGACGGCGTGGAGATCGGCCATGACGCGATCATCGAGCCCGGCACGAGCCTGCTGGGGGCGACCTCCGTGGGCCCGGGCGCGCAGGTCGGCCCCCACACGACTCTGCACGATTGCCAGACCGGCGAGGGCGCCACTGTCATCCACTCGTACGCCGTCGAGGCCGAAATCGGCCCCGGGGCGATCGTGGGTCCCTTCGCCTACCTGCGGCCGGGCGCCGTGGTCGGCGAGAAGGCCAAGGTCGGCACGTTCGTCGAGGTCAAGAACTCGCACATCGGGGCCGGCGCCAAGGTGCCCCATCTGTCCTACATCGGCGACACCGAAGTGGGTGAGGGCGCGAACATCGGAGCCAGCACCATCACCGCGAACTACGACGGCCGCAAGAAGCACCGGACCAAGATCGGAAAGAGCGTGAAGACCGGGGTTCACACCTCCCTGGTGGCGCCCGTTGACGTCGGGGATGGGGCGTACACTGGGGCCGGTTCGGTGATCACGGGGGACGTCCCCGAGGGGGCCCTCGGAATCTCCCGGGCAGACCAGAAGAACCTCGAGGGATACGCGGACCGGGTGCAGAAGGACTCCAAGTGAGCAAGCCGATCGACACGGCGACGGCGCCGCTCCCCGCGTTGAGCATCAGCGCCGGGTATGAGAAGCGGCTGATGGTGACCGCCGGCCGGGCGAGCCGGGAGCTGGGCGGGAGGATCGCCGAACGGCTGGGGCTCGGTCTCACCGACGCCGGCCTGAAGACCTTCGCGGACGGCGAGGTCTACTGCCGTTACGCCGAATCGGTCCGCGGCGCCGACCTGTTCGTGGTCCAGTCGATCGCCGGGTCCGACGTGGAGGGCCTCACGGTCAACGATGCCCTCTGGGAGCTACTGCTCATGGTCCACGCCGCCAAGCACGCCTCCGCGCACCGCATCATCGCCGTGACCCCCTGGTACGGCTACTCGCGCCAGGACAAGAAGTCGGCCCCCCGGGAGCCCATATCGGCCCGCCTGGTGGCCGAGACGCTCGAGGTGGCGGGCATGGACCGGCTCGTGACCATGGACCTGCACGCGGGCCAGGTGCAGGGCTTCTTCTCCAAGCCGGTCGACCACATGACCGCGATGCCGATCCTCACCCAGTACGTGGTCGATCGCCTGGGCGAGGAGAACCTCGTGATCATCGCCCCCGACGCCGGCCGGGTGAAGCTGGTGCGCAAGTTCGCGCAGAAGGTGGGCGCTCCGTACGCGCTGATGGAGAAGGAGCGGCCGGCTCAGCAGGTGGCCGAGATCGGCTACGTGATCGGCGACGTGAAGGGCAAGACCGCCGTGATCGTCGACGACATCATCGACACCGGCGGCACCCTGGCCGCCGCCGCCCAGACCGTGCTCGACGAGGGGGCGGAGAGGGTCTACGCCGTCGCCACCCATGGTCTCTTCTCGGGCCGGGCCTACGAGGTCCTGGCGGACTCGCCGCTCGCCGGAATCGTGGTCACCGACACTGTGCCCCTACGCCAGGGCGCCCCATCGCTGGTCCGGCAGCTCACCTGCGCGGACGTCCTCGAGGACTCGATCCGCCGCATCTTCACCGACGACTCGGTATCCGAGATCTTCGCCGGCGAGAACCAGCTGTTCTAGAAGCGCTACTCAGGTCCTCCGGGCCGCGAAGCGGCGGGCATGCCGCTCGCCGCGCGACTCGAAGTAGTTCCACTCGAGCTCGCCGAGCTCGGTTGACGGCGGCTCGGCGAACCACCACTCGCGCCCGATCCGGTACCAGTTGCGCCTGGCCTCGACCTGCCCCAGCACGGCGAGGACACCCGATTCCATGCGCCGCCCCATCAGCTCGTTCGCGGGGATGTTCTCCCGCCGCATGAGCCGGTAGAAGGACGAGCGCGGGTCCGACACCGCCGCGATGGCCTCCATCACCCGCTGGGAGTCGATCCTGACCTCGCGGTCCTCCATGTACCAGCCGCCCACGGTCCGGACGTGCTCCATGAGCAATTCCGCATCGACCTTGCGCGGGTCGTTGAGGAAGCCCAGATCGTGCAGCGCCACGCGCAGCTCCTCCGGGTTGTCGTCGAAGATCGCCTCGAGCGCGGCGATCTCCAGCGAGATCTGGTCCTTGTCGAGGTGCTTGGTCATACCGAAGTCGAGGAACGCCACACGCCCGTGGTCCATGAGCAGGTAGTTGCCGGGATGGGCGTCGGCGTTGAAGTGCTGCAGGTGGTAGATCGAGCCGAAGCAGAAACGGAAGACGATCTCCCCGAACCGGTCGCGCTCGGGCTGGGCCAGGCCGCGGACCTCCTCGAAGCCCATGCCGTCCACCCATTCGCTCACGAGCACGCGCGTCGTGGACAGGCGTGTGATCACGTCGGGCACGTAGATGAAGGGGTGGCCGCGGTAGCCGCGGGCAAAGGCGCGCTGGTTCTGCGCCTCCAGCTCGTAGTCGAGCTCCTCCAGCACGCGCTCCTTTAGCTCCTCCGCGGCGGCCTTGGCGTCGAGGCCCGGAGCTAGCGCCTTGGCCATGCGCAGGAGCAGGCCGGCGTTCTGCATGTCGGCGGCGATGGCGGAGGCCACGCCGGGGTACTGCACCTTGACCGCCACGCGCCGGCCGTCGGGCAGCATCGCACGGTGGACCTGGCCGATCGACGCGGCCGCGGTGGCCTCGTGCTCGAAGTCCTCGAACAGCTCCTCGACCGGGTCCTCCCACTCCTCCTCCAGCACCGAGCGCACTTTCTTCCACGGCATTGGCGGGGCCGTGCTGCGCAGCGTGGCCAGCTGCTCCTGGTAGAGCTCGCGGTACTCCGGCGGCAGGAACTCGGTGTCGATGAACGAAGCCAGCTGGCCCACCTTCATGGCCGCGCCCTTCATGCGCCCCAGCGTCTCCACCATGCGCTCGGCCGACTCGAGGTGGCGGCGCTCCAGCGCCTCGGCGGCGCCCTCCTTCGAGCGCGCGATGTTCGCGGCCCTCGTGCCGGCGTAGCGGGCGCCCTGGCCGCCGACCACCGAGCCCACCTCGGCGGTGCGGCGGATACGGCCGCGGGGGATCGAGGTGTCGTCGCGCGCCACTCCCACTTGAGGATAGGTCGCGCTACCGGCGGCAGCTACACTGGCCAGCCGTCATGGCTGAAGCAAGCAAGCGACCCACCCTGGACGCCGACGAGCGCTCGGAGCGCGGCACCCGTGCCACCAAGCGCCTGCGCCGGGAGGGGTTTGTGCCCGGCGTGGTCTACGGCGGCGGCAACGGCGACAGCACTTCGTTCAAGGTCCAGGCCCGCGTTCTGCGCCAGGTACTGGTGGACGGCTCGGCGCTGATCGACCTCAAGGTTGGAGGCCAGTCCGCGCGCCCGGTGATCGTCAAGGACCAGCAGCTTCACCCGGTGCGGGACGAAGTCGTTCATATCGACCTGCTCGAGGTGCGCCTGGACGAGAAGATCGAGACGCCGGTGGCCGTGCACGTGCACGGCACCGAGGAGGCGCCCGGCGTGAAGGAGGGCGGCGTGCTCGACCAGGTCACGCACGAGCTCAACATCGAGGCCCTGCCGACCGATATTCCCGAGGCCATCGTGGTCGACGTGTCGGAGATGGAGATCGCCGCCACGATGCACCTCTCCGAGCTGGACCCGCCCGCCGGGGTGACTTTCCTCGACGACCCGGAGGAGACGATCATCGCGACGATCGTCGTGCCCACCGAGGTGGAGGAGCCCGAGGAGATCGAGGAAGAGACAGAGCTCGTCGGCGAGGAGTTGCCCGAAGGCGAAGAGCCACCTGCCGAGGAGGGCGAGGGCGAAGGCGACGCCGAGGCCGGGGAGGGCGAGGAGTCCTGAGCCTGTTCCGCCGCGGGCGCGGCGGGAAGGGCGGCCGCGGGGAGGACGGCGGCAAGGTCGATTGGCTGGTCGTCGGCCTCGGAAACCCGGGCGAGCGCTATGCCCGAACCCGCCACAACATCGGCTTCGAGGTGGCGGCCCTGGCCGCCGAGCGCTGGGGCCTGTCCAAGGCCAAGAAGCGCTACGGCGGTCTGTACACCGACGGGCGCACCGGCCCCGGCGGGCCGCGCGTGGGCGTGCTGCTGCCCCAGACCTACATGAACGACTCGGGGGACGCCGTTGGGCCGGCGCGCGGCGACCTGGGCGTGGCCCTCGACCGGGTCGTGGCCGTGCACGACGAGATCGACCTGCCCTTCGGCCGGATCGAAGTGCGCCAGGGCGGCGGGCTGGCGGGCCACAACGGCCTCAAGTCGCTGCGGCGGGGTCTGGGCAGCCCCGACTTCCGGCGCGTGCGGGTGGGGGTGGGGCGCCCCGACACCACCGACCCGGAGATCGTCTCCGCTCACGTGCTGGGCCGCTTCAGCGAGCCGAAGGACGACGTTCGCGAGCTGGTCGAGCGCGCCGCGGACGCGCTCGACCAGCTGCTGACGAACGAAGGGACCTAGGGGTTGACCGGCTTGACTCGGAAGAGCTTGCCGGTCCTGCCCTTCTTGAACGTGCCGGTTGACACGCTGAGCCGCCACGGCCGCGGCAGGACGCCTGACGCGTCGTCCAGGAAGTCCGCGAACAGGGTGGTGGACCGCTTGCAGGTGATCCCCTTGACCCACACGTTGTAGGGGCCCTTCGGGAGTTGGAGCTTGCCGATGGTGTCGTTGTGGAGCACCCGGAACGTCGCAGGGCACTTCGACTGACCGCCGCTCGGGTGCCGTCCCTGCCTGTCCTCGTCGGCGTCGACGTAGGGCTTGATCCGGAAGCCGACGTGCCGATGGCCCCGCTGGAACGTTCCGGTGCCCGGATCGAGGTACCAGGGGCTGGGCAGATCGCCGTCCCAGTCCTGAAGGAACTGCTGGAGATAGCTGACCGCTTGCGAACACGTCACCCCGCGGTAGGAGAGCAGTGTGATCCGGTAGTCCCCGGCCGGGATGTTGAAGCTGCCGATCCGGTCGTTGTGCAACACGGTGAAGTAGCCGGGGCAGACTCGCCGCGAGGGCGGGTGCGGCGGGGTGGGCGGGGCGGGACCGGTCGCTGGCGTGACCCGGAACCCCTCGCTGCTGCCCCGCCCGAAGCGGAACGTGCGCGTGGAGTTGCTCTTCACCCAGGGGCGCGGAAGCCGGCCGTCCCAGTCCTCGAGGAACTCATTGAACAGGCGGGAGGCTTCCGTGCATCCCATGGACGCCGAGTCGAGAACGGTGACGACATAGGGGCCCTTCGGCAGCTGCATGCCACCGATGCGGTCGTTGTGGAGCACCTCGAAGGTGCCGGGGCAGGTGTATGGGGCTGCGGATGCGGATGGCGCGAGCACGGCCGCTGCGGCCAGTGAGGCAACCAAGGCGGCAAGCAGCCGACTGGAGCGGGTCATGGGCGGGCAAGCTAGACGCTGCGGCGAGGATTGTCCAGACGGACCGATGGCCACCCGCGCCATCAGACCACGTCGCGCCGCTCCTCCAGCTCGGCGCCCGCCAGTCCCAGCAGCAGCGCCCAGCCGGCCAGCACCAGCCCGGCCGGAAGCGGGTCGAGTGAGTCTCCGAACGGGGCTCCCTCGAGTCCGGCCTGGGCGCCGCCGATCGTATAGGCGGCCACTTCTCCGGGGATCAGACCGATCAGAGGCTCGAGCACGAAGAGATAGACGAGCGTGCCCACCACCGCGGCCACCTGGTTGCGGACGATGGCCCCGATCGCCACCCCGACCGCGCCCGAGAGCGCGGCCGACAGCACCCCCTGGACAGTGAGGGCGAGGTAGTCGCCCGCGTCCAGCAGCCCGAGAGGCACGTCTCGTGCGGACAGCCAGATGGCGCCCATGGCGAAGGTCGCCACCGTCGCCGCCAGTCCCAGGAGCGCTCCGGTGATCGCATAGGCGATCGCCTTGGCCGCCACCAGCCGGCGGCGGTCCGGCGCGGCGAGCAGCGTGGAGGTGATGGTGCCGTGGCGGTACTCGCCGGTCGTGCCGATGATCCCCAGGATCAGCAGGAACGTGGCGGCGATCCCCGCGCCCGCCATCCCCTCACGCAGGTCTTCCGAGGTGCGGAAATCGCCGGTGGCGAAGCCTGCCCCCTGGGCGGCGAGCGTGAGCACCACGATCGCGATCAGGAAGCCCAGCGCGGTCCGGGTGGTCCGCAGCTTCAGCAGCTCGGCTCCCACCAGCGCGCTCATGACGGAGCGGACTCCTCGCCGGTGAGCTCGAAGAAGACGTCCTCGAGCGAGGCCGAGCGTTCGCGCAGAGCGTGAACGGCCACGCCCTCGCTCAGCGCCAGATCGCCCACGGCGGCGGCGTCGGCGCCGGTGACCACCAGCGTCTGGTCGGCGCCCGCCTCCACGCCGAAGCCGCGGGCGCGCAGCGCCACGGCGAGCTGCTCGGAGCCCGGGCTGCGCACCTCCACGTCACCTGTGTCACCCGCGGTCAGCTCGGCCAGCGGTCCCTGCGCCACCACCTTGCCCCTGGTGATGACGATTACCGCATCGGCGGTCTGCGACATCTCCGCCAGCACGTGGCTCGACACCAGCACCGTCCGGCCCTGCGACGCATACCAGCGCAGGAAGTCGCGCAGCCAGCGAATTCCCTGCGGGTCGAGCCCGTTGGCGGGCTCGTCCAGGATCAGGATCTGCGGGTCGCCCAAGAGCGCCGTGGCGAGCGCCAGCCGCTGGCGCATCCCGAGCGAGTACTCGCCTGCGCGGCGGCCGGCGGCGTCCTGTAGCGCAACCAGCTCGAGCGTCTCGTCGGCGCGGGTCTCCGGGAGCCGGGCGGCGCGGGCGACCGCCCTCAGGTGGTCCCGCGCCCGGCGCCCGGGGTGGAAGCTCGAGCGCTCCAGCACGGCGCCGACGCTGCGGGCCGGATGCTCGAGGCGCCGGTAGGGACGGCCGGCCACCGTGGCCGTGCCGCCGGTCGGGCGGGCCAGGCCGAGAATCATCCGCAGCGTGGTCGTCTTGCCCGCGCCGTTGGGGCCCAGAAAGCCCGTGACCAGCCCGGGCTCCACGGCGAAGCTCACGTCGTCCACGGCGGTGACCGCGCCAAAGCGCTTGGTGAGCGAGTGCACCTCGATCGAACTCAAGGCACGCAGCGTAGACTCGAAGCCAGGCCGCGCGGCTTCCCGGGCGGCCGCTGCGCATGCTTCGCTCGCTTCTCACATACGCCCGCAACGACGACTCGATCGTCGCCCTTGCCGAGGCCGCCCGGCGCGAGCCGCAGCGGGCTTTCGTCTCGGCCAGCCTGCGCCCCTATCTGCTGGCCTCGCTGATCGACAGCGACCCGGACCGCCCGGCGCTCGTGGTGGCGGGAGACGATCGCGCCGCCCGCGACCTGGCCGCCGACCTGAGGGCCTTCCTGGCTCCCCGCCCGGTGCGCTTCTACCCGGCTCGGGGCATGCGCTACGAGTCCCACCTGGCCCCGCCGCCGCACCTGGTGGGCCTGCGCATCGCCGCCCTCGATGCGCTGCTGGACGGCCAGGCCGCCGTGCTCGTGACCTCGGCGGTCGCGCTGGCCGAGAAGGTTCCGGACCCCGACCTGCGCCCCCACGGCTTCGAGATCGAGAAGGGAGGCCTGCTCGACCTCGACGAGGCGGCCGCGCAGTTCGTGGCCTGCGGCTACGAGCGGGTGGATCAGGTCGAGGACCGGGGGCAGTTCGCCATCCGGGGCGACATCCTCGACGTCTACCCGGCCACCGAGGAGCGCGCCGTGCGCTGCGAGCTGTTCGACATCGAGGTCGAGCGGCTCACCTGGTTCTCCACGTTCACCCAGCGCTCGCTGGAAGAGGCGGAGCGGGTTGAGATCGCCCCCGCGGCCGAGCTCGCGCCCGAGCATCGCGAGCTGGCGGAGATCGCCGCCGCCACTGACGAGGCCGAGCGCCCGGATGTGGCCGACGTTCTGCCCGTGGACCGCTTCTGCGAGCTGCTCGACCTCGTGCCCGAGCACGCGCTGGTGACGGTGGCCGCCGAAGAGGAGCTGGCCCCCGCGCTGCGCGACTACTGGGAGGACGTGACCGCGAGCTTCCACGACGACGACGCTCATCACCTCTACATCAAGCCCGAGCGGCTGGACGAGGCCCTGGCCGCCCGCGCGGCGCTGCGCCTGTCGGCCATCTCACAGGACCAGCCGCACGAGTTCCGGGCTCAGGCCGCCGACAGCGCCGCTCGTTCGCTGCGCGATGCCGAGCCTGAGCTCGAGAAGCTGGTGCGCTCGGGCTACCGCACTTTCGTGGCCTGGGCCAGGCGGGGCGAGGCCGAGCGCGCCCGGCTGAACCTGGCCCGGGTACAGGCCGCCTTCCTCGACGGGCAGGCCGCGCCGGCGGAGGCGGGTGTGACCTTCGCCCACGCCAGCCTGAGAGACGGCTTCGTCGCGCCTTCGCTGAAGCTGGCGATCCTGCCCGAGCACCGCCTCCTCCGGCGGCGGCGGGCAGAGCGTCCGGCAGGCCCCGCGCCCGGCGCGATCGCCTCCTTCACCGAGCTGCGCGCCGGCTCCCCGGTGGTGCACGAGGACCACGGCATAGCCCTCTTTGCCGGCTTTGAGACCAAGACCGTGGCCGGCGTGACGCGCGACTACCTGGAGCTCGAGTTCAAGGACGGCGACCGGGTGTTCGTGCCCAGCGATCAGCTGCACAAGATCAGCCGCTACGTGGGCGCCGAGGCCGGCGATCCGCCGCTGTCCAAGCTCGGCGGCAAGCAGTGGGAGCAGATGAAGATGCGCGCCCGGCGCGCCGCCCAGGCGCTGGCGGGCGAGCTGCTCAACCTCTACGCCGAGCGCCGGCGGCGAGCCGGCCACGCCTTCGCGCCCGACAGCGACTGGCAGCTCGAGTTCGAGGAGCGATTTCCGTACCGGGAGACCCCCGACCAGCTCGACGCGATCGAGGCCGTTCGCGCCGACATGGAGGAGGCGCGCCCCATGGACCGCCTGATCTGCGGCGACGTCGGCTACGGCAAGACCGAGGTGGCGCTGCGGGCCGCCTTCAAGGCGGCCGAGGACGGCAAGCAAGTGATGTTCCTGGTCCCCACCACCGTGCTGGCCCAGCAGCACTACGGGACCTTCCAAGAGCGGATGCGCGACTACCCGCTGCGCACCGAGATGGTCTCCCGCTTTCGGTCGCCCAAGGAGACCCGCGAGGCGCTGAAGGGCTTCACCGAGGGACAGGTGGACATCCTGATCGGCACCCACCGGCTGCTCTCGCGCGACGTCCGTCCCAAGGACCTCGGCCTCTTGATCGTGGACGAGGAGCAGCGCTTCGGGGTCAAGCAGAAGGAGCTGCTGCGCCAGCTGCGCCTGCGGGTCGACGTGCTCTCGCTCTCCGCCACCCCGATTCCGCGCACGCTTCAGATGTCCCTGGCCGGTCTGCGCGACATCTCGGTGATCGAGACCCCGCCCGAGGGCCGGCGGCCGGTCAAGACCTACGTCGGCGACTACGACGAGGAGCTGGTGCGCGGAGCCATCGCCCGCGAGGTCGGCCGCGGGGGCCAGGCCTTCTTCCTCCACAACCGGGTCGAGACCATCGACGAGACCGCGGAGCGGGTGCGTGCGCTGGCTCCCGAGGCCCGAGTGGCGGTGGCCCACGGCCAGATGGCCGAGGGCAAGCTGGAGACGGTGATGCTCGAGTTCCTGCGCGGACAGGCGGACGTGCTCGTGTGCACCACGATCGTCGAGTCGGGGCTCGACATCCCCAGCGCCAACACCCTGATCGTGGAGCGGGCCGACGAGCTCGGCCTGGCGCAGATGTACCAGATCCGCGGACGCGTGGGCCGCTCGCGCGAGCGTGCCTACGCATACCTGCTCTACCCGTCGGCCGCCGCGCTCTCGGAGGAGGCGGGCGCGCGCCTGGCCACGCTCTCGGACTACACCGAGCTGGGCTCGGGCTTCAAGATCGCGATGCGCGACCTCGAGATCCGCGGCGCCGGCAACCTCCTCGGCGACGAGCAGTCGGGTCACGTCGCGGCGGTCGGCTTCGAGCTGTACGTCTCGATGCTGGACGAGGCGGTGCGCCTGCTGGCCGGGGACTCGGCAGAGGAGGAGACCGAGCCCGTGCGCATGGACCTTCCGGTGGACGCGTTCGTGCCCGGCGACTACGTGCCATACGAGGCCGCGAAGATCGAGGTGCACCGCAGGGTGGCGGGTGCTCGCGAGATCGCCGAGCTGATCATGCTGCGGGAGGAGCTGGCCGACCGCTTCGGGCCGGTCCCCGAGCCGCTGGACAACCTGATCCGCCTACAGGACGCCCGCATAAAGCTGGGCCGGGCAGGAGCACGCTCGGTGGACTTCCGCGGCGGACGGCTCTCGGTGACTCCGATCGAGCTGGACTCCCACGGATCGCGGGCGCTGCGGGAGCGGCTGCCGGAGGCCGTGTACGAGTCCGGGCGCTCCACGGTGCGCGTGCGGCTGCCGGAGGAGCCGGCGGAGCGATTTCGGGCCGTGGTGAGCGCGGCGGAGGCCGTGCTCGAGGTCGCTACGGACCCTTCGAGAGACTGAAAAAAGGCCAAACCCGGTTAGCTACCCTTCGCCCCCGCGCCGGCCGGGGACGGTTTCCCGCCCGTGGCTCGCCGCTCCTTAACAGCGCTTTACGAACACGGCCTAGACATGCTCTCGATGAGACACGCCCCGATCAAGATCACCCTCGCGCTCGCCGTCGTCGGCCTCGGCGCCACCACCATCGCCGCCTGCGGCAACGACATCCCGCCCAACGCCGTGGCGAAGGTCGGGGACTCGGTCGTCACCCAGGACGAGTTCGACAAGTGGCTGGACATGGCTTCGAGCCAGGCCCAGTCGCAGGGTGGCGCGGTCGTGGCGCCGGATCCGCCTGACTACAAGAAGTGCGTGGCGGCGAAGAAGAAGCAGCCGCTGCCGCAGGGCCAGAAGAAGCCGACCGACGCGGCGCTCAAGGACCAGTGCAAGCAGGAGTACGACACGCTCAAGTCACAGGTCATGCAGTTCCTGATCCAGTCGGAATGGGTTCAGCAGGAGGCCGAGGCCCAGAACGTCTCGGTGAGCAACAAGGAAGCTCGCAGCTCGCTGGAGGAGGAGAAGAAGCGCGCCTTTCCCGGTGACAAGAACGGCAAGCAGTACGAGGAGTTCCTCAAGACGTCGGGCATGACCGAGGAGGACGTTCTCCTCCGCATCAAGCTGGAACGGCTCCAGCAGAAGCTGACCGAGAAGGTCACCAAGGACGCCAAGAACGTGACCGACGCCGAGGTCGAGGCGTACTACAACAAGAACAAGAAGCGCTTCGCGCAGCCGGAGCGGCGCGACCTGCTGGTGGTGCTGACCAAGACCAAGGCTCAGGCCGAGAAGGCCAAGCAGGCGCTCGAGGACGGCAAGAGCTGGAAGCAGGTGGTCAAGCAGTACTCGATCGACGAGGCCTCCAAGGCCCAGGGCGGCAAGCTGCCCGGCGTGGCCAAGGGCCAGCAGGAGAAGGCACTCGACGATGCAATCTTCGCCGCCCGCAAGGGCGAGGTCCGAGGCCCGGTGAAGACCCAGTTCGGCTGGCAGGTGTTCCAGGTCGTCAAGATCACGCCCGCTTCGCAGCAGTCGCTCGACGAGGCCAAGAGCACGATCGAGAACCTGCTCCGCTCGCAGGGCCAGCAGAAGGCGCTGGACCGGTTCATCAAGGACTTCCGCGAGCAGTACAAGGGCGACACGAAGTGCGCTGACGACTTCCGGGTGGCGGAGTGCGACAACGCTCCGAAGCAGAAGACCAACACAGGTCAGGCTCCCACCGGCCAGCAGCCCCAGCCGCCCCAGCAGCCCCAGCAGCCGGCGCCGCAAGAGCCACAGAACTAGTGCCGGACCAAGAGGGTCTCTCGGCCGCGCTTCTGCGGCTCGACGAGATCACGCGGCGGCTGCGGCGCGAGTGCCCGTGGGACCGCGAGCAGGACGAGCGCTCGATCGTGCCCCACACGATCGAGGAGGCCTACGAGCTGGCGGACGCCGCCCACAGCGGCGACGACGCAAAGCTGCTGGACGAGCTGGGCGACGTCCTCTTCCAGGTCTATTTCCTGGCCCTTCTGCTGGAGGAGCGCGGCCAGGGTGACCTGGCGGCGGTGGCCGAGCAATGCCGGCAGAAGCTGATCCGCCGTCACCCGCACGTCTTTGGCCGTGCGGAAGCCGCCGGCTCGGCCGGCGGCGCCCCGATTCCTTCCTTGCGGGCGGCGGAGACGGCCCGCGACGTGGTCCGCAACTGGACCGAGATCAAGCGGGAGGAGGAGCGCGGAGGGGAGATCTTCGGCCACATCCCGGAGACCCACCCCTCAACCGTCTACTCCGCGAAGGTGCAGCGGCGCGCCGAGAACGCGGGCCAGGCGCCGGAGCGCACCGCTGCGGAGGCGCTGACCGATGCGCGCCGAGTCTGTGATTCGATCCTCGAGAGCGGAGATCAGTCCTTCGAGCAGGTGGGAAAGCTGCTCTGGGACGTCACGGCCGCGGCCCGGGCCCTCGGGATCGATCCCGAGGTGGCGCTCAGACAGCACGCAAACGGAGTCCGGCGAGAGATCGAAGGGGCAGAGTGAGCGAGATCGACAGGGTGCACGGGCGGCAGATCCTCGACAGCCGGGGCAACCCCACCGTCGAGGTGGACGTGGTTCTGCGCTCCGGCGCCGCGGGACGCGCCGCCGTCCCCTCGGGGGCGTCCACCGGCGAGTTCGAGGCCGTGGAGCTGCGGGACGGCGGGGACGACTGGGCGGGCAAGGGCGTGTCCCGGGCGGTCGGCAACGTCAACGGCGAGCTGGCCGAGGCCGTGGTCGGGATGGAGGCGGGCGACCAGGAAGCGCTCGACGGGGCCCTCAACGACTGCGACGGGACGCCCAACAAGGGGCGACTGGGGGCCAACGCCATTCTCGGGGTATCCCTTGCCACCGCCAAGGCGGCCGCCGCCGAGGCGGGGCTGCCGCTGTGGCGCTATCTCGGCGGAGACGCCGCGCACGTGCTGCCGGTGCCCATGATGAACGTGCTGAACGGCGGAGCCCACGCGGACAACAAGGTTGACTTCCAGGAGTTCATGGTGGTGCCCGTGGGAGCGGACTCGTTCGCCGCCGGCCTGCGCACCGGGGTCGAGGTCTTCCACGCGCTCAAGCGCACCCTGCACGACCGCGGGTTGTCGACCGCGGTGGGCGACGAGGGCGGCTTCGCCCCCGATCTCGACTCGAACGAGGCAGCCCTGGAGGCGCTCGTAGAGGGCATCGAGGCCGCCGGGCTGCGGCCGGGTGACGATGTGGCCATCGCGCTGGACCCGGCCACGAGCGAGATCTTCGAGGGCGGCTCCTACCTGCTCGAGCACGAGGGCCGCTCGCTCTCCTCCGACCAGCTCGTCAGCTACTGGGAGGACGTGACCGGGCGCTACCCCGTCGTGTCGCTGGAGGACGGCATGGACGAGGAAGACTGGGACGGCTGGCGCCGGCTGACCGAGCGGCTCGGGGAGCACGTCCAGCTGGTGGGCGACGACCTGTTCGTGACGAACACCGAGCGGCTGCGGCGCGGGATCGAAACGAGCGTCGGCAACTCGATCCTGGTCAAGGTCAACCAGATCGGCACGCTCACCGAGACCCTGGACGCGGTTCGCACAGCGCAGGAGGCGGGCTACACGGCCGTCATGTCCCACCGCTCCGGTGAGACCGAGGACACGACGATCGCCGACCTGGCGGTGGCCACCGGCTGCGGGCAGATCAAGACCGGGGCTCCGTCGCGGTCGGACCGGACCTCGAAGTACAACCAGCTCCTGCGCATCGAGGAGATCCTCGGCCCGGATGCCTCGTACCCGGGCCGTTCCGCCTTCCGCTCCTGAGCCGAAGGACTCCGCCTCCGTCCGGCGAAGGGGATCGGGTGCCCCGCCCCGCCGCCTTCCCGAGCCGTCGCCGCACCACGATTCGCTGGGACCGGGTCGGTCGGTTCGCCCTGCTGGGAACGCTGCTGATGATCCTGCTGCTCTACGCGTCACCGGCGAAGCACTGGATCCAGCAGTCCGGCACCGCCTCCGCCCAGCGCGACGAGCTGCGTGACCTGAGCGCCGAGAACCGCGAGCTCAAGCGCCGCGTGCACTCGCTGCGTGATCCCGGCGCGCTCGAGCGCGAGGCGCGACGGCTGGGGATGGTGCGCCAGGGCGAACGCGCCTACGTGATCGAGAACCTTCGCTAGCCTCGGCCGCGTCGGATGGGCTGGGCGGGAGGGTCCTGCAGAAGCGTCCCATAGTGGGACGGAACGTATGGGACCCCCCGGGGCCCCGCCCTTACCCGGCTCCGGCACGGCTGGGCGATCCGCCGAGAGGACGCCGCGCCCTTCGCTAGCCTCGGCCGCCGCATGGCCTATGCCGTCGAGAACGCCCTCTATCAGTGGCGCGAGGGGGAGCGCCGGGTCGCCGAGACCCCGGAGCCGGCCCGCGCCGACCTCGACCTGGCCGCCGACGCCGTGGTCGAGGAGCTACGCCGGCGGCTGGGGTCGATCTTCGTGCTGGACGAGCTCGCCGACTTCTATGCCGAGGGCACCGACTGGGCCTTGGAGCTGGCGCGACGCCGCCGGGCCGGGACCGATGCCGCCACCGTGGTGGATGCGGCCTTCGGCCGCTACGCCCGCGAGGCGTCGAACTACGCGGGCGGGGTGGCCCGCGAGAAGCACGAGCGTCCGTAGCGCCGGCGGACCGGCGGAGAACCTCCGCGCGCAGCCGGCCGAGCCGGCCGAGCCGGCTGCTTGCGGCTAGTCGTCCTCGTCGGCGCCGTTCTCGGCGGCGCGGGTGATCACGATCTGGTCGGGCTCGACCGTCACCGTGATCGGGCGGTGGCCGGCCCAGTGCTCGGCGTAGACCGGGTCGTCCTGCACGGCCGGGTCGAGCCACAGGCCGTAACCCTCTTCACCGTGGTCGAAGGTGCCCTCGAGCTCCTTCTTCCTGCGCCGCCCGCGGCCGCCTCGGCGCCCGCGGCGCCGCCGCCGAGGCTTCTCGTCGTCGGCGTCGGCCTCGTCGGCTTCGATCTCCTCGACATCCTCTTCCGCCGCTTCCTCCTCGGCCTGCATCTCCGCCTCGAGCGCCGCGGCCACGAGGGCGTCGTCCTCCGCGCGCAGGTCCTGCTGCTCCACCTCGGCGCCGGGCGCCGGCGCATCGCCGTCGCCGTCGCCGCCCGAGTCGGCGGGGGAGAGCTCGTGCTCCCGCTTGAAGGAGCGGATGTCGCCCACGGACACCTCGAGCTGGTGGGCGATCCAGGCGTCGGTCCGGCCCTGGCGGACCCAGGTCCGAATCTGGTTCAGCTGCGGCTTGAGCGATCTCCGTGCCAAGGGCGGCGGAGACTACCAATCACGGGTGGCCGCCAAACACCCGTTTGCGCGGATGCGAGACCACTGCTTAAGTGAGACCAGTCCAACCTGGCAGGGGAGGCAGCAAGCGTGCTAGTTCTCACGCGCAAGTCAAACGAATCCATCATGATCGGCGACGAGATCGAGATCTCGATCCTGGCTATCAGCGGAGAGAAGGCAAGGATCGGGATCGAGGCGCCGCGAACGGTTCCGGTGTTCCGCAAGGAGGTCTACAACGGGCTCGCAAAGGACGAGCGCCGTCGGCCCCCTGGAGACCGCGGCGAGAAGGAGAAGCCGGCGCAGAACTCCTAGCCCGCGAGCATCGCCAGGGTCTCGAACATCACGATCGTCACTATCACGGCGGTCGCGACGATCGAGAGCGCGAGCAGGGCGAAGCGCAGCTTCCCCTGCTTGCGGCTGCGTTCGACACGGCGCGAACGGGCGCGGTTGACCGCGCGCCGCCGCCGGTTCTCACGGCGGACGACCGACTCGGCCGCCTCCTCGCGGAAGGCTTCCTCGTACTGCGCGAGCGACTGGCGCATCCTCATGATCGGGGGAAGGCTACCAGCGTTATGGAGCCCTTCTGCGGGGTTCAGGCGGTGGCCGGCTCGCGTGCCTCGTCCGCGTAGACCCGCACGAAACGCAGGTAGTTGTCGGCGATCTGCTGCGCGGCCGCGTCACGCTCGAGGTCGCCATCCAGGAAGCCCTTGAGGGCGTCCCACCAGATCGTCCGGCCGATGGCGAAGCCGGCGTACCCCTCGACCGGCGCCCCCTGGCGCAGCCAATGGTCGACCTTGTCGTCGTCGGCGCCGCGGCCCAGCACCACGCAGATCACGCCGTCGCGGCCGTCGCGGCGGGCGGTTTGGGCGATCCGCTCGCAGTCCTCCTGCGTGTCGATCCCCTCGATCTTCCAGATGTCGGCCTCGACGCCGAGGTCCTGCAGCTCGACGATCGCCTGACGCATCAGCTCCGGGCGCAGCTCGGCGTCGTAACGGTCGGAGTCGCCGTCCACCTGCTCGAGCTGGGCCTCCTCGGCGGGGACGAGCAACTCGAAGAGGAACTTGCGATCGTGCTCGTGCAGCCAGTCCGACAGGCGCTTCAGCCGCTCGGATTGGCGCCGGTTCATCTCGCTGTCGCCCTCGGGGTTGTAGCGCACCAGGACCTTGGAGAAGTCGGGGTCGAACTCCTCGATGTGCGCGCCGAAATCGTCCCCGTAGTCGAAGTCGAATTCCTCCTGCCCGGACTTCTCGACGGGCATGGCGAGGATGAGACCGTGCTCCCGCGCCTGGCCGGGGACATCCCCCGGCGCCCCGAACTGCTCGTCCACCAGGCAACCCGTCACCTGCGGCTCGGCACCCTGCTCGGCGGCCTTGAGGAGGCCCTCGAAGATGAGGTGCTTGGCGTCCGAGATCTGGTCGGTCTCCTCGGGCGTGGGGTCGCCCTCGATCCCGAACATCTTCTTCTGGAACGACCCGCGGTGGTCGAACGCAAGGATGTAGAGCATGCCGTCGTAGCCGAGTGCCATTGGTCCTCCTGATGTGCCGCAAGCAGCCGGCTCGGCCGGCTGCGCGCGGAGGTTGTCGCTGCTCCCTGGGTTATACCCCGTTTGCCCGGCGTGACCCTGGTTACGATGCCCGCGTGGAGCACCACTTCACGGGGCCCTCCTACACCCTCGGGATCGAGGAGGAGCTGTGGATCGTCGACGCGGAGACGCTCGAGTTGACCAGCGCCATCGAGGGTCTCCTCGAGGATCTCGCCGATATTCCCACCGAGGGCGAGATCAAGCCCGAGCTGATGGAGTCGGTGTGCGAGATCGCCACGCCGCCGGTCCGCAACACCGCCGAGGCCGGCGCCCATCTGCGGGCGCTTCGGCGCCAGGCGCACCAGGTGGCCTCCCAGCGCGGCCTGGCGATCGGGTCGGCGGGTACGCATCCGTTCGCCCTGTGGGAGGACCAGCGGATCGTGGCGCGGCCCCGTTACCGCGACCTCATATCAGGCCTGCAGTTCGTGGCCCGGCAGGAGATCATCTTCGGGATTCACGTGCACGTGGGGATCGACGATCCCGACAAGGCCATCCACGTGACCAACGGCATGCGGGTTCATCTGCCCGTCCTGCTGGCGCTGTCGGCGAACTCCCCCTTCTGGCGGGGAGACGACACCGGCCTCGAGTCGGCCCGGACCCCGATCTTCCGCGCCTTCCCCCGGGTGGGCATCCCTCCCCGGTACGAGAGCTTCGAGGACTGGTCGAACCGCATCGAGTTCATGACCCGCTCGCAGTCGATCGGCGACTACACCTACCTCTGGTACGACGTCCGTCCGCATCCCAACTTCGGGACGGTGGAGATCCGCGTGATGGACTCCCAGACCCGGCTCGAGCACACCCTCGCCCTGGCGGCGATGGTCCAGGCGATGGTCAAGGAGCTGGCCGAGCACTTCGAGGCGGGGAAGGAGCTGTCGAACTACCCCTACGAGATGCTCGACGAGAACAAGTGGCTGGCCGCGAGGCACGGGCTCAGGGGCCAGCTGGTGGACCTGCCCAAGGTCGACCGGGTGCACGTGCCGGACCTCGCCAAGCGACTGATCGAGCGGCTGCGGCCGCACGCCGAGGAGCTGGGCTCGGCCAACGAGCTCGACGGCCTCGAGGACATCATCGTCCACGGCAACGGCGCCGCCCGCCAACTGGTGGTCTACCAGGCCAACCACGACCTCCGCGAGGTGGTGCGTGAGGTCGTGGACGCCACGGTGCCGGAAACCGCCGACGTTCCGACCGATTAGCGGCCCGCGGCCGGGTACCCTGAAAGGGCCGTGTCTCAGCCTGACCTTTTCGTCGTTTGCAAGAACTGCGGGTCGGAGGTCAGCCCGTACGTCACCGAGTGCCCGTACTGCGGGCAGCGGGTGCGCAAACGGGCCCCGAAGATCGATCGCGGCGGCGGTCCCCCCGAGCCGCCCAAGCGCCGGCGGCGGGCGAAGCTGCCGCGGCTGCGAGCCGAGGAGATCGAGGGCATCGCCCCCGACACCCGGCCCTACGCGACGTTCGCGCTGCTGTTGGCCTGCGTGGCGGGGATCCTCATCTGGGCCGCCAACGCCGGCCTCGACATCGGTTACGTGATCGTGCCGGAGCGGGATGACGTGTGGCGCTTCTTCACCACCCCCTTCCTGCACGCCGACCAGCTCGGCTATGCCTTCGTCGCCCTGGTGGCCACCGGCATCTTCGGCACGATGCTGGAGCGCCGCTTCGGGCCTGTGCCGGTGATCCTGGTCTTCGTGCTGTCGGGCGCCGCCGGCGCCGCGCTGGCGACCACTCTCGAGGTGCCCGCGTTGTTCACGGACGCTGACCGCACTCTCATCTTCGGGGCCAACGGCGCGGCGCTCGGCCTGGTGTGCGCCTGGCTGGTGGATGACCGCCTCGCGTTGCGCCGCGGGGACGATCGCGAGAACGATCTGGTCGGCGTGCTCGTGATCGCAGCCGTGCTGGTGCTGCTCTCGCTCACCACCCAGGAGGCGAACATCGCGGCGGCGGGCGGCGGGGCGGTGGCCGGCGCCCTGATGGGCCTGGCGCTGCCGGTGTTCACGCGCAAGAACCGCTACTAGGCACCCTTAGTATCCCGCCGGTGTTTACGGACGAGCAGGTGGATGCCGCCGTGCGAGCCCTGTCCGACCCCGAGCGCTTCACGGGCGCCGAGCGGCGCCTGGCCGCGCTCGCTCCGCAGCTTCAGCGCATCCTCGGAGAGGCGTTGACCGAGGGTGGCTGGTTCGGCGACGCGCACCTGGCGCAGATCCGGGCCGCGGCGGCCGAGCCGGACGAGAGCGAGCGGGCCAGCCGCATCGAGACCCTGTTGGCGGAGGAGACCCGCATGGGCATGCTGATCGGCGTGGCCGTGGGCTGGGAGCTCGCCCAAGAACTCGACAACGAACAAGGAGAGTGACCGATGCCCGAGGTGGATTTCAAGGCCAACGGGGAAACCGCGACCGGCTACCTGGCCGTGCCGGAGTCCGGCGGAGGCCCCGGCGTGATCGTGCTCCAGGAATGGTGGGGCGTGGACGACAGCGTCAAGCGTTACGTCGACCGGTTCGCCGACGAGGGCTTTCTCGCGCTGGCGCCGGATCTCTATCGCGGCGAGACCACCGAGCAGCCCGACGAGGCCGAGCAGAAGATGATGGCCATGAACATGGACGAGGTCGTCAAGCAGATGCGCGGCGCCGTCGACTTCCTCAAGCAGCACGAGGGCTTCCAGGGTGAAGGAGTCGCCTCGGTGGGCTTCTGCCTCGGCGGCGGCCTGTCGGTGTGGGCGGCGGCGGAGCATCCGGACGTCGCGGCCGTGGTGACCTATTACTACGTGATGCCACACGGCAAGCCGGACTTCTCCAAGGTCGACGCTCCGGTGCTGGGCCACTTCGGGACCGCGGACGACTTCGTCGGAGTCGACGACGCCAAGACGCTCGAGAAGGAGCTGAACGACGCCGGCGCCGACGCCAAGTTCGAGTTCTACGAGGGCGCGGGACACGCCTTCGCGAACGACCACGATCGGCTGGGGACGTACGACGAGGACAAGTCCCAGGCCGCCTGGGACAAGACGATCGACTTCCTCAAGCGCCATCTGCACCGGGGCTGAGAAAGGCCGGCGTCCGCATGCGCTCGACGCTCCTCGTCCTCGCGCTCGCCGTGCTGCTCGCCGGCTGCGGCTCCGACGACGAGCGGGCCGACACCGAGACCACGCCTTCGACGGCCACCACCGAGACGCAGACCGAGACCGCCGAGACCGAAACCGAGACCGAAACCGAGAGCGAGCCGGAGACCGAGACCGAGACCGGGCCGGCCACGACGGAGACCACCGCCCCGGAGACAGGGCCCACCACCTCGCCCGAGGATCAGCCCGGCGGCGCCGGCGACGAGGAGCCGGCTCGCTCGCTGGCGCTGCTCAGCGGCCGGGGAGGGCGGATCACTCCCCGCGTGGTGCGAGTGCCCGCCTTCATCTCGATCCGGGTCGAGCTGCGGTCGGCGGACGGGGCCCCTTACGCCCTGCGGCTGAATGGCCGGACGCTGCGGGCCGGGGGACCGATCGGCTCGGCCTCGACGTTGCTCGACGGCCTTCGTCCCGGCGCGGCGGTGGTGGCCAAGGGCGTGGGCGGCGGCAATTCGGTACGTATCGAGGCCACCGCCGAACCGGGGCCCTGATAGGCCTCCTCACCCCTGGCTGGCCAGCCAACCATTCGCTAGTCTGGCGCTCGAGCGTCTGAGAAGGAGAGAGCTGCCGTGAGCGAGCACGTCATCCAGCGGATGGAGCGGGACGACTTCCAGGCCACCAGCGATCCGGCGGTCCAGGAGTCGGCGGACCGCGGAGAGGCGAACCTCCTCGACTACGAGCAGCTCTACCACCTGTGGGAGCGCCAGCAGTGGGCCACCCAGGACGTCGACTTCACCCAGGACCGGATCGACTGGCACGAGCGGATTCCGGAGGAGGAGCGCTTCCAGCGCATGTACGGCCTCAGCTCGTTCTTCATAGGCGAGCAGCGTGTGGCCGAGGAGCTGGGCCCGATGATGCGTGCCGCCCCCACCGAGGAGATGCGCATCTTCCTCTGCACCCAGATCGCCGACGAGGCCCGCCACGTGCGTTTCTTCAACCGCTTCTACGACGAGGTTGGCGTCCTCGAGTCCGACAACCTCCAAGCGCGGCTGGAGGAGACCAGCGAGCACCTCAACCCGCAGTTCGACGTGCTGTTCGACCAGATGCTGAAGAGCCGGGTCGACCGCCTGGCCCGCGAGCCCGAGGACCTCGAGGTGCTGGTGGAGGCCATCACGCTCTACCACATGATCATCGAGGGGATGCTGGCCCTGACCGGGCAGCACTTCATCATCGAGTACAACGAGGAGCAGGGCACCCTGCCCGGCTTCGTCGAGGGCTTCAACAACATCGCGCGTGACGAGCACCGCCACGTGGCCTTCGGCGCCCGCTTCCTGCGCGACATGGCCGAGGAGCACCCCCGCTACGGGGAGGCCATCCAGCGCACGCTGGTCGAGTGCGGACCCGCTGCCGACGGCGTGCTCACCCCCAAGTGGTACGTGGAGGGCGAGACAGAGCTGTTCGGCGGCATCTCGCCGGACGAGACCCGCGCCTTTGCGCTCAAGTGCCTCGAGCGGCGGCTCAAGGTGATCGGGCTGGCGCCCGTGGCCTAGCGCCGGACCGCTAGTGGACCCGCGCGCCGAGCGGGACGTCGCTGTCCGGCGCCAGCAGGATCACCCGGCCCTCCTCGTCTGAGGCGCCGAGCACCAGCACCTCGGAGCGGAACGGGCCGATCTGGCGTGGGGCGAAGTTCACGACCGCCACCACGCGACGCCCCTCGAGCTCCTCGCGCGCGTAGTTGGTGACCTGAGCCGACGAGCGTTTCTCGCCCAGCTCGCGGCCGAAGTCGATGAACAGCTTCCAGGCCGGCTTGCGGGCCTCCGGGAAGTCCTCCACGCGCGTGACGCGGCCCACACGCATGTCGATGGCCAGGAACTGGTCGAAGCTCGCCTCCATGGCGGCGAGAGCCTAACGCGGGGTCGCCGGGCTCTACGGCGGCGGAGCGGGCGGCGGCGGGGTCACCGGGGGCGGAACACCGGGGCCGAGACCGGTGCCCGGCTCACCCGCGGGCGGGGCCGGCGGCGGCTGCACTGGAGTCGTGCTCACCTCACCGGGCGGCGTTGTGGGAACCGCCAGGGTCCCTGGCACCGGAACGGCGGCCGCGGGATCCTCACGCGGCGGGAGGGTCACGGTCGAGCCCTCCTCCTGCACCGGCGTGGCGTGGCTCACCGGCGGCTCGGGAGCCGGCGCGGGCTGAGGCTCGACGGGTGCGGGTGCGGGAGCCGGCTCGGGAGCGACGGTCCTCGTCTTGGCCGGCTCGACCTCTGGCCGGGCGGGGGTCGGCTTGACCTCGGGAGGCGCGAGCGGCGCCTGGCGGGTGGTGCGGACCGGAGGCGGCGGCGCGGGGGTGGGCGCCGGCGGGCTCAGCGCCACCGTGGCCGGGGGGGCGGCGGACGGAGTGGTCGTGGCGTGCTTGACCTCGACGGCGCCCGCGGTGACGATCACCGCGGCTGCCATTCCGGCGGCGGCCTTCGAGGCCAGCGTGGACACGCCGGCGCCGACGGCACCACCGGCGGTGATGCTGCCGGCGGCCGAGGCCGCTGCACCCGCCACGCCTGCGCCGGCGGCGGCACCGCCGCCCGAGGAGGCGGCCGCGCCGGCCGCGCCGCTCACGCCGAGCTTCGCGATCCACAGCTTCTTCAGGATGACCAGCGGGCCGATCGGATAGATCGCGGCCAACGCCTTGCTCGTGCTGCGCAGCTCGCCCTTGAAGGTGCGGCAGCGGTCACAGACCTTGAGGTGCCGGCGCACCGGCGGCGAGCTCTTGGTGATGCCCTCGGCCACCTGGCCCAGCTCCAGCCGCACCTCGTCGCAGGTGAGCAGCCGGGCTTCGGACGCCTCCGCGAGAGACACACGCGCCCGGACGAGCAGCGACTTGACGCTCGGCACGGTGGTGTCCATCGCTTCGGCAATCTGGTCGTACGAGAGCGCGTCGATCTCGCGCAGGAGCAGCGCGGTGCGCTGGCTCTCGGGAAGGTCCTGCACGTCGGCCACGATGTGCCGGAACTCCTCGCGCTTGTGCACGGTGTCGGCGGTGGTGGTGCCGCCGTCGCGCTCGAAGACGTCCATGGAGTCCTGCCCGGCGGCCTGGGGGCGGCGGAGATGGTTGAGGCAGCGGTTGCGCGCGATGCGGTAGAGCCAGGGGCGGGCGTTGATCGGCCGGTCGTCGGCCCGAATTGCGTTGAAGGAGGCGGCAAAGACCTCCTGGAGCACGTCCTCGGCGTCCTCCTGGGAGCCGAGCATGTGGCGGCAGAAGGCCAGCAGCCTGGGCTGGTAGCGCTGGACGAGCGCCTCGAATGCTCCGTGATGGCCGCGCCGGATGAGGGCGATGAGCTTCTCGTCGGTCTGCAGCCGCAGCAACGGCGACCTACCCGCGAGCGCGGGCAGCCGTGCCGACTGATGGAGTGCGGATGCTTCCACGTCAAAGAGGCCGGTGCTGGTGGCCACCCGGCCCGGAGACACCGTAGCAAGGGCAAAGTTGCGCGTTTCGCGCCCACGACGCGGGTGGAGCGAGGTGCCCGGGGTGGGATTCGAACCCACACGCTCTCTCGAGCCGCGCCTTTTAAGGGCGCTGGCTATGCCAGTTTGCCTACCCGGGCGGAACGCAATGGTAGGTCGCTTGCGGCAGGGCGCAAACCTGCCCGCCGGACTGCATGACCGGACTCCTGTCGGGTATACACCGCCCATGGCCAAGATCCTGTTCATCCCCGTCAGCGTCATCGGCAGCCTCGTGGCGGGTGCGGTGACGAGGAAGATCTTCGATCAGATCTGGGGCCTCATCGACGATGAGGAGCCGCCCGACTCGCAGCACCGGGACATCGAGTGGGGCAAGCTGCTGATCGCCGCGGCGATACAGGGGGCCATATTCCGGCTGATGAAGGAGGCCAGCGACCACTACAGCCGGCGCGCTTTCTACCGCACAACGGGCACTTGGCCGGGAGAGGAAAAGCCCGAAAAGGAGTAGGCAAGAGGGGGGTTAGGCGCATTTGACCGCGCTCTTTACGCAGATCTACGCGTTAAGAGCGGACGAACGGCTGCGCCCAATTCCTCGCGAAACCGGCTGATCGCCTGCATACTGGATCTTGCTGACGTCGGGGCAGGATGCCCAGACGAACGACCTCACGAGGACGGCGTGCGTATGCGATGGCGGAAAAGCTGGACGAATTGATCTCCCGTTCGCGTTCACTTGAGTGCAACGGGGCCCCGCCGTTGAGATAGAAGACAGAGTGGCCGCGTTCGAACTACTCCGCCGCAGCTTCGGCATGCCGACTTCCCGGGCGCTTGTCAGCGCCGCGGTATTCGGTCTGCTCGCGCTCTCGCTGCTTGCGGTGACCGCCGCGGCGCCGGCCCAGGTGCAGGCACCACCGCCCGCGACGCCGCCTGCGGCCCCGGCCCCGGCCCCGGCCGCGCCCGCGCCCGCGGCTCCGGCCGCCCCCGCGGCTCCAGCCGCCCCTGTTGCACCGGGCGCGCCCGTTGCACCGGTCGCACCGGCGGTGCCCGCCCCGCCGCCCGCCCCACCCGAGCCGCCCGCCCCACCCGAGCCGCCCGCCGCACCGGAGCCGCCCGCGGCTCCCGAGGCCCCGGCCGCACCCGAGGCGCCGTCTCCCGAGCAGCCCGCCGAGCCCCCGGTCGAGCCTGCTCCCGAGGAGCCTGCTCAGCCGGCCCCTGAGGAGCCCGCCGAGCCCGCTCCCGAGCAGCCCGCCGAGCCGGGCGGCGCGCCCGTTCAGCCGGGTGGCGCACCCGCAGTGCCGGGCGGCGAAGGGCCTTTGGAGCCTGCTCCGGAGGCGCCCGCAGCGCCCGACCTCGGCGTCGAGGGACCCGAGATCGACCCGGTGACAGGCCTGCCGGTGGGCACTCCCGGCTACGAGCCAGGCCCCACGGGCGCCCGCGGCCTGGCCGGCGGAGGCGGCAGGTGGCTGAGCATGATCGGCGTGCCCACGCTGAGCTCGCCGGTGCCGGATGAACCCGATCAGATCACCGCTCCGACCGCCACCGAGACCGACGAAGGGACAGCTCCCCCGACCACCACTCTGCTGCCGCCCGGCGGAAGCGTCATCGGAGCCACCGTTCCCGGTGCGCTGGCCGAGAGCGAACGCGACCGTGTCGGGAGCGCCGGCAACCCCACCCTCTTTTCCGCGCCGGCTTCGGGAGCGGGCGGCGGCGACGGTGGCTCGATCTTCACCACGCCTCCGGTGCCCGACGGCACGGCCGGGTCGGTCGTGGCCGGGCCGCTGGCCGGCGCCGTCGGCCTCCTGGCCGGCGCCGTGGGCTCCAGCGGCGAGGCTGGCGGCGGCGCGGCTGGGGGCGGCGGCGGCGCTGGCGACGGCGCCGGCGGCTCAGGCCCGGGCGGCGCAGGCGAAGCCGGTTCCCGGGGCTTCCTCACGGAGCTGCCCACGAACCTCACCGGGGCATTCGGCGACGGGCTCGACGATCTGCTGATCGGCGTCCCCGATTGGGTGTACATCGTGCTCGCCGCTCTGGCGGGTCTCTCGCTCCTGCTCGGCCTCGGCTACCTGCTGGCCACGCTGCGGGCCCGCTCGCTCGGACGCCAGCGCCGCGAGCTCCTGCAGGAGGTCGGTCTGCTGCAGAGCGCTCTGCTTCCGCCGGTGCCCGACAAGCTCGGCGGCCTGCGCACGTCGGTGGCCTACCGGCCCGCCGACGGACCAGGTGCCGGCGGCGACTTCTACGACGTGCTGCCCCTCGCCGGAGGCGGGGTGGGCTTCATCCTGGGCGACGTCTCAGGTCACGGCCGCGGGGCGCTCGCCCGCACGGCGTTCATGCGCTACACGCTGCGCGCCTATCTGGAGGCCGGTCTCGAGCCGAGGGTGGCCCTTCAGGTGGCCGGCCGGGTAATCGACGAGAACCTGGGCGGGGATTTTGCGACCGTGCTGCTCGCCGTCCACGACCCGGCGACGGGCTCGCTCACCTACGCCACCGCCGGGCATCCCTCGCCGATAGTGATCGGCCCGCATCCGCACGAGCCGGTCACGGCGGGGTCCTCGCCGCCCATCGGGGTGGGCATCAAGACCGGCCTGCGGCAGACGACCCTTCCCCTGATGCCGGGGGCGGTCGCTGCTCTCTTCACGGACGGCCTCATGGAGGCACGAGTCGACGGCGTCATGCTTGGCCGGGACCGCCTCGAAGGGCTGCTCGCCGGGCTCGGCGCCCAGGCCAGCGCGCGGAGCCTGATCGACCGTGTCGCTCAGGAGGCGGGCAAGCTGTCGGACGACATTGCGGCCGTAGTGGTCTCGCCGACGGTCGCTGCTGCCACGGCGGCCGTCCGCACCGAGCAGCTCGAGCTCAGCAAGGAGGAGATCGAGGGCGACCTGACGGACCGCTTCTTTGCCTCCTGCGGAGTACCCGAGGCCGCAGCGGCCGCTGCAGTCGCGGACGCGAAGGTGCTCGGCCAGCGCTTCGGCGGAGCGATCGTTCGCGTGGTGTTCGGGGAGCCGCTCCGGGTGGATGTGTTCCCCAGCAACGTGGAGACGATCGAGGCCGCCTCCCAGCGCTCGGCCGCGGGCTAGCCGCTAGGCCACGAACTCGGCGATCGCCCGCGTCACCGCGTCGGGGCGGTCCTCCATAAGGAAGTGTCCGGCGTCGCCGAGCTCGACGGTGCGAGCGGCGGGGAAGAGCTCCTGCCACTGATCGAGGAACACCGGCTGGAATATCCGGTCGCGTGCGCCCCATACGAGCAGCACCGGGACGTCGAGGCCGGCGAGGCCGTCGTGGATGGAGCGCATGAGCGACGCGCTGCGGTCCCGCTCGGTCAACGGAATCTCCCGCTGAAAGGCCAGGATCCCCGCGCGCGACCAGTAATCCGGGAACGGCGCGCGGTATGCGCTCATCATCAGCGGGTCGACGTCCCGGCGGGTCAGTGCGCCGGGCACCGACTCGACGAACAGGTTTCCCGCCAAGGCGAGTATCTCGCCGAGGCCCTCGGTGCGGAACTCGCGCAGGAAGGGCGGGAGAAAGCTCGGCAGCTCCCACGCCCAGGTGTTCATGAGCACGAGGGCGCGGAGCCGATCCCGCCGCTCGAGGATGGCCCCCAAACCGATGGGGCCGCCCCAGTCGTGAGCGACGAGAACGACGTCGCGCAGATCGAGCGCGTCGATCACCGCCAACGCGTTGTCCACGTGGGCGCGTAGCGAGTAGGCCGAGAGGTAGGCCGGCTTGTCCGAGCGGCCGAAGCCCATGTGGTCGAAGGCCACACAGCGATGGCCGCGGCCCGAGAGCTCAGCGATCGGGCGCCGCCACAGATAGCTCCAGGTGGGGTTGCCGTGCGCGAACAGCAACGGCGGCGCCTCCGAGGGACCCTCGTCGACGTAGTGGAGGCGAACCTCGCCCGCCTGCAGGTAGCGCGCCTCGAACGGAAAGGTGCCCTCGAAGTCTCCGTCCAGCCCGATGTCCATACGCCCCCCGCCTTATATCGGATCGGGTAGGCTCGCGAACCTTGTCCACGGAGGCCCAGACCGAGCAGCGTACGGCTCTACACGGCGGTCGCCTGGTGGCCAAGCGCCTCAAGGCACACGGCGTTTCGAAGCTGTTCACGCTCTCAGGCGGCCACCTCTTCTCCATCTACGACGGCTGCCGCGAGGAGGGGATCGACATCGTCGACACCCGGCACGAGCAGGCGGCCACCTTCGCCGCGGAGGGATGGGCCAAGGCCACCCGCATGCCGGGAGTGTGCGCGCTCACCGCTGGTCCGGGTGTGACCAACGGCATGAGCGGACTGGCGTCCGCGCTGCAGAACGGGTCGCCACTGCTGGCGCTCGGCGGCCGGGCGCCGGCCGGCCGCTGGGGGCAGGGGTCGCTGCAGGAGATCGACCACGTCCCCTTCGTCGCTCCCCTGACCAAGCTGGCGCGAACCGCCGAGGCCACCGCGGACATACCGGCCCTGGTCGACCAGGCGCTGCAGGCGTCGCTCCAGCCGCCGAGCGGCCCGACCTTCCTCGACTTCCCGCTCGACCAGGTGTTCATGGAGTCCGACGTGGATCCCGACGCGCCCGCGGCGCTTCCCGACCCGTCCGGCCTGCCCGCTGCCGACGGTGACGCGCTGGAGGGCGCAGCCGACCTCCTTCGCGGCGCACGACGGCCGGTGGTCATGGCGGGCACGGGGCTGTACTGGGCCCACGGCGAGAGGGCTCTTCAGCAGCTCTGCGAGGAGCTGCAGCTGCCCGTCTTTCTCAACGGGCTCGCGCGCGGCTGCGTCCCGGCCGACCATCCGCTGTTCTTCTCGCGCGCGCGGGGGGCAGGGTTGAAGGGTGCCGACGTGGCGCTGGTGGTGGGCACGCCGATGGACTTCCGACTTGGTTTCGGCAGCGCCTTCGGCGAGGACACCGAGATCGTGCTCGTTGGGTCCTCCCGGCCCGCCCGCGATCAGCCCCGAGCCGCGGCCGTGGAGCTCTGGGGTGGAGTGGCCGGAACGCTCGAGGCACTGCGCGAAGGCGCCGCAGGCGGGGCCCGGGACCCGGGCTGGGTCGACGAGCTGCGCGGAGTGGAGAACGAGAAGCGGGCCGCCGAGCAGGACGACCGCACCGACGACCGCGCCCCACTACACCCGATGAGGCTCTACCACGAGCTGGGTCAGGTGCTCGACCGCGACGCCATCGTGATCGGCGACGGCGGTGATTTCGTCTCTTTTGCCGGCCGGATGATCGAGACCTTCGAGCCCGGTTGCTGGATGGATCCGGGACCGTACGGCTGCCTCGGGGCGGGCCCCGGTTTCGCGCTGGCCGCAAAGCTCGCCCGGCCCGAGCGGCAGGTCTGCCTATTGCTGGGCGACGGCGCCTTCGGCTTCTCCGGCCTCGAGTTCGACACGCTCGTGCGCCACGGTGTGCCTGTCGTCGGCGTGATGGGCAACAACGGCATCTGGGCGCTGGAGAAGCATCCGATGGAGTTCCTGTACGGGTATTCGGTGGCCGCGGACCTTCAGCCGGGCTGCCGCTACGACGAGATCGTCCGGACCCTCGGCGGGCACGGCGAGCTGGTCGAGCGTCCGGACCAGCTGCGACCAGCGCTGGAGCGGGCCTTCAGCTCAGGGAAGCCGGCGCTCGTCAACGTGCTGACCGACCCCGAGGTCGTGTACCCGCGCAAGGCCATGCTGGCCTGACCCCGCCACCGGCTGCTCCTCAGCGCCGGCTACTTCTCAGCGGGAATTTGATTACTCAAAAACAGAACCGCCCGCAATCCATGCGGGCGGCTCCGCAAACGGCCCCATCAGGACGGGCAGGGGTACGTGCCATGAAGGGGCCTTGCGGTTCGGACGGCGGGAGGCGCCGATACGATGCGGCTTCGCCCGAACCTATGTACCGGGAGAAAGCTCGCACACGTTAGACGCACGAGAACTCCGCCCGGCACCACAAACTATAAACCAGTTGAGCCCGAAGGCAAAGTCGGGCTACCCCCCCGTTTGGGGGAAACTTCCGTCCGCGGCAGCCAGCGCCGCTCCGTGCAGGATGTCGTTTTCGCTGATCTCGATCGAGTCGAGGCCGAATGCGCGCAGCGACGCAAGCAGGATGGCGGCGCCGGCGACGATGGTCGGCGCGCGGTCGGGGTGCAGCCCTGCCACCTCCCGCCGCTCCTCCAGCGGGAGCGCTGCCAGCCTTTTCAGTATCCGCTCGCAGGAGGCGAGACCGAGCCGGTAGCCGTGGACCCGATCGGGGTCATAGGGGTCCAGGTCCTGATCGATGGCGGCGAGGGAGGTCGCCGTGCCGGCCACGGCGATGCCGTGCTCGGTGTCCTCCCGCAGCTCGTCCGGGACCTCGCTCCTCACGATTTTCCCGGCATCCTCCGAGAGGGCGTCCACTTCGGCATCCCCCGGCGGATCGTGCTGGAGGAAGCGCTCGGTGTGGCGGACCGAGCCCATGCGTGCCGAGACGCGAAAGACGGGATCCGCGGCCGGCCGGCCGACCACGTACTCCGTGCTCCCGCCGCCGATGTCCACCACCACCGTCTCCGAGTCGTCGGTGCGGGCCGAGGTGGCGCCCAGAAAGGTCAGGCGGGCCTCCTCGTCGCCGGAGATCGTGGACAGGTCCATGCCGAAGCGCTCCAGCAGGTGCTCGCGGAACTGTGGGCCGTTCTCGGCGTCGCGCATCGCGCTGGTGGCTACGCCCACGACCTCGGGCGCCTCCAGCCGGTCGATGATCTCGCGATAGCCCTGAAGAGCGTCCTCCACCCGGCCCATGGCCGCGTCGGAGACCCGTCCCGCTGGCATCCACGCCCTCGCCGAAGCGCGTGACGATCGTGCGCCGCTCGAGCTCGGCAACGGCGCCGTCGTCCACGTCGGCCACCAGGAGACGCGTCGAGTTCGTGCCGAGGTCGACAACCGCAATGCGGGGCATTTGGGCACCGTACACTTGCCGCGATGCTGGGTACGGGCAGGGAGCACCGCCGAACCGACACACCCGAGCGAGCCGACGCCCTCGCGGACCTCGTGCTGCCCGACCACGCAGGCAACGAGGTCCGGCTGGGGGACCTCTGGCGCGACCGGCCGGTGGCACTGGTCTGGCTGCGCCACTACGGCTGAGTGCACTGTCGCGATCACGCGGTGCAGTTGCACCGCGCCCGGGAGCAGTTCGAGGCGGCCGGTGTCCCATTGGTCCTCATCGGCCAGGCGACTCCCCGCCAGGCGGCCCACTTCCGCCGCCGCCGCGAGATCGAACTCCCGGTGCTGGCCGACGAGACCCGCGCGAGCTACAAGGCCGCCGGGGCCAAGGTGGCGAACGTCGGCGAGCTCCTGGGCCCCAGAAGCGTCAGCAAGGGCCTCGCCCGCACGGTCCGCTCCCGCGGAAAGGTCCACCAGGGCCGGGTCATCGGCCACGCGGCCCAGCTGGGCGGCGCGATGGTCATCGCACCGGACGGTCGCGTGACCTGGTCGCACATGTCCGAGGACGCGAGCGACAACGCCGGCCCCGAGGAGATTCTCGCGGCCGCGCGACGGGCCACCGGCGAGAACGGTTGACGCCGAGCGCCAGATTGCTAGATTCACACTCAACGCCGCGGGGTGGAGCAGTCAGGTAGCTCGTCGGGCTCATAACCCGAAGGTCGCGGGTTCGAATCCCGCCCCCGCTACTCACGGAACCCCTGCTAACGCGGGGGTTCTGTGCTTTTCGGCGCGAAGCGCCTCGGGCGCGCGGGCACCAGCCAGCGCGGCGCGAAGGCGTCACCTCGTCGTCCAAGAGGCCGGCCAAGCCGACTGCTGCTTGTCGACCTATCGGTAGCGAGCGGACGCTCGCACCGGTGCGTCAAGACGGCTCCTTTGCAGGGAAGGGAGCAGCGCAAGGTGCCGAGGCCGATCCGGTGCACATTGCACGAAGTCGTGGCAGCCGGTGCTAGTCGGCCGGCTCGGGCGCCTGCTTGGGCAGAAGCGCGTGCCCGTCGACAACCGCGGCGGAGGTGTCAACGAGCTTGCGATTGGTCGCGCGAGCGTGCCTCCGCAGCAACTCGAAGGCCGCCTCCTCGCCGACGGCGTGGCGCTCCATCAGAATTCCCTTGGCGCGCTCAGTGAGCGCGCGGCGCCCGAACGCTCCCTGCAAGTCGTGGTACTCGGCGAAGCGCCGCAGCACGATGTCGATCGAGCTCTGCCAGTCCGATGGGTCGTGGTCGCTCTCGCCATCGGGGATGTAGGCGAAGATGCCGCGCCGCGACGCCTCGCGGACGAAGCCGGGATTCGTCTCATGGATCAGCAGGATCACCGGGCAGTACGCCTGCCTGACGATCCTGTCGATCAGGTTGAGCGCGTGCTGCGAGCTCTCGCCGAGCCCTACGAGCGCCACGTCCGGCCGCTCTCGTGCGGTTACTGGCCCGACCTCGTCCACGTCGATCTCGCGGGCGATCACCTCGTGTCCTAGGGCAGCCACGATCGGAGCGACCAGGGCGAGCCGGTCTCGCCTCTCGTTGGCGATGAGCACGCGCAGATGCTGTGTCTCGCGGGAGCCCATGATCTCGAACCTCCTGCTGAAGGTTTTCCCGGAGATCCGGTGGTATGAACATCCCGCCCTCCGCCCGGCTCCCCCAGTGTTTCGGACGTAGTCCTTCGCGTGGCACTAAGCTCATAACCCTAAGGTCGCGGGTTCGACTCCCCCCCCGCTATAAAGCATGCCGCGCTGCGGTCGCGTGCGCCCAATGGGCTGGCCGCGGCTGCACGGCTCACGGTGGCGAAGCCGCCTCCTTGCCGGGTGAGGCTCTACGGCGCGACCGCTTGCGGGGCGCTGGTGGGGCCGTCCACCGTCACCGTGGATTCGCTGAGGAAGCGCAGCCTGTCGATCCGAAGCTCGCGTGGGTTCGCGTAGCCGCCGCGCCGGCCGTGGTAAACGAGCCAGGTGCCGCCGCGCGGTGCGGTGACCGACATGCCCCCGCCAGGGCTGAGTACGCCCTCCGCCTCCGCGAGCACGGGGTTGGCCGCGGACTTCTCGAACGGGCCGGTGGGCGAGCTCGACGTGGCGTAGCCCATGCCATACCGGCCGGTGTAGGCGCCCCCCGAGTAGAGCAGCAGGTAGGTCGAGCCGCTCCTGACCGGCCACGGGTTCTCTACGACCGGCCCGAAGGAGCCCACCTCCCATCCCTGGTCGGCGCTGAACAGGGGCTGGCGCGGACCGGACGCCGTGAGCAGATCCTTGGCCAGCGGGAGCACCGAGATCGCTCGGCCCGGGGGACAGACGGAGTTCGGCGGCGCCGCGGCGGCGCAGCGCCGGGTCGTGGAGAGGTAGAGGTACGCGCGGCCGTCGCCGTCCACGAAGGGCGCCGGGTCGATGTTGCTGTAGCCGCCGTCGTCGCCGCAGCCGGGCGGGCGACCGCTGGCATCGAGGCCACCGTCCGCGTACTCGAGCGGCCCCAGCTCGACGTAGGGTCCCTGTGGCACAGGCGAGACCGCGACCCCGATGCAGTTCGTGGGCGGGTCCAGCGTGCCGTGCCTCGAGACGTGAAACAGCACGAAGCAGCGTGCGCCGCTCTGGTCCGGGCAGGCCCCGTCGCGCTCGATCACGCTCGGCGCCCACGGGTTCCAGTCACCCGTCTGTGCGGCCCAGGCCGGCCGGGCCGGTAGGGCGCGCCCGGCGGGCGTCCAGTTGACCAGGTCGGTCGAGCGCAGCATGGGGAAGCGGTCGCCCGTGTGGAAGACGTAGTACTCCGAGTGGGCGAAACCGACGTCGAGCACGCCAGGGTCAGGGGCCCCGGGTGAGGCGAACACCGGGTTGCGGTAGCCGCCCTCCGGGACCGGCGGGTCGGCGGGAGGAGCCGTCGCAGCCGGGCGGGCCGCCGCGGCCGGCGGAGCCGCCGCGATCGGCTCCGGCGGCAGTTTGGGTGGCGCGGGGGGCGGCGACCGGCGCTCCACGATGCGCAGCGAGTCGAGCACCGCTGTCCGCCGGCAGGATCGCGAGCGGCCGGGGTTGGCCAGCCGCAGCGCTGCGGTGTGCGGGCCGGCTTGCGCCGAAGCCCGAAACCGCACCCGTGTGAAGCGCCGCGAGGGCACCCCCCGCGCGCCGATCGCGCGGCCGTCCAGCCGCAGGACAATTCGCGGGCGCCGCGCCATGCACGGCAGCGCCCGGCCGCGTAGCACGACGGCGGTGGCGCGCCCCGTCGCGGTGAAGCGGTGCCGGACCACACCCTGGCCGGTCAGAGACACGGCGCGTCCGCCGGCGGCGGCGCGATCACGGACCACCTTCACCGGCCCGGTGAGCCGGCCGCCTTCAAGCTGGAGCGTCAGCGCGTGTGCCTGCGCGGGCAGTCCGATCAGGACCGCCCCGCCGAGCAGGACGGCCCCGAACAGGTGCGTCGCCCATGCGGGCACCGTGCCAACCCTAGCCGCAGAGGCGTTCCGATTGCGGTATCGAGGGCGGCCCGGGAGTGCAGTTTAGGGCCCGACTCAGCCCGCGCCTCGCCAAGCGAGCGACTGGCCGCACTTCACGAGTCGGGTGGCGATCTCCGACGAGGAGTTCGCTGAAGCCAAGCGCAGGATGCTTGACGCTTCGCGCTGACGGCGGATCGGGCCACGGAAGAGATGGGCTCCGCCAACTAAGGAGGCGTCTCGGGCTGAGGCGGCAGCAGGCGGTGGCCGTCGACGACGGCGGCGGCGATGTCGATCAGCTTGCGATTGCCGGCCCGGGCGTGGTCGCGCAGCATGTCAAAGGCAGCGGTTTCGTCCACCGAGTGGCGCTCCATGAGGATGCCCTTCGCCCTCTCGGTGATGGCCCGCCGTCCGAACGCGCCCTCGAGGTCGTGGTACTCGGCGAAGCGGCGCAGGACTATGTCGATCGAGCTCTGCCAGTCCTTGGCTTCGGCGTCGGTGATGTAGGCGAAGATGCCGCGCTTGGACGCCTCCTTGATGAAGTTGGGGTCGGGCGCGTGGATGATGACGATGACCGGGCAGGCGGCCTCCTGCACGATCTTCTCGATCAGCTGGAGCGCGTGGTGGGAGCTTTCTCCGAGACCTACGAGCGCGACGTCGGGTCGCTCCCTGGCGGTCACCGCCCCCACCTCGCCGACCTCGATCTCGCGGGCGATTACTTCGTGGCCGAGCCCCGCGACGATCGGTGCCACTATGGCCAGCCGATCCCTCCGCTCGTTGGCGATCAGCACACGCAAATGCTCAGTTTCGCGATAGCTCATCGTGTTAGGAACCGATAAGGGTATCGCCTGTCTTGAGCCGGTGGTAGGCTTGCCCGGCGTCCCGCCCAAGCAACTAGGCGGGCGCCCTTTCCGGCTCCAGCCTGCGGCCGGGGTCCGGTGTCGAAAGCACCGGATCCGGACTGTCATCCAAGGACCGGGGCATGTCGAACTCCTCAGCGCAGCAGTCAGCCCGCATTTCAGCGGATGGGGCTCGAGCCGGCCTCGACTGGCGTAACGGTCACTCGCCGGCGCGAGCCGGATCCGACCCCCAGCCGGAGCGGAAGGAGTCCGTAGGTCGTCGGGACGGACACACCGAACTCACCGCAGCGAGCTTTGATCGGGCGGATGCCTACGAGCGTCTCGGCGATTTCGAGCGCGCGCTCGAGTGGCTGGATCGGGCGGCGGCGCTCTGTGGCGGGCTGCCGCCGGCGTACCGAGTAAAGCGCGCACGCTGTGCTCGGGCCGCCGCACGTCGCCCCCGGCCGGCAGCCGGGGACTGGAGGAACCGCCTCGGTGGTTCCGGGGGAGGGGCGCCGGCGCCATGACGAGACCAGCACCGGAGGGGTCGACCAGGGTAGACGCCGCCAACTGGGAGGAGGACTTCGCCGTCGAGCTAGCCGCGACGCCCGAAGCCAGCGTGGCGGCCAGGCGCGCGGTCATCGCCGGCAACGGCGCGCTGCCGGCCGACGTACGCGACGACGTTCTCCTGCTGCTGACAGAGTTGGTTACCAACGCCGTGCGCCACGCCAACGCGGGGCCCGACACGACACTGCGCGTCGAGTTCCGGCAGCGATCGCGGGCGGTGAGGGTGGCGGTCTACGACGAGGGTCCTGGCTTCGCGCCGCACGCTCCAGCCTTGGGCGGTGGCGACAAGGGCGGTTGGGGGCTGCGGCTCCTCGATCGCATCGCCGATTGCTGGGCGGTTACTCCCACGGCGACCGGCACGTGCGTATCGTTCGAGATCCGGTACGACGGGTCACCTTCGGATCACCGAGCCGCGTCGTCGTAGGGCAGCTGACCGTCTAGCTCGAGAATCTGGATCAGTCGCCGAACCGGCCGCGAGCCGTACGTGACCGTGAACGTCCAGCCGTCGCGCCGCGCGTCGTCGGCCGCGGCCAGCACCAGACGCACCCCGCTCACATCGATGAACGTCAGCTCGTCGAGGTCTAGTACCACGTGGTCGCCGCGCTCGCGCAGGGCAGCCAGGCGCTGCGCGACGGCATCGCCCGTGCCCATGTCGAGCTCGCCGCGAAGGTGGACACGCGTCCGCCGATCCTCCCGGGACTCGACAACCTCCAAAGTCAGGTCTTGGCCGTCCAACTCGATCATCTCGCCGTGGCGGTTTGCGCAATCGGACGAGGCAGCGACCCGCACGATCTTGCGGTCACGAGCCGAGGCGACGAGCGAAAGCGCTCCAAGACGAGCCTACGCAGATGCCGGACAAATGCAACTGCCGCGGCGGATGCTTCCGGCGTTCGCTCCCTTTGCCGGACTCCGACGGCGCAGGTTCCTTCGAAGCTGCAGTCCTCTCAGCCCGCTCCTCACCGCAGGCCTGACCGTGGTGGCCGCCGGCTTCGATCACAGCGAACCTGATGTGAAGCCCCCGCCACTTTCAATTTATACCGGACGGAAGGCTCTCATGAGGCCGTGAGACCTGCCGCATAATCGCCCGCCGCAAGCCAGAAAGTACGGAGTGGAGGAGCGAATGACCGAGCATGCGGTGGTGATCGCCGGGGGCGGTCCGGCGGGGATGGTGCTGGCGGCTGAGTTGGCGTTGGCGGAGGTGGACGTCGCGGTCGTCGAGCGGCGTCCCGATCATGTGCTCGCCGGTTCGCGGGCCGGCGGTTTTCACTCGCGCACGATCGAGGTGCTGGATCAGCGTGGGATCGCTGATCGGTTCCTCGCGGAGGGTCAGACCGCGCAGGTCGCGACGTTCGGCACGACCGTGTTGGACATGAGCGACTTCCCGACTCGTCATCCGTATTCGCTCGGGATCTTCCAGAACCAGATCGAGCGGATCATGGCCGCCTGGATCGCCGAGTTGCCGGTTCGCATCCATTACGGATCTGAGGTGACGGGCTTCGCGCAGGACAAGATGGGCGTCGACGTCGAGCTGTCCGGCGGCGAGTCGTTGCGGGCGCAGTATCTGGTCGGGTGCGATGGCGGACGCAGCCTGATCCGCAAAGCGGCGGGCATCGAGTTCCCGGGATGGGATGCGACGAGGAGCAACCTGATCGCCGAGGTCGAGGTGAGCGAGGAGCCGCCGCAGGGCGTCCGCCACGACGCCATCGGCGTCCACGGCCTCCACAGAATGGAGGACGGGAGGACGGTCCGGGTCGTCGTGACCGAGCAACAAGTCGGCCCGAGCAGCGAGCCCACCCTGCGCGATCTGAGCGAAGCGCTCATCAGCGTGTACGGCAGCGACTTCGGGATCCACACCCCCACCTGGATCTCCAGGTTCACCGACATGACGCGGCAGGCTGCGGCCTACCGCGACAGACGAGTGCTGCTGGCGGGCGACGCCGCCCACGTGCATTACCCGGTGGGTGGACAGGGCCTCAGCCTCGGTGTGCAGGATGCGATGAATCTGGGATGGAAGCTGGCTCAGGTGGTCAACGGGACCTCCCCGGACAGCCTCCTGGACACCTATCAGGACGAGCGCCACCCGGTCGCCGCCCGCACGCTCAAGCACACGATCGCGCTCGGCGTGCTCCAGCGCCGCGACGAGCGCATGGAGGCGCTGGTCGATGTGGTGTCGGAGCTGGCGAGCATGGACGAGCCTCGCAAGCGGCTCGCCGGGATCACCTCCGGGCTGGACATCCACTACGACCTCGGCGAGGGACACCCGCTGGTCGGACGCCGCATGCCCGATCTGGACCTCGCGACCGCCGACGGCCCGCTCCGAGCCTACGAACTGCTGCACGACGCCAAGCCGCTGCTGCTCAACCTCGGCCAGCCCGGCGACCTTGACATCACTCCATGGGCTGACCGCGTCCAGCAGATCGACGCCAGCCACACAGGCGAGTGGGAGCTCCCCGTACTCGGACCGGTCAGCGCCCCCACCGCCGTGCTGATCCGCCCCGACGGCTACGTCGCCTGGGCAGCAGACCGCACCCAGCTCGGGCTTTCCGACGCGCTGGCCACCTGGTTCGGACCGCCCACTGCGGCGTAGCCGGCCGGGTCGTGTATTCGACGTGCGTGTGCTCAGACTCCCACCCGCTGATATGGCGGTCCTGCGTCTCGCGGCGGCGGGCGCGGCGGTCGGGCTGTCAAAGTCTTCGCGGGCAAAGGGATCACCGAGCCCGGCCTCGGCGCATCAGCGCGTCCGCAGCAGCTTGGCGGTGGGCCGCCCGAGCGTGTCGCGCGTGATGCGGATCAACGCGCGCGAGGTGTTGTTGCGGTACGTGCGCTCTCCGAGGGAGTGGTCGGGATTGACCGTATGTACGAGGACGTAGCGACCTGTGGGCACGCCGGTGACGTCGATCTCCTGGCCCTCGAGGTGGGCGTCGTAGTCGTCGCCGTAACCGATAGAGATCCCCTGGAGCAGGCCTGACAGGTCGGCCCGGCCCTTGCCGCAGTCCGTGCCGAAGGCCGCGGGCCCGCGTTTGCCCCGCAGCGGCCGGGTCGAGGGTGTCATGTAGCGGTCGCCGAGGCAGAAGCCCGTCTTGTGGTCTCGCGCGAGCGACCGGCCGCCGCCCGGCCGGCGCAGCCTGTAGCGCATGAAGCCGAGGTAGTGCCAGTGGCTGTGGTCCGCGGAGTGCACGTACCGCAGCTTCGCGGGCAGTGGGCGCCGCTCCTCCGAGCCGTCGACGCGAGACACGATTTGCGTCGTGCCGAGGACGGACGGCCGCCGCGGATCACGGCGGGCCTCGACGATCAGCGGCCCGGGACCCAGGTTGTCGGCCGCGGAGCGAAAGCCGAGCAGGAACCGCCGCCGGCCGTCGCGGTGCACGGCGCGAACGGTGAGGTGCCCCGGCGACTGCGGCGAGAGGTCCGGGAGCAGATGGCGCGATCCAGCGGCCGGCGAGCCGGCGTGGGTGGCCCACACCGTGGCGGCGCCGCAGAGCAGGGCCACGACCGCGGCGAGCGCGCCTCGCGCGGCAAACGCCCCGGCACCGCTTGGACGACCCGACCCGACGCTACGAGTGCTCGCGATTCGCGGATGGTCGCATAGCTCACGCGCGGCGAGGCGGTGCGTCGGGCTGGTGGCCGCCGCGGGCGATGCGGGCCAGCTCGACGACTCCGACCCAGGCGCCGTCCGGAGCCAGCGCGGAGGGAGAGGCGCCCGGGTGCTTGGGCGCGATGCGCACGCGCAGGACCGCGGGTCGGATGTGAAAGCGCAGCGGCGGGTCGAGCACCAGCGCCTCGCCGTCGATGCCGGCCGGGACGGGGCGGTCGGCGTCGACCTCGAAGCCCGGGGCGGACCACTCGCGCCATGGCCGCTGCACCAGACGGCCGCCCTGGGCGCGCCCGGTGGGCGCCCCGAAGACGGTGATCCCCAGCAGGCCGTCATCGATCCGTGGCCGTGTGCCGGATCCGACGGCCCGCCCTAGGCGATAGCGGTTGTTCGAGACGAGCACCGCCGCACCGGAGTGATGCTGATGTCCGCCGGGGCCGCTCCAGCGTAGGTCGAGGTCGCCGCCGCTGGGCCCCATAACGTCCGGCACGGTGTCCAGCAGCGTGCGCACCTTCGCGTTCCGGTAGCCCTCGCGCTGGACGGCCTCGGCATACAGCCCGAGCGAGACGTTGTTGACGAACACGCGCCCGTTCACCTCGGCGAGGTCCACCACCCGCTCGCCGCCGTCCACGAACGCTTCGAGCGCGCCGACGACGTCATCGCGGTCGACGCCGAGGTCGAGCGCGAAATGATTGCGCGTGCCCGCGGGGATGCAGGCGTAGGGCAGTCCGCGCTCCGCCGCCACCGCCGCCACGATCGCCTGTGAGCCGTCGCCGCCCGCCATGGCCAGCGCGTCGGCGCCGCGATCCACTGCCTCGCGAACGAGCGTCTCCAGGTCGTCGCCGGGCTTGAGCTCGATCGGCTCGATCCCCCGCGCGCGGGCCTCGTCGGCCAGCGCGAAGCGCTCCGCCTTCCCGCCGCCCGAGCGCGGGTTGAAGAAGAGCACCGGCCGCCGCGGCGCCGGCGCGCCCGGCAGCGCGACATGTATTCCCAGCGTGGCGCGAGCCGCCGCCACCGAGACGAGCAGCCCGGCCACCACCAGCAGCTCAGCGAGCAGCCCGTCAGCGACGAGCAGGAGCACCACGCCGGCGAGAGCAAGCGCCGCAACAGCCAACCCCGCCACGCGTGCGACCCCCCGCCTCAGCATTCCGTACCAGGCGGACGCAGCGGCCACCACCACGCAGCCCAGCACAAACAGACCGCGAGGGAACTCGCTCACCGCCACGGCGACAGCGAAGGCGATGGTGGCCGCCCCGACCACCAGCGCCACCGCCGCCGCCAGGCGGCGCCTGGGTGGCGACGTCACCACTTCAGTTCGATCTCGAGCTCTCGTTCGTCGGTTTCCACCTCGAGCTCGACCTTCAGCTCGACCTCGTCGGGCACGTGCACGTTGAAGTGCATGCCGCCGCGGTCGAAGGCCAGATCGCCGTCGCCCGAGAGCATGTTGGCCAGCCTCCGGAGGCGGGTGGCGACCTCCTTTCGGCTCAAGGTCTCCTTCTGCTCGACCTCGAGGATGTCCATCGCGTTCTCCTTTCCTCGGTTGCCGCTGCCGCAAGCCTCGGCCAATGCCAGGGACGGCGCATCGCCCGATCTGGGGGATATGGGCAGCAGCGCGGGAGTGGTCAGGTCACGCCGTCATCCGGGACGGATCGTCGGCAACCACTCGCGAACCATCCATCGAGGCAAGTCTGGGGGTTCGGGGCTCCGAAGCGATGTGCGATGCCGTACACGGCCTAGGGCGCTTGATGCTGCCCTGCTCCGACAAATCAGCGGGCTTCGGCCGAACGCACGACCTCCGGCGGAACCGCGATCGCACCCTCCGGCGCGCCGGCCGCTTGGGCCGGCAGCAGCCGCGCCGCGGCCAGCAGACGCGCCGTGAACAGCCCGAGTTCGTAGCCCAGGGCTGCGCCTACCAGCACGTCGAGTGGGAAATGGGCACCGAAGGTAATACGGGTGATCGCCACCACCCCTACATATGCGAGGAGCGGGACGCGCAGTGCCCGCACAGCCGTCGCGGCGGCGGTAGCCATGGCCGCCGTCACGATCAGGTGACCGGACGGGTAGGAGGCGAGATGCGCCCAGCTCCGCCCGTGGGAGAGCTGGATCTGTGCGCCGAGCACCTCCTCCGGGCGGGCCCGCTCGATGAAGAGCTTCACCACCTCGAGCGCCGCGCCCGCCAGGTATCCGGCGAGTAGCACGCCAAGCACCGCCCCGACCGCGTAGCGCGGCCGGCGCAGGACGAACGCCGCGGCAATCGCCGTGATCGTGGTCAGGAGGATGTAGTTGCGCGTGTGCGGGTCGAGGGCCTGGTACAGCCATTCGGGGCCGTCGCCGAGGCCGTTGATCGCCAGCCCAAGCGCATTGTCGAGCGGCTGGAACACCGGAAGCGCCACGCCCAGCGCGATTACCGCGAGGATCAGAGCCCCGAGGCGGGGCAGCCACTCACGGAGCACCACGAACGCCTCACCCGCACTCCCCGCGGGCAGGCCGTCGCTCGCCGGCGCGACAAGCGCCCGCGCCACCCGGCGCGTGTCGGCTAGCGGCCGGTAGTGACTGGGCTCGCCGTCGTAGATTGTCGGGATCTCCACGGACGCGACCGTGCGGCCCGCGCGCAGCAGCGCCCGCAGGTGGTGGCTTTCGGCCTCGTAGCCCCCAGGCGGGGGCGGTGTCTCGAGCAGGGCGGCCGTCCGGAACAGGCGCATGCCGTTCTGGGTGTCCGGAAGCCAGGTCCGGGCGGCACCGAGCAGCGCCAAGCTGGCCGCACGGTTCCCGATCCGGCGGACCAGCGGCATCGGGCGGCGGTCGCGCCGGTTGCCGATCACCACGTCGGCTCCGCGGCTTGCCTCGACGAAGGCCGGAATGCGTGCAGGATCGTGCTGGCCGTCAGAATCGAGCACGACGATCGCCTCAGGAGGGTGGGAGTCGGCCAGCAGCAGCCCGACGCCCGCGGCCACCGCGCTGCCTTTTCCGCCGTTCGCGCCGCGGCGCACGATCCGCACGCGGTCGTCATCGCCGAGTTCGTCGAGCGAACGTGCGACCCGGTCGGGAGCGCCGTCGTCCACCAGCACCACCTCATCGACGTGACTCAGGGTTGCCCGTGCCACGTCGACAGCGCGATTCGACGCGAACACGGGGACGACCGCGGCGGTGGTGGCCGGGGGCGGCCTCAGGACGAGCCTCATGGGCGCTGTAGCTCGCCGCTCGGCGAGCACGAGAGGTACCAGTGCGGCGACCGTGACCGCGCCGAGCCACAGCACGGCGCGATAGCTGCCGCTCAGCTCGATGGCGAGACCGGCCAACGGCAGCGCGGCGGCGGCTGCGACGGCCCGTCCGGCGAAGAAGACGCCGCTGTAGCGCCCGGCCTCGCCCTTGGGAACGAAGCGGGCGAAGTAGGGAAAGCCAAGCGCGGTCACGAGGCCCGCGCCGAGCGCCGCGACGGCGAACGGAAGGGCGGCTGCGGCCAGGCTCGTGGCCGGAGCAGCGGCCAGCAGGCCAGCACCGAGGAGCGCGGCGCCCGCCATCAACAGGGAATGCACGCGTTCGGGCCGGGCGCGGCCACCGAGCACCATGCCGAGGGCGGTGAGCGCACCGAACGCGAGCGGAAGTGCGCCGGCGGCGGCCAGGCCGAGCCCAAGCGCGTGCTCGGCGTAGAGCACGAAGAAGGCCGGCAGCGCCGCGTAGCCGAACACCCACATGGTCTGGGCAAGCAGCACCTCGCGCGCGCCCGGCCGTCGCATCACCTCACGCACGCTCGCCCGGGGCCTCTCGGTCACGCTCGCGGCCCGCGAGTGCTCGCCCAAACGCAGGTGGCGGACCACGAGCAGGGTCGGCAGCGCCGTCGCGGCGAGCACCGCCGTAGCCAGGGCGAAAGCGGCCATCGGCGCCGGCTCGATCAGCGCTCCCCCGATCGCCACAGCAATCACCGCGCCTACCAGGCCCGCGAGTTCCTGCGCGCTCGTGGCCACCGGCCGGCGGCCGTCCTCGAAGTCCTCGGCAACGATCGCGCGATGGGCCGTGGTCAGGGCATTCAACCCGGTGTACACCAGCCCGGCGGTCAGGGCGAGCGCGAGGTACGAGCTGCCGTTCCCGAGCCCCATCGCCACGAGGCCACCGGCCGTCAGCGCCGTACCGCCGACGATGTAAGGCAGGCGGCGGCCGCGGCGGTCGGACCAGATGCCGACCCAGATCGGGACCGCGAAGCCGGCGACCGCGTTGATGGTCATCACGGCGCCGATTAGGGACGGCGCGTCGTCGATCCGCTCGAGCAGGACCGGCAGGTAGGTGGTCGTGAGGGCGCGGCCCGCGCCGGCGCCCACGGCGGCCAGCGAGAACGCGAAAAGGAGGGCCGGGCCCACCAGCCGCTCCGTGTCCGGCGCCACCGGCTCGCGCGCGGCGGCCTGGGCGATCATGCCGCCGCTCCCAGCGCAGGTGAGGCCACCCGCAGACGGGCGGGCGCCATCGTGACGGTTGCCGTGGTGGTGCCGAGCGGTACGGCGTCGGCCACCAGCGGCAGCGGCTCGGTCAACCGGGCGCGGGTGGCGGGCAGCCGGAGCACGCCGCGCCGGCCGAGGTGCCGGCCCCGGCGGGCAGCAGCGAGCAGGCGCAGCAGGCGGCCGCGGCCGCGGGCCTCGAGCAGGATCGCCTCGAAACGGCCGTCGGCCGGATCGGCCCCGGGGTCGACCTCGAAGCCGAACCCGAAGTAGGGCAGGTTCGACAGGAACAGCTGCGCCGCGGCGTTCGAGGCGATCTCTCTGTCACCGATCCGCACGGCCGCCCGGTAGGGCCGGTAACGCCGAACGGCCCGCATCAGGGCGCGCACGCCCTGGCGCAGATCGCCCGAGTTGGTTGACTCGTACCCGGCGCGGGCCTCGGCCTGGAAGCCCGCGCTCAGCGCCTCGAGCGCATAGATCAGGCGATCCGGAGTGGCCACCCGCAGCGCGTCGACCGGCCGGGCAGGCATGTTCGCCGCCACCGCCAGCGCACGCACCCGGTTGCTGGGAAGGCCCAGGGCCCGGGCGATGTTGTTGGCCCGTCCGGCGGGTACCAGGGCCAGGTCGGGGAGGCGCGCCAGCGGGGCGTTCGCGGCCGCGTGCAAGGTGCCGTCGCCACCGACCAGCACCACACGGCGTCCTTCCGACTCGGCGGAGCGCAGCGCATCCCAGAGCTCCTCCTCGCTCAGGGTCACGGCCAGGTCGGCGTCGGCCCCCAGCTCCTCAAGCACGGCGACGAACTCCTCTCCCAGCGCGTGTGGGTCGGGGATGCCGCTTGCCCGGCCGTTCACCACCAGGAGAAGCGGTTTCGCCGTGCTAGCGTGCTGCTGGTCCCGCCGATGCTTTTCCTGCTCGACCTCGACCGTGCGCTCATCGACGCGGCGCCCGCGCTTGAGCATCCCTGGCTCACCGCGGGGTTCGTGGTTCTCTCGGCCTGGTGGGTGAAGGGACCGCTGCTCGTCTGCCTCGGGCTCTGCTCCGACCTCTGGCGCCGGCGCATGCCGGTGGCCTTTGCTGCCGCGGCGGTCGCCTTCGGAGCCGCTTCGCTCGTCGTAGCGGGCCTCAAGGATCTGTTCGGGCGCGAACGGCCGCCCGTCGCGGACCCCGACCTCGGTTCGCTCGCCGCCATCCCCGACAACCCGTCCTTCCCCTCCGGACACAGCGCGACCGCCTTCGCCGCCGCCACCGCCGTGGCGATCCTCTGTCCGCGGCTGCGCCCGTTCGCGCTCGGGATTGCCGCGGCCGTGGCCCTGTCCCGCGTCTACCTGCGCGTGCACTTCCCGCTCGATGTGGTCGCCGGTGCGATCGTCGGCGCCGGCCTGGGAGCGCTCTGCGCGCTGATCGCGCTGCACATTCTTCGTTCGACCACGTCCACGAAGCCGGCCTGAGCGCGAGCGAACCAGCGCCACCACCGCGTATGCGAGCGCAGCCGTCAGCGCCAGCGCGAGCGCGATGCGGGCCGCGGTCTCTCCCGACTGGGCAAACGACTCGGAGAAGGCGTAGCCCACGAGAATGAAGGTCACCGACCAGAGCAGCGCGCCGGCGAGGCTCCACGGCAGGAAGCGGCGCAGTGCGAGGCCGGACGCGCCTGCGAGGAAGGGAGATACGGCGCGCACCAGGCCGGCAAAACGGCCGACCAGCACGGCCTTGCCACCGTGGCGGGCATAGAAGCGCTCGACCTGTACGAGGCGCTCGGGCCCCAGCCGCATGCGCGCGCCGTGGCGCGCAAGGAAAGGTCGCCCAAGGCGGCGGCCCAGGAGGAAGCTGACCAGGTCGCCCGTACCGGCGGCGATCCAGACCAGACCGATCAGAGGAACGAGCTCAACCTCGCCGCGAGCCGCCACCACGCCGCCCACCACCACAGCCGTCTCCCCTGGCACCACCAGGCCGACAAAGGCGCCGGTCTCGAGCAGCGCGAAACCCGCCACGGCCGGGTACGCCCAAGCGCCGAGCGTGCGCGAGGCGTCTTCGAGCATGCCGTCGATGTCCGGGAGGGGAGCCACTCCGGTCACCACCAGCGCCGTGGCCGCCGCGGCCAGGGCGCCCAGCGCCCCGATCGCGGTCGGGGGGGGTCGGAATCGTTGTGGGGCTGTCCGGTTCATTGTTCGATTCGTATCGAACTGTTAGGGGTTTTCTAACTTACAAGTAGTAAGACTCCACGTCGAGCGGCCGCTTCTGTGCGATTGGTCACAGGGCGCCCTGGGGGGCCTTGTCTCGAGCGCGGTCACCCTCAGTGTCCACCCGCTCTGGCCACGGTCCAATGCGGCTTGCCGGTCAGGAGGGGTTCGGATTGCCGCACCTGGCGAGCAGCGAGAGTGCCTTCTCGGGGGGGTCGGAGGTTTAGGATCGGCGCATGACGCGGTTGCGTCGTTTTCTGACGCAGGTCACGGAGCTAATCGGCGTGACCTACGTTCAACCCGCCGGCATCCCAGTGGCATCGTGAGCGGAAGGCTGAGCGGGAGCGCGCTGGGAAGTCACCCTGAGCCGGCGCGCTCACGAGCGGCCGGTGGGGCGGGCGAGCAGCAGGCGCGTTAGCCGGGTGCGGCGCGGGAGAACCGGTCGGCGCGCGCGCGAACGGCGGTAGTCGTCCAGGGTGAGGCCCGGGGGGATGCTGCACTCCACGTAGAAGCGGAGATCCTCGGGAGCCGCAACAGGCCTGTAGGAACGGGTCGAGTTCATGCGGCGAGCGTCCCAGCGTCGGGTGGCCGCCGCGATGGGGGCAGGCCCGCCCTAGTGGGTGTGGCTTTCCGTACTCCGGTTCGATTGCGGAAGGGCTAGTCGCACCCGCAGCCGGCCCCGGCGCCGGAAACGGACTGGCACCGGCGGTGGCTGAGACAGTCAGCCGGTGGGCCGCGCACCGTTCAGCGCTCCGTTCACCTCGGCCCAGAGCGTGACGTAGGCCTGCGCCGCGGCGGTGCGCGGATGGCTGAGGACCACGGGGGTGCGGCGGGGGCCCATCAGCTCGACGACACTGGCCGACGGCACGACTGACTCGGCTACCCCGCCGGCCATAGGGGGCAGCGACGAGACCAGCTCGCGGTGCAGGCGCTTGCGCCGGTCGACCATCGAGAAGAACGCGAGCACCTCGGGCGCTCGCGTGGGGTGGGAGGCCAGGAAGCCGTGCAGCTGCTCGAGAGTCCGGACCGACAGCGTGGAAGGCACGAGCGGCACCAGCAGCAGGTCGGCGGCATAGAAAACGTTCTCGGACACCAGCGAGATCGATGGGGCGCAGTCGAGAATCGCCAGGTCGTAGTCGTCAGCCAGCGACGTCAGTACCCGGCCGAGGCCCCGCAGCGGCTTCTTGGTGCTGTCCAGCACGAGGTCGAGGTGGCGGTAGGAGAAGTCGGCCGGCAGCAGGTCGAGACCCTCCACGTCCGTGCCCTTCAGGACCTCGAGCGGGTCGCGCCGCCCGCGCACGAGCTTGCGACCCCCGCCCTTGACCTTGGGCTTCACCCGCAGCAGGAACGACGCGGCGCCCTGGGGATCGAGGTCCCACAGCACCGTGCGGCGGCCGTCGCGCGCCGCCAGCGCACCGAGGTTGACGGCCGCGGAGGTCTTGCCGACCCCACCCTTGATCGAGTACGTGGCGACGACCTTCACGAATGGCCGAGCTTCGGGAGCTTCGGGAAGGTGGCACGAACGATCTCCCGGCGCTTCGGCGACGCGAACTCGTCGAAACGGTCCGAGAAGGCCGCGCGGGCGGCGCTCTGATCGGCGTACAGGTTCTCGACCACGAGGCCGACCGCCATCAGCGCCGGCGGCCCGCCCGGCTGAACGGCGAGCTGTTCGCCCATTCCCTGCAGCAGTTCGGCCTGTACCGCGCGGTCCTGGAAGCGGCCGAGCACGTCCTGGAGGCTCTTGAGCGCCGAGACCGTCGGCTTGACCACCGAGCCCGGGAACAGCCCGCCGAAGAGCTCGAGCAGATAGCGAAGCTCCTTTCCGCGCTTACGCAGGTCGTGGAGCGGCTCCGGGAGGCTGTCGTCGTCGATCCGGCGGCCGTCGCGGACCATCCTCCCGTAGACCGAGCGGATGCGGTCCCCCGCCACCGCCTCGATGGGCGCGCCCTCGGCATCCGAGCCGGACGGGCCGCCGGCCAGCGTGCGCCACTCGCTCAGGCAGTCGGCGAAGCGGCGGCCCCGCAGGCCGCGCCGCAGGCTGCGGAAGGCATCGGCGCGACGGACCGACAGCAGTTCGTGCAGCGGGGCGAGATCGGCAGCGCGCTGGGGCGGAAGCGCGGCGGTCAGCTCATCCCACTCGAGCAGCTGAACGTCGAGGTCGCGGACCGGTCCGGTGAGGCTCTGCACCCAGCGCAGCTCGTCACGCAGATGGGCTGTCTCGGCCGGCGGGAACACCCCGTGCAGCTCACCGAGCACCGAGCGCGCCCGCCGTACCGCGACACGAAGATCGTGCAGGAACTCGGTGTCGAGGTCGGCGAGCGTCCCGGGCACGTTCTCCTCGGCGATGTCGGCCAGCCGCGCGAGCACCAGCCCGGCCGCCTCGTGGGCGGCGGTCCCAGGGGCGAGCGCCACCCCGGGCCGTGAGGAGACGCCCGCGGCCCGCACACCGGCCAGCATCACCGCTTCGTCGAACAGCGACATCGGGGCGGCGGCGAGCCCGAGCTCCCCGGTCAGCTCCCGCCGCACGCGCTCGAACGCCTTGTCGTAGCCGAGCACGGGGTTTACCCACAGCCGCAGCGCCGGCGAGGTGTGCCCAGATCCATTGCCGACGAGCTCGGCCTGCTCGAGCTCCAGGCGCACCACCGTCTTGGAATCCTGGTTCAGCACCGCGATCGGGCGCGTACGGCTGCGCACGCGCACGAGCGGCAGCAACGCACGAACGCCGAGCACCCGGCCAAGCCGGTCGCGTACCGGGCCGGCCGGAAGCTCCGCAGCCAGGTGGCGGGGCGCGGGAGCGACCTCCGCCGTGCGTGCCGGAGCTCCCGCCTCGCGCAGCGTGAGGATTCTCGAGGCGGTGTTCTCGGCAGAGCGCTCAGCCAGGAGACCGGCCGCCTGCAGCCGGCCGTCGAACGTGTCGAGCAGTATGCGATCGAGGCTCTGCGGCCGGCCGACCGTCACCTCCAGCCGGTCGGCCAGCCGCGCAAGCAGCGCGGCACCGTCCAGCGATGCCGGCAGTACGAGCTCGAGCCCGGCGGACCGCACGGCCCGAAGTCTGCCATGCCGGCCGCCGGCTCAGGCAGCGACGCCGAGTGTGATCGTTCCGCGGTAGCCGCGCTTGCCCGCCTCACGCCGCCTCAACCTCAGCTGCGCTCTCGAACGGCCGGCCTGTGTGTAGATCCCGTCCTGGGCATTGGTCATGTCCGGCTGTCCATGACTCCGATAGGGAGGCCGGCGATAGACCGCCGCCGCCACGTCATCGTTGAAGAACACCTGACCGTGTGAACGACGTCGCCGCCGACATGCACCTTGAGATGGATGTGCGGTGTCCGGCCGATGTACCAGCCGGGGAAGACCGTGAGGAACTTCGCCCTCCCGTTTGCGTTGGCCCAGGACACACGAGGCCGCCGCGGCTTCGGCCGAACTGTCCCCGTCGCCCGCCCCGCAGCCGGCGAGGAGCCCGGACAGGCCGGCTCCGCCGGCAAGCGCCAGCGCCTCGCGGCGACGAAGCCCGTCTTCCTTCGGCTCTATCGGTGTCGGAGGTTTGATGGTGGGGAGGATTCCGAGCCTTGCTATGAGCTTTCTCAACAAATCCACAGAGTTTCGTAAGAAAGGAGGGCACATGGCCATCGAGGGAACCGCCAGCGCCGATATAGAGGCGCCGATGGCGACCGTCTATGCGGTCGCCTCCGACCTGGAGCAGCTGCCGCGCTGGCAGTCAGAGATCAAGCTGGTGCGCGTGCTCGAGCGGGACGCCGCCGGCAACCAGGTGCTGGTCGATACCGAGACCGAGACCAAGGTCAAGACCCTGCACGCCCAGCTCCGCGTCCGCTACGACGAGCCGAGCGGCATGCGCTGGACGCAGGAGCGCGGGGACGTCAAGTCGCTCGACGGTTCCTGGTCGTTCGAGGAGCTCGACGAGGGGCGGACTCGAGCCGTCTACAGCCTCAGGGTGGACCTTGGACGGATGCTCGGCCTGGCCGTGCGGGGCCCGGTGGTGGACGCGCTCCGGCGCCACCTCATCGACAGCACGCCCGCGAAGCTCAAGGCCGAGGTCGAGGGCTGAGGTCTTGGGCGCCGGCCTTCGCCTTGGCCCACTCGGCCTTGTTGGCCCGCTTGGCCTCCTCGTAGCGGGCGAGGGCCTCGGGGGAGTCGACGTCTCCCAGTGTGGGATGCCAGGGAACGAGATCGCGTGCCGCCTCCACATCGAAGTGCTTGGCCAGCACGGCCCCGAGCCCCTTGACCTTCATCTCACCGAATCCCGGCAGCGCCATCAGGTTGGCCCGAAGCTGCTCGGAGCCGGCGGCGTCGGTCCAGACCCGGGACGCTTCGCCGCCGTAGCGATCGCGGACGTGTTGCGCCAGCTCCCGCACGCGCCGGGCCAGGGTCTTCGGGTAACGGTGGATCACCGGCCGTTCGCGGAACACCGGCTCCAGGTCGGCCGCCGCCAGCGTCTCGACGTCGAGCGTGCCGAGACGTTCCTTGAGGGCCAGCGGCCCGGCAAAGGCCTTCTGGACAGTCACTCGCTGGTCCAGCTCGAACCCCACCAGCAGCGCCATCGGGTCCGAGGCGATCAGCGCGTTGGCCTCGTCCGAGTCCGTGAAGTAGAGCCGGTCCGGCACGGGCTGATCGTATCCGCAGCGGTGACTTTCGGCCCGGTTCGGGGTCCTAATCTCCATGACCCTCGAGAACGCCAGCGTGGCTACACGGATACCCGTACAGGACATGGACCGGGCGCGCCGGTTCTATTCGGAGAAGCTCGGATTGGAGCCCAGCGAAGAACGACCGGGCGGCCTGCTCTACCACGGCGCGAGCGGCGCGTTTGCCCTGTTCGAGTCAAGCGGCGCCTCGGACGGCACGTTCTCGCAGATGGGGTGGGAGGTCGAGGACATCGAGGCCACCGTTGCTCAACTCAGACGGCGTGGGGTGGTTTTCGAGGAGGTTGACATGCCGGGGCTGGAGACGGTCGAGGGGATCACCGAGGTGCCCGGCAACTACCCCAGCAAGGGCAGGGGAGAGCGCGCCGTCTGGTTTCGCGACAGCGAGGGCAACATGCTCGGGATCGGTCAACCCGTGACCTAGACCCGCGCCGGCGCACGGCTCGGCCGGGTGTCTTAGGGTGCCCTAATAAAACCTGATACGGTGGGTCGGAATTCGCAGCCGATCACCTGGGTACCTGTTTCATGGACTTCCACAGTCGCGACGGTGAGCTCGGCCCGGAGCATCTGGGCGCCTCGACATTCGGCCTGCTTGCCGGACGGTCGAACGTCCCGCTCGACCGGCTCCTTCTCGCGCTGACCTCCGAGTTCCGGCCAGTCGACCGCCGCGCGGTCGAGGACGCCCTCGATGAGCTGGCCCTGCCGCTATTCGGGATCGGATCGCTGGCTCCCACCCAGGTGGGGCGGAAGCTCGTGGAGGTGCTGGTCCAGCAGCTCGGATTCGCGCCGGGCGGCTCGGATGTCGACTCGCTCATGCTCGACCAGGTTCTGGAGCGCCGGCGCGGCCACGCCGCCCTGCTCGCGGCGACGTTCGTCGAGGTGGCGCGCCGCGCGGGAGTGAGGCTCAGCCTCCTGTCGGACTGCGCCGACTGGTACGTCGGCGTCGAGGACGAGGACGAGCTCGTGCTGGTGGCCACCGGCCCGGCGCACGCCGACTGGCCCGGGCCGCCGGGGGTGCGGCGACGCTGTCCCCACGAGCTCTGTCAGGTGGTGCTCGAGGATCTGGGCTGCGCACTGCAGGCCGAAGGCAACCTCGCCGGTGCGGACCACGCCGCCGCGCTGCAGACTTTGCTTCCCCTGGACGGGCGGCTTCCGCGCTCGGAGTCGGAGGAAGAGGGAGGCTGACCCCTGCGCCGGTTCGCCGACTACACGCGGAGCTGCGGGCGCGGCTGAACTGAAATCCCGGGTGCGCGGCGGGCTGAGTTCCCCTCGGGGCGCCGCCTGGGGCGGACGGTGCTGGGGAGCGGGGTAAGGGAGCAGGTCCCCGGCCGCTGGTGGAGCATTGTCGACTTCACCCCCGTATGTGGGGAAAACTCGACACTCTTCGGGGTAGCACACCATGCCCCCGCATCCCGGGCGGAAAGGCTCGCGCCGGTAGATTCGGCCGAGTGAGCGACGTCCCTCCGCTGCCGATCGGACGCAACACGGTTCTGCTCTCCGCCGCGCTCGCGGCCAACTCGGCCATGCTCCAGCTGTCGGCGGCGGTGGCCTCGATAACGCTCGCGCTGGTGCTCGACGTCGAGGGGCTGCTGGGCCTGGGACCGGCGATCGTTCTGGCCTCTGGCGCGCTGGCCGCGCTGCCGGCGGGCCGCGCCATGGACCGGGTCGGCCGTGTGCCGGTGCTGGCCGGCGGGTACGGAGTAGGCATCGCGGGCTGCGTGCTGGCCGCGCTGGGCTCGAAGGCGGAGTCCGGGCCGCTGGTGCTGGTGGGCCTGCTCGGCGTGGGCACGGCAAGCGGCGTGGCGCTGCTTGCCCGCACGGCCGCGGGCGACATGTACGGGCCGGAACGTCGCGCCCGGGGCATCGCGCTGGTGCTCTTCGGCGCGGTGTTCGGCGCGATCCTCGGGCCGTCGGTGTTCAGCCCGCTGCTCGCCGGGAGGGACCTGGACGGCGACGCACTGGCCCCGCTGTGGCTGGCGGCGGGCGGTTTCATGGTGGTCGGTCTCGCGCTGGTGTCGGCGGTGCGGCCGGACCCGAAGCGCATCGCCGAGCTGCTCGGCTACCAGGAGCCGGACGGGAGGGCACCCTCCGGCCTGCGAGAGCTGCTCGGGCGCGACGGCGTGGTGCCGGCCCTGCTCGCCGCCCAAGCCAGCTTCGCGGTGATGGTCGCCGTGATGACGCTGACCGGCGCGGTCGTGGTCGACCACCACGGCCACGAGGGCCATAACGTGTTTCCGATCATCGCCGCCCACGTGGTCGGCATGTACGCCCTGGTGATCGTGGTGGGCGACCTGATCGACCGGCTGGGCCGCACCGCGTCGCTGGCCGGAGGCCTTCTCGTGATGGGCGCCTCGGTGATCAGCCTGCTGTGGATCGACAGCGTGGCCGCAACCGCCGTTGCCCTTTTCGGCCTCGGCCTGGGATGGAACTTCTCCTTTGTTGCGGCCACGGCGGAGTTGGCCGACAGCACGCACGTCGACGAGCGCGGGCGGTTGCTGGGATTCAACGACCTTCTGTCGGGTCTTACCGGCGCCGCTCTGGCGCTGGTCGGCGGGCTCGCCCTCGAGGTGCTCGGGGTGGCGGCGCTGGCGATCGGCGCGTTCGTGCTGGTGCTGGCTCCCGCCGCCTGGATTCTGCGCAACGGCAGCCCCGTGGCCGCTGCGGAGTCCTGATGGCCAGGCGCAGCGCCGGCCTCCTGCTCTACCGGATCACAGACCAGCGCCCCGAGCTGCTGCTCGTGCATCCGGGCGGTCCCTTCTGGGCGCGCAAGGAGGCCGGCGCGTGGTCGCTTCCGAAGGGCGAGTACGAGGACAGCGAGGACCCGCGAGCGGCTGCCCTGCGCGAGTTCGAGGAGGAAACGGGCACTGCGCCGCCGGCGGAAGCGCTCATCGAGCTGGGAAGCGTGACCCAGAAGAACGGCAAGCACGTCATCGCCTGGGCCGCCGAGGGCGACCTCGACGCCGACGCGATCCACAGCAACACGTTCACGATGGAGTGGCCTCCCCGCTCGGGCCGCCGGCAGGAGTTCCCGGAGGTCGACCGGGCTGGCTGGTTCGAGCCGGACAGCGCGCGGGAGAAGCTGAACCCGGCTCAGGCCGTGTTCGTCGACCGGTTGCTGGAACGGCTCTAGGCCAGCACCGCGAGCGGCATCAGCAGGTACTCGAGGAAGAACAGGGCCCACACGCGCATGTAGAAGCGGGTGAACGAGGGCCCGTCGGCGAGGTCCACGCGCAGCGCGAGCACCCACAGGACGGCCAGGCAGCCAAGGTGGCCCAGCACGAGGATCCAAGCCGACGCGGACTCCATGTAGAGCGGACCGAGCACCGCCATGCCCAGGTAGCCCGCCGTCAGCGCGGCCATTCCCATTCCGAAGGCGGCCCGGGGACCGAGCCGCACGGTGAAGGTGGCGATCGAGAAGCGACGGTCGCCCTCCGCGTCGGGAACGTCCTTGAGCACCGCGATGGCAAACGAGAACGGGAGCACGAAGAGCGTGAGGGCCACGATCGGCGCGGGCAGGGCGCTCAACTCGCCCCGGCCGGCGAGCGAGTCGGCGAAGTGGAGGTACACGCCGACGTTGACGACGCACGCGCGCACTATCGAGATGCTCGCCGCTGCCGCCGCCGGGTAGCGCTTCAGCCGCAGCGGCGGTGCCGAGTAGGCCGTTCCGATGGCCAGGGCCGCAGCCACCGCCGCCAGCTCGACCCAGCCCTGGGTAAGTGCCAGCGCGAGCGCAAGCAGGCCGCAGGCCGCCACGATGCGCCAGGCGGCGAGCACGGTCAGGCGCCCGTCGGGAATGGGAAGCCAGGGCTTGTTGATGCGGTCGATCTCCACGTCCTCGCACTGGTTGAGACCGACGATGTAGACGTTCACGGCCGCTGCCGCCAGGAGGGTCAGCCCGAGGTCGCCCAGCCCGTCGCCCATCGCCACCGCCGGCAGCTCGGCCGCGGCGATCGCGTAGATCCCCAGAACGCTGAGCGTGGTTCCGACGAGCGTGTGAGGGCGCGAGAAGCGCCACAGCGTCAGCGGGGCGGCAAGCCAGGGCGCCGTGGGGCGCGCGGCCGGCCGTGCGCTCGCCGTCGGCATCGTCAGCCGCCGCCCGCCCGCCGGGCGCGCAGGTGCATCACGAGTCCGACCGGTATGAACGCGGCGCCGGCCAGCGACCCGGCCAAGAAGCGGGCCATCCGGCGCGGCGTCCAGGGCTCGTGCACGTCCTCGCCCGTGCCGGCGGGCGCCGCCGGCGGCCCGGCCGCCGTGGCCCGTCCGGCGATCGCCAGCCCGTAGCGCGCGTCCCCGTCGTCCTGGCCCCAGGGCGCCGCCAGCCGAAGGGTGTCGATCGCCTCGAAGCCGGCGGCCTCGAACCAGCCGCGATACTGGGCCTCGCTGGGAAACAGCATCCAGGCCTCGGCCACCAGCCGGGCGAGCCTGCGCCGCGGCGGAAGGGGGCCCACGATCAGCGCGGTCCCGCCGGGCCGAACCACGCGATGGGCCTCCGCCACGGCGCGGGCGGGGTCGGGCCAGTACTCGATGCTTCCGCAGGAGACGTAGCGGTCGAACGAGTCGTTGCCGAACGGAAGCCGCTCGGCGTCACCCAGCACCTTCGCGCAGGCGGCCAGGGATGGCTTGCGGCGGGCGCGGCGCAACTGGTCTGGACTCTGGTCGAGCATGGTGACCGCCGCGGGATCGACCTGATCGACGATCCCCTCCGTGGAGAAGCCGGTGCCGGCGCCGACGTCCAGGGTTCGGAGGCCCGGGTGCTCAAACCGGGCCAGGCGCAGGGCCGCGCTCCGAAGCGGGGGCGTCCAGAAGAGCGGGTTGACCCAGCGGTCGTAGACCGGCGAGACGAAGCGGTAGAACCACAGCGCCTCCTTCTTATGCTGGATCAGACGCATCGACATGGGCCTCCCGGCCGGGGTACACGTAGCACGACCTGATGTCTCTCTTTTCGCTCGATCACTGGTTGGGGCAACCCGCCATCCGCACCCACCACCGCCGGTCAGCGGCGGTGCCGGACGATGAACTGTGGCGGGCGGCGCAGGCGTTGCGGCTGGAGGACACGCGAGCGCTGGGGCCGCTGGTGCGCTGGCGCATCCCCGGCACCCCGGCCGGCCAGAGCTTCGGCGAGCTCTTTCGCACGTACCCCTTCACCGTGCTGGAGGAGCACGAGCAGGTGCTGATCTCCGGGTTGTGCGGGCGCATCTGGACGCTGGCGCGCGACTACCCGGTGCTCGACGGGGCCGGTGAGTTCAGGGACTGGAAGGAGAGCGGCACGGTGCGTGTCATCTTCGCCCACTGGACGGCGCCCCTCGGGGATGGGCGTGCCGAGCTGGTATCGGAGGCCCGCGTGCAGCCGGTCGACCGCAGCGCGGCCCGGCGGCTGCGCGCGCTGTGGGCGGTGGTCGGGCCATTCGAAAGGCTGGTGGGGGCGGAGGCGCTCACGGCCGCGGTCCGGGGGGCGGAGGACGGAGGGCCGTCTCGGCCTCCTCGCCGAGCTCCAGACCGGCCAGCGGCGAGACGGCGTCGATGATCGTGCGCCGCCCGCGCCGCAGCTTCAGCCGGATGCGTCCCGCAAGCAGCTGCCGGGAGCGCATGTCCACCCGCCGTTCGTGGACGTCGGGCACCGGCAGATGGTGTGGCTCGTTGCCGTCCGCGTCGCCCTCGAGCTCGACGCGGTACCGGGCCGAACGCACTCGCACCCGCCAGCCGAGCTCTCCCACCTGAGTCCTGGCCCGGGCGAGCGGCGGAGCGAGGCCCAGCACGCGGTGGCCCTGCCGCAGCGCCACTGCGGTGGGCGCCGCGCTCGTGCCCAGGAGCGGCGTCCGCCCTCCGGCGAAGGCCACGCCCAGGTCGGGGTCGGCGAAGGCGTTGGCCTGGCCCCACCACCAGCGGCCCGCGAAGCCGGGGCCCCAGTTCTTCTCCGCGTACGCGCGGGCGCCATCGAGGGTCAGGCGCCGGTCGCCCAGGACGGCCTCGCCCTCGACGTCGGCGTCGAGCAGCACCGGGTGCCAGTACTGGGCCAGGCCCGGAACCGCGTGGGCCGGACCGAGCGCTCCGAAGGCACGCCGCGGCCAGATGACCCGCGGTGCCAGGCGGGCTTCGATGCGGGCATCGGGGGCGAGCTGCACGCGCAGCCGGTCCAGCGAGCCCTGGAACTCGTCGCCGGCCCAGGCGCCGAAGGCCGCCGGATCGCCCCCGGCCGGCTCGAGCGTCCCGTGGCGGAGAAAGCCGCCGGGGTGAGCCGCGAGCGCAACCGTGGCCCAGGCGCCGCCGGGCCCACGACATATCCCGCAAAGCCACACGATCACCCAGCCGTCGCCTGGGTGCACCAGCCGCCAGTAGTAGCCCTCCAGGGGCGCGCCGTGGTCACGTGCGGGATCGCCGAAGGGGAGGTCGGCGCCCGCTCGCCGGTAGGCGGCGGGTGGACGGTCGGCGGCCATCCGGCGAGTGTACGATCGCCGCCGATGGCAACCCTGGCGGTCAGAGACAACCCGGACGAGGATCGCTTCGAGATCACCAGCGACGGCGACCTGGGGGGCTTCGCCGAATATCGCAAGCGTCCCGGCCTGATCGCGTTCGTGCACACCGAGGTCCAGGAGCGCTTCGAGGGGCAGGGGCTCGGCTCACGGCTGGTGCACGACGCGCTCGAGGAGGCGCGCGCCCGGAATCTCTCCGTGCTCCCCTTCTGCCCGTTCGTGAACAGCTACGTGCAGCGGCATCCCGAGTACAAGGAGCTGGTTCCGGCCGAGCACCGGGAGCGCTTCGGGCTCTGAGGGCCGCGGCTAGAGCCCCTTGAACGCAGCGGCCAGCTCGTCCACCACCCGCCGGGCGTGCACTCCCTCGGGGTCGAGTCGCGGGTTGAAGTCCGCGATGGAGATGCCCACGAGCCCGGGCGCCGTGGCCAGCGGCCGGAGCAGCTCTCCAAGCTCGCCCCAGTCCAGCCCGCGCGGCTGTGGGTAGCTGACCGCCGGCAGCGCCTCCGAGTCGAGCACGTCGAGGTCGATGTGAAGCCAGGCGGGCCGGCCCCGCAGGCGGGCCAGCGCTCGCTCGGCCACCCGGCCGGTGCCGAGCTCACGGACCTCCGGGGCCGTGACCGCTTCGATCGCCGGATCGAGCCGGGCGTTCTCGAAGGCCACGTCGGAGCCCAGATCGTCCGGGCGGTGGCCCATCAGCACGACGGCGGCCGGGTCCAGGCGCGGCCCCGCCGGGCCGAGCAGCCCGGAGCCCGCGTGGCCGGTGAGGATCGCCAGCTCCATGTCGGCCGCCTCGCCGGTGGGCGAGCTCTCGCCGTCGTAGAAGTCGGCATGACCGTCGACGAACCACAGGCCGCAGCCCTCCGGCAGCCCGCCGGCCACCCCGAGCAGGAGGGTGCAGTCACCTCCCAGGACGAGCGGGCGCCGGCCCTCCGCCAGCAGATCGCGCACACGGGCGCCGATGGCTTCGGTTGCCCGCCGGACGTCCTCGGGGCCGACCACGCCCGTGGCCGGATCCCGCCGGCTGTCCCGGATCCGCTCGGCGATCGCGCCCTCGTCCGTAGCGCCCCAGCGCTTCAGGGCACCGGCTGCGCGCAGGGCTGCCGGCGCCTGCGCCTCGGCGTCCTTGATGCCGGCGGAGTCGAGTGGGGCGTCGAAGGCGGCGAGGCCGGGCACCGGCCGCGATGCTACTCAGGCTAGGCCAGCTTGTAGGCAAACCGCCGGCGGGCCTCGTGGTAGCCGCTGTCGGCCCCGAAGAAGCACTCGTGCGAGCGGGCCATCTCGTGCGCGCGATAGGCCTCGAGGGGCCGGCGCTGCTCGTCCTGGGCCCGCCGGCGCCGTTTCTCCTCGAGCCGGCGGCTCCAGCCGGCGGGGCTGGCCAGCCACCCGGCGAGGCGCCGGGCTTCCCTCTCGAAGCCGGCTGCGCTGGAGCCGAAGGCGGCGTCGAGCAGGCCGATGCTCACCGCCTCCCCGGTGCCGATCGGGTTGAACGGGCTCCCGGTGAGGCGGGCGGTGGTGCGCTCGCCCACCCGCCGGGGCAGCAGATAGGTCCAGTACTCGGATCCGTAGAGGCCGCCCATGTGTCCGTAGTAGGGGTTCAGCACCACGTCCTGGCGCGCCACGACGTGGTCGGCCGCCAGCGCCAGCGGGACCCCGCCGGCCGCGGTGTCGCCCCTCAGCGCGGAGAGCACTAGATGCGAGTCGGTGAGCACGATCTCGCGCACCAGGTCGTTCATCGCGTTGAGATTGGACCAGGACTCGAGCGCCGGGTTGTCGGCGGCCTCGATCACGTTGAGGTGGATGCCGTTGGAGAAGTAGTCGCTTCCGCCCATGAGCGCGATGACCTTGGTCTGCGTGCGTGAGCGGGCGTACTGGTAGGCCTCGAGCAGACGTCCGCACTGCTCGGTGCTCATCGCGCCGTTGTAGAAGTCGAAGTGCAGGTAGCCCACTCCGCCGTGCTCCTCGTAGGCCAGCTCGCGGTGTGTGTGATCGGCCGGCAGCGGCGCGTGCAGGGGCGCCGGGACCTCGGGCACCTCGGGCGCCCGGCCGGCCAGCGCGAGCGCGCGCATGGCGGGAAGCTTGAGCGTCGGCTGTTCGGGCTGGGCCCGTTGCTTGAGGTGGGTGATCCAGACCGCGCCGTCGGCGGTCGCGCGACAGATCGCGCCGTCCCGCCGGGCGATGATCTCGCCCGCGGGGCCGCGCAGCGCCACCTCGGGGTGCACGCCGAAGAGGTGGAAGTCCACGCCCTCCACGGTGTCGAGCACACCGGGGTGGCCCTCGGCGGCGTGAATCTTCCGTACGACTGCGTCGGTGGGATCCAGGCTCCAGTCGATCGCCCGCACGTCCTGCTTCATCAGCGGTCGCGCCTGTCCGGTCACCGGTGAAGTGAGCGATGCCGGCGCCGTGCCGCCGGCGGCGATCTTCTCGACCGCCTCGCTGAGCGCCTCGACCGCCGCCCGGCGCACCTCGTGGCGGTAGATGCTGCTCTTGCCGGTCGGGCGCATCCCGAAGGTGCGGGTGGACCAGATGTCGCCGGCGTCGAAATCGTCGTCGGCCTCGAGCACGATCACGCCCCATTCCGAGGCGTCCGTCTCGATCGCCCAGTCGAGCGAGGACGGGCCGCGGTCGCCCATCGGTCCGGGGTGGACGACCAGGCAGCGTGTGTCGCGCCAGATGGACTCAGGGATGCGCTTCTTCAGCATCGGACAAACGATCAGCTCCGGCCGGTGCCTGGCCACAGCGGCCTCCATCTCGGCGCCGGAGTCGACGACCGCCACGCTGATCTCGTGGCCCAGGCCGCTGAGCTCGATGTAGGCCCGCTGGCTGAGGCTGTTGTGGGCCGAGACGAGAAACAGCACCTGCAGCGAGCGCCGCGCCGGCTTCAGCGCCGGGGGGCGGCCGGGCTGAGGGGTGACGGTGCGCGCGAGGCCGGCGTGAGTGGTCATTAACTCTGAGGATGCGCGGGGCGGCGAGATGCTTTCTGTGACGTCGCGCACACGGCCGGGCGCGATGTAGTCTGGGCGGCGCGTGGGGGAGCGAGCCGACGGAGACGGGCGGCATGTGATCGTCGTGGGCGCCGGCGACCTGAGCGCGGAGACCGCGCGGGCGATCGACGGAGCCGGCGCGCGGGTCACCTGCCTGGAGGAGCCCGACGAGGACGAGATGCGCGACGCGCTCGAAGAGGACGGGGTCGACTCGATCGCCGTCGTCGGCCGGTCGGATGCCATCGTGCTGCGCATGGCTCTGATGGTCCGGGCCGTGAACGAGGACGTGCCCCTGGTGCTCACGATCTTCGACGAGACGATGGCCGGGCACATGGAGCGCGAGCTGCCGAACACCCAGGTCACGTCGATGGCGGATGTCGTCGCCCCCTCGCTGGCCGGACCCTGCATCGACGAGCGCTTCACCGCGGTCAGCACCGAGGACGGGCGTCTGGTGGGCCTGGTGGAGGAGGAGGGTGATGTGCGCGAGGAGCCCATCCCCGACCACAAGCCACGTCGGGCCGAAGCCCTCGCCCGAGCCATCTTCACCCCTTACGACAAGAGCGCCGGGCTGCTCCTGTTCGGCGCGATCGGGCTCGTCGCGGTCTTCCTGGTGGAGACGGTGACCGCGGTGTTCGTTCTCGACGACACGGTGGTGGATGCGATCTACGGCTCGGCCAAGACGCTGGTGACCGTGGACCCGAACCTGAAGGTCTCGAAGGGCCCGGGCTGGTACAAGGTCTTCACCTCGGCGAGCATGCTCATCGCGCTGGTCTTCGCGGCGGCCTTCACGGCCGGCCTGGTCGACCGGGTGACCGACCGGCGCCTGACCGGCATGCTCGGGCGGCGGAAGGTGCCTCGCCGCGATCACGTGGTGGTGGTGGGCCTCGGGGAGGTGGGCCTTCGTCTCTGCACGATGCTGCGCGCCTGCAACGTGCCCGTGGTGGCGGTCGAGCGCGATCAGGATGCCGAGAACGTGGGCGTGGCCCGCGAGGCCGGCCTGCCGGTCGTGACGGGCCGGGGCGCCGACCCTTCGCTGATGCGGCGGCTCTCGATTCCACGTGCCCGGGCCGTGGCGATGGTGACCTCAGATGACCTCGAGAACATCTCGGCGGCGATGACCGCGCGCGGCATTCGGGACGACGTGCGCGTGGTGCTGCGGGTGGGGGACGGGGAGGTGGCCAACGAGACCCGCTCTCTGCTCGCCCTGGGACTGGTCCGCGACGTGCACCGGATCGCCGCCGCCCTGCTGGCCCGGATGGCCCTGGGCGAGGAGGCCCAGAGCGTGGTCTGCCTGGGCGACGAGGCGCACCTGCGCTTCCCCGACGGACGTTTGGAGCGCGCGCAGCTGGACACCCTCGCGAGCGGCTGACGAGACCACTAGTCTCACTAGTTTGGCCTCCGATCCCACGCCCACTCCCGCCTCGCCTCCTCCCGGGCGCGTATGGCTCGCCACCGGCAATCCGCGCGAGCCGGAGATCGTGTTCGAGTTCCCCTTCGATGAGGAGCTGAACGAGGCGCTGAGAGGGCTCCCCGGCCGTTGGTTCAACTGGCGCCACAAGCACTGGCGCGTGCCGGCCGATCCGCGAATCGCCCGGTCGGTGGAGACCGTCCTGGCCCGTTTTCCGGCGCTTGTCCCCTCGCGCGAGATCCTCACCTGGCTGGGCGACTCCGAGCGCTGGCGGGCCCTGGCCACCGCGGTGGCTCACGAGGGCTCGGGCGCGTTTGTGCTCCGCACGCTGTCGGGCGAGATGCCCACCGACCTCGCGGGGGCGGTGCAGGTGGCCGAGGACCGCCTGCAGCTTCCCTTCGACTCCCGGAGCGCGCGCCTGTTGCTCCACCTGGAGGGTGTGCAGGTGGACGACCTGGCCCGGGCGTGCGCACGCGACCTGATCGAGGGACGGAGCCCGGCGCCGGCCGAGCTGACGCTCGAGATCGGTGAGGACGCCGAGCCCGAGGTGACCCTGTTCAGCGGCTGGGACCCGGGGCCGGCCCGCGCCTTCCGGCGGCTGCCGGAGTCGCGCCTGGTCGACCGGCCGGGCCGCTTCTTCGTCCGCGATGCGTCGTGGGGCGTCGGCGTGCCCGCCGACCCTGCCCTGGCCAAGGACCTGGGACGTTTCGTGGCCGAGCACCCCGCGGTCAAGGTGGACGAGCGGCTGGCCGCGATCCTGGCCGAGCTGGACGCAGAGCACGACCGGGCGAGCCGGACGGTCGCGCTGTCCTACGCGGAGGACGCCGACTTGGACGGTCTGGTCCTCGGAGGCGAGCTCCACCCGTTCCAGCGCGCCGGCGTCCGCTACGCGCTCGAGCGGAGGCGAACGTTCATCGCCGACGAGCAGGGCCTCGGCAAAACCATGCAGGCCCTGGCGACACTCGAGCGCGACGAGGCCTTTCCGGCGGTCGTCGTGTGCCCGGCCAGCATGAAGCTGACCTGGGAGCGTGAGAGCTCGATCTGGCTTCCCAACCGCAGCGTGACGGTGCTCGAGGGCCGCACCGCATCCGCCTGGACCGAGGAGGCCGAGCGGGCCGAGATCGTCGTGCTCAATTACGACATCCTCGAGCCGCACGCCGAGCGGCTGGCCGCGCGCGGGCTCAACGCGCTCGTGCTCGACGAGTCGCACTACGTCAAGAACCCCGGAGCGCGCCGGACCAAGGCGGCGATCGCCCTCGCCCGGCAGCTGCCCGACGACGCGCTGCGCCTGGGGCTCACCGGCACGCCGATCCTCAACCGCCCGGAGGAGCTGATCGCCCAGCTGCGGGCCATCGGGCGGCTGGAGGACTTTGGCAGCGGGGCCCGCCTGTCGCGGCGCTTCCGCACCGCGGGCAGCGACGACCGCCTGCACTGGAACCTGCGCGCCCACTGCTACGTGCGCCGCACCAAGCGACAGGTGCTGGCCCAGCTTCCGGCCAAGCGCCACGACACGGTGCCGGTCGCCCTCGTGAACGAGGAGGAGTACCGGCTGGCCGAACAGGACGTGATCGCCTGGCTCCAGTCCCTTCCCCTCGACCTGCGCACGATGGACTCGAAGGTGGCCGCTGCGCTGCGCGCCGAGCAGCTGGTTCGCCTGAACAGCCTGCGCCAGCTCGCGGTACGCGGAAAGCTTCCCGCCGGGCTGGCCTGGATCGACGACTTCCTGTTGTCAGGCGAACCGCTAGTGGTGTTCGCCGAGCACATCGCGACCCAGCAGGCGGTCCTCGAACGCTTCCCCGGCGCCGCGCACATCCTCGGCTCGGACAGCTCTGTGAGCCGCCAGCGCGCCGTGGACGCGTTCCAACGCGAGGACGGACCGCAGCTCATCGTCTGCTCGCTGCGGGCGGCCTCTCAGGGAATCACCCTCACTCGGGCCTCGAACGTCGCCTTCCTCGAGCTCGACTGGACGCCGGCCCGCCACGACCAGGCCGAGGACCGGCTGCACCGGATCGGGCAGGAGAGCGCGGTGACCGCCTACTACCTGCTCGCGCCGAACACGATCGACGAGGACATGGCCGAGGTACTCGAGCGCAAGCGGGCGCTGATCGACGCCGTGACCGATGGCCAGGTGCGCGACGAGGAGCGGCTCGTGGACGCGGTGGTCCGTCAGCTGCGCGAGCGGCCGGTGCGCCACCTGCGCGTCGTGGCCTGAGGCTCAGGTTGGGGACAGGATCCTGAAGCGCACCTTCTTGGGCACGGAGCGGTTGCCCGCGTCGTCGGTCGCCGTCAGCACGAACCGGAAGGGGCCGGGCTTCAGCGCCTTGCCGCGCACCCGGCCCGCGACGCGGATCGAGTTGCGCCCGGCGTCGCGGTTCTTCTTCTTCAGCGCGCCGATCTTGCGGTAGCGCCCGCCCTTTCGGCGGCGGACCTCGATCCGGACGTCCGCCGCCTCGGAGAGCTTGAAACGCAACCGCGTCGCGCGGCCGCGAGCGAAGCGCCCGCGCGACAGCGACAGGTTCGTGAGCTTCGGCCGCGTGGTGTCGGCCCCGGGCGCGCCGCCGTCGCCGGCCGGCCCGAGGCCCGGCCCGCCGCCCGGCCCGAACAGATCGCGGCGGAAGACATCCCACACGCCGTCGCTGTCCAGCGCGCTCAGGTTGTCCGCGCCCGAGTTGAAGCCGAGATAGCGGCCGTCGCCGGAGAAGGCCGCGCCGCCGGAGTCGTCGTTGCCGCCGACACCGCCGTCGGCGGCGCTCTGGCGGCTGGCCAGGGCCAGGGCGCCGGTCTGCAGGTCGCGCACGAAGAGATCCCGGGCGTTGCCGTTGTCGTCCGTGCTCAGATTGTCCGCCTCGCTGTCGAAGGCCAGCAGGCGCGCGTCGGAGGACAGCACCGCATAATCCGAGTCGCCATCCGCACCGGCGCCGCCACCGCTCTGGCGGCTGCCCAGCGTGGTGGTGTCCATCTCGAGGTCGCGCACGAAGACGTTGACCACTGCGTTGGTGTCCTCGTTGCTCAGGTTGTTGGCCTCTGAGTCGAACGCGACGTAGCGCCCGTCGGCCGAGAGCGATGGCCGCCGCGAGTCGCCGTTCCCCCCGTCGCCGCCGTCCGGGCCGCCGGCGCTGCGCCGGCTGACCAGACGGACGCTTCCCGCCTGGAGGTCGCGCACGAACACGTTGAACACGGCGTCGTCGTCGATCGTGGTGAGGTTGTCCGCGCTCGACTCGAAGGCCACGTAGCGGCCGTCGGCGGAGATCGCGGCGTCGGACGAGCTGTCGTTGGCCGGGCCGTTGCCCGACAGGGCACTGCGGCGGCTCACCAGCGTGGTCGCGTTCGTCTGCAGATCGCGCACGAAGATGTCGCGCTCGCCGTTGTCGTCGTCCGCGGCCAGGTTGCTCGCGCTGGACTCGAAGGCGACATAGCGGCCGTCCGCGGACATGGATGCGAAGGCCGACTGGCCGTCGCCTCCGTCGCCGCCATCCGCGGCGCTCTGCCGGCTGACCAGCATCGTCGTGGCGGTGACCGTGTCGCGCACGAAAACGTTGACGTGAGCGTTGTCGTCGCTCGCGCTCAGGTTGTCGGCGTCGGAGGTGAAGGCGACGTAGCGCCCGTTGGCGGAGATGGCCTGTGCCTCGGAGAACTCATTGCCGCCCGTGCCACCTTCGGCCGCGCTGCGGCGGCTGATCAGGGTGAGCGTGCCGGTCAGGGTGTCGCGCAGGAAAACGTCGCGGAATGCGTCGTTGTCCTCGCTGCTCAGGTTGGCGGCATTCGACTCGAAGGCCACGTAGCGGCCGTCCGCGGAGAGAACGGGATCGAAGGAGACCCCGTCCGCTCCGGCGCCTGCCGCTGCGGCGGATTGAGCGCTGATCAACTCGGTCTCGTCCTTGGCCGCCTGGGCGGCGGGGCTGAGCACGAGGAGGGAGGCGAGCAGGACGAGCGGGCCGGCGAATCTCGATGTGGTCATGCCCGTCCAAGGCCGCGGGGAACCGGAAATTACGCGCCTGGCACCTACCTGCCTTGTGGCGCGTGATACGTTCGCGCCGCAGTCGAGTGAAGGGGGGCAGGTGGCCGACTACGCAGCGAACGGCGACGGTGAGCTTCAGCGCGAGTTCGTAGAGGAGTGGCGCGGCAACGCGTACGGGTGCTTCTCCTCGGGGCACAAGTTCTGCCGCGAGGTGTGCCCGGTAATGCAGGTCACCCGCAACGAGAACCACACGCCCACCTCGTTCCACGCCAGTATCGTCGCGATGGAGAAGGGCCTCGTCTCGGTGGAGGACGTGGCCGACGACTTCGTGCACTGCACCCAGTGCGGGGCGTGCGAGCTGCGCTGCCCCAACACGCTCTTCACCGGCGACTTCTACCGCCACCGTACGCAGACCGTTCAGGTGGTGAAGGCCATGCGTGCGCTGATGGTCGCGACGGGCAACGAGCGCGAGGGCTGGAAGCTCTGGAACGAGCGCCTGGCCGAAGGCCACAACGAGCCGGTGCTCGGTGAGGTGCCGGTGAGCCAGGAGCACGTGCGCGACTGGGCCGAGGGGCTCGACATCCCGGTGGGCGGCGAGACCATCCTGTTCGTCGACTGCGAGGCGGCCTTCTACCGGACCTCGTACTCACGCGCCTTCGCCCAGCTGCTCCAGAAGGCGGGCGTGGAGTTCGGCCTCATGGGCGAGCAATGGTGCTGCGGGGGGCCGGCGGCGGAGATGGGCTACGTCGACCTGGCGAGAAAGCACGCCGAGCACAACGTGGCCGACTGGCGCGCGGTGGGCGCGAAGCGCATCCTCGCCCCCGACCCGCACGACTACATCGCCTTCACCGAGGACTACCCCGCCTATTTCGGTGACGACTACGACTTCGAGATCATGCTCGGGGTGGAGCTCGTCGCCGAGCTGGTGCGGGACGGCCGGCTCGCCCTCACCGAGCCGGTGGAACGCAGCGTCACCTACCACGATCCCTGCCGGCTCAACAAGCGCAAGGGCGTGCACGAGGCGCCGCGCGAGCTGCTGCGGGCCGTGCCCGGGATCGAGTTCAAGGACGTGGACCGGGTGACCCAGTGGTCGTACTGCTCGGGCGGCGGGGGTGGCCTTCCGGTGGAGAAGCCCGAGATCACCGCCGAGATCAGCCGCCGGCGGGTGGACCGCGCCGACGCGCTCGAGGTCGACACGCTGGTCAGCGCCTGCCCCTGGTCCGAGCGCCCGCTGTCGGAGGCGGCCGAGGGCCGGCTCGAGGTGATGGACCTGTTCGAGCTGGTGGCCACATCGGCCGGCATCGAGGTGGGGGGCACAACGCACGGACCGGCGACCGCGGAGGCGGGCCGATGAGCGTGGCCTTCAAGAGCGCCGTCGACGACGCGGTGGTCGACGAGCTGCGGGCGATCATCGGCGACGAGAACCGCGTGCTGCCCAACCTCAGCTCACGCGTCAACCGCACGCGCGTGCCCGCGCCCTTCCCGGTGCACCGCTGGGCCGAGTTCATGCCCGACGTCGCCGTGCTGCCGGTGAGCGCGGAGGAGGTCTCGGGTGTGGTGAAGCTCGCCAACCGGCTCCGGATACCGGTCGTTCCTCGCGCGGGCGGCACCGGGCTGGCCGACGGCGCGGTGCCGCTGCGGGGCGGCATCTGCGTGGACGTGAAGCTGATGAACAAGATTCACGAGGTCGACCTCACCGACCGCACGGTCACCGTCGGCCCCGGCATCAACATGCTCAAGCTCAACGAGGAGCTGCGACCTCACGGCGTGTTCTATCCCGACGATCCGGCCTCCTACCCCTGCTCACTGGTGGGCGGGCGGATCGGCACCGGCGGCTGGTCCCTGTTGGGCGCGCGCTTCGGCCACACCCGCGACCTCGTGATCTCGATGCAGGTGGTGCTTCCCACCGGCGAGATCGTGGAGATCGCCGAGGGCGGGGGCCGCAAGCTGCGCAAGTCCTCTACCGGGCTCACGCTGAAGCAGCTGTTCACCGGCCACCAGGGCACGCTCGGCATCACCACCGAGGCGACGCTGGAGCTGGTGCCGCGGCCGGAGCTCGAGTTCTCGGCCTTCTTTGCGTTCGACGACTACATGAACGCCCACCGGACCACCGGCGCGCTCACGAAGTCGGGCCTCGCCACGCTGGCCGGGGTGGTGCTCTTCGACGAGTGGAAGCTGCGCTATCTGCGCCGCGACGACGAGGCGTACATTCCCCAACCGGAGTCGGTGAGGGCGGTGGTTGCGGTGGCCATGTACGGCAGCCGCGCCGAGGTCGAGCCGGCCGCGGCGCGCGTGATGGAGCTGGGCCGCTCCGACGGCGGCAAGTACCTCGGCGACGAGATCTCCCAGGGCGACTGGGCCTCCCGCCACGACCGTTATGCCACCCCGCTCCACGGGCGCACCAAGGGGGGCCAGGCGGTGCCGATGTCCTGGCACTGCGAGGACGCCGCGCTGAACTACTCCGTGCTGCCGCAGGTGCGCGAGGAGTGGCACGCCATCGTCGAGCGCTACATCGAGCAGTACGGCATCTTCGACGACTGGGGGATGTTCGCCTACACCAGCGGGCCCTACAAGCCATGGGGCGACTACCTGGTGGAGATAGACGTCGGGATCTGGGAGCAGAAGCTGGACGACGAGACCTGGGCCGGCTGGGTGGCCTGCAAGCGCGAGATCGCCGAGGTGGCGCTCAAGCACGGCGGCTCGATCACGGCCTGCCACGGCGCCACGCGAGAGGGCGACGCCGAGCTGGTGCCGGCGGAGATGGGCAGCGCCTGGGAGGTGGCCAAGACGATCAAGCGGGCGCTGGATCCCAACAACGTGATGAACCCGGGCAAGCAGATGCTCGACGAGGCCTACGAATGACCATCTTCCGTCTCGGAGACCAAACACCGCCGGAGCCGCGGCGGATCAACGACGACGTGATCGAGCGCTTCGAGCACGTCTACGAGATCGACCCGGACAAGATGCAGATCTTCCCCCAGCAGGACCTGCCGGCCTGGGACACCAAGCGCATCGTCGCGGCCCGCTGGGACCACCTGGACTGGATGCACGACCACTTCGCCGACGACGTCCTCGAGCTCGGGCTCGAATCCGAGACGATGCCTCCGGAGGGAGACGAATGAAGTTCAGCTACTGCATGCTGCCGGACTACCCGCTGTCGGACTCGATCGAGATGATCAAGACCGCGGACGAGCTCGGCTACCACGCGTGCTACTCGGTCGACGAGACCTGGCACAAGGACCTCTGGGTCCTGTTCGCGGCGGCCGCCGACAAGACCAGCCGGATCCGCTTCGGCCCCAACGTCACGCACGTCTTCCTGCGCGAGCCGACGCTCATCTGCCAGCAGCTTGCGACCCTGGACGAGCTCACCGACGGCCGCATGGAGGCCGTGGTCTCCACGGGCAACTTCGGGCTGATGCAGCAGTACCACCTCGACTGGGAGAACCAGAAGCCGCTTTCGCGCCTCAAGGAAGCCCTGCACGTGATGCGCACCTTCCTGGACGAGGGCAAGATCGACTTCCAGGGGGATTTCTTCCAGTACACGGGTCTGTTCACCGCCGCCCGGCCCGTGCAGGAGCGCATCCCGCTGCTGATGGGCGGCATGAAGGGGCCGCGCTCGTTCCGGACCGCCGGCGAGGTGGCCGACGGCCTGCACCAAGCCCTCGGCTACTCGCGCGAGGCCTACGACTACCAGGTCGAGAACATGCGCGAGGGGGCCGAGCGCGCCGGGCGCTCTTTCGACGAGTTGGACGTCGGCGCCTGGACGGTCACGGTCGTGTCGGAGGACTCCGCCGCCGCCAAGCACGCCGCGCGCCTCCTCGTCGCGTTCTACATCTCCTCGATGCCGCCGGAGCAGCTCGCGCGCCATGGGATCGACGCCGCCGAGCTGCAGCCGGTCGTCGACGCGCTCGGTGCCGGCGACATCAAGCGCGCGTACGAGCAGTTCACGCCTGACTACGTCGAGAAGCTGTCGCTGGCCGGGACGCCGGAGGAGGTGGTCGAGAAGATTCGCTCCGACATCGAGCCTGCCGGGGTCAAGCACATGATCCTTGCGCTGTCCGACCCGCCCCTGGTCAAGTTCTTCACGAACGAGGACGTCGAGAACGTGCCCGACATCCGCGGTCAGCTCAAGCTGGTGGCCGACCGGGTGATGCCGGAGTTCAACTAGCCGGGCTCAGCACGACCTTCCCGACCAGCTCGCCACGATCCATCGCGGCCAGCCCCTCGGCCGCTTCGGCCAACGGGAGCTCCCGGTCGATCACCGGACGCACGCCGCTCGTCTCGCACAGACGGGCCAGCTGCACCAGCTCCTCGCGGGTGCCCATGGTTGAGCCCTCGATGCGGAGCTGGAGGAAGAACACACGCTGCAGCTCGGCCGACGGCGCCCCGCCGCTTGTGCTCCCGGACACGACAAGGATGCCGCCCGGCTTGAGCGACCGCAGCGAGTGGGGCCAGGTGGCCTCTCCCACGGTCTCCATCACCGCGTCGACGCGCTCGGGCAGCCGCTCGCCGCTCTCGTAGGCCGCATCGGCCCCCAACTCGAGGGCGCGCTCGCGCTTCTCGCCGTCCCTGCTCGTGACCCAGACCCTCACGCCCGCCTGAGCGCCGAGCACTATCGCGGCGGTGGCCACGCCGCCGGTGGCCCCCTGAACCAGCGCCGTTTGCCCCGGCTGCAGCCGGGCCTTGACGAACAACATCCGGTAGGCGGTGAGCCAGGCCGTGGGCAGGCACGCGGCCTCGGCGAAGGACAGTGCGGCCGGCTTGGGCACGAGGTTGCGCTTGGGCACGGCCACCCGCTCGGCCAGCGTGCCCTGGTGTAGCTCGGAGAGAAGCGTGCGCTTCGGGTCGAGGGTCTCGTCACCGCGCCAGCCGTCGGAGGCGATCACCGAGTGAACGATCACCTCGTTGCCGTCCTCGTCCACACCGGCGGCGTCGCAGCCCAGAATCATCGGCAGGCGGTCCTCCGGCAGGCCGACGCCACGGAGCGACCACAGGTCGTGGTGGTTCAGAGTGGCGGCACGGACCTCAACCGTCGTCCAGCCCTCGGGCGGCTCGGGGTCCGGGCGATCCTCCACCCGTAGCCCGCTCAGGGGGTCGTCGCTGTCGATCTTCGCGGCGTAGGCGGCAAGCACGGCCGCCATCCTAGGCCCTTACCTCTGCGGCACCTCCCACGGCACCTCGGGCAGCGGGTGTCCGGTCTCCAGGAACGACTTGAGGTTCGACAACACCGCCGCCCAGCCTGCGGCGGCCTCGTCGCGCTCGGCTTGGTCTGTGAGGTCCTCGTGCGTGACCGTCAGGCGGACGATCTCGCCGTGGGGCTCGATGTCGAAGGTGACCCGCGACGTCGTCTGCGGCTGCGGGTTCTCCGGGTCCGCCCAGGTGGTCACGAGCCGCGTGGGCGGCGCGCTCTCCACCACGGTGCCGACGATGTCAGCGGTGTCCGTGCCGTCGATGCGCTGGTGCTCCCAGCGGGAGCCGGCCTCCCAGTCCGACACGTTGCGGTGGCCCCAGTAGCGGGCACTCAGGTCGGGGTCGGTGAGCGCCTGCCAGACCTCTTCCGGCGTGCTCTCGATGTAGGTGACGTATACGAAGCTCGGTTTATCGGACATATGCCCCTCTGCTCGTCGCTTCAGTGTGCTCAGCGCCTGGAGCCGAGGGCCCTCGAACTTCTCGATCCAGCGCTCCTGGATCTGGTGGATCGGAACGGGGTTGAGGTAGTGGAGCTTCTCGCGCCCACGCCTCACGGTGCTGATGAGGTTGGCCTCCTCCAGGACGCCCAGGTGCTGCGCGGCCGACTGCCGGGTCATGTCGAGGTGCTCGCACAGCTCGCTCAGTGTCTGCCCGTTGTCCTCGTGAAGAAGGTCGAGCAGATAGCGCCGGGTCTCGTCCGCGAGTGCTCTGAACACCCTGTCCATGTCGCATCACCCGCCGGACTATAGGCAGGTAAATACCTGCATGTCAACCGCGCGAGAGTGGGTTAAAGGCGCGCCGCAGGGCCTTGCTGCGATGTCGCGTCGTGGACTGCGCGCACCACCTGGTCGGGATCGGTGACCCACTCGAAGCGGAACTCGGAGTCGTCGGTGCCCGCGGTATCGAAGTCCACGTTTCCGACTCGGAACATCCGGTCCAAGACGGACTGCTCGTAGTTGACGTTCTGGACCCGCTCGAGTCGGGTCTCGTTGACCTGCTTGCGCAGGATCCCGTGGCTGATGCGCAGCCGCTGGTCGGTGATCAGGTAGTTGGTGAACATGCGCCGCACGTAGCCGATCACCAGCGTAAGGCCGGCGATCAGGAGCGCGGCGATCACGCCGAGAGCCACCTCTCCCACGAGCAGGCCCACGATCACGAAGACCGCGACGGCCACGAGCAGGCCCCCTGCATAGAAGGCCATCAGCGCCCGCCAGGCGGGTCGGCCCTCGTAGAGCGAACGCTCCCCGTCGCGGAGCTGTGACGCCTGAGGCATGGCGCAGACAATAGACCCGGGATCCCGCCGCGAAGTGACTATCGTCTGGTCCATGATCGGATTCATCGTGGCCGGCTTGATCATCGGCGCCTTGGCGCGCCTGCTGATTCCCGGCAAGCAGAGCATCGGAATCCTGTGGACGCTGTTGATCGGCGTTATCGGCTCGATCATCGGCGGGACCATCGCAAACCTGCTGGGCACCGGTTCGATCTGGGAGCTGAACGTGATCGGCTTCGTGTGCGCCGTGATCGCGTCCGTGGGCCTGCTCGTGGTCGCAGAGCGGAGCGGCTTGGGCGCCGGCCCCGATCGCGGGCGCCTGAACCGGGGCTAGCAAAGCGGCGCCCTCCTCCAGCTTCCTGGACGGCGTGCGCGCCGGCGTGCCCTTCGGCGTGGCCGGGGGCCTGCTGGCGCTTTCGTTCGGCGTGGTGGCCCAGGGGGCGGGCCTATCGGCGGTTGCGGCGATCGTGATGTCGGCGATCGTGTTCGCCGGCTCCGCCCAGTTCGCGGCCATCGCGATCCTCGCCTCCGGGGGAACCGCCGGGGCGGCGGTGGCCGCGGCCGCGTTGATGAACTCACGCTTCCTGCCGATGGGTGTGGCGCTGGCGCCCTCGCTGCCGGGACGTGCCCTCTCGCGTGCCGCGCAGGGCCAGACGATCGTGGACGCCTCCTGGGCCCTGGCGGCCCGCGGAGACGGGACCTTCGACCGGGGTCTGCTGTTCGGCTCGTCGGCGATCCAGTACGTCGCCTGGGTGAGCGGAACGGTGGCCGGAGCGATCTGGGGCGATGCGCTGGGCGATCCGGAGGCGCTCGGGCTCGACGCCGTCTATCCCGCCTTCTTTCTGGCGCTGCTGATCGGCGAGGTCCGCAGCGCACGCGCTCTGGGGGTGGCCGCGCTCGGGGCGGTGATCGCTCTCGCACTGGTGCCGGTGGCGCCGGCGGGCGTGCCGGTGCTGGTGGCGAGCCTTGCCGCGCTCGTGGGTCTCTGGTCACGCCGTGACCCCGGGGAGGAGGCGCGATGAGCACGAGCGTTGCGGTGATCGGCGGCTGTGCGCTGATCACGGCCGCCATCAAGGCCGCGGGACCGATCGCGCTGGGCGGGCGCGACCTGCCGGGATGGTTCACCGGCATCGTCGTCCTGCTGGCCCCAGCCCTGCTTGCGGCCCTGGTGGCCACCCAGACTCTGACCGACGGCCAGCGGCTCAGTGTGGGGCCGGACACCGTCGGGGTGGTCGCCGGCGGCCTGGTGGCCTGGCGCACGGGCTCGATCATCGGGTGCGTGGTGGTGGCGGCCGCGACGACGGCCCTGTTGCGGCTTGTGTGACGAAGCTCGCACTTCCAGGGGGCGACCTGACGTAGAACGGATCGAACAGGAGTAACCGGTCTCGCCGCCCTCTCCCCTCACTCGCACCCGCAGGCGTCCTGCCTCCGGGTTTTTCGGCGGCGAGGCCCCCTCACCCAGGAGGTGACCTCGATGCAGTACGCAGAGCGCCTACCAAATTCCAGGACGTTGCTCGTTCCCGTGCTCGCGCTGGCCATTGGGGCCGCCGCCGCCACGGGCACGTACGCCCTTCTGGACAGCGAGACCGTCGTCGTCGGCGAGCCCGAGGTGATCGTCGCCGAGGTGCCGGCTCCCGGCACGGTGGCCGAGACCCACAGCGAGGCGGTCGCCGCCGCGGCGATCTCGGCGAGCGCCGCGGGCGCCAGAGGCGGCACCGACGAGGCGGCTACGGCGGCCGCCATCACCCCTCCGGAGCCGGCTCCGCACAACCGCCTGAACGGCCCCGGGCCCCAGACGAACTGATCTGACAGGCGCGGACTCGCGCCACCAGCGGTAGCGAGGGGCAAGCCACCTGCCCGGCTTGCCCCTCCTGCCTTTTCCGGAGGGTTGTGCCTTGACACGGGCGCCGGCGGCCAGTAGTCACCCGTCCGCTCGTGCGACGGCTCGCTGCCCTCTTGCTCGCAAGCGCCTGCGTCGTCGCCACGCCGGCGAGCGCGGCCGTTCCGGCGGGTTTCGAGGACACGCTGGTCACGAGGGCGGCAGGCGCCACCGCCCTCGCGTTCACCCCCGACGGCCGCCTGCTCATCGCGCAGCGCCAGGGCGAACTGCGGATCTTCAAGGGCGGCACGCTCCTCGCCACGCCGGCGCTGAACATCGTCGCCAAGACCTGCTCGGACTCCGAGCGCGGCCTGCTGGGGGTGGCGGTGGATCCCGACTTCGCGAGCAACCGCCACATCTACCTCTACTACACCCACAAGAAGCACGGCACCTGCGAGTACCGCACGCAGACCACGCCGGTCAACCGGGTGTCGCGCTTCACGTTGGGAAGCGATGACCTGATCGCGCCCTCCAGCGAGGTCGTGCTGGTGGACAACATCCCCTCCTACGCGGGCAACCACAACGCCGGCGCGCTGGAGTTCGGGAAGGACAGCTACCTCTACGTGGCCGTGGGCGACGGGGGCTGCGACCACGCCGGCAGCGGCTGCGGTCCGGCGAACGACGCCGCCCGCGAGACGCACACTCTGCTGGGGAAGATCCTGCGGATAACGCCCAGTGGCGGAATCCCCACCGATAACCCGTTCCGGGGGGCCAACAGCGCGCGCTGCGCGGCCAGCGGCCGCACCGACCCGGGCAGGGTGTGCCAGGAGATCTACGCGACCGGGCTGCGCAACCCCTTCCGCCTGGGGTTCGACCCGAACGCCGCCTCCACCCGCTTCTTCATCAACGACGTGGGCCAGGAGACCTGGGAGGAGGTCGACATCGGGCAGGCCGGAGCCGACTACGGCTGGAACATCCGCGAGGGCAACTGCGCCACCGGGTCCACCACCAACTGCGGCCCACCACCCGCCGGCCTGACCAACCCGCTGTACAGCTATGGCCGCGGGGGTGGCTGCACGTCGATCACCGGCGGGGCCTTCGTCCCCAACCGGCTGTGGCCGGACGCGTACGACGGGACCTACCTCTTCGGCGACTACGGCTGCTCGCAGATCAGGCGGCTGTCGCTTGGCGGCGCGGGGCTCGTCTCCACGGACTTCGCGACCGGCGTCGGGGCGCCGGTCGACCTCACCTTCGGTCCCCACGCCGGTGGCCAGGCGCTCTACTACGCCGCCTACAAGAGCAGCGGCGACGAGGTCCGCCGGGTCGCCTATACCGGCAACCGTGCTCCCGTGGTGAGGATGGTGATCGCTCCCACCGACGGTCCCGTGCCGCTGGTCGTGCTCTTCGACGGCCGGGCGAGCAGCGATCCGGACGGCGACTCCCTGACCTACGACTGGGACTTCGGGGACGGTACGGCGCACTCGAGCGCGGCGGCCGGGGCCCACACCTACTCCGCGGCCGGCACGTACACGGCGCGGCTGCGGGTGACCGACAGCCGCGGCACCAGCGTGACCGAGAGCCAGCGGATCGACGTGGGCAACGGCCCGCCCGTGCCCCGCATCGACCTTCCGGGGGCCGGCGCCCGTTTCCGGGTGGGCGAGACGATCACGCTGCGCGGAAGCGCGACCGATCCCCAGGACGGCAGCGTGCCCGACAGCCGGATGACATGGACCGTGCGGCTTCGCCACAACAGCCACACGCACCCGTTCCTGTCGCGCACCGGGAACAACATCACCTTCAGCGCGCCTCCGCCGGAGAACCTCGTCGCTGCCGCCACCAGCCACCTCGAGGTCGAGCTGACGGCCACGGACTCGAGGGGCCTGAGCCGGTCGGTGGCTCAGGACCTGCGCCCGAGAACCGTTGCGCTCACCTTCGCCACCACCCCGGCGGGCCGCGAGCTGGTGCTCGATGGAAGCAGGGTCACCTCGCCGGCGACCTTCACCTCGTGGGAGGGCTACAGCTTCGGTGTCGACGCGCCCTATCAGGCCGATGGCACGGGAGGCTGGGCCGCGAGCGCCTGGTCCGACGGCGGCGCCCCCGCCCACACGATCACCACCCCGGCCTCGCCGACCACCTTCACCGCGACCTTCTCTCGCTGCGGGGGAGGGGCACTGGGCGCCTCGGTGGTCGTTCTCGGCCTCATGGGCGTCCCCTACCTGCGTCGCCGGCGCCGCGGTCGGCCCTACTCGTAGACGACCAGCTCCGGCCGCGGCCTGAGCCGCATGACTCGCTGCGGAGTCATCAGGTTGAGATCCTCGCGGTAGAAGAGCTTGAAGCCGTGGTGCCGGTCGCGCCGGCCCCGGGTGAACTCGCGGTACTTGGAGATCTTGTTCGGCCGGTTGCCGAAGCCGTCGACGTTCACGGTCAGCGCCACTCCGGGGAAGCTCCGCAGCCGGCCCTCGTTCTCGATCATGTCGCCGGTGAAGCGGTGGATCACCAGCAGCTTCTGGGGCAGATCGCCCTCCCGAATGATCCGAGACAGGGTGCGGCCCACCGCGTTGATGGTCGCGGCGTCGGTCGAGCCGATCGACTGGCCGGGCACCTCGCCCGGGTCCATGCTCCATTCCGGATCCAGCGCGAGAGAGACGTCCGGCTCCTTCAGGAACGGCCGCAGCGCGCGTACCTCCTTCTTGAAGGAAGCCTGTCCCGGCTGGATGTCGAGGATCAGAAGCGCCTTGGCGCGGCGAGCCGCCCGCAGGTAGCGGCGAATCACCGCTGGTGACTGGCGCTGGGCGTAGTCCCCGTCGTCGCCCGGCGCCGCCTGCACGATGGTCGCGATCAACTCGAAGGCCGGCAGCACCGGCCGGCCCGCGCTCCTGTACGCCCGCGCCTGTAGGGCGAGGCGGCGGCCCGCCCTGGCCGGCCTGCCGATGCCGAGCGCCCCGAGCTCCTCGTCCTGGGGCGCGCCGTAAAAAGCCACCACGCGCCAGTCGGGGAAGATCCGCCGCCCGCCGCGCGGCAGCTCGGGGGGCGCCGCCTCGGCCTCCTGCTCGGCCTCGCGCCCGTCGTCGCCGGACCCCGCGAACGTCGACCCCCAGAGCACCAGGCCGCCGGCGATCGCCAGTACGGCAACGCCCCCGGCCAGGCGCCTGCGCCGGGCCGTTTGCCGGCGCAGCTCCTCCCGCCGCCGCCGGCGCTCAGCAATATCCATACCGGGCTGTCTACCAGGCCGATGCCGGGCGCGCGGGGCGGATCGTCAGTTCCTGGCGCTCCCAGGCCAGCTCGATCCGGGCGGGTTCTCCGCCCAGCTCGGCCCAGCGATCGAGCGCCGCTCCCTGCAGGCCGTCCAGGAGCTCGTCGCTGTGCAGTGGGTCGTGATGACAGAGCAGCACGTGCTCCGCCTCCACCCGGCGACAGAAGACAAGAGCGTCGTCGAGCCGGGAGTGTCCCCAGCCCACACGCGACGTGTACTCCTCGTCGGTGTACTGGCCGTCGTGCAACAGCAGCGTGGCTCTGTGGGCCAGGCCGAAGCCCGAGATCCACTGCGGCTCGTCGTTCTCCAGGTCGCTGCCGAGCGCGGGCTCGTGATCCGGGAGGTAGCAGAGAGAGGTGTCGCCTTCGGTGATGCGGTAGCCGAGGGTCGGCCCGCGATGGGTGACCGAGACGGCGCGCACGGTGGCCGTGCCGATCTCCCACTCACTCTCGGAGGCCTCGTGAAACGACACGTGGCACGGCAGCTCGCGCACCTCCACCGGCGAGAGTGGCGCGGAGATGTAGCGGGCGATCCGGTCACGCAGCGGGGCGTCGGGTGCCTCGGGTCCCCAGATGGCGATCTCGGCGGCGGGGTTGAACGCCGGCGCGAAGAACATCAGGCCCTGGATGTGATCCATGTGCAGGTGGGTGAGGAGGATGTTGATCGGGCGTTCCTGCTCGCCGAGAGCCAGCCCCATGTTGCGAATGCCGGTGCCGGCGTCGAGCACCAGCACGGTGCCGTCGGAGAGCGTGACCTGGACACACGAGGTGTTGCCGCCGTAGCGAACCGTCTCGGGCCCGGGCGACGGCACGGAGCCTCGCGTGCCCCAGATCGTGACCTTCACTCGCCTCCCGTCTCCCAGAAGAACACCATCGCCCCTCGGGTGCCGGCGACGGTCAGGATCGGCAGCGCCGCGGCCTCGATGTCGCTCTCGGCACCCTTCAGGGAGCGGATCGTAAAGCGGGCGTGGGCGGGGCGACCCTCACGCAGGGCGATGGTGAGCGGCACGTCCTCCATGGGCACCTTGGCCCCCTCGTCGTCGAAGGGACCGAACGCGTTGCCCCATTGCTCGGGGCCCATCTGCCCGACCTCCTCGAAGCGAACGCCGAGGAGGACGCTCGCGGCGTCGTTGAAGAAGACGACGATTCCGTCCTGGTCGACGAGGAACCCGGGGGTGGAGAGCGTCGCGATCAGGTTGCGCGCGAGAATCAGCTCGACGGGCCGTTGCCCTTGAGTCACCGGGGAGACCATAGCCGCACCCACCCCTTCCGTCGCACGCGCGCCGGCAGTGTGATCAGGCTCTCACTTCTCCGGGTGCTTCGGATGTACAAGGGGCCCATGCAATACGCAGAGCGCCTTCCTCAGACCCACAGCCTGATGGCTCCCGTGCTGGCACTGGCCCTGGGCGCGGCCGCAGCCACCGGGGCCTACGCGCTGCTCGACGACGACACCACCTTCAAGCCCGCCGCGACCGAGGTCATCGTGGTCGAGGCGCCGGCGCCGGCACCGCCCAGCACGAGCGGCCTGGAGCTGAGGGGCAGCAAGGCCTCTCAGACCGGCACGACCACGCCCGTCACCGGCGAGCCGGGCAGCCCGGGGACCCAGTACGGCACGGCCCAGTACCGCCTCGGGCGTCCGTAGGCGCCCTGCTTGACGGCGCGGTACGCCGGTCTGCTCCGCTCGATCGGCCCGGTTGTCGGCGCGACGCTGACCTGAATCTCGTCGAGAACCAGCCGCGGGGTACTTCGGGGCGGGTGCGGGGAGCGGCCCCGGTCGCTGGTGGAGCAGTGCTGACTTTACCCCCGTATGAGGTGGCAAACTCGACACTCTGCGGGGTAGTACACCCTTACCCCGCAACCGACTGCGCCTGAGGGTTGATCGGCCTGGGCTGAGCGCCGCTAGTGCTCGTGCGTGCACGAAGAACGGCACGCCGATCGGATGCCCGCCCGACTGCGCTCGGGAGGGTTGAGGAACACTCGGACGAGGCAGTGTCGCTGTTGACGCTCTGCCACTCGAACAGCGCGCCATCACGACGACCTACGATGGGGCGGTGCAGATCGCGCGGCACGAATCGGCGTGGGGCCGCTGGGAGATGGCCGGCCGCGATGCGCCGCCGCACCTCCGTGGCTACGTCCGCAACTACACGGGCTACGCCGAGCGCACCACCGAGCCGCTGCGACGCCGCGAAGTCCCGTCCGGCGACGTAACGCTGATTCTCAGCCCCGGGCCGGCTCTGCGTTTGCCCGACACGGCAAACCCTGACCGGGCGGCGGCCCGCCGGGTCTCGTTCGTGGCCGCCCTGCACCACCGCTACGCCTTCGTCGACCATGACGGGGAGCAGCAGGGCGTGGAAGTGCGCTTGACCCCGATCGGGGCTCATCTGCTCTTCGGCCTGCCCATGCACGAGCTCACCGATCGCGTGGTCGAGCTGGACGAGGTGATGGGCCGTCCGGCTGCGGACGAGCTGGTGGGCCGGCTCTGGGAGAGGCCGGGCTGGGAGCAGCGTTTCGACTTCCTGGACGTCGCCCTCGCGGCGCGGCTGGCCGAGGCCCGGATGCCGCGGCCGGAGCTCACCTGGGCGTGGAGCAGGCTCCGGGCCACAGACGGACGCGTGGGGATGGGGTGGCTGGCGCAGGAGCTCGGCTGGAGCCACCGGCGGCTGATCAAACGCTTCCGCGAGTCAGTGGGAATGCCTCCGAAGACGCTCGCGCGCATCCTGCGCTTCGAGCGAGTGGCCGAGCGCCTGCGAGCGGCCGGTGAGCCGTGCCTGGCCGATGTGGCTCTCGACGGCGGTTACTACGACCAGGCCCATCTCAACCGGGACTTCCGCGAGTTTGCCGGCACCACGCCGGGCGGCTATCTGGCTCAGCGCCTGCCTGACGGCGGCGGCGTGACCGGATGACCCCCTAGCGGCACTCGGGAGAGATCGGAACGCTCAGGACGTAGCTGGTGGGGTGGAGCGGTCGCGGGTTCTCCTTGCACCAGGCGAGGGTGCCCGCGGGCAGCTGCGCGCGGGCGCTGAACCGGTACCCGGAGGTGTAGGTGCGTCCCAGGGAGCGCCGCCGGTTGATCAGGACAAAGCAGTTGTAGTTGGCGCCGAGCCGGCTCCGCACGGCCACGGGCTCACAGCGCGAGCTCAGGACCGGGCCGTCGAGCTTGCCGGCCCGCACGCGATTGCGGACGTCGGCCGCGATGGCCGCCTCCAGACCGCCGGCGACAAGTGAGGCGGCGCCCAGGTCGGTGAGGCCGCCGGCCGCGCCGATACGAGTCCGGATCGAATCCGGGAGCGTGGCCCGGCGCGGGCGCTGGTCCTCGATCAGCGCCCGCCGCTGTGCGGCCCGTGCTGCCTCTGCATCCCGCGCCCGGTCGCGCTCACCCGCCTGCTTGGCCCGCTCCACCGAGGGCCAGGACAGCACCAGCGCGACGAGCCCGGCGGCCGTCAGTATCGCCAGCGCGATCCGTCCGGTGCGCCCGAGCTTCTGCCAGCCGCGCTGCGGAAGGCGGAGAAAGGAGGGCAGCGGGTCGTAGCGCTCGCCGCTGCCCGGCGGGGTCCAGGAGCGCTTGCTCTCCGCCATGGCCCAAGGATCGCAGGCGTAGCACTCTCGCTCCGCCCTCCAACCGCCGCGGTATCCTCAGAAGGTCGCACTCAGTCGGCGAACTATGACCGCCAGGCTCGCCATCCCCCGCGCTCAGCCGAAGCAGCACCTCACGGTGGTAGTGGCCATCGGTGTGCTGGCCATGTTGCTCTTCGCTGGAGGTGATGCGCGGGCCAATGGGGGAGCGAAATACGACTTTCGGCTTTCACCACGCATTGGGACGCCGACGACGAAGTTCCGTGCCACCTTCAGCGCGCCGTATCCCGGCGAGTACGTCCTCGAAGCGGTTGGCCCGCGTCGCTGTGCCAGCATTTTCGAGTTCACGTCGCCAGTCGATCGCGGCGACCGCGTGGTGATGAGGCTGACGGCGTTCGACGACCTCTACTTCGGGATTCGCCGGCGCTGGTGTCGCGGCTCGTACGCCGGTTATGTCTACTGGGTGGCTCCGGCCGACCGGCCGGACAGGCTCATCGGCTACTTCGTGTTCGGGGTGGGCCGCTCCCCCGTCAGCCTGGGCGGATAACGCTCGGGACCTACCGCCCGGCGTAGGCGGAAACCCGCTCGGGACGGCGCTCGAGCAGCGCGGTCACGGCGCCCTCCCGCGGGCTGAGTGTGATCGCGCGCCGGCGGCTGCGTTCGGTCAGGCCATCGCCGTCGGCTACAGGCCTGCTCTGGGCCAGCACCGACCGCAGAACGATCTTCATCTCGAGAAGGGCGAAGCTGGCACCCAGGCAGCGCCGGCGGCCGCCGCCGAAGGGGATCCAGGTGTAGGTGCCGGGCGGCTCGGACAGGAAGCGCTCGGGGCGGAACTCGTAGGGATCGGGATAGATCGCCGGGTCGTGGTGGATGAGGTAGCCGTTGGCGATCAGGCAAACCCCGGCGGGGTACTCCCAACCGCCGATCTCGACCGGGCGCATCACCAGCCGGGGCGCGGCGTTCGGCAGCACCGGACGGTGGCGAAGCGTCTCCTGGACGGTGGCGGTGAGATAAGCGTCATCGTCGCCGGCGTCGATCTCCTCGGTCAGGCGTCCCAGCACGTCGGGGCTCCGTCCGAGGCGCTCGAAGGCCCAAGCCAGCTGTGAGGCCGTGGTCTCGTGCCCGGCGACCAGCAGGGTCATCAGCTCGTCGCGCAGCTCGGCATCGCCCATCGGCGATCCGTCCTCGTATCGTGCGGAGAGCAGCATGGAGAGCACGTCCTCCCGATCGCCGTTCTCGCTCCGGCGCTCGTCGATCAGATCGAAGAGCAGCCCGTCGGTCTCCCGCCGAAGCCGGAGGAAACGTTGCCACACCGGACCGCGGCGCAGCAACGGGAACACCGACCCCGGGTTGCTCGTGATCTCCAGGATGCGGGTCAGCCGGTTCCTCAGCCCGTCGAGGCGGGAACCGGGGTCCAGGCCGAAGACGGCCCGCAGGATGACCTCCAGCGTGAGCGCCTGAAGGCGGGGATGCAGCGGCGTGGGGACGTCCTTGGGCCAGCGGGCGAGCTCGCGCTCGGTCACGTCCTCCATCAGGCCGGTGAGGCGCTGCATCTTCTCTCCGTGGAAGGCGGGAAGCATGAGCTTGCGCTGCGAGAGGTGGGTGCCCTCGTCCAGCAGGATCAGCGAGTTCCGGCCTACCACGGGCTCGAGAATCCGCGCGCCCTCTCCCGGATGCAGCACCTCTGGCGGGGCGGTGAACACCTGCTTCACCTCATCGGGGTCGGACAGGTGGACGAAGGGAGGCGTGGAGACCATCCGGAGCGTGAAGCGCTTGCCGTAGCGAGCCCGGCAGCGCTCGAACCAGGGCATGGTGCGAGTCCAGAAGCCGAGCGTCTGGACTGCCTTCGGAAACCGAGGTCCCGGCGGAAGGCGATGGGCCATGCGCCCACCCTATCCCGGCGTAGGGCGCAGCGGGGCCGCCCCGACGACTTCCCCTGCCGGGAGCGGCCCCTGCTCCGCTCGAGAGCGGATCCGCGTCTAGAACACGAACGCGATCAGCAGAACAATGATCAGGATCAGAACGATCGTTCCGATGCCGATGTACATACGGCGCCTCCCGTAGTTGTTGTCGAGCGCCTGTTGCCCCGTTCGGGGCCTCGTCAATCAGCGGGCAGCGTGCCGGAGCGGGCAATCCGGCGGAAGGTGCGGGCGCTCGCGCGCTCGCTGCGGCGCAGCGTGTCCGGGTCGTAGCCGAAGAAGCCGAAGCGCGGGTAGTAGCCCGAGGCCCACTCGAAGTTGTCCATGAGCGACCAGGCGAAGTAGCCGCGCACGCGGGCGGCGCCGTCGCGCCGGGCGTCCTGCAGCGCGCGCAGGTGGGCGAGCAGGTACTCGCGGCGCCGGCTGTCATCGGCGTCGGCCAGGCCGTTCTCGGTGACGTAGACGGATCGCCCGTAGCTCCCGGCGATCCCCAGCACCCGGCGGAAGCCCTTCGGGTAGATCTCCCAGCCGAAGTCGGTGCAGGTGGTCGGGCAGGGAGCGGCCCCGGGGTTCTCGGGCGTCCGGTAGGAGAAGGTGGGCAAGAAGTCGAACAGCGGAACCGTGGTGCTGGCCGGGGCCGACAGCCCCGTCACCCGGCCGCGGAAGTAGTAGTTGAGCCCGACGAAGTCGGCGCTGCCCCTTAGCCGGGGGTTGCGCTCTCCGGGCTCGATCTTCCCGTTCACGTTGCGGTCGTCGATGCCGCGCACCACGGCGTCGAGGAAGATGCGATTGAAGATGTAGTTGGCGTGGCGGACCCCGCGCCGGTCGGCCGCCGAGGCGGGATCGGAGGGGGTGAACGCGATCATGTTGTGCACCGGGCCGACCTTGGCCTGCCGGTCGCGGTGGTGGATCGCGTCGTAGGCCACACCCTGCGCCCGCGCCTGGTTTCTCACCGTCGCCACCGCCCCCGGGAACGAGTACGCGCCGGGCGGAAAGTAGCCCGCGAGCGCGCCGGGCACGTTCACGTAGCCGCTCGTGGCCACCACCACCGGCTCGTTCAGGGGCGCCCACAGGTCAACGAGGTCGCCGTACTTCCACGCCAGGTAGCCGGCGTACTTCTTGAACTCGCGCACCGTGCGCCGGTCCAGCCAGCCTCGCGGGCCGAAGCCGCGTGGCGGCGGCTCGTCGGGACCGAGTGCCGCGAAGGCGTCGCGCGCGGCGATCGGATCGTGGATCCAGAGGGGCAGGCTGAAGTGGCTGAGGGTGACCATGGGCGTCATGCCCTGCCGCCGGATGGCTTGCAGCTCGCGCCGGTAGTGACTCACGGCGCGCTGGTTCGCCAGCCGATCCAGCTGTCGAAGGGTTGTCGCACCGGCGGTGGAGCGCGGGAAGATCCGGCTCCACTCGATGCCGAAGCGGAAGGCGTTCGCCCCGAGACGGCGCCGGGCCAGCCGCGCGTCCTGCCGGTAGCGCCGCCAGTGCCCGGGGCCGCGCTCCACCCGGTCGCCGCTCACCCAGCCTTTGTCGATGTTCGTCCGGTCGTGGCTCCACACCCACCAGTCGCTGCGGGTGTCGCGGTTGTCCGGCCTGCCCCCGGCCTCGGTCTGGAAGCCGCTGATGGCGGTGCCCCAGAGGAAATTGCGCGGGAAGTCGCGGGCGTGGGCGAGACCGGGGACGGCCAGGAGGGCGAGGGCCGCCGCCAGCGTGAGGCGCGCGAGTCGCATCGGCGTGGTGACTGTAGAGCCCGCGCGGGTAACAGCACGCCAGTGGACAAGGTCGTGACCATCCGCGACGTGCGCACCTTCGAGACCCGCAGCGGCAACCAGCGCTACGTGCTCCGCGACGAGGCGGGGGACGAGTACACCACCTTCCGCGAATCGATAGGCGAGGCGGCCAAGCGGCTGGAAGGGCGCCGCGCCCAGATCGCCTACCACGAGACCCAGCGCGGCCAGTACACCAACGTCTACCTCGACGGTGTCGAGCCGGCGCCGGAGGAGCCCGCGGCCGGCGGCGGGTCGGAGACCGACGCCGACGAGGCCGCCTGGCGCACCGCGGTGGACGCCGCCCCCTGGCTGGTGGGCGAGAGCGAGCCCCAGGAGGAGGTGCCGCCCGACGAGCTCTACGAGAAGCTCAAGCCGTTCCAGGAGCGCGTGGCGGAGGACATCAAGGAGGACGAGGAGGAGTAGGAGCGGCGCCCCGGCCGCGGGGACCGGGGCGCCGATCGCGGCTAGTGGGAGCAGCCTTCGGGCTCCTCCGCGGGGATGAGCAGCGGCCCCGACTCGGGTGCTTCGTAGAACGTGGCCACCAGAACCGTCTCTTCGTCTGTCGGGTTGAAGGCCGTGTGAGTGTGGCCGTGGCCGGGGTCGACGAACGCGCTTCCCGCCGGGTAGACGCGTTCCTTGCAGTCCTCAGCGCCCACGTAGACCAGCTTGCCCTGGGTGACGTTGACGATCACGGGCCCGGGGTGGCTGTGCCAGGGAAACTTCGCCCCGGGCTGCACGGTGAACCTCGCCACCAGTGTGCGCGAAGGATCCTCGGCCTTGATGACCGTGCGCCGGTGGCTCATGGAGCTTGATCTTGAGCTTGAGGTCGACGTCGTCGGTGAACACGGCGCGCCCGGTCAAGAGCTCGGTGGCGATGGGCGGCGGTGGCTGCTGTGCGGCTGACGGCAGCACGTTGGCGGCGATCAGCCCGACGGCCATCAGCGCCGTCGCCAACGCGGCTCCTCGCTTCTTGGTCATGGTGCTCATGAGCCCACCGTGCCTTGGTTGACCGGCCGGGGGTGGCGGAGCCTGCCGCTCCCCGTACCGGCGGCCAGCAGAATCAGCACCAGCCCGGCGCCGGCCGCGGCTCCGAGAGCTGCGGACAGCCAGTCGAACGCGCCTAGAGTGGACGGTTCGTCGGCCACCGGCTGGGTGGCGGGCGTCGCCACCGGACTCTGCGGCTGGCGGCTGTCGGGCATGCGCAGGTCCGTGTACGGCTCTCCCGCGCCTTGGGCCGCGGGCGCGCGCAGCTTCCCGTAGTCCTCGGCCACCGGGTAGGGGCCGCTCTGGGGGACTGGCGCCGGGTCGCTTGCCGCCTCTCGCGCATCGGGCGAGCGCAGGTCCACGTACTCGTCCGCGGCCGCGCCCGAGGTTCCGACCGCGCTCGCGAGCGCGGCGCCGGCCAGGGCGGTGGCCAGGGCCTTTCTGCGGTTGCTGGAGAACATCTCCGCTCCTTCTGTCGGGCGACCGCCGATTGCGGCCGCTTTCGAAGGAGCCTGCGCAGGGCCGGTAACCGGCCGCTCACGCGGCGCTAATCGCCGCTAACCGTGCCTAGTTCCCGGCGCAAATCTCTCGATAGGGCTGCTCGGGAACGGCCTCCTCCCACTCGGCCGGGCTAAGGTCGCGGCCGGCCACCAGGCAGGCATGCCGCTCCCAGGCCTCCGGTGAGACGTCGAAGCGGAGGCCTGGACCGCGGGTCGATACCGCGAAGAGCCGAGAACCGTCCGGGCTGAGCGCGACGGAGGCGAAGGTGTTCGGCTCGAGCTCCAGCGGCGAGCCGATCGGCTTCTGGGTCGTCACGTCCCACAGAACGACGGTTCCGTCGGCGGCCGAGGTGACGAGGGTGTCGCCGTCAGGTGAGAACTCGGCGGAGGTGATGCGGGCGGTGTGGCCCTCCAGGGGCTGACCGATCTGCCTCCAGGTCTCCGTCGAGTACAGGTATCCCCTGCCGTCGTACTGAGCGACGAAGAGGAGGTCGCCGTCGGGGGAGAACGCCACCGAGCGCGCGAAATCGCCCACCCCCGAGAAGTCGCCGACGCCCAGGTGCTTGACAAGCCGCCCGGTGCGGACGTCGCGAATGTCCGTGCCCCGATTCATTGCCGCGGCGGCGATCAACGCACCGTCCGGGCTGAAGGCGATCGCGGCCGCCGAGGTGCGACCGCGGAAGTCGGTGAGCGCGCGGCGGCGCACGTCCCATACCCGCAGCGGCTGGCGCTTCTCCTCATCGATCTCGCCCGCCGCGACCAGCTTGCCGTCAGGTGAGAAGGCCAGCGCCTGTGAGTCGCCGTGCATCCCCTTGAGCTCGCCGGCCGGGGCCAGCGTCCGCGCGTTCCAGAGCGTGAGTCGCCCGCCGGCCCCCGTGACCGCGAGCAGACGGCCATCGGGACTGAAGTCCACCGAGGCGGCCTTGCCGTCGATCGCGCGTACACTCGCCCGTCGCTGCAGTGTCCGGGTGTCGAGCAGGTCGACCATCCCATCGCTGTGGGTGAGGGCGAGCGTCCGCCCGTCGGCGCTGACCGCGACCCCCCTCGGAGTGGTGTGGACCGCGTAGCGCCGTCCGACGGTGAAGCGGCGGTCGAGTCGCCGGTCCCCTGCGAGGTCCCAGAGGATCGCGCGTGTGTCCAGCCCTGCCGTGAGCAGCGTGCGCCCGTCTCGGGACAGGTCGAGTCCCCAGATACCGCCGTTGTGCGCGGCGAAGCGCTGCGCCACGGTCCGGCGTGCCGCATCCCAGGCGATCACCTGCCCGTCTCCGCCCGAGGTAACCAGCGTCCGCCCGTCGGGGCTGAAGCGCATCCGGATGATCTCGGCGTCGTGCCGGCCTCGGAAGGGCCGGACCGAACCGGTGGCCAGATCGAGCATCCGGACCTGACCCTCCAGCGAGCCGAGCGCGAAGCGACGCCCGTCGGGGCTCACCGCTCCGGCGAAGTCCCCCACAGGCCAGGAGCGCAGCACCTGCAGCCGCTCCGGATCGACTTCCCAGGTCTGGTTGTCACCCGCGCTCGTGAGGAACAGTCGCCGGTGGTCGGCGGTTACGGAGGCGTAGTAGTAGGACGAGGAGCGGCCGATGGGCAGCTGCTCCTCGATCGCACCGTTTTTCCCGTCCACGCGGTACAGCACCGAGGGCGCGCCCTCGGGGTGTGCGCCATGGACTCTCTGGAGCACCAGGTCGCCGCCGGGGAGGAACGTGGCGGTTGCCGTCGTCCACGGAGCCGGCACGCGGAAGGGCGGCGGCACCACCCGGAGCCGGCGCTCCATCGTGCGCGGATCGATCAGGTCGACCAGCGCGCTCCTGACCGTGCCGTTTGGGTTCGCGGAGCTGACCGCGAGGGTCCTGCCATCCGGTGAGAACCGGAGGTCCTGAATCAGGCCATCGCGGATCCAATACGGCCTGCCTAGCGGCCTCCGGGTGGCGGCGTCGTAGACGGTCACTCTGCCGCGCTCGTCGCCGATCGCCATCAGCTTGGAGTCGGGGCTGAGGGCCGCAGCGTCCGTGGGCCGGCCGTAGTCCAGAACTCCCAGCGACGCCGGGCTGCGCAGGAGCACGGAGAGCAGGCTGCTGCGTGTGGCGGCGGAGTCATCGAGCTCGACCCCGGTGCGCGCCAGCAGCAAGGCCTGGTCGAGGCGATCCTCGTTTAGCGCCTCGGCGCCGAGGCGTTGCGCGTCGGCGGTAACGGCGGCCTCGCGGGCCTCGCCCCGCTGGTTGAGAGCCACGGCGCCGGCCACCACCGCCAGCGCCAGGAGCCCGGCCAAGCCGGCGAGCAGCACTCGCAGCCGCCGGTTCGCACGCCGCTGGTGGTCGGCCTCGTGCTCGGCCGCCGCTCGGCTCTCATCCAGGAAGCCACGCTCCAGCTCGTTGAGGTCCCCCTCGTGGCCGGCGCTCCAGTCGAGCGCGGACGCCAGGCGGGCGCCCCGATACAGCTCGCCTGGCTCACGTCCCGCGGCCTGCCAGTCGAGTGCGGCATGGGTCAGGTGCTGGTGCAGCCGGCGGCCCTCGGTGTCCTCCTCGAGCCACGAACGCAGCCGCGGCCATTCGCTCAGAAGGGCCTCGTGGGCGACCTCGAGCGTGTCCTCGTCGGCGGTGACAAGACGGCTGTCGATCAGAGCCGCTAGCGCGGCGGCGGTGGGCGCGTCTCGCCCCCGGTCGAGCTCGTTCAGGGGCACCCGGCGCCGCACGAACGCCGCCTCCTGCTCTCCGGCGTCGGCCAGCCGCATGAGGATGCGCCGGGCGGCCTGCCGCTCCGGCTCTCCCAGCTGCGCGTACGTGTGTTCCGCCAGGCGGCCGACCGCCCCGTGCACGCCACCGGTGCGCTCGTAGGTCGCGTGGCGCATGGTTCGCCCTTCGCGCTCGCGCCACTGCTCCAGTAGCGCTGCCGAGAGCAGCGGCAGTCCGCCCGGCGCGTCGAGAACGTCGGAGATGAGCGCATGGGTCAGCGCCGGCTCAACCAGCAAGCCGACTCGGCGCGCCGGCTCCTCGATCGCCCGCCGCAGCTCGTCCCGGCGCATCGGGCCGACGAGCACCTGGTTGGCTCCGATCAGCCGCGCGAGCCCGTCGTGCGCCGCGCAACGCCCGTAGAAGTCGGCCCGCATGGCGATGACCACCTGCGCTTCGCGGTCGACGCCCAGCCCCACGAGCGCGTCCAGGAAGGCGGTCCGCTCGGCCGGGTCGCGGCAGGCCGTGAACACCTCCTCGAACTGGTCGACCACCAGCAGCACGCGACCGTCGTCCGTCGGCAGCGTCCGTTCGAGCTCGCTCAGGGGGTGGTCGCCCGGCCGCATCAGCACCTGGCGCCACCGCTCCGAGCCTGGCAGGCCGCCGTCGGCCAGCGCCGGCAGCAGGCCCGCCCGCACCACGGAGGACTTCCCGCTCCCCGACGGCCCGATGACCGCCAGAAGCGGGGACCCGACCAGGCGGGCCACCAGCTCCGCGACGAGCCGCTCGCGCCCGAAGAAGTACTCGGCCTGGGCCGCGTCGAACGGGGTGAGGCCCAGGAAGGGGCACACGGCCGGCGCGGGCGCGCCGTCCGTCTCGCCGCCCAGCCGTCGTCCGCGCTCATCCGCCGCCTGCAGGGCGAGCACGTCGCCGGCGAGGTCGGCCTCGGCCGCTCGCAGGCCCGTTCTCTCCGCGGCGGTGCGGTTGGCGCTCACGTCCAACGCCTCGGCCGCCCGCTCGCGAGCCCGGGCGGCCGCGAGGCTATGGACGACGGCGGGGACGCCGCCGCTCTGCGCCGCCAGGCCGGTTTCGCCGCCCGCCGGCAGGTACAGGCGGGCGATCTCGGCCACCGCCTCGGGGCTGAGCGGGCCCAGCTCGATCACCGGGTCGCCCGCGAGTCCTGCGCGCTCGGTTTGCAGCACGAGGAACAGGACCATGCGTTCGTGCGCGTCGCGCGCGAGAGCCGTCGCCCGACCGAGCAGGTCGGGGCCCGGCTCGTCGATGACGACCAGGCTCGCGCGCTCCCCGGCGGCGGCGCGATTCACGGCATCGGGCGGCGCGTCGGCGCCGATGTACTGGACGACGATGCCCTCGCGCAGCGCCGCCCGCGCCACCTCCGCCGCCAGACGGGTCTTGCCGATGCCGGGCGGACCGTGCACCAGCGCGGTGCCGCCCCGGCCCTCGCGGGCCTCGGCCAGGCGCCGGCTCAGCCGGGCGAGCTCACCGTCGCGGCCGGCCAGGAGCGGTGACCCTCCCTGGAGGGCTGCGGGCAGGTCCCGGGCCGGCGCGTCGAGGGAGGGATCCTGGGCGAGGATCGCCTCCTGCAGGCGACGCAGCTCGGCCCCGGGCTCGATCCCGGCCTCCGCGACGAGCGTCGCGCGCGCCCGCCGGTACGCCTCGAGCGCCTCGGCCTGGCGACCGCTGCGGTACAGGGCGAGCATCAGTTGGCCCCGCACACGCTCGCGCAGCGGCTGCTCGGCCACGGCTGCCTCGAGCTCGGCGACCAGCTCGGCGTGACGGCCATCCGCGAGCTCCGCATCCACACGTGCCTCGAAGGCGGCCCAGCGCTCCTCTTCGAGGCGGCTGATCTCGGCCTGCGCGAAGCCTTCGTAGGTGACATCGGAGAGCGGAGGCCCGCGCCAGAGCCCGAGGGCCTGACGCAGCGTTTCGGCGGCGACGGCGGGGTCCTCGTCGATCTGGGCCCGGCCGCGCGCGACCATCTCCTCGAAGACGGCGATGTCAAGCTCGCCCGGGTGAACCTCCAGCCGGTACGCGCTGCCCTGAGTCTCGAGGCGCCCGTTGGCTCCCAGCTCGCGGCGCAGAGCCGATACCTGGTTGTGGAGCATCTTGTGGGCTGTGGCCGGCGGCGACTCGCCCCACAGCTCCTCCACCAGCCGGTCCCTCGTCACCGGCTCGTTGGCCCGCAGCAACAGGAGGATCAGGAGAGCACGCTGTCGCCCGGCTCCGATTGCGAGCTGGCGGGAGCCGTCATCGATTACCTCAAGCGGGCCAAGCAGGCGGAAATCCACCTGGGAATCACCGTAACACCGCTTCGGTGAGCCCGCGCTGGATTCCGAGGCCCGCGCGCGTTACGGTCATCCAGCATGGCCGGCCTGGACCGCCGCACGCTGGTGGCGCTGGTGGCAATGGCAATGGCGGTGTTCGTCGTCGCCAACGACATCACGGCCCTCAGCGTCGCCCTGCCCGACATCGAGAAGGACTTCGACGCCGACGTATCGAGCGTCCAGTGGGTGATCAACATCTACGCGCTGGTGTTCGGCGTGCTGATCGTGAGTGGCGGCCGGCTGGCGGACATGTTCGGCCGCCGGCTGATCTTCTTCATCGGCGCCGGGGTCTTCGCGCTCTTCTCCGTCCTGGCCGCCCTGGCGCCGGACGATCTGTGGCTGATCGTCTGCCGGGGGCTGATGGGGATAGGCGGGGCGATGATGTGGCCGGCGGTGCTCGGCATGACCTACGCCATCCTCCCGGAGGACAAGGCGGGGCTGGCGGGCGGGCTGATCATCGGCGCGGCCGGCTTCGGCAACGCCGCGGGCCCGCTGCTCGGCGGGGCGCTCGCCGAGCTGATCAGCTGGCGCGCGATCCTGTGGGTGAACCTCCCGGTGGCGGCGGTGGCCTGCTTCGTCACCTGGCGCGCGGTGCCCGAGTCCAAGGCCGACACGGGTCGCGAGCCCATCGACTACCTGGGGATCACAACGCTGACCGTTGGGCTGATGGCGCTGTTGTTCGCCCTAGACCAGGTGACCGAGTGGGGCTGGACCGACGCCCGAATTCTGGGCCTGTTCGCGCTCTGCGTCGTGCTGCTGGTGGCCTTCGCGGTGATCGAGCGCCGCGCCGGCTCGCACGCGCTCATCCCCGCCGATGTGATGCGCAACGCGCAATTTCGGGCTGCCTGCGTGGCCACCCTCCTGATGTCGGCCACGTTCTTCTCGATGCTGCTCTTCCTGCCGCAGTTCTTCCAGAAGATCCTCGGCTACTCACCGCTGCAAGCGGGCGCCGCGATGCTGCCGATGATGGGCATCTTCGCAGCGGTCTCCTTCGTCGCGGGCCCGCTCTACGGGCGCGTGGGCGCCAAGGCCATCGTTACCGCGGGTGCGCTGTGCCTGACGGTGGGCACATTCCTGGCCTCGCTGGTGGAGCGCGACTCGGGCTGGTGGTTCCTCGTCCCGGCAATGATCGTCACGGGCATCGGCGTGGGGCTGTTCTACTCGTCGATCACCACGACGGCGGTCACCGCGCTCGACCCGTCGCGAACGAGCCTGGCCGGCGGCATCGTCTACATGTTCCAGGTGGCGGGCGGCGCCATCGGGTTGGGCCTCACCACCACTGTCTTCACCACAGCCTCCGAGGACAAGCTCCAATCCGAGCTGGCGGGCACGCGGCTGTCGAACGACCAGATCGACGCCCTGCACGGGGCGCTGTCCGGCACCGACTCGGCGACAACCCTGCTGGCCGGCTTCCCGGGCCCTGTGGGCGACAGGCTGGTCGAGCTCGTGCGGGAGGCGTTTGCCGCCGGGATGCAGTGGGGCTTCCGGCTGGTCGCGGCTCTGGCCCTGGCCGGGCTCGTGGTGTCCGTCCTGTACGTGGGCGGCTCGCTGCTCGGCGTCAAGTCGCAGTCGGGTCGTGCAGCGGAAGCGTCGCCTCGCGCACGGTCCTGATCCGCTCCAGGGCCTCCGCGTCGCGCTCGGGCGGAGCGTCGATCGTCGCCCCGCGCCGCGTCCCCCAGCGGCGCGCCACCTCCTCGGGCGCCTCGCCGGACGCGCAGGCGACGGCCTGAGCGGCCGCGCCCAGGGCCACCAGCTCTTCGGCGTCGGGCACCTGGACCTCGCGGCCCGACAGGCGGGCCGCCACGCGCTGCCAAGCGGCTCCGCGAGCCCCGCCGCCCACCAACAGCAGCGGCGCGTCGGGATCTAGGCCCGAGCCCTGCTCGGCGATTCGCTCGAGGGCCTCCACCAGCGAGGCCGCGGCCCCCTCATAGGCGGCCAGCAGGATCTCCTCGCGGGTGGTGGCGTGTCGCAGCCCGGCCACCGTGCCCGCGGCATGCGGCAGGTTGGGGGTCCGCTCGCCGTCGAGATAGGGAAGCACCACGACCTGCGTTTGCTCGGCTGCCGCGTCGCGGTCGAGTCCGAGCCACTCGGCCACCCGGTCCACCGCGAGCGTGGCGTTCAGCGTCGCCGCCAGCGGCAGGAAGCGGCCGCTGGCGTCCGCGAAGCCGGCCACGGTCCCGCTCGGGTCGGTCGCCCGCTCGTCCATTACTGCGTAGGCGGTGCCCGATGTGCCGAGGCTGACCACGGGCTCGCCCGGCGCCAGGCCGAGCCCCAGTGCGGCACCCGCGTTGTCTCCTGTCCCGGGACCCACGGTGGCTCCCTCCGGCAGGCCGAGCTCACCGGCGGCGGCGCCGGTCACCTCCCCCGCCGGCTCGCGCGGTCCCAGCACCTCGGGCAGCAGCTCGGGATCGAGGTCGAGCAGCTCCAGCACCTCGCCGGAGTAGCCCTCGTCGCGGCTCGACCACCACGCGGTGCCGGAGGCGTCACCGCGGTCCGTGACCCCGCGCCCGCAGAGGCGCTCGGTGATGAAGTCGTGGGGGAGACGGACCGCCCGGGTGTCCGCCGCCGCCTCGGGCTCGTGCCCGCGCAGCCAGGCCCAGCGGGTGGCGGTGAACGAGGCCACGGGCACCAGCCCGATCCGCTCCGCCCAGGCCTCCGGACCGCCCAGCGCCTCCGACAGCTCGCGGGCCTCCGGCGCCGAGCGCGTGTCGTTCCAGAGGATGGCCGGGCGCAGCGGGCGCCCGTCGTCGTCCAGCGTCACCAGTCCGTGCTGCTGGCCGGCGACCGCGATCGCGCTCACCTCGGCAGCGCGGCCGGTCTCCGCCAGCGCCGCACCCAGCGCATCCCACCACTGCTCCGGATCGGTCTCGCGGGCTCCCTCGCTGCCGGTGACCTCATGGGGCGCCCGGCCGCTTGCCACCACCCGGCCGTTCTCGGCTTCCACGATCAGCACCTTGGTGGCCTGAGTGGAGCAGTCGACGCCCGCGACCAGGTTGATTTGTCCGGTCACCCAACTTACTCTACGGCGATGGCGACCCAGACGGCAACATCCGACGACTCCGCCCTCGTCCCGCGACCCGAGCACCGCTTCACCTTCGGTCTCTGGACCGTGGGCCACCGGGGCAACGATCCCTTCGGCGACCCGACCCGGCCGGGCTTCGACCCGCCCGACAGCGTGCGCCGCCTGGCCGACCTGGGCGCCCACGGGGTGTGCTTCCACGACAACGACCTCGTGCCGCTCGACGCCGGCGAGGACGAGGCCCGCCAGGCGAAAGAGCGCTTCCGCAAGGCCCTGGACGAGACCGGCATGCAGGTCACGATGGCCACCAGCAACCTCTTCTTCCACCCCGCTTTCAAGGACGGCGCCTTCACGGCGAACGACCGCGAGGTGCGGCGCTTTGCCATGCAGAAGACACTGAGGGCGATCGAGCTGGGCCTCGAGCTGGGGGCGCCGATCTTCGTCTTCTGGGGCGGTCGCGAGGGGGTCGAGGCGGACGCGGCCAAGCCGGCCTACGACGCCCTCGAGCGCTACCGCGAGGCCATCGACTTCCTGTGCGAGTACGTGCGCGACCGCGGCCACGACATGCGCTTTGCGATCGAGCCGAAGCCCAACGAGCCGCGGGGCGACATCTTCCTGCCCACGGTGGGCCACGCGCTCGCCTTCATCGAGCGCCTGCAGCATCCGGAGATGGTGGGCGTGAACCCCGAGCTGGCCCACGAAACGATGGCCGGGCTCAGCTTCCAGCACGCGGTGGCGCAGGCGCTGTGGGCCGGCAAGCTCTTCCACATCGACCTCAACGCCCAGCGGGTGGGCCGCTATGACCAGGACTTCCGCTTCGGGGCGGTGGGCCTCAAGGACGCCTTCTTCGTGGTGAAGCTGCTCGAGGACTCCGGCTACGACGGCCCGCGCCACTTCGACGCGCGGCCGCTGCGGGTGGAGAACGAGGACGGCGTGTGGGACTTCGCCTCCGGCTGCATGCGCACCTATCTCGCGCTGGCGGAGAAAGCCAAGCGCTTCCACCAGGACGCGGAGATCCAGGCGGCGCTCGAGGAGACGAAGGTGGGAGAGCTCCGCCAGCCCACCACGGAGCCGTACTCGCGCGAGGCCGTGGACGCGCTTCTGGCCGAGCAGCACGACCTCGACGCGCTGGGTGCGCGGTCCTGCCGCAACGAGCGTCTCGATCAGCTCGTGATCGACCTGCTCCTGGGGCTTCGTTGAGGCCCGCAGACGCGCGCGACGTCCGCCGGCACAACCTCAGCCTCGTGGCCGGCGAGGTGGCCGAGCGAGGCCCGCGCTCGCGGGCGACGATCGCATTCGAGACGGGCCTCAACAAGACGACCGTGTCCAGCCTGGTGGCCGAGCTCATCGAGCTGGGACTGCTGCGCGAGTCGGGCCACGAGCGCCCGGGCGCGGTCGGCCGTCCGGCCCAGAACGTGGAGATCGACCCGGACGGGCCGTTCGTGCTCGGGCTGGAGGTCAACGTCGACTATCTGGCCGCCTGGGCCACCGACCTGGCGGGAGCGGTGCTCCACCGCGTCTTCGTGGCTCACGACAATCGCGCCGCTCCCGAGAAGGTGCTCAAGCGCCTGCTGCAGCTGGCGGGTGAGGCGCTGGAGCAGCCCTTCGCCGCCGGGCGCGGGCCCGCAGGCGCCACGGTGGCGATGCCCGGCCTCGTGGACGCCGACGGCTCTGTCCGGGTCGCGCCAAACCTCGGCTGGACCGAGGTGCCGGTGGCCGAGCGGCTGGGTACGGTCCTGGGCCCCGTGCGGGTGGAGAACGAGGCCAACCTGGGCGCCGTGGCCGAGCTGGTGGAGGGCGCCGGCCGCGGGCTGAGCGACTTCGTGTACGTCTCCGGCGAGGTGGGGATCGGCGGGGGCATCGTGATGGGCGGCGAGCTCTTCCGCGGAGCCGGCGGCTTCGGCGGCGAGATCGGTCACATCACGATCGACCCCCAGGGACCGCCCTGCCGCTGCGGCAGCCGCGGCTGCCTGGAGCGGCTGGCGGGACAGGAGGCGCTGCTGCGGCTGGCGGGCTGGGACCCCCGCCGGCACGGCGAGGGCCCGCGCCCCGAGTGGCCCGGCGCGATGCTCGCCCAGTCGGCCGACCGGGGCAGCGCGAAGACCCTCGAGGCCCTCGAGAAGGTGGGCCGCGTGCTGGGCATCGCGCTCGCCTCGGTGGCGAACCTGCTGAGCCCGCAGGCGGTGATCCTGGGCGGCGAGCTGGCCCCGATCACCGACTGGCTGCGCCCGCCCATCGAGGCCGAGCTGCGCGCGCGCACGCTGTCCTCCGGCTGGGCCGCCTGCCGCGTGCTGGCCTCACGCCTGGGAGGCGAGGCGGCGGTCCGCGGCGCGGCCGCCCTGTCGCGCCGCGACGCGCTGGCCGACCCGGCGGGGTTGCGCCCCGTTCACGACGCCCTCTCGCTCCCGGCGCCGGGAACTGCGGCGGGGTAGGGAATCGAGGGCCCCGAGGGACCTTGGTTCCTTATCGGCCCTACCCAGCCGCCTTAAGCGCTCCGGTACGCCACTTCCTCCCGGGCCCCCGACTCCGCCGAGCGCAGCACCGCGTCGCACACCTCGGCGCAGCGGTAGCCGTCCTCGAAGGTGGCCCCGTGGGGTGCCACATCCCCGTCATCGCGGATCGCGGCCAGCAGGTGGTGGATCTCGTGGACGAAGGTGTGCTCCCAGCCGATGATGTGGCCGTGCGGCCACCACCAGTCCCAGAAGGGATGGTCGGCCTCGGAGACCAGCACGGTGCGGAAGCCCTGGGCGGACTCGCCGGGTGAGGATCCCCCGACGTGCACCTGCAGCTCGTTCAACCGCTCCAGGTCGAACGCGATGGACCCCTGGGTGCCGTTGATCTCCCAGCTGAAGGCGTTCTTGCGCCCGCTCGCGAAGCGCGTGGCCTCGATCGTGCCGACCGCGCCGTCCGCGAAGGCGACGGCGGCCTCGAACGCGTCATCGACGTCGCGTCCCGGCTTGAAGGTCGCCGTTATCCCCGCGACCGACTCGATCTCGCCGACGAGGTAGCGCGCCAGGTCGATCACGTGCGCGCCCAGGTCGCCGAGCGCTCCGGAGCCGGCAAGCGCCTTGTCGAAGCGCCAGACCTCGTCGTCGACCGCCCCCCACTCCTGCAGGTAGGCGCCGCGGAAGTGGGTGATCTCGCCCAGATCGCCGGCCTCGATGATCTGGCGCGCGAGCCGCACCGCCGGCACGAAGCGGTAGTTGAAGGCGCACATGTGCTTGACCCCGGCGGCGTCCACCCGGCGCCAGGTGTCGTAGGCCTCGTCGGCGTCCCGCCCCAGCGGCTTCTCGCAGATCACGTGCTTGCCCGCCTCGGCCGCCGCGATCGAGGGCTCCGCGTGCAGGTTGTTCGGCCCCGCGTTGTCGAACACCTGGATGCGGTCGTCCTCCACCAGCTGCTTCCAGTCGGTCACGTAGCCCTCGAAGCCGTAGCGGCTCGCCGCCTCGGCCACCGCCTCCTCGTTGCGGCCCGCGATGGCCACCAGCTCCGGCACGTACGGTGGCGGGAAGGCCATGTATGGCAGCGTCTTGTACGCGTTCGAATGCGCCTTGCCCATGAACGCGTAGCCGAGCATGCCCACGCCGATCGTCTCCACGTCGGCGGCGGCGCCCGCCTGGCCCATCGTCACGAAGCCGACCTTCTCCTCGGCCATCGGTCAGCCCTCCCGCGAGAAGGCGGCATCGAAGGCCAACGAAGAGGGTGAGAAGTCGGTCCGGCGCACGAACTGCAGCGCGTCGGGCGCGCCCCAGTCGCGGTCCATGCCCGAGTCCTCCCACTCGATCGACAAGGGGCCCGTGTAGCCGATCCGGTTGAGCGCCCGGAACACGTCCTCGAAGTCCACGTCGCCGTGGCCGGGCGAGACGAACGTCCAGCCCCGCTCGGGCTCGCCGAAGTCGATGTGCGAGCCGAGGATCGAGCGGCGGCCGTCCAGCCGCTTCTGGCTGTCCTTCACGTGGGCGTGGTAGATGCGGTCCCCGAACTCCTCGATGAAGGCGCCCGAGTCGAGGAACTGATGCGCGAAGTGCGACGGGTCGAAGTTGATCCCGAAGCCCTCGCGGTTTCCGATCGCGTCCAGCGCCTTGCGCGTGGTCACGAAGTCGTAGGCGATCTCGGTGGGGTGCACCTCGAGCCCGAAGCGCACGCCCTCGGCGTCGAAGACGTCGATGATCGGCCCCCAGCGCTCGGCGAACTCCTCGTACCCGCGCTCGATCGCGGCGAAGTCGTTGGGCGGGAACGAGTAGAGCATGTGCCACACCGGTGAGCCGGTGAAGCCGGTGACCACACCGACGCCGAGACGTGCGGCGGCCCGTGCGGTGTCCTTCATCTTCTCGGCGGCGCGCTGCCGCACGCCCTCGGGATCGCCGTCGCCCCACACATCCTCGGGCAGGACGCCCTGATGGCGCTCGTCGATCGGATCGCATACGGCCTGCCCCACCAGGTGGGTGCCGATCGCCCAGCAGTCGAGGCCGTGGCGTTCGAGCAGCTCCCGCTTGGAACGGCAGTAGCCCTCGTCGGCGAGCGCCTCGTCGACCTCGAAGTGATCGCCCCAACAGGCCAGCTCGAGGCCGTCGAAGCCCCAGTCGCCGCACTTGGGCGCCAGCTCCTCCAGGGGCAGGTCCGCCCACTGTCCGGTGAACAACGTCACGGGTCGTGCCATCGATGTCCTTCCTCAGGTCGTGGGTGGGGGGCCGGCTTGCTCGATTCGCACGCCGGCTCTGCGGTAGGTGAAGAGCGCGTCCGCCGACAGGCCCCGGTCGACGATCATCAGGTCCACTTCCTCGGGACGGGCCATGGTGACCAGCGACGCCCGTCCGTACTTCGTCGAGTCGACCAGCGCCACGGTCCGCCGGGCCACCGAGCGGGCGGTGTTGACCACGTCGGCCAGGGGCCGCCGCGAGGTGGTGAGGCCCTCCTCGAGCGTGAACCCGGCGGCCGAGATGAAGGCGATGTCCAGGTTCAGCTGGGTCAGGAACTCGGCCGTCCAGCGCCCGCCGATGAGGCGCAGATGCTGGTCCACCTCGCCCGGGGCGACGATCACGTGGATCGGCTCCGCGTTCAGCTGGAAGGCGATCGCCGGCGAGTTGGTGACGAGCGAGATCGTGCCCGGCGGCTCGGCCGCCAGCCGCTGGGCCAGGGCCAGGCAGGTGGACGACGAGTCGAGGAAGATCGTGGAGTTGTCCTCCACGAGCCGGGCCGCGTGCTCCGCCATCGCGGCCTTGGCCTCACCGGCCTGCCGCACGCGCTTGTCCCAGGCCGTCTCGATCCGCTCGCGGTCGTCGCCGCCGTCGAGGGCGCGCGCCCCGCCGTGGATCCGCTCGATCAGCCCATCCGCGGCCAGCTCGGCCAGGTCACGGTGCACGGTGATCGTCGAGACCCCGTGGGCGCTCGCCAGCTCGGCCACGGTCACGCCGCCGTCGCGCCGGATCCGCTCCAGGATCTGCGACCGGCGCAGCGCGGGGGGGACCGTCGGCGTCAAACGCGGTCCTCGAACACCCGCCGGGTCACCTGCACCTCGAGCGGGCGGAACTCGTCGATGGCGGCGACCAGATGGTCGGAGAAGCGCTCGAGCGCCTCGTTGCCCTTGTCCGCGGTGGCCCGCATCGGGTTGCCGATCACGCCGGTCTGGGAGAACTCGGCGTGGTCCATCGGGAACACGAAGTACTGATAGCCCTGGAACTCCACGTCGGGCGCGCCGTCCTGCTTGAGGAACGAGTCGGGCAGCCACTCGGGAGCGCGGGCGCGGTCGTCGGCCGCCCGCTCCATGTGCACCAGGCGCTCGTTGTGGGCCAGGACCTGGGAGGTCTCGAGCTCCGAGGCGTGCCAGCCCGGGGTCTCGTCGAGCGGGTTCTCGAGCAGCCCGTCCAGCATGCCGATGTAGCGCTCGGCATAGGGCTTGTAGAGGGCGACGAAGGCACCGGTCTCGTACTTGATACGGCGCAGCAGCGGGTCCAGCACCTTGGTGTTGGAGCCGTGGCCGTTGACGAACACGAGCTTGTTCCAGCCGTGGTGGATCAGCGAGCGGGCCACGTCGTAGAGGGCCTCGTTCAGGGTGGCCGCCCGCAGGGTGATCGTGCCCACCGAGGACTCGGGCTCGCGCATGTGCTGCGGCGAGTACCCGGCCCAGAACGGCGGCGCGTAGGGCACGTCGGCCTTCTCGGCCGCCCGCCGGGCCACCTCGAGAGCGGTGATCGTGTCGGTGCCCAGCGGCAGGTGAGCGCCGTGCTGCTCGCAGGACCCGATCGGCACCAGCACGATGTCCGAGCGCTCGCGGAACCAGTCGAGATCGGGCGGCGCCAGGTCGAGCAGGCAGTGCGAAACGGGGCGATCAGGCATTGACGGTCTCCTTGGCCAGCGTGAGGTATCGGTCGGCTACCAGGTCGGCGAATTCGGGGTCGTCGACGTGGGCGTCGACCTCTTCGAAGGCGATCTCCGGCGGCAGGGCGTCTCGCAGGGAGTCGATGAAGGCGGCATCCGCCTCCGGGTCCCACAGATCGCCGCCGGGCACGTCGGCGAGCGAGAAGCCCCCGGTCGGGCAGATCACGTGCACCGGCCCGCGCGCGCCCGCGAGCCGCTCGGCCACGATGCGGCCGAGCTCGGCCTCCTCGGCGGCGGTCAGCCGCACCAGCGTGGCCACCGGGTTGTGGTAGTAGCGCTTGCGGTCGCGGTACTGCTCCGGGAGGTCCTCGAGTGCGCCCTGGTTGAAGAAGTCCACGCAGCCCGGCACCACCACCTGCGGCACCCCGTGCTCGCCGGCCACGGTCAGCCGCTCGGGTCCGGTGGCGTGGATGCCGGTCGGGTGCATTGCGTTGGCCGGCTCGGAGAGCGTGAAGTCGATCACCCCCGCGATCGCTCCGGCCTCCACCAGGCGTTCCATGGCCGGCCCCCCCACCCCGTTGGCGTGGAACACCACCGGCTCATGGCCGCCCTCGGCGAGGCGGGGAAGCATGCGCATCACGGCCGGAGTGGTGTGCCCGAGCATCGTGATCCCCACGCAGCGCTCGCCCAGACCCTCGACCGGCCGCCCGGCATCGCGGGCCATCCCCACCACGGCAGCGGCGGCGTTGTCGAACACCGCCCGCGAGATCGCGCTCAGCCCGAGGATGTCGGTGACCGAGTGCATCACGAGCGTGTCGGTCTCGCCCATGAACGGCCCGAAGGGCCGGCGGCCGGACGCGCTCGGGGACACGATCAGCTTCGGCACCCCCACCGGCAGGGCCGACATGGCGGCTGCGCCCAACAGCGCCCCCTCCGCCCCTCCCAGGCACAGCGCGCCATCGACCCTGCCCTCACGCCACAGGCGTTCCACCACGGCCCGTGCCCCCTCGCGCATCATCTCGACGGCGCGCCCGCGCGAGCCGGCAGCCCGCACGGCCTCCAGCTCATGGCCCCCGGCGCGCGCCACCTCGGCACGGGGCAGGTCGGGCACGCAGCTCTTGGGCTCGCCCAGGATGCCGGTATCGATCACGAGCGGCTCGCCACCCAGCTCCCGCACCCGTCCGCGGACGTATTCGGTCTCGTCGCCCTTCGTGTCGAGGGTGGCCAGCAGCGCGATGCGCGGGGAGGGGCTCGGGCTCAAACGGCCTGGCCCACTGACTCGGCGGCCTTCTTCAGCCGGTCGATCGAGTCCTGCACGTACTGGTCGTAGAGCTCCTCCGGCACCGTGCCGGTGCCGTGGTCGCGCAGGAACTGCTCCATGCCCTGTGAGCTCTCGCTCTCCGAGGCGTCGGTGATCTCGGTGCGCTCGGAGATGCGACTGCGGTCCACGGTGGCCACGAACTCCACCGTCACGCAGCCGTCGTAGCCCACCTCGTCAAGGGTCTGTGCCAGCTTCTCCCAGTCGAGGGCGCCCTGGCCGCACGGCATCCGGTTGTTGTCGGCCACGTGGAAGTCGACCAGCAGGTCGCCGGTGTCGCGGATCGCCTGGGCCCAGTCGGCCTCCTCGATGTTCATATGGAAGATGTCGAGGCAGACGCCGCAGTTGCCGCCCACGTCCTGGGCCAGCGCCCGAGCCTGGTCGGCGCGGTTGACGAAGTAGGTCTCGAAGCGGTTGAGCGGCTCGATGCCGATGCGGACGCCCTTCTCCTCGGCGTGGGCCTGGCACTCCTTGAGCGACTCGACCGCCCACTTCCACTCGTCCTCGGGCGAGCCCATGGGCACGACCTTGCCGACCGTGGAGGGGACGATCGTGATGATCTCGCCGCCCCATTCGGCGATCTGGCTGATGGTGTCCTTCACGTAGTCGATCGAGCCGCGGCGCACGTAGTAGTCCTCGTGCAGCAGGTCCCGGCCGCCCGTCATCAGGGTGACCGAGCCCCAGCATCCGACGCCGTGCTTGTCCATCAGCCCCTGGACCTCGGCCGTGTCCCAGACCGAGGGCTCCCCCGAGATCTCGATCGCGTCGTAGCCGCTCTTGCCGAGACGCGCGATGGTCGTTTCGATCGGCTCCGCGCGCATCCAGTTGTGCATGGCGAACTTCATAGGCGGGTTCTCCTCCCTGTCTAACTGTCTAACTGTCTAAAGGCCCAGCTTGCCTGGATTCATGATTCCGTCGGGATCGAGCGCCCGCTTGATACGGCGAATCGCCTCGAGCGATGCGCCGTGCTGACGCTCCATGTACGGCGCGAGCTTGAGACCCACGCCGTGGTGGTCGTTCATCACGGCCCCTGCCGAGAAGGCGGCCTCCAGCCCTGCGGCCCAGATCCTGTCGTGCAGGTCCACCGCCTCCTGCCCACCGCCACCGTCGGGGACCACGAAGCGGGCGTAGATCATCGTTCCCCACTGGTACCAGTGCGAGAAATGCATCCGCAGCTGCAGGTCGCTGTCGGCGAACGGGTCCTTGACCGCAGCGCGCAGCGCCTCGTAGACGCCTTCGATCTTGGCGTACGTCGCGACCACGTCGATCGTCCCCCAGACCGAGGGAAGCTCCGGCTGATGCGGCGGGTGGTAGAAGTCGTAGCGGCGGTTCCACCAGGTCTCCGCCAGCGCGGGATCGAGCCGGCTCGCTCCGGCGTCGCGGGCGAGCGAGAGAGTGGCTTCCTCCTCCGCCTCGGCGACGGCCGGGTCACCCTCGAAGGAGAGAACCGTGCACACGCCGTCGAGGCTCTGGCCCACCACGGGCGAGAGCGCAAGCCTCGTGGCCTCGTCGTCGTACATGCGGATCACGGAGGGCCGGACGCCCTTCGCGAGCGCGCGGCGCAGAGAGTCGACCCCCGAGCTGATGCTCGGAAAGCGGACCATGGCGAAGCGCCGCGCGACCGGCAACGGCACGACCTGCAGGGTGACCCGCGTGATGATCCCGAGCGTCCCCTCCGAACCGACGAACAGCTGAGTGAGCTCCGGGCCCACGGCATGCCGTGGCACGGTGACGGTCTCGATGAGCTCGCCGCTCGCGAGCACCGCCCGCAGCGAAAGCACCAGGTCCTCGATCTTGCCGTAGCGCGTGGAGAGCACACCCGAGCCGCGGGCCGCCACGTAGCCGCCCACCGTGGCCCATTCCGACGATGCCGGATAGTGAGGCAGCATCAGGCCGACCGCATTGAGCTCGCGCTCGAGCCGGTCGCCGTTCACTCCCGCCTCACAGGTGACCGTGTAAGAGCGCTCGTCGATCTCGACTATCCGGTCCAGGCCCGTCAGGTCGATGACCAGGCCACCGTGTACCGGCACCGAGCCGCCCTGGGTGCCCGACCCGCCTCCCCAGGCCACCACGGGCACCCCATGGTCGCCGGCCACGCGAATGGCCGTGACGACCCCCTGCTCGTCGGTCGGCCGGGCCACCACGTCGGGCCGGCCGAGAGGCGCTCCCTCGGCCTGCGCGTGCATCGCGAGCCAGTAGGTGTCCGTCACGTAGGCGTCGAGGCGCGAGGGGTCGCTGGTGACGACCCCGTCGCCGAGTTCCCTTTCGAGATCGGAGCGAAACTGGTCGGTGACGGTCGATGTGTGCAGTGTTAAGAGCTCCTTTTCAGAACCCGTCATCTGCCTTCAGGACTTGACAGGGAACATTGCATGAAGTTTCAATACGTGTCAAGCATGCGGGGATCGCAGAGCTTGCTTCGAATCTTGGGTGCCGCGGCTGCCTGTGTCGTGCTGGTCTGGCTGGCGGTCAAGGCGGCCGATAACCCCGACACATTCGCCACGGTCACCCTCAATGGGCTGACCCTGTCCGCGCTGTTCTTCGTGGTAGCCAGCGGCTTCACCCTCATCTTCGGGCTGATGCGCGTGGTCAACATGGCCCACGGCTCGCTGTACCTGCTGGGCGGCTACCTGGCCTTCGAGATCCAGAAGGGCTGGTTCACCGATGAGAGCCAGGGCCTCGCGCTGAGCCTGGCCTCGCCCACCGGCTCCTCCGCTGATTACGACCTGCTGGGCTGGCTCGTGCCGGTGCTGCTCGCGGCGCTGGTGATCGGTGTGGTCGGCGTGATCATCCAGCAGCTCTTCCTGCGCTGGAACCAGGGGCAGGACCTGCGTCAGGCGCTGATCACGATCGCGATCTCGGTGATCATGGCCGACCAGATGCTGGCCCAGTTCGGGGGCGTCTCCAAAGACGTCAAGACGCCGTCGAGCTGGCCTGAGAGCGTCACGATCTTCGGCATTCAGTACGGCTTCTTCCGGCTCGTGATCGTCACCGGCGCCGCGCTGGTGATCGGAGTTTTCCTGTGGTGGCTGATCAAGCGCACGCGCTTCGGCCTCATCGTGCGCGCGGGAGTCGACGACCGGGCAATGGTCTCGGCGCTGGGAATCAACATCCCGCTGGTCTTCGCAGGCGCCTTCTTCATCGGCGCGTTGCTCGCCGGCCTCGGGGGCACCCTCGGCGGCACGATGCTCTCGCTTCAGCCTGGCGAGGACACGTCGTTCCTGCTCAACTCGCTGATAGTCGTGATCATCGGCGGCATGGGCAGTCTCGGGGGAGCCGCCATCGGGGCGCTCCTGCTCGGCCTGGTCGACGCCTATGCCGACGTGTACCTGGTCTTCGGCGACACCGACCTGTCGAACTACTCGATCCTGGTGACCTTCGGCCTGCTCGTAGCGGTGCTGGCGGTGCGGCCGCTCGGGCTCTACGGGAGGCCTGCTTGACCCAGCGCCTCCGGGGAATCGATCCGATCTCGGCCGTGATCGTGGGGGTGGCGCTGCTGCTCCTGGTCTTCGCCCCGCTCATCTTCACGGACTTCTTCGTGAGCGCCATCCTCACGAAGGCGCTCTGGCTCGGCATCGCCGCCGCCAGCCTCATCTTCCTGGCCAGCTACGCGGGCATGGTCTCGCTGGGCCAGGTCGGCCTGTACGCCATCGCCGGCATGATGTTCGCCAACCTCGTTGCCGCGGACGGTGGCCTCGACGCCGCCTGGAACCCGTGGCTCGCGACCGTCGCCGCGCTCGTGATCGCGACGCTGGCCGGTCTGCTCTTCGGTGCGGTCGCCGCGCGCAGCGAGGGCATCTACTTCCTGATGATCACGCTCGCCCTCGGCGTGCTCGTCTACTACTTCTTCGCACAGGTCACCCAGCTATCGGGCTTCGGCGGGGTCAACGCGCCGGAGCTGCCCGGGTTCATCGGCAATCCGGGCATCGATCCCGTTCCGCTCTTCTACACGACGCTGGCTGCCTCGGTGCTGATGTTCCTGGGTATCCGATACGTCGTCCGCACGCCCTTCGGACTCACGATGCAGGGCCTGCGCGACGAGCCCGACCGAATGCGCGCGCTGGGCTTCAACGTCACCCTGCACCGGACGCTCGCGTTCGCGGCCGGCGCGTTCATCGCCGCCGTGGCCGGGGTGCTGTCGGTCTGGTACAACCAGCGAATCTCACCCGGCTCGATCTCGCTCGGGCAGACGATCGACGTCCTCGTGATCGCCGTCATCGGGGGTCTCTACCGGCTGGAGGGTGCCTGGGTGGGAGCGATCTTCTTCGCCTTGCTGGACAACTACTCGCGCGAGTACACGCCGAATATCGGCGAGGTCCTCGGGCCCGAGCGCTTCAACACGCTCATCGGAGTCATTTTCCTGGTCATCGTTCTCGTCTCGCCCGGAGGCCTCGTCGGCCTCTGGGAGAAGGCGAGGGAGCGCGGGGGAGGATCGTCCGGTGGACGACGCGCTCGGGAAGGACCGGCCGAGAGCGAGGGATCGCCACCGGTTGGAGAGCCGCTCGCCCCTGGGGGTGCGGCCGGAAGCTCAGGAGTGTCCTAGCAGTTGTCAAGGAAACGAGAGAGAGAGGAGGACGTATGAGTAGCGACAAGCGGAGTTGGACCCGCCTGCTGCTCGCGGCCGTAATGGCGCTGTGCCTGTCCCTCGGCGTGGCCGCGTGTGGCGGCGACGACGAGGACGAGGGCGGCGGCGGCGGTGGCGGCGGCGGCGAGAGCGCCAGCCAGGGCGGGACGATCAAGCTGGCGATCCTGTCCAACTGCGAGGGTGCCTTCGGCGCCTTCTTCGAGCCGGACATCGCCGGCGCGCAGGTGCCGTTCATCAACCGCGGCGCCAAGGCCAAGAACCCCAAGAAGCCCAGTGACGGCATGACCGGGGCGGAGATCGCAGGCAAGAAGATCGAGGTCGTCGGCTACGGCTGCTCCGACGGCACCGCCGACAAGGCCATCGACGAGACCCGCCGGCTGATGGAGCAGGAGGGCGCGGACATCCTCATCGGCCCGCTCTCGGGCGACGAGAGCATCGCCGTGGCGAACTACGCCAAGGAGCACCCCGACAAGACGTTCATCAACGGCGCCGCAGGCGCCCAGGATGCGTCGCTGAAGGTGCAGGCGCCGAATTTCTACCGCTACAACACCGACGGCGCGCAGTTCTCGGCCGGCCTCGGCGACTACGCCTACAACGAGCTGGGCTGGCGCACGGCGGCGGTGATCGGTGACGACTACGCGTTCCCGTACACCTCGCTGGCCGGCTTCATCGCCGAGTTCTGCTCGGTCGGCGGCAAGGTCACCAAGCGTGTCTGGCCGCCCCTGGGCGAGAAGGACTACTCGTCCTACATCTCCCAGCTCCCCGAGGACGTCGACGGTCTCTATGTGGCCGTCGGGGGCACCGGGCTGATCAATTTCATCAAGCAGTACGAGCAGCAGCGCGGGAAGATCGACACCAAGAAGATCATGGGCAACGTCTTCTGGCCCGATCCGCTCGTGCTGAAGGAGGTCGGCGACCGCCTGGTCGGCGGTGTGACCGCAGGACCGACGTCGGCGGACTTGAACACGCCGGCGGCGAAGGAGTACGTGAGCGAGATCAAGGCGGCCTATCCGGAGATCGCTCCGCTGGCCTCCTCGGTGTTCGTCTACCACGACTACATCGCCGCCGAGGCTCTGATCCTGGCGCTGGAGGAGGTCAACGGGGACATCTCCGGTGGCCAGAAGAAGCTCCAGGAGGCTCTGGCGAACGTCGAGTTCGACGCGGCCTACGGGAACATCAAGCTCGACGAGAACCGCAGCGCAATCAGCGACAACTACGTCCAGCAGATCGTGCCGGACGTCAACAAGGACGGAACTCCGGACGCCGAAGACGATCCGGGTGATCCCGGACACCGATCAGCAGTTCGGCGGCCTGTTCAGCTCGGAGGCCCCGGCGCCGGACCGCGAGAACCCGAAGTGCGAGAAGGGCAGTCCGCCCGCGTGGGTCGGTAACGCCGAGCCAGTCGGCTGACCCTGCGAGACGGTGGCTGACCCAGCCCAAACGACCGAAGTTGCCGAGCCGATCCTCCGCTTGCGGGGGGTCGGCCGGCGCTTCGGCGGGGTCGACGCCGTCAGCGAGGTCGACCTCGAGGTGCGGCCCGGCGAGCGCCGGGCCATTCTCGGCCCCAACGGGGCGGGCAAGACCACGCTGTTCAACGTGATCTCCGGCGAGTTTCCCCCCACCGCCGGGACGATCGAGCTTTTCGGGGGAGACGTGACGGCCGAGCCCGGGCGCAAGCGCGCCCGGCTCGGTCTGTCACGCACCTTTCAGACTTCGAAGCTGTTCCTCGGCATGACCGTCGAGGACAACCTCTACCTGGCTCTGCTCGGGGTGCGGGACGGCCATCTGCGGATCGTGCGCTCGCGCAAGGACGCCGAGATGCGCGAGCGCGCGCGAGAGATGGCCGGCGTGGTGGGACTCGACGAGGTGCTCGACCGCGAGGTGGGCGAGCTTTCGCACGGCGAGCAGCGCCAGCTGGAGCTGGGCATGGCCCGGGCGACCGATCCCAAGCTGATGATGCTCGACGAGCCCGCGGCGGGGCTCTCCCGCGCCGAGCGGGTGCGGCTGACCGAGCTGCTCAAGGAACTTCCTCCCGACATCACGCTGATCCTCATCGAGCACGACATGGACGTGGCGCTCGGCGTGGCCGAATGGGTGACGATGATGCACAACGGCACCGTGCTCGTGGAGGGCACGCCGGACGAGATCCGCCACAATCAGACGGTCCACGAGCTCTACCTCGGTAGCGGAGAGGCCGGACATGCCTGAGCCGCTGCTCGAGGTCGACGGGCTCAACGGCTACTACGGGCCGTCGCACGTGCTTCAGGACGTGAGCTTCTCCATGAGCGAGGAGCCCGTGGCGGTGATCGGCCGCAACGGCATGGGCAAGTCGACCCTGTGCGCGGCGCTGACCGGCCTGCTCGCCTCCAGGAGCGGATCGGTGCGCTTCGAGGGCCGCGAGCTCATGGGCACGCCCGCCTACAAGATCGCCGCGGCCGGCATCGGCTTCGTGCCGCAGGGCCGCCGCCTGTTTCCGTCGCTCACCGTCGACGAGCACCTCAAGCTGGTGGCCGGGCGCGGCAACGGCAGGCGCTGGAACGCCAAGCGCATCTACGAGACCTTTCCCCGCCTTGCCGAGCGCAAGAGCAACGGCGGCGCTCAGCTGTCGGGCGGCGAGCAGCAGATGCTGGCCATCGCTCGCGCCCTCCTGCTCAATCCGCGGCTCCTGATAATGGACGAGCCCTCGGAGGGGCTGGCCCCGGCCGTCGTGGAGAGCCTGCTGGAGACCATCCGTCACCTGCACGAGGAAGGCACGGCGCTGCTGGTTGTCGAGCAGAAGCTGGGCGTGGCCACCGCTCTGGCCAAACGGCAGTTGGTCATGGTCGCCGGCCGGATCGCCACCGAGACGACCGCGGCCGAGCTGGAGGGGGACCCGGAGGCCCAGCAGCGCTACCTGGGCGTCGTACCGACCGACGATTGAGGAGAACCGATGACCGAGCCGATCGATCCGGGCACCAAGCCCGTGCAGACCTTCGAGTGGGGAGCGATCAAGTGGCTCGTCACTCCGGACGACACCGAGGGGGCCAACCTCACCTTCGGCGAGGTGCTGCTTCTGCCCGGCCAGGGCCACGTGCGCCACAACCATCCCGAGTCCGAGGAGATCCTCTACGTGCTGTCGGGCGAGGGCGAGCAGATGCTCGACGACGGTGAGGAGCGCTGGTACCCGGTGAAGGCCGGCGACACGATCTACGTGCCCGTCGCGATGTTCCACGCCACCGTGAACCGGGGCTGGCAGCCGTTGCGCCTGCTCGCGCTCTACAACCCGGGCGGCGCGGAGAAGGCGCTGCGCGAGCTGCCCGACTTCGCCGAGTCGGATTCCCCCAGCTGGTCCGTCGGCGCGTGAGCCCGACCGTTCTCCTCATCGGCACGCTGGACACCAAGGGGGACGAGTACGCCTTCCTTCGCGACCGCCTCCGCGACGCCGGCGTGGACGTGCTCCTGGTCGACGTGGGCACGCTGGAGCCGCCGCGCGTGGAGGCCGACATACGGGCGCGAGGAGGTGGCTGCCGAGACCGGGGCGGACCTGGCCGCGCTGGCCGAGGCGCGCGACCGGGGCGCGGCCGTCTCGGCCATGGCCGACGCCGCGGCCGCGCTGACCCGGCGCCTGCACGACGAGGGCCGGATCCAGGGTGTGCTGGCGGCGGGCGGCTCGGGCAACACCGCCATCGCCACCGCCGCGATGCAGACGCTGCCCGTCGGCGTCCCCAAGCTGATGGTCTCCACCATGGCGGCCGGGGACACCCGCGACTACGTGGGTGCCCGCGACGTGGCGATGATGGCCTCGGTGGCCGACGTGGCCGGGGTCAATCCGGTGTCGGCCCGCGTGCTGGCGAACGCCGCCGCGGCCATGGCCGGGATGGTGAGCGCCCCTGCGGTCGAGCTGGCCGAGGAGCGGCCGCTGGTCGGGGCCACGATGTTCGGCGTCACCACGCCGTGCCTGGACGTCGCGCGCGAGGAGCTGGAGCGCCGCGGCTACGAGCCCGTGGTGTTTCACGCCACCGGCGTGGGCGGCAAGGCGATGGAGGGGCTGATCGAGTCGGGCTTTCTGCGCGGCGTGCTGGACGTGACCACCACCGAGCTGTGCGACGACCTGGTGGGCGGTGTGCTCTCCGCCGGACCGGACCGGCTGGAGATGGCCGGCCGGCTCGGCATCCCGCAGGTGGTGTCGGTGGGGGCGCTGGACATGGTCAACTTCGGCGCCCGCGACAGCGTCCCGGAGCGCTTCGAGGACCGCAACCTCTACGTGCACAACCCGGTGGTCACTCTGATGCGGACCACCAGCGAGGAGAACGCCGAGCTGGGGCGCCGGATCGCCCGCAAGCTGTCGGCTGCGAAGGGTCCCACGGCCTTGTTCGTGCCGCTTCGCGGCGTGTCGATGATCGACGCCGAGGGGCAGCCGTTTCATGATCCTGAGGCCGATGCCGCGCTCTTTGACGAACTGCGCGGGGTGGGGGATGGGGTCGAGCTGGTGGAGCTGGAGCTTCACGTCAACGATCCCGAGTTCGCCACGGCCATGGTCGAGAAGCTGGACGAGTACATGCGCGGGGCCGCTTCGTGACCGGCGACGAGGCGCGCCGCAAGCTGCGCGCGACGCTCGACGGCGGGGGCGTGATCATCGGTGCGGGGGCGGGCACCGGGCTGTCCGCCAAGTGCGCCGAGGCCGGCGGGACGGACCTGATCATCATCTACAACTCCGGCCGCTACCGGATGGCGGGTCGCGGGTCGCTCGCGGGGCTCATGCCCTACGGCGACGCCAACGCGATCGTGATGGACATGGCCAGCGAGGTGCTGCCGGTGGTGGAGGACACCCCTGTGCTGGCCGGGGTGTGCGGCACCGACCCCTTCCGGCTGATTCCGAACTTCCTCCGCGAGGTGCAGGCGGCCGGCTTCGCGGGCGTCCAGAACTTCCCCACCGTCGGCCTGATCGACGGGACCTTCCGGGCCCAACTCGAGGAGACCGGCATGGGCTACGACCTCGAGGTGGAGATGATCCGCGAGGCAGCCGGGCTGGGACTGCTCACCTCGCCCTACGTGTTCGACCCGGACTCGGCAGCGGCGATGGCGCGGGCGGGCGCGGACGTGCTCGTGCCGCACATGGGGCTGACCACCAAGGGGACGATCGGCGCCCACACGGCGAAGACCCTCGATCAGTGCGTGGAGGAGATCCAGGCGATGCGGGACGCGGCGGTCGAGGTCAACCCCGACGTGATCGTGCTCTGCCACGGCGGCCCCCTGGCCGAGCCCGAGGACGCGTCCTACGTGCTCGAGCGCACCACCGGCGTGGTGGGCTTCTTCGGCGCTTCGAGCATGGAGCGGCTTCCCACCGAGGTGGCCATGACCGAGAACATGAAGCGCTTCAAGGCGCTGAGCGCCGGCTAGGGCCACCGACTACTAGCCCAGAAGGGCACGCAGCTCGTTGAGCATGAACCGGGGGCTTTCGAGGACGTCGCCGTAGCTGTAGCGACGGAACTCGTCGCCGCGGCCGCGGGCCTCGCGCTCGCGGCGCCGGTCGATCTCCCATGCGTGCCGCGAGCGGTGATAGCGGTAGCCGTCGAGCTCAACGGTCAGTCGCTGCGCCGGCCAGCGGCAGTCCACGCGCCGGCCGCTCGCGGGCCGGTTGGTCTGCGGCAGGGGCAGACCGGCCTCGCGTAGGCGATCCAGAAAGCGCCGCTCGAGCGTGCTGAGCGTTACGTGGACGTCGCCGTGGAGGACGCGGCGGAGCTTGGCCGCGCCGGGGGCGTTAGGGCGTCGCTCGAGCACTTTTTCCACCTGGGCAGGAGTGGTCTTGTGACGGACGCCGGCCTCGTGGCAAGCCCGAGCGAGCTCGTCCTCATCAAGCTCGGCGGCGAGATCGACCAGTGTGCGGGCTACGGTGGTGACAGGAATGCCCCGCCAGACGGCGCCGTCGCTCGAGGAGAGGGCGCGGGAGCGGTGTGTCTTCAGCCCGGCCACGCGACGCTGCGTCGGGGCGACGACCTGCGGCGGCGGGGGATGGCCCTTGAGTAGGCCGAGCAGGTAGGCGGCCGCGGGCCCGCAGAGGAGAGCGTTCTCTCCACACGCCAGAACGGCAGCGAGATACTGGGCTTCGACATCGGGCGCCTGGTGCCCTAGGCGATAAACGCCCGGGTACTCGGCGATCAGATCGCCGCGCTCGAGCCGCGTTTGAAGCTGGCGGCGGCTCACGCCGCCCGCAAGCGCCTGCTTGCGAGTGACCAGGCCGCGCTGACCCGTGGCGATCCGACCCAGTTTCTGCTCCGCCGTCCTGCATTTGACACCCATACCGGGCCCAATGCAGGACGATGCCGGGATTCGCCCCCCGACCCGACGGCTAGCTGAGCCAGTCCTCGATCGAGACGTCCGCCGCCAGCGCCGCGAAGTCGCCGTCTTCGGTCAGCCGCTGCGCCGCGGCGGCCAGCGCGCCGGCCGCCACCCAGGTGAGTGCTCCGCCCACGCTCACCCGGCGCCCTCCGGCCTCGGCGATCTCCGCCATCGTCAGCCCGGGGTGGGCCAGCACGTTCACCGGCTTGGTGACCGCCTCGCAGACGATGCGGATCTCCTCGCCGTTTCTCAGTCCCGGGGCGTAGAGCACGTCGGCGCCGGCGCGCTCGTAGGCCAGCAGGCGGGCGATCGTGTCGTCGAGGTCCGGGTTCCCGCGGATGTGGTTCTCCGCCCGCGCGGTGAACGTGAACGGAAAGCCCAGGTCGCGGGCGGTCTCCACCGCGGCGGCCACCCGCTCCGTTGCGTGCTCGAGGCGGTAGATCTCGCCCGCCGGGTCCCAGTCCTCGATCGAGCCGCCGACGGCGCCGGCCTCGGCCGCCGCCGCGATCGCGGTCGCGGCGTCCTCGGGCGCGGGGCCGTATCCGTTCTCCAGGTCGGCCGAGACCGGCAGGCCGCTGGCCCCGTCCAGCGCCCGCACGTGCTCGGCCACCTCCTCGAGGGTCACGCCCCCGTCGAGGCGCCCGTGGGTGAAGGCGAACCCCGAGCTGGTGGTGGCCAGCGCCCGGAAGCCGAGCGCCTCCAGCACCCGAGCCGAGCCGGCGTCCCAGGGGTTGGGAATGATGAACGGCTCGCCGTCGTGCAGCGCGCGGAAGCGAGCGCCCTTCTCCGCCTGCGCGGTCATGAGCCGTGCGAGTCGCTCAGCGCCTCGACCAGCTCCTTCTTCGACATCTTGGTCCGCCCGCTGACCTTCTCCTTCTTGGCGCGCTCCAGCAGCTCGTCGCGGCTGAGCCCGCCGAGCTCGCCGTCCCCGTTCTCGGGGACCGTCCTCACGTCCCGGCCCTCGCGCACGTTGTCGAGGGCGCGCTGCAGGGCGTCCATCAGGTCGGGGACGGGGGCCGGCTCCTTCTCCGGCTCGGGAACCTCGATCTTGCGGCGCTTGCGCTTGCTCTCGATCACCGTGCGCAGGCGCTCGCGGTAGCAGTCCTCGTAGCGGGCCGGGTCCCAGTCGGTGGCCAGCGCCTCGATCAGCGCCACGGCCTGGTCCGTCTGCTTCTTCGAGGGCTTCTTGCCCCCGGTGGGGACCGGCGCGGTTGGGCGCACCTCGTCGTGGAAGCGCATCGTGGTGAGAAGCAGGGCGCCCTCGCGCGCCCGGACGGCGGCCACGTACTCCTTCGTGCGCATCACGAAGCGCCCGAGGGCCACACGCTCGGTGTCGGCCATCACCTCCACCAGCAGCCGGTAGGCCCGGCGTGTGCCCTCACTGTCCCCGACCGGGACGAGCACGTAGGGGTGGTTGAAGTAGATCGGGTCGACGTCGGCGAGCGGGACGAACGCCTCGATGTCGATCGTGCGCGTCTTGCGCGGCTCGACTGATCCCAGCTCCTCGTCGGTGACGATCACCTGCTTGCCGTCCAGGTCGTAGCTGTGGGCGACCTCCTCCCACAGGACCTCCTCGTTCTCCTCCGAGCAGAAGCGGCGCTGCTCGATCCGGACCTTGTCCTTCTCGTGCAGCTCGTTGAAGTGGTAGTCGAGGTCGCGGGCGGCGCTCATCAGCTGGATCGGGACGTTCACCAGCCCGAAGCTGAGCGAGCCGCTCCAGAGCGCGCGCGGCACGCCTAGCCCCGGCCCTTCCCCATGCTGGCCTCGAGCGCCGCCATCAGATCGTCGCCCTGCTCGGGCTCCTCCTCGGCCATCAGGTCGATCTCCTCGCCCTTGGCCTTGCGCTTGATCAGGTCGAGCACGGCCTCGCGGTAGCTGTCCTCGCGCTTCTCGGGGTCGAAGCCCTCCTCGAGCGAGTCCACCAGCTGGGCGGCCATCTTCACCTCCCGGTCGTTCGGCTTCGCGCGCGCGAGGTCGATCTCGAGGTCGTCGGGGTCGACCACCTCGTCGTGGAACCGCAGCGTGTGCAGGGCGATAACGTCGTCGAGCGCCCGGACCGCCACGAGGTACTCGCGGTCGTGGAAGGTGAAGCGCCCTATCCCGGCGCGGCCGGAACGCTTCAACGCCTCGTGCAGCAGCCGGTAGGCGTCCTCGGCGTCGCGCGAGCCCACGTAGTAGGTCTTTTCGTAGAAGACCGGGTCGATCGCCTCGGCCTCCACGAACTCGCTCAGGTGCACCACCTTGCCGCGGTCGCCCGCGGCCGCCTTGATCTCGTTCTTCTCGAGCACGACGTAGGAGTCGGGCGACACCTCGTAGCCCTTCACCACCTCGTCGTAGTCGACCTCTTTGTCCTCCTTGGGGCAGATCCTGCGGTGCTGGATCTTGGCGCCGTCCTTGAGGTGGACCTCGCTGAAGTGAACGGTCTTCGACTCGGTCGCCGTGTATAGCTTGACCGGCACGTTCACCAGGCCGAACGTGATCGTGCCGTTCCAGATCGAGCGCGGGGCCACGCCCGGCGACGATAGCGGAGGCCGCCGGGGCGATCAGACGATCGCGGTCCAGCCGTCCGTGTCGAGCCCGAAGCGGAGCTCCGGCACGCCGTCGGTGCCCAGCGCGTCCCGGGTGCGCTCCGGTTCGGGGGTGTAGACCAGGAGGAAGCCGCCACCGCCCGCGCCGAGGGAGATCACGCCGCGCGCGCCCGCGCGGAGCGCCCGCCGGCGCAGATCGTCCATCTGGTCCGTCACGGTTCCGGGGGCCCGTTCGCGCTTTCGCTCCCAGTGCTCGTCCATCAGCCCGGCGCAGGCCTCGAGGTTGCCGGCCTCCAGTGCGGCACACGTCTCGTGGGCCAACTCTCCGATTCGGTCGAGCGCCCGGCGCTCGGCCCCGGCTCCGAGGATGTCGGAGGCCGAGCGCTCCTGGCCCGTGAAGAACAGGAGGAACTCGTCGTGCAGCGCCCGCGTGACCTGCGGCGGAAGGTCGAGGGCACGGACGCCGACCGAGTCGTCGGAATTGAACGTGTAGGCACGGGCGCCACCGAATGCGGCGGCGTACTGATCCTGCTTGCCGATGGACCGCTCCAGCAGCTCGATCTCCAGATGACAGGCGGACTCGGCCAGCTCACCCCGCTCCGGCGTGCGGCCGGCCAGCTCGCTCAAGGCCCCGATCGCGCATACGGCGTACGCGCCAGACGAGCCCAGCCCGGTGCCCGGGGGCGCGTCGGAGACCGAGGCCAGCTCGAGCGGCCCGCCGTCCCAGTGATGGACGAGGGCCTCGCGCAGGATCGGGTGCTTGACGTCCCCCGGGTCGTCGACCTCCTCCCACTCCAGGTGCTTGAGGCGATAGCGGCGCTGGAATCCGGTTGTGGCCACGATCCGGACATAGCGGTCGATGGCCGTGGAGATCACAAAGCCGCCGTGCTCCCTGTAGTAGGAGGGCAGGTCCGTTCCGCCCCCGCCGAGGGCCACCCTCAGCGGCGCTCTAGCCACGATCGCTTCCATGCAGCCGGAAACCTATGCTGCCGCCGTGCGCAGGCGTCTTCGTGATCTCGGATTCGGCGTGGGCCGCCTGCCGACCGGCGAGCTGAACGCTCTGGTGGACGTGCCCGGTGTGCTGGTGGGGCACGCCACCCTGGCCGGGGGCGCCCGGACCGGCGTTACCGCGGTCCTTCCCCACGGAGACAACCTGTACGCCCAGAAGGTGCTGGGCGCGTGTCACGTGATCAACGGCTACGGCAAGGCCGCCGGCCTCTCGCAGCTGGAAGAGCTGGGGACGATCGAGAGTCCGCTGCTGCTCACCTCCACGCTGTCCGTCGGGCCCGTGTGGGAGGGCGGGCTGCAACACGTGCTGAAGGAGAACCCCGAGGCGGCGCGCGACCGGGACACGGTGAACGTGGTGGTCGGCGAGTGCTTCGACGGCTGGCTCTCGGACGCCCGCTCGCTGCCCGTGCGGGCCAAGCACGCCCTCGAGGCGATCGGCGCCGCCACCGCGAACGAGGCGCGCGACGGATCACTGGGAGCGGGCACGGGCACCACCTGCTTCGGCCTCAAGTCAGGCGTGGGCCACGCCTCCAGGCGGGTCGACGAGCACCTGCTCGGAGGGCTCGTGGTTCCCAACTACGGCGGGCGGCGCGACCTCCACCTCCTGCTGGGGCCCGGCGCGGCGCTGGACGAGGCGCCCGAGCCGCCGGCGCCGGCCGGCTCGATCATGGTGGTGCTGGGCACCGACGCTCCCCTGTCGGAGCGACAGCTGCGCCGCCTTGCCGTACGCGGTGGGCTGGGGGTCGCCCGCGCCGGCAGCATCGCCGCGAGCGGGAGCGGCGAGTACGTGCTTGCGTTCTCCATGGCTCATCGCCTGGCCCATCGGTCCGAAGCGGCACGTGAGCGCTTCGAGTTCCTCCGCGACGACTCGGGGGAGATGCGCCGTCTGTTCGAGGCCGCGGGTGAGCTGGTGCATGAGGCGGTGCTCAATGCGCTCTGCATGGCCGAGACGACGGAGGGTCGCGACGGACACGTCGCACCGGCCCTCGACTACGAGCTGCTGTCGGCGGCGCCCGGCGTCAGGGCCCTCTGAAGGCGTAATCGCGCACCTCGTCCAGCAGCGAACGTCCCCCGATCTCCACGGCGCCGTCCTCGCGCGGGCGCGCGAGTATCCGCGAGCCCCGGCCCTGACGGATGTCGATGGGCCGTTCGAGGTGTCCGCACAGCTGCACCGCGGCCGCGCCGGTGGCCTCGTCCTCGTCAACGCCGATGGCGACCGGGAACACCCGCGCGCGCACGACGCCGGCGTCCTCGTCGACCCAGGCCCAGGCGCCCACCAGGTCGTGGCCGGCCGGCGGACCGTCGAGCGCCTCGACCTCCTCGGCTGACGAGAGCTGCTCGAAGTGGTAGTGCGGCGGCCACTCCGGACGGCCCGCGACAAAGGACCGGTCATCCTCGTAACGCACGGGCACCTCCCCGGCCGGGGGATGCAGCGCCTGCACGGGACCGGTCTCCCGCGCGAGCAGCCAGGCGGTTCCCACCGTGGGATGACCGGCGAAGTCGAGCTCCACCGTTGGCGTGAAGATGCGGATGGCACCCCGGATGACGTCATCGACGAAGACGGTCTCGCTCAGGCCGAGGTCGGCCGCCACCGCCTGCCGGTCGGCGGGCGGAACCTCCGCGCCGTCCAGGAACACGGCCAGCGGGTTGCCGCCCGTTCCGTCCTCGGCGCAGAAGACACGCAGCAGATGCAGCTTGGCCACCGGGGCCAACGCTATCCTGCCGCCGGTGTCGAGGCGCAGGAGGCGCTGGGCGCTGCTCGGCGTGCTCATCACCGCATCGATCGCGGCCGCGCTTGTGGCCGCCGAGCCGGGCGACCGGGTCGCCACGGCGTCGCTCAGCGGACCGCTCGAGTCGGCCGCGCGCTCGGACGCGCCGGCACGCATCCGCCGCCCGCCCAGCCCACCGGTCTTTCCCGTGCGGGGAAAGGTCGAGTACGGGGAGGCGGACGCCCGCTTCGGAGCCTGGCGCGGAGGACGGGCCCACGAGGGGCAGGACGTGTTCGCCGACGCCGGCACGCGCCTGGTGTCGATCAGCGACGGCAAGGTGGTCGAGACCGGTGACGATGGGGGACGCGGGAACTACGTGGCCATCCACGACAACGACGCCCGGAGGACCTTCGTCTACCTGCACATGTTGCGGCCCACCCCGCTGCGGCCCGGCGAGCGACTGCGGGCCGGCCGGCCGGTGGGAGCGGTGGGCTGCACCGGATCCTGTTGGGGCGATCATCTCCACCTGGAGATGCGCCGCGGACGCGGGACCACCGGACGGCCGCTCGATCCACTGCCCTTGCTGCGCCGGCTGACGAGGTCCACTAGCCTAGCCCCGCCTCGTGGACCAGATGGAGCTCCGCAACCGCCTCGTCATGGCCACGCAGATGTGGCGCGAGGCCACCAATGAGCCGCTGCCGCGCATGCCGGCGGGAGAACCCGCGGAGCAGATCCAGACCTTCGAGCTGAAGCTCGTGGACCTGCTCTGCGCCCAGGCGACGCCGCAGACCGCCCGCGACGTGGCCGACAAGACCTGGGACCTGGTGCACGCGCGCTCGGACGAGGACTCGGTCAAGCGCCGGGTGGCCGAATGCCACGAGGCGCTGGCCCGCCTGGCGGCCCGGGGCGGCGGGCTCGACCTATAGGCGTTCGGCGCCCGCCTCGGCCTCCACGCCGAGGGTCCCGATCGATTCGCCGGCATCTACGCCAGGCCCCGCTCTGGTCAGGGTGTCGGTCGCCTCGCCCGCCGCCGCAGGTGGGACGACGAGCACCGGTCGGGATGCCCACGCGGCCACCGACCGGGCCTCGCGCTCCTCGGCGCTGAGGACTGCCAGGCCGGCATTCTCCTCCGCGCCTATCACCTCGAGCCACTCGGACGGCCGGCCGTCCACCGCTCGTGTGGCGATGTCGGCCCCCTCCTGGGGGAGCTTCGCCTCGGAGTCGTGCACGAGCACCATCCGCTTAAGCGTGACCGCGGCGAACACGGCCGCGAAATGTGCCACCCGGCGTGCGTCCGGTGACTGGTCGATCGGGCATACGATCGCCGACGGCGCAATCGGTCTGGGAGAGCGCTCGCGTTCGGCCGCCGCGGGCGAGACCAGCACCACCGGCCGCGATTCGGCGTCCAAGACCGCGTTCGCGGTGCTCCGGCTGAAGATGCGGCGCAGGGGCGCGGCGGAGCCCGTGCCGATCACCAGCAGAGCAGCGTCCTCCTCGAAAGCGACTCGGGATAGCGCGTCCGCCGGGTGCCCAGCGGTCGTGCGAAGCTCGGTCCCCACTCCGCTGCGCGGATCGATGCGCTCCAAGAGGTTGCCGGCGGGCTCGGCGCTGGTGGTCGCGTGTACCAAGGTCAGGGGGAGGCCGAGCGAGCCCGCGATGCGGTCGGCGACCGAGGCGACCGCCGCCGCGCTGTCGGATCGGTCGATCCCGACCACGATGCTTGACATGGGAATTCTCCTTAGTTCGGGAGTTCCGAATGCTGCCGCCGGCCGCCGGCGGGCTCCATGGGGCAAAACGTGCAGATGAGGTCCGGGCGGACGACCACCCGGGGGCGGGGTCAGGGCTCGACGAGCCCGCGGCGGATCGCGTAGCGCGTGAGCTCCACGCGGTTGCGCATGCCGAGCTTCTCGAGCACGTTGGCGCGGTGGCGATCCACAGTCTTGCTGCTGATCACCAGGGACGCCGCAATCTCGTCACTGGTGAGCCCCTCTGCGATCAGCTTGACGATCTCTTGCTCACGGGCGGTCAACGGATCGTCGGGACCGGCCTCGCCACGCCGTGCGCGGTCGAGGAAATCACGGATCAGAGCGGTCACCGCGGCGGGGTACAGAAACGGCTCGCCCCGCATTGCCGCACGGCAGGCCTCGATGAGATCCCTGTTGGCTGCGGACTTCAACACGTAGCCGGCGGCGCCGGCCTTCAGGGCCTCGAAGAAGTACTGCTCCTTGTCGTGCATCGAAAGCATCACGATGCGCAGCTCGGGCCGCCGGCGGCTGAGCTCACGGGCCGCCTGCAGGCCGGTCATGCGCGGCATCGACACGTCGAGGACCGCCAGCTCGATCTGCTCGTCGAGCCCGAGCGAGAGCGCTTCCGCGCCGTCGCCGGCCTCAGCCACCACCTCGAGATCCGGCTGCGCATCGAGCACCATCCTCAGACCGTCCCGGACCACCGCGTGGTCGTCCGCGAGCAAGATCCTCGTTTTCAGTGGGACCGTCATGGCGAACCGCCCAGCGGGACGTCGAGCACCAGCTCTGCTCCGCCAGCCTTGGCGTCCCTCAGAGCGAATTTGCCACCGACGAGCCGCGCCCGCTCACGCATGCCGGCGATGCCCGTCGCGTCGGACGGCAGTGACCTGCCGATCCCGCGACCGTCGTCGCGCACGGTCAGGACAAGACGTGGGCCGAGCGCATCCAGCGAAACGACGACCCGTGACGCGCCCGAGTGACGCATGACGTTCGTGAGACCTTCCTGCGCAATCCGGTAGACGACCAGGTCGATCTCCGGGCGGTGAGCGGGTAGCGGCGCCGCAAGCCGCCGCTCAACCTCGATCCCGCTCTGATCGGCCACCCGGGTGCAGAGCGCGATCAGGGCGTTGATGAGTCCGAGGTCATCGAGCGCCTCCGGGCGTAGCTCACGGCCTATTCGCCCGAGCTCGTCGAGAGAGCCCCGCGCCAGGCGGCCGATCCGGGCGTAGGCCTCCGGATCGCCGGCGCCTGACGGGTCCCCGGCCCGGTCCGCTTCGATCGCGATCGCCGTGAGCATCTGGCCCACCGCGTCGTGCAGCTCGCGCGCGATACGCAGGCGTTCCTGTTCCTGCGCCGCGAGCGCTCGGCCGACGCTGGCCTCGCGTTCACTCTCCAGCCGGTCGAGCATCGCATTGAAGGCCAGGGTCAGCTCGGCCACTTCGCGGTCGCGCGCAGGCACGCCGCTCAGTCGCCGTCCCGGGATCATCGGATCGACGTCGTGCATGAGGTCCGTGAGCCGCCGGAGCGGAGCAAGCGTCCGGCGCAGCAGCAGCACCTGGACAACGACGATGGCGATGAGGCCGGCGGCCAGGGCTGCAGCCTCGGCGGCCGTAATGCGTGAGCTGATCGTGGCAGGCGTGATCGCGAGGATCAGCGCCCCGGCAGCCAGCACCGCGGCGTTCACCAGGACAACTCGCCACAGGAGCGACACTCGTCCGTTTCTCGACATGCGCTTCACCAGATAGCAACGCCGAGGCTCTGGGGCAATGGGGCGGGAACCCCACGTCTTCTACACACTTGTCCCCACTCACGCGGGGTGTTCACCGGCCGCGCCCGTACTCTTTCCGCAAGGTGAGGAGGATGCCGGAGCTCTTCGATCTCCGCGTCAAGGCGCGCTCGCTCGCGTACCTGTATGCGGCGGGAGCACTGCTTGGCCTGCTGACGCTCGCGCTGCCCCACGCCGAGTCGGTGCGTGAGACCCAGCTGGTCGTGCTGGCCGGGGTGGCGCTCGCCGCAGCCGGGTTGCTCTTTTTTCTGGCCCCGGTCATCCGCGAGTGGCACCTCCACCTCGCGGTTGTCGGCGGGACATTCATCATCACCCTGGCGAACTACTACGTGGGCCGGAGCGCGCTCTATCCCCTCTTCTACTCGTGGACCGCCCTCTACGCCTTCTACTTCTTCCCGTTGCGGCTCGCGCTGGTACAGGTCGCCGTGCTCGGCGCCTGCTACGCGGTGCTGCTCGATGTCCAGAACGCGATGAGCCCGGTGGTCAGCTGGCTGCTGGTCGTGGGCACCCCGGCCTTGATCGGGCTGCTGATCTCCCGGCTGCGCGACCGGATGACACTCGAGGAGCAGACCCGCGAGGAGCGCCAGCGCGAGCTGCGCGAGAGCGAGGCCAGAACGCGGCTTGTGCTCGACACCTCGCCGGACGCATACGTGACGATCGACCGCGACGGCATCATCGTGGCCTGGAACCTCGCCGCGGAGCGGATGTTCGGCTGGAGCGCCGCGGAGGCGATCGGCAAGCCGATGCGCACGCTGATCGTGCCGCCGGAATTCCGCGAGCGCACCGATCGCCGGCGCCTGGCGATGATCGGAGCGGAGGGCGCTTTGAGCACCGAGCTGTTCGACGCCGAGTACCAGCGCCGTGACGGCAGCCGCTTTCCGGGCGAGGCCTCGGTGGCCAAGGTGGTGGTGGGCGAGGAGGTTCTGATCTCCGGATTCCTCCACGACGTATCTGAACGCCGGCGCCGCCAGCAGGAGCGCGAGGAACTGGTTCGCGCGCAGGCGGCGCGCGCGGAGGCCGAGCGGGTGGCCGAGATCGTGAGCGGCATGCAGGTGCTCGTGGACGCCGCCCTGGCCCACCGCACCCTCGACGACATAGCGGCAGACCTGGTGACCCGGGTACGGGGCGTCCTCGGAGCGGACGCGGCCACGATCTTCGTGACCGACCAGCAGACCCCCGAGCACCTGCGCCTGGGCGCCTCGTCGCTCGGCACCGAACCCGACGACGTGGCCATGTTCCCCTTCGGCGACGGCTTCTCCGGACGGGTGGCCGCCAGCCGTGAACCATTGCTGGTACGCGCGCCTGACCCCGCCGACATGCGCGACCCGGGGATGCGCGGCCTCGAGATCGACTCGCTGATCGCAGTGCCGCTCTCGGCCGACAATGCGGTGACCGGGGTGCTGGTGGTATGCGCTTCACCGCCCCGGCGCTTCACCGACGACGACATGAGCCTGCTGCGGCTGGCCGCTGATCGCGTGGCGCTGGCGATCGCGCACGCGCGTGTGTACGAACGCGAGCATCACATCGCGGAGATGCTCCAGCGCAGTCTGCTGCCCGCCAACCTGCCCCGGCTGCCCGGACTCGGTGTGGCCGCGCGCTACCTCCCCGCGGCCGCCGAGGCGGAGGTAGGGGGCGACTGGTACGACGTCATCCCGATCCCCGGCGGCGGGGCGGGGCTCGTGATGGGCGACGTGGCCGGCAAGGGCCTGGCTGCGGCCTCGATGGTGGGCCAGCTGCGCAACGCGCTGCGGGCGTACGCGCTCGAGGGCCACGAGCCCGCCAAGGTCGTCGACCAGCTGAATCGCCTCGTCTGGGCCGAGTCCGAGGACAGCCAGATGGCGACCCTCTTGTACCTGGTGGTCGATCCGACTCAGAGCGTCGCCCGCTGGGTGAACGCCGGGCATCCACCACCGCTGCTGGTCGGCGGGGGCGGGGAGCCGCAGTTCCTGGAGGGCGGGGCGTCGGTTCCTCTCGGGGTGCTGCCCTTCCCGAGCTATGAGGAGCGTTCGACGGAGCTTCGTCCCGGAGGGACGGTTCTGCTCTACACCGACGGTCTGGTGGAGCGGCCCGGAGCCCACATCGGCGAAGGCATGGCGAGGCTCGCCTCCCTGGTCGGCGAAGCCCCGTCGGATCCGGAGCGCCTGTGCGACCACCTCCTGGCCCACCTCGTGCCCGCCGGCGGCACCCCCGACGACGTTGCCCTCCTCGCGCTTCACAACGTCCCGATGGCGGACAGCTTCGCGGTCGAGCTGCCGGTGGTACCCGAGACGCTGTCATCGATGCGCGCGCTCCTGCGCCGCTGGCTCGCCCACGTCGGGGCAAGCGACCAGGAGATCCACGAGATCACGACCGCCTGCGGCGAGGCGGCCACCAACGCCATCGAGCACGCCGGCTCGGCCGGGGGCGTTCCCTTCGAGCTGGGCGGCAGCGCGGAGGGGCCTGAGGTGCAGATCACGGTGCGGGACTTCGGCGCCTGGCGCGACCCCCGCGAGGGCGATCAGGGGCGTGGGCTCTCGCTCATTCGGGCATTGATGGATACGGTTGACGTGGAACCACGACCAGAGGGCACCACCGTTCGGTTGCGGCGGGCGCTGTCTGAGGCCGGGGGACACGGAGGTCCTGAGTGACGAACAACCTTGTAGGCCTCGACATAGAGCAGCGGCAGAACGTGGTGGTAGCCCACGTCACCGGCGAGCTGGACATCGCCGGCGCGGCCGGCACCGGCGAGCGGATCACCGCGGCCGTGCCGACCTCCGCCCGCGGGCTGGTGGTCGACTTCAGCGAGCTCGAGTTCATCGACTCGAGCGGCATCGCGATGCTCTTCGCACTCGCCCGCCAGCTGGGCAGCCGCCGTCAGGAGCTGCGCGTGGTCGCCCCGGCCGGCCAGCCCGTGGCCCGTGTGCTGGAGATCGTCGAGTTCACCCGCGCCGCCCCGCTCGACTCGGATCTCGACGCGGCGGTGGCGGAGGTAGGCTAGACGCGCGCGGCCGCCTGCGCTGCGATGAAGTCCAGCACCGCGCGGTTGAACTCCTCCGCCCGCTCGAGGTTCGCGCCGTGGGGCGAGCCCTCGAACACCGTCAGCTCGGAGCCGTCGATCAGCGAGGCGATGTCCCGGGACTTCCAGACCGGCACCAGGATGTCCCGTTCGGCACCGATCACGTGCACGGGCATCGAGAGGGAGCCGAGCCGGTCGCGGGTGTCGTGGCGGGATGAGGCGTCGAGCTGACGGGCGAAGGCCTCGGGTGGCTGGGGGTGGGGGTTCTCCAGCATCAACCCCCGTAGCCAGGTCACGGCGTCGGTGTTCTCGAAGAACTCTTCGGAGAGATTGAGCAGCATGAGCTCGTCCACGTGCTCCTCCCGCGTCTGCTTCTGCACACGCGAGCCCCATACGTGGCTGAGCTGGCGGGCCCAGGCGCCGCCCGCGGGCCAGGTGACCGCCAGTGTGAGTGTTCGCACCCGGTCCGGTGCGGCCAGGGCCATCTCCTGGGCGATCGCGCCCCCCATGGAGACGCCCAGGAGGTGGAAGGTGTCGAGCCCGAGCCCATCGGCCAGGGCCAGCGCGTCGGCCGCCATGTCGGTGATCTCGTAGGGGCCGTCGGCCATCGCCGACTGGCCCACGTCGCGGTTGTCGAAAATGACGGTTCGGTGGCGTTCGGAGAAGGCCGGCACCTGTAGTGCCCACGTGAGCGTGTCCGCGGCCAGGCCCGTGACGCACAGGAGCGGCTCCCCCTCTCCGTGCTCCTCGTAGTAGAGCTTCTGCCCGTTGGCTTCGATCGTCGGCATAGGCGGGCAAGCCTACATTGGCTGGCCGGCCAACTGGTACGCTCGGCGCCGCTATGGCTGCCGTGTGCATCATCGGCGGCGGCTCCTCCGGAATCGCCGCCTGTCAGGTGCTCAACGCGCGTGGGATCGCCTTCGACTGCTTTGAGAAGGGCTCTGGCGTCGGCGGCAACTGGCGCTACGACAACGACAACGGCATGTCGTCGGCGTACCGCTCGCTGTTCATCAACACCTCACGGCGGATGATGGAGTACGCGAGCTACCCGATGCCGTCGGCCTACCCCGACTATCCGCACCACACCCAGATCGCCCGCTATTTCGACGACTACGTCGACCACTTCGGCCTCCGGGATCGGATTCGCTTCAACACCGAGGTCACGGAGGTTGCGCCCCTGGCGGGCGGCCGCTGGCAGGTGTCGCTCGACGACGGGAGCCAGACGACCTACGACGCCGTGCTGGTGGCCAACGGCCACCACTGGGATCCGAGGTACCCGGAGCCTCCCTTCCCCGGGCAGGACAGCTTCGAGGGCGAACAGCTCCACTCCCATTGGTACCGAGAGCCCGACGAGCGCTTCCAGCAGACCAACGTGCTGGTGCTGGGGATCGGCAACTCAGCCACCGACATCGCGGTGGAGACCTCGCGCCACTCGGCCATGACCTACCTGGCGATGCGGCGAGGCGCCTACGTGATTCCCAAGTACCTCCGAGGACGGCCCACCGACGAGCTGGCGACGGGGGTTGTGTCGCACCTGCCCTTCTGGGCCACGCGCGCCATGATTGGGCTCGCCCTGCGGCAGGCCCAGGGCAAGATGGAGAACTACGGCCTGCCCACCCCGGACCACAAGCTGGGCGAGGCCCACCCGACGATCTCCTCGGACCTGCTTCCGCGCATCGGGCACGGCCGCATTCAGGTCAAGCCCAACGTGCAGCGGATCGACGGCAAGCGAGTTCTCTTCGTGGACGGGACGAGCGTGGACATCGACACGATCGTGTGGTGCACCGGCTACAGGATCACCTTCCCGTTCCTGGCCTCCGACGTGATCGAGACCGCCGGCAACCAGGTGGCGCTCTACCGCCGGGTGATCCATCCGCAGCGGCCGAACCTCTACTTCATCGGGCTCGTACAACCGCTGGGCGCGATCATGCCCATCGCCGAGCTGCAGTCCGAATGGGTGGCCGACCTGCTCGAGGGAAGAGCGGCCCTGCCGGACGCCGACGCCATGCGGGAGGAGATCGAGCGCGAGCAGCGGGCCATGCGCAAGCGCTACGTGGCCTCCACCCGTCACACCATCCAGGTGGACTTCGACCCCTACATGCGCCTTCTGCGGCGCGAGCGCAAGCGCACCGAAGGCGTGAGCCGGGCGCTGCCCCGGCGAACCCGCGAGCTCGCCGCCGTCTGAGCTACCGACGCAGCGACCAAGGAGGACTGAACGTGCCGGAGACCACCACCACCCAGCAGGCGCCCGGCGAGGTGGCGGGCAACGGCCAGCCCACCGCCATCGAGGTCAAGAACCCCGCCACCGGAGAGGTGGTCGCGTCGGTGCCTGCCGTCTCGGTCGCCGACGTGCAGGGTGTGGTCGCACGGGCACGCGCGGCCCAGCCGGCCTGGGAGGCGCTGGGCTTCGAGGGCCGCGCCCGCATCCTCAAGCGGGCGCAGAAGTGGACGCTCGACAACGCCGAGCGCATCGCCCGCACCATCGTCTCCGAGAACGGCAAAGCCTACGAGGACGCGCTGTTGGCCGAGGTGGGCTATGCGGCCGGCGCGTTCGGGTACTGGGCCAAGAACGCGCCGAAGCTCCTGGCCGACGAGAAGGTCCGCTCCTCCTCTCCTTCCGTCTTCGGGCGCAAGCTGGTGATCCGCTACGCCCCGGTCGGGGTGGTGGGGGTGATCGGCCCCTGGAACTACCCGCTGAACAACTCCTTCGGCGACTGTATCCCGGCACTCGCCGCGGGCAACGCCTGCGTGCTCAAGCCGGCCAGCCTAACCCCGCTCACGTCACTGCTGATGGCCGAGGGCCTCCGCGAGTGCGGTCTTCCCGAGGACGTGTTCATCGTGGCGCCGGGCTCAGGCAGCGTGGGCGCCGAGTTGATCGACCACGTCGACTTCGTGATGTTCACCGGCTCGACCCAGGTCGGCAAGAAGGTGATGGAACGCGCGGCCCAGACGCTCACCCCTGTGGGGCTCGAGCTGGGCGGCAAGGACCCGATGCTGGTCTTGGCCGACGCGGACACCGAGCGTGCTGCGAACGCGGCCGTGCACTACTCGATGCAGAACGGAGGCCAGACCTGCATCTCGGTCGAGCGGGTCTACGTCGAGGAGCCCGTCTACGACGAGTTCGTCGCCAAGGTGGAGGAGAAGATGCGCGGGCTGCGCATGGGCGTGCCCGGCGGCCCCGGCGAAGTGGACGTCGGCGCCATCACCTCGCCGCCCCAGATGGACCTCATCGACGGGCACGTGCAGGATGCGCTCGCGAAGGGCGCCCGCGCGCCCGTGGGCGGTCACCGCGGTGACGGCCCAGGCGACTTCTACGAGCCCACCCTGCTGGTCGACGTGGACCACGGCATGGAGTGCATGACCGAGGAGACCTTCGGGCCCACTCTTCCGGTCATGAAGGTGAGTGACGCCGACGAGGGTGTGCGGCTGGCCAACGACTCGCCGTACGGCCTGCAGGCTTCGATCTGGACCAAGGACGTGGCCAAGGGCGAGCGCCTGGCCCGCCGCATCGAGGCCGGCGTGTGCTGCGTGAACGACGCGCAGGTGAACTACCTCGCGCTCGAGCTGCCGATGGGAGGCTGGAAGGAGTCGGGCCTGGGAGCCCGCCACGGCGCCGACGGCATTCGCAAGTACACGAAGAAGCAGTCCCTGCTGGTCACCCGGCTGGCGCCCAAGAAGGATCCGCACATGCTGCCCTACAAGGCGCGCACGACCAATGGGCTGCTGCGATTCCTGCGGCTGGTGTACGGGCGGGGGAAGCGGTAGCAGGGCCTCTACGGGTAGAGGTCCCCCTCCTCGCCGACGACGAAGATCGCGCTCACCGGGCAGTTGCCCGCCGCGTCGAGCACATCGTCAAGCGGCGCACCGTCGGGGTCGACGACCACCGCCTTGTCCTCGTCGTCGAGCTGGAACACGTCCGGCGCGGTGTCCACGCAGTCACCCGAGCCGATGCACAACGCCCGGTCGACCGTCACCTCGATGCGGTTGCCGGGGGACAGCTCAGCCATGAGGCGTTAGCCGCGGGCGGTCCGGCGCACCACCAGCAGGGCCAGCAGCAGGCCTGCCGCGGCGGCCAGCACCAGTGGCAACTGGTGGCCTCTGCCGCTCTCGTCTGCCGCTTCGCGCGAATCTCCCACCGGCATGGCGAACTCCTCGGCGGCCAGGACGTCGTGCGGCTCGGCGATCCCGGTTGGGTCCGCCGGCCAGCGTTCGTCGCGCGTCCCGATCCCGAACTCCTCGGCGGCGAGGACGTCGTGGGGAGCCTCGATCCCGCTCGGATCGGTGGGGGCCGGACGCTGCTGGGCCTGTCTCTCGTTCATCCTCCCTATCGTTCCAGATGATGGAAGAGGCCACGCAGGTACAGCTCGAGGCCGCCGCCTACCGCCGGCTCGTGGAGCATCTCCGCGAGCGAACTGACGTGCAGAACCTCGAGCTGATGGAGTTGGCCGGCTTCTGCCGCAACTGTCTCGCCCGCTGGTACCGCGAGGCCGCCGAGGAGCGTGGGCTGGACGTCGACGACGCGGCGGCCCGCGAACACGTCTACGGCATGCCCTACGCGGAGTGGAAGGCGCGGCACCAGACCGAACGGGCCGGCTGAGCGCACGCCGGACCGCGCTTGCGGCGGCGCTCGCCGTCTGCGCGCTGGCCCCGGTGGCCTGCGGCCGGTCGGCCGAGCCCGAGACGACCGCCGAGCGTTCGGCCGAGTCCGGTGAAGCCGCGGCCGGCGAGGTGGTGCTCACCCCCGAGGCAGCGCGCGAGGGACGCCGCCGTCTGCGCGAGCAGGCGCGCGAGCCCCGCTCGAAGGCCCGAGCCGTGGAGGTGGAGGGCGTGGGCTCGGAAGCCTCTTCGGGACCCGCCTCCAGCGCTGACGCGCCGAGCCCGGGCGCGCCGACCGACGCCCAGGTGCGCGCGGAGCTGCGCGAGGCCCGGGCCGCCCTGGCCAGCTTCAAGCACCACCTGGCCACCACCGCCTTCCTGCGCACCGGCCCACGCGCGCGCGTTCTGCCGGACGGCACGGCGATGGCGCCCGAGGACGCGCCGGACGTGGTCAAGCGGGTGATCCTCGCCGGCAACCAGATCGCCAAGTTCCCCTACAAGTGGGGCGGCGGGCACGGCGCCTGGCGCGACACCGGCTACGACTGCTCGGGCTCGGTCTCGTTCGCGCTGGCCGGAGCCGGTCTGCTGCGGAGCCCGCTCACCTCGGGCGGATTCCTGGGCTACGGCTCCCCGGGACCGGGGGAGTGGATAACGATCTACACCAACCCCGGCCATATCTTCATGCTGGTGGCCGGATTGCGCTTCGACACCAGCGGCCAGGGCCGCGCCGGCACGCGCTGGCAGGAGGCGCCCCGGACGACCGCAGGCTTCACGGTGCGTCACATCCCCGGGTTGTAAACCTCCGCGCGCAGCCGGCCGAGCCGGCTGCTTACGGCCAAGGGGGCGCCTCGCCCCAACCCCAATGCGGGACGGGCGCCTTCGGAGGTGGCGCGGCGTCCAGCTGGGAGTTGGCCAGGGCCAGTCGGGTGCCCCACTCGATGTAGGCCACGAACGCGGAGCGGAACTCAGGATCGGCGGGCAGCTCGGCCTCGTCGGCCGCGTCGCAGATCAGGTTGACCCAGCGGCGGCGCTGCTCCTCGGTGATGGCCAGCCCACGGTGCTTCTTCAGCATGTGCGGGTAGCCCCCGTGCTCGGCCGTGTAGCGCGGCGGCCCTCCGAAGACCTCGGCCAGCCATGTGGCCACGTGCTGTGGGTGCTCCTCGTCCATGTGGCGGAACAGCGGCCCGACCAGGGGGTCCGGACGCACCCTGCGATAGAAGGCCTCGGTCAGCCGCACCAGCGCCGGGTCCCCGCCGGCCCACTCGTAGAGGCTGGGGGTGGCGCCGCTCATTCCAGCTCCGCCGGCACCAGCTCCACCCGGCGCTCGCGGCCCTGCCTCAGCAGGCGCACGGTCACGGCGCTCCCGATCAGGTCGGCCACCATCAGCTTCTGCAGGTCCTCGACCCGGGAGATGGGAGTGCCGTTCACCTCGAGGATGAGATCCTCCGCCCTGATGCCCGCCCGGCCGGCTGGGCTGTCGTCGACGACCTCGACCACCTCGACGCAGCTCCCGGTGGCCGAGAGAGCGCGGGCCTGGGGCGGAACCGGGCGAGGCCCGCCGGCGATCCCGAGGTAGGCGCGGCGCACCCGGCCCTCGCCCATCAGCGACGCGATCACCCTCTGGGTGGCGTCGTTGATCGGCACGGCGAGGCCGAGGCCCACTCCGGCCACAGCGGTGTTGATGCCCACCACCCGGCCGCGGCTGTCGGCCAGGGCGCCGCCCGAGTTGCCGGGATTGAGCGCGGCGTCGGTCTGAATCACGTTGTCGATGATCCGCCCCGCCCGCCGTGACCGGGCGGGCAGCGATCGCCCCAAAGCCGAGACCACGCCCGCCGTCACCGAGCCGCCGAACCCGTTCGGGTTGCCGATCGCCACCACGAGCTGGCCCACCCGCAGGTGCGTGGCGTCTCCGAGCTCCGCGGCGGCGAGGCCGCCCTCCGTCGTGCGGAGCAGCGCGAGGTCGGAGAGCGGATCGCGGCCCACGACCTCGAAGCGCTCCTCGCGTCCGTCGGCGAAGGAGGCGCTGCCGGCCCGGGTGGATCGATCGACCACATGGGCCGAGGTGAGCAGGTAGCCGTCCGGGGTGAGAGCCACCGCGCTGCCGGCTCCCGCGGGCACCTGCCCGCCGCGCACACGACGCATGACCCGCAGGTTGGCCACCGAGGGCGTCAGCCGCTCGGCCACGGCCACCACCGCGCGCGAGTATGCGTCCAGCGCCTCGGCTTCGCTGGGGCCGATGGGGGCGGGGCGCTCGGTCACCGCGCTCATGCCGCCGGCTCCCCGGAGATGGCGAAGTCCACGTTCGCGCTGCGCTCTTCCGTGCCCCTCACCACCGTCAAGCGAAGCGAGCCGCCGTCCGTCGGCACACCGTCCAGGGCCGCATACAAGGACTCCACACCGCTGATCTCGGTGTCACCCGCGGCCACGATCAGGTCTCCCCGCTCGATTCCCGCGCGGTCGGCCGGGCCGTTCTCGGCGACCTCGCGGACCAGCAGGCCGTCCCGCTCGGGCAGGCCGACCGCACGTCGCATGCGTCGCGCGGCCCGCGGCGGTGCCACGGCCACGCCGAGCCTGTGGTGGGGCGGCGCCTCGCCGCTCGCGAGCAGGAGCACGCGCTCCCGCACCCGGGCGTCGGCCGGCACGGCCAGGATGAGCCCGCCGTCCAGACGCAGCGCGTTGAGGCCCAGAAGCCGGCCTTCGGAATCGACCAGCGGACCGCCCGACGAGCCGCGCGGCAGAGGGGCCGTGTGCTCGATGGCGCCCCGGACCCGGCGTCCGCGCGGGCCGCGGAAGCTGCGACCCTCGGACGACACGAAGCCGGGCGTGGCCCGCAGACCGCGGCCGCCGGGATTGGCCAGCGCCACCACGGGCGTGCCGATGGTCGGCCCGTCGCCGGGCTCCCAGCGCACGGCCGGAGCATCGCCCGTGTCCACCTCCAGCACCGCCAGGTCGAGGTCCGGGTCCGTGCCCGCCACCGTGGCCTGCTCGCGGCGCTCGTCCGCGAAGACCACCGTCACGTCATCGCGGCGGAGGTTGTGGGCGCTCGTGAGCACGCGCCCCGGGGCGATGACCACGCCTGAGCCGAGCCCCCAGCCGCGGCCCAGCCCCACCACCGACGGACCAACCTCGCGCGCCGCGCCCTCGATGATGCTCTGCACGGTCGTCACTGTGTTCATACGGAATCCACCTTCATAGTCACTAGCAATTAGCAAGTGACTACTGTACAGCAGGGAACCGGACTACCATCCGCCGATGAACGAAAGCGCCTCCACCCCGCTCGCCGCGGCGCTCGACGCCGTCGGCGACCGCTGGACGCTGCTGATCGTCGAGGCGCTTCTGGAGGGTCCTCGCCGCTTCGGCGACCTCCAGTCCGAGCTGCCCGGCATCGCGTCGAACGTGCTCACCCAACGCCTGCGCCGGCTGGAGGGCGAGGGCCTTGCCGTCGCTCAGCCCTACTCCGAGCGGCCGCAGCGGTTCGTCTACGAGCTGACCACCTCGGGACGTGAGCTGGCGGGAGCGCTGCGGCTCCTGGCCGACTGGGGCGCCCGCCACCGTGAGGGTGGGGAGGGACCACGTCACGCCGCCTGTGGCACGCCGGTCGAGGCGCGCTGGTGGTGTCCGACGTGTGAGCGGCCGGTGGAGGAGGACGAGGCCGCAGACCTGCATTTCGCGTAGAGCGGGCGGGCAGGTTTTTCCCTGCTTCCTGCTACCTTCGGCGCCTTGGACGACCAGCCCACACGCCGGCTGGAGACTGGCTCGCCACCGCCACGCGGCCCATCTCGCCCTCCAGGACGCGAGTCCGAGGACATCTACCGCCGCCGCCGCCTCATCGCTGTTGGCGCGGGAGGGCTCGTCCTGCTGCTGCTCATCGTGGGGATCGCCAGCGCGCTCGGCGGTGGCGACGACGAGGAGCCGGCGGACAGCCCGGCCGAGCTCGGGGTGCCGACCACCGACGATCTCACCGAGACCACCGAGAGCGACCGCGAACGTACCGAGACCGAGCGGGAGAAGACGGAGACCGAAGCCACGCCCCCGACTGCGGTGACCCCGCCGGCCGGCACCGGCGGCACCGGCGACACCGGCGCGGGTGGCGGTGGCGGTACGGCCGTGACCCCGCCCGCGGGAACCGGTACGCCCCCCGCCGCACCGGCGCCCGCTCCGACCCCGCCGGCCCAGGGCCCGGGCGGCGGAACCGGACAGGCGCCCCAGGGGCCGCCGCAGCCCCAGAGCGGCGAGGGCGGTGGCGCGGTGGCTCCACCGGGCGACGGCTGAACAGCAGGGAGGGCTACTCGTCGCCCGCCGGCCGCCGGCGCGCCCGCTTGACCTCACCCCGGCGGCGTTTTCCCTCGACGCGCCGGCGCCGCGAAGCAGCGGTAGGCCTCGTGGCGCGGCGCGGGCGCTGCACCGACAGCGCCGACTCCAGCCGCGAACGGAGCCGCTCTAGCGCCAGCTCGCGGTTGCGCGCCTGGGAGCGGCTGTCCTGGGCGACGGCACGGACAACCGGTCCAAGTCGCGCCGTGACCCTCTCCTTGTCCGCGTCGGTGAGGGCCCGTGACGCCGCCACGTCGAACACCGCCTCGACCCGCGAGGCGGTCACGTTGGCGTGCTGTCCGCCCGGTCCCGAGGAGCGGCTCACCCGCAGGTCCACCTCGGAGAGGGGCACGGAGGTGCCGCGCCGGATGACCATCGGGTCCTCGATGCGCCGGACGTTACCCTCGCTCCGGCCCGGGCCAGCCCGGGCCCTCGCGCACGGCGAACCCCGGGTGCGCGACCCGCGCGCGCGTGCAACCCTGTCCCCATGACCACATCGGTGACCACGCGCCTGCTGGACAACTACGTCGGGGGAACCTGGACGGCCGCCTCGTCGGAGGAGGCGCTCGACGTGACAAACCCAGCGACCGGTGAGGTGCTGGCCCGGGTGCCGCTGTCGAGTGGGGCCGACCTCGACGCGGCGGTGGCGGCCGCGCGGGAGGCGCTGCCCGCCTGGCGGGCGGTGTCGGTGATCGAGCGCGCGCGCCGGCTGTTTGCGCTGCGCGAGGGACTGGACGCGCGGCGGGAGGACCTGGCGCGGTCGGTCACGACGGAGATGGGAAAGACGATCGGCGACGCCCGGGCCGAGGTGGCGCGGATGATCGAGATGGTCGAGTGCGCCTGCGCGATTCCCACGACGATGCAGGGCCGGATCCTGGAGGACGTCTCCCGCAACGTGGACGCCGAGACCGTGCGCCAGCCGGTGGGCGTGTGCGCCGCCATCGTGCCCTTCAACTTCCCGGCCATGGTGCCCTTCTGGTTCCTGCCCTTCGCGATCGGCTGCGGTAACAGCTTCGTCCTGAAGCCGTCCGAGCAGGTGCCGCTCACCCAGCAGATCGCCTTCGAGGTGCTGGACTCGCTCGACCTGCCGCCGGGGGTGGTCAACCTGGTCAACGGCGGCCGCGAGGTCGTCGAGGGGATCCTCGACCACCCGGGGATCGACGCCGTGTCGTTCGTGGGGTCGGCCCCGGTGGCCCGGATCGTCTACGAGCGCTCAGCCAAGGCCGGGAAGCGGGTGCAGGCGCTGGGCGGCGCCAAGAACCACATGGTGGTGATGCCGGACGCGGTGGTCGACCAGACCGTGAAGGGGATCATCGGCTCGGCCTTCGGGGCGGCGGGCCAGCGCTGCATGGCCGGCTCGGTGGTGGTCACCGTGGCCGAGGCGCACGACCGGCTGATGCCCGCGCTGGGCGAGGCCACCGAAGCTCTGCAGGTGGGCGACGGGATCGACGAGGCGACCGAGGTGGGCCCGGTGATCTCGACGCAGGCACGCGACCGCATCCGCAGCGCGATCGACCACGCCGTGGAGGAAGGGGCCGAGCTGCGGGTGGACGGCCGTGAGCCCGATGCCGACCCCGCCGGCGCCTACCTCGGGCCCACGATCCTGGACGACGTCGATCCGGGCTCGGACGCAGTCGCCGAGGAGATCTTCGGCCCCGTGCTCTCGGTGGTGAAGGCGGCCAGCCTCGACGAGGCGATCGAGATCGTCTCCCGCTCCCGCTTCGGCAACGGCGTCTCGATCTTCACCGAGAGCGGCGCCTCGGTGCGACGTTTCCGCCACGAGGTGGACGCCGGGATGGTGGGCGTCAACATCGGTGTGGCCGCGCCGGTGGCCTTCTTTCCCTTCTCGGGCTGGAAGGACAGCTTCCTGGGCGACCTTCACGCCCATGGCCCCGACGCCGTGGACTTCTACACCCGAAAGAAGACCGTTACGAGCCGCTACTACTCGAGCGGCCAGGGAAGCGGGCCTTACTTCGTCGAGCACTAGCGCGCCGCGGCTCGCGGCGGCGCCGGCCCGCGCTCCACTCACGCAGAGTCTGGCCGTCGGGCACGTCGCAGAGAAGTGGGCTGAAGCCCTGGTCGCGAATGGTCTGAGTGGTGGGAGTCATTCGGTCTCTGCTTCTCTGACGGACGGGTTCGACAGCAATTACGGTCGTCCTGCGGTTTCGGATGCCACACTGCCCCGCGATGCGGGTCGCCGTGGTGGGGCACGTGGAGTGGATGGAGTTCGCCGTCGTGGAGCGGCTGCCCGCAGCGGGCGAGATCGTCCACGCGGAAGAAGTCTTCGAGGAGCCCGGCGGCGGTGGCGCCGTTGCCGCCGTGCAGCTGGCGAAGCTGGCGGGAGAGGCCACGCTCTACACGGCTCTGGGCGACGACGAACTGGGACACCGGGTCGAGGCCCGCCTGTCCGAGCTCGGCGTCCGAGTCCGCGCGAGCTTCCGGGCGGAGCCTCAGCGACGTGGCTTCGTGCACCTCGACGCGGCGGCCGAGCGCACGATCACGGTAATCGGGCCGCGCCTGGGTCCGAGAGCCGGGGACCCTCTTCCCTGGGACGAGCTGGACGAGACCGGCAGCGTCTACTTCACCGCCGGCGACGCCGGCGCGGTGCGTGAGGCCCGCCGGGCGGACAAGCTGGTCTCGACCACCCGCGCCCTCGAGTCGCTGGCCGATGCGCGCGTGGAGCTGGACGCGCTCGCCTCCAGCGCGCACGATGCGGGCGAGCGGTACGAGGAAGGGCAACTGGATCCGGAACCGCGGCTGGTGCTGCGCAGCGAGGGGGCCGCGGGCGGGAGCTATGTGACCGCGGATGGGCGAGTGGGCCGCTGGGAGCCCGAGCCGCCTCCGGGCCCGCCCGTGGACGCCTACGGTTGCGGCGACAGCTTCGCCGCGGGAGTGACCTACGGCCTGGGGGCGGGGCTCTCCACCGAGGATGCGCTCAGACTCGCCGCACGCTGCGGAGCGGCCTGTCTCACCGGGCGCGGGCCGTACGCGGGGCAGCTGCGCGAGGCCTGACCGGCCGGGCCGGCCGCCTGCGGCTAGGCCACCCGCCCGCCGTCGGGCTCTATCGGCTGGCCGCTCTCCACCCAGGCCTCGAGCCCGCCGGCGAGGTTGTAGGCGGTGAAGCCCGCGGTCGCAAAGGCCTGAGCCGCCAGGGCCGAGCGGCTGCCCGAGCGGCAGTAGAACACGACGGGGCGCTCGCGGTCCAGGCGGCCCGCCTCCTCGGCAAGCCGGTCGAGCTCGATGTGCACATCGCCGGCGATGCGGCCGGCCTCGTGCTCGTAGGGCTCGCGGACGTCGATCAGCTGGGTCGACCCGCCGGCCAGCAGCTCGGCGACCTGCGGCGGCTCCAGGTCCTCGCTCATGCCGCCGACGTTACCGAAGCGGAACCCGGCCGCGCGGGCCTCCGTTACGGTCCGTCGTCCGTGCGCCGCGTCCTGGCACTGCCGTTCCTGCTGGTGCTCCTGATCGCGGTGCCGGTGCCGTCCGCGGCCTCCTGCAGGTGCGACCCCGCAGCACCTCCGCTGCGCTTCGGCATCGGACCGCTCGTTCAGGCGGGCCAGGTGGGCGCCGTGCCGTCCCCCGCGGTCCCGGAGCGTCCGAGGCGCACTCACGCCGCGCTCGACCGCCTGCGCCCCCCGGGCCGGCCCTTCGTGCTGCGCCTCAATCGCTTCTTCTGGTCCGATCGCGAGGAGGGCTTTCGGCGCTACCTGCGCCTGGCGCGCCGCTTCGCCCGGCGCGGCTACCTGATCGAGCTGCAGGTGCGCTACCACCCTGACAGCCGCCAGGAGGGCGACATCGCCCAGTGGCGTCGTCACGTGCGGGAGGTGGTCCGGCGCTTCGGTCGGATCCCGCAGGTGGTGGCCCTCCAGATCGCCAACGAGGTCAACCTCACGCTGTCGCCGGACTCCTCCGACGGGGCCTACCGCGGGGCCCGGCGGGCCCTGGTCGAGGGTGTGATCGCCGCCCGGGACGAGGTCCGCCGCCGGGGACCGCGGCGCCTGAAGATCGGCTTCAACTGGTTCTGGCGGCTCGATCTCGCGGCCGAGCGGGCCTTCTGGAGGTCGTTGCGCGAGCTGGGAGGCGCCCGCTTCGCCCGCTCGGTGGACTGGCTGGGACTGGACGTCTACCCGGGCACGGTGTTCCCGCCCTCGCTCGAGCCGGGTGGCGAGCGCGAAGCGATCGTGAGCGCGCTTGCCGACCTGCGCCGCTTCTCCGGCCGCACCGGGATCAGCCGGCGGGTGCCGATCCACATCGAGGAGAACGGCTGGCCCACGCTTCCGCCCGCTCGGCCCGATGCGACCCAGGCTCGCGTGCTGGAGTCGATGGTGCGCACGGTCCACCGCTACCGCGGCACCTTCGGCGTCACCGACTACCGCTGGTTCAACCTGCGCGACGGCGACAGCTCGTCGCCGACGCTGTTCCAGCATTTCGGGCTGCTGGAGTCCGACTACGACCCCAAGCCGGCGTTCTCGGTCTATCGCCGCCTGGTGCGGGAGCTCGGATTAGGCTGAGCGCCCATGGACTCGAACGTGCAGGGAAAGACCGTCCTGATAACTGGCGCCGCACGGGGCATCGGAGCGGAGTCGGCGCGCCGCCTGGCCGCCCAGGGCGCCCGTGTCTCACTCGTGGGACTGGAGCCGGAGGAGCTGCAGCGAGTGGCCGCGCAGTGCGGACCGGACGCCGCCGCCTTCGAGGCCGACGTAACCGATACCGGCGCGCTGGAGCACGCCGTGGAGGCCACGGTGGAGCGCTTCGGGGGCATCGACGTCGTGGTGGCCAACGCGGGCATCGCCCCGGTGGGCTCGGTCCGCCTGATCGACCCGGCCGCGTTCGAGCGCACCATCGAGGTCAACCTCCTCGGCGTCTGGCGCACCGTGCGGGCCTGCCTGCCGCACGTGATCGAGCGTCGCGGTTACGTGCTGGTGGTGGCGTCGCTGGCGGCGGCCGTCCACGGCGCCGGCTTCGCGGCCTACTCCGCCTCGAAGGCCGGCGCCGAGGCGTTCGCCGACTCCCTCCGGGCGGAGGTCAAGCACCTCGGGGTCGACGTCGGGGTGGGCTACTTCTCGTTCATCGACACCGACATGGTTCGTGGCGGCGACGCCCATCCGACGCTCGGCGGGATGCGCAAACGGGCGGGCGGCCTGGCCGCCAAGACCTACCCGCTGTCCGCCGTGAGTGAAGCGATCGCGGACGGCATCGCCCGGCGCCGCCGCTGGATAGTGGTGCCGCCCTGGGCGAGGGCCGTCCTGGTCCTGCGCACGGCGCTGGCCCCGCTGCTCGACCGGCAGTCCGTCGCTCCGGCGGCCGAGGCCGAGGCCCTCTTCGAGCGCGACGTGGCCACGCGGGGGGCGGAGGCCGCCTCGCAGCCGGTGGGGCCCGGCGGCGAGGCCGCGCGGCAGCGCGCGGCGGACCCCGCGTAGCGTTCCCGGACGCCCTGGCCTCCGGCCGGGTCTGCGGCTATCGTCACCGGCACGGCCAAGCGCGACCCCCGCATGATCCCCCTGGGCTACGGCAAGTTCGTCCGGGCCGACCGGGTATATGCCCTGGTGCCGCTGGAGCGGACCGACCGCCGCGACGGCCGGCGCACCTATGTGCACGTGGACGGGCTGGCCGAGCCGATCGTGGCCTCGCGCTCGGAGCGGGCCATCCTGGCCGATGTGGAGATCGCGCTGGCCGAGGCCGCGGGGATCCCGCGCCGGCGCCGGGTGGCGTCCGGGCAGGAGAGCCTTCTCTAGGGCTCCCTAGAGCTCTTTCACCTCACCGAGCACCCCGGCGACCGACTCCTTGGCGTCGCCGAAGAGCAGGGCGGTGTTCTCGTTGTAGAAGAGTGGGTTGTCGATCCCGGCGAAGCCGGTGTTCATCGAGCGCTTGAGCACGATCACCTGGGCCGCCTTGTCGACGTCCAGGATGGGCATGCCGTAGATGGGCGAGTCGGTCTCGGTCCGGGCGGCCGGATTGGTCACGTCGTTGGCCCCGATCACGAGCGCCACGTCGGTCTGGGGAAACTCGGGGTTGATCTCGTCCATCTCCTTGAGATGTTCGTAGGGCACGTCCGCCTCGGCCAGCAGCACGTTCATGTGGCCCGGCATGCGGCCGGCCACCGGGTGGATGGCGTAGTCGACCTGAACGCCGCGCTTCTCCAGCTCGTCGGCCAGCTCCCTGACCGTGTGCTGGGCCTGGGCGACCGCCAGGCCGTACCCCGGTGCGACCACGACCTTGGAGGCATAGGCCAGCTGAATCGCCACATCGGCGGCGTCGGTGGAGCGGACGGGCCGCTCCTCGCCGTCGCCGCCGCCGGTGGCCACGGCCACGCCGCCGAATCCCCCCGCGATGATGTTCGGGATCGAGCGGTTCATGGCCTCGGCCATGAGCATCGTGAGGATCGAGCCGGAGGCGCCGACGAGCATGCCGGCCACGATCAGCGCGACGTTGTTGAGCGCCAGGCCGGCGGCCGCGGCTGAGAGCCCGGTGAAAGCGTTCAGCAGCGAGATCACCACGGGCATGTCGGCGCCTCCGATGGGCAGCACGAACATGTTGCCGAGGATCGCCGCGGCCACCAGGATGGCGATGAAGAGGCCCTCGGACTCTGTTCCCGAAGCGATGGCGATCGCGCAACCGACCGCCACCGCCAGCAGGGCGATGTTGATGAACTGCTGGCCCGGCAGCTGGATCGGCCGGCCCGGGATGATCTCCTGCAGCTTGCCGAAGGCGATGTTCGAGCCCCAGAAGGAGATCGAGCCGATGATGGCGGCGAGCAGGATCGGGATCAGGGTCTCGAGCTCGGGGTTGCCTCCCGCGGCCAGGTCCTCGCGGTACTCCGCCCAGGCGATCAGCGCCACCGCGCCGCCGCCCACGCCGTTGAACAGCGCGACCATCTGCGGCATGGCGGTCATCTTCACCTGACGCGCCGCGGGGACCCCGACCGCCGTGCCAACGGCGATTCCGAGCGCGATCAACCCGTAGTCGCCCACCGACTCGATCAGGAGCGTGGCCACCACGGCGATGGCCATTCCCACGGCCGCCACGATGTTGCCTCGCCGCGCGCTGCGGGGGTGATTGAGCAGCCGCAGGCCGACGATGAAGCAGATAAACGCACCGATGTAGAGGACGCGGATGAAGTCGGGGTCCTGCAGGAACGAGGCCGTGTACATCAGGCGGCCTTCTCCAGCTCGGCGGGCTGCTCCCCGGACTCCACCTCGGGTGGCGGCTTGCGCTGCCGGAACATCTCCAGCATCCGGTCGGTGACGAGAAAGCCGCCGACCACGTTGATCGTGCCGAACACGATCGCGATCAGCAGCAGCAGCGTGGTGAGAAAGCCCTCGGCCTCGCCGATCAGCAGGATGCCGCCCAGCAGCACGATGCCGTGAATGGCGTTGGTGGCCGACATCAGAGGCGTGTGCAGGGTGTTGGGGACCTTCGAGATCACCTCGAAGCCCACGAAGGCGGCCAGCACCAGGATCGTCAGCTCGGTGAGCAGGTCCATCTGGGGTTACCTCCGTGGGGCGTCCAGCCCAGCGCTCGGAGAGGGTTCCCCTTCACCTTCGTCCACGTCGCCCGCGGCTGCGCCCTCGGAGGGCTCCGGCTCGGCCGGCTCTTCCCCGGCCGCCTTGCGGGCTCCCTCGTGGACGATCTCGCCGTCGCGTGTCACGCAGGCGCCGGCAATCACCTCGTCCTCGAAGTTCAGCTTCAGCTCGCCTTCGTCCACCATCAGCTCCAGCAGCGACTGAACGTTGCGGGCGTACAGCGACGAGGCGTGCTCGGCCATGGAGGCCGGGAGGTTGATCGGGCCCACGATCGTGACCCCCTCCTTGACCACCGTCTCGCCGGCCTCGGTCAGCTCGCAGTTGCCGCCGGTCTCCGCGGCCAGGTCCACGATCACCGAGCCCGGCTTCATGTTGCGCACCGCCTGCTCGGTCACCAGGAGCGGTGCCCGGCGGCCCGGCACGGCAGCCGTCGAGATCACGGCGTCGACCTTGCCGATCGCCTCGGCCAGCAGGTCGCGCTGGCGGGCCTGCTCCTCCTCGGTCAGTTCGCGCGCGTAGCCTCCGGCCGTCTCGGCGTCCTCCAGCCCCATGTCCAGCTCCACGAAGCGGGCGCCCAGCGACTCGATCTGCTCCTTCACGGCGGAGCGGACGTCGAAGGCCTGCACCACCGCGCCCAGGCGTCGGGCGGTGGCGATCGCCTGCAGGCCGGCCACCCCGGCGCCCAGCACCATCACGGTGGCGGGCCGAACCGTGCCCGCTGCGGTCGTCAGCATGGGAAAGAAGCGGGGCAGCTCCTGGGCTGCGATCAGCGCCGCGCGGTAGCCGGCCACCGTCGCCTGCGAGCTCAGGGCGTCCATCGACTGGGCCCGCGTGATGCGTGGGATCGCCTCCATCGCGAAGGAGGTCACGCCGGCGTCGGCCAGTCCCCGAACCGTGTCGGTGGCGGTCAGGGGCGCCAGAAAGCCGACCAGCACCTGCCCCTCACGCAGGCGCCCGATCTCCTCGGCCGTCGGGGGAGCGACCTTCGCCACCACCTCGCCCTCGAACCCGTCGCCCACGGTGGCTTCCGCCTCCACGTACTCCGGGTCGGGATAGGCGGCGTTCTCGCCGGCACCGGTCTCGACCACGACCTCTACGCCGGACTTGGCGAGGCGGCGGGTGACCTCCGGCACCAGCGCCACACGGCGCTCGCCGGGGAGGGATTCCTTGGGAACGGAGACCTTCATCGCACGACCCGGTCGGGGCGCGGCACTCTAGCCGAGCCTCGCGGCAGGCGCGGCGACGGCGGATTGTGCCCGGCGCCGCCCGTGTTGCCTCCTCCTACACTGCCCGCGCGTGGCCCGGGCAATCATCGGCGTCGTACTCGCGGCGGTCCTGTTGCCGGCGGCGCCCGCGCCGGCGAAGCCGAGCGTACCCGCCTGTGCGCTGGGCACGAGCGCGGCCGGCGAGCGCGGCTTCTACGGGTCTGCGCTCGACCAGGCCGAGCGGCGTTTCGTAGCGCACCACCCCTCCGCAGGACGCGCCGCCCGGCGAGCTTTCTCCACTGGGGTGGCGGCCTGGATCTACGGGCTGCCGCCGCTGAGCGTGCGCCAGACGGTCCAGCGCTTCCCGGCGAACCAGATCCTCAGCATCGGCGCTCTGGTCGAGCCCGGGGTGCAGACGGTGGTGGCCCCCAACGTCGACACCGCGTACAGCGTCGGACAGCTCGACCTCTCCGGCGGGCCCCTGGTGATCGACGTGCCCGACACCGCCGGCCGCTACTACGTCCTCCAGCTGCTCGACCTGTACTCCAACACGATCGACTACATCGGCCGCAGGACCACCGGCACGGGCGCGGGCTCGTTCGTCATCGTGCCGCCGCGCCACCGCGGGCCGCTCCCGGCCGGAGTGCGGCGCATTCACAGCCCGACGGACACGGTCTGGCTGCTGGGGCGGACACTGGTGCAGGACGAGGCCGACCTGGCCGCGGTGGTCCCTCTGCTGCGCGGCTACAGCGTGACCCCGCTCGCCCGCTGGGAGGCAGGCGCGCGTCAGCCGTCCCTGCTGCTTGCAGGCTTTCCCGACCGGCTGGCCCGCCTGCAGATCCCGTCGGGCATCGCCTTCTACGACGAGCTCGGAGCGCTGGTGGCCGAGCAGCCGCCGCGGGAAAGCGACGCCTGTGCGCTGGAAGCCTTCGCGGCCGCCGGGATCGGTCCCGGACGCACGCCCTCCAGCGAGGCCGAGGGCCACGTACGGGTTGCCCTCGCCGCCGCGCCGCGAGCCGGGTCGCGGCTGCTCACGCGTGCGCTGAGGCGCGCGAACGCCGAAAGCCGCCGGCGCAACAACGGCTGGCTGCTTCCCGGGCCTTACGTGGGCGACTACGGTCGCAACTACCTCGGCCGCGCGATCGTGGCCCGGATCGCGCTGGGCGCCAACACGCCCGCCGAGACGGTCTACCCCTACGGCCTCAGCGACAGCCGGGGCCGGGGCCTTCGCGGCCGCTACCGCTACACGTTGCGCTTCCCGCCGGGCCGGCTGCCTCCGGTGGGGGCCTTCTGGTCGCTCACGATGTACAACGACGACGGCTATCTCTACGCGAACCCGATCGATCGCTACGCCATCGGCGATCGCACCCGCGGCCTGCGCCGGGGGCGTGACGGGTCACTCACGCTGCATCTCCGGCACCGCGTGCCGCGGGGCCCCGCCCGCGCCAACTGGCTGCCCGCTCCGCGCGGCCGCTTTCGCGTGATCATGCGGCTCTACGAGCCACGCCGGTCGGTTCTCAGCGGCTCCTGGCGGCCACCGCCTCTGATCCGACTGGCGCGACCCGCGCGAAGGGATCAGAGACCGGTTCTGGGCGGTCTTTAACGGCGTCCGCCCTGGGTACACTCGAACTGCCGTACCCCAATGGAGCCCAAGACACTCGAGAAGCTCGATCGCGTGGTTGTCCGCTTTGCGGGCGACTCGGGCGACGGGATGCAGCTCACCGGCAGCCGCTTCACCGACGCCACCGCGATGGTGGGTAACGATCTGGCCACCCTGCCGGACTTCCCGGCCGAGATTCGTGCGCCCGCCGGCACGCCCCACGGCGTGTCGGCCTTTCAGATCCACTTCGCCTCGCGCGACATCCTGACCCCGGGAGACAGCCCGAACGTGCTGGTGGCGATGAACCCGGCCGCGCTGATCACGCAGGTCGGCTCGCTGGAGAAGGGCGGGACGGTGATCGTCAACCAGGACGGCTTCACCGACCACAACCTGCGCAAGGCCGGCTACGAGTCGGACCCGCTCGAGGACGGCTCACTCGACGACTACCAGCTCTTCCGCGTGCCGATGACCTCGATGACGGTCCGGGCCACCGAGCAGATCGAAGGCATCACCCCGCGCGACGCCGCCCGCTGCAAGAACCTCTTCGCGCTCGGGCTTGTGTCCTGGATGTACGGTCGCCCGACCCGGCCCACGGTCGACTGGGTGGAGAACAAGTTCGAGGACGAAGAGCAGCTGCGGGATGCCAACCTGGCCGCCTTCCGGGCCGGCCACAACTTCGGCGAGACGGCCGAGCTGCTCGCGGTGCACTACGAGGTGGATGCGGCGCCCGCGCCCCCGGGCACCTACCGCAACATCAACGGCACCCAGGCCCTCGCGTACGGGCTGATCGGCGCCAGTGTGCAATCCGGACTGCAGCTCTTCTACGCGAGCTACCCGATCACGCCGGCCTCGGAGCTTCTCCACGCCCTCTCCCGTCACCACAAGATGGGGGTTCGCACCATCCAGGCCGAGGACGAGATCGCGGCGGTCAACATGGCGCTCGGCGCGTCGTTCGCCGGCCACCTGGGCGTCACGGCCACCAGCGGGCCGGGGATGGACCTCAAGGCCGAGACGATCGGGCTGGCGGTGGCGCTCGAGCTGCCGCTCGTCGTGATCGACGTCCAGCGCGCCGGCCCCTCGACCGGCATGCCCACCAAGACCGAGGCTGCCGACCTGCTGATGTCGCTCTACGGCCGCCACGGGGAGTCGCCCCTGCCGGTGATCGCCGCCTGCACCCCCTCGAACTGCTTCGACTCGGCGATCGAGGCGGCGCGCATAGCGATCACGCACCGCACGCCGGTGATCCTGCTCTCCGACACGTTTCTGGCCAACTCCTCGGAGCCCTGGCAGCTGCCCGAGGTGAGCGCGCTGCCCACGATCGACCCGAACCTCGCCACCGATCCTTCCGGCTTCTTCCCGTACGCGCGCGACGAGAACCTGGCCCGGCCGTGGGCGGTGCCCGGCACGCCGGGGCTGCGCCACCGCATAGGCGGGCTCGAGAAGGAGGACGTGACCGGCAACATCTCCTACGACTCGACCAACCACTCCCACATGACGCACCTGCGGGCGGAGCGGGTGAGCCGCGTGCGGGTCCCGGACATCCAGGTGGACGACCCCGACGCGGACGCCACTCTTCTCGTGCTCGGCTGGGGCTCCACCTACGGCGCCATCCAGGGTGCCGCCCGGCGAGTCCGGCGCGAGCTCGGGCTCAAGGTGGCCACCGCCCACCTCAGGCATCTGAACCCGTTGCCGGGCAACGTCGAGGAGGTGCTGCGGAGCTACGACCGCGTGCTGGTCCCGGAGATGAACATGGGCCAGCTGACCAGGGTGCTGCGCGCCGAGTTCCTGGTCGAGGTGGAGAGCTTCACCAAGGTCGACGGGCTCCCGATCTTCACCCGGGACATGATGGACGAGATCACCGAGCGCGTGGCATGAGCGAGAACGGCGGCCGCGGCAACGGCGGCGACGTGCTCAAGCTCACCAAGGCGGACTTCTCCTCCGACCAGGAGACCCGCTGGTGTCCCGGCTGCGGCGACTACGCCGTCCTGGCTTCGGTGCAGTCGTTCATGCCCGAGCTCGGGATTCCCCGCGACCGGATCGTCTTCGTCACGGGCATCGGCTGTGCGGGCCGTTTCGTCTACTACATGGACACCTACGGCATGCACGGCATCCACGGCCGTGCCCCGGCGCTGGCCACCGGCGTGGCCACCTCGCGTCCCGACCTGTCGGTGTGGGTGGTCACCGGCGACGGGGACGCGCTGTCGATCGGCGGCAACCACCTGATCCACTCGCTTCGCCGCAACGTCCCGGTGAAGATCCTGCTGTTCAACAACCAGATCTACGGTCTCACCAAGGGCCAGTACTCGCCCACCAGCGAAGAGGGAAAGGTCACCAAGTCCACTCCCTTCGGCTCGCAGGATCACCCCTTCAACCCGGTGTCGCTGGCCCTCGGGGCCGAGGCCACATTCGTCGCCCGCACCGTCGACACCGACAAGGCGCACCTGGCGGCGACGCTGCGGGCCGCGGCGGCGCACGAAGGCGCCGCCTTCGTCGAGATCTACCAGAACTGCAACGTTTTCAACGACGGCGCCTTCGACGCGGTGCGGGCCAAGGGACGCCGCGACCTGAACCAGATCCGGCTGGAGCACGGCGAGCCGGTGCGCTTCGGCGCGGAGGACGAGCGCGGGGTGGCGCGGGGCCGCGACGGCCGGCTCGAGCTGGTGGACGTCACCGACGTGGGGGAGGACGCCCTGCTCGTGCACGACGCGGCCCGGGAGGAGCCCAGCCTCGCCTTCGAGCTCGCCCACCTGTGCGCCCGCCCGACGGGGCCTACGCCCATCGGCGTGTTCCGCGACGTCGACCGCCCGGTCTATGGGCACGACCTGGCGCTCGAGCTGGAGGAGGCGTCGGCGAAAGCGGGGCCCGAGGAGCTCGAGCGGCTGCTGCACTCTGGGGAGACCTGGACGGTCTCGTAGCGCGTAGACGCCGCCCGGTCCGCTCAGGCGGCGAGGTTCAGCACGACCTCGTCGAGACCGCCGCCGGTGTGATGGTGCTCCAGGTGCGCGGTGAGCTTGTGCATCAGGCGGTGGGCCGGGACGTTGTCGCTGGCCATCGTTGCGGTGAAGCGCCGGACGCCCGAGCGCCGCGCCACCGCGGCGAGCTGCTCGGCCAGCATTGACCCCAGACCGCGCCGGTGCCAGTCGTCGGCCACCACGATGGCCACCTCGGCGGCCTCCCGGTCTTCATGAAGGCGAACGAAGCGGGCCACCCCGATCAGCCGGCGCACGGGGTGGGCCGGGTACTCGGCCACCAGCGCCACGTGGTTGTGGCCGTCGACCTCGGTCAGGTAGCGAAGCTCGGCGCGGGTGAAGCTGGTCTTGGGGGCGAGAAATCGCCGCTGCACGCTTTCCCTCGAGAGATGCTGCAGGCCCGTCGACAACATCCGCTTGTCGTCGGCCCGGATGGGCCGGATGAGCACGGGCGTCCCGTCGGGAAGGCGGCTGAACACACATTCACTGTTGCGCGCCCTTCGCAGGGCTTGTGTGCGCTGGGTCACGCTCGTAGTCCAGCTCGGTGCGGACGCCCAGTGCGTGCAGGGCCTCGTTGGCCGAGTCCAGGTCCGGGGCGTCCCGGACCGCGGCCGCCAGGCGGGCGGTGGCCTGAACGGCCACGCCCGGATCGAAGAACCAGGTGTTGGCCGCCTCGCGGGTCAGGTTCACCGTCCGCCGCCCGGCGCGGATGGTCTTGGTCCCCGACTCGCCGCGGTAGGCCCGAAGCGCCATCGCGCTCGCCTCCGTCGGCACCACGCGCACCGCCTCGTCCAGGCGCGCTGCCACGGCCGGCGTCAGCCGGCCGGGGGGCGGCCCGGCCCGGCCGCCGGCGGCGGCGACCTCGTCCAGCCGGCGGAACACCTCGGCCGGTGTCAGCTCGCCGTCACAGCCGACCCCGAAGATGCCGCCCAGCACCGGAGGACCGCCTCCCTCCTGGAGCTGCACCGCCGCGGCGAGCATCAGGGCGTCGCAGAGCGGGCTGGCGAGGCCCGGCTCGTCACCACGGGCCAGCGCATCTCCACCGACGTCGATGAAGAGCGCCAGGTCGCAGTCGAGCCGGCGCATCGCCGAGCGAAGCCCGGCGGCCACCGCGGCAGGACCGCCGGTCGGGTCGACCAGGACGACCTCCTGGCCCAGGAGGGCGGCCATGTGCGACTCCGCGAAGCGGACCCCGCTGGCCCGCACCCGGGTCTCCGCCGAGGCGATCAGCACGCCGGGCGCGAGCGAGCGGGCACCCTCGATCTCGCGCTCCGCGCGGGGGCCGGGGAGCGGGTCGATCGGCCGCCGCTCCCAGCTCACGCCGCCCACCACCGGCCGGGCCCCGTGCTCTGTCCGGCACAGCTCCGCCGTGGCCAGCGCGCCGACCACGTCGCCGCCGCCTCCGATGCCGAGCACCAGCGGGCGGGTGGCGACGGCCAGATGAGCGTGGGCGTCGAGGCCACGGGCCAGCCACGCGCCGCGGGCTTCGCGCTCCAGCAGGGAGCACAGCGCGAGGGCGTGATCGGCTTTGCTGTCCACGGCGAAGGCACCGTGACTCTCGAGTAGTGCGGCCGCCCGGTCGCCGAGCGCGTCGACTGCCGCGTCGGCGATCAGCTGCGATCCCGCGGGCTCCCTGCGCCCCGGCTCGACCGCGCCTCCCGCGGCGCGCTCGAGCGCCGGCGTGCGCAGCGCCTCCCCGGTCGTGCTCCACGCCGTGGCGTGGCCGCTGTGGGTGTGAACGATGGCGCCCACGTCCGGTCGGGCGGCGTACACGGCCAGGTGCACCCGGCGCTCGCTCGAGGGCTCGCGCTCGCCCGCAACCACCGCGCCCGTCCGGTCGAGGGTGACCACGTCCTGCTCGGCCATGTCCTCGTAGCGCAGGGCGCTCGGCGTGATGTGGATGTGGTCGCCCTCGCGCACGCTCACGTTGCCGGCGGGGCCGGCCACGAGGCCGAGCCGGTGCATCTCTCTCGCGGTGGCGACGACCTCAGCGCGGGCGGACACGCGCAATCGACTCCTCGTAGGGCGGTTCGAGCACCCCGGCCTCGGTGAAGATGGCCGCGACCAGGCCGGCCGGGGTGACGTCGAAGGCGGGGTTGAACGCGTCGCTGCCCTCGGCGACCTCCCCGGGATCGCGCTCCTCGATCGGGATGTGGGCGCCGTCCGGGGTCCCGGGATCGAGGGTCGAAAGGGGAGCCGCGACGTAGAAGGGCACGTCGTGTCGGGCCGCCAGCACCGCGAGCGGATAGGTGCCGACCTTGTTGGCCACGTCGCCGTTGGCGGCGATCCGGTCCGCCCCGACGACGATCCGGTCCACCAGCCCGCGGGCGATGACCCCGCCCGCCGCGGCGTCCGCGATCACCCGGTGGGGGACACCCGCCCGGCGCAGCTCCCAGGCCGTGAGCCGGGCTCCCTGGAGCAGCGGACGGGTCTCGTCGACCCACACGAGCTCCAGCCGCCCCAGCTCCCAGGCGGCGAGCAGCACTCCGCCCGCCGTACCGAAGCCGGCCGTGGCGAGCGCGCCGGCGTTGCAGTGGGTCAGGACGCGGTCTCCCTCGCGGAAGCGCTCGGCGCCCGCGGCGGCGAGCCGGCGGTCGGCCTTCTCCTGGTCGGCGTGGATCCGGCGCGCCTCGGCCAGCGGCTCGCTGGTACTCAGGCAGCGCTCGATCGCCCAGGCGAGGTTCACGGCAGTCGGCCGCGTGTCGCGCAGCAACCCGGCCGCCTCGGGGCGATCGGAGGCCAGCGCCATGCCGTAAGCCGCCGCGACCCCGATCGCGGGCGCGCCACGCACGGCCAGCGTCCGGATGCAGTCGGCCACCTGCTCGGGCGACGTGCACCGGATCCAGCGTTCGGTGTCGGGCAGAGCGCGCTGGTCGAGCACCAGCAGCGCTCCGTCCTCGAAGCGCAGTGGTGCGGCGCTGGCGCTGCCGGCGGACGTGGGCACGCCGCCGACGCTACTAGGGCCGAACGGGCCTCGGCGGTTCCAGCCGCGCCAGACGTGCGTCGACGATCTGCATCAGGCGCTCGGCACCCAGATGCCTGGGCTCAAAGGCCGCTTGGACCGCCAGCCCGTCCACCAGGGCCACCAGGGCCGTGGCCTCCCGCTCGCAATCGAGACCGGGCAAGACCCTGCCTTCGGCCTCGGCCTGGGCGAGCGTGTCGGCGATGAGGCCGCGGCAGGTCCGGTAGGCGTCTCGCTGGGCGCGGGCCAGTGTCGGGCGCGTGAGGGCGAGTCCCAGGAACGCGAACCAGACCCTGACCTCGGCTCGGCGATCCGAGTCCAGAGGCAGCATCTCGGCCAGAGTCGCGCGTGTCAGCTCCAAGGGATCGGTGGTGCGCTCGGCTGCCTTCGCGATCCGCCGGCCCGAGCGGTCGGCGACCGTATGCAGCGCGAACACCAGCAGGTCCTCCTTGTCGCGGAAGTAGTGCACCAGCGCGCCGGTGGAGCACCCCGCCTCGGCGGCCACCCGGCGGACCGTCAGGGCCTCCAAGCCCTCGCGCGAGGCCAGGCGCCAGACCGCCTCGGCCAGCTCGGCGCGCCGCGCCTCATGATCGACCACCTTGGGCATGTCGCTTGATTCTATATCAAACGTTTGATATAAAACAACTATGGAGATCAAGTGGATTCTCGCCATCACACTGGAGGCCGGCTTCTGGATCATGCTGGCCGCCTTTCTGGTTCTGCGCTACCGCTTCGGGATGGAGGGCATCACCCGCCTGTTCGTCATCGGAGTCGTGCTGGACACCGCGGGGATCCTGGCGCTCGGGGTGTGGGACTTCGCCGTCACCGGCAAGGTGAGCGGCTACACGCTCTTCATCGCGGCGCTGATCGTCTACGGCCTCACCTGGGGCAAGAAGGACCTCAAGCGGCTGGACGCCTGGATGGCTCGCAAGGTGCAGCCGCGGGCAGCCGCGAAGAGGCAGCCGGTGGCTGCAAGCCGGCCGTGCCAGCCCTAGCTGTGATCCAGCCGCCCTAGAGATCACCGGGGGTTCGGCTCAACCCGCCCCAGGCGCCGCCGGGGGGCGGGGTAAGGGGGTAGGTCCGGCCCTTCTCAGCCGGTTCTCAGGTTGAGGTCCATGATTGGAGGGGTGAGGGTGCTCGTGGTCGAGGATGACGTCCGCATGGCCGCCGCGATCCGGCGCGGCCTGCGTTTCGAGGGCCTCGTGGTCGATCTTGCGGGCGACGGCCCGGAGGGGCTGCTCAAGGCCGCTGCGACGGACTACGACGCGATCGTGCTCGACGTGATGATGCCGGGCCTCGACGGCTTCGAGACCTGCCGGCAGCTGCGGTCGACGGGTGTGTGGACGCCTGTGTTGATGCTGACCGCTCGCGATGCGGTGGAGGATCGGGTCCGCGGACTCGACGGAGGCGCTGACGACTACCTCACCAAGCCCTTCTCGCTGGCCGAGCTGGTGGCGCGGCTGCGCGCGCTGGCACGGCGGGGCCCGGTCGAGCGGCCGGCCGTGCTCGAGGTGGGTGATCTGCGGCTCGACCCCGCCTCCCGCGAGGTCTGGCGCGGCGACGAAGAGATCGAGCTGTCGGCGCGTGAGTTCGCGCTGCTCGAGACGTTCGTGCGCCGCTCCGGCCAGGTCCTGACGCAGTCCCAGCTGCTCGAGGCGGCATGGGACCTCGGCTACGAGCAGCGCTCCAACGTGGTTGAGGTCTACGTGCGCTACCTGCGCGAGAAGATCGACCGGCCCTTTGGCGTGAAGTCGATCGAGACGGTGCGCGGGGTGGGCTATCGGATGCGCAAGGACGGTGGCCGGTGAGCCGGATTCCGATTCGGCTCCGGCTAACGGCCGCGTTCGCGCTGGCCATGGTCGTGGTGCTGGCTGCCGCGGGCCTGTTCGTCTACCTGCGCCTCGAGACCGACCTCAACGAGAGCGTGGACTCCGCGCTGGAGGCGCGCGCCACGGCCGTAGCGTCGTCCGGCCAGGCTTCGGCGGGCGCCGCAGAGGAGGCGGACGAGGGCTTTGCCCAGCTGCTGAGCGACGACGGCCGCGTGGTCGACTCAACCGCCGGTGCCGGTGAGCCGGTGCTCACGCGCGCGGCGCTGGGCCGGATCGCCGCCGAGGGCGAGACCGTCACCGAACAGCGCGTGGCGGGCGTGGAGGGCACCACCAGGGTGCTCGCGCGGCCGGCGGAGGGGGCCGGGGTGGTGGCCGTCGGCCAGTCGCTGGAGGATCGCGACGAGACTCTCGCCAACCTGGCCGCGTCCTTTGCCGTCGGCGGGCCGGTGGCCGTGCTCGCCGCGTCGCTGCTCGGCTACCTGTTGGCGGCGGCGGCACTGCGCCCCGTCGAGGCCATGCGACGCCGCGCGGCTGAGATCTCACTGGACCGTGCCGGCGAGCCGCTGCCCTTGCCGCCCGCGCAGGACGAGATCCGGCGGCTGGGGCAGACGCTCAACGAGATGCTCGACCGGCTGCGGGCTTCGTACGACCGCGAGCGCCGTTTCGTGGCCGACGCCAGCCACGAGCTGCGCACGCCCGTGGCGGTGATCAAGACGGAGATCGAGGCCTCGCTCCGAGCCGGCGACCATGAGCCCCAGGTGCGCGAGGCTCTCGTCGCGGCCGTGGAGGAGTGCGACCACCTGGCTCAGCTCGCCGAGGACCTGCTCGTGCTGGCCCGCACGGGCGAGGGGGAGCTGCCCGTGCAACCCGAGGATCTGCCGGCGACAGAGCTGGTCGACGCGGTGCGTGAGCGCTTCGCCCAGCGCGCCGGCGAGCGCGGCCGCACCATCCGGACCGACGTGCCCGGCGACCTCCACGTGCGGGCGGACGAGCTGCGGCTGCGCCAGGCGCTCGGCAATCTCGTGGACAACGCGCTCCGCTACGGCGAGGGCGACATCGTGCTGCGCGCGCATCCGGCTGACGGCGGATCGGAGCTCGAGGTGGCCGACTCCGGCCCCGGGTTCCCGCCCGAGCTCGCCGGTCGCGCGTTCGAGCGCTTCGCCCGCGGCGACGCCGCCCGCACTCGCGGAGGCACCGGCCTGGGTCTGGCCATCGTCCGCGCGATCGCTGAGGCGCACGGCGGCGCCGCCGAGCTCGTCCCGGCGCACGACGGCGCCGGCGCGACCGTTCGCATTCGCCTCCCGGAGTGAGGGGGCACGGCCTCTCAGGGGCATCTCAGGAGGGGGCCCTAGGTTGGCGCCAACGGATCAAGCCAACCAGACAGGAGGCAACCAAGATGAAGGACAAGCTCAAGGGTGCAGCGATTGCGGCGACGGTGGTGGCAGCGCTCGGCGTGGGCGGAGTGGCCATCGCCGGCGCGGCCGGCGGAGGCGACGACGACGCCGGGGAGAAGCCGATCGCGGGCCAGTCGCTCGAGCGCGCAAGCGCGGTCGCTCTGGCCGAGACGGGAGGCGGCAAGGTGACCGAGACCGAGGCGGGCGACGAGGAGGGCGCCTACGAGGTCGAGGTGACGAAGAGCGACGGCAGCCAGGTCGATGTCCACCTCGACCAGGACTTCAAGGTCCTGAGCTCAGAGGGCGACAACGACGAAAAGGCCGGAGACGACTGATGCGCCGCGCCGCCCTCACCATAATGGCCGCCACCCTCGTGCTGGGGGTGGCGGCCGGCGCCGCGGCCACGGCCCAGCGGCCGGGCGGGAAGCTGCCCAAGGGTGGCGAGAAGGTCGACCTCGATCCGGCCGACTTCACCACCAGCATCACCAACCGCTGGTGGCCGATGCGGCCGGGCGCCCGCTGGGTCTACCGCGAGACCGACCCGGAGGGCACCAGGCAGAAGGTGGTGGTCACGGTGACCGACCGCACGAAGCTGATCGCCAACGGGGTCACCGCACGCGTCGTCCACGACGTGGTCACCGAGGACGGCGAGTTCGTCGAGGTGACCGACGACTGGTACGCCCAGGACAAGCGGGGCAACATCTGGTACCTGGGCGAGGCGACAACCGAGTACGAGAACGGCAAGCCGGTGTCCACCAGTGGCTCGTTCGAGGCGGGTGTCGACGGCGCACAGGCCGGGGTGATCATGCCCGCGAACCCGCGGCCGGGTCTGCGCTACCGCCAGGAGTACTACAAGGGCGAGGCGGAGGACCGGGCGAAGGTGATCAGCCTCTCCGAGCAGGCCGAGGTGCCGTCCGGTCACTACCGGCCGGCGCTGATGACCAAGGACGTGAACCCGCTCGAGCCCAAGGTGCTCGAGTTCAAGTTCTACGCCCGCGGTGTCGGGCCGGTGCTGGCGGTGGGTGTGTCGGGCGGAAGCGACCGCGAGGAGCTTGTGCGCTTCAAGCGAGGGAAGCGCTCGACGGCCGGGGGCCGCGGGTAGTCCCAGACCGATTCCACGTCGGTCCGAGGCTACCCACGGCGAGGAACCGGCTGCCTGCTACGACGGGACCAGGCCCGTCTCCGACAGGTACTCGCCCGCCACCTCCTCGGGCGTCTTCTTGTCGAGGTCGACGCGGGCGTTGAGCTCTTGCATCACCGCGTCGGTCAGCCCGTCGTTCACCTGGCCCACGATCTCGGGCATTTCTGGGCCGGCCTTCTTGACCACGTCGTCGCGTACCACGAGGGTCGAGTTGTAGGGCGGGAACATGCCCTTGTCGTCCTCGAGCAGGACGAAGCCCTCGCGCTTGACCTGCGGGTCGGTGGTGAAGACGATGGACACGTCGGCCTGGCCCTTGCTCAGCACCTCGTGACGCAGGGCGATGTCGACCGGGACGAACTTGGAGAACTTGAGCCCGTAGACCTCCTGCAGTCCGAGCAGGCAGTCGAGCCGCTGGCGGCACTCGGGCGTCCCGTAGAGGGTCAGGTCCTGCGACTTGCCCTCGAGATCGGAGATCTTCTTGAGGCCCAGATCGGTTGCGGTCTTCTCGGTGACCGCCACCTCGTTCGAACTGACGAACGGCGTCGGGGGCAGGGCTGTCAGGTCCTTCTTGGCAAAGCCTTCCTTGGCCTGCTGGTAGGCCTTCTGCTCGTCGCTCGGCAGGGCGTCAGCCTGCACGCCGAAGAACGAGAGCAGCGCCGTGCCGGTGTACTCCGGGTAGGCACTGATCTCCCCGCCCTCGAGGGCCTTGAGCGCCGTCTTCTCGTCGCCCAGGTTGAGCTGGGTCGAGATGTCGTAGCCCCCGGCGGCCAGCGCCTGGGCGTAGATCTCGCCCAGGATCTTCTGCTCGGTGAAGTTCTTCGAGCCGATCGTGATCTTGACGCCGGACTTGGAGTCGTTCTTCTGGATGGCCTGCTGGCCACCGCCCTGGGTGGTCGACTCGCCTCCGCCTCCTCCCTCGTCCTCGTCGTCGCCGCCACAGGCGGCCATGGCGAGCGAGGCCAGCATCAGCATCAACAGCAGGGGCCAGCGCAGAGTCCTCATGTGGTTGCTTCCCTTCTCTTGGTCGTAAACGGGAGCCGGCGCTTTCGGCCGGCCTCGAGCTTGAGGCCGCGCGGGGTCACGGCGCGCTGCACCGCTCCCAGCGAGACCTCGGTGATGACGGCCAGCAGGGCGACGACGATCGCCGCGGCGAGCTGGCCGTCGGTTCCGTAGGTGTTCGGATTGATGATCGGGTCGCCGAGCGTGATGACCCCGGCCAGCGGCGCGATGGTGGCGGTGGCCACGACGTTCACCGCCGAGATCCGGATGCCGCCGAAGATCAGCGGCAGCGCCAGCGGAAGCTGGACCCGGCGCACGATCTCGGCGCCGGTCATGCCCATGCCGCGGGCGGCGTCGACGGTGTCCCGGTCGACCTGTCTCACGCCGGTGTAGGTGTTGGTCAGTATCGGCGGGATGGCCAACAGCACCAGCGCGAGCATCAGGTTGGTGAAGCCCACGCCGATGTAGGCCACGAAGAACGCGATCAGCGCCAGACTCGGCACCGCACGGCCGGCGTTGGAGGCGTTGATGGCCAGGAAGCCGCCCTTGCCGATGTGTCCGAGCCAGAGGCCGAACGGAATGGTCAGCGCGCAGGCCACGGCCATCGCGGCGATCGACAGCTTGAGATGCTCCCAGGTCAGCTCCCACATCTCGCCCAGGCCGCCGACCTGGCTGCCGCCGGCGGGCGACTCGCGCTCGTTGACGATGAAGTCGACGGCGTCGCCGAACTGCCCCAGCACCGCGAGGGTGGTGCTCATCGTGCCGCCACCGCCCGGGTCCAGGGCGTGATGGCGCGCTGCACGAGCAGGATCAGCCCGTCGAGCAGCACCGCCAGCAGCACGGCCAGGCCGCCGGCCACGACCACGTTCGACTTGTAGGTGATGTCGGCGAAGATCGACTCGCCCAGACCGCCGGCGCCCGCGAAGAAGGCCAACGTGGCCAGCCCGACGGTGGTGGTCACGGCGATGCGAAGACCGGCCATGATCTCCGGCAGCGCGAGCGGGATCTCGACGCGCCAGAGCAGCTGGCGGTCGGTGAGCCCCATGCCGCGGCCCGCGTCCTTGGTCTCGGTGGGCACGTTGTCCAGGCCGGCAAGCACGTTGCGGAAGATGATCAGGAGGATGTACGCGACCAGCGCGATGATCGCCGTGGTGAAGCCGCGACCGGTGACGGGCAGCAGCAGGAAGAAGGCGGCGATGCTGGGGATCGTGTACAGGATCCCGGTGACCTGGGTGATCGGGTTGATGAACCAGCGCCTGCGGTAGGCGATCAGCGCCAGCGCAAACGCGATCAGGAAGCCGATCGCCATCGCCGTGACGGTGAGCAGCACGTGGCGGAAGAACGGGTCCACGTAGCGGTCGAAGTTGTCGAATATCCAGTCGGGACAGAAGCCGTTGTTGGCCACGCACCCCTCGTCGCCCTCGTCACCGCGGATCTGGACACCACCCTGGGCGAGAAGTGCGGTCACGCCACGGCGTCGGCCCCGCTCGGGACCTCTTCGGGGTCGGTGCGCAGGGCATGGGCGAGGATCTCGACCGAGAGCACACCGAAGGCACGGCCCTGCTCGTCCACCACCGGCCCGTACTGGACCTCCTCCTCGAGGAGGTCGGAGAGCGCGTCGCGGAGGATGTCGTCGAGCTCCAGGATCGGCTCCGCGCGGGAAGCGTCTGGGGCCTCGACGACGTCGCCGTTGAGATCGCGATCGTTGAGCCAGGCGACGGGGCGGTCGTCGTCGTCGACCAGCAGCGGGTAGGGGACCTCACTCTCGGCGGCCCTGGCGACCGCGTCGGACGTCGACTCACCCGCCCTCACCAGCGGGGCCTTCCAGAGGTCGACGTCGCGGACGCGCTGAAGGGCCAGGCGCTTCAGCGCGCGGTCGGCGCCGACGAAGTCCTCGACGAAACGGTCGGCCGGGTTCATCAGCAGCTCGGCCGGCGTGGCGTACTGGGCCAGCTTGCCGCCCTTCTTCATGACGGCGATCCGGTCGCCCATCTTGATCGCCTCGTCGATGTCGTGGGTGACGAAGACGATCGTCTTGCGGATCTCGCGCTGAAGGCGCAGAAACTCGTTCTGCAGCCGTTCACGGTTGATGGGGTCGATGGCGCCGAAGGGCTCGTCCATGAGCATGAGCGGCGGATCGGTCGCGAGAGCGCGGGCCACGCCGACCCGCTGGCGCTGGCCGCCCGAAAGCTGGCCGGGAAAGCGGTCCCGGGTCTCGTCGGGGTGGAGGCCCACGAGTTCGAGCAGCTCGTCCACGCGGGTGCGGATTCGCTCCTTGTCCCAGCCCAGGAGCCGGGGAACGGTGGCGATGTTGCCGGCGACGCTGAGGTGCGGGAACAGGCCGATCTGCTGGATGGCGTAGCCGATCTCGCGCCGCAACTCGGCCGGGGCACGTTCCTTCACGCTGCTCCCGTCCAGGAGGATGTCGCCGTCGGTGATGTCGATCATGCGGTTGACCATCCGCATCGCGGTGGTCTTTCCGCAGCCCGACGGACCCACCAGCACACAGATCTCGCCCGAGGGCACCTCCAGGGAGAGGTCGTCGACGGCCGGCTCGGACTGTCCCGGGTACCGCTTGGTGGCCCCTCGGAACTCGAGCGTCGCTGCTGCAGGGCGTGCGGACGGCCCCGGAGTCTGGGCGGAATCTGAGCTATTCACGAGGGGTTCCCGGCGGGGGAACCGCAATCCTACTCGGGGGTCACGTCGCTTCCGCGCCGACTTCGCGAAGCCTTAATGCTTCCCGGAGTGCCGCTTTCGAGCCGGTCGAGCTCGCGGCGCAGGTCGGCGCGCAGGCGCTGCACCTCCGCCTCGTCGAGCTCGGGATCGGCTCGCGCGGTGCGGACCAACGCCGCGGCGAAACCCTCGCTCGCGCTGCGCAGCTCGTTTCGGGCCCGGTCGGCGTCGAGCGCGCCGCGCAACTCGAGGGCACGGGTCTTGAGGTCCTCCGCCAGGGTCTCGAGGGAGCGCCGGTCGGCGTCGGGAAGGACGCGCCAGCGGCCGTAGAGTGAGCGGGCCACGCGGACGCCGACGGCCGCCGTGGCCGCCCCGCCGAGCACGAGCTTCGCCGAAGCCATCCGGCAGGCATGGTGGCGGGGGCGGGGGACGGAACGGCTACAGCACGGCGCGGGCCAGGAGGTCGACCTGCTCCGGCTCGGCCGAGCTCGGGAAGAGGATCAGCTCATCGCATCCGGCCGCCTCGAAGGCCTGAACGTAGCCCTGGACCATCTCCTCGGTCTTGGCCGCCGCGCCGACGATCGCGTCGGCGTACTCGCCGAGCCAGGCGTAGTAGTGGCCGATGTTGTGACGAGCATCCTCCTCCGCCGAGTCGCCCAGCCCGAAGTAGGCCAGCGAGGCCGCCTTTGGCGTGCCGTCGCGGCCCGCCTTCTCCCACGCGGCGAGCAGCTTCTCCCGAGCCTGACCGAACTGGTCCGGCCCGCCGCCGCCCATGATCCAGCCGTCGCCGTACTCCGCGGCCCGCCGGAAGGCGGCGTCGATCATGCCGCCGACGAGGATCGTGGGCGGATCGATGTCCGGACCGATCGCGCCGGCGAAACCGCGCTCCTCCCCGGCCCAGATGCGCTTCATCTCGTCGAGCATCTCCTCGAAGCGCTTCCCACGGCCCTTCATCGGCACGCCCGAGACCTCGTAGTCGTCCTCGCGGAACCCAACCGCGACCCCGAGCTCGAGCCGGCCCCCGGAGAGGGCCTGCACGGTCGCCGCCTGCTTGGCCAGCAAGGCCGCGTTGGCCCGGTAGGGGACGATCACGATGCCGGTGGTGAGATGGATCCGCTCGGTGACCGCGGCCGCCGCGGCCAGGCTCACCAGCGGCTCGTAGTTGGGGTAGACGATTCGGTCGAGCACCCCGAGCGTCGAAAATCCGGCCCGTTCCGCCCGCTGCGCCCACTCCACTACCTGCCGACCCTCGACCCCGGGGATCGTGGTCGGCAGCCCGATGCCGATCTTCATGAACTCACCTCTCCGCTCTAGGCTCGGCCGATGACTCTAGAGACGCTTCACGGGTGGGCCCGTGAGCTGCTCGAGGCCCAGCGGGTGGGCCGGCTCGCCTACCTCGACGACGCCGATCGGCCCCGGGTGTTGCCGGTGACCTATGCGCTCAGCGGCGACGCCGTCTGGAGCGCGATCGACGAGAAGCCCAAGAGGTCGCCCGAGCCCGCGCGCGTTCGTTACCTGCGAAGGCGCCCGCAGGCCGCCCTGTGCGTGGACGTCTACGACGACGACTGGAGCCGGCTGGCCTGGGTGCAGCTCCTCGGTCGTGTCGCGGTGATCGACGCGCACGAGGCTCCCGAAGCGCTGGACGCGCTAGCGGCGCGTTATCGCCCCTATCGGGAGCGGACGCCTCCAGGGCCCTTGCTGAGGCTCTCGGTCGAGCGCGCGCTGTCCTGGCGCGCCGCCGGGTAGCCGCGACCGGACCACTCGCTCCACGAGCCCGGATACAGCCGCGCTGGGCCGAGGCCGGCCAGCTCCGCCGCCAGAACCAGCGTGCAAGCGGTGACGCCGGAGCCGCAGTAGGCCACGAGCTCGCGGCCGGGCGACGCGCCGGCGCCCTGCAGCCGCTCGCGCAGCTCCTCCGCAGGGAGAAAGCCGCCGCCCGGCGCGAGCTCGGCGAAGGGGACGTTCCGGGCGCCGGGGATGTGGCCGGCCACCGGATCGATCGGCTCTACCTCACCGCGGAAACGTTCGGGGGCGCGGGCATCCAGGAGCAGGTGCTCGCCGGCGAGCAGGTCATCCGCCTCGGCAATGTCGTCCTCGCGTGCGTGTGCGCGGAAGTCCCCCGCTCCCACCTTCTCCGGCCCAGCCGCAAGCGGCAGGCCCGCGGAGCGCCAGCCGTCCAGGCCGCCATCGAGCACCGACACCCGCGGGTGACCGAAATGGCGCAGCAGCCACCAGAGGCGCGCGGCCCCGCCCTCGCCGGCCTCGTCGTAGGCGACCACGTCACCGCCGGCGCCGATGCCTGCTCTGCGGGCCGACACCTCGAACTCCTCCGGGGCGGGAAGCGGGTGTCGCCCGCGGTCACCCGGGGGCGCGGCCAGATCGCGGTCGAGATCGAGAAACGCGGCGCCCGGCACGTGGCCCGACAGATACCCCTTCTCCCCGGCCCCGGGCGCGCCCAGGGTGAAGCGGCAGTCGACCACGGCCACGATGTCGAGCCGCTCGGACAGCCGGCCGGCGTCCACGAGCGGACCCACGCCGCTCAGCGGACCGCCGCGACGAGCGCGAGGCCGGGAAGCACCAGCCCGCCGTTGGTGCGGTAGCTCGCGACGCCACGCTCGATCTCCGCGCGCATCTCGGCGACCTCGGCCTCGGAGAGCTCCGGCAGCCTCAGCCCGAGCGGGCTCAGCCGGGTCACGTAGTGCCAGTAGTCGTCGAAGCCTTCGAAGCGCCAGGGCACCTCGACCTCCTCGATCCGCGGTTCGTCGAAGCCGGCGTCGAGCAGGAAGGCGCGCAGCCGTTGCGGGTCGGCCATGGAGAACATGTTCGGGGCGTCCGGCTCCGGCGGCGGGGTTCCCGTCTTTTCCATCAGCACGCGACCGGGAACGGCGGCCCAGGGATTTCGCTCCCGCGCTCCCCAGACCGAGAGCGCCAGCCTGCCCCCGGGGCGCAGGACGCGATGGGTCTCGGCCAGGGCGGCGGCCCGGTCGGCCATGAGCATGTAGCCCCAGCGGCAGAGCACCGCGTCGACGCTGTCGTCTTCGAGGTCCATTCGCTCGGCGTCCATCACCCGCACCTCCACGCCGTTCAGTCCCAGCGCATCGGCGCTGCGGCGGGCGGCGTCGACCATGTTCGGCGCGAAGTCGGTGAGGATCGCCTCGCCCTGCGGGCCGACCGCGCGGGCGGCCGCGAACCCGGTCTCCCCCGTTCCGCAGGCCAGCTCGAGCACCGTCTCGCCGGGCTTGAGCGCGAGCGCGTCCAGGAGCCGTTCGCTCACCTCGCGGGTGGCCTCCCACATGAGCTCGCGGCCGGCGTCCCAGCCCGCGGCCATCGCCTGCCACAAGTCGTAGGTGGCGGCGCGGTACTCCTCGGTCTCCATTACGGATGCGATGGTATTGGCAGTCCTGTGCGCGCGATGGTGCTAGATGCCCCCGGACGCCCGCTCCGCGCAGCGGAGCTCTCCGCCCCCGAGCCTGGGACGGGAGAGGTGCTGCTCGAGGTGATGGCCTGCGGGGTCTGCCGCACCGACCTGCACGTGCTCGACGGCGAGCTGCCCGACCCCAGCCTGCCGCTGGTGCCTGGACATCAGATAGTGGCGCGGGTTGCGAGTGAGGGAGAGCGATTCGGCCGGGGCGAGCGAGTCGGGGTGCCCTGGCTCGGCTGGACCTGCGGCGCGTGCCGCTACTGCCGGTCGGGGCGCGAGAACCTCTGCGAGCGTGCCCGCTTCACCGGCTACCAGCGCGACGGCGGCTACGCACAGCGGGCGGTGGCGGACGAGCGCTTCTGCTTTCCGATCCCCGCCGGCTACCCCGACCTGCAGGCCGCGCCGCTGCTGTGCGCGGGCCTGATCGGCTATCGCACGCTGGGTTTTGCCGGGGACGCGGAGCGGCTGGGCCTGTACGGCTTCGGCGCCGCGGCCCACATCGTGAGCCAGGTGGCCCGCCATCAGGGCCGGCGCGTCTTCGCCTTTACGCGCCCGGGTGACGAGGCCGGGCAGCGCTTTGCCCTCGAGCAGGGCGCCGAATGGGCGGGCGACGCGGACGCCTCGCCGCCGGAGGAGCTCGACGCGGCGCTCATCTTCGCACCCGCCGGCGAGCTGGTCCCAGCGGCGCTGCGGACGGTGGCCAAGGGCGGCACGGTGGTGTGCGGCGGGATCCACATGAGCGACATCCCGGCGTTTCCCTACGAGCTGCTGTGGGGCGAGCGCACGCTGCGCTCGGTGGCGAACCTCACCCGGGCCGACGGGGAGGAGTTCCTGGCCCTGGCGCCGCAGGTGCCGGTGCGTACCGAGGTCGAGGCTTTTCCCCTCGAGCGGGCCAACGAGGCGCTGGAGCGGCTGCGGGCGGGCAGCGTGCGCGGCGCGGCGGTGGTCGTGCTCTGAGGCCTCAGGCGGCGCGCAGCGTTGCCGTCGAGGAGCCGGCCCTCGAATCACCGAGCGCGGCCGCCACGGCGCGGAAGACCGAGGCGTTCACGGCCATGCCGCAGTGGGAGGAGCTGACCTCCACGTTCTCGGCCTGTGGATCGAGGCAGGCGCGCCAGTCGACTATGCCGTCGCTGCGCGAGTAGATCGACACGAAGCGCACGCCGTCCGCGAGCGGTGTGGCCGCGTCCTCCCAGAAGCCGGCGCAGCACTCGCTCTCGAGGCACGAGCGCTTGAACAGCCGGGGCACTCCGAGGGAACCCAAGCCTCCGACCGCCTGTACCTGGAGGCGAACGAGCGGGTGCACCGCGAGTGGGTCGAGCTGCGGCGAGCCCAGGGCCACCAGCAGGCTCACGAGCTCGGGCCGGCGACACGCGAGCGCCCGCGCCAGCCCGCCCCCACGGCTCTGGCCGATGAGAAGGACGGGCCCGCCGTGCCGCTCGGCCAGTCGCTCCAGCCGGGCCTCGAGCCGGGTCAGCACGGCCCCCGAGCAGTCGACGTTGGCCACCATCCCCGCTCTGCTCGGCCGGTAGCCGCAGCGGCGAAGCCAATCGGCCATCACGACAAGCGATCCGTCGCCGGCCAGGAAACCCGGGATCAGCATCACGGGTCGTCCCTCCCCCGGCGGGACGTCCCGGCCGCGAAAGACCGGATCGCGCATCAGCCCCGCCGCCTCCAGCCCGAATCGCGCCTCCCGCCAGAGCGGCGGCCGCGGGCTGCGGGGAAGCGTGGGGGCTCTCATCGGGGCCATGAACCCTATTCAACGTTTGAGACGAATTCGTTCATCCGCGGCATCGTGATTTAGTTCCAGCCCGTGCGTGCCCTGACCATCCAGGACGAGCAACTCGTGGTCGACGACCGTCGCGACCCCGAGCCCGGCGGCGCCGAGCTGCTGGTTCGCGTGCGTGCGGCCGGCCTGAACGGCGCCGACATGCTCCAGCGCCGCGGCGCCTACCCGGCGCCCCCGGGGTCACCGCCGGACATCCCCGGTCTCGAGCTGGCGGGCGAGGTCGCGGCGACCGGCCCGGAGGCCCGCCGCTTCGCCGAGGGCGACCGGGTGATGGCGATCGTGGGCGGCGGAGGTCAGGCGGAGCTGGCGCTGGTACACGAGCGCGGTGCGATGCCGGTGCCCGAGGAGCTGGACTGGCCCGAGGCGGGGGGCCTGCCCGAGGTCTTCGTGACCGCCCACGACGCGCTGTTCAGCCAGGCCGGGCTGCGGCCCGGCGAGCACCTCCTGGTGCACGGCGCCGCGGGCGGGGTGGGCACCGCCGCCGTCCAGCTGGGCCGGGTGGCGGGCGCGCGGGTGAGCGCCACCGTCCGGCGCGAGGAGCTCCGTCCGGAGGTGGAGCGCCTCGGGGCCCGGGCGCTCGCGCCCGATGGTTTCGAGGAGCACGGGCCCTTCGACGTGATCCTCGAGCTGGTGGGCGCCGGCAATCTGGCACCGAACCTCAAGTCGCTCGCCACCCGCGGCCGCATCACCGTGATCGGGGTCGGAGGCACCGGCCCCAAGGGGGAGATCAACCTGGTGGCGCTGATGCAGAAGCGCGGCACCATCCACGCGTCCACGCTGCGCTCCCGCCCGCTGGAGGAGAAGGCGCTGGCCACCCGCCTGGTGGAGAAGGAGGTCCTGCCCGCCTTCGCGAGCGGCGACCTCAGCGTGCCGGTGGCCGCCACCTTCCCGCTCGCCGAAGCCGAGGCCGCCTACGAGCGCTTCGAGGCGGGCGGAAAGCTCGGCAAGATCGTGCTGCTGCCCTGAGGGGGGCGGACCATGACGAGTGACGCGGGAAGCTGGCGGTCGGAGGCCCTGGGCCCGGCCAGGCGGTTGCAGCTGGGGCGGGCGGCCGTCCGGGCCCACGTGACCGGGGAGGGACCGCCGATCGTCTTCGTTCACGGCGCGCTGGTCAACGCCAACCTGTGGCGCAAGGTGGTGCCCCGGCTCGAGGGCTTCACGCGGGTGGCCCTCGACCTCCCGCTGGGCTCCCACCTCGAGCCGGTGCCGGAGGCCGACCTGACGCCCCCCGCGCTCGCCGACCTGATCGCCGACGCGATCGAGGCCCTCGAGCTCGACGACGTCACGCTGGTGGGCAGCGACACCGGCGGCGGCCTGTCGCAGATCCTGGTCACCCGCCGGCCGGAGCGGATCGGGCGCCTGGTGCTCACGTCCTGCGACGCCTTCGACAACTTTCCGCCCCGCCTGTTCCGGATCGTGCTGGCGCCCGCGCGTGTCCCGGGGCTCGTCCTGTTCGTCATGGCCCCTCTGCGTGTGCGGGCGCTCAGGCGCCTGCCCGTCGCCTACGGCTGGCTCACCCAGGAGCCGATCGACAGCGACGCGGATGACAGCTATGTGCTGCCAGTCCTTGGCGACCGCGGCATCCGCCGCGATCTGCGCCGCCTCCTCAACGGGCTCGATCCGGGCTACACGCTCGATGCCGCCGCACGCCTGTCGCGATTCGATCGCCCGGCCCTGATCGCCTGGTCGGCCGAGGATCGCTTCTTCCCGCCCGCCCACGGCCGGCGGCTGGCCCGGATCCTCCCCGACGCTCGCCTCGAGTCGATCCCCGGCGCCCGCACGTTCAGCGCAGAGGACCGCCCCGAACGGCTGGCGGAGCTGATCGGCTCCTTCGTGCGCTAGGCCCCGTACGCAAGGGGTTGGCTGCGTATTTCGGCCGGCTCGCTCTGTCCGTGAGAGGCTGCCGCAATGCGGTGCGGGGTCCGCGGTAGCTCCCAGCTGCGGCCCCGCACGGCGGCTCGCGGGGCGAGCTAGTTGAGTCGCTCGACGATCATCGCCTGGCCCTGGCCGCCGGCGACGCACATCGTCTCGAGGCCGATCGCCTTGTCGTCGGTCTCGAGGCCGTTCAGGAGCGTGGTCATGATGCGCGCGCCGGTCATCCCGAAGGGGTGGCCCAGCGCGATCGCGCCGCCGTGGGGGTTGAGCTTCTCAAGCGGGATGTCGCACTCGTCCATGATCGGGATCACCTGGGCGGCGAAGGCCTCGTTGAGCTCCACGGTGTCGACATCGGCGATGCTCATGCCGGCGCGCTCGAGCACCTTGCGGATGGCCCCGATCGGCGCCACGCCCATGTACTCGGGCTCGATGGCCGCCGTGGCGGCGGTGACGATCCGGGCGCGCGGGCGCAGATCCAGCTCGGCGGCCTTGTCCGCCGACATCACGAGCGCCGCAGCGGCGCCGTCGTTCAGCGGACATGAGTTGCCGGCCGTGACCTTGCCGTCCTCCTTGAACACGGGATCCAGCTCCGCGAGCTTCTCCAGGCTCGAGCTCGCCCGCGGGCCGTCGTCCTTGGCCGCCTCGGTGCCGTCGGCAAGCGTGACGGGGACGATCTCGCGGTCGAAGTAGCCGTCCTCCTGTGAGCGGACCGCGAGCTCCTGGGAGCGCTGGGCGTACTTGTCCATGTCCGCCCGGCTGACCTCGTAGCGCTCGGCCACGTTCTCGGCGGTCAGCCCCATCGTCATGTAGGCGTCCGGCTGGCCGTTCTTGCCCTGAAGCTTCTCGTTCTGGTCCTGCGGGCGGGCGCCCTCGACCGACTCGTTGTAACGCGAGACCCACTCGACCCCGGCGGCCACATACGCGTCGCCCTGGCCGGCCTGGACCGCGTTGGCGGCCTGGCGGATGGTCTCCAGGCTCGATGCGCAGTAGCGCGAGACCGTGGCGCCGGTGACCGAGTCGGGAACCCTCTCGGAGAGCAGCACCATGATCCGGGCCAGGTTGAAGCCCTGCAATCCCTGAGGCAGGCCGACACCGCAGTAGACATCCTCGATCAGCGCCGGGTCCACGCCGGGGTTGCGTTCCAGGAGCGCGTCCAGCACATGGGCTCCCATCTCGTCGGGGCGGAGCTGGGCGAGCGACCCCTTGAAGGCCCGCCCGATGGGGGTGCGCACTGCGTCGACGATCACTGCTTCGGGCATCGGTTCCGTCTCCTGACGTGGGGTGCGAGGTCCGCCCCCTGATCTTAGGTACGCCTACGGGCTCGGGCGCCGCTCCCGGGTGGACGATCCCGGTTTGAGGAACACCGGGGAGGGAACCCGAGAACCATGCCGGTTCGTGCGCTGCGGGAGGCGCCCGACTCCCTCCACGGGATGGAGGACGCTGAGCTTGCCCGGATGGTGGCCGCCGGCGACGGGGCCGCGTTCGAGGCGCTTTTCGACCGCCATCACCGGGGTGTGCTCTCCCTCTGCCGCCACATGCTCGGCTCCCGCGAGGAGGCCGAGGACGCGCTGCAGCACACGTTCGCCGCCGCCTACCAGCAGCTGACGGGACGAGACGTTCCCACCCGCCTGCGGCCTTGGCTCTATGCGGTGGCCCGCAATCGCTGCATCTCACTGATTCGTGCCCGGCGGGAGGTCCCCAGCGAGGAGGTGCCGGTCTCGGGCTCCGGTCTTTCCGACGAGGTGGAACAGCGGGCTGACCTGCGCGAGCTGGTGAGCGACATCGGCCGGCTTCCGGATGACCAACGAGCCGCCCTGGTGCTCTCCGAGCTTCAGGATCTCCAGCACGAGGAGGTCGCCGAGGCGATCGGCTGCCGCCAGGAGAAGGTGCGCGCCCTCGTGTACCAGGCGCGCTCCTCGCTGGCGGGTTGGCGCGCGGCGCGCGAGACACCCTGCCGCGAGGTCCGCGAGCACCTGGCTACCGCAAGCGGCGGCGCCCTGCGGCGGGCCTCGATTCAGCGCCATCTGAAGGTCTGCGAGGACTGCACCACCTTCCGGGACGCCGTGACCAGCCAGCGGCGCCGGGTTGCCCTGGTTCTGCCGGTGCTGGCCACACCGCTGCTCAAGGAGCGCGTCCTGGAGGCCGCGCACGCCGCCGCGGAGGGCGCGGCCGCGGCCGCCGCGGGAGGCGGGGCCGCCGCGGGCGGAGCGGCGGCGGCCGAGGGCGCGGGCGCCGGAGGAGCGGCGGCCGGTGGCGGTGCCGCTGCGGCGGAGGCCGGAGCGGGTGCCGCGGCCGGGGTGGCCGGTGGCGGTGCTGCCGGAGGGGCTGCCGGGGCGGCCGGAGCGGCCGCTACGGGCGGAGCTCTGGCCGGTGCGGGCAAGGTCGCTGCGGTGGTCGCCGTGGTGGCCGGCGGCGCCGGCTTGGGGACATTCGGGCTGCGCGGTGGCGACGGATCCGAGGGGCAGCGCCAGGCCCAGCCGCCGGACCAGGCGCAGGTGGCGGCCGACAAGCGGGCCGAGCGCCGGCGGGCCGCCCGGCTTCGTGCGGCCGCGGATCGCCAGGCACAGCGGCGCCGGGCCGAGCGGCGGCGGACGACCGCCGCCCGCCGCGCCGCCGCCGGCCAGAGCGAGCAGCTCGCCGCGGGCAGTCAGCCCGCAAGCGCGAGTGGAGCGCAACCCGCCCAGCCGGCGCCCCCCGAGCCCGCCCCGGCACAGCCGGCGCCCGCGCCGCCCCAGCAGCCGGCGCAGCCGGTGCAGCAGCAACCCCAGCCACAGCTCCAGTCGGAGCAGCCCGCGGCCCCGGAGCCCCAGCTTCCGGAGGCCGATGGCCAGATCGAGGCCGTTCCGGCCGAGCCGCAGACCCCTTGAGCCCCGCTCAGCGCGGGGGCATGCGTAGCGCCCCGTCGAGACGGAGCACTTCGCCGTTGAGCATCCGGTTCTCGGCGATGTGGCAGGCCAGGCGGGCGTATTCGTGCGGATGGCCCAGCCGGGGCGGGAACGGCACCTGCTCGCCCAACGCGCGGCGAGTCTCCTCGGGCAACGCGGCGAGCAGGGGCGTGTCGAACAGGCCGGGGGCGATCGTGCACACCCGGATGCCGAGGCTCGCCAGGTCCCGTGCCGCCGGCAGCGTCAGCCCGGCCACTCCGCCCTTCGAGGCCGAATAGGCCGCCTGTCCGATCTGGCCGTCGAAGGCGGCGATCGATGCGGTCATGACCACGGCGCCGCGCTCGCCGTCGGCGTCCGGCTCGCCGGCGGCCATCGCGGCGGCGGCCAGGCGCAGGACGTTGAAGGTCCCGACCAGGTTGACGCGGACCACCGTCTCGAACGGGGCCAGCGCCGCCGGACCGTCGCGCTTGACCGTGCGCTCGGCCCAGCCGATTCCCGCGCAGGAGACCGCGAGGCGAAGCCCGCCGAAAGCCTCCACCGCCTCGTCGATCGCCGCGCTCACGGGCTCGGGGTCGGTCACGTCGGCGGTGGTGAACAGGCCGCCCAGCTCCTCGGCCAGCGCGGGCCCGCGCTCCTCGTTGAGGTCGGCGATCGCCACCCGCGCCCCGCGGGCGGCCAGCTCGCGCGCGGTGGCCTCCCCGAGGCCCGAGGCCCCGCCGGAGACCAGTGCGCCAATGCCCTCGAGTTCCATCAGGCGAGGGTCACGGGCCGGGGCTTCGTCAAGCGAGACAGAAGCCCCGGCGCGCTAAGCCGCTGTTACTCGGAGACCCGCTCGACCAGGAAGGAGATGCGCACCAGCGCGCGCCACTCGTCGAGGTTGTCCCCGCGAAGACCGGTGGAAACCACGTCGACGGCCTTGATGTTGCGCAGGCTCGCGCGCGCATCCTCGAGCGCCGCCTGTACCGCGCCGTCCGAGCTCTCGCCCGAGCTCCCCACCACCTCGATGATCTTGGTGACCGCCATCCGCCCTCCTTCGGATTGCTTGCGTGCGGGATGAGCCTACCTGGGAGCCAGCGCCTCAACCGCTCCGCCGTAGTCGGCCGCTTCGACTCCGGCGATGAGGAGCACCGGGCAGGTGACCCCAAGGTCCCGGAATTCCTCCAGCCGGGCGCGCTGCGTGGGCGCATCGCCCAGGACGAACACCTCGCGGATCAGCTCCTCCGGCGCCGCCTCGAGCGCCCGGGGCCGGTCCCCCGCACGCCAGGCATCGACCATGGGATCTATGGCCTCGCCGAAGCCGAGCCAGCGGAAGAACTGCTCGTAGACCGGCACCGTGGCGTAGGCACAGAACATCCAGCGGGCCATCTCGATCGTCTTGTCCGGGTCGCCCTGGAGGCAGAAAAAGCGGCACAGGACCTCCGTCGAGCCCTCCGGCTTGCCCGCCAGGCGCTCACCGGCGCGGATCTCCTCCAGCACGGTCTCGACGCGCGACAGCGGGAGGTAGTTGAGAAAGGCGCCGTCGCCGAGCTCGCCCGCGGTCTGGAGCATCCGCTCCCGCAGGGCGGCGATCACGATCGGCACCGGCTCGGGCGGCGGGCGCTCCAGGCGAAAGCCCCCCGGCCCCGCCCGCTCGCCGGCCAGGGCGGCCCGCAGGAACTCCACGGCCTCGCGGACGCGGGTACGTGGACGCTCGAACGGAATCCCGTTCCACCGCTCCACGATCACATTCGACGATGACCCGATGCCCAGCGCGAAGCGCCCCTGCGACAGCTCCTGCAGCGCCAGCGAGTGTTGGGCGAGCACGGGCAGGCCGCGGGTGAAGACGTTGACCACGCCGGTCCCCACCCGCATCCGTTCGGTGGCCAGCGCCGCCACCGTGACCGGCGTGAAGCCGTCGACTCCCTGCACCTCCCCGGGCCAGCCGTCGGTGTAGCCCGCCGCCTCGGCAGCCCGGATCACCTCCGAGGTCTCGGGCAGCGGCAGGCCGGGCAGGTCGAGAGATAGGCCCCAGCGAGCGGTCATCTGGCGGTGGCAGCCTATCCCGTGTAGCTTCCCGCCTGATGGAGGCCTCAAGCGCTCGGGGGAGGAGCGGCTACCTCGACGTCTCGCGCCTGACGCCGGGCGAGTTCATCGGCATGGGCTCGGCGGTGGTGCTCTTCATCTCGCTCTGGCTGCCCTGGTTCTCGACCAGTGCGACCAACCCGAACTCAACCATCGCCGGGGCCAGCGGCGGCGACTCGGCTAACGCCTGGCAGGTCTTCAGCACCCTCGACCTCCTGCTTGTGCTCGCCTGCACGGCACCCTTCATCCTGTCCTGGATCGTGGCCCGCGGGCACCGTCTCACCTGGAAGCCGGGCGAGGTGACGATGGTCGTGGGGATGATCGCCCTGGTGCTGATCCTGTGCAACGGGATCATCTTGGGCCGCCCGGGAGACAGCGTCGAGATCGGCCTCGACATCGGCTACTTCGTGGCCCTCATCGCCTCGGCCGGCTTGCTGGTGGCGGGCTACCTGCGCCAGGCCGTCTACTCCGACGCCCGCAAGCCACCGGGAGTGATCTGAGATGGAGGGACGACCGGACCGCAACCTGGCGCTCGAGTTGGTGCGCACGACCGAGTACGCGGCGCTCGCGTGTGCCCGCTGGATCGGCCGGGGGGACAAGGAAGGCGCCGACGGCGCCGCCGTGGACGCGATGCGGATGCTGCTGGAGACGGTGTCGATGGACGGTGTGGTGGTGATCGGCGAGGGGGAGAAGGACGAGGCGCCGATGCTCTACAACGGCGAGAAGATCGGCGACGGCTCCCCGCCCCAGGTGGACATAGCCGTCGATCCGCTGGAGGGCACCGACCTGTGCGCCAAGGGCCTGCCGAACGCGATCGCCACGATCGCCCTGGCCGAGCGCGGGGCCATGTTCGACCCGGGCCCCTGCGTCTACATGCTGAAGATGGCCACCTCGCGGGACCTGGCGCCGCTGCTGGACCTCGACCGCCCACTGAGCGAGACGCTCCGCCTGATGGCCAAGGAGAAGGGCGTGGGGGTGGGCGACCTCGTGGTGATCATGCTCGACCGGCCGCGGCACGAGGACGCCATGAAGGAGATCCGCGAGGCGGGCGCGAGGATCCGGCTGATCCCCCACGGCGACGTGTCGGCGGCCCTGGCCGCGGTCACCGAGGGCTCACCCGTGGACCTGCTCTACGGGATCGGGGGAACGCCCGAGGGCGTCCTGGCGGCGGCGGCGATCAAATGCACGGGCGGCCAGCTGCTGGGCCGGCTGTGGCCGCGCAGCGACGAGGAGCGCAGCGCCGCGCTGGAGGCCGGCTACGACCTGGACGAAGTGCTCGACCGCGACCGGTTGGTCCGCGGCGACCACATCTTCTTCGCCGCCACCGGAGTGACCGATGGCGAGATGCTCGACGGCGTGAGCTACAGCGGGCCCGCGGGCGCCACCACCGAGTCGATCTCGATGCGGTCGCGCTCGGGCACGGTGCGGCGGATCACGGCCCGCCACGATCGTACGAAGCTGCGCGAGATCATCGGCGAGCGGCTGGGCTGAGCTCGGGCCCGCCCTCGGCTTCCGCCCTCCGGCGCAGCGCTCCGACCACCGAGGGCTCCAGCTCGAGGTTGGCCAGCGAGCGGAGGAAGCTGTGCGTGACGAGCACATGGATCCGCAGCTGGGTCTGGTTGTAGATCACGCGGCCGACGCGTGCGAACCATCCCCGTCCGGCGATGGCCGGATAGAAGTTCACGACCTCGGAGGAGACGCGAGCCGTGACCTCCGGGCTCTCTCCGTCGTCATCTGGGGGTCGCTCCACCGACAGCCGCAGGTAACCGCGTCCCCCACGTCCGGGGGGCGCGACCAGCAGCCCCTGCTCGATCGGCCACGTGACCGTCCCGCTGTTCTCCTCGATGTGGTACTCGGGGGCATGGAAGCGCAGGAGCACCAACGGCTTTCGCAGCAGCACCACCTCGCGCGACGACTCGCCGTACACGACCCGTAGCAATCCGAGAAAGCGGCGGCTGAGGAAGCGCCAGTAGGTGCGGGCCAGGCGCTCGAGGTACTCCGCCGTCCAGACACGGTCGAGCTCGGCCCGGGGCATGGTCACGGCGGCCTCCTGCCGGCTTCCGATGCTGCCGTCCTCGGCGTAGTCGGAGCGCGGAACCGGGACGATCTGAACCCGGGCCCGGGCCCTCCTGCGCCGCTCGAGCACCCGCCGCGGGTCCCGCGGTCTCACAGCAGCTCGATCTCCACGCGGTCGCCCTCGTTTGCCTCTCCCTCCCCGGGGGCGATCCGGGCCAGCGCATCGGCGCCCAGCATCGAGCTGAGCATGTGGGAATCCTGCCCGCCGGTGAGCAGCGCGTGCCAGCCGTCCCGGTCGGCGCGCAGCCGCACGCGCACCGCCTGCTCGCGACGCAAGTGGCGGGGAACGGGCTCGTCGAGCACGGCCCACCCGCGGCGAGCGGAGGGGTCCGCGCCCTGCAGGGCGGCGAGGGCGGGCCGAACAAAGAGCTGGAAGGTCACCATCGCGGATACGGGATTGCCCGGCACACCGAACACGGGAGTCCGTTCGCCGTGGATGCCGAACCAGGTGGGCTTGCCGGGCCGAAGCAGCACGCCCCAGAAGCGCTCCTCGACCCCCAGGGCCGCCAGCGCGCCCTTCACGTGGTCGTGTGGACCGACCGACACCCCGCCGGACGCGACCACGACATCGGCGGCGCCCAGGGCCTCCTCGATCGCCGCGCGGGTGCCCTCGGCCTGGTCGGGGACGGTCTGCCGCATCACGACCTCGGCGCCGGCGCGCTCGACCTGAGCCGCGAGCGCGAAGGCGTTCGAGCTGTAGATGCCACCGGGCCTGAGCTCGGCGCCCGGCTCGGTCAGCTCGTCCCCGGTCACCAGCACCGCCACCCGCGGGCGAAGGCTGCAGCGAAGGGCCGGTCGCCCCACCGAGGCGGCCACGCCCAGCTCCGCGGGACCGAGTGCGCTGCCCGCCTCGAGCACGACGCTGCCGGCGGAAACGTCCTCGCCGGGATGGCGCACGTTCTCGCCCGGGACGACCGCCGGCACCCGCACCCGGCCGTTCGGCGCGGCGACGCCGGCGTTCTCCACCGGCACCACGGCGTCGGCGCCTTCGGGCACGACGGCCCCGGTGGAGACACGCACCGTCGTTCCCGGCCCGACACTCACCGCTGCCGGTCGCCCGGCACGCGACTCGCCTATGACCTCCAGCTCCGCCTCGGGACCCGCGGTCACCGCGTATCCGTCCATGGCCGAGCTTCGGAACGGGGGGACGCTCAGCCCGCTGACCACGGTCTCGGCGAGCACGCGTCCCAGCGCCCGCGTCAGTGGCACCTCCTCCGCGCCCAGCGGCTGCACGGCGGCGAGCACCCGCTCCCGCGCCGCGTCGATGGAGATCAGCGAAGCGCCCGGGGTCACTCGATCAGCCCGTGGCGGATTCCGATCGCCACGGCCTGGGTGCGTGTGGAGGCCTCGAGCTTGGCCAGGATGCGCTTGGTGTGCGTGCGGACCGTCTCGGTCGAGAGGCCGAGCTTGTCGGCCACCGCATCGGTCTGCATCCCGTCCGCGAGCATCTGGAGGATCTCCTGCTGCCGTGCGCTGAGGGTCCGCTCCCCGTCGTCGAGGACGATCGTCGAGGACAGCCCCGGGTCGACGTAGAACTCGCCGGCACGGGCGGCCTCGATCGCGCGGATCAGGTCCTCCGAGGGCGAGTCCTTGCGCACGTAGCCCTTGACGCCGGCCTTCAGCGCGTCGCTGAGGAGGCGCGCCCCGCCATCGGAGGTGAAGATCACGACCGGCGCGGGGACGGCGCTGTGAAGCTGGTCCACCAGGGCGGCGATGTCTCCACCGGCGCGCCAGGGGTCCACGACCACCACGTCCGGGGCCTGTCCTTGGAGGGCGGCGTCCGCCTCTTCGATAGACGCGGCGTCCGCCACGCTCGCGCCGGACCACGCCCGCTCGAGCACCGCGCGGATCCCCGCCCGGACCACAGGATGGTCGTCCACGATCAGGCAGCGGGGAGCTTGGTTGGCCATCGGCTCAGCATACCCTGAACGCGCCCGCGTTCACCATCGCGGAGGACGAGGTCTGCCCCGTAGCGGGCACGGGAGCCGCGCTTCTCTCAGGGGCGAGGGATCCGGCGCAGCACGTGCGATGCCACGCCCGCCGCGACCCGAACGCCGGTGCCCGCCACCCTGGCGCTCGCGCGCAGGACCCCACTGACCGGATTGCCTCCGCCCGGCCGTTCCGCCGGAGGCGGCTCGGGCTCCCTTGGCCGTCGCGTGCTCGAGGCTGCCGGCTTGGCCGCGGGGGCGCCGGCTCGCTCCGCGCGCCGAGCGGCCGCCGCCGGCGCGCCCGTCGCGCGCTTGGCGCTACGCTGCCCGGGCCGGGAGTGGGGCAAGTTGCCGAGTACGCCTCCGTCATCCGCCATGGCCAGAGAGTCTAGTCTCGGCGAAGCCGGGTATAGGAGCTGAAGTCCGTATTCGTCGCGACGACCGGGGTTTTGGGTGGAACGGAGTGGAACGATTTCGTCGAGCCGGCGGAAACTCCGCTTTCCTCCGCTTGACTTCACTATCTGTAGCGTTACTGTTGACACCGTCTGATTGACTGGGGCCGGGTGCCTGCGCCCGGCCCTGCCTGCCCGCGAGGAAGAAAATGTCTGTAGCAGAACTGCAAGAGCTCGAGGAAGTAAAGGTCCTCGTCGCCAAGGGTCAGGCGACGGGGGTGCTCACGTTCACCGAGGTGGCCACGGCGCTGTCCGAGGTCGAGTTGGACGAGGGCGACATCGAGGAGCTGCACGGATTCTTCGAGAAGTCGGAGATCGAGCTGGTCGAGGACGACCCGACCCACCGGGCGCCCGACGTCGAGCGCGCGGTCGACCGCCGCAGCCGGCGCAAGAAGGCGACCATCGACCTGAAGCCGGACATGACCACCGACTCCCTTCAGCTGTTTTTGAAGGACATCGGCAAGGTCAGGCTGCTGACGGCGCAGGAGGAGGTCGACCTGGCCAAGCGCATCGAGCGCGGCGACCTCGACGCAAAGCAGAAGATGGTCGAGAGCAACCTCCGCCTGGTCGTCTCGATCGCCAAGAACTACCGCAACCAGGGGCTGCCCTTCCTCGATCTGATCCAGGAGGGCACGCTCGGCCTGGTGCGCGCGGCGGAGAAGTTCGACTACCGCAAGGGGTTCAAGTTCTCCACCTACGCCACCTGGTGGATCCGCCAGGCGATCGCTCGTGCGCTGGCCGACAAGGCGCGCACGATCCGCATCCCGGTGCACGTGGTGGAGAAGCTGAACAAGATCGGCCGTGCCGAGCGCAAGCTGGTCACCGAGCTCGGCCGCGAGCCCTCGCCGGAGGAGATCGCCGAGCACACCGGCATCGAACCGGAGGAGGTCGAGTCGATCAAGCGCTCGGCCCAGGCGCCGGTCTCGCTCGAGAAGCCGGTGGGCGACGAGGAGGAGTCCGAGTTCGGGCAGTTCATCGCCGACGAGCGGGCCGAGTCGCCCTACGAACGGGCGGCCGAGATCCTCACCAAGGAGGCGCTGCGCGAGGCGCTGGAGAACCTCTCCTACCGCGAGCGCCGCGTGCTCGAGCTGCGCTACGGCTTGGGCGGCGAGCATCCGCGGACGCTCGACGAGGTCGGCCGCACCTTCAACGTCACGCGGGAGCGGATCCGCCAGATCGAGAACCAGTCGCTCAAGAAGCTGCAGTCGCTCGCTGAAGCCCAGAAGCTCCGCGACGTCGCCTGAGCGGCCGGCTCGGGCCGACTACCCTTCGCTCCTTCCCGAGCGACCGTCAAGGAGTCCCCGTGCAGAGCACCCTCGCCGAGTTTCAGGAGACCGCCTCCGAGCAGCCCTTCGCGCTGCAGAACTCCAAGCTGCTGAAGGTGAGCCTCGACCAGGTGACCATCCAGGCCAAGGCGGGCTCGATGGTCGCCTATCAGGGCGAGGTGGCGTTCGAGCACGCCGGCTCGGGCGGCATGAGCCGGATGTTCAAGAAGGCCATGACGGGCGAGGGCACCAAGCTCATGAAGATGTCGGGGACCGGCGAGGTCTTTCTCGCCGACACCGCCCAGGAGATCCACCTGATCTATCTCGAGGACGACGCGATCACGGTGAACGGCGCCAACCTGCTGGCCTTCGACGCCGGCATCGACTGGGACATCAAGCGCGTCGAGGGCGCGAGCGCCATGATGGGCGGCGGCCTCTTCAACACCGCGCTCACCGGCAGCGGCTGGGTGGCGATTCTCTCGGACGGGCCGCCGGTGCTCCTCAACACCGGCGACGCGCCCACCTTCGCGGACCCGAACGCCGCGATCACCTGGGCCTCGAGTCTGAAGACCGGGATCAAGACCGACATCAAGATGAAGAACTTCATCGGCAAGGGGTCGGGCGAGTCGGTCCAGATGTCGTTCGCGGGCCAGGGCTGGGTGCTGGTGCAGCCGAGCGAGGGCCGGCCGTCGGGCTCGGGTGGCGGCGGCGGTGGTGGGGGCGGGGGCCTGCTCGACAGCCTGGGCGGCTAGCGCCGTCGACCCGACCCGCACACTTCAGTTGGTGAAGTGTTGCGGTAAACTGGCGGATATGACGGATCCCAGTTGTCCCGTCTGCGCCACCGCGGACATCATCTGCGGCAAGTGGACGATCCTCGTCATCCGTGACCTCGCCGAGGGACGCAGCCGCTTCTGCGAGTTGGAGCGCTCACTCGCCGGGATCAGCCCGCGCACGCTCTCTCTGCGCCTCCGCGGCCTGGAGGAGCAGGGCATAGTCGCGCGCGACACCTTCCCGGAGGTGCCGCCGCGCGTGGAGTACTCGCTCACCGCGAAGGGCCGCGCGCTCGTGCCTCTCATCGAGGACATGCGCCGTTACGGCAAGGAGTGGCTCGGCGTAAACGAGTGCGCTTCTCCGGTCGAGCGGGACGCGCCCGCCGTCGCCGCGGCCTGAGGCGAGCCGTACGCGAACTGCGGGTGGGCCTGGTCCAGGTACCAGCCGAAGGCGCGGTCCACCAGCGGCTGGCGCCCAATTGCGCGAAGCACCAGCATGAGCGCCTGGGGCGGCAGCCGCGGGATCAGCCACTGCAGCCGTGAGGCCAGGCCGAAGGCGCGCGTGTGTGAGGCGCTGAAGCGCGCGTAGCGGCGCAGCGCATCCGCGCGCTCCCGCTCGCCGCGGATGACGGCGTCCAGCTCGCGCCCGCACGCGATACCGAAGTAGAGGGCCGTCCGGATCCCCTCGCCCGAGAGTGGGAAGCAGTGGCCGGCCGAGTCGCCCACGAAGAACACCCCGTCCTCGGCCGCGCGCTGGAGGCGGTGGGGAAACCAGTTGCCCTGGAAGCGCTCGGGCGGCCGGCCGAGCCGCGCGGCGAGGTCCACGGTCGGCCTCTTCACGTGATGCCGCGGCTCGTACGAGCCCGCGCCCACGCGCTGCTCGGTCCCGGCGGGAACGCTCCAGGCGTAGCCGTAGCGCACGAGCTCCCGCTCGATCCACACGTCGAGGTCGTGGCCGCCGCCCCGAGGGTGCACCTCGAGCCCCCGCGAAAGTGGGGCGTCCGGCGGCTGGTGGCCGTCGCGCGCCAGCACGCGGCGCCAGCCGAGCGCATCGACCGTGAGGGGTGCGTGCAGCTCGCCGCGGTCGGTCTGGACCGCGCCGCCGCGCCGGCCCGACACGGTCGCGATCTCGAAGCGGGCGTCGCACTGCTCCCACAGGAGGCGGCAGAGCTCGCGGTAGTCGAAGGCCGCCCAGCTCCAGGGCAGCCGGTAGCGCACCGAGCCGTGCGGCGTGTGGAAGCTCATGCACGGCAGCTCCTGGCGGATGGCCCCGGCCAGGCCGAGAGCTTCGAGCCAGGGCCGTGGGGCCGCGCAGGCGGAGGTCGCCCGTTCGCCGATCTCGTAGCGGTCGATGAGAAGCACGTCCGCTCCGGAGCCCGCCAGCTCGCGGGCCACCGCCAGGCCGGCGAAGCTCGCGCCGCACACCAGCACGTCGGCCGTGGTGCGGTCGAGCGGGGTGCGCTCCGCGCCGTGCAGGGTGGCCCGACGGGTCACGGGCGGCTCCGGAAGTGGCCCGCCACCACCCCGGCCACCTCCCAGGGCCGCAGCGCCGGTCGGTGCCGGAGCACGTCGAACTCCAGCCGCTCGGCCCGGTCGAGCACTCCGATGTAGACGGCCCGGGCGAGACGCATGCCGCGACGCACGTCGGGCGCGACCAGGTCGGTGGCGGCGGCGCTGTCGGTGAAGAGGGCGCGGGCCCGCTGGACCTGCAGGGCGAGCAGCCGCCGGAAGCCGGGGCTCGGCTGGCGCCGGGCGATCTCCTCCACCGAGACGCCGAAGCGCTCGAGGTCCTCGCGCGGCAGGTACACGCGGTCGAGCTCCCAGTCTTCGGGCACGTCGCGGATGAAGTTCGTCAGCTGGAAGGCGAGCGCCATCCGGGTGAACGGCAGGTCGCGCTCCGGCGGGGCCCCCAGCAGGACCGCGAGGATGCGCCCGACCGCGCCCGCGCTGCCCTGCATGTAGCCCTCGAGCTCCGACCAGGTCTGTATGCGCACCGGCGCGCAGTCCATCCGCATCGAGTCGAAGTAGCTCTCGAGCTCACGCAGGGGAAGGTCGTGCCGGCGGCCCGTGTCGATGAGCGCCCGCAGCGCCGGGTCGGCGGCGGGAGCGCCGTCCAGCGCGCGCTCCAGCTCCAGCCTCGCGCCGTCGAGCGCGGCGCGCCGGGCAGCCGCTTCGGGCGGCCGGCGCGGGCCGTCCACGAGCTCGTCGACCTTGCGCACGTACGCGTAGAGCGCGTGGACCCCGAGGCGGCCCGGATGGCTCAGCCTGCGGGTGGCGAAGTAGTAGGTGGGGTCGTGCCTCCGGTGGAGGCGCCGGCAATGCTCGTAGCAGGCCTGGAGCCCCGGATCGGCCTCCCTCGGCATAACGGGTGTAGGCACCACGTGCACGGGACAGTCAGGGAGACCATAGGTGACCGGGGGAGGATCGCGCGCAAAGTGGGCGAATCCGCGCTGCATGCGCAACCCCGCTCTCCACGACGCGTTGCGGAGCTTCGCCCTGGAGGCCGCCGCGCTCCTCAGCACCGACCAGGGCGAGGGCGCAGAGGTGGCCTTCGACGTTGTCGACGAGGTCTCCCGCGGCGGCTCCCGGCTGTACCGCTACGAGGCCCGCACCGGGGCGTTCATCACGGACCGCTGGCCGCGCCTTCGCGAGCTCGAGACCTTCCCGGCTGCGACCTCCGAGCTCGGAGCCGGAGCGGCCGCGTGGCTGCGGGTGAACGGGCTTCGGGGCGAGCAGGCCGAGCCGGCGCTGCAGGCCATGCTCGAGCGGCTGTACGAGGACGCCACCAGCTTCGGCTTCCCGGAGGAGCGCTTCGAGCGGGTCTACCGCGAAGTGGAGGTGACCCTGTACAGGGATGCCGTCCGCTCCCGTGTGATCGCCCCGCTACCCGGCGCCTGGATGGAGGCCGAACGGGTGAACCTGGGTGGGGGGCTGTCGCTCGTTCGGGGTGACCGGTTCGACGCCCCGCCCGAGGCCGTGTGGCCGGAGGAGGAGGGCGGCCCCACCCTGCTGTGCATGCTGGAGCGGGACATGTCCCCCGGAGACTCTCTTCCCGCCTCCGAGGCCGAGGAGCGCTTCCGGCGCCTCGTGGGGGTGCTGCGGCTGTGGTCGGCAGGCACGGTGAGCCTGGGCACGCCGGGATGGCACCAGGCCGACGACGGACGCTGGTCGCCCTTGCCCCTCGGTGATTCCGGCGCCGGCCGCGGCCCCGGTTGGCTGCTGGCCGCGGGCCACGAGCGCGCGCTCTGCGAGTTCGCAGCGGCGATGGCCCAGGCGGCGCCTACCGGCGTGGTGGGCTGGGCGCTGGCGCGCTTCGAGATGGGCTGCGAGCGCAACCATGACGCCGAGGGCCTGTCGGACTATCTGCTGGCCCTTCGGGCGCTGCTCGACGCCACCAGCGACGCCGGCGAGGCGAGTCTCGCCCTGCGGGTGGCCGCGCTGTGTGCGGAGGAGGGCAACCGGCGTGAGGTTCAGCACCGCGTGCAGGCCGCGCTCGCCCTCGAGCGCCATCTCATGGGTGGGGCGGGTGCCCTTCCCGCCGACTCGCCCCGCGAGCTGGTGGCCGAGGCCGAGGGCCACGTGCGGGCGCTGCTGCGCGACGTGCTCTGCGGCTACCTCGACCGTGACCTGAAGGGCTTGGCCGATGACATCCTGCTGGAGACGGCGGCCGACCCGACCGGGGAGATCGAGGCGCGCGACCTGCGGAGCGAGCCTGAGCCCGACACTGCGGAGATCGAGGCGGTGCGGGAGGAGCAACCCCCGCGTGCCGCCCCGCCGCCCCCGGCCGCAGCGCCGCCCCCGGCCGTGGCGCCGCCGCCGGCGCAGCCACCCGTCGACGGTGTGACCTCGTCGATCGACTTCAGCCCGGACGAGCCCGAGGACTTCTCGGCTCCGATCTGATCGCCGCACCCTTGACCAGCGCCTCCAGCGTGACGTCCAGCGCCGGGCGGCGCGCGGCGCCGCGGCGCACCAGAGCGGTCACTTGGCGCCGCGGCGGGGCGGGAACGGCCGTCGCGTAGCGGACACCGGGCGGGTCGGTGCGGGCCAGCGCGGGCAACAGCCCGACGCCCAGCCCCCCGGCGACCAGCGCCTGCAGCAGCAGGGCCTCGTCGGCACGGTGGGTGATGCGCGCTGAGAAGCCGGCCCGGCGGCAGGCTCTCTCCACCGCGGCGGCGAACTGCGTACCGGGGAGGCCGCCGATCCACGAGGCGTCGCTCAGCGTCTCCAGGGCAACGCGCCCGCGCGCCTCGTGGGCCTGCGGCAGCATGAGCAGCAGCGGCTCGGTCACGAGCGGGTGTTGCTCCAGCCCGCCCACCGGCGCGCTCTGCACACCCTCGTAGCTCTCCGACACGAGCAGGTCGAGCTGGCCCGCCCGCAGGAGCGCGATGCCGTCCTCGGGTTCGTGCTCGCGCACGGCGCAGACGAGCTCGGGATGCCGGCCGCTCAGGTCGGCGACAGCCGGGATGACGAGGCCGGCCGCGGCGCTGGGGAAGGCGCCGATGAGGATCTCGCCTCGCACGGTCTGATGCTCGGCGGCCAGATCCGCCTCGGCGGCGTCGAGCTCCGCGAGCACGCGATCGGCGCGACCCACGAGCGCGTGCGCGGCCGCCGTCAGGCGCACACGCCGGCCGTCGCGCTCGAGCAGTGCGACGCCCACCTCGCGCTCCAGCTGAATCAGCGACTGTGAGACCGCGGAGGGCGTGTAGCCGACCACCCTCGCCACCTCGGCGATGGTCCCGCGGCGGGAGAGCTCGCTCAACAGCCGCAATCGCCGTACGTCGAGCATCGTTAGCCGAGCTTACGCTTAGCCCAAGCAATCGGTGCTTGTGCTTGACCTGGGCCGGTCCCATCCTGCGCTGCGATGGCCGCTTCCCCCGACCGCTACGAGCCGCTGCCCGGTCTGTTCGGCCTGCCCGGCCACTTCCTGCGCAAGCTGTCACCCACAGGACGCAGGATCGCCGTGGCGCTTGGTGTGCTGGCGCTCGCCGGGGCCGTGGCCGCGACCATCGTGCTGGCGCCCCGGATCGCCGAGTCCAAGCGCGAGCATGCGGCGGCCGAGCGGGCGGCCCGGGAGCGGGCAGCGATGCGTGACCACGCGCGCCTGATCGCCGAGCAGCGGCCGAGGCGGGGGCGGGTGACGGACGGCGCCGCGGCCATCACCTCGGTCGAACGCGCGATCACCCGCGACGCCCGGGCACGTGTGGCGACGGGCGGACTCGAGAACCCCGCCCGCCGCACCGACTGCCGCTCGCTCGGGCGCGAAGGCGGCCGGCTGCTGCTCGGGTGCACCGCGATCACCAGTGAGGTGGAGAGCACCGAGAGGTATACCGGCGTCGTTGTGGGCTACACATTCCGGGCCGCCCTCTCGCCGGACAGTGGCCGCTACGCCTTCTGCAAGACCAGCGGCCGCCCGGCGGTCGGCTTCAGCGGCCGCCAGCTGCCGCCCGTCACGCTGCCCCGCGCGTGCGGCGGTTAGGCGAAGAGGTACGCCCCCATCTCCCGCAGCCCGTCCACGTCGTGGACGTCGTGGTCCAGGTCGGGCACCTCGATCATCGGCTTCCGGCCCAGCTTGCGCCGCAGCTCGTCGAGATTGGCGCGGTCGCGCTCGGCCAGGCGGCGCTCGTCCTCGTGCGAGCGCAGCACCTTCCGGGCGAGGGGCTCGCCGAGCAGGCGCTCGAGCTCGTCCGGATCGGGAGAGGACATCGCTCCGCCGGCCTGACGCACGCGGTTGGCCACCACGCCGGCGAACGGGAGGTCGGCCTCGCGCAGGCGCTGGCGGAAGAAGGCCGCCTCCTCGATCGCGTCCCGCCGCGGCGAGGTGACCAGGACGAAGGCGCTGCGGCTGTCGGCCAGCAGGGCGTTCACCCGCTCGGCGCGCTCGTGGAAGCCCTCGGCCATCCCGCCGAAACTGCGAAAGAACTCCGAGAGGTCCTGCAGCAGGTCGATTCCCGTGGCCCGCTTCATGACCGAGAACATCACGCCGGTTCCGCGCCCGAACACCTTGAGGCCCAGCCGCCCGGGCGCCGTGAAGAACTGGAGCGCGCGCGAGTCGATGAAGGCGGCGAGCTGCTTGGGCGCGTCGATGAAGTCAAGGGCGTTGCGGGTGGGCGGCGTGTCCAGCACGAGCAGGTCGTAGCGGCCCTCTTGGTGCAGCTCGTGCAGCTTTTCCATGGCCATGTACTCCTGCGAGCCCGCCACCGCATTGGAGAGCTCCTGGTAGATGCGGTTGCCGAGCACCGCGTTGCGAGTGGCCTCGTCGGGGGCATGCACCTCGATCAGCTCGTCGAACGTGCGCTTGGCGTCGAGCATCATCGCCCACAGCTCGCCGTCCACGGCTGCGTCAACACGGCGCTCCTCGTTGCCCAGCTCGGGCAGCCCGAGGGCGTTGGCCAGGCGGCGCGCCGGATCGATCGTCAGCACCGCCACCTTCTTTCCGCGGGAGGCCATGCCCAGGGCCACCGCCGCCGCGGTGGTGGTCTTTCCGACACCGCCCGAGCCGGCGCAGACCACGACCTCCTTGCGCTCGAGCCAGTCCGCGATCACAGGCGTCGCTCCAGCTCGCGCGAGAGGAGCTCCACCTCGGCTGGTCCCAGGTCGGGCTCGAAGAGGAAGGGCAGCGTCCTGACCGGGGCGTCGGCCGCCCGCCGCAGGCGACCCACCTCGGCGCGCTGGCCCCGGGCGCGGCGAAAGCCGGACAGTGCGCTTTCGAGCGCAGGACGTGCCTTGGAGGACACCCGTCCGTCGAGTGCGGCCAGCCGCTTGGCCTCGGCGGCCGCGAAGCGCTGGGGGTAGACGCCGTTCACCACGATGGTGTCGATCCCCATGCCCATGTCCTCGCGGAGGCGTCCGGCGAGCTCGATCGTCTCGTTCACCGGCATCTCCTCGGGCAGGGCCACGGCCACCACGCCGGTGACGGCCGGGTCGGCGAGGAAGCGATGGATGTGCGTGGCCTGTCGGGCGATCGGGCCCACCCGGGCGATTGCGGCGTAGGTGCGCGGCGCGCGCAGCAGCGCGATGCCGTGCCCGGTGGCCGGAGCGTCGACGATGGCCAGGTCGTAGCTGCGCGTGCCGCCGACATGCCGTTCCAGCTGCGCCAGGTCCCAGATCTTGCCGATCGTCACGAGCTCGTCGACGCCGGGGGCGGCCGCGGTGAGGTACTGGAAGATCCTGCTGTGCGAGAGAAGCCCGGCCAGCTTGGAGGAGCGGAGCTGGTAGCGGAGCCATTCCTCCTTCGCGCGCGCGGGATCGATCGAGAGCCCGTGGAGCCCGGGGGCCAGCTCCACCTCACGGTGGCCGGGGCCGGCGTGGCCGAACAGCGCGGGCAGGCGCTCCTGCTCTGAGACCTCGGCCACCACGGTCCGCTTGCCGAGCCGGGCCGCGAGCAGGCCGAGGGATGCGGCCACGGTCGTCTTGCCCACGCCGCCCTTGCCGGTCACCACGATCAGGCGCTTGTCGAGGAGCTCACTCATCCGTCCGGCAAAGGGTACGGTCACGCCGCGGCGCCGGCCGCGTGAAGGAATCGGCCCAGCACGTGCGAATACGCCCCCTGTAATGGGGACTACACCGGAGGCACCCGTGACGCCCAAGGCCAAGGTCATCGCCTTCACCAACCAGAAGGGTGGTGTGGCCAAGACGACGACCACCCTCAACCTGGCCGCCGCGTTCGCGGAGCGAGGACATCGCGTGCTGTGCGTGGACCTCGACCCTCAGGCGAACCTGACCATGAGCCAGGGCATCGACCCCGACACGCTCGAGGTCTCGATGTACGACGTGCTGGTCCACCAGCTCTCGGTGCGCGAGGTGATTCGCAAGCGTGAGGTGGACGTGGCCTGCGCCTCGATCGACCTGGCAGGTGCGGAGATCGCCATGTCCACGATGATCGGTCGCGAGCGCGCGCTGAAGAAGGGCCTGGCCCCGATCCTCGACGACTACGACTACCTCTTCATCGACACTCCGCCGAGCCTCGGGCTGCTCACGATCAACGCGCTCACCGCGTCCCAGAAGGTGATCGTCCCCGTGCAGTGCGAGTATCTCTCCATGCGCGGGCTGATCCAGCTCCAGAACACGCTCTCGATGGTGCGTGAGGAGCTGAACCCCGACATCGAGATCGAGGGCATCCTTCCGACGCTCGTGGACAACCGCACGGTGCACGCCAAGGAGGCCATAGAGATCCTCGAGGAGAACTTCGGTAACCGGGTGTTCGCCTCGCGGATCAACAAGACGGTGCGCTTCGCGGAGGCGCCCGTGAAGGGCATGTCGGTGCTGAAGTACGACCCGGACGGCAAGGCGGCCTACGCCTACCGTCAGCTAGCTGAGGAGGTCCTGGCCAATGGGAAGCGGTAAGCGCGCGAGCATGCGGGAAGGGCCTCTGGCGGATCTCTTCCGCAAGACCGAGGACGAGGAACGCCCGCGTAAGGAGAAGGCCGCGCCGAAGGAGGAGGAGAAGGCCGCTACCCCGCCGCCCGCGCCCGATCCGCCGCAGGGCCTCGAGCGTCGCGCCACCGAGGCCGCGCGCCGCGCCGAGGAGCGCGAGGAGCGCCGGCGCGAACGCGAAGAGCGCTGGGGCCACGAGGGCGTTCCGAGTCCCGAGGAGCGCCTGCGGTCGGTCTTCTCGGCCGACATCCCCGACAACATCCTCGACCGGGACCCCGCCCCGGCGGTGACCCGGGATCCCAAGGTCACACCCGACCGGCCCCCGATGTCCGGCAAGGTCAGCGAGCCGATGCTGCGGGTGGTGGGCGTCGGCGGAGCGGGCGTCAACGCGGTGAACCGCATGGTCGAGGCCGAGGTCGAGGGCGTGGAGTTCCTCGCGGTCAACACGGACATGCAGTCGCTCGAGCAGTCCGCGGCCGAGGGCCGCCTGCACATAGGGGCCGACATCACGCGCGGGCTCGGCTCGGGCTCGAACCCGGATCTGGGCCGCGCCGCCGCACACGAGGACTACGACCAGATCAAGGCCGCCCTCAAGGGCAGCGACATGGTGTTCATCACCGCCGGAGCCGGCGGGGGCACCGGCACGGGCGCGGCTCCCGTGGTCGCCCGGATCGCCGGCGAGCTCGGCGCCCTGACGGTGGGCATCGTGACCAAGCCGTTCGCCTTCGAGGGCGCTCGGCGGGGCGAGCAGGCCGACCGCGGGGTGGAGGACCTCGCCCGCGAGGTGGACACGCTCATCGTGATCCCCAACTCGCGCCTGCTGGCGGTGCTCGACAAGTCGACCTCGATGGTCGAGGCCTTCCGAGTGGCCGACGACGTGCTGCGCCAGGGCGTGCAGGGGGTGTCGGACCTGATCACCCTGCCCGGCTTGATCAACCTCGACTTCGCCGACGTCCGCACGATCATGGCCGAGGCCGGCCAGGCCCTGCTCGGCATCGGCATGGGCGTGGGCGACCGGCGGGCGATGGACGCCGTGGAGCACGCGATCGAGTCGCCGCTCCTGGAGACCTCGCTGGAGGGGGCCCGCTCGATCCTGCTCTCGATCACCGGTGGCCGTGACATCTCCCTGTGGGAGGTCAACGAGGCCGCCAAGGCGGTGGCCGAGGCGGCCCACCCGGACGCCAACATCATCTTCGGGGCGATGGTCGACGAGAAGATCGAGGACCAGGTGTGGGTGACCGTCGTGGCCACCGGCTACGGGGACCGGCCGCAGTACCGGGCCACGCCCCGGGGCGACCGGGAGTCCCGCATCCCGGCCGACGCCGAGCCGCGGGTGCGGCGCGGGAGCCATCGCGAGCGCCCGAGCGCGGACACGCTGGCCGACGTGGACGTGCCCGAGTTCGTGCCCCGCCGCTAGCCTCGCCCCCCATGAAGGGGGTGGTGGCAGCCGGCCATCCGGTCACCGCGGAGGCCGGAGCCGACGTGCTGCGTGCCGGCGGCAACGCGGTTGACGCCGCCGTGGCGTGCGTGCTGACGTCGTTCGTCGCCGAGTCACCGCTCACCGGCCCGGGCGCCGGGGGCTTCATGCTGGTGCACACCGCCGGCGGGGAGAACCACCTGCTCGACTTCTTCGTCGCGGCGCCGGGGCTCGGGCTGGACGAGGCCGAGCCCGCCGCCCTGACGCCGATCGACGTCCAGTTCTCGGAGCAGGCGATTCAGCGCTTCAACGTAGGCCCGTCCTCCTGCGGGGCCTACGGCACCACGCGAGGGCTGGCCGAGGCGCTGCAGCGCTTCGGCACGGTGCGGCTCGCCGATCTCACCGCCGGGCCCGCCCAGGCAGCCCGGGAGGGCGTGGAGGTCGTCCCCATGCAGGCCTTTCTGTTCCGGGTGCTGGAGCCGATCCTCCGCAGCACCCCCGAGGCCGCGGCGATCTACTCCCCCGGCGAGCGGCTTCTGGCGGAGGGGGAGACCATCCGCCTGCCCGAGCTCGGCGATCTCCTGGAGCGCCTCGGCGCCGAGGGGCCGGACTTTCTCTACACCGGCGACGTCGCCGCCGAGGTGTGCGACTGGGTGCTAGACCGCGGCGGCCTGCTCACCCGCGAGGACCTCGCCTCCTACGAGGTGATGGAGCGGCCCCCGGCCCAGGTCGGCTACCGGGGACGGGAGGTGCTCACCAATCCGCCGCCCTCTTCGGGCGGGATCCTGATCGCTGACGCGCTCGGCATCCTCGAACGGCTGGACAGGCCCCACGACGCCTTTCTCGTGGCCGAGGTGATCGCGTCCACCAACCGGGCCCGCGACGAGGAGTTCCTGGAGGGCCTCGCCACCGAGGGCTACCTGGAGCGCTTCCTGGCCAAGGACGCGCTGGACTCGGTGGCCACGGAGGTGCGGTCGCAGCTGGGGAACACGACCCACATCTCCGTGATGGACGCCGAGGGCGCCTGCGCGACGGTCACGTGCTCCAACGGGTCCTGCTCGGGGGTCGTGGTGCCCGGCACCGGCATGCACCTCAACAACATGCTCGGCGAGCAGGACCTGAACCCTCTGGGCTACCACCGCCACGACCCCGGAACCCGGGTGCCGAGCATGATGTCGCCCACGGTGGTGCTGCGCGACGGGCGCCCGGAGATCGCTCTCGGCTCGGCAGGCTCCAACCGCATCCGCTCGGCGATCCTGCAGACCGTTCTGGGTGTGGTCGACCACGGGCTGCCGGCCCAGGAGGCGGTCTCCGGTCCCCGGCTCCACGTGGAGGGACGCGAGCTGGACGCGGAGCCCGGGGTGGACGACGCGGCGCTCGACCGGCTCGAGGAGAGCGGATGGACCGTGCGTCGCTGGGGGGAGCGCAACCTGTTCTTCGGCGGGGTGCAGGCCGTGGCCCGCAACCCCGACAGCGGCGAGCTGACCGGCGGCGGGGACCCGCGCCGGGGAGGCGTGGCGCGGGTCGTCGCGTAGCGCTCAGCCGGCGCCGCGCAGGCTGCCGTTGGTGCTGGCGCGCTCGGCGGCCCGCTCGGCCAGGCGGATCCGGTCGAGGGCCTCGGCGAACAGCGAGTCGAGCTGCTCGAGCCGCCCGCTCTCCGAGCGCACCTCCAGCAGCTCTTGCTTGGCCTCCAGGGCCACGTCGAGTGTGGCTGCCATGCCGTAGGCGTCGAGTTGGGAGAGGTCGTCCGACTCGGGACGCGAGTCGGTGACCTCCTCCAACAGGTCGGCGTAGCGCTGCCGGGCGCGAGCGGCGGCGTCGGGATCGCCCTCGTCGGCGTCGCCCAGCAGCTCCACGTCGCCGGCCGGGTAGGGAAGGTCCTCGATCTTGCGGAGAAGACGGAAGGGGTCGCCGCCCTCCACCAGGATGTTCAGCCGCCCGTCGTCGAAGCGCTCGAGCACACGCGAGATGCGTGCCGAGCAGCCGACCTCCTTGAGCCCGTCGTCGGAGAGCCACAGGATGCCGAATTCGCCCTCTTCGTCGAGACACTTCCCGATCATCGTCTTGTAGCGCTCCTCGAAGATGTGCAGGGGCACGAGCTCCTGCGGCAGCAGCACCAGACCAAGCGGAAACAGGGGAAAGCGCTCGACGGTCTCGGTCATCCTCGTAGGCTACCCAGCCGCCGCCGTAGGCCCCGGCGGCCGCCGGGCCGTATCCCTCCCGATGACCGCGATCGTCTGGTTCTCGCGCGACCTGCGGGTGCATGACCACCCCGCGCTGCGTGCCGCACTGGACACCCACGATCGGGTGGTGCCCGTCTTCTGCCTCGACGAGCGCCTGCTTCACGGGCGCCATGCCTCCGGCCCGCGCACCCAGTTCCTGCTCGAGTGCCTGCAGGACCTGGACGAGGCGCTGAAGCAGCGAGACGGAGGCCTGGTGATGCGGCACGGCCCGCCCGAACGCGAGCTGGCCCGGCTGGCCGAGGAGGTCGGCGCCGGCCAGGTGCACGCCAGCGACGACGTCGGGCCGTTCGCCCGCCGCCGCCAGGACGCCGTGCGCCGGGCCCTCGACTGCGACCTGGTGCTGCATCCCGGCATCGCTGTGGTCGACGATCTCGAGACGGTGCGCACCCAGGGGGGCAAGCCCTACACCGTGTTCAGTCCCTTTCACCGCAACTGGCTGGAGCAGCCGCGACGTGAGCTGCTCGGCGCCCCACGCAAGCTGCCCTCATTGCCCTCCGGGCTGCACCGGGGCCGCATCCCGTCGCTTTCCTCACTGGGCCTCGAGCAGGAGGTGGAGGATCCGCTGCCCGGAGGCGAGCGGGCCGGGCGCGTGCGGCTGAGCCGCTTCATGAGCGAGGGCGTGGGCGATTACACCGACAACCACGACGCCCTCGGCCGGGACAAGACCTCGCGGCTCTCGCCCTACCTGCACTTCGGCTGCCTCTCCGCGCGCGAGGTGGAGGAGCGGCTGCCGCGCGGCAAGGGCCCCGACGCGTTCCGGAGGCAGCTCTGCTGGCGCGACTTCTACATGCACGTCCTGCAGCACTTCCCCAGGAACGCTCGCTCCGAGTTCCAGGAGCGGTACCGGGGGAAGATCAGCTGGAGCTACGCCGAGCGGCGCTTCGAGGCCTGGTGCGAGGGTCGCACCGGCTACCCGCTGGTGGACGCGGGCATGCGCCAGCTCCGGCGCGAGGGCTGGATGCACAACCGGGCCCGCCTGGTGGTGGGCTCGTTCCTGACCAAGGACCTGGGGATCGACTGGCGCTGGGGCGAACGCTGGTTCATGCGCCTGCTGCTGGACGGCGACGAGGCCAACAACAACGGCAACTGGCAGTGGATCGCCTCGGTGGGAGTGGACCCCCAGCCATTCTTCCGCCGCATATACAACCCCGCGCGGCACATGGAGCGATTCGACCCGCGCGGCGACTACGTGCGCCGCTACGTGCCCGAGCTGCGCGAGGTGCCCGACGACCACCTCGCCGAGCCCTGGACCATGCCCGAGGAGGTCCAGCGCGAGTGCGGCTGCGTGATCGGCGAGGACTACCCCGAGCCGATCGTCGACCACCGCGAGGCGCGGCGGGAGGCCTTCGCCCGTTACGGCGGCTGACCCGCGGGGCGGCCGCGCCCCGCTACGGTCGCTGCATGGCCACTCAGGCCCCGCCCGCAGCCGCCGGCCCCGCCCACGTCGCCGTGGTGTCGTTCCTGGCCGCCCGGGCCGCTCCGAGCGGCGGCTTCTGGATCGCCCTGGCCGGTGGCGTGGCGCTGGCCCGAGTGGCCCGGCGCGCGGGAGCCCGCCTGGGCTTCGGCACCAGCATCGCGGCGATGCTGGAGACGGTGGCCATCATCGGCCCGGCTCGTTTCGGGATCCCGCTTACCCAGGCCGCCACCGCACCGTTGCTGGGCCGGCTCGAGGCCCGGGGAGTGGCGCCGCCGCTCCAGGTGATCGCCTGCGCGGCCATCCGGCTGCTCCACAACACGGCCACCACCGCATTCTTCATCTGGATCGTCACCGGCGGCCTCGACGCCTACGCCGGCACGTACGATTCGCTCGCGCGTCGCGTGGGTCTCGAGGTGGGTACCGCGGACGTCTTGGTGCTCACCGCGGTCGGCCTGCTGGTGTGGGCGGCCTTCGCCTCCGTGGTTCAGGTCATCGTCTACCGGCGCGGACTGCACCAGTGGGAGCGGCTCGCTCAGGCCGAGGAGGGCGGTCCCGCCGCGGCCGGCGCAGACGAACCTGCCGTCGCGGCCGGCCGGCAGCGGCGCTTCGACCCGCGCGCTGTCTCCCTGGCCGCCGCGCTGGCCTTCGCGCTGCTGCTGACGAGCACCGCGTGGCCGCTGCTTGCGGGGGTGGCCCTGTGGCTCGCCGTGGCCTGGGCCCTCAGCCGCGGTGATCGCGAGCCGCTGGCCACCGGACTGGCCTTCACCGCCGTCCTGGCCGGCGGCGCGCTGCTGTTCACGCTCGGCGGCGGGCTTGGCCTCGACACCGCGCTGCGCCGCGCCGCCCGGGCCGCGCTGCTGGTGCTGGTGGCCACCTGGCTGCGCGCCGCGGCGGGCGCCGACGGGCTGCGCGAGGTCTCGCGGCGTGTGCTGGGCCGGCTGCGGCGGCTACCGGCGATGCCCGAGGCGGTCGAGGTGCTTGACGGCATCGCCTCCGAGGGCCGGCTGGTGGCCGCCGGGCGCTCGCTCGGCGCGAGGCTGGGCGCAGCGGAAAAGCGCCCGCTGCCGCTGCTCGACGCCGCATTGGCCTGGGTGGTGGGCGAAGCGGAGTCGGTCCGTCCGGCGCCTGCGCGCCGCGCCGTCGCCGCGCTCGCCGTCGGCCCGCTCGACGTGGGGGTCGTGCTGCTGGCGGCCGCGCCGGCGCTGGCCCTGGCGGGCGCGTAGCGTCAGTCCGGAGCGTGCGCCGAAACGAGCAGGTTGTAGAAGAGGGCCGGGGGCAGCCGCGGCTCGAGCAGCGAGCGGTCCAGCGCCTGGAGAGCCAGGTATCCGCGGTGGGCGTAAACGCGCCAGGCCCAGGGCACGTCGGCCGGCTCGGCGGTGGACTCGAGCGTCCGGTTGGCCCAGCCGAACAGGCCGGCCACCAGCTCCTCGCCTCCCACCCGCACGCCCTCCAGACCGGCCGCCGCTGCGTGGCGGGCCAGCTCCGCCGGCGTGAAGGCGTGAACGTCCACCAGCTGCTCGAGCCGGTTCTCCTCGCCCAAGCCGCCGCCGCCGTTGACGTGCCGGGGGGCGGCTCCCATCACCGCCCGCCACAGGGGCGCCAGCGCGAGCGCGCCGCGTTTGGGCAGGTCGGCCACGCGGTTGCCGTAGTGGGAGGGCTCGCCGCAGAAGGCCACCACGCCGCCGGGACGCAGCACCCTCCGGAACTCACAGAATGCGGCCGTGAGGTCGGGCAGATGGTGCAGGACCGCGTGACCGAAGACCAGGTCGAAGGAGCGATCCTCGAAGGTCAGGGAGGAGGCCTCGCAGCAGACCGTCTCCACGGGCAGGCCGAGGTCGGCCGCGGATTGCTCGAGCGCGCTCAGCATGCCCGGGGATATGTCGGTGGCCACCGCCTCGCCGACCGTCCCGGTGCGCAGCAGGTTGAGCGTGAAGTAGCCCGTGCCGGCTCCGATCTCGAGCGCGCGCGGATAGCGGCCGGGCTCGTGGCCAAGCGCCTTGCGCAGCTTGCCGGTCACCTGGGCCTGGCCGACGGCCCCGTAGCTGATTCCCCACTTGGCGTCGTAGTGGCCCGCCGCGAGGTCGTGATAGCGCAGATTGGCGTCGCGGATGGCCTGCTCGGTGAGCATCGGGGCCCGCACCTTAGTCCTAGACTCCCGCGGCCGATGCAGGAGACGGTTCAGCAGCACCAGCCCGCGGGTGTGCCGCCGCTCGAGCTGACCGGCGAGCGCACGCTGCCCGACGTGCCCGCCGAGAACTACTGGTTTCGGCGTCACCTGGCCGTCTACGAATGGGTGGCGGAGCGCTGCGCGGGACTCGAGGTGGTGGACATGGCGTGCGGTGAGGGGTACGGCTCCGAGGTCCTGGCCCGGCGGGCGCGCCGGGTGACCGGCGTGGAGGCCAACCCGCAGGCCTACGAGCATGCCCGGCTGCGCTACAGCCGCCCCGGCGTGCGCTTCCTGCGCGACCTGGTCGAGGACTACGAGCAGCCATGCGACGCCGTCGTGTTTCTGCAGACGATCGAACACGTGCCCGAGCCGAAGGCGGTGCTGCAGCACTTCAAGGGCCTGCTGCGGCCCGGCGGGCGGGTCTATGTCTCCACCCCCAATCGCCTGACCCTCGCGCCCGCCGGGGCCGAGAAGTCCGACAACCCGTGGCACTTGCGGGAGTACCGCCCGGAGGAGTTCCGTGCGCTGTGCCGCGCGGTGTTCGAGGAGGTGGAGATCATGGGCCTCTACCACGCGCGCAAGCTGCGCGCCCATGAGCTCGCTCTGGGGGCGGGCTGGGATCGCGCCCACGCCGCCCTGGGGATCACCCGGGCGTTCTACGACCGCTTCACTCCTGCCATCTCGGCCCGCGACTTCGTCCTGCGCCCCGAACCGCTCGACCGGGCGCTCGACTTCGTGGCCGTGCTGCACTGAGATGGCCGGCCGTGGCGGGGCGCTCGCCCTCGTACTGCACTCCCACATGCCCTACGTGGAGGGTTTCGGCACCTGGCCCTTCGGCGAGGAATGGCTCTGGGAGGCGGTGGCGTGCGTGTACACCCCGCTGCTCGAGGTGATCGACGGCGCGCCGCTGACGGTGGGGCTCACGCCGGTCCTGTGCGACCAGCTCGAGGCCATGCGCGGCGGCGCGGGCGAGCGCTACCTGCGCTTCCTGGCCGACGTGCGGGCGCCACTGCACGCCGAGGACGCGCGCGGCCTGGAGCAGGGAGGCGAGGCCGAGGCGGCGGCCGAGGTGCGGCGGGCGGCTACCGACTACGCCGGGGCGGCGGAGGCGTTCGAGCGCCACGGCCGCGACCTGATCGCCGCCTTCGGCGCCCTTCGGGAGGTGGAGCTGTGGACCTCTGCCGCCAGCCACGCGATCCTCCCGCTGCTGGCCACCGACGCCGGACTTCGTCTCCAGCTGAGCAGCGGGCTGGCCTCCCACCAGCGCCGCTTCGGCGCCTGGGACGGAGGTTTCTGGCTGCCCGAGTGCGCGTACGTCCCCGGGTTGGAGCGTGAGCTGGCCGACGCGGGGGTCGAGATCTTCTGTGTCGATCAGACGACGGCGCACGGGCGGGGCGCGGCGGCCCAGCTGGAGCCGGTGCGGACGGCGCCCGGCCCGGTGGCCGTCCCGATCGACTGGCAGACCGTTGAGCTGGTGTGGAACGAGCAGCGGGGCTACCCGGTGCACGACGGCTACCGCGACTACCACCGCCGGACCGTTCACGACCTCAAGCCGTGGGACAACGCCGGGCGGCCCTACGACCACCACGCGGCTGTCGCGCTCGCCGCCGAACACGCGCGCGACTTCGTCTCCCGGGTGCGCGAACGCCTGCGCCACGGCGGCCTGCTCTGCTGCGCGCTGGACACAGAGCTCCTCGGGCACTGGTGGTACGAGGGGCCGGCGTGGCTGGCGGCGGTGCTGGCCGAGGCCGAGCGTCAGGGGGTTTCCCTGGTCACGGTCTCGGAGGGGATCGGGTTGACGGAGCCGGCCGAGCGGGCCCTCGTCGCGTCCAGCTGGGGAGCGGGCAAGGACCTCGGCACCTGGGACGGGCCGGGGGTGGCCGAGCTCGCCTTCGGCGCGCGCCGCGCGGAGCTGGCCACGGCGGCCGCCGCCGCAGCCGGCGCCGAGCCGCGTTCCTCGCTCGAGCGGGCCGCCCGCGAGCTGCTCGCCCTCCAGTCCAGCGACTGGGCCTTCATGGCGACCCGCGACCTGGCGGCCGACTACCCGCTGAGGCGCTTCGAGTCGCACCGGGCGAGCCACGACGCGGCCCTGGCCGCTTTGACAGACTCCGCGCCCGTGGCCGAGCCCCAGCTGCGGAACCTGGCGCCGGACCTGGACCTCGCGACGCTCACGACTCCGTGACCGAGCCTCCGCTGAGCGACGCGGTGCTGCCCGTTCCCGACTCGCCGGCGGTCGGCTCGCTGCGGGCGCTGATCCTCTCCTGGGAGTACCCCCCGCTCATCGAGGGGGGTCTGGCCCGCCATGTGCGCAAGCTGGCCGAGAACCTGGCCTACCAGGGCATGGAGGTGCACGTGCTGGCCCGGGGGCGGGAGGAGGATCCGCACGAGGCGGAGATGGGCGGCGTGCTGGTGCACCGCGTGCGCGAGCCGGAGCGTCCCCGCGACCTAGGGGAGTTCGTCGCCTGGATCGAGCACATGAACGCCGACATGCTGGCTGCCGGGGTGGAGGTCGGCGACCGCTGGAGCTTCGATGTCGTACACGGACACGACTGGCTCGTGGCCTCCGCCGGGGACCACCTGGCCAAGCGCTTCCGCGCGCCGTTCGTGACCACGATCCACGCGACCGAATATGGGCGCCACCAGGGCTGGGTGGAGAGCCATCCGCAGTCCTACATCCACGGGGTCGAGCGCTGGATGGCCAACCGGGCCGAACGGGTGATCACCTGCTCGGCCTACATGCGCGAGCACGTCGCCGACATCTACGGCCTGGAGGAGCACCGGATCAGCGTGATCGCCAACGGCATCGACCCCTCGGAGCTGGTGCCCGTGGACGACCTCGACTCGCTGCGTGCCCGCTTCGCGGCCCCCGACCAGCGTCTCGTGCTGCTGGTCGGCCGGCTGGTCTACGAGAAGGGCTTTCAGCTGGCGCTGGCCGCGCTTCCCCGCCTCATCGAGCGCCTCGGGGACGTCCGCTTCCTGGTCGCCGGGTCGGGCACGGCCGAGCAGGAGCTCAAGGAGCAGGCGCGCGACCTGGGCCTGGACGGGCACGGAACCTTCCTGGGCTGGATCGGCGACGACGTGCTCCACTCGCTCTACCGCATCGCCGACCTGACGGTGGTGCCCTCGATCTACGAGCCCTTCGGGCTGGTGGCGCTGGAGGCGATGGCCTCGGGCTGCCCCTGCCTGGTGTCGGACACGGGAGGTCTGCGCGAGGTCGTTCCCCACGAGGACGTGGGCCTGCGCTTCCGCTCGCGCGACCCCGATTCGCTCGGAGAGATGGCGGAGCGGCTGCTCACCGACGCGAAGCTGCGGGAGCGCATGGTGGCCGAGGCCTCCGAGCACGTGCTGAGTTTCGACTGGGCCGACGTGGCCCGCCAGGTTGCCGGGGTGTACGCGGAGGCGGTGGGGGCCTCGGCCCGCGTGCGATAGGCGTCCAGGTCGACATCCGCGCCGAGTCGGACGTCGCCCTGGCCTGCCGGGAAGGGCGCGCGCTGGCCGATCGGCTGGGCTTCACCGCGGTCGAGCTGGCCCACGTCGTCACGGCGATCTCGGAGATCGCCGGCAACATCTGGCGTCACTCGCGGCGCGGGCGGATAGAGCTGGAGCGTCGCGACGAGGCCGGTCGCGTGGGCATCGTCGTACGGGCGGTCGACAGCGGCCCCGGCATGGCCGACACCGAGGCGGCGCTGACCGACGGATGGTCGACGACGGGCAGCATGGGCCTGGGGCTGCCCGGAGCCCGGCGCCTGATGGACGAGTTCGCGATCGACTCGGAACCGGGCCGGGGAACCACCGTGACCATGACCCGCTGGCACGCCACGTCGCCGGCGGCGGGTCCCTGGTTGCTGGACTGGAGCGCCGCTCCGGCGGCCGCGCCGCCCACCGCCCGCGCGCTGGTGTGCCGATCCCGCAACGGCGTCCTGGCGGCGACGATCGCCTGCCCGCCCGGGACCGCCGAGCCGGACGAGGTGGCCCGCCTGCTCGAAGCCCACGCCGGCGACTCGCCGATCCGGCTCGCCGAGCGCTGCCGGACCGAGCTGCCGGGCGGCGGCGGCGTGTCGCTGGCGCTCGCCTCACTGAGCCCGCTCGACGCGCACATGACCTGGCTCGCGCTCGGCGACGCCGAGGGGCTGCTCATCGGTGGCGGTCCGACCCGCCCGCGGCGGTCGAGCGCGCCCCGGCCGGCGAGAGCACCCGCGACGCTGCGGGCGGCCACCCTGAGCATGGGCCCGCAGGACACCTTGGTCCTCGTGGCCGCCCGCCCGCTGCCGGCCGGCTTCTCTCCTGCGCCCGCCGCCGCCCCCCGGCGGGTGGCGGAGGACCTGCTCGCCCAGCTGGGGGCCGGAGGGCTCGCGCTGGTCGCGCGGCGCGCCTGACGGCTGTAGGGTCGGGGGCGTCCCCGATCGCCGACGAGCGGAGGAACCCCGATGCCCGAGAGCACCGACGGCAGCGCCGAGCTCCTGCGCGAGCTGGTGGGCCACCTGCGTCAGAACCGCAGCCAGCTGCGTGAGGAGTGGGCCCGCCGGATCAACGGCGCCAAGCTGCTCACGGCGATGAGCCAGGAGGAGATCTTCTCCGAGGCCACCTCGGTGTACGACAACTACGTCGAGGTGCTGGAGACCGGAAGTGTGGAGGCTCTCCAGGACTACGCCCGCAACCTCTCCGAGCGCATCATCCCGCGAGGGGTGGAGACCGACGAGGTGCTCGGCATCGTGCTGCTGCTGCGCGACGTGCTCGCGCGCTCGCTGTTCGAGAAGTACCAGGCCGACTTCACGCTGCTGAACCGGGTGCTCGACGCCTATGAGCCGGCGGCCAACCGGATCGCCAACACGGTGGGCGTTGGCTTCGTACAGGAGCGGGAGCGCATCATCCGCCAGCAGCAGGAGGCGATCAGGGAGCTCTCGACGCCGGTGCTGCAGGTGCGGGAGCGGCTGCTCATCCTGCCCATCATCGGCGTGCTCGATTCCCAGCGCGCCCGCCAGGTGACCGAGCAGCTGCTGCGCGGCATCCGCTCGAACCGGGCCAAGGTCGTGGTCGTGGACATCACCGGGGTTCCCACCGTGGACTCGACGGTGGCCAACCACCTCGTGCAGACGGTCGAGGCCTCGCGGCTGATGGGAGCGAGCGTGATCATCACCGGCCTCTCCTCCGAGATCGCGCAGACCCTGGTGACGATCGGGGTGGACCTCAGCAAGATGACCGCCGTCGGCGACCTGCAGGGCGGCATCGAGTCGGCGGAGCGGCTGCTCGGCTACGAGGTCACACGGGGCGAAGAGGAGCCGCAGGAGATGCGCTAACCAGTGGCCGTCCCGATCCTCAAGCAGGGCGACTACCTGATCGCCTCGATCCAGACGGCGCTCACCGACACGGACGTGTTCGAGCTGCGCGACGATCTGCTCGAGCGAGCGGGCATGCTGCGCTCCAAGGGGATCATCGTCGACGTGACTGCGCTCGACGTGATGGACTCCTTCGCCTCCCGTTCGCTGCGGGCCATCGCCCACATGGCGAACCTGCGAGGCGCGAAGACCGTGATGGTGGGCATTCAGCCCGAGGTGGCCTTCGCCATGGTGCAGCTGGGGCTGACCCTGGAGGGCGTGCATACCGCGCTGGACCTCGAGGAGGGCCTGGCCTTTCTGGACCGGATCACAAAGGAGCCCGGTGACGGTGGCGACTAACGTCGTCCGCGTCAGGATCCTGACGGACGACGACATCGTGACGGCGCGCCAGGAGGGGCGCCGGTTGTCCACCGAGCTCGGCTTCTCCAGCACCGACCTGACCCTCATCGCCACGGCGATCTCCGAGGTCGCGCGCAATATCCGCCTCTATGCCGGGGAGGGGGAGGTCGCGTTGAACCTCGTGGAGGAGGGGGGCCGCCGGGGAATCGTGGTGAGGGCCGTGGACGAAGGTCCCGGGATCGCCGACCTGGAGCGGGCCATGGAGGACGGCTTCTCGTCCGGCGGAAGCTTCGGGCTCGGCCTCCCCGGGGCGCGCCGGCTGATGGACGATTTCGACATCCGCTCGGCGCCGGGCGACGGTGTGACGGTGACGATGAAGAAGTGGGCGACCGGTGCCTGATGACGAGCTGGTAGAGGTCGCGGTGGCCGCGGCCGCGCTGCCGGGACAGACGGAGTCGGGCGACGCCCACCTGGTGGCCCCCTATCCCGACGGCGTCCTGGTGGCGGCGATCGACGGCCTGGGCCACGGGTCGGAGGCGGCGCGGGCTTCCCGAATCGCCTGCTCCGCGCTGGAGGAGGACCCCGGCGCCGAGCTGCAGGAGCTCTTCGTCCGGGCGCACGGGCGCCTGGTGCGCTCGCGCGGAGTGGCCATGAGCCTGGCCTCGTTCAACCGTGGCGGCAGGCTCACCTGGCTCGGGGTGGGCAACGTCGAGGGCACGCTGGTGCGCGCCGGCGAGGGGCCCCCCGCCGATCCGGACTCGATTCTCCTGCGGGGAGGGGTGGTGGGCTACCAGTTGCCGCGTCTTCGTCCATCGACCATCGACGTGCAGCCGGGCGACACGCTGGTGTTCGCCACCGACGGGGTGGCCGGCGCCCACCGCCGCAAGGTCGATCCGGCCACGGCTCCCGGACCGCTCGCCGACCACCTCTTCAACGAGTTCGTCAAGGGTGCCGACGACGCCCTGGTCCTGGTGGCGAGGTACGTGGGATGAGCGAGCAGCTCGAGACCTTCCAGGCGAGCTACTCCGCGGCCCTGGACCGGCACCTCGCCGGGGGCGGCGAGACCGGGCTCGAGCTGGCCTACGAGCTCGGGCGCGAGGCCGTGACCAGCGGGCTCAGCCTGCTCGAGCTGGCCGGCATACATCACGCCGCCCTGTCGCGCAGCCTCGAGCGGGCCGCCGGCCCGGCCGATCTGGAGCGGATCGGCGGCCTCGGGGGCGACTTCTTCCTCGAGAGCCTGTCCACCTTCGAGATGACGCAGCGGGGCTTTCTGGAGGTGCAGGAGAAGGCCCGGCTGGAGCAGCGCCACGCCGACCAGCTGCGCGGGCTGGCCGACGCCGCCCTGGCCGTGAACTCCACCCTGTCGGTGGACGAGATGCTCGAGCTGGTGGCCGAGCGGGCGCGGGCGCTGGTGGGGGCCCGGCGCTCGAACGTCAGCATCGCGGCCGAGAACGGGGACGCACCGCTCGCCTCCGGCCGCGACGCCGACCAGCTCTCCGCTCCCCTGATCGACCGCGAGGGCCGGCCGCTCGGGGCGATCTGGCTGGCGGACAAGCGTGAGGGATCGTTCACCGACGACGACGAGTCGATCCTGGTGCAGCTCGCGCAGATGGCCTCGGTGGCCATCGCCAACGCCCGCCTGTACGAGCGTGAAAAGGGGATCGCGGTGGCGCTGCAGGAGAATCTCCTGCCCGCCGGACTCCCCGACATCCCCGGGGTGATCACGGCGGCCCATTACCGGGCCGGCGCCGAGGGGGTGGACGTGGGCGGCGACTGGTACGAGGTGATCCCCCTGCCCGGTGGCCGGGTGGGCATGGCGATCGGCGACGTGGTGGGTCGGGGGGTGCGCGCGGCGGCGATGATGGGCCAACTGCGCGTCGCGCTGCGGGCCTACGCCATGGAGCTCGGCTCACCCGCCGCTGTCGCCGGGCGGGTGGCGCGCTTCGTCCGCACGCTCGACAGCGACCAGATGGGGACCTGCGTGTACGCGGTGCTCGACCCCCGCAGCGGTGAGCTGCGCTTCACGATCGCCGGCCATCCGCCGCCGCTGGTGCTCTCCGCGAACGGCGAGGCGAGCTTTCTCGAGGGCAGGCCGGGGCTGCCCTTCGGCGTTCGCAGCGATTCCGACTACAGCGAATCGAGCGTCACGGTGGGACCCGGGTCGACGCTGCTCCTGTACACCGACGGGCTGGTGGAGCGGCGGGGCGAGCCGATCGACCACGGGCTCGAGCGGCTGCGAGGCCTGGCGGCGGGGACGCCGACGGACCCGGACTCGCTCTGTGACCGGGTGCTCGATGCGCTCCTGGAGGGGGCGCATCCCGACGACGTTGCGCTGCTTGCCGTACACGCGGTGGCGCCCGACCGGGAGTCGCTCGTGCTGGAGCTGGCGGCCGACGCCGACGAGCTCGCCGGGCTGCGCCGGCGCCTGCGGGATTGGCTCGACGACGCGGGGGCCGGCCCACAGGAGACCCCGGACATCGTTCTGGCCACCTGCGAGGCGGCGGCCAACGCCGTGGAGCACGCCTACGGGCCGGGCGAGGCCTCGTTCACGGTCAGCGCGCGCATCGCCGGCGATGAGGTGACCGTCGACGTCCGAGACCGCGGCACCTGGCGCACGCAGCGCGATCAGAAGCGCGGCCGAGGCTTGGCCGTGATGCGCGAGACGATGGACAGGGTCGAGGTGGACACAGGAGAGGAAGGGACTAACGTTCGCCTCCGGCGGCGCTTGGTGAGCCATGGATGATCTGGCCCAGATCGAGATCGACGAGACCGCGGGGGCGGTCGTGGCCCGGGTCACGGGTGAAGTGGACATCTCGAACGTCGGCCCGACCAAGCGCCGGCTCACCGAGGCGGTGGGCAGCGCCGCCCCGGGCCTCGTGGTGGACCTGTCGGGCACCACCTACCTGGACAGCTCGGGCGTGTACCTGCTGTTCGAGCTGGCGCGCGCGCTCGAGGCTCGAGGCCAGCGCCTGTGCGTGGTGGCCCCTCCGTCCACGCCCAGCACGCGCGTCCTGCTGATCACCGGCTTCGACCGCATCGTTCCCGTGACCGGTACGGTGGACGAGGCCGTGGCGCGGGTGGACGCGGAGGCCCCGGCGGCGCCGGCCTAAGGCGTCGCGACCCGGGTCCGGCTCTGTGCGCGGCGTCCGATCAGGTGCACCACAAGCGCGAGGACCAGAGCGGCCAGGCCGATCGCGATCGTGATCGGCTCCAGATAGAGCAGGGCGAGCGCGGCCAGGGCGGCCAGCACACGCTCGGGTATGCGGGCCGGCCCGATCATCCAGTGGCCGGTCGCCGCGGCCAGCGCCGCGACCGCTAGAGCCGACACGGCGAACGCGATCGCCACCTGTCCGACGCTGCCCTGGAGCAGCAGCGCCTCGCCGTTGGGGGAGAGCACGAACGCAAACGGCACCAGGAACGCCGGCAGGGAGTACTTCCAGGTCTGCATCATGGTCCGGAACGGGTTGCCCCCGGTGATGGCCGCGGCCGCGAACGGGGAGAGGGCCGTGGGCGGGCTCACCTCGGATAGAACCGCGTAGTAGAAGATGAACATGTAGGCCGCGTAGCGCTCCACCCCGAGGTCGGTGAGCGCCGGGCTGATGATCACCGCGGCGATGATGAAGGACGCGGTGACGGGCACCGCCAGCCCCAGCAGCAGGACGGCGACTGCCGAGAAGAGCGCGGTGAAAACCAGCGTGCCGCCCGACACGTCCACGATCAGCGAGCTCAGCTTGAAGCCGAGCCCGGTCAGGGTCACGACCGCGACGATGATCCCGGCCGCCGCGCAGGTGGCCGCGATCGGCAGAACGGCCCGGGCGCCCGCGGCAAGGGCGTCCCACACTTGTCGGGGGCCCATCCTGTGCTCCGGGTCGAGGAAGGACAACAGGAACGCCACGATCGTCGCGTAGAAGACGGCGCGGAACGGCGACAGGCCGATCGCCAACAGCGCCACGATCAAGAACAGGGAGCTGAAGTGGTAGCCGTAGCGCAGCAGGAGGCGCCGGAGCGGCGGCGTCTGAACCTCCACCTGCCGGGTCTTGAAGCGGCGAGCGTCGGCCTCGATGGCCAGGATGATCCCGAGGTAGTAGAGGATGGTCGGGATCAGCGCATAGATGAGGACCTCGAGGTAGCTCACCCCGAGGAACTCGGCGATGATGAACGCAGCGGCCCCCAGGGTCGGGGGGGAGAGGATCGCCCCGATGCCGGACGCGGCCAGCACACCTCCTCCCTGGTCCTTGGGGTACTCGGCCTTGCGCAGGATCGGCCAGGTGATGCTGCCCAGGGTCACCGTCGTGGCCACCCCCGATCCCGAGACGGTGCCGAGCAGGAAGCCGGCTCCCGCCGTCGTGCGGCCGGGGCCCGACCGGGAGCGTCCGAAGGCGGCGAAGCTCACGTCGATGAAGAACTTGCCCGCCCCGGAGTACTCGAGCACGGCGCCGTAGATCGTGAAGAGGATGATGTAGGTGGCGGCCACGTCGAGCGGCACGCCGAAAATGCCCTCGAGCCCCATGTAGGTCTGGCCCACGAGGCGATCCACCCCGTAGCCGCGATGGCTGATCTCCCAGCCGACCGGGATCTCGCTCCCGAAGTAGGCGTAGGCCATGAACCCGACGCAGACGGCGGGCAGGATCCAGCCGACAGTGCGGCGCGTGGCCTCGAGCACCAGCAGGATGGTGGTAACGCCGAAGACGAGGTCGAGCGTGTTGGGCTCGACCGAGCGGCGCACGAAGTCGTCGAACACCACGAGCGTGTAGCCGAGCGCGACCACGGCGAGAGCCGCCAGGAGCCAGTCGGTGATCCCCGGCCGCTCGAGTGGGGGAGGCTCGCCCTCGGTGCGCTCCGGCGGCTTTCCCCAACCCCGGTAGACGATGAACGTCATGGCGAGCGCCACCGCGAGGAAGCTGGTCCGGTACACCTGCGCGGTCACCGGGTTGAGGACCCAGTAGAACGCGTACAGCGAGAGCCCCACCCCGGCGACCGAGACCACCAGCGCCGGGATCCGCGTGAGCCGCCGGCCCGGGCGCTCGCTCTCGAAGTCCTCGGTGAGATCCTCGGTGCGCACCTCCACCGGAGCGGAGCTCATCGTCCTCCCTCGACGGCCAGGGTCAGATGCCGGGCGGGACCGCCGTACAGCGGCACGCGCCGGTCGCCGGCCACCAGCGTGCGCCGGCCGGTGACCGTGGCGATCAGGGCCAGGCGCCGGTAGCGGGGCCGGTGGCGCAGCTCGAGCCGCACTTCGCCGCCGCTCCGCGTGCGCCGTCCCGTGAGCGCGTAGTAGTCCAGCACGGCGGCCCTCGTCGAGACGAGCGCGGCGAGCTCGAACCCTGCTCTCCTCGCCCGGAAGACCTCGCGGGCGGGCGCCCGGTAGTAGGAGTGGCGGTAGGCCAGAGAGAAGCGACCGCCCGCCGGCAGCGCCTCCCGGGCCACCACCTCGCCGGCGGCGTCGCGGACGACCACGGCGCGCGAGCTCTTGCCGGCGGAGGACACGCCGGCGAGTGCCAGCGGGACGAGGATCACGCCCCCGAGGAGGAGCCTGCGCGACCGGCCCGCCGGCACAGCTCTACTGCCCCGCCTGGTCGTAGTAGCTCTGCGCGCCCGGATGGAGCTTGATCGGGGGCACCACGTCCTGCGCGTTCGCGAGGTCGAGGTTCTTGGCCTCGGGATGCACCTGGATCAGGTTCTGCTTCTGGTCGAAGAGCAGCTTGGTCAGATCCTCGGCCAGCTTGTCGTCCATCTCCTTGCTCACTACGAGCACGTTGGGCACCGTGACGACCGGGACGCCCGCGTCCAGACCCTTGTAGGTGTCCTTGGGGATCGTGCCCTTCTCGTAGGCGTCGCCGTACTTCTTCTTGAGCGGCGCGACGTACTCGGCGGATGGAACGAGCACCAGGTCCTCCGTCGTGGCCAGATCGGTGACCGCGCCGGTGGGCAGGCCCCCGGACCAGAAAAAGGCGTCTATCGAGCCGTCCTTCACGGCCGCAACGGACTCGTCCACGCCGAGCTGGCTGCGCTTGATGTCCTTGTCGGGATCGAGGCCGGCCGCCTCCAGAATCCGCACCGCGATGATCTCGGTGCCCGAGCCGGGGTCTCCCACCGACACCCGCTTGTCCTTCAGGTCCTCGATCGACTCGATTCCCGCGTCTGCGGTCGTTCCCACCTGGGTGTAGTTGTCGTAGATCTCGCCCAGCGCCACGATCGGCTGCGGGCCCTCGAAGTCCTCGCGTCCCTCGACCGCGTCGATCGCGCTGTCGGCGAGGCTGAAGGCCACATCGCTGTCGCCGGCGGCGATCAGCTTGATGTTGTCGACCGAGGCCGAGGTGGTCTCGGCGGTCGCCTTGTAGCCCTCCAGGTTCTTGGAGATGGCGTCGGCGTACCCGGCGCCGTAGACGGCGTACACACCGCCCGTGCCTCCGGTGGCCACCGACAGGTTGCCGCCTCCCTGTTCACTGGCGCTCTGCTCCCCTCCGCAACCGGCAAGAACGAGTACTCCGGCCGCCGCCATTGCAGCGACAAACCGGAAACGGGTCATCGACATCCGAGTCGTCCTCCCTCCAAGGAATCGCTCGCTTGGGCCTTACCCGGGCGGGGACGACGGTTAACGCCGACCGAGCATCCGCGCCGGATAGCGCACCAGGAACACCGACAGCCAGAGCAGCCGGGCCAGCGTGACGCTCAGGAAGGCAGCCGGGATCGAGACAAGAAAGGCGACGGCGATGGCCAGCGACACGATGCCGCCCACGCGATTGGCCTCGTCCGCGGCGGGGGCAAAGCCACGGCGGCGGATGTACCGGACCATGATGGTGTTGACCAGCGCGGCGAGCCCGAGCGTGCCTGCGAACACCGCTGCGGCGATCGGCTCCTGGTCGTAGCGGTCGACCAGATCCGAGGAAAACGGCACCAGGCCGATCAGCGCCAGGAAGACCAGGTTGAGCGCGATCAGCGTGCCGTCGAAGCTGCGGAGGTCCTCGAACATGCGGTGATGGACGACCCAGTAGCGGCCCACGAGCGCGAACGAGAGGGCGTAGGCCCCCAGGCTGGGCAGCAGGTCCAGCAGCTCCTGGTCGAGTTTGCCCTCGCTGCCCGTGGGCAGGTCCGGCACCTCGATGTTGAGCACGAGCAGCGTGATCGCCACGGCCATCACGCCGTCGGTGAAGGCCCTGATCCGGCTCACGTCCCGGTCCTCGCGGGCCTCGAGCGTACGACCCTCCATGCCCGCAGCAAACCGCGCGGGCCGGATGGACGGGCGGGCTAGGACCGGGCGGCGGAGCTTCGTTCCACGAGGACGGTCGCAGCCCGGCGGCCGCTTCGCACCGCTCCCTCCATGAGCGCGGCGAACTTTCCGCCGGCGTGCTCGCCGCAGAACACGAGCGGTCCGGCCCCGCGCTCCAGCATCTCGGCGGTGTCGGGGGGCGGCGAGGTCGAATAGGCGGCGCCGGCCCAGGGGTCGTCCGCCCAGGTGGAGAGGAGCGCGCCGGCGCGGTCGAGGGAGAGGTCGTCCCGCAGGCGCTCGACCGAGTCGAGCCAGCGCCCATGACCGTCGCCCACCGCCAGGCCGTCGAGGGCGCCGGGTGAGCCGGCGAAGGCACTGAGCACCGGCTGCACAGTGTCCCCGTCACCGGTGGCCGTCCAGGTCCAGTAGCGCTCCGGCACCGACATCACCGCGCTGGGGGTGGCGGCGCGGCACAACGGCACGAACAGCTTGGCCGCGTCGCCGTACCGGATTCCGCGCAGCGTCTCGTCGAGCGCTGCGGGTAGGGCGGGCTCGAACTCGATGCGCCCGGCCACGCCGGCGGGCACCGCGACTACGCACGCGTCCGCCTCGACCTCGGCCCCGCCGGCGCGCACCCGCACCCCGGACTCGTCCCAAGACACGCGCTCCACCGGCGAGCGCAAACGGACCGCGGCGCCCAGGGTTTCGGCCAGGGCAAGCGGCACGCCCTGGTTGCCCCCCGCGATGCTGGGAGCCGGGTCGTCGTCGATGTGGGCGATCCCCTTCAGGTCCGCCGCCGCCACGACGTCCGCCGAGTTGGCGCTCGAGATCTCCGCCCTCGCCAGGATCGTCTCGCGGGCCCCGGCAGCCATGGCGAGCCCGTCCAGAAGCTGACTGGCGGACAGCCCGGGCGCGCCGCGCTCGAGTGCCCGTCCCACCTCGTCTACCCCTGCCGACAGCTCCTCCGGGGTCACGTCGACTCCGCGTGGCTCCCGGCGCCCGTAGCGCATCCCCTTGTCCCACAGGCCGAGGCCAAAGCGCTCGGCCAGATCGAGCATTGCCGTGTTGTGTGGCAGGATGAACTCGGCTCCCATCTCCACCACCGCGCCGTTCTCCAGCCGGCGCGACCACACGCGGCCGCCCACCCGGTCGCGGGCCTCGAGCACCACCACCTCGGCGCCGGCACGCCGGAGCTCGTCGGCCGCGCTCAGGCCCGCCAGCCCGGCGCCGGCCACGACGACCCTCACGGCACGGGGATGCCGGCCGCCTGTGCGTCCACGGCCACGGCCCCCTCGGTGTAGACCAGCACCGGGTTCAGCTCCAGAAGCATGAGACCGTGCGCGATGAGAAGGTCCCCGGTCCTGGAGGCCAGCCGCGCGACGGCGCCGATGTCGAGCGGAGGCCGGCCCCGGGCGCCGGTGAGAAGGCCGGCGCCGCGCAGGCTTCGCAGAGCCGTCTCGACCCGGGCGGGAGATGCGGGAAGGGGCACTATGGCCACGTCGTCCAGGGCCTCTGTCCACACGCCGCCGAGGCCGACCACGAGGGCGGGGACAACCGCGTCGGCGCGCGCTGCGACGATCAGCTCCAGCCCCGGGGGAGCCATCCGTTCGGCCAGCACTGCGGCCGCGGCCGGGGCGAGCGCGGCCAGCCGCCGATGCTCGGCCCGCACCGCAGCGTCGGTGTGCAGGTCGAGCGCCAGCGCGCCCAGGTCGGTCTTGTGGCGCAGCCCGGTGCTCGACAGCTTGAGGGCGAGGGGGGGTCCGAGCTCGGCCAGGAGCGCCGCGGCGTCGTCCTCGCCGGCGGCCAGCCGTCCGGCGACGACCTCCACGCCGGCCTGGCGCAGAAGGTCCTTCGCCTCGTGCTCGGCGAGCCAGCTCCAGCCCGCGCCGTTGGCCCCCCGGGCGCAGGTGGCGGCGATCTCGCGCAGGCGGCCGGGGTCCGCCGCGGGCAGCTGCAGGGCGGCCGCGCAGGAGATGCCCGTGCGCAGCCCCGCCACCGCCGGAACGCCGGCCTCGACGAAGCGCAGGGCGGCCTGGTCGTCCAGGAGCTCCGGCAGCGTGGAGGCCACCAGCACCGGCACGGGGCTCAGCTCCGCTCCGGCGAGGATTCCCTCGCGCACGGCCGACCAGGACTCCTCCAGCGCGCCCTCGAGCCCGGCCGGCTGGTCGTAGATCACCATCAACTGGTCGACGGCGGGGTCGGAGCCGACCGTGGCGACGAGATCGCGCACCGTTTCGGACTCACCCCACACCAGGGCCGTGTAATCGAGCGGGTTGCCCACGGTGGCGGCGGTGGGCAGCATTTCCCGCAGGCGCTGGGAGGTGGTGGGCGTGAGTGGTGGGAGCGAGACCCGGAGCCGCTCGGCCTCGTCGGCGGCGAGGCTCGAGTCGCCACCCGAGCAGGTGAGCACGGCCAGGCCGGCGGGGTCCTGTGGTGTGCCAGGGCTGCGGGCGCCGGGCACGGCCAGCACCTTGGCCAGCTCCAGCAGCTCGTGCAGGTCCGCGGCCTGGGCCGCGCCGGTTTCGCCGATGAGGGCCTCGAACACGCGCTGATCACCGGCCACCGCGCCGGTGTGCGCCGCCGCGGCCGTCGCCCCGACGGCCGAGGTGCCCACCTTGAGGAGGGCCACGCCCACGCCACGCTCGGCGCACAGGGCGAGTGCCTCGCACAGGCGCGCGCCGTCGCCGTCGGCTTCCAGATAGAGGGCGATCGAACCCACTCCGTCCTCGACCGCCAGAGCCGCCACCCATTCGGCCGGGTCCAGCCCGACCGCGTTGCCGCACGAGACGACGGTGTGGAAGCGCAGCCCGCGCCCCAGGGCGAGCGCATTCACCGCGACGTTCCCGCTCTGCGACACCAGCGCCACCGGGCCCGGCTCGAGCAGGCCGAGCGCGTCTCCCCACAGCGCAGCGCGCTCGTGCAGGGCCACCAGGCCGTTGCCGTTGGGACCGCACACCGGAAGCCGGTGGCGACGGGCCGCCTCGGCCAGACGGCGCTGGAGCTTGGCCCCAGCGGCGCCCGCCTGCGCCGGCGGCATGCTGCCGTGGCCCGCGCCGGCGGCCATCTCTCCGAAGCCGGCGCCGTAGACCACGGCGCCGCCGCAGCCGAGCGCTCCGGCTTCCTCCACCACGTCGGGGGCGGCCGCCGCGGGGATGGCCACCACCACGGCGTCCGGGACCGACGGAAGCTCGGCCAGGGAAGGAAAGCAGGGAACGCCGTGAGCCTCGGAGCGGCCGGGGTTGACCCCCCAGACCTCGCCCGGATACCCCGCCGCGGCCAGGTTCAGCAGCGTCTGGCCCGCGTATGAACCGTGCCGCTCCGTAGCGCCGACGACCGCGATCGTGCGCGGGTGCAGCAGCCGCCGTAGGTCCATATCAGTGCAGCGTACGCTCGACCCCGCGGCGCTCCAGCGAGCGCGCGATGATCAGCCGCTGGATCTCGCTGGTGCCCTCCCAGATGCGGTCGACGCGCAGTTCGCGGAAGAAGCGCTCCGCGACGTTCGTGCGCATGTAGCCCCGCCCGCCGAAGATCTGAACGGCGCGGTCGGCGCAGCGGAAGGCCGCCTCGCTCACGAACAGCTTCGCCATCGAGGCTTTTGCGTGGACGACCTTGGGGTCGGCGCCGGCATCGGAAAGGCGGGCGACCTCCATGGTGAGCAGCCGGCCGGCCGCGGCGTCGGCGGCCGAGTCGGCGAGCGGAAAGGAGACGCCCTGGTAGTCCATGATGCGCTGCCCGCCCTGCTCGCGCTCGAGCGCCCAGGCCGAGGTCTCCTCGATCAGCCGCCACATGGAGCCCACGCCGCGCGCCGCGATGCCGAGCCGTTCCTCGGTGAACCAGGCGCGCTGGAGGTCGTCGCCGCCGCCGAGTCCGCCGATCACGGCGTCCTCGGGCACCTGCACGTCGGTGAAGCGCACGGCGGGATGGCCGTGGGGATAGGTGTGGGTGAAGGGCGGGTCGTCGACGATCTCGATGCCCTCGCTGTCCTTGTCCACGAGGAAGAGCGTCGGCAGCTCCTGGCCGTTCTCCCGCGCTTTGGCCATGACGATGTAAACGGCGGCCACGTCGCCGTAGGTGACGAACCACTTCTCGCCGTTGAGAACCCAACCGTCCTCGCTGCGCTCGGCGATGGTGGCGATGCGCGAGGGGTCGGAGCCCGCGTCGGCCTCGGTGACCGCGTACGCGTCGTGCAGCTCACCCCGCAGGGCGGGCTTGAGGTAACGCTCGATCTGCTCCGGGGAGCCGCTCGCCAGCACGTTGTAGGCGGTGGGCATGTGCCAGGAGAGGGCATTGGTCGAGCGCCCGAACTGCTCCTCGACCAGAAACCACTCCATCTTGGTCCAGCCCTGCCCGCCGTGCTCGGGGGCGTGGAGACCGCCGGAGAGCCCGGCCTCGATCCCCTCGCGCTTGATGCGCTGTTCCAGCTCGTCGCCGATCCTGCCGCCGCTCTTCTCGGCCAGCTCCTCGTTGGGGATGAGGACCTCGTCGACGAAGCGGCGGGCGCGCTCCTGGAGGTCCCGCTGCTCGGGTGTCAGGTCGGTGGCGGTGGCCGCCGGGGCTGCGGGGGTGACGGTCATCGAAGTCCTCCGGGTCGTCTGGATCTCGGCAGGCCGAGGGTCAGCTGATCATGGTTGTCGAGCACGTCAAGCACCAGCGCCCGGGCCTCGCCCAGGGCGCCGTCGTCCTCCGCCTCGAGAGCCAGCGTCCGTGCGTCGCCAAGATACTCGCGCCAGGCGCGCCTGCTCCCGTGCGTCACCAGCCGCTCGGCGCGGACCCTTTCGGTCCGGATCAGGGCAGGTGAAGGAGCACCGCCGGCGCGGAGCGTCGCGAGCGCCGTGGGGAGCTCGCTCTCGGGTTCCGGAGTGAGGGAAAGCCATGCGTCGCGGGCCCCAAACGGTGCCACCAGGGCATGGTATCATGCGACTGATCACAAAGTCAGGAGTCTAGGATCGTGGCCTCTCTGGACACAGTCACCGCCCCCGCCGCCGGCCTCGAGCCGCACTACTACTACGACCCGGACGTGCTGGCGCTCGAGGACGAGCGCATCTTCTCGCGCACCTGGCAGTTCGTGGCTCACGTGGCCCAGCTGGCCGAGCCCGGCCGCTATCTCACCGCCATGGCGGGGTCCCAGCCGGTGCTCGTGCTGCGCGACCCCGAGGGCGAGCTGCGCGCGTTCCGCAACGTCTGTCGCCACCGCGGCTCCCAGCTCCTGAGCGGCTCGGGCGAGTGCGGAAAGGCCATCCGCTGCCGCTACCACGGCTGGACCTACAAGCTCGAGGGGGATCTGATCGGCGTGCCCGAGGGCCGCTCGATCCCGGGGCTCGACAAGTCGGCGCTGGGCCTGTTCGGTGCGCGTGTGGAGGAGCTTTGCGGCCTGATCTTCGTGAACCTCGACCCCGATGCCACCCCTCTGGCCGAGCAGGTGTCGGGGCTGCCGGAGCGGCTCGCCCGCTACCGCTTCGAGGAGCTGCGGCCGCAGGTGGAGGACGTGTCCGCGCAGCCGGCCAACTGGAAGGTCGTGGTGGACAACTACCTCGAGGGCTACCACGTGCCGATCGCCCACCCCGGGCTGATGCGCCTCCTCGACTACAAGCGCTACGACGTCGAGCTGCACGACAACTGGGCCTGGTTCGACGCGCCCCTGCGCGACAAGCCCTCAGGCAACCGCCTCGAGCGCATCTATCAGCGCATGGTCGAGCCGATGCCCGGGCTGGCCGAGGAGGACGAGCGGGTCTGGCGCTTCATCCTGATCTACCCGAACACCACCATCGACCTCTACCCCGACCAGATCGGGATCTGGCGCGTCAACCCCGACGGGCCCGAGCGCACGAGCGACCAGGCGGTCACCCTCCTGCCCGAGGACCTCGGACGGCGCTCGCGGGTCGCGCGCTATGCGAACCGCAAGGTGAACGAGCTGGTGAGCGACGAGGACGTGGACCTGGTTCGAGGGGTACAGAGGGGCCTGCGGACCCACGGCTGGACGCCCGGCCCGCTGTCCAGGCGTGAGGCCGCGGTGGGCTGGTTCGCCGACAAGATCCGCGCCGACCTCGCCTGAGTCCATGGCCGCCGAGGCAGCCACCGCCGCGCCCGCCCAGGCCGGCGCCCGCGAGCGCATCCTGGCCGCTGCCGTGGAGCGCATCGCGAGCGACGGCATTGACGACGTGCGTATCGCCCGCATCGCCATGGACGCCGGCGTCTCCACCTCGCTCGTTCACTACCACTTCGAGACCCGCGAGGCCCTGCTGGCCGAGGCGCTCGAGTACTCGTTCGAGCTGGCCGGCGACGTCCGCATCGGAGAGGGCGAGGGCGAGGCGCCGGACCACGCCCACCGCCTGGCGGCCATGATCGACCAGTGCCTGCCCTTCCCGGGCATCCTGGAGCGAGACTTCGTGCTCTGGGTGGAGCTCTGGCTGCGCGCGTCGCGCCATCCCTCGCTGCGCTCCACCGCCTCGGCGCTGTACGCACGCATGCACGAATGGTTCGCCGACGCGATCGGAGCAGGGATCGCCGCCGGCGAGTTTCGCGCAACCGACGTCGACCGTCTCACCGACCGCACGCTGGCCCTGCTCGACGGTTTCGGCATCCGCGTGCTGGTGGACGATCTGCCGATCGAGCGCGCCCGCGCCGAGGCCTGGGCGGTGCTGGCCCAGGAGCTCGGACTCGACCCGGATCCGCCGGCCCGCGCCGGCTAGCGACCGCGCCGCACTCGCTGGATGATCCCGTCGATCCGGCGCCGGGCCTGTGCCTTGCTGCTGACGGCGTGATACGGCTCTCCGGCCGTCGCCGCCCAGGGGACGAGGACGTCGAACTCGATCTCGCGGAGCAGCTCGAGGCTCTTCACGTACGCGTCGCGGTCGCTCGAGTCGAGCACCGCGGCGACCCATTCGTCCCCGCGCAGGTAGATCGTGTCGCCGGTGAAGAGGAACCGATGGCGCCCGCTGTCCCAGAGGAAGGCCGTCGCCCCGCTGGTGTGGCCCGGGGTCGGGATGACCTCGAAGTCCTCGTCCAGCATGTGCCGCTTCGAGAATGTCGCCCGGACATGCGTCGCCTGTTCCACCGACCGGCGCTCGTCTGCGTGGACGAACAGCGGAGCGCCGACTCCGTCCGAGGTGAACATGGCCTCGTGGCGGTGGTTCAGGTACTGGCGCGAGATGCCGCCGTGGTCCTCGATCGCCGCCCTGTCGCTCTCGAGCTTGGTGGTGCTGTACACCAGCAGGTTGCCGCGGGAGCGCTGCAGCAGAAAGGCCCGGATATGGAGCGAGGGAGCAAAGTGAAGCGGCTCGGGTGTAGAGGCGTAGAGGCCCTCCACCGGCGCTTCGAGTCCGATCGCTTCGGCGGTGCTCACGACTCAGCCCCGGCCGGTACGCCGAATCGAGCCACGACGCGGTCGTAGTTGAGGCGCATGAGCGCGATCACGTCGAGCACGTCCTCGTCGGTCTCGATCCGGCGCGCGGCCCACGCGGTTTTGTGCGGCGCCACCGGATGGGGCCCGACCCGGCCCTGATCACGCAGGTCCGCCCCGACCTCCTTGGGAAATCCGAAGTGGGCGGCGCGGTCCCCGTGCAGGTGACCGATCTCCCGGCGGCCGACCCTGAAGCCGAACTCGCCGCGGCGGCCGATCCCTGCCTCGACTCCCGGCCAGGACCCCACCTCCTCTGTGATCCGCTCGCTCGCTGTTGCCGGCTGGGTCATGGCTTCCTCCGGGAGGTCGACTCGTTCTGTCCTTCAGACTACAAGTTCAAGTGAGCTTGAAGTCAAGAGGATTGGTGCAATTTGGCACTTGACCCGAGTTTCCCGAGCGGTTACGTTTTCTGAATCTCCGTTCAGGTTTCGTTGGGAGGACTCGAACGATGAGCCCGCGCCCCAGGCTCGACCACGTGCGCAGGCCGGCGATCCTGGCTGCCGCGGCTCAGGTGATCAGGGAGCGCGGACTCGAGAACGCGCGCGTGGCGGATGTGGCCGATCGGGTCGGCACCAGCGCCTCCTCCATCCTTTACTACTTCGAGTCGAAGGCCGAGCTTCTCAAGGAAGCTCTGACCTCGGTGGAGGAGCGCTATTACGAGGACCTCGAGCGTGAGCTCGGCGAGATCGAGAGCGCGCGCGAGCGCCTGGTGAAGATCGTTGGCGGCAGCGCGAGCGAGGGCGACTACGACGCCGCCCTGTGGATGGAGCTGTGGGCGAAGGCGCTGCGCGACCCTGACCTGGCCGCCACCCGAGCGGATCTGGACGGCCGCTGGCGCGAGGCCATCGCCGCGGTGGTGCGCTACGGCCAGGAGCGAGGCGAGTTCGGGCCCGTCGAGCCCGAGGGCTTTGCCGCCCTGCTGGCTTCGCTGCTGGACGGGCTCTCGGTGCAGATCGCTCTGAAGGACGTGGACGTCACCCCGGGGCGCGCCGAGGAGCTCAGCCTCGCGTTCGCCGAGCGCGAGCTCCAGTGCGAGCTGAGGACCGCGGCGTGAGCGTCAACCGGCGGGAGCTCCTGCAGGGCGGCGCCGGCCTGGCGCTGGGGATGGGGCTGGCCGGCTGCGGCGTGGGCAACGTGGACCGTGGCTCCATTGCGGAGACCGAAAAGCCGATCAGGAAGAAGGTCGACGGCGACCTCGTCTACTTCAACTACTCGGAGTACATCGATCCGAAGCTGGTCAAGGGCTTCGAGAAGCTCTACGGGGTCAGCGTGCGCGAGTCGTACTTCGACTCGATGTCGGCCATGATGGCCAAGCTGCGGGCCGGCCTCGCCTATGACGTGATCTTCCCCAGCGGCGAGTACGTCCAGCGGCTGCTCTCCGGCAACCTCATCCGCCGGATCGACCGCGACAAGATCAAGAACGTCGACACGGTCTACGACTACTTCGACGACCCGTGGTACGACAAGAACTCCGAGCATTCCACCCCGTACGGCATGTACGCCACCGGTCTGGGCTACCGCGCCGATCAGGTGGAGATGACCGGCTCGTGGCGCGACCTGGGCACCGTGGACACCGAGGACCGCTCCTTCCTGCTGGACGACTACCAGGAGGCGATCGGGATGGCCAACCTCGTCCAGGGTTATGAGCTGAACGAAACCGACCCGGCCAAGCTCGCGAAGTCGCAGCAGTACCTCATCGACCTCAAGCCCAAGCTGCGCGGCGTCTCGGCCGACACGATCACGAACATGGCCAGCGGCAGCGCCTGGATTCAGCACCTCTGGAACGGCGACATCGTCAACATCCGCTACCAGGTCGACAACCCCGAGGACTACAAGTTCCAGCAGTGCGAAGAGGGGCTCCCGGTCGGCAGCGACAACTTCGTGATCCCCGTGAACGCGAAGCATCCGGGGACGGCCCTGCTGTTCATCGAGTACATGCTCGAGCCCGAGAACGCGGCCCAGAACGTCGAGTGGATCGGCTACCCGATGCCCTATAACGGGGCGCCCTCGGAGGCCTTCCAGGGGCTCGTCACGGACGACCCCGAGATCAACGTGACCACGGACGACCTCGAGAACGGGGAGCAGTTCGTGAACTTGAAGGGCGAGGGCCGCCTGGCCTGGGACGAGGTATGGACCGACTTCCGGATTTCCTAGGAGCCGGCCGGTGAGCGAGAACCGCTTCGCTACGGCATTCCTCATCCCCGGTGGCCTGTGGCTGCTGGCCCTGTTCGTGATCCCGCTGGGCTTCGTGCTCGCGCTCTCCTTCGGCTACACCGACGACCTCGGCGAGGCGATCTACGGCACAACCCTCGACAACTACAAGCGTGTTTTCGACGCCGATCTCATCCCGGTGCTGGTGCGCTCGGTCGGCTACGCCCTGGCCACCGTGGCCATCTGCCTCTTGATCGGGTACCCCGTCGCGTACTACATCGCGGTCTTCGGCGGCCGCTGGAAGAACGTGCTGCTGGCGCTGGTCGTGCTGCCGTTCTTCGTCAACTACCTCATCCGCACCTACGCCTGGATCGCGATACTCGGCGACGACGGCATGGTCAACGGGATCCTCGACTCCGACCTGCGCTTCCTGAACACGCCGTACGCGGTCGTAGGCGGGCTCGTCTACGGCTTCCTGGCCTTCATGATCCTGCCGATCTATGGCGCGCTCGACGGAATGGATCCAGCGCTGAGAGAGGCGGGCAAGGACCTCTACGGCGGGCCTTTCCAGACCTTCCGCCACGTGACGCTCCCGCACACGATCCAGGGCGTGCTGGCCGGCTCGGTTCTGGTGTTCCTCCCCGCCGTGGGCGATTTCGTGGCCGCCTCGCTCTTGGGAGGGCCCGAGCAGGTCATGATCGGCAACCTGATCCAGCAGCAGTTCCAGGCGTCCGACAACTGGCCCTTCGGCGCGGCGCTGACCGTGGTGCTGATGATCTTGGTGCTCATCTTCATGTCGCTCTACTTGCGCTCCGCGGCGCGCGAGGCCAAGGAGCTGGTGTGAGCACCACCGAGACCGCCCCATCTCAGCCGGCCAAGCGCGAGCGCTCCGAGCCGTCACGGCAGAAGCCGCCGAAGGGCTTCGACCGGCCGCGCTTCCTCAAGCTCTTCACCGGGGTCTTCTTCGTGGTCCTGTTCCTGCCGATCGCCCTCGTGATCCTGTTCTCGTTCAACTCGAGCCGGTCGCTTCAGAAGTTCGACGGCTTCAGCCTGCAGTGGTACGAGACCTTCTTCCAGTCCGAGTCGCTGCGGAACTCCCTGATCGCGAGCATCGAGATCGCGCTCGTCACGATGGTGGTCGCGACGGTGCTCGGCACCGCGATGGCCTACGGACTCGTGCGGGCCCGGACGCGCTGGGCGGACGGCGCCAACGTGATGATGCTGATCCCGCTCGTGACGCCGGAGATCGTGGCGGGCGCGTCCGCCCTCCTGATCTTCACCCAGGTGGGCCTGGCGCTCTCCATCACCACCATCATCCTCGCCCACATCACGTTCTCCATCTCGTACGTGACCGTGGTGGTGAGGGCGCGGCTCGCCGCGCTCGGGCGCGAGGTCGAGGACGCCTCGATGGACCTCGGGGCCACGCGCTGGCAGACCTTCCGGCTCGTGACGCTGCCCGCGCTGTGGCCCGCGGTGATCGCGGCCGGGCTGCTCGTGTTCGCGCTCTCGTTCGACGATTTCGTGCTGTCGTTCTTCACCACCGGCGAGTCGCCGCAGCCGCTGCCGGTACGCATCTGGACGCAAATCCGCTTCGGCGTCCGGCCGACCATCAACGCAATCGGGACCTTCATGCTCGTCATCTCGACGCTGTCCGTAGGGCTCGCGCTGCTGCTGCCGCGCCTGCTCGGGCGGGGTGAGAGCGGGCTCGGGGTGCTGCTCGGAAGGGAGGGCGCGTGAGCCAAGACAACCTCCGTGCGCACTCGGCAGAGCCGAGTGCTTCGGCCATTCGCTTTGAAGGGGTAACCAAGCGCTTCGGCGAGGCGGTGGCCGTCGACGACCTCAACCTCGAGATCGAGAAGGGCGAGTTCTTCTCGCTGCTGGGACCGTCGGGCTGCGGCAAGACCACGACCCTTCGCATGGTCGCCGGCTTCGAACAGCCGAACGAGGGGCGGATCTTCCTCGACGGGGAGCCGGTCGAGACCGTGCCGCCCTACGAGCGTCACGTGAACACGGTCTTCCAGAGCTACGCGCTGTTCGAGCACCTGTCGCTCGCGGACAACGTGGCCTTCGGGCTCAAGCGCCAGAAGGTGCCGAAGCAGGAGATCAAGACCCGCGTGGCCGAGGCGCTGGAGCTGGTCGAGCTGCACGAGCGCGAGAAGGCGAAGCCGGGCGAGCTCTCGGGCGGTCAGAAGCAGCGGGTTGCGCTGGCCCGCGCGCTGGTGAACCGGCCTTCCGTGCTGCTGCTGGACGAGCCGCTCGGGGCGCTGGATCTGAAGCTGCGCAAGCAGATGCAGGTCGAGCTGAAGGGCATCCAGCGCGAGGTGGGCATCACCTTCCTCTACGTCACGCACGACCAGGAGGAGGCGCTGGCCATGTCCGACCGCATCGCGGTCATGGACGGCGGCCGGGTCCGCCAGTGCGGGAGCCCGGAGAACATCTACGAGCACCCCACCGAGCCGTTCGTGGCCGGCTTCATCGGCGTGTCGAACCTCCTTCCCGGAAAGACGGAGAACGGCAACGTCGTGCTCGCGGGCAACAACCGCTGCCCAGCCGATGTGCCGGCCGAGTGCTCCGAGGGTTCCGACATCCAGCTCTCGGTCCGCCCCGAGAAGATCTGGCTCGACGAGCTGGAGGAGGGCATGGTCTCGATCCACGGCACGATCGTGGAGCGGGTCTACGTGGGCACGACCACCCAGGTGATCGTGGAGCTGGAGCCGGGCGTGCGCCTGGTCGCGCTGGCGCAGAACACAGCCCGAGCACGATCGGATGACCGCTGGGTGATCGGCGACCGGATCGAGCTCGGCTGGCACCCCGAGCACGCGCTGGTGCTGCGTTAGGGCCTCGGCGCCTCCAGTGCGGCCAGCGCTCCGGCGCCCAGCGCGAGCGAGAGCGGCGAGTAGACAGCCAGGTCGAGCCGCTGGTACACGGTGTCGAAGCCCCCTGCGGCGCTGGAGGCGAGCCCCACCGCGCTGCGGGCGAGCAGCACGCCGGCCACCCCCAGTGCTCCGGCGCGCACGGGAACCGACCCCGCGCCTCGCCCCGCGGCGCCGACCATGCCGGCGGCGCCGACCAGCAACGCGGCTACGGCCCAGGTCGCCGGTTCCGGGGGCACGGCAGCGCCCTCCCCGACCACCCGGTCGGCGAACGCCCGATCGCTGCCGCCCGGCCAGCGCCAGCCCAGGGCCCAGGCGGCGTGCAGGGCGGCGAGCCCGGTCAGCGCGACCGGCACGGCCACGCCGCTGACCCGTACCGCGCGCCCCCGCCGCCGCTCGCGTGGAGGGGGCATCAGCCGTCGCTCGACGCCGTCCACGGCCCGCATCCAGAGCGGCTTGCGCTTCGCAGCCGGGCGTCTGCCCGAGGTGGCCAGCTCCGCCCGGTCGAGTGCGTCCTCGATCGTCAGGTCGTGCATGCGGCGCAGGGCCGGCGAGAGCAGGCGGGTCGGGCCGCTGACGCGGGTGTCGATCGTGTGGACGAGGCGGGTGCCGGCCTCCCCGGCCGGCTCTACCCCGAACCAGTGGCGGCCGTCGAGGCCCTGGCCGGGCTCGAAGCGGAACACGAGACGGCTGTGAGGCTCGTACTCATCGACCCGATAGCGGATCAGACCGTGGCCGCCGCGTGCCCCGACCGCGAGCGGGCGGTCGAATCCAATCGGGCTGGTGGCCAGCGCTCGGTGGGCCACAGGAGGTCGTTATCGCTGCCGAGGCCGGCGACGAGCCCGGCCACCTCCTCCCGGCTTGCCTCCAGCTCGCGGCTGTGAACGCTGTGAAACCTCATCCGGGCGGCTCCCTTTCCATACGGATGCGTATGGCACCATACTGTAGCGTATGGCGTTGACCAGGGAGGACTGGGTGCGGGCTGCGCTCCTCGCCGTCGCGGAGGGAGGCACCGCAGCCGCCGCGATCGAGCCGCTGGCGGCGCGGCTCGGGACGACCAAGGGCAGCTTCTACTGGCACTTCAAGAACCGCTCTGAGTTGATAGCCGCAGCGCTCGCGCTCTGGGAGCGCGAGGCCACCGATCGCATCATCGAGGAGCTGCAGGGCGTGGAGGATCCGGTCGAGCGGCTCGAGCTCGTGTTGCGAGCCGCGATGGAGGACGAATCCGACGAGGACGGAGCCATCGACGCGTCGCTGCTGGCCACAGCCGGCGACCCGCTCGTGGGCGACGCCATCCGCCGGGTCCAGCGCAAACGGCTCCGGTTCCTGGAGGATTGCTTTCGGGATATGGGCGTGCCTCCGGCGGAGTCACGCCACCGAGCCCGGGTCGCCTACGCCGTGTACCTGGGCTGGTTTCGCCTGCGGCAGGCGGCGGGTCCGAAGGGGCTCGGCGCCCGCGAGCGAGCCGCCTACCAGCGCACCGCGCTCGACGTGCTCACCCGCGCCGGCTGAGCACCTGGGCCGCCAGGTCCCGAGCGCGAGCGCCCCGCCCGCGGCGGTCCCTAAGGATCCGTTGCGCGGCGTTGTGGCCGGACGCGGCCATCACGCCGCCTCCGGGGTGGGTGCCCGCGCCGCAGAGATAGAGGCCGTGCACCGGCGTGGCGTACTGAGCCAGCAGCGGGGAGGGGCGCATGAAGGCCATCTGGTCGAGTCCCTGCTCGCCCTGAAAGATCGAGCCGTCCACCAGGCCGAAGATGCGCTCGATGTCCGGCGGGGCGAGCACCTCGTGATGGATCAGCGCGTCCTTCACGTTGGGCGCATGCTCGGCGATGATGTCCAGGCAGCGCTCGCCGTAGGCCTCGCGCGCCCCCTCGGGCCAGCCCTCCTCGGCGTAGGGGCCGTACTGGGTGAACATCGTCATGACCCAGGTGTCGTCGTCCGTCAGGGTCGGGTCGACAGCGCTCGGCACCTCGACCTCCACGTAGGGCTCGGCGGCCGGCACCCCGCGCACGGCGTCCTGCCAGGCCCGCTCCAGGTAGTCGATGGACGGGCATAGCGCGAAGCTGGTGCGAAGCAGGAGCTCGTCCGGGAACTGGGGCGGCTCCGAGAGCACGCAGTTGATCTTCACCGAGCCGCCGCGGCTGCGGTAGCGGCGCATGTCGCGCACCACCTCGTCGGGGAAGTGCTCCGACCCGGCCAGGTCGAGCACCGTGGTGCGCGGATGCGCCCCGGAGGCCACGATCGGCGCCCGAAGCTCCTCGCCCGACTCGAGCGTCACGCCGGTCACCTGGCCGTCGCGCACGTCGATCGAGCTCACCGCGGCGCCGGTGCGGATGGTGGCCCCCGCCGCCTCCGCGCTGCGCGCGAGCGCCTGCGAAATGCCGCCCATGCCTCCACGCACGTGACCCCACAGCCCGCTCACGCCGTTCAGCTCGCCCAGCGCGTGATGAAGCAGGTTGTAGGCCGTGCCGGGCGTGCGCGGGCCGGCCCAGACGCCCACCACTCCGGTGGAGGCGAACGCGCCCTTTATGACGTCGGACTCGAACCACTCGTCGAGCAGGTCGCCCACCGACATCGTCATCACCCGGAACAGCTCCTGCACGTCCCGGCGGCCCAGCCCGGCCGCGCGGCCCGCCTCGCGCAGCAGCGAGAGGAGGTCGCCGGGCCGCTTGGACCCGAGAGCCGGCGGTGGCCGCAGCATCAGCGGCCGCAGGAAGGAGGCCATCCGGGCGAGCAGCTCCTCGAACTCCGGATAGGCGGCGGCGTCGCGGCGCGAGTGTCCCTCGAGCGACTCGCGGGTGCGCGCGGGGTCGTTCCAGAAGAGGAGCGGCCGGCCGTCGGGCGCCAGGGTGCCGAAGGCCGGGTCGAGCGGAATCGCCTCGTAGCCGAAGTCACCCAGGCGCAGGTCGCGCACCACCTTCGGCTGCAGCATCGAGACCACGTACGACGCGCGCGAGATGCGGTGCCCGGGCCAGACCTCTTCGGTCACGCAGGCGCCGCCCAGGATGTCGCGCCGCTCGAGCACGCAGATTCGCAGCCCGGCGCGGGCGAGATAGCCCGCCGTGGTCAAGCCGTTGTGGCCGCCGCCGACGACGATCGCGTCGAAGCCCGATCCGCCGTTCAAACTCATGCGGCCACGGCCATTCGCTCGCTGGCCTCCTCCAGGACGCCGCCCAGAATCCCGGCGATCTCCTCGAACTGCTCCTGGCCGGCCACGAGAGGGGGAGAGAGCTGCACCACCGGGTCGCCACGGTCGTCGGCGCGGCAGATCAGCCCCCGCTCGAACAGCTGCGGCGAGATGAAGCCGCGCAGCAGCTCGTTGCACTCTTCATCGGAGAAGCCCGTGCGCGTCTCCTTGTCCTTGACCAGCTCGAGCGCGTAGAAGAACCCGGCTCCGCGCAGGTCACCCACGATCGGCAGCGCGCGCAGCGGGTCCAGCGCGGCGCGGAAGTCGGCCTCGGTCTCGCGCACGTGCTCGACGATCCGCTCACGGCGCATGATCTCGATGTTCTTGAGCGCCACCGCGGCCTGGACGGGATGGCCGCCGAACGTCATCCCGTGCGAGTACATCGCGTCGGGCTGGCGGAAGGGCTCCATCACCCGCTCGCTCGCGATGAGCGCTCCAATGGCGGCGTAGGCGGAGGAGAGCCCCTTCGCGCAGGTGATGAGGTCCGGCTCGCAGCCGTATCGCGGCGAGGCGAACCACTCTCCGAGGCGGCCGAAGGCGGTGATCACCTCATCGGCGCAGAGGAGGATGCCGTGCCGGTCGCACAGCTCGCGCACGCCCTCGAAATAGCCGGCCGGCGGGACGAACGAGCCACCGGAGTTCTGCACCGGCTCCATGATCACCATGGCCACCGTCTCGGGCCCGGCCTGCTCGATGGTGTTCTCGAGCTCGCGCAACAGCGCGGCCGTGAACTGCTGCTCGGTCTCTTCCGGCGGGCGGTGATAGCGGTTGGTGTTCGACACGTGCAGCACGTCCGGCACCAGCGGCTCGAAAGGCGTGCGGAGGTCGGTGCAGCCGTTGATCGACAGGGCGCCCATCGTGGTCCCGTGGTAGGACACGCGGCGCGAGATGGCCTTCCAGCGCCGCTCGCCCCGGGCCGTGTGGTACTGACGGGCGAGCTTCCAGGCCGCCTCCACCGCCTCCGAGCCACCCGAGACGAAGAAGCAGCGTCCAAGGTCGCCCGGCGCCAGCTCCGCCAGCTCCTGCGCCAGCTCGATCGAGCGTGGGTGGGCGAACGTCCAGTTGATCGCGAACGGCAGCTCGCGCATCTGGGCGGCGGCGGCCTCGCCCATCTCCTCGCCGAACCCGTAGCCGATGTTCACGCAGTAGAGGCCGGCCAGCCCGTCGAGGTAGCGCTTGCCGCGGTTGTCCTCCAGATAGCAGCCGTCGCCGCGGACGATCACCTGCAGGTCGTCCGGATTGGCGTAGCCGCCCATCTGCGTGAAGTGCAGCCAGAGGTGGTCGATCGCTGACCGCTGAAGGCCGTCGCCGGTCATCTCCAGGGGATCATATCGTGCGACTGACTACAAAGTCAAAGACTCAGGCCGAGTGGCGCGCGCCCCGGCGCCGGGGCGGCGCGGACGCCGCTGGGGCGGGGTAGGGGAGCAGGTCTGGGCCGCCTGGCGGAGCATTGTCGACTTCACCCCCGTATGTGGGGCAAACTCGACACTCTCCGGGGTAGCACACCCCTACCCCGCAATCCTGGGCGCGCGCAGGGACGGGCGGGCCCGCGTCACCGCTCCTCCGCGTCGCCTCCGCGACCCTCGGCAAAGCTCCGGGCGGCATCGCTGAAGCTGTCGCCGGCAAGGGCGCGGGAGTACGCCGGCCAGGCGCCCGAGGCCATCTGCGCGAAGGTCTCCTCCACCGACAGGCCCTCCGCGCGGCGGGCGATCTCCTTCGTCGCCTGTACGACGGCGGGCGGACAGCCGGCGATGTGCTCGGCCAGCCGCCGGGCCTCGCCAAGCAACTCGGCAGCCGGGACCACCGAGCGCACCAGACCCCGCTCCATCGCCTCGCGGGCGCCCATGCGACGGCTGGTGAGCAACAGGTCCATGGCCACGAACCAGGGCAGCCGGCGCGGCAGGCGCTGCGCTCCCCCGGCGTCAGGCACCACGCCGATTCCGACCTCGGGCAGGAAGAACTCGGCGTGATCAGCGGCCACGATGAGATCGCAGGCGAGCACCATCTCGAAACCGCCCCCGGCGGCCATCCCGTTGACCGCGGCGATCACGGGCTTGTCGAGATCGAACATCTCGGTAAGCCCGGCGAAGCCGCCGGGGCCGAAGTCCGTGGAGGGATCCTCCTCGCCGCGAGCCGCGGCCTTCAGGTCCCAGCCGCCCGAGAAGAACCGCTCTCCCGCCGCGGTGAGGATCCCGACCCTCAGATCGGGCTCGTCCCGCAGGCGGGCGAAGGCGGCGTGCAGGGCAAGGCTCGTGTCGCGGTCGATGGCGTTGGCGGGCGCGCGGTCGAGGACGATCTCCAGGACCGGCCCGCGCGCCTCCTCTCTGACGGCGCCGCTCACCGCCGCCGGGTGACCGTGAACCCGGTCCGGGCGAGCACGCTGTAGCCGTCGTCGAGCATCAGCGTGGCCCGGTAGCTGCCCGGCGGAAGCTTGCCGATGTCGGCCCGCGTGAACGACAGCCGGCCGCTCGGCTTCGCTCCGGTGTACTTGAACCCCAGGTAGCCGTACAGGTCGCCGCCGGCGGGGTAGATCCCGATCCAGTCGAGGCGATTGGCGGGCGCTCCGGACCAGCGAACACGGATCGGCGTCCCGGCCTCGTACCGCTTCGCGCTCGTGCGGACCTGCGGGCGCGTTCCGCGCGCCTCGACCCAGAAGGGATACGCGGCCTGTATGCGGCCCTTGCCGTCCAGCAGGGCGGCGCGGTAGCGGCCGGGCCGCAGGCTTCCGGTGCCGAAATAGGCCGCCAGGTGATCGGAGGCGTCGTAAACGGGGATCGTCATGAGCGGGCGCCGCGAGCCGGGGCGCAGGATCCCGACCGCGCGGCCGCCGCCGGCCTTGGTCTGGGTGTAGCGCAACGTGACCCTCCGCCCCCGCTCCACCACGCGCGGGTCCGCGCTCACCAACGGCGGCGCCCTACGAGCGCTGACGGCGAAGGTCGAGGCGACCCCACGGTGATCGGAGCCGAAGGGGCTCACGCCCACCTCCACGTCGGGGCCGCCCGCCTCGCCGACCAGCTTGCCGGCCAGCGTGCGTGAGGGACCGGAGGCCATGACCCAGTCGATTCGGTCGAGCGTCTCCTGCTTACGAATGCGCGGAGGGGGAGTGCCCGGAGTCCAGGTGAGGCCCGGATCGGCGACCGGATCGGGATGAGCCTCGCGGTAGGAGTCGCGGAAGCCCGCTCGCGCGAGCGCCAGTGATACGGGCCAGGCCAGCGGATAGGGGACACGCTTTGGGATCGGCCCGTGCCATCGCCGCGGTCCAGTCGAGGTGCGAAGGGCGAGTTGAAGTCACCGGTGAGGAAAGTGGGGGTGCCGCGGCGCGCGAGTGGGCGGAGAGCGCTGATGTAGGGCCGGATCTCGGGCAGCCGGAGCGATCGTTCGAGGGCCAGCACCTTGCCGGCGCGCTTTCCGGCGGCCGCCTCCTCGGGCCCGTACGGGCAGCAGGTGAGATGCAGGTTCGAGATCGCCACCACGTGGTCGAGGTCGAGGGCCGCGTACGCCAGTCGCAGGCCATCGCGCTCGACCGCGAAGAGCGGGTAGCGAGAGATCAGGTGCAGGCTCTCGTCGACGTGGGGCAGCCCGCTGGCGGCCGCCAGGCGGCGAAGGTTGCCCTCCGGCTCCTGGACTCCGACGATGTCGGCGTCGGCCCTGCGTATGGACCGGGCGACCTGCCCGAAGTCCACCTGGACGCCTCCGTACCAGATGTTGAAGGTCATCACCGTCAGCTCGCGCTCGCCCTCGGCGGCGCGAGCGGCGGGCGCGAGAGCGAGCGCCAGGGCGGCAACGGCGAGCAGGCGGACGGCCCAGCGCCAGGCTTGTGCGGCTGACCACAAAGTCAACATGAGCACCCTAACGCAGGCCGCACCGGAAAGGCAAGCCGGTGGACCCCAGCGGCGTGTCAGTACGGCGGATCGCCGTACTCCCGAACGGCGGAAGCCCGCCCCCGGCGGGGCGGGCTCCGCACGATTCGGTTGTGAACCGGCCTAGGCCTCGGCCGGCCGCGGCTCGCCGGGGGGCGGCAGCGGGCGGCTGCGCTCCGGCTCGGCCGGCGCCGGAGAGCCCTCGAGGGCCGGTCCCTTCGGCAGCCACTCGAGCCATCTCGGCAGGTACCAGTTCCACTTGCCGAGGAGCTTCATCGTGGCCGGCAGCAACACGCCGCGCACCAGGGTGGCGTCGATCAGGATCGCCGCCGCCAGGCCCACGCCGAACTGCTTCATGTCGATGAACTGGAGCGTCGCGAAGATGCCGAACACCGCCACCATCACGATCGCCGCCGCGGTCACCACACCGGCTGTGGACTTGATCCCGTGGCTCACGGCGTCCGAGGTCGACTCGCCCCGGTCCACGGCCTCCTTGATCCGGCTGAGGATGAACACGTGATAGTCCATCGACAGCCCGAACAGGATCACGAACAGCATGATCGGGAACCAGGCCGTGATCGCGCCCGTGGAGTCGAAGTTCAGCAGCCCCTCGAGGTTGCCGTCCTGGAACACCCAGGTCACGATCCCGAGCGCCGCCGCCACCGACAGGATGTTCAGCGCGATCGCCTTGATCGGGATGACGATCGAGCGGAAGGTGACCAGCAGCAGCACGAACGCCATCAGGAAGACGAACCCGAACACGTACCAGATGCGCTCGGCCATCCGGTCGTTGAAGTCCACCGAGCCGGCCGTGAAGCCGGTCACGCCGACCACCTGGCCGCCGCTCACGCTCGGCAGGACCTGGGGCACCACGTTCTCACGCAGCGCCTCGACCGCTGCCAGCGAGGTCTCGTCCGTGCCGGTGCCCGCCAGCGGCACCTCGATCACGGCGACCTCGCCGTCCGGGCTCGCGTCGATCGTGATCGGCTCGTTGAACTGGCCCGAGTCGCGGGCGATCTGCCGCAGCTCGCCGGCCGCGGCCTGGATCTCGCCTTCGTCCAGGTTCGTTCCCGCGACCACGATGTCGGCCGTGAACTGCTCGCCCGGGAAGGCGGCCTGCATCCGGTCGTAGGTCTGCATGATCTCGAGCGAGCGCGGCAGCCCGTCGACGCCCGAGTCGGCCGTGTGGATGTGGAACACGGGGATCGCCAGCACCACCAGCACGGCGCCCGCCGCGATGGCCGATACCAGCGGCCGCTTCAGGACGCGGTCGAGCACCCAGGACCAGGCCCGGGGCTCCCCGGTGCGCCGCTCGGGCTTCAGGAAGGGCACGCGGCCCTTGTTCACCCGGTCGCCGAGCTTGGACAGGATCGCCGGCAGCACGGTGAGCGAGCCCAGCACGGAGATGGCCACCACCAGGATCGTGCCCGTGGCGAACGAGGTGAAGGTCGCCGCGCCACCGAAGTACATGCCGGCCATCGCGGCCATCACGGTAATGCCGGACACCAGGATCGCGCGGCCCGAGGTGGCTGCAGCCGCCTCCAGCGCGGCCTCCTCCGAGAGCCCGCGGGCACGCTCCTCGCGCTCACGCCGCAGGTAGAACATCGAGTAGTCGACGCCCACCGCGAGGCCGATCAGGAGAACCACCGAGCTGATGGCCTCGTCCACCGGCCAGATCTGGCTGATGGGGCCGATCAGGCTGATCGCCGCCGCCACCGCGGTGATGGCGAGCAGCAAGGGCACGAATGCCGCCAGCAGCGCACCAAAAGCAAGGATCAGAATGATCAGGGTGATGGGCAGCGAGGTGACCTCGGCCTTCTGGAAATCGTCCTCGAAGGCCTGGCTCAGCGCCTTGTCCGCGCTGGCGCCGCCGAACTCCTCGATACGGAAGCCGGCCTCCTGGCGGTCCAGCTGGCTCACGGTCGCCAGCGCCGGGTCGACCTTGGCCTCGTCGTCGGCGCCGCGGAGCTCGAAGGTCACGAGGGCCGACTTGCCGTCCTCGGACAGCGCGCCCTGCTTGTTGCCCGTGTAGGGGCTCTGCACGTTCTGCACGTGCCTGGTGTCCTCGAGCCGGGCCGTGACCGTGTTCACGACCTCACGAAACTCGGGATCACGGTTGTCCGTCCCGTTCTGGCTTTGAACCAGCACGCTCTCGCTGGTCTTGTCCGGGAAGTGCGCGTCCACGACCTTGTCGGCGCGGCCGGACTCCCCGTTGCCCATGTCGGTGTCGGACAACGTCTTGGTTCCGACCGACCCGCCGATCACGACCGCGAGGATCACGAACGCCAGCCAGCCGAAGATCGCCTTCTTACGATGTTGTGCGCTCCACCTTCCGGCGCGCGCTGCGATGTTTCGGTTGCGTTCCATGGCGGGAGCTTCGCCCCCGGCCATGGCCGTTCCCATAGGGCTTCCCGGTGTTGTGGGGTGCGGCTAGCCCCCCGCGGGCGACGGGCCTAAGCCTCGTTTTCCGGGGCGGGAATCTGCGCCTCGACGCGGGTGCCCTGCCTGCGCGGGCTCTCTACCGCGAGGCGACCATTCAGAGCCTCGACGCGGGCCGCCAGGCCACGTAGGCCCGAGCCGCGGGAAGGGTCGGCCCCGCCAACGCCGTCGTCGCTCACGGTGACCGTGGCGGTTCCGTTGGTCCGGCGGATACTTACCGTCGCGCGCGACGCCTGGGCGTACTTGGCCACGTTCGTGATCGTCTCCGCGACGATGTAGTAGGCCGCCGCCTCGACCGGCGCCGTGAGGCGTTCGTCGGGCAGCTCCGCGATCTCCACCGGCACCGGGGCGCGCGTCAGCAGTGCATCGAGCGCCGGGCCCAGCCCGTGCTCCGAAAGCAGGGGCGGATGCAGCCCCCGCGCCAGCTCTCGCAGCTCGTCGATGCCCTTCGTCAGATCCTCCTGCCCCACCGAAAGAAGCTTGCCCGCGGTCGCCGGGTCGCTCTCGAGCTTTGCGCGGACCGTATTCAGCAGGAGGGCGGCGGAGACGAGACGCTGCTGGGCCCCGTCGTGCAGATTGCGCTCGAGCCGCCGGCGCTCGGCGTCGCCGACCTCCACGAGCTCGGCGCGCGACGCAGCCAGCCGCTCGCGGGCGTCGGCGTTCGCCAGCGCCTGCCCGACGAGCTCAGCGAAGTCGCACAGCTGGCCCTCCAGAGCCTCCGGCAGCGGCTCGTCCGACGTGGTCGCCGCCACCAGCGCCCCCCACAACCGGCCGGCCACTCTCACCGGCGCCGCCACCGCGCCGCGGTAACCGGCGCTTCGCAGCGTTTCCGCCAGGGTTCCGCTCGCCTCGTCGTAGCGCTCCACCCGTTGGGCGCTGCCGGTTTGCCGCACCTTCGCCACGACCGTGTCGCCATCGAGGTCGAGCGACGCACCCACCGGCAGGCGCATCCGGCCGTCGTCGTTCCACCCGCCGACGACCGTCGCCGTGTCCGTGCCCTGGTACTGCACGATGGCCGCGCCGGGTAGCCCGAGCAGCCGGCCGGCCTCTTCGGTCACCTGCTGGAACACGCGGCTCGGCGGCGCCTCCTCGGCGACGACCGTGGCCACCCTGCGCAGCGCCGCGTGCTCGTCGGCAAGCGCGCGCTGGGCCGCCTCGCTGGCCACCAGTGCCCTGGCCGCCCGGGTGCGCTCGGCGGTCACCGCGGCGAGTATCAGCGACGCAAGAGCCGCGGTGGCGAGGAACATCTGCGTGGCGAGGAGGCTGTCGGTGATCGAGTCGCGCACGAACGGCCCCTGTTCGTGCGCGGTGTTCCACACCGTGATCGAGGACACGACGACGATCGCCGTGGCGGCGCCCCGAGGGCCCAGGCGCAACGCCGCCCAGAGCAGCACCGGGAAGACGATGTAGGGCACGTCACGCTGCGGCGCCAGCTCGGCCAGCACCACCAGCACGACGAGCACAACCGAGCCCTCCAGAACGTCGCGGCGACCGATTCCCCTCAAGCCGGTGGAGGCCCAGGTCAGGACGACCGGCGCGACCACGAGCACACCTGAAGCGTCGCTCAACGCCCAGGTGCGAAAGACGCGACCGAGCTCGTCCGCGGTGATCACGTCGCCGAGGCGCAACGCCGTCGGCCCGAAGGCCGCGCTCACCAGCGCGGCGACGACGGCGCAGACGACCAGGGCCAGGACGTCCAGGGTGCGCCGGAGATCGCCCCGCCCGTCCGTGAGGCGGCGTAACAGCAGGGCGGCGACCACCAGCGACACGGTGTTGCCGACCGTCTGGCCGAGGACGGTGCCCAGCGGTGTCGAGAAGTCCGCCAGCAGGAGATCGCCGATCACGATGCCCGGCCACAGGCGAGTGCCATACAGAAACAGGACGGCAAGGCCCAGCCCGGCGGGTGGCCAGACGGCCGCCACCGCCCCATCGAGATACGCGAGCTCGAGGCCGAGCCGCCCCGCCAGGTAGTAGGCCAGGGCGACAAGCGCCACGGAGCTCGCGTACAGCACCACACGCCCGCGCCGACTGCGACGCAACGCACCGAGCTTTTCGCGAACCGTGTGGCGACCGTGTTCGGCGCCGGTGATAACGGTTCGGGTCATGCCCTCGAGGGAGTCTAGATCGTGCCGCCGGGGTTGTCAGTCCCAGCGAAGGCGCCGGGGCTCCTCGCGCATGCGCAGTATGCGCGCGGGCACGCCGGCCACCACCGCGTTTGCCGGGACGTCCCTGGTGACCACCGCGTTGGTGCCTATCACCGCGTTGTCGCCGACCGTCACGCCGCGCAGGACGCAGGCGCCGTAGCCGATCCACACGTTGTTGCCCACCCGGACGTCGCGCTTGTAGATCCCCTGGAGCCGGATCGGGCGCTCCACCTCGACGATGCCGTGATCGAAGTCGATCAGCATCACCCGGTCGGCTACCACGCACTCGCGCCCGATCGAGACGTGCTGGAAGGACGAGATCGTGCACTCCTGCCCGAGCACCGTCTTGGCCCCGATGGACACGCTGCCCTCGTGACTGCGGATCTTGCAGCCGTGGCCTATCCAGGCCCAGCGGCCGACGTCGATCGTGGCCTTCGGGCCCACCTCGAGCGAGCAGCCCGGACCGAGAAAGGCGAGGCCGTCGAGCTGCAGCCGCCGGCCGAGCACGAGCTTGCGCCAGCCCAGCCGCGCGAACAGCCGGACGTACTTGGCGTTCAGCATGCGCTTCGACCTCAGGAACCGCAGGAGCGTCAGGAGCCCGCCCTCGCGCGGCGGCGGCGCGCCGCGCAGCTCCGGCGGGACGTCGGAGGGCGGTGCGGCGAGTGGCTCGGTGACGGGTTCCACGCGGGGGCGGATGATAGGACGGGCGCTCCGCGCCGACCGGGCCGCTGGGGCATCCTGTAGGCCGTGGCGACGCAAGGCCCGGGGAGCGTGACTCTCGATGGCCGCAGCCTCACGGCGGCGGCGGTGGACGCCGTGGCGCGCGAGCAGCGGGAGGTGCGACTCGACGACGCCGGCCGGGCCCGCAACGCAGCGGCGGCGGACGCCGTGAGCGCCCTCGTGGAGCGAGGAACACCGATCTACGGCGTGACCACCGGGGTGGGACCCTTCCGCTCACGCGACGTGCCCCCGGCCGAGCGCGCGGGCCACCAGCTTCGCCTCCTGCGAAGCCACGCCGCGAGCGGCGGGCGCCCACTGTCACCGGCTCTGGTCCGGGCGGCGATGGTGGTCCGGGCCAACCAGCTCGGCGCGGGAGGGGCCGGTGTCTCGGGCGAGCTGCTCGAGGCCCTCGTCGCCGCCGTCAACGCCGGGGTCGTGCCGTTTACCCGCGAGCTCGGCTCACTGGGCACGGGTGACCTCACGGTGCTGGCCGAGATCGCGCTGGCGCTACTGGGCGAGGGCCGAGCGTGGCGCGGCGGGGAGTTGATCCCGGCCGAGGCCGCGCTGTCCGAGGCTGGGCTGGCGCCGGCGCGATTGGGACCGCGGGACGGAATCGCCTTCATGAGCAGCAGCGCGGCGAGCGCAGGCCACGGGGCGCTGGTCGCGGCCGACGCCGACCGCCTGCTGGCGGCCGGGCTCGTCGTGGCCGCCCTCTCGTTCGCGGCGGCCGGGGCCGATCCGGTGGTGTTCGACCATCGCGTCCACGCAGCCCGGCCCCACCCCGGCCAGGTGGCGGTGGCCGCGCGGCTTCGCGAGCTGGTGGGTGCCGAGGACCACGTCCCCCGGCCGCATGATCGAGCGGGCCCGGTTCATGATCCCTATCCGTTTCGCGCTCTTGCCCAGGTGGACGGAGCCACGCTCGATGCGCTGCGCGACCTCGAGCTGGTGCTCGCCGTGGAGCTCAACGCCGCCGCCGAGAACGCGCTCGTGGACGCCGACTCGGGCGCGGTCCTGCCGAACGCGAACTTCCACGCCGCCCCGCTGGCCCTCGGACTCGACCGCCTGCGCGGCGCCCTGGCCCAGTCGTCCTCGCTGGTGGCGGCCCGGGTGAGCACCCTGCTCGATCCCGGCCTGATGGGGCTGCCGGCCGGGCTCTCTCCCCAGCCGGGGCCGCACTCGGGAGCGATGATCCTGGAATACACCGCGCACGCGGCGGCCGCGGACGTCCGCTCGCTGGCCGCTCCGGTGGCGACCCAGACGGCGACGGTGGGAGGCGGGATCGAGTCGCACGCGTCGTTCGCTTCCCTGGCCGCCCGGCGGGCACAGGAGGCGCTCGAATCGGCCACGGTGGCGGTGGCCACCGAGCTCGTGGTCGCGGTCCGGGCTCTGCGGATGCGGGGTCTGACGCCCGCGGGCGCGGAGACGGGCGGGCTGTTCGCCGCCGCCGGTCGGCGTCTCGATCCGGACCTCGTCGACCGGGCGCTGAGCGACGACATCGAGGCCGCGAGACTGGTGGTGCTCGATCACCGCCCCGCCACCTCACGCTGGCGCGGTGCAACCTCGGTTGCCCCCTGAGCACCGCAGCGACTACAGTGCCGCTCGAATGTCACGGGAAGCCGGGACCAGCACGCGGCCCGGGGGAGGCGACACCAGCCTGGGCCGCGGGCTCGACATCCTCATGGCGCTGGGCAACGAGGAGGCCAGCGAGAACGGAGGCCTGGGCGTCGTACGAATCGCCGAGCACCTGGGCCGCGAGAAGAGCCAGGTCTCGCGCGCTCTGAAGACCCTGGCCCACTATGGGCTCGTAGACCGCGACCCCGCGACACTCGACTACCGGCTCGGCTGGCGACTGTTCACGCTCGCTGCTCACGCCGGACACCAGCGGCTGCTCGAGGAGGCACCCGCGGTCTGCGAGGAGCTCGTCGCGCGGCTCGGGGAGACCGCGCACCTGTCCGTTCTCGACGGCGCCGACGTGCTGACCCTCATGTCAAGGCTCTCGCCCAGCGCCGTGCACGCGAGCGACGGAAGCGGGCGCCGGACACCCGCCTACTGCACGGCGGCCGGTCGGGCCCTGCTTCTCGACCACAGCGAGGCGCTGGTCGCGCAGGTGTTTCCGGAGGGCACGCTGCCCATACGCGCGCCGCGGTCGCCGAGAGACGTCGCGGAGCTCTGGCGGCGCATCGTCCGTGCGCGCGAGGCCGGCTTTGCCGTGAGTGACGAGGAGTTCGAGCCCGGTCTGGTGAGCGTGGCGGCGCCGGTCCGCGACTTCCGGGGCCGGATCGTCGCCGCCCTCAACGTTTCGGGTCCCAAGTTCCGGTCCGGAGCCGCCCTCGAAACCGGCGGAGTGGTGCTCCGAGCCGCGGCCGACGAGCTCTCGGCTCGGCTCGGCTGGACGCGCGACGAGCCCGACCGGTGACGAGCGCGCTGGAGCGGCTCCTGGTCAGCGAGATCGAACGGCGGCGCGACGACATCGTCGAGCTCGCCTCCACGCTGATCGGCTTCGACACGAGCGCTCGTGACCCAAGCGAACCGGCGGGCGACGAGGCGGCGCTGCAGGCGCATCTGGCCGGCCGTCTCCGCGCGGCCGGCCTTGAGGTAGAGCTGTGGGAACCGCAGCCGGACGTGGCCGCGAGCGTGACGGTGCCGTCCGGGTTCGACTTCAACGGCCGGCCCCAGCTTCTCGCCCGGCGCCCCGGCGCCGGTGGCGGGCGCACTCTGCTCCTGAACGGCCACGTCGACGTCGTGCCGTCCGGACCGGTGGAGGCCTGGGCCGCTCCTCCCCGCTCGCCGCGGGTCCGCGGGGGCCGGCTCTACGGCCTCGGGTCGTGTGACATGAAGGGCGGCGTGGCCTCGATGGTCGTCGCCGTCGAGGCCCTTGCCGCGCTCTCGGTGATGACCGCGGGCGACCTGCTGGTGAACACCGTCACCGACGAGGAGTCGACCGGCGCGGGTGCCGCTGCGACGCTGGCGCGGGGGATCGAGGCGGACGCGGGACTCATCCCGGAGCCGACCGGACTCGACGTATGGACGGCGTCTCGAGGCGCGAGCATCGCGACCATCACCGTGAACGGGCGTGCGGGACACGCGGGCCTCGCGCGTCGAGAGCGCGACCCGGACGACGCGGTCAACGCTATCGACGAGGCGGCTCCGCTGCTGGGCGCGCTGCACGACCTGCGGGAGGACTGGCGCTCCGACGCCGGGCGCGCCCACCCCGTCCTCGGGTCCAGCGACATCGTGCCGATCTCGATCGAGGCCGGCGACTGGCTCGTGACGCACCCCTCGTCCTGCCGGCTGCGCTGCCATGTGAGCTTCACCCCGATGCAGGCGGATGGGGAGGGCCTCGGCGGTCCCGTGCGGCGCGAGGTGGAACAACGGCTGGCGGCGGCGGCGGCGGAGAGCGCCTGGCTTCGGGAACATCCGCCGCTCGTCGAGTGGTCGGCCGGGGTGCCCACCGCGGAGGTGCCCGGCGGGCACGCAATCGTCGAGGTCCTGCGCTCGGCGGCCGCGGATCTCGGCCGGCCGGGCGGCCTGGCCACCCGCACGACCTGGTACGACGGGGTGACCTTCACCCGCGGCGGCATCCCGACCGTCGCCTGCGGGCCGGGGGACATCGCTCAGGCGCACTCCGCGGACGAATTCGTCGCGGTGGACGACCTCGTGGGCGGCGCACAGTGCATGGCGCTTGCCGCGGTTCGCTTCTGCGGCCTGCTCGAGTAGTGCATAATCCGCAATTGCGGTTGCTGAGACGGCAACCCACCAGCGACCCGGGGATTAAAGGGGAGAAAGAGGATGTCTGAGCTGCTGGACCGTCTGGAGCGCGGGCCGGTGATCTGCGCGGAGGGCTATCTGTTCGAGCTCGAGCGGCGCGGCTACCTGCAGGCGGGAGGGTTCGTGCCCGAGGTGGTGCTCGAGCACCCGGAGAAGGTCGCGGAGCTGCACCGCGAGTTCGTGCACGCGGGCTCCGACGTGGTCGAGGCCTTCACCTACTACGCCCACCGCGAGAAGCTGCGGCTGATCGGCCGCGAGGAGCTCCTCGAGCGCATCAATGCCGAGGCACTGCGCATCGCCGCCGAGGTGTCCGCGGAGAGCGGGGCGCTGCTGGCCGGCAACGTCTGCAACACGAACGTCTACGAGGGCGCGGAGTCCGACGCAGTTGTCGGTGCGATGTTCACGGAGCAGGTGGGCTGGGCAGCCGACGCGGGCGTCGACTTCGTGATCGCCGAGACGATCTCCTGGCTGGGCGAAGCGCTGGTCGCGACGAAGGTCATCAAGGACGCCGGACTCACCGCGGTGGTCACCCTCACCGCCCACAAGGATCCGCAGATGCGCGAGGGGGTCTCGCCGGCGGAGGCGTGCCGGCGCCTGGAGGCGGCGGGCGCCGACGTGGTGGGGCTCAACTGCAGCCGCGGGCCGGCGACGATGCTGCCGCTGCTCGAGGAGATACGGCAGGCGGTCTCGGTGCCGGTGGCGGCGCTTCCGGTCCCCTACCGGACGACCGCCCGGCAGCCCAGCTTCCAGTCCCTCGAGGACCCCGCGTGGGAGGGCTTCCCCGAGGGGCGGCCGTTCCCGACGGCGCTCGACCCCTTCACCTGCAACCGCTACGAGATCACCGAGTTCACCCGGGCGGCGTACGAACTGGGGGTGAGCTACCTGGGCGTGTGCTGTGGCGCAGCGCCGCACCACATCCGGAGCATGGCCGAGGCGCTGGGGCGGACCCCGCCGGCCAGCCGCTACACGGCCGACATGTCCAAGCACGCCTACCTGGGCAGCGATCCGAGCGTACGGGCGGAGTATCAGGAGTACGCGGAGAGGCTCTAGCCTGGCGGCCGTGAGCCGCTCTCCTCAGGACGAGACGGTGCGGGTGGCGCTGGCCCAGATGGCCCCAGCGCTCGGAGACGTCAGCGAGAACGCGCGGCGGGCGCGCGAGCTCATCCGGCGAGCGAAAACCGACGGCGCGGATCTGCTGGTGTTCCCGGAGCTCACGCTGAGCGGCTACGCGCTCGGCCAGGTCAACGACGACGTCGCCCGCTCGGTCGATGACCCCGAGCTGCGGAGCCTGGCCGAGGAGGCCGACGGGATCGGCTGCATCGTCGGCTTTGCCGAGGCGGGTCGGGTGCATACCTACAACAGCGCCGCCTACCTCGAGCGGGGCACAGTCCGGCACGTGCACCGCAAGCTCTTCCTGCCGACCTACGACGTCTGGGAGGAGCGAAAGCACTTCACGCCCGGGAGCGCGATGCGCGCGTTCGACACCGACGTCGGGCGCGTCGCGATTCTCATCTGCGGCGACGCCTGGCAGCCCGCGCTGGCGGTGTTGGCCATCCAGGACGGCGCCCGGGTGCTGCTCGTCCCGGCCGACAGCACGGCGCGGCGCCCGGGGATTCGGGACGAGTGGTACGACATCAACCGCTTCTACGCACGCCTGCTCGAGTGCTACGTGGTCTTCGTGAACCGGGTCGGGGAGGAGGGCGATCTGCGCTTCTGGGGCGGCTCCCATGTGTACGACCCCTGGGGCGAGATGGTGGCCCAGGCCCCGGTGGACGAGGAGGCGTTCGTCTGCGTCGACCTCGATCTGGCCGCCGTCCGCCGGCGGCGGCGGGAGATGCCGCTCGTCAAGGAGGCGCGGCTTGCGCTCCTGAGCCGGGAGCTCGACCGCCTGGCCGCCGAGGGCGGAGACCTCTAGGCGGTGCCCCTGGGGTCGGGGGTTCAGCGACCGCGGCGACGGGCTGTAATCGAAGATCGTTCGGTCGCTGTGCTCGCGAAACTCGAGCAGTGCTGGATTGACAACCCATGCGGCGGTCAGGGCAGTACTGCTGCGCCGCCCACACCGTCTCCGGTCGAGTACCGCCGACGAGAATTCGACAATCGCTTACATCAGCCGAAGATCATTCGCCCGGGAGGTCCCGGGCGACCGATGTCCCCACCCTTTCCCAGCCCCGGCCCGGCCGGCGCAGACCAAACCGCTCAAACCGAACTCGGCTGAGGAGCTACCCCGGCGAGTACGGCCCCAGCGGCCGGCCGGCGAGCGCCGGCACGGGGTCCGGCGGCGGGACGCCTGCATCGAGCGTGGGCAGCTCGGCGAGCTCTGCCTCGAGCGCCGCGCCGGCGACGGGCCGGCCGCCCTGGATGACGAGCCAGATGCGCCGTTCGTCGAGCAGCAGCCCGGGCTCGGCCAGCGGATCGCCCTCCACCACCACCAGGTCGGCCGCCTGGCCGGCAGCGACAAGGCCGACGTGGTCGGAGATCCCGCACGCCGCTGCTCCGCCGGCGGTCGCGGCCTGAATGGCCTCCATCGGCGTCAGCCCGGCGCCGACAAGGCGCACCAGCTCGAGCGCGTTCCGCCCGTGGGGCTGGGAGTCGAAGCCCATCGCCATCCGCACGCCGGCCTCGCGGGCGGCCGCCACGGTGCGGTGAGCGGCGTCGAGCTGGCGCCCCGCAAGCTCCACCAGGCCCGGCGCCCAGCGTGCGTCCTCGTTGTCCGAGACATGGAAGAAACACGAGAGGGTGGGCACGAGCACCCGCCCGCTTCGCGCGAGCTCGCCGAGCAGCTCGGGGGCGCGGTGGAGCTCCAGGCCGTGCTCGATCGTGTCGACCCCCTCCTCGATCGCTACCCGCGTCCCGTCAAGGCCCTCGCAGTGCGCGGCCACGCGGTAACCCATGCGGTGTGCCTCGTCGATGACCGCCGCCATCTCCTCCCTGGTCATCTGGAGCGGGGAGCTGTCCTCGAGCTCGCAGGAGCGGGCGCCGGTGGTCATGATCTTGATGAAGTCGGCGCCGCGCCGGAACTGCTCGCGGGTGGCTTTGCGCATCTCGTCGGGCCCGTCGGCCTCGCGGTACATTCCCTCGAATTGGCGGCCGCCGGCCGAGGTGGCGGAGACGATCCGGCCGCAGGCCAGGATCCGTGGCCCCGGGATCGCACCGAGGCGGATCGCCCGGCGGGCGTGAAGGACGTCGTCGCCGAAGGCGCCGACGTCCCGGATCGTCGTGATGCCCATCCGCAGCATCCGCCGAAGACCGGCCGCCACGAAGTGGTGCTTGACCTCCGGGGCGATCGCCTCCTGGCCCTTGAGAGCACGCGGCATGTCGAAGCCGGTCACGTGGACATGGGCATCCACCAGACCGGGCATGAGGGTGCGGCCGCCGAGGTCGAGCCGAGGCACCTCGCTGGGACCGGGGTCCGTCTGGACGCCGGCGATCCGGCCGTCGTCGATCGTGATCGTGGCTCCCTCCAGCGGCGCTGTGCCGGTGCCGTCGATCAGGCGGGCCGAGGTGAGGCAGAGACCGGTTGTAATCACCTGCTGAGTATCCCCGCCAGCTCGCGGTCGAGCACGATCACCGTTCGCGCCCCCTCGCCCTGACGGAGCCGCTCGAAGGCCTCCCCGACGCCGGAGAGATCGCTGAGGTCGCTCACTACGTCAGCCACGGGCAGACTTCCGTCGCTGACCAGGCGGGCGAGCATGCTCAGCTCGACGGCGGGGTTGGCCGAGCCGTAGTAGCAGCCCTTGAGGCCCTTCTCCGACAGCAGGTCGAAGGCGGGCAGCGTCAGCTCGACCCCTCGCGGGGCGACACCCACCACGACCGCGGTGGCGCCGGGGCGCAGCATGTCCCACGCCTGGCGGATGGTGGCGGGTGTTCCGATGGCCTCGAAGGCGTGGTCGACCCCGCCCTCCGACAGCGCGAGCACGCGCTGAACCGGATCCTCGGCCGTCGGATCGAGGGCGTGCGTCGCGCCGCGTGAGCGGGCGAGCTCGCGCTTGGCCTCGTCGCGCTCGACGGCGAACAACGGCCTCGCCCCAGCGAGCTTGGCCCCGGCCACGATCTGCTGTCCGACACCGCCGCAGCCGATCACGCACACGCTCTCGCCGGCCCCGACGCCGGCGGCGTTGCGGACAGCGCCGACGCCGGTGACCACCGCGCACCCCACCAGCGCGGCCTCCCAGAGCGGCAGCTGCGGCGGGATCGCCACCGCCGACGTGGCGGGCACGACGCAGCGCTCGGCGAAGCAGGAGACGAAATTGAAGTGGGAGAGGGGGCGCCCGTCGCCCAGCCGCAGGCGCGAGCTTCCGTCGAGGAGCGTCCCCCGCCAGGAGTGGACTGCGGCCGTCTCACACAGGTTGACGCGCCCGGCCCGGCAGGCCCGGCAGCTCCGGCAGGACGGGACGAAGCAGAAGGCGACACGGTCACCGGGCACCGGCCCATCAGTCCCGGGGCCAACGGCCTCCACGACGCCCGCGCCCTCGTGCCCGGGCACTATCGGAAAGCGCTCAGCGCCGAGATGGCCCTCGGCGAGGTGGAGATCCGTGTGGCAGACGCCGGCCGCGGCGACCCGCACCAGCACCTCGCCCGGGCCGGGCGGGTCGAGCAGCACCTCCTCCACCGCGGGGGCGGAGCCGGGCTCATGGAGGACGACGGCTCTTGTCACCGCACGCGATAGGCCTCGAGCGCGTCGAGGTCCGGCGTCACGCCGAGGCCGGGACCCGGGGGCGGGGCGATCGTGCCGTCGGCGGCGATCTCCAGCGGGGCAGCGAGCAGCCAGTCGCGCCGCTCGGCCGTCCAGGCCGGAGGGTCGAGCGGGACCTCCACGTACGGGCAGGTCGACACAGCCAGGGCGAGGTGGAGGTTTGCCAGCAGTCCGAGGCCGTTCGACCAGGTGTGTGGCGTGAAGACCCGGCCGCAGAGATCGGCGAGGGCGGCAATCCGCCGGCAGCCCCCGAGACCGCCCGCGAGGACCGCATCCGGCTGGATGACGTCGATCCCGCCGCGGAGGATCAGGTCACGGGCCTCGAAGGCGCCGCGCACCATCTCGCCGGCGGCGATCCGCAGCGAGGTGCGTCGCCGGAGCGTCGCGTAGCCCTCCACATCGTCGGTCGGAAGCGGCTCCTCGAGCCAGTAGACGCCGACCGGCTCCAGCGCATTGGCGCACTGGCTCGCCGTGGCCACGTCCCAGCGCCCTCCGCGGTCGCCCGCCATCCGCCAGCCCTGATTGGCGTCGACCATCAGCTCGACGTCGCCGCCGACCCTCTCCCGCACGCGCTCCACCAGCTCGAGGTCACGGCGCCAGTCCGCGTCACAGAAGCGCAGCTTGACCGCCTTGACCCCCGTGTCGCACAGTTCGGCCACGCGGCGCGCGCGCTCGTCGGCCTCCACCGGCTCGGCGCTCGAGGCATAGGCGAGCAGACGCTCCGAGCGGCCCCCGAGCACTTGCCACAGCGGCCGGCCGAGCGCGCGGGCCGCGAGGTCCCAGACCGCGACCTCCGCCGTCCAAGGACGGGCGCCGTGGAAGTCGACGCTCGCGCAGAGCTCCCGCACCACCTCCGTGCGCAGGGGATCGAGACCGGTCAAGAGGCGCTCGAGCAACGCCGCGTCCGGGAGCCGGTCCCCGCTCGCGTATCCCTCCAGGCCCTCGTCGGAACGGACGATCACGAGGCTCGCTTCCTGCGTCGTACGAGGAACGGGGTCCCAGGCCGCCCGCAACGGCGGGTCGAGCGGGAACGAATACCGGCGAACCTCGATCCCCGCGATGCGCACGGCTCAGTCTCCGGAGTAGAACGCGTTCGTGGCCTCGTCGCGCTCGGCGGCGAGCGCCCGGACGGCGTCGGCCGACGGAGGCTCCAGCGCATCCGCCACCGCGTCGCGGGTGGCCTCCCGGTTGGCTAGCCGCACGGCGGTCTCGTCGTGGGCGTCGGGGTCGACCCAAACCGCCACCAGCACGATCACGTCGGCGGCCTGCTCGGCGTCCAGCAACCCCTCCGCGACCGCGTCGAGGACGCCCTGGGCGATGCCGAGCTGTGCCGCCCCCCAGGTCAGGCGCTCGAGGCGCTCATCCGTGACCGACACCTTGTTGACCACGATCGTCGCCGGCCGCACCGGGGTGCCACCGCCCTTGAGGCAGGCCAGGATCGGCACGTGGCCCGGGCGGGGGCTCGCCAGGACGGCCGTTGCGGCCGCAGCTGTGGGCGAGCCGCGGCGGGCGAGCACGAGGTTGATGTGACTCCCGTTGGGCACCTCGCCGGACCAGGCCTCGCCGATCGCCCCGTCGAGCCGATCGCTCACGCCGCCGCCCCGTCGAGCTCGAGCACCGTGCGCAGGGCGGTAGCGGCCCGGAGCGCGTCGAACGCCTGCTCCACCGCTTCGAGCGGCAGCCGGGAAGAGATGAGGCGGTCGAGCGGGAGCCGTCCGCGCAGGTAGAGGTCGAGAAGGGCGGGGAAGTCGCGCTCGGGGCGGGCTGAGCCGTAAGCCGAGCCGAGGACGCGCCGCTCGCTCCGGGGGATCTGCTGGGCTGGGAGGGACAGGACGGCGTCGGCGCTCGGGATGCCGATGAGGACGGCCGCGCCGCGCGGACGGGTCGAGAGGAAGGCTGCGAGCGCCGCCTCGGTGCGCCCGGTCGCCTCGATGGCGTAGTCGACACCCCCGGTCGCCGACTGGACTTTCTCTGCGGTCGCCTCCGGGCCGCCGGCCCAGGGCACGGCGTCGGTGGCCCCGAGCGAGAGCGCCAGCTCGAGCTTCTCCTGGTCCAGATCCACCGCCAGGATGGGCGCTGCCCCCACCGCCACCGCGCCGAGTATCGCGCTCATCCCGACTCCGCCGCACCCGATCACGCACACCGCCTCGCCCGGTCGCACCGCGGCCGTCCGCCAGACCGCTCCGGTGCCGGTGGTGATCGCACAGCCCACGAGGGCGGCGATCGCGAAGGGGACCTCCGCCGGGATCGGCACGCAGCAGCGCGCGGGCACGACGGCACGTTCGGCGAAGGAGCTGACGAAGCAGTAGTGGAAGACGGGCTCGCCGTCGCGCGAAAGCCGCGGCGTGCCGTCCATCAGGCCACCGGTCGCCATGCCCGCCCATGCCCGCCGGCAGAGGTGGGGAAGCCCGCGCCGGCACTCGCCGCACTCGCCGCAGTCCGGCAGCCAGGACAGCACCACGCGGGTCCCAGGTCGCAGCTCGACCCCGGGGCCCACCGCCTCGACAACGCCCGCGCCCTCGTGACCGAGCACCGCCGGGCACCGCGTTTCGGCCGTGCCGTCGATCGCGTTCAGGTCCGAGTGGCAGACGCCGCTCGCGTGCAGGCGGACAAGCACCTCGTCCTCCCCGGGCGGCGCGAGCTCGAGCTCGGTCACCTCGAGCGGCGCGCCCACCCGCTCGAGCACCGCCGCGCGGAGCCTCAGCGCGCGTCCTCCGGCGGGTCGCTGTCCTCCGCCGTCTCGCCGGTCGGGCGCTGCTCCTCCGGCGGGACGCTGTCGGCCTCCGGTCGCGAGGCCTCCGAGGCGTCGCGGTCACGGGACTCGGGCTCGCCCGGCCCTCCGTTCCTCCGCTCGGGCGGCGCGGTCTTCTGCAGCTCGCGCAGCTCCTCGACCGAGTAATGGCAGCGCCAGAAGTGCCCCGGCTCGACCTCCTTGAGCTCGGGCTCCTCGGTGTGGCAGATGTCGCCGATGTAGCGCGGGCAGCGGGTATGGAACACGCAGCCCGAAGGTGGATCCGCATGGCTCGGGATCTCGCCCCGGAGCCTGATGCGCGGCCGCTCCTCGCCCTCCTCCTGCGGCACCGTGGACAGCAGCGCCTCCGTGTAGGGGTGATGCGGTGAGTCGTACACGGTCTCGGCCGCGCCCAGCTCCATGAGCCGCCCGAGGTAGAGCACCGCGATGCGGTCCGAGAGATAGCGCACCACGCCGAGGTCGTGAGAGATGAACAGGTAGGCGGTGTCCTTCTCGACCTGCAGCTCGGCCAGCAGATTGAGAATCGCCGCCTGCACCGACACGTCGAGCGCGGAGGTGGGCTCGTCGCAGACGACGACCTTGGGGTCGCCGGCGAAGGCGCGCGCGATCGCGACCCGCTGCTTGAGGCCGCCGGAGAGCTGGGCGGGCTTCGCCCGGATCAGTCGCACGTCGAAGCGCACGGAGTGCGCGAGGTCGCGCATCCGGGTGTCGACCTCCTGGCCCCGGGTGCCGAGCAGCATGTGCAGGGCTCGCGCGATGATGCGCTGGATCGAGAAGCGCCTGTTGAGCGCCGCATCCGGGTTCTGGAAGACGATCTGGACAGCGCGGACCTCCTCGCGACCGCGCTTGTGGATCTCGGCCGCGACCGGGGTCCCCTCGAGCTCGACCACCGAGCCCTCGTCGGGCGGTGTGAGACCCAGGAGCAGGCGCGCCAGCGTGGTCTTGCCGCTGCCCGATTCGCCGACCAGGCCGAGCGTCTCGCCCGGGGCAAGGTTGAAGGTGATGTCCTCCACGGCCCGCACGTCGTGGCCCTCCTGGTGGAAGGTCTTGCGCACGTTGCGCGTGCTGATCACAGGAATGCCGTTGCCGTCGTCCGTGCGCTCGGCCACGACGGGCACAGGTTCCTCGTTGCGTGGCAGCGACTGGGCCTTCTCGTGGAAATGGCAGCGGCTCCTGTGCCCGCCCCCGAGGTCGAACAGATCCGGCTCCTGGCGGCGACAGATGTCCTGAGCAAGCGCGCAGCGGTCGGTGTACACGCAACCCTCGAGCTGGGCCCCGAGCCCCGGCAGGAAGCCCGGAATCGTGTCCAGCTTCCCCTGGTCCTTGCGGGCCCCGGCGCGAGGGATGCAGCGCAAGAGGCCGACGGTGTAGGGGTGACGCGGGTTGTGGAACACCTCCTGGGCCGGCCCCTGCTCGACCATGCGCCCGGCGTACAGCACGCCCACGCGGTCGCACATGCGGAGGATCACGTCGAGGTTGTGGCTGATGAACATCACGCTCGAACCGAACTCCTCGCGCAGCGCGGCGACGAGGTCGAGCACCTCGGCCTCGACCGTCGCGTCGAGGCCCGTGGTGGGCTCGTCGAGGATCAGCAGGGTCGGGTCTTTGGCGAGCGCCATGGCGATCACCACGCGCTGGTTCATGCCGCCCGAGAGTTGGTGGGGGTAGCGGCGCATGACCCGCGAGGGGTCCGAGATCTGCACCTTCCTGAGCATCTCGTGCGCCCGCTCCGTGGCTTCCTCGTCGGCCACGCCCTGGAGCGTGAACACCTCCCCCACCTGGTCGCCGATGCGGATCGTGGGGTTCAGCGCCGACGTCGGGTTTTGGTAGACCATCGACACCCTGCTCGCCCGCAGCCGGCGCACGTCGGCGTCGCTCATCGCCAGCAGGTCCTCGCCCGCCACTCGAATGCTGCCCTTGCTCACGCGCCCGTTACGGGGGAGGTAGCGAAGGGCGGCGAACGCGGCAGTCGACTTCCCGCAGCCGGACTCCCCGACGACGCCATAGGACTCCCCCTCCGCGATCTGCAGGCTGATCCCTCGCAGGACCCGCTTCCAGTTGCCGCGGACGCGATACTCGACCTCGACGTCCTCTAGCTCGAGCGCATGGGTAGTGGCCGCCGGCGCAGAGCTCATCGCTCGAACGCCTTCGCGATGCCGTCGGCCAGCAGGTTCACGCCGACGACGAGGATGGCGATGGCGAGCGCCGGGAAGAACACAGGCCACCAGTAGCCGCCGCTGATCAGCCCGTAGTGCTCGAATACCTGCAGGCCCCAGTCCGGGGCAGGCGGCTGGATGCCGAACCCCAGGAAGCTCAGGGTGGCCACCGTGAAGATGGCGTAGCCGAGGCGCACGGTGAACTCGACCATGACCGGGCCCATCACGTTCGGCAGTATCTCCGCGAAGAGGATGTAGAAGGTGTTCTCGTTGCGCAGCTGGGCCGCGGCGACGTACTCCATCTCACGCTCTTGGAGCACGGCGGCCCGAACGGTGCGGGCGATGACAGGCGCGAAGACAATGCCGATCACGAGGATCACCGTCAGCTTTGACGTGCCGAGGGCGACGATCGCCAGAATCCCGATGATCACCGTCGGGAGGGCGAGAAACGCGTCGATGAAGCGGCTCAGGATGTCGTCGACGGCCCCGCGGAAGTAACCGGTCACAAGGCCCAGCGCGGTGCCGAGCACCGTGCCGAGCAGGGTGGCGAGCGGCGCGACGATGAGGATGTCGCGCGCACCCACGATCACCCGCGAGAGCACGTCGCGCCCGACGCGGTCGGTGCCGAACACGTGCTCGCCGCTGGGCGCCGCGAGGTCGTCGAGCGGGTCGGTGGCGAACGGGTCGTCCGGCGCCAGCGTCTCGCCGAAGATCGCGAAGATCACGAAGATCCCGACGATGATCACGCCGGCGATGAACGTCCCTGAGCGCAGGAGCAGGCGCAGCCGCTCCCGCTGGGCGGCGCGCTCGGCGTCGGCCGGCGGAGCCGTGGGGGCGGCCGGGGCCTGGCTGACGTCGGCTCCGGAGGCCGATGTGCTCATTGCTCTGCCCCGAGGCGCACGCGTGGGTTGAGGACCGAGTAGGCGATATCGGCGAAGAGCGTCGCCACGAGGTAGACCACCCCGACGATCAGGACGCCGCTCTGCAGCATCGGGAAGTCGTTCCCCCTGGCGGCCTCGTACAGCGCCTGCCCGAGACCGTTGTAGTTGAAGATGAGCTCGATCACGATGAGGCCGCCCATCAGGTAGCCGAGCTGGGTCGCCACCACCGCGATGGTCGGCAGGAGCGAGTTGCGGAGCACATGGCGGCGAACCACGGTCTTCTGCGGCAGGCCCTTGATCATCGCCGTGCGGGTGTAATCGGCGTCGAGCGACTCGATCGTCCCCGCCCTCGCCATGCGGGCGATGTAGCCGAACAGCACGAACACGAGACACAGGGCGGGCAGGATCAGGTACCAGACCTGCTTGAAGAAGCCGGACCCCGGAGGGGCCGTGGCGGTGGAGGGAAAGATGCCGAGCGTGAGGGCGAAGATGATGATCAGGAAGACGGCCCAGACGAAGTCGGGCACCGCGGTGGCCGAGAGACCTCCGATCGAGACCAGCCGGTCGCGGAAGCTCCCCTCCTTGAGCGCCGCCCATACGCCGCCGACGATCGCGAGCGGGACCACGATGATGAAGGCCAGCAGAGCGAGCTTGGCCGAGTTCACGATCGCCGGGCCGATCACGTCCTCCACCGGCTGACGGAACGTCCGCGACTCGCCCATGTCACCCGTCAACACACCGCTGATCCAATCCCAGTACTGAACCGGGAGCGGGTCGTTGGCGCCCAGCTCCTCGTTGAGGGCGTCGACCGATTTCTGATCGGCGAACGGCCCGAGGATGCTTCGGCCGACGTCGCCAGGAAGCACCTGTGCGCACGCAAACACGATCATGCTGAGGATCAGCAGCGTGACGATGCTGAGAAGGACGCGCTTGAGGATGAAGCGGCCCATTAGGTGAACCCCGCGCGACTGACGTCGGTGTGGCCCATGGCGTTCGTCTCGACGCCGGCGATGTAGTCCTTCGCGCCGGACAGGAAGTAATAGAAATAGGTGAACAGGATTGGCGACTCGTCCAGCAGCAGCTCCTGGATCTGCCTGGACGTCCGGCGCTGCTCGTCGAGGTCGAGCGCCGCGACGTAGTCTCCGACCAGCGCGTCGTAGCGCTTGTTCTTGAAGTGGGCGCCATTCCAGGTGCCGTCGCTTTTCAGGGGTGCACCGAGCACGACGTTGGGCACGCCGCGGTGGCCGTATTCGGTGATCCCCATCGTGGAGTCGAGCCATGGCGAGTTGCCGTACGTGGCCTCGCCGAAGTAGGTGGCCTGGTCCGTGATATTGAGGTTGATGCGGATCCCGGCCTCCCGCACGTCTTGCTGGATGAGCTGGGCGAGGTCGGGCATCTCGAAGCCCTGCCATCCGGACAGCGGCACGCTGAAACCGTCCTCCATGCCGGCCGCGGCCAGCAGCTCCTTCGCCTTGGCCACGTCCTGCTGGCGCTGCTTGACCTTCGCGGTCGACTTGTAGATCGGAGCGAACGGGCTGTCGTTGCCGAAGTCGGCCTTCGTGTCCAGCAGGCCGTCGACCAGGGCGCGCCGGTCGACCAGGAGGGCCATCGCCTGGCGGACGCGCTTGTCCTTGAACGGCTCCTTGTCGCCCCGCAGGTGGACCTGCCGGTGCGCGGCGGACCCCAGCTCCGTGGTTATCACGGTGGAGTCGGTGAGCAGCGCCTTGCCGCCAGAGACCGAGAACTGCACCACCACGTCCACCTCGTTGCCCTGGAAGCCGAGCACGAGGCTCTGCTCGTTCGTGTAGAAGACGATCTCTTGGCGGTCGGCAAGGGCCCTGCGGCCGGGCGCCCAGTAGTCGGGGTTGGGCACCAGCGTTATGCCGACTCCCTGCTCGAAGCGGTCGAGCTTCCAGGGGCCCGTGCCGATGAACGTCTTCTCCCAGTCGCCGTCGTAGTCCTTGGGCAGGATGATCGTGTTGTAGTTGTCGGAGCTCGTGAGGTAGGGGAAGTTGCCGTTCGGGGCGTCGAGCTGGAACTCCACCGTCGAGGCGTCCACCGCCTTCGCGCCGCCCTTCGACAGCACGCCGGTGAACGCCGACAGCGCATTTGACCCGTTATCGGGATCGGCGAGACGGTCGAAGGTGCTCGCCACGTCCTCGGCGTCCATCACTTTGCCGTCGTGGAACTTGACGCCCTTGCGCAGCTTGAAGGTCCACACGCTGCCGTCCTCGTTCGGCTTCCAACTCTCCGCAAGCCGCGGCTCTGGATTGAGCTCGCGATCGGACCAGATCAGGAACTCACCGGTCTGGCCGAGGATGGTGAGTCCGGCTTGGCTGTTGACGGTCACCGGGTCGAGCGCCCCCGGCGGCTCCTGCTGACCGACGCGGAGGGTGCCGCCTGCCTTCGGCTTGGCGGTCTGCGGCTTGTCCTCGGCCTCGAGGTCCTCCGTGCTCACGCCGCAGGCCGTCGCCAGGAAGCTCAGCAGCGGCACCGACATCCCCACCACGGCACCCCTGCGGACGAACTCGCGGCGGCCGATCTTTCCCGCCCGAAGCTCGTCGATCAGGTGGTTCTCGAGCTCGGTTCGCTGTGCCCGAATGGAGTCCAGGTGATCCTGGTGTGGGTGCACTCAGCCCTCCTCGCGGGGACGAACCCTACGGGATGCGTCAACATCCGGCTTCGTGCCCGACGCCTCCCTGTCAGCGACTCGCACCGTTCGCTCGGCTTCCGGGCTGTACGTCGACGGGAGCTGGCGCGAGCCTGCGGGTGCGGCCTGGATGCCGGTTGCCGATCCAGGGTCCGGTGCCGAGGTGGGCCGCACGATCGCCGCGACGGCCCGCGACGTGCATGAAGCGGTCGAGGCCGCTCAACGCGCCTTCGGTGCCTGGGCGGCGCTCTCGCCCGACGAGCGCGGCGAACCGCTCCGACGCGCTCACCGGCTCGTGCTCGAGCGCGCGGACGAACTCGCGCGCGCGCTCACCCTGGAGGGAGGCAAGCCGCTCGACGAAGCTCGGGGCGAGGTGCTCTGGGGAGCGGAGTTCCTGCTCTGGTACGCGGAGGAGGCGCGGCGGCCCTGGGGGGAGATCCTCGCCTCGGGGGGCCCCGACCAGCGCCTCTACGTGCGCCGCCGCCCGCGCGGGGTCGTGGCCTGCATCACGCCCTGGAACTTCCCCAGCTCGATGGTTACCCGGAAGATCGCGCCCGCCGTGGCCGCCGGTAACACCGTCGTCCTGAAGCCGGCCGAGGAGACGCCGCTGTCGGCCGTGCTGCTGTTCGAGATCTTCGACGAGGCCGGCTTCCCGCCCGGGGTGGTCAACCTCGTCTGCGGCGACCCGGAGCCGATCGGAGAGGTGCTGACGAGCTCGCCCCAGGTTCGGCAGATCAGCTTCACCGGCTCGGTCGAGGTGGGAAAGCTGTTGCTCCGCCGCGGCGCCGAGGGTGTGAAGAAGGTGACGCTCGAGCTGGGCGGCCACGCGCCCTTCGTCGTCTTCGCGGACGCGGACCTGGAGCTGGCTGCGGCGAAGCTCGCCTTCTCGAAGTTCCAGAACGCCGGGCAGACGTGCATAGCGGCGAACCGCGTGCTGGTCGAGCGGCAGGTCGCCGGCGAGCTCGGCCGGCTGCTGGCCGGCCGGGCCGGGGCGCTGCGTGCGGGCGACGGGCTCGTGCCCGGCGTCACGGTCGGCCCCCTGATCGACGCGCGCGCGGTCGCGCGCGTGCGTGAGCACGTGGCCGACGCGCTCGACCGCGACGCCCGCCTCCTCTGCGGGGGCGGCCCGCTGGCTGGGCTCGACCCCGAGCGCTTCTTCGCGCCGACCGTGCTCGCGAACGTCCCGGCGGACGCCCGGGTTGCGACCGAGGAGACCTTCGGCCCGGTCGCCCCGTTGATCGCTTTCGACTCCGAGGAGGAGGCCATCGGGCTCGCGAACGCGTCGGAGTACGGGCTCGCCGCCTACCTCTTCACGCGCGACCTGGGCCGCGCCCACCGGGTCGGCGAGGCGCTCGACTACGGCATGGTGGCCGTCAACGACGGTGCGCTCGGCTGGGTGCAGGCGCCCTTCGGCGGGATCAAGGGGTCTGGCGACGGCCGCGAGGGCGGCCGCCACGGCCTCGAGGAATACCTCGACGTGCAGTACCTCAGCGTGAACTTCGACTAGTCGCCAAGCCGGCCTCGGTGGCCCCGGCCGCCGCCGCGGCGAGCAACGCGCCGCTACGCACCAGCTCGCGGGCGCGCTCGACGTCCGGGGCCAGCGAGCGGTCGCAATCCACCGGCTCCACGACGGCGGCGGTCTCGTCGATGACGGCGGCCAGCGCCGGCGGCAACGCATGGCTGGCGAGATCATGCGCCCGCCGCAGCGCCACGAGCTCGTAGGCCAGGGTCAACTCGACGTTGTCGAGCAGCCGCCCTAGCTTGTCCGCCGCGAGGGGGGTGAAGGCCTGGAAGTCCTCTTTCCCCGACGAGGTGTCGCTCGCGTGGACCGAGGCGGGTGCAGACAGCAGCCGGTTCTCCGCCGAGAGGCCGACCACCGCCTTGTGCAGCGAGACGAGTCCGCACTGGCCTCGGTCGGGGTCGGGAGACAGCTGCTCCGGGAGCCCCGAGAAGCGGCTGTCGAGCAACCTGTGAAGCCGCTTCTCGCTGAGAGCGGCCACCTGCGCGAAGGCGATCGCGAGCGAGTCGAGCGCCAGCGCCAAGTTCTGGGAGTGGAAGTTGCCGCTGGGATAGAAGCCCTCCGGTTCGCCGGCCTGGGCGTCGAGGTACAGCGGGCTGTCGGTGACCGCGCGCAGCTCGCGGTCCAGCTGGCGCTCGAGCTGGGCCAGGACGTCACCGACGGCGCCGTGGACCTGCGGAAGCACGCGAAGCGACACCGGGGGCTGGGGCGCGTCGGCGAGCCGGGCATCGCCGTCCAGCAGCTCGCTCAGCCGAGCGTGCACACGCAGCTGCCCGGGGTCACCCTTCAGCAGCCCCACCCGAGCCGAGTACGGCCGCCCCGACGCGCCCATGAGCACGGCGGCCAGGACCCCGAGCAGCGTCGCCTGGTCGAGCGCCGAGGCGGCACGGACGGCGAGAGCCGCGGCCATCGCGGGCGCCAGTGGGGCGCCGTTGACGAGGGCGAGGCCCTCGCGGGCCTTGAGCTCGTAGGGCGCGAGTCCCCGGGTGGCCAGCGCATCAGCCGCTGCAGCACGTCCCTCGCCCTCCCACACCTCGCCCTCGCCGACGAACGTCTGAAAGAGATGGGACAGCGGCGTGGTCTCGCCCGCGGTGCCGGGCCTGCTGGCGGGAACCACAGGGCTCCAGCCGTCGTTCAGTCGGTCGGCGATGAACTCGCACAGCTCGGGGCTCACGCCGGCGTGGCCGCTCAGGAACCCGGTCAGCCGCAGCAGCATCGCACCGCGCACCACGTCGTCGGGCAGGGGCGGGCCCACCCCCGCGGCGCGGCCGACGAGGATCGACCGCTGGAGCGCCAGCTGGTCCTCCACGGCGATCGGGCGCGAGTCGAGGTAGCCCAGGCCGGTGGTCACGCCGTAGGCGCCGGCTCCCCGGCTCAGGTGGTCGAGCATCGCCCGCCGGCGGGCCTCGACGTTGCGCAGCAGCCCGGCGTCGATCGCAATCGGCTCTCGCTGATGCACGACCTGGCGGTAGCTGTCGCGGTCGAGCTGGTCGTGGCGCTCGAGGACAAGCACGCCTCAACGGTAGTGCAGCATCGTGCCCAGCCCGCGCGCTGCCGCGCGCTCGCAGATCAGGTGGCCTACCGCGATGTCGGTGGTGGCCAGGCCCCGGTGCCACAGGAGGATCCGCTCGTCGGCCCGCTCGCGGCCGGGCCGCCGACCGGCGACGATCTCGCCGAGCTCGGCGTGCAGGTTGTCCTCACTGAGCAGGCCGCGCTCTACGTGCGGGCGCAGCGCGCCGAAACGCCCCTGCCGGCACTGGCCCCAGTCGTCCACGACGATCTTGTCCATGATCGTGGTCAGCGACAGCTCCACGGCGCTCACCGTGCCGTACGGCACCACCAGGGTGCCCGGCCCGATCCACTCGGTGCGGAGCAGGGCCTGGGGCTCGACCAGCCGCGTGGCCTCCACGACGATGTCCGCCCCCCGAACGGCCTCCTCGGGTGTGTCGACCACGCGAACGGGCTTCCCGAGCGCCTCGCGCAGCGCGGCGCCGAAGGCCTCGCGCGACTCGGGACGCCGGCTCGTGACCCGGATCTCGTCGAAGGCGAACTCGGAGTCCAGCATCGTCACGTTGGAGAACGCGGTCCCGCGAGCGCCGATGTGGCCGAGCACCTTCGCGTCCGGCCGCGCGAGGTGGCGCGCACCGATCGCGGTCATCGCGCCCGTGCGCCACTCGGTGATCTCGGTCGCGTCGACGATCGCGCGTGGCACACCCGTTCGGGGGTCGTAGAGCGTCAGCAGCGCAAGCTCCGAGGGCAGCCCGAGCTTGTAGTTGTCGACGTAGTCGCCCACCACCTTCACGCCGGCGACGCCGAGCGGGGCCACGTACGCCCGCAGCAGGTTGAAGTGACCGTTGAAGGCCGGGTCGGGAATCAGATGCTCGCGCGGCTCGAGCACGACCTCGCCCTCCCCCTGGGCCGCCAGCGCCGCCTGGACGGCTCCCAGGATGTCCGCGGGCGAAAGCGAAAGCTCCGCTACGTCGGCGGCCGAGACGAATCGGATCTCGATGGGGCGGTCGTCTATCCCCACAGCACGTGTAGCTCCGGTGGCTTGCGAAAGACGAGCCCCCGGGGGGCGGCCGGGCGGTCGGGATCGAGCCGCAGGCGGGGGAGGCGTTCGAGCAGGCGGGCGATGGCGGTCTGCGCCTCCAGGCGGGCAAGGTGCATGCCGATGCAGACGTGGGGGCCGCCCGCGAAGGCAAGGTGCCGGCGCGCGTTCTCCCGGCGGACGTCGAAACGGTCCGGGTCGGCGAAGGTCTCGGGGTCGCGGTTGGCGCCGGCAATGGAGATCGTCACGAGCTCGCCGCGGCGGATCGAGGCGCCGCCGAGGTGGACGTCCCGCGTCGCGTAGCGGTCGATCACCGCGGCCGCCGGCTCGAGCCGCAGCGACTCCTCGACGGCGTTCGGGAGCAGGTCGCGATCCGCCTTCACCAGCGCGAGCTGCTCGGGATGCGCGAGCAGGTGGAGGACGGCGTTCGCGATCATGCCCTCAGTCGTCTCGATGCCGCCGAACATGAGCACCGCGGCGTTCGACACGACCTCCGGGGGCGTCAGGCTCCCGGCTTCGCCGGCGGCCGCCGCGACGAGCGACGAATGCGGGTCACGGCCCAGGTTCGGCTCGACGCCCGAGCGCAGCGCGGCGAAGGCCTCCCGCCCGGCGGGTGTCGGCGGCCGCCCGGACTCGACGCCCGTCACCGAGTCAACGATCGCGTCGTACCAGCCGAGGATCGTGTCCGCGCTCGCGCCCTGGATGCCGAGCGCGTGGGCCACCACGGTGGTCGCGAGCGGGCCGGCGAGCCCGCGGCGCAGCTCGGCACGCCCGTGCGGTTCGATGGCGTCGATGAGCGCGTCGGTCTCGGACTCGACGAGCGCCGTGAAGCGCTCGCGAACCGCGGCCAGCCGGAACGGTGGGGCAAACGGGTCCCGGTGGCGGCTGTGCTCGCTCCCGTCGAGCGTGAGCATGCTGGGCCCCACCACCTGGCCGGTGGAGAAGCGGGGGTCGTCCACGGTGAAAGCGTCCGGATCGCGCATCGTCCGCATGGCCAGAGCGCGCCGGGTCACGAGCCACCCGTCCAGGGCGGGGAGCCACGAGACCGGCTCGCGCGCCCGGAGCCGAGCCAGCAATGGGTGGGGATCGGCCTCGAGCTCGTCGAGGCTTGCGGCGACGCCGACCGGGAACGAGGCGTGGCGGCTGCTGCGCGTGGCTTCGGTCACCGGGCGAAGTCTCGCGGGTCCGCGCGGGGTGGCCCCCGCCGGTACCGTGCTCGTCATGCCGACGCCGGCCGACCTCGAGGCCGTCGCGCGCGGCGCGCCGGCGCCGCCGCTCCAAGCGGACGACCACCACCGCATCGGCGCCGCGCGGGCCGTGGTCGAGGCCGCGGTCGCTTCGCAGGACGCCGTCTACGGGGTGACCACCGGCTTCGGGCAGCTGGCATCGGTCCGGGTGGAGCCCGCGGACGCGGCCCGGCTGCAGGTGAACCTGCTGCGCTCGCACGCCGTCGGCGCCGGACCGCCGCTCGAGGCCGACGTGGTGCGCGGCATGCTTCTGCTGCTCGCGGCCTCGCTGCGGCGCGGGCACTCCGGCGTCCGGGTCGAGCTCGTGGAGCTCGTCCTGGGGATGCTCGACCGCGGGGTGACCCCGGTAGTGCCCAGCCGCGGCTCGGTCGGCTCCTCCGGCGATCTCGCGCCGCTGGCTCACCTCGGGCTGGTGCTGATCGGAGAGGGCGAGGCGACGGTCGGCGCCGAGCGGCTGCCGGGTGCGCAGGCGCTCGCGCGGGCCGGGCTCGAGCCGGTCGAGCTGACCGCCAAGGAGGGGCTCGCGCTGATCAACGGGACCCACCTGATGGCCGCGGCCGGCGCGCTTGCCCTGCGCGAGGCGCAGCGCCTGGTGGACGCCGCGATCGTCGCGGCGGCCCTGTCGCTCGAGGCGTTCAAGGGATCGACGGTCCCGTTCGACGAGCGGCTCCACGCCCTTCGGCCGCAACCCGGCCCCAGGCGGGTGGCCGGCCGGCTGCGGGCGCTGCTCGCCGGGAGCGAGGTGGTGGCGAGCCACGCGGACTGTGGCCGTGTCCAGGACCCCTACACGCTGCGCTGCGCACCCCAGGTGATCGGCGCCGTCGACGACGCCCTCGGCTACATCGAGGGGGCACTCGAGCACGAGCTCGAGGCGGTGACCGACAATCCGCTCGTGTTTTATGACACCTCGCCCGCGGGCGAGGTCCTCGCCGGCGGCAACTTCCACGGCCAGCCGCTCTCGCTTCCGCTGGACCACCTGGCGCTCGCGATGTGCGAGCTGGCGGCGTTCAGTGAGCGGCGGACCTACGCGCTGCTGTCCCCGAGCTACGCGGAGCTGCCGCCTTTCCTCTCCCCGCAGCCGGGCCTCGGCTCCGGCCTGATGATCGCTCAGTACGCCGCCGCGGCGCTCGTGAACGAGTGTCAGGTGCTCTCCCACCCGGCCGGCGCCGGCTCCATTCCCACCTCGGCCGGCACCGAGGACTTCAACTCGATGGGCGCGTTCGCCGCGCTCAAGGCCCGCACGGTGGTTGGCTATGCAGCGCAGGTGATCGCGACCGAGCTCGTCTGCGCCTGCCAGGGGCTCGAGTTCCACAGGCCGCTGCGCACGACGGCGGCGCTGGAGCACGCCGTCGAGCTGGTGCGGGGCATCGTGCCGCGGGTCGAGGAGGACCGCTCGCTGGGGGGCGAGCTCGCTTCGCTCGCCGACGCGTTGAGGACCGGGGCGCTCCGGCTCGAGGCTGCCGAGGTGGGCACGTGAGCGCGGCCGGCCTTCGCTGCCAAGGCTGGCAGCAAGAGGCTGCGCTGCGGATGCTTCAGAACAACCTCCACCCGGACGTGGCCGAGCGGCCGGAGGACCTCGTGGTCTACGGGGGCCTGGGCAAGGCGGCGCGCAACCGCGCCTGCTACGACGCCATCGTCGCCGAGCTGGAGCGCCTCGGCGGGCACGAGACGCTGCTGGTGCAGTCCGGCAAGCCGGTGGCGGTGTTCGAGACCCACGAGGCGGCCCCCCGCGTGCTGATCGCCAACTCGAACCTGGTGCCGGACTGGGCCACGTGGGAGCACTTCCGCGAGCTGGACGCCGCCGGCCTGATGATGTACGGCCAGATGACGGCGGGGTCCTGGATCTACATCGGGACCCAGGGCATCCTTCAGGGAACGTACGAGACCTTCGCTGCGCTCGCGCGGAAGCGCTTCGACGGCACGCTCTCGGGCCGGCTGGTGGCGACCGCCGGGCTCGGCGGGATGGGCGGGGCCCAGCCGCTCGCGGTCACGATGAACGGTGGCGCTGCCCTCTGCGTGGAGGTGGACCTGCGGCGGATCGAGCGCCGGATCGCGAGCGGCTACCTCGACGAGCGGGCGGGCTCGCTCGACGACGCGCTGCGGCGGCTGGACGAGGCCCGTTCTCGCGGCGAGCCGCTCTCGATCGGCCTGCTGGGCAACGCGGCCGAGGTGATGCCCGAGCTGGCGCGGCGGGGCGTGGAGGTGGACGTGGTCACCGACCAGACCAGCGCGCACGATCCCCTGAACGGCTACGTGCCCGCCGGCCTGACGGTCGAGCAGGCCGATGTGCTGCGCGGCTCGGACCCGGACGAGTACCTGCGGCGGGTGGGCGACGAGCGTGCTGGCCCACGTGGACGCGCTCCGTACGCTGGGGCGCGGCGGCAGCGAGGCGTTCGACTACGGCAACGCGCTGCGCGGGCTGGCGGCCGAGCACGGCGACGAGGACGCCTTCGCCTATCCGGGCTTCGTGCCTGCCTACATCCGTCCGCTGTTCTGCGAGGGAAAGGGCCCGTTCCGCTGGGTGGCGCTGTCGGGCGACCCGGCGGACATCCACGCCACCGACGCGGCCATCCTGGACCTGTTCGGGGACCAGGAGCACATCGCCCGCTGGATTCGGCTGGCGGCGGACCAGGTGCAGTTCCAGGGGCTGCCGGCGCGCATCTGCTGGCTCGGCTACGGCGAGCGCGACCTCGCCGGGATGCGCTTCAACGAGATGGTGGCTTCCGGCGAGCTGCGGGGACCGATCGTGATCGGCCGCGATCACCTCGACGCCGGATCGGTGGCCTCGCCCCAGCGTGAGACCGAGGCCATGCGCGACGGCTCGGACGCCGTGGCCGACTGGCCGGTGCTGAACGCGCTCGTGAACACCGCGACAGGGGCGAGCTGGGTGTCCTTCCATCACGGGGGCGGCGTGGGGATGGGGAAGTCCCTGCACGCCGGCCAGGTGTGCGTGGCGGATGGTTCGCCCGAGGCCGGCGAGCGCATCCGCCGCACGCTGCGCGCGGACCCCGGGATGGGGGTGGTGCGCCACGCGGACGCCGGATACCCGGAGGCGATCGACGCGGCCGACCGGCTGGGTGTGCGGATCCCCATGCGGGACCAGGACGCGTGACCGAGGCGGATCGTCTGGCCGCAAGCGCACGGAACGTCAACGTGCGAGACGCGGCCCAGATCCTGCGACCGCCCGACGACGGGCTGCCCTACCTGCGGCACGACCGGGCGGCGGAGCTCTCGCTCGAGCCTGGCGAGCTGGCCGTCCGCGCGGGCCGCGTGGCCGGCTTCGAGCTCGACAACGGCGCCGGCCTGCACGTGGACGCCTCCGGCTGCGCGATCGTGCCCGGCTTCGTGGACTGCCACACGCACCTGCCGTTCGCGGGCTGGCGGGCCGAGGAGTACGAGCGCAAGGTCACGGGCGTCCCCTACGCGGAGATCGCGCGCGCGGGGGGCGGGATCGGGGCTTCCGCGCGCGCCTTCGCCGAGGCCGACGACGAGTCGGTCGCCCGCCAGGCACGCGGCCTGGCCGCCGAGATGCTGACGCACGGCACGACGGCCTTCGAGACCAAGTGCGGTTACGGCTTGAGCGTTGAAGCCGAGCTGCGCTCCCTGCGGCTCGCGGGCCGACTGGGAGAGCAGGTGGCGCAGGAGACGACCAGCACCGGGTTGCTCGCGCACAGCGTGCCGCCTGGGTTCGACGCCGACGGCTGGATGGACGTGGTCGAGGAGATGCTGCCGCGGGTGATCGCCGAGACCGGGGCCGAGGCGCTCGACATCTTCGTCGAGTCGGTGGCCTTCACAAACGATCATCTCGCGCGCATGGGCGAGCTCGCGAGCAGCTACGGCCTGGTCCTGCGCTGCCACGTCGAGCAGTTCGCAACGCACCGCTCCGTGCCGGTCGCGCTCGATCATGGCGCCCGCTCGGTGGACCACCTGTCGTGCCTTCACCCCGACGACGTCGGCCCGCTGGCGGCGGCCGATTGCGCCGCCGTGCTGTTGCCCGGGGCGGAGCTTCTGGGCGCCGAGCATCAGGCGCCGGGGCGCGCGCTCGCGGACGCGGGCGCCATCTGTGTGCTGGCCACCGACCTCAACCCGGGCACGTCACCGGTGGCGTCCCTCCCGCTGATCGTGGGCCTCGGCGTGCGCCGCTACGGATGGAGCGTTCGCGAGGCGCTTCTGGCGGTCACCCTGAACGCGGCCTGGGTGATCGGGCGCTCCGGCGACCTGGGCTCGCTCGAGCGCGGCAAGCGGGCGGACTTCCTGCTCCTGGACGGCCCGGTGGAGCAGGTCCCCTACCGGTTCGGCCACAACCCGGTGGCCGCATGCTTCGTCGATGGCCTGCCGGTGGTGGTGCGGCCCGACGCCGCCTGGCGGCTGTCGGCGGGGCCGTGAGCGTCGCCGCGGCGGACCTCGCCCGGCTCCTGGCCGGCCTGGAGCCGATCGGGCGCACCGAACGCGGAACCACCCGCCTTGCCTGGACGTCCGAGCACGAGGCGGCCGCCGCCTGGTTCGAGGAAACCGCGGCCGGGATCGGGCTGACTCCTCGCCGCGACCCCGCCGGCAACCTGTGGGCCTTCCCCGACACGCCCGGCCCGTGGTGGGCGGTGGGCTCGCACCTCGACAGTGTGCGCGAGGGGGGACGCTACGACGGCGCCCTGGGCGTCGCCGCCGGCTTCGCAATCGCGGCGGGCCCCGCACCGGTCGCGGTGATCTCCTTCGCCGACGAGGAGGGCGCGCGCTTTGCCACCCCCACGTTCGGCAGCCGGGCGCTGGTCGGGAGGCTCGACACCGAAGAGGTGCTGGCCCGCACCGACGATGGCGGCCGGACCCTGTCCGCGGCGATGGCGGCCGCCGGGACCGACCCGGGCGGCCTGAGCGGGGCGACCGATTGGCTCGGCCGGCTGCGCGGGCTGCTCGAGCTGCACATCGACCAGAGCCTCGACGTCGCCGAGCACGCGGCTGCCGCCGCGGTGGTGCGGGCTCTTGCCGCCCGCATGCGCGTGCAGGTTGAGCTTCGCGGCACCGCCGACCACGCGGGGACCACGCGTCGCGTCCTCCGCAGCGACGCGCTTCTTGCCGCCGCGCGCCTGATCGTGCTCGCCGACGATCTCGCCGGGCCCGAGATGGTGACCACGGCCGGGCGGATCCTGGTGGAGCCCAACGCGCCGACCACCGTGCCCGCGCATGTGCGCCTCTGGCTCGACGCGCGTGCTCCGGGCCCGGACGAGGTCGACCGCTGGTGGGAGGACATGCGGGCGGCGGCGCGCGAGCTGGAGGAGAGCTCCCGGGTGAGGGTCGAGGCGACGGTGGCCTCCTTCAACCGCGGCACGACGTTCGACCCGGGTGTGCGAAGCGCGCTGACCGAGGCCGCGGAGCAGGCGGGGCTTCGAGCGCCCGAGCTGATCTGCTTCGCCGGGCATGACGCGGGCGTCGTGGCTGAGCGCCGTCCGGCGGGCATGGTCCTGGTGCGCAACCGGACCGGCGTGAGCCACGCGCCCGACGAGGACGTGGACCTCGAGGACGCCGCGGCCGCGGCGACCGTTGTGGCGGCGGCATTGGAGGCGCTCGCGTGACCGGCGACCAGCGCACCACTGCGGTGCCGGCGATGGTGAACGCCCACTCGCACGCGTTCCAGCGCGACCTGCGCGGGCGCGCGGAGCGGCCGGCGCCGGACGCCGTCACCCGCGACGACTTCTGGACCTGGCGTGCCGCGATGTACCGCCTGGCCGGGGCTCTGGACCCGGCGTCCATGAGCGAGGTCGCGGGACGGGCCTACGAGGAGATGGCGGCTTCGGGCTACGGTGCGGTCGGGGAGTTCCACTATGTGCATCACCGCCCGGACGGGCGCCCCTACGACGACGCCAACGCGCTTGCGATCGCCGTGGCCGAGGCGGGCATCGCCGCGGGCCTGATGGTGGTCATGCTGCCCGCCGCCTACCACCGCGCCGGCTGGGACGGCGGCGACCTCCCGCCGGGCGAGGAACAGCGGCGGTTCTGCGATCCGACGGTCGAGGACTTCCTCACGCGCGTGGATGCGCTCCGCGCCTGGGCGGCCGGACGTCCACGGGTGCACGTAGGCGTGGCCGCGCACAGCGTCCGCGCCGTCCCGGCCGAGTGGCTCGGCGCGATCGCCTCCTACGCCGACCGCCACGGGCTCGTCCGCCACGTCCACGCCGCCGAGCAGCCCCGCGAGATCGAGGAGTGCGCACGCGAGCACGGCTGCAGCCCGATCGAGCTGCTGCAGGCCACGGGTTTTCTCGGCGAGCGCACGAGCGTGGTCCACGGGATTCACGTCTCGGACCGCGACGTCGACCTGCTGGCGGCCAGCGGGACGATCGTGGTGTCCTGTCCGACCACCGAGGGCAACCTCGGCGACGGCCGGCCGCCGGCCCTGGCCTACCGGGCGGCGGGCGTCCGGCTGGCGCTGGGAAGCGACTCCCAGGTCCGGATCGATCCCTTCGAGGAGGTGCGCGAGCTGGAGAGCGGGGCGCGGAGGGAGGGCCTCACCCGGCGAGCGCTGCTGCCGCGGGACGGAGACCTGTGGGGTGAGCTCGCGCGCAACGGGAGGGCGAGCCTCGGGCTCGAGGAGGGAGAGGTGGGCCAGGTCGAGGTAAACCTGGACCACCCGGACCTCCGCGGCGTGCCCGAGGCGGAGCTCATGCCGGCTCTGGCCACGTGCGCCTCGGCCGGGGTGGTGCTTCGGTAGAAGGCGGGTGTGGCTATCCGTATTGGCCGGGGGCCCGAACGGGTGCACAATCTCCTGTGAAATGGGCAGGAGCGTCCTCATCGTCGATGACCACCCGAGCTTTCGGACGAGTGCTCGTCTGCTGCTCGAGTGTGAGGGCTACCGGGTCGTGGGCGAGGCCGAGGACGGGCTCTCCGCCCTTCGGGCGGTCGAGCGCCTGGCTCCGGACTTCGTGCTGCTCGACGTCCAGCTGCCGGACATCGACGGATTCGAGGTGGCGGCCCGGCTGATCGCCGGCAACGGGGGCCCCGCGATCGTGCTCACCTCCAGCCGGGACGTCGAGGATCTCGGCCCGCTGGCCGAGGATGATGCGGTGCGCGGCTTCATTCCCAAATCGGAGCTCTCGGGCGCGGCCCTGGAGGCGCTCCTCTGACCGGTCTGCGCCGAGCGCTCTGGGGCCTGGCCGTAGCCGGTTTCGTCGCGGGCGGCCTGACGGCCGCGGTGATCGGCTCCAGCGACTTCATCGAGTACCCCGAACTACTGGCGGTCATGGCGCTGCTCGTGGGCTGGGGCTTCATCGGGGTGGGCCTCGTGGCCTGGGGCTACCGCCCCGAGAACCGTCTCGGCACGCTCATGACCGCCACCGGCTTCGCCTTCTTCGTCTCGATGGCCGGCGTCTCAGACCTTCCGGTGGTCTTCCTGATCGGCACCGTCTTCGGCTCGCTGTTCATGGCCACCGCGGTCCACCTGCTGCTCGCGGCGCCCAGCGGGAGGCTGCAGAGCGTGGGCGACCGTCGCCTGGTCACGATCGCCTATCTGCTGGTCACGGTGCTGCTGCTCCCGGTCTTCTTCTTCACGGATCCGAGGGAGGACTTCAACTGCCCGGACTGCCCGGAGAACCTCATCCTGCTCAGCAACAACGACACCGCGCAGGCCCTGATCAGCGCGGCGGTCAACCTGGTGGCCGATCGGGCTGGTGATCGGCGTGCTCGTGAGCCTCGTGAAGCGGTGGCGGCGGGCTGCGGCGCACGAGCGCAGGTTGTTCGCGCCGTTCTACGCCGCCGGGGTGGTGCTGATGACCACCCTGGTGGCCGTCGTCGCCCTCAGCACCGCCATCGGCGACAAGCTTCACAGCGGCGTACTGGACCTTGCCGCGATCGCGTGCATGATCCCCCTGGCGGCGGTGCCCTACCTGTTCCTGTACTCGCTCGTGCGAGCGCGCATGTTCCAGGGAGGTGCGGTGAGGGAGCTGGTGGGACGGGTAAGCCAGACGCCGCGCCCGGGCGAGCTGCGCGACGCGCTCGCGGAGGCGCTCGAGGACCCCAGCGTCGACCTGGTCTACCGGCTGCCGGAGGACCGGCGCTGGGTGGACGCCGAGGGCCGGACGGTCGAGCTTCCCGCCGAGGGCTCCGGCCGCGCCGCCACGCGGGTGGAGCGCGACGGGGAGTGCATCGCGGCCATCGTGCACGACGCCGGCCTGGCCGAGGACGGCGCGCACGTGGACGCGGTCGGCGCGGCGGCCCTGCTGAGCATCCAGAACGAGCGCCTGGACGCCGAGCTGCGGGCGAAGGTGGAGGAGCTGCGCGAGTCCCGGCGGCGGATGCTGCGCATCGGCCTGGAGGAACGCCGGCGGCTCGAGCGCGACCTGCACGACGGCGCCCAGCAGCGGTTGGTGTCCATGGCGCTGAACCTGCGGCTGGCGCGTACGCGGCTGCGCGAGGATCCCGACGCCGCCGATCAGCTGCTCGCCGGCGCAGGGGACGAGCTGGACGCCGCGCTGGAGGAGCTGCGCGAGCTGGCCCGGGGCATACACCCGGCCCTGCTCAGCGATCGGGGGCTGGACACGGCGCTGGAGACGCTGGTGCACCGGGCGCCCGTGCCGGTGACGCTGCACTCCGGCGGGGGGGAGCGGCTCCCCGAGGCGGTGGAACTGGCAGCCTACTTCGTGGTGTCCGAGGCCCTGACCAACGTAGTCAAGTACGCGCACGCCAGCCAGGCGACGGTTGAGCTCGCGCGCGACAACGGGCGGCTGGTGGTGGAGGTGGCCGACGACGGCGTGGGCGGCGCCGATCCGGCCCGCGGCACCGGCCTGCGCGGACTGGCGGATCGCCTGGCGGTGCTGGAGGGCAGGCTCGAGGTCGACTCGGCGCCCGGCCGGGGGACCACGGTGCGAGCGAGGATCCCATGCGAGTAGTGGTCGCCGACGACTCGGTCCTGCTGCGCGAGGGCGTGGTCCGCCTGCTCGAGGAGTGGGGATTCGAGGTGGTGGCGCAGGCCGGCGATGCCGACGACCTGTTGCGCAAGGTCAACGCACACAAGCCCGATGTGGCGGTGGTGGACATCCGCATGCCGCCCACCAACACCGACGACGGGCTGCGCGCGGCGCTGGAGATCCGCGCCACGCACAAGGACACCGGCGTGCTCGTGCTCTCGCAGTACGTCGAGGAGGGCTACGCGCTCGAGCTGGTGGGCGATGCCGCCGGCGGGGTGGGCTACCTGCTCAAGGACCGCGTGGCCGACGTGGAGCGCTTCGTGGACTCGGTCAAGCGGGTGGCCGAGGGCGGCTCCGCGCTCGATCCCGAGGTGGTGGCACAGCTGGTGGGGCGGGCCCGCCGCGACGATCCGCTGGAGGAGCTGACGCCCAGGGAGCGGGAGGTGCTCGGTCTGATGGCCGAGGGCCGATCCAACCACGCCATCGCCGAGCAGCTCGTGGTGACCGAGCGCGCGGTGGAGAAGCACGTGACCAACATCTTCGGCAAGCTCGGCCTCGCCCCGGCCCCGGAGGACCACCGGCGCGTGCTGGCCGTGCTGACGTTTCTCAGGGCCTGACGACAGCGAGCAGGTACTCGCCCCGGAAGCGCAGCGTGCCGTCGGTCTCGAGATTCTCCGCGTTCAGGTAGTCGATGTAGCGCTCACGCAACTCGGGTGCCCGCTCCCCCAGCTGCGCGGCTGAAACGATCATCGGGCCGAAGCTCTCCAGCATGAAGTCGGCGTAGCCCTCGACGGAGCTGTCGCGCCACTCCACCTCGCCGCGCTCGAAGTCGGCCTCTCCCAGCAGCTCCTGCACGTGCTCCTCGGTCCCCCACAACAGGGGCGACTGGCCTCCCGGCGGAGGCGGCACCAGGTCCACCATGAAGCCGAACATGCGGCCGATCGCCCCCTGCGGGGTCCAGGTACAGGTGCCGATGATCCCGCCGGGGCGGCAGACCCGCAGCATCTCGCCGGCCGTGCGGCGGTGGTCGGGGGCGAACATGTGGCCGAAGACGGAGAGCACATGGTCGAAGCTCTCGTCGCCGAACGGCATGTCCTCCACGTCGCCCTCGACCCACTCGACCTCCACCATGGCGTCCGCGGCCCGCTCGCGGGCGATGGCGAGCAGGTCCGGGGAGAGGTCGAGGCCGGTCACCCGCGCGCCGGCCCGGGCGGCGGGCAGGGTGGCGTTGCCCGTGCCGCAGGCCACGTCGAGCACCTCGCTGCCGGCCTCGACGGCCGCACGCTCGACCACGTGCTCACCCACGCCGAAGATCTTCTCGGCCACCGCTGCGAAGTTGCCTGAGCCCCACATGGCCCGGTGGGCCTGCTTCACCTCGTCCAAAGCGTCACCTCCTGTAGCTCTCCCGCGGGCTCGAAGCCCAGGACCTGCCCGTAGAAGGACAGCTCGGCCTCGAGGGCGCGCACGATCGTCTCAGAGCGGCGGAAGCCGTGCTGCTCGCCCTCGAAGGCGAGGTAGGCGTGCGGCACGCCGCTCCGCTCGAGCGCCTCCACCATCTGCTCGGCCTGGGACGGTGGCACCACCGCGTCCTCGAGCCCCTGGAGCAGCAGCACGGGCACGCGGATGCGGTCGGCGAAGTGGATCGGCGAGCGCTCCCGCCAGGTCTCCGCCTCCTCGGGATAGGGCGCGATCAGGCCGTCCATGTAGCGGGACTCGAACTTGTGGGTGTCGCGGGCGAGCGTCTCGACGTCGGCCACCCCGTAGTAGCTGGCCCCGGCGGCGAAGACCTCGGGACGGAACACGAGCGCGGCCAACGTGGTGTAGCCGCCCGCGCTCCCGCCGTGGATGGCCAGCCGCTCGCCGTCCACCTCACCCTCGTCCGCCAGGTGGCGGGCCGCCGCGATGCAGTCCTCGACGTCGACGATTCCCCAGGTGCCTCGCAGGAGGTTGCGGTACTCGCGCCCGAACCCGGTGCTTCCCCCGTAGTTGACGTCCACGACGCCGATGCCGCGGCTGGTCCAGAACAGGATCTCCTCGTCCAGCCCCATCGGGGCGTGGCCGGTGGGGCCGCCGTGGATCTGCACCAGAAGAGGCGGCCGCTCGCCCTGCGGCCCCGCACGGTCCGGGTGGGCGGGCGGGTAGTAGAACGCGTGCGCGGTTCGCCCGCCCGCGCTGTCGAACTCGATGGCCCGTGGGACCGACACGAAGCCGCCGGGGAACGGCTCCTCGCTCGCCCGGCGCAGCACGCGCTCTCCCTCGGCCTCGCTCCAGGTGATCAGTTCTAGCCCGCGGTCCGGCGCTCCGGCGATGAACAGGAGCCGGTCGCCCCGCGAGCGGAGAAAGGGAAAGCCGAATGTGGTGTAGGGCAGGTCCACTTCCTGCAGCCGCCCCTCATGCAGCAGGCAGAGGCGCTCCACTGCCCGTTCGGTGCGAACGCAGGCCACGGTGCCGTCGTCGAGGAAGGCGTAGGTGGAGCCGCCGAATAGCCAGTGGGGGTAGCCCAGGTCGGCCTGCTCATGGGTGAGCTGCTCGCCCTCGCGGTAGAGGTTCCACCAGCCGTCACGGTCGGAGACCCAGTGCAGCCGGCCCGTCGGGCTCCACTCCGGCTGCCAGATCGACTCCTCCGGACCGCCGGCCACCCGCCGGTCGCCCACCCAGAGCTCGCAGCCGTCCCAGGGCATGTTCGGGTGGTCCCAGCAGAGCCGGCACAGGGCGCCGTCGCCCTGACGCACGCGGGGGGACGAGTAGAAGTCGCGGCCCGAGGCGAGCACCTCCGGCTCGCCGCCGGCCATGGGCACCCTGACCACCTCGTTCACCGGCTCGTCCGCCCGGCCGTGGGTCTCGCGCACGCACACGATGTCCCCGCCGGGCGTGGCGCGGCCGTCGGCGTACCGAAACGGCCCCTCGGGAGTGATCGGCACGGGTTCGCCGCCGCGCTCGAGCCGGTACAGGCGCTGGTCGTCGAAGTTGGAGAAGAACGCGATCTGTCCATGGAGCAGCCAGGCCCCGCCCCCGTACTCGTGCACCTTGGTGCGGACGTCGAAGGAGGCCGGCGTCACGTCCTCTCCCTCGCGCACGAGCACGGTGCGCCCTTCGGCCAGCGGACGCCGCTCGAGCCACCAGGCGGCGCCGTCCTCGGCCAGGCCCGGCTCCGACAGCCGGATGCCGCTCTGGGCCACCTGGGCGGCGCCGATCGGTGAGGGCCAGGAGCCGTAGGGAGAGCGTCGCACGGCCTCCATCTTCGCCCAACCGCTTGGCGTGGTGCTACCCGTACCGATTCCCGCGGGCGCGCCTGGCAACCTCCAGCCCCATGGACTCCATCGTGATCGCCAACGACGTCCGCCGCCGCTTCGGGGAGGGCGACGCCGCCGTCGACGCACTGGCCGGCGTGACCACCGAATTCGAGCGCGGGCGCTTCTCGGCCATCATGGGCCCCTCGGGGTCGGGCAAGTCCACCCTCATGCACATCCTGGCCGGCCTCGACCGTCCCAGCGGCGGCACGGTGACGCTCGACGGCACCGAGATCACCGGTCTCGATGACGGCGACCTGACCAAGCTCCGCCGCGACAAGCTCGGTTTCATCTTCCAGTTCTTCAACCTCATCCCCGTCCTCACGGCGGAGGAGAACGTGGTGCTGCCGCTCTCGATCGCCGGCCGCAAGCCGGACGAGGAGTGGAAGAACCGCCTGATCGACACGGTGGGGCTGGCCGACCGCCTCACCCACCGGCCGGCCGAGCTGTCCGGCGGCCAGCAGCAGCGCGTGGCGGTGGCACGTGCGCTGATCAGCAAACCGGCCGTGGTGTTCGCCGACGAGCCCACGGGCAACCTGGACTCGAGGTCGAGCGAGGAGGTGCTGCGCATGCTGCGGCAGTCGGTCGACGACCTGGGCCAGACGGTGATCATGGTCACCCACGATCCCGAGGCCGCCTCGCACGCCGACCGGCTGGTGGTGCTCCGTGACGGGCTCGTGGTGCACGACGCGGCCGCCGGCACGGCCGATGACGTGATCGAGCTGATGAAGGAAGTCGCGTGACCAAGGTCGCGCTGCGGGGCCTGCGCCAGCGCAAGCTGCGGGCGTTCGTGACGATGCTCGCGGTGCTGCTGGGCGTCGCGTTCATCGCCGGCAGCTACGTGCTTACGGACACGATCAACCGCTCGTTCGACGACATCTTCGATGTGGCCTACGAGGGCACGGACGTGGCCGTCTCCTCGAGCACCACGGGCCAGACCGACGGCGGGGACATACCGGCGTTCCCGGAGCGCTACCTGGACGAGGTGCGGCAGGTGGACGGTGTGGAGAAGGCCGCCGGCGGAATCTTCTCGCTCGCGCGCTTCGTCGACGCGAAGGGCGAGCCGCTGAGCACCGCTTTCTCCCCCGAGTTCGTCTCCTCGACGGCGCCCGAGCCCTTCGAGACCCTGACCTACACCGAGGGCCGGCCGCCGCAGGACGGCTCGGAGGCCTCGATCGACCAGTCGACGGCCGAGCGCGAGGGCTTTCAGCCCGGCGACACCCTGCGAATCGCGGGGCCGGCGGGTGTCAAGGGCTACGAGCTCACCGGCATCCAGCGCCTGGGCGACACCTCGTCGGGCGGGTCGGGCACCGCCCAGCTCACGCTTCCGGAGGCCCAGCGGCTGACCGAGAAGCGCGGCGAGCTCGACGGCATCTCGATCCAGGCCGCCGAGGGCGTCAGCCCGGGCGAGCTCAGTCGCCGGGTCGGCCAGGTGCTGCCCGCGCGCCTCACCGTCGAGACCGGAACGGAGGCGGCAGCACGACAGGCGCAGGACATCAAGGACGACCTGAGCTTCTTCCGGGTGGTGCTGCTCGTCTTCGGCGGGGTCGCGCTGCTGGTGGGCAGCTTCCTGATCTTCAACACCTTTTCGATCACCGTCGCCCAGAGGATCCGCGAGCTCGGCCTGCTGCGCACCCTCGGCGCCTCGAGGGGCCAGGTGCTGCGCGGCATGATCCTCGAGGCCACCATCATCGGGCTGCTGGGGTCGTTGCTCGGGGTGCTCGTCGGCATCGGGTTCGCGGGCGGGCTCAACGCCATCTTCAAGAGCTTCGGCATCGACCTGCCCAACACCGGCACGGTCATCGCCACCCGCACGATCGTCCTCTCGCTTGTTGTGGGGCTGCTCGTCACCCTCTTCTCGGCGCTGCTTCCCGCCCTGCGAGCCACTCGCGTTTCGCCCATGGCGGCGCTGCTCGAGGCCGAGCTGCCGGAGAGCCGCGCGCGCGGGCGAATCTTCCTTGCCTTCGCGCTGCTGCTGACACTCGGCGGCGTCGCCATGACCGCCGCCGGGGTGTTCGGGGTCGTGGAGGACGCGAATGCGGGGGCGGGTCTCGCGGGCGGCGGCGCCGTGGTCACGCTGATGGGAGTGTCGATGCTGAGCCCGCGTCTGGTCCGCCCCCTGGCCTCGGTGGCCGGCTGGCCGCTGGAGAAGCTGCGCGGGATCACCGGACGGCTGGCACGCGAGAACTCCGTGCGCAAGCCCGGTCGCACCGCGGTCACCGCGGGCGCGCTGATGATCGGACTGGCGGTGGTCGTATTCGTGACCGTGTTCGCGGCCGGCATCAGCGCCTCCGTGGGCAACGCCATCGACCGCAACTTCCAGGGCGACCTCGTCCTGCAGAACTCGGACGGCTTCTCGCCTATCAGCGCCGGCGCGGGCCGGGAGGCCGAGCGCGTGGAGGGCGTACGCACGGTCTCCTCGCTCAGCTTCGCCGGCGCCGTGCGCCAGGACAAGGACGTCCGCGTGTCCGGGGTCGATCCGGCGAACGTGGCCGACGTGCTCTCCCTCGATTGGGAGGAGGGCTCGACCGCCACGCTCTCGGGGCTCACCGCGCACGGCGCTGTGGCCGACGACGCCTGGGCGAAGTCCAACGACCTCGCCGTGGGCGACCGGCTCAGCATGCGCACCCCGCTGGAGCGCAGGGCCACCTTCACGATCGAGGGCACGGTGAAGGACAACGCCGACCTGTTGGGCAACATCGTGGTGCCCGAGCAGACGCTGCGCCGCGAGTTCGGGATCACCCAGCCGAGCATCACCTTCGTTCGGCTCGAGCCTGGAGCGAAGCCCGCGGCGGTGCAGCAGGAGATCAAGCAAACCGTCGACCGGCGCTTTCCCACCGTCGACACGCTCAACCAGCAGGAGCTGAAGGACAATCAGGAGGAGCAGATCAACCAGCTGGTGGCGTTCTTCTACGTGCTCCTGGCGCTGGCTGTGGTGATCTCGCTGCTGGGCATCGTCACCACCCTGGCGCTGTCCATCCACGAGCGCACACGGGAGCTGGGCATGCTCCGCGCGGTCGGAATGTCTCGGCGCCAGGTGCGCCGTCTCGTCCGCTACGAGTCCGTGATCACCGCGCTGATCGGCGCGATCCTGGGCACGGTCCTGGGCGTGATCTTCGCTGCGCTGGTGTCCAGGCCGCTGGCGGACGAGGGCTTCGAGCTGGCCTACCCGATCGGGACGCTGCTGATCCTGCTGCTGCTGGCCGCCCTGGCCGGGGTGCTGGCGGCGATCTGGCCGGCGCGCCGGGCGGCGAAGCTGGACGTGCTGAGGGCGCTGGCGTACGAATGACGTCTCGCCGGTGAACCCGCTCGAGGTCGTGCGCCGCGCCTACGCGGACTACGCCTCGTCCGGCCCACTGGCTGCCGATCCTCGCTGGTGGGACGAGGACCTCGTGCTCGACGAGGGCGATGTGTTCCCGGACAGCACGGTCATCCGCGGGCGCGGCGCCGTCGCGCAGCGCCTCGACGAGCGGCACGCGGTGGCCGGCGGCCGCACGCTGCGGATCGTCGAGCTCGAGGACATGGGCGAGGGGCGCGTGTTGATCAAGCTCACCCTGGATGTCGTGGGCCGCTCCAGCGGAGTGGCGTTTCCGAACGACTGGTGGTTCCTCGTGACCGTGCGCGACGGGCGCATCGCGCGGCTGCGGGACTTTCGCGACCGAGAGAGCGCGTGGGCGACCGCCTCCCCGTGACGGGCGTCTCCGAGCTGGTCCTCGAGGTCGTGGACCTCGAGGCGGCCGAGGGCTTCTACGCCGGTCGTCCTCGGCCTTCCGGTGGTGGAGCGCTGGCCCGACCGGGAGGCGATCTGGCTGATGGCCGGCGAGCGCACCCGGATCGGGCTCTGGCGGCCCCAGGTCGGGCTCGCCGGAGGCCGGGGAGGCGTGCACGTCCACTACGCGCTGGCCATCGCCGAGGAGGATTTCGACGCCGCCGTGGCGACCCTGCGCGAACGGGGCCAGGAGGTGGAGGTGATCGGGTTCGACACACACGGCCGCGCGGCCTACGTCGACGATCCTGACGGGAACGTGGTGGAGCTTTGGACCTGGGACGTGGCGGAGCACCTGCAGGGCGAACCGTAGGATTCGCCGCCCCGTGCCTGCCCCCGGACGCACCGCCGCGGATCTCGCCGAACGACTCCTTGCGGGCGACAAGCGCGCGCTGGCGCGGGCCATCTCCCTCGTGGAGAACGACGATCCCGAGGGCTGGGCTCTGGTGCGCGAGGTCTACCCCCACACGGGCCAGGCCGCGGTGGTGGGCTTCACCGGCCCGCCGGGCGTGGGCAAGTCGACCCTGCTCGGCCGCCTGATCGAGCACGGGCGCGCCCGAGGGCGCGAGATCGCCGTGTTGTCGGTCGACCCCAGCTCTCCGTTCACCCAGGGGGCCCTGCTCGGCGACCGCATACGGCTGGCCGACCACTTCCTCGACTCGGGCGTCTACATCCGCTCGATGGCCACCCGGGGCTCGCTCGGCGGGCTGTCGGAGGCCAGTCTCCAGGCGGCGCTGCTCATGGACGCCAGCGGGAAGGACGACGTGTTCCTCGAGACCGTCGGCGTCGGCCAGGCCGAGGTCGACATCATCGACCACGCCGACACCATCGTGCTCGTCCTCATGCCCGGCTCGGGCGACTCGATCCAGGCGCTGAAGGCCGGCGTGATGGAGATCCCCGACGTGATCGTCGTCAACAAGGCGGACCACCCCCTGACCGACACGATGGTCCGGGAGATACGCGGCGTGCTCTCCCTCGGCCCACAGGAGGGCTGGAGGGTTCCGATCGTGAGGACAGAGGCGTCACGGGGCGAGGGAACCGCTGAGCTGGCCGAGAAGATCGCCGAGCACAGGGCCTTCATCGAGGAGCAGGGCACGCTGAGCGAGCGCCGCCAGCGCAACTTGAGGAACGAGGTGGTGGCCCTCGCAGCCGGGCGGCTGCGCCGGGACATCGAAGCTCACGTTCGCGACGACGAGAGCGTGCGCGAGCTGATGGACGAGGTGGTGGCCCGCAGGCTGGATCCCGCCTCGGCGGCGGCCCGGCTGCTCGAGCTCGAGCGATAGCCTCCCGGGTTCATGGCCGCCTCCCGGCGCAAGTACCGATTGCAGGACGGTGAGCCCGTGTCCAAGGGCGTCGCGCGCATGACGCGCGGGCGAATCGACGACGCGGTCGACGAGCTCACGGGCCAGACCGACAGCACCCAGGAAGCCGCGGTGCACGAGGCGCGGAAGAACGTCAAGAAGCTGCGCGCGCTCGTGCGGCTGACGCGCGACGAGCTGGGGTCGGACGTGTACCGGCGCGAGAACCAGACCTTCAGGGACGCCGGCCAACAGCTGTCGGGGGTGCGTGACGCCGACGTGATGCTGGCCACCCTCGCCCACCTCGAGGAGCGCTATCCCGACGAGCTGGGTCCGGCCGACACGGGCCCGGCCGGCGACCTGCGCCAAGCGCTGGAGGCCCACCGGATCAGGACCTCGGGCGGGGCGCGGGCGCAGCTTGCCGAGGAGGCCGTTCGGCTGCTCAAGCGAGTCCGCCGCCGCGTCGGCAGCTGGCCGCTCGAGCACGAAGGGTTCGAGGCGGTGGAGGACGGCCTTCGGCGCAGCTACAAACGGGGGCGCCGGGACTACCGGGCCGCCCTCGAGGAGCCCAGCGCCGAGCACCTTCACGAATGGCGCAAGCGGGTGAAGGACCTCTGGTACCACCTCGACATCCTGCGCGACACCTGGAAGCCGGTCATGAAAGCACTGGCCAAGGAGGCCCACGAGCTGTCCGACCGGCTGGGCGACGACCACGACCTCGCCGTGTTACTGGCCTGGGCCGAGGAGCACGAGTCCTCCGCCGCTGAGGCCCTCAGGGCGCCCGTCGAGCGGCGCCGGGCGGAGCTCCAGGCCGACGCGTTCACGATCGGCGCCCGGCTCTACGCCGACAAGCCGGGCCGCTTCGTGCGCCGCCTCGAGCGCTGGTGGGACGCCCCCGCCGGCGCCGGCGAGGCGCAGGCTGCGTAGAGCCCCTGCCGCGCGGCGCAAGGTGCGCTGGCCGACGCCCCGGCGTGCGGCGCATTGTTCGATAGCCATCGAACCATCGCTATAGTTCGATGGTAATCGTACAAATGCTCGATCGACCGATGAACCCGGAACGGCCCAGCGGTCTTACTTGCAAATGCCCACGCCCACGACCATCCAGCGCACCTACCTGGGGCTGGTGCTCGGGAACACCCTGGCCGCCTCGCTCATCTGGGGCGTCAACACGATCTTCCTGCTCGACGCCGGTCTCTCCAACCTGGAGGCCTTCGCGGCGAATGCGTTCTTCACGGCCGGAATGGTCCTGTTCGAGGTGCCCACGGGTCTGGTGGCCGACACGCTGGGCCGGCGGGTGTCGTTCCTCCTCGGCACGCTGACGCTCACCGCGTCGACGCTGCTGTACGTGCTGCTCTGGGAGCTGGGGGCGCCGTTCTGGCAGTGGGCGCTCGTGTCGATGCTGCTCGGCCTCGGCTTCACCTTCTTCTCCGGGGCGCTCGAGGCCTGGCTGGTCGACGCGCTCGAGGCCACGGGCTTCACGGGCGAGCTGGAGGCGGTGTTCGGCCGCGGCCAGATGATGACCGGAGCGGCGATGCTCACCGGGTCTCTCGCCGGAGGCTTCATCGCCCAGCACTCCAGCCTGGGCCTGCCCTTCGTGCTGCGCGGCGCCATCCTGATCGTGACGTTCGCCGTCGCGTTCCGCCTCATGCAGGACGTCGGCTTCGCCCCCTCGAGGACCGGCCGGCCGCTGGCCGAGATGCGACGGATCGCCGCCGCCTCGGTCGATTACGGCTGGCGGGTGCCCGCCGCCAAATGGCTGATGATCGAAGCCCTGTTCACAGGCGGCGTGGGCATCTACGCCTTCTACTCCCTGCAGCCCTATCTGCTCGAGCTCTACGGCGACCCGCAGGCGTACCAGATCGCCGGCCTGGTGGCGGCGATCGTGGCCGGCGCGCAGATCGTCGGCGGGGTGGCCGCCACCCGCATCCACCGGCTCTTCGAGCGCCGCACCTCAGCCCTGCTCGCCGTGGCGGCGCTGGACGTCGTGACGCTCGTGCTGATCGGCTCGGTGGAGAGCTTCTGGGCGGTTATCGGACTGACGAGCTTCTGGGGACTGCTGTTTGCAGCCGCGATGCCGATTCGCCAGAGCTACCTCAACGGCCTGATCCCGTCGCAGCAGCGAGCGACGATCCTCTCGTTCGACTCGCTGATGGCCTCCTCCGGGGGCGTCTGGGCTCAGCCGGCGCTGGGCCGGACCGCCGACGTATGGGGCTACGGGCCGTCCTACCTGGTCGGCGCGGGAATCTCGGTGCTGGCGCTGCCCTTCCTCGCTCTGTCCAGGCGTGAGGACGCGCCCGCCGACCACATCGCGGCCAGGGTCAGGGGCGCCCCGCAGCCGGCTCAGGCCGCGTAGCTCTCGCTGCCCATGATGTGCAGCGATACGTAGGGCTCGTCGCCGACTACCCAGCTGTCGTGCCCCGGCGGGACGTAGAAGAACTCGCCGGGCGCCATCACACGCTTGCTGCCGTCGTCCATCCTCACGGCCGCCCGGCCGCTGAGCACGAGCCCGACGTGCTCTGTTTGGCACGAGCTCTCACCTGCCGGGGCTCCGACGTGCTCGGACCATTTCCAGCCCGGCTGATAGGTCGCGCGGCCCAGCGTCATCGGCCCGATCCGATAGGTCTCGAAGCGGCCCTTCTCGAACGTGCGGGTCTCGGTCGGGCTGTGGAGCGGAAGCAGCGTGAGATCCATGCGAGCGGAGTCTGGCAGGCGGCCAACTGGTCTAGACCAGTTGTGGTAGCGTCCGCGCCTCGCCCGAAGCGAGGAGGAGGAGCATCAATGGCGGGTCGTACCAGGCTCAGGGCGCTCGCGGCGATCGCGGCGGCGCTAGCGCTTCTGACGGTCAGCGCATGCGGAGACGACGATGGCGGTGGCGGCGGTGGCGAGGGCGGCGGCGAGGCCGTCAAGGTCGCCATGCTGCTCCCGGAGACGAAGACCACGCGCTACGAGGAGCAGGACCGGCCCAACTTCGAGCGGCGGGTGAAGGAGCTGTGCAAGGACTGCGAGGTGATCTACTCGAACGCCGACCAGGATCCGGCCAAGCAGCAGCAGCAGGCCGAGGCGGCCATCACCCAGGGCGCGAAGGTGATCGTGATCAGCGCCGTCGACGTGAAGTCGGCCGCAGGCATCGTGCAGCGCGCCCAGCAGTCGGACGTGGCGGTGATCGCATACGGCCGTCTGATTCCGGACGCCGACATCGACTACTACGTGTCGATCGATCCGTTCAAGGTCGGACAGCAGCAGGCCGAGGTCCAGATGAAGGCCGTCAAGAAGGACGGCGGAGGCAGCCCTAAGGTGGTCATGATCAACGGGGCGCCCACCGACTCCAACGCCAAGCCCTACAAGGACGGGGCGATGGACGTGCTGGAGAAGGAGGGGGCCGACGTGGTCAAGTCCTTCGATACCCCCGACTGGAGCCCCGACAAGGCGCAGCAGGAGATGGAGCAGTCCATCACCTCGCTCGGCAACGACGGCTTCGACGCGGTCTATGTGGCCAACGACGGCATGGCCGGCGGGGCCATCGCCGCCCTCAAGGGCGGCGGCATCGAACCCGCCACCCGCTTCGTGACTGGTCAGGACGCCGAGCTGGCGGGCATCCAGCGCATCCTCAGCGGCGAGCAGCTGATGACGGTCTACCAGCCGATCATTCAGATCGCCGAGACGGCGGCTGAGCTGGCGGTGCCGATTGCCCAGGGCAAGACGCCGCCCGCCGACGCCGCGCCGGACAAGGTCGACAACGGGATGAAGCAGGTCCCCTCTGCGCTGCTGGACACGATCGCGATCCAGAAGGACAACATCGACAGCACCGTGGTGAAGGACGGCTTCCTCGACGTCGGGGAGATCTGCACCGGCGCGTACGCCCAGGACTGCAAGAAGGCCGGCCTGCAGTGACCCCGGCGGCGCTAGCCGTCGACGCAGGACAGACCGAGATCAGGGCCGCGCTCGACAACGAGCGCGGCCCGCGCACGGCCACCGCGCCGGGGGTGCTGCGCCTGGGCCCGGCCGCCGGGCCCGACGACGTGGCCGCCGGGCTGGTGGCCGCGGTTTCGGGCCTCGGTCGGTTGCCCTCGCCGGCGCCGGCGGCCGGGATCGGGCTCTCGGGGTTCGAGGCCGCGAGCGAGGAGGACCTACAGCGGCTGAGCGCAGTGCTGCGCGACCGGCTCGGCCTCGAGCGGCTGGCGATCGCGAGCGACGGGCTCACGTCGCTTCTTGGGGCCCTCGGCGACCGGCCGGGCGCGGTGGTGGCCGCCGGCACGGGCGCGGTATCGGTGGCCCGCCGGGGCGAGCGAATGGCCAAGGTCGACGGCTGGGGCTCCCTGCTGGGCGACGCGGGCAGCGGCTTCGCGATCGGGCGGGCGGGCCTCGATGCGGCGCTGCGGGCCGCCGACGGCCGCGGCGAGCCGACCGCGCTGCTGGCCGCCGCGGAGCGGCGTTTCGCGCCGGTTCCGCAGCTGGCCGAGCGCGTGTACGGAGCGCCGGTGCCCACGCGCGTGATCGCCGGCTTCGCGACCGACGTCGGCCGGGAGGCCGCTACGGGCGACGAAGCGGCCCAGCGGATCCTGCGCGAGGCGGCGGAGGAGCTGGCGCTCTCGGCCGTCGCCGCTCTAGGGCGCCTGTTCGAGCCTGGCGAGGAGGCCGCCGTCTCCTACGCCGGGAACGTTTTCCTGGCCGGCGCCCCGCTGCTCGAGCCGTTCGAGCGGGCCGTGCGCGAGCGCCGGCCCGCGGCTCGGCTGGTTCGCCCGCAGGGAGATTCGCTGGCCGGGGCGGCCCTGCTGGCCGGGCGGGCTGACCACCTCGCGCCGGAGCCGGGTCTTCTGTGGAAGGCGCGGTGAACGACGCGCTCGAGGCGCTGGAGGGCGGGTTGGTGGTGTCGGTCCAGGCCCCGGAGGACAGCCCGCTCGCAGCGACCGCGCACATGGTGGCGATCGCTCGCGCCGCCGAGGCGGGCGGGGCCGCCGGCATCCGGGCGGAAGGCGCCGCCGACGTGGCAGCGATAAAGGCCGCCGTGGCGCTGCCAGTCATCGGGCTGAAAAAGCGCCGGGTGGCGGGAAGCGACGTGTACATCACCCCGCAGCTCGGGGACGCACGCGAGGTGGCCGCCGCGGGCGCCGATCTGATCGCGGTCGACGGCACCGGCCGCCCTCGCCCCGGAGGCGAGGACGTCGCGGAGCTCATCGGCATGGTCTCCGGCGAGCTGGGTCGGCCGGTGCTGGCGGACGTGGATTCGCTGGAAGCGGCCGTCGCGGCGCGCAGGGCCGGAGCCGCCGCGGTGGCGACGACGCTGGCGGGCTACACCGGTGTCGCGCCGGCTTCGCCCGACCCCGACCTGGAGCTGGTGGCCCTCCTGGCCGCGGAGCTCGACTGCCCGGTGATCGCCGAGGGTCGGTACGGCTCCCCCGAAGCCGTGCGCACCGCCTTCGACGCCGGCGCCGGCGCGGTGGTCGTCGGGACCGCGATCAGCGACCCGCTTGCGCTCACCCGCCGCTTTGCGGCCGTCACCCGGAGGCCCCGTGGCTCGCACCGATGAGCCGGATGGGCTGCCCCGCCGCCTGCCCGGCGGCCCCAAGGGGCAGGCGCTGCGGGAGATACTGGAGGGGCTGGTGGCCTCGCTGCCGGCCGGCTCGGCCCTGCCCTCCGAGCGGCTCCTGGCCGCGCGCTACGACCTGGCCCGCATGACGGTGCGCACCGAGGTCGATCGCCTGGCGGCGGCCGGCTCGGTGTACCGCCTGCACGGGCGCGGGACCTTCGTGGCCGAGCCGCGCGTGGCCCAGGACGTGCTCTTCAGCTCCTTCACCGAGGACATGCGCGCGCGAGGGTTCGAGCCCGGCTCGGTCGTACTCGCCCAGGAGATCATCGAGGCCACGAGCTTCCTCGCGAGCGCGCTCGAGATCGCCCCCGGGGCGCCGGTGGCGCACGTGGAACGCCTGCGCACGGCCGACGGCCGGCCCATGGCGCTCGAGCGCGCCCACCTGCCCGCCGATCGCTTTCCCGGCGTGGCCGAGGCCGACTTCGAGGCCGGATCGCTCTTCGACGTGCTCGCCGCCTACGGCGTCTGGCTGCACGAGGCGCGCCAGCGCGTGCTGGGTGTGACCCTGAGCGGCGAGGACGCAGTGCTGCTGGGGGTCGAGGGGGGCCAGGCCGGCCTGCTCTTCCGCACCCTGGCCCGCGACGCGGAGGGCACGCCGGCGTACTTCGCCAGCTCGCTCTTCAGGGGCGACCGTTACGAGATCGACCTGACCCAGACGCGCCCGAGGGACAGCCGGTGAGCCGGCCCGGAGAGCGCATGGCCGCCGACATGGCCGCGCAGCCCGCGGTTCTGCGGGCGCTCGCGGCCCGGCGCTCTGACCTCGTCGCCTCGCTGGGCGAGCTGCGGCCGGCCGGCGTGGTGGTGATCGCCCGCGGCTCGTCGGACTACGCGGCCGTCTTCGGGCGCTACCTCTTCGAGGCCGCCACGGGCCGTCCCGTGGCCCTAGCGGCCCCGAGCCTCAGCACGCTCTACGGCGTTCAGCCGCGGCTCGACGGCTGGCTGGCCGTGGCGGTGAGCCAGTCGGGCCGCACGCCCGAGATCGCCACCGTGCTCGAGGCCTACGCCCGCGCCGGGGCCCGCACCGTGGCCGTAACCAACGACGAGGAGAGCCCACTGGCCGGGTCCGCCGACCACCATGTCGGCCTAGCCGCGGGCGAGGAGCGAGCGGTCCCCGCCACCAAGACCTTCACCGCTCAGCTTGCCGCGATCGCTTTGATCGCGCAGGCGCTGGGCCCGGTTCCCTGGGGCGACGGGGAGTGGGACCGCCTGCCGGCTGCCGTCGAGGAGGTCCTGGCCGACGCCGCGCCCGCCGAAAGCGCCGCGGCGGCGCTGGGCGCGGCCAACGAGCTGGTGGCCGTGGGCCGGGGCTACCTGATGTGCGTGGCGCTCGAGGCAGCGCTGAAGCTCCGGGAGGCCGCACGCGTGCGCGCGGAGGGCTGGTCGGCGGCCGACTTCCGGCACGGGCCGGTGACCGTGGCAGGCGCCGACCTCCCGTTGCTCGCGGTAAGCGCCGCCGGACCAGCCGCGGCGGACGTCGAGGAGCTGGCCGCAAGGCTCGAGGAGGCGGGCACGCCCGTGCTGCGACTCGCCGACCGGCCCGGCGCGGCGCTGCCCTATCCGGCCGGGCTGGCCGAGCCGCTGGCCGCGATCCCCGCGGTGGTGCGCGCCCAACAGCTGGCGCTCGCCCTCGCGCTGCGGCGCGGCCTCGATCCCGACGAGCCGCCCGGGCTGCGCAAGGTCACGCCCACTACCTGACGAAGGCCTCCCTGCCCCCGACCAGCGTGCGGGTGACCGCCAGCTCCGCGTCCAGCACCGTCAGGTGGGCGGGCGCCCCGGGGCGGAGAACGCCCAGGTCGTCGCGGCCGAGCAGGCGCGCCGGCGCCGTGGCCGCGGCGTGGACGGCCTGCTCGAGCGTGGCGCCGCTCGCCGCCAGGTTGCGCACCGCCTGGTCCAGCGTCAGCAGGCTGCCGGCCAGCGTGCCGTCCGCCAGGCGCGCCGCGCCGTCGCGCACCTTGACCAGACGGTTGCCCAGCTCGTATTCGCCCGGCGCGCGCAACGCCGCCTCGATCGCATCGGTCACCAGACAGAAGCGCGGGCCGGAGGCCAGAAAGGCCCCGTAGGCGGACTCGGGGGCGAGGTGGACCCCGTCCACTATCGCCTGCACGGTCACGTCGCCTCGCACGAGCGCTACGCCGCCGAGCCCGGGGTCCCGTGCCCGGAAGCGCCGGTGCGCGTTGTGGAGATGGGTCACCGCGCCGGCTCCGGCGTCGAAGCCGGCGTGGGCCTGGTGCGCGTCCGCATCCGAATGGCCGCAGGAGACGACCACGCCCGCGGCCCGCAGCGAACGGATCAGGTCGATCGCCCCCGGCAGCTCAGGCGCGAGGGTCATCATGCCGCACCGGTCCGAGCTCGCACAGCTGCCGGGCGAGCCGCTGGTCCACGGGGCGAAGGTGGGCCGGGTCGTGGGCGCCGGGCCAGTGCGGCGAGAGAAAGGGCCCCTCGAGATGCACGCCGGTCACGAGAGGGAGGCCGTCACCCGTGGCGGCGGCCTCGGCAGCGGCCGCCAGGGGCTCGCGGTAGTCGTCCGCGCGGGAGGAGACCAGCGTCGGCTGGAAGGCCACCACGCCGGTGCCCGCCTGTGCGCGGGCGGCCCGGCGCAGGCCGGCCACGTCGGCGCTCAGGAAGTCCACTCCGGCCACCCCGTTGATGTGGGCGTCGACAAAGCCCGGCACCGCGGTCCCCCGGGGTCCGGCGGGCCGGCCACCAACCGCAGCCACGATGCCGTCCTCGATTGTCACGTCCCCGTCGACGATCGCTCCGTCGACGAGCGCGGCACTCACGCCAAGCCGCACCGGCGCCCCCTCACTGGTCTATACCAGTTGCAAGTCTACGTTCCCGCCAAGAGCCCCGCGGTTGGGTTGGTGGCCCCCGTCTCCGGGCAGAAGGTGACTGCGGCGGCGCGGCTTTCGGTTCAAGGACCTAGTCGTTGAGGCGAAGAAAGACGCGCCGCCGCGCCCCTTTCAGCTCGTACAGCACCAGCGCGGCCAGCGCGAGCGCGATGCCGGCCGCCAGCCAGTATGCCCAGCCGCCGGCCGGCTCGAAGGACGGCCAGGCTTCCAGCAGTGGCCCGAGAGGAGCGTCCGGGCGCTCGGTCACCAGATTTCCCCCGGAACGAGCAGCCACAAAGAGCCACAGCGAGCCAGCCAGGGTAAGCGCAGCCAGAGCTGCACCCACGCGTGGCGCATGACGCAGGCCCCAGGCCACCAGCGGAACGCTGAGCGGCAGCACGGCCAAGAGGTGCCGCCCGGGAAACCAGAAGCCGAACATGGTGGGCGCCAGGAACGCGGCCACCAGCAGCTGGATTCCCATCGCGGCCGCGCAGACGTCGCCGGTCAGCTCGATGCGCCGCACCCCCGGCACCGCCCGGGCCAGCCGGTCACGGTGCGAGCGCCAGAGCCACCACAGTCCCACCAGCACCAGCAACAGGACCGGCGCCCAGCGCAGGAGGCCGTAGTCGCGGTCGAGGAAGAGGGCCACCAGCCGATAGCTCCGTGCGAGATAGTCGCCAGGCGACGAAGCGCCGGTCGGCGGGTCGCCGGTCGCCTCCGCGGAGTAGGGGGTGGGCCCGTCGTACAGGGCCTCGTTGAGGCCGACGTACAGCGCCAGGCTGAAGAAGGACAGCTCCACCGCGCCGACGGCCAGCGTTCGCCGCCGGGCCCTCCACAGCGCACGGGCAGCCACGTAGCCGACCACGAGACCCGCGGGCACGAACCGGATTCCCAGCCAGGGAAGCAGGCCGAGCAGCGCAAAGCACCCGAAGGCTGCGGGGCCACGCGGCAGCTCGTCGAGGCGGAGAGCGAGCAGGGCTGCGCCGGCCAGGGCGGCCCCGGCCGCGAGCTCAGGGGAGACCGCTGTTCCGTAGGCGAGCAGCGGAGGGCTGAGGCCCACCGCCACGGCGGCGCTCAGCGACCACGGATCGGGCACCACCCGCAGCGCGAGACGGTAGGCCAGCACGAGAGCCAGCGCGGCTATGACGGCGAGGAAGAGCTCAACCCCCGTGGGCCCACCCAGTGCATAGGCGGGAGTGAGGAGCAGAGGAAAGCCCAGGCCGACGGGCTCGTTCAGCCGCCCGCGGGTCTCGCGCCCCCTGGGCTCGAGCGTGTAGGGGTAGAAGCCGGTGTAGGCGCGCTCGGCGTATTCGTCGGCGACGTCGACGTCATGGTCTTCTGTGAGCGACTCGGCGGCCAGCAGGTGGTGCGGCTCGCTGCCCGCGTAGTCGGAGTCGCCGAACGCGGGCAGCCCGAGGGTGGCCGCGTAGACGGCGAAGAGCAGGAGCCACAGAGCGGCGGCGCGGCGCATGAGCGCCAACGATGGCGGACCGGGACCGAGCGACGCGGCCGCTCGCCGCTCAGCGGGCCACTGTCGCCTCGAGCACCGTGCGCGCGCGGGCGATCACGTCAGAGCCGTGATCGCCGTGCTGCCACACGGCCACGCCGGTGCGGGCCCGCAGCCGCCGCGTGTCCAGCATGGCGATCGTCCGGGTGGCCAGGTCGGCCGCCTCATGGTGGCCGCTGCCGGGCAGCAGCGCGGCGATTCGCCGGCCGCTGTAGCGCGCCAGGGTGGCGGGGGCGGTGCCGGCCACCTGCTGGAGCACCTGCGCCGCCTCGCGCAGCGCGGCGTCGCCCGCGGCGTAGCCCTCGTCGCGGTTGATCTCGCCCAGGTCGGCCAGCTCGACCATCACCACGGCGAACGGCCGCCGGTGGCGGGGGGCACGCTTGGCCTCCAGGCCGGCCACCTCCTGCAGATAGCGGTGCGAGTAGAGCGCCGTGAGCTGGTCGAGCGAGGACGCCGGGCCGTGGCCCAGGAGCGGCTCGCCGGGTGCTCGCCGGGCCTGGACCACGGGGCTGTCGAGCGCCGAAGCCAGGGTCCCGTCGGCGCTGCGCGGGATCGGGCGGCGCCGGACCTCGGCGACGAACAGGCGAGCGATCTCCGGGTCGAACTGGGTGCCCGCGCCGCGTTCGATCTCACGGCACGCCTCCTCGATGCCTAGCGCGCGACGGTAGGGACGGCTCGACGTCACGGCGCTGAAGCAGTCCGCGACGCCGATCAGGCGGGCCTCGAGCGGAATGTCCTCACCCTCGAGCCCGGCGGGGTAGCCCTCGCCGTCCCAGCGCTCGTGATGGTGGAGGATCGCCGGCGCCAGGTCGGTGAGGCCCGGCACGCGGTCGATGATCCGGCAGCCGATGAGCGGGTGCAGCTCGACGATCTCGCGCTCCTCGGGGCTCAGCGGCCCCTCCTTGAGGAGAATGCGCTCGCTGATGCCCAGCTTGCCGACGTCGTGCAGCAGGGCGGCGAAGAGCAGCTGCTCTCGCCGCCGTCCGTCCAGGTCGAGCTTTCGGGACACCGCCTCGACGTAGCCCGCGACCTGGCCCGCGTGGGCGTGGGTGAAGGGGTCTTTGGCCTCGATCGCGTCCGCGAGCATGCTCACCACGGCGAGGTAGGAGCTGCGCAGACGGCCGTGCAGGCGGCTGTTCTCCAGCACCGCCCCCGCGTGGTCGCCGAGCGCGAGAAGAACGTCGTCGTCGAGCTCCTCGAAGCCGTCCGGCCGGTTGGCGCAAATCACCACGCCATGGAAGCCGTCGCTGATGTAGACCGGCACGGCCACCAGCGAGTCGATCTCCTTGTCCGCGGGGGAGTCACCGCTGCCCGGCTCGTCCTCGCGGATGATCTCGTCGCGCTCCACCACCCGGTCGGCAAAGCGCTGCGCCACCCCGCTGTCGGCGGGATCGTGCTCGAACCCGTGGGCGCACACCAGGTCGAGCTTGCCGTCGCCGTCGTCGTCCTGGCGGGAGAGCAGCAGGCCCATTTCGGCGCCCGTGAGCTTCATCGACGTGGCCAGAACCAACTCGCGCAGGTTGCCCGTGGGGCCCTGATCCCGGTGGAGACGCGTCACCTGGCTGCGCAGCTCGCGGGCCCACTCGTGCTCGGCCTGGCGGGCCCGCTCGGTGCGCAGCCGCAGGCGCTGCTCTTCCAGGAGCCGCCGCTGGCTCTCCCGCAGCTGGCCTTCGAGCTTGGCCGCCCGCTCTTCCGCCTTCTCCATCTGCTGCTGGAGGTCGCGCTGGCGCTCGGCCATCTGCCCGCGCCGCTGCTCGCCCAGCGCGGCGCGGGTCTGCGCCGAACGGCGCTCGTGGCCCCAGGCCGCAATGGCGGCCAGCGCGGCGAGCGCGAAGGCGAAGGACAGGAGGTCGAGGGCGCCGGTGAGATCGCCCCCGGCGAGCTGGATCCCGAGCAGGAGCAGGGCCCCGAGCCCGAGTAGCCCGACGGCGATCAGGATCAGACCTCGCCCCGATCCCCGTAGGTTCCCGCCGGTCATGAAGGGCTTCGCTACCCGTTAGGTGGCGAACCTACACGCGCTTTCACGGGCTTGCAGATGTTTACAGGCCCAGCCCGCGTGCGATCACCATCTGCTGAATCTCGTCGGTGCCCTCGCCGATGGTGAGGACTTTGGCGTCGCGGTAGAAGCGGCACACCGGGTACTCCTCCATGTAGCCGTAGCCGCCGTGCACCTGCACGGCCTCCTCGCTCGCGCGCACCGCCAGCCGCCCGGTCTTGAGCTTGGCCTGCGCCGCGGTCAGCGCGAACGGCCTGCCGCCGTCCTTCTCGAGCGCCGCGCGGTAGGTGAGCAGGCGAGCCGCCTCGAGCTCGGCCGACAGGTCGGCCAGCTTGGCCTGGATGGCCTGGTACTTGCCGATCGGCTGCCCGAATGCGCGGCGCTCCTTCGCGTAAGCCAGCGCCTCGTCGAGTGCACCCTGGGCCAGGCCGACACCCATCGCCGACACGCTGATGCGCCCGCCGTCGAGGGTCTGCAGAAACTGCCGGAATCCCTGCCCCCTGCGGCCCACGAGATTGTCCTCGGGCACCCGGCAGCCGTCGAAGCTCAGCGGCCGGGTGTCGGAGGCGTGCCAGCCCATCTTGCGATAGGGCTCACCGACCTCGTAGCCGGGGGTGCCGTTGGGGACCAGCAGGTTGGACACCTCGTCCTCGCCCGTGCGGGCCGTGATGGTCACGCAGCCGCTGATGTCGGTGCCGGCGTTGGTGATGAACTGCTTGGCGCCGTCGATCACCCAGTCGCCGTTCTCCTCGCTCGCTCGCGTGCGGGTGTTGCCCGCGTCGGAGCCGGCCTCGGGCTCGGTGAGGCCGAAGGCGCCGAGCTTCTCTCCCGTGCACAGCACCGGCAGCCACTCCTCCTTCTGGGCGTCCGAGCCAAAGGCGTAGATCGGCCAGGTGCCGAGGCTGGTGTGAGCCGCCACCGTGATGGCGACGCTCGAGTCGACGCGGGTGAGCTCCTCCACGACGAGCGCGTAGCTGAGGGTGTCCGCCCCGCCGCCGCCGTACTGCTCGGGGTAGGGGATTCCCATGAGGCCGAGCTCGCCGAGCTTCGCGACGATCGCGTAGGGAAAGCTCTTCGACCGGTCGAGCTCCTCCGCCGCAGGGCGCACCTCACCGTCGGCGAACTCGCGGGCCAGCGCGCGGATGGCCTCCTGTTCGTGAGAGAGGTCGAAGTCCATGCCGGCGGCGATCGTACCCGGCTCAGATCACCCTGCGCAGGCGCCTGCCCATCGCCGCGCCCGAGACCCCGAAGGCCCGGCATAGCTGCCCGAAGCAACCGTCAGGGTCGCTCCGGCGCAGCCGCTCGTAGTGCTGCCGCACGAGCTCCGCGGGCATCAGCAGAGCGGCCGCGAACTCGTTGGCCTCGCTCTCCTCCGGCGGATAGGCCGGGCGGGCAGGAGGCGGAGCCTCGTCTGGATCCACCGCGTGCGAGCGGCACCACACGGTGCCCCCGCCCGTGCGGTGAAGGCACCAGTGCCCCAGCTCGTGACCGATCGTAAAGCGGCGCCGTGGTGGCCAGGCCCGGGCCTCCGCCGCGTTGACCCAGATCTCCCCCACCGATGGCAGCAGCAGGCCGGAGAGGCCCTGACCGGGGGGCAGCGCGGGCACACCCGGCGCCGAGCGCAGGTCGTCGACGTCCCGCACGTGCAGGCCGAAGCACGAGTCCGCGATGTGCTCGACGGGCACGGGCAGCCTCGCGCGGTCCCAGATCCACCCGGGCACCTCGCCAAGCACGCGCTCGGCGCGCTCCTCGATCGACGAGGCAAGCGGCACGGCCGTCATCCCCCTCGAAAGAGACGGTCGACCTGGTCCCAGTCCTGCTCGGCCGCGGCGCCGCTTGGGGGGCCCGCTTCCTCGGGCGCCGGGGGTTCCCCGAGGGCAGGGCGGGTGAACACCGCCCCGGCCGCCGGCGCCGTGCCTCCCGGCGCGGGCAGCCCACCCGCCTGCCGCAGCCCCTCACGCGTGTAGCCCACGATGCGGCCCAGGGCCTCGAGCACCGTGTCGGAGACCCCGGAGGCCGGCAACAGGCCCTGCTCCATCTGGTGGTAGTAGGAGGCGACCTTCGGCTGCTGGGCCTGGGCTCCGAGCCGTGCCGCCAGCTCGGCCACGAGATCCGCCCGCCGCATCCGGGCTCGGTTGCGCAGGCGGGGAAGCAGCGCGGGCCAGAGGCCGCTGGAGCCGGCCAGGGAGCGCTCGAGCGAGTCGGTGACGGCCGCCGCCGCGGGGCTCGGCGCTGCTTCGGGCTGCCGCGGCGCCCGGGCCAGGTAGGCGTCGATCAGGCCGGATAGCTGCTCCCGGTCGTTGCCCTCCAGGCGCTGGAGGAAGGGGCGCGGGTCGGCCTCGGCGCCGCTTTGGTGAAGCGCCTTGTAGTCGGCGAACAGCTGCTCGACCTCGGTCATCGTCTACCCCGCAGTATCCCCGCCGTCGAGCAGCTCACGGAAGCGCTTCTGGAACCGCGACGAGATCTGGTGCACGTTTGCCTCCGTCATGTCCGAGCCCACCAGCGACGCCGCCTCGCCGGCCGAGTGCGGGCCCAGCACGTACAGGTCGATCACCTGCCGGTGCCTGTGCTCGAGCAGCTCGTCGTAGGCCTGACGCAGGCACTGCTGGGCGAAGAGGGCCTCGCCCTCGAAGGGCTCGGCGGGCTCGCTGCCCCAGACGTCGTCCTCTCCCGCGTGCTCGGAGGCCAGCTCCGTGGTGGCCGGGCGGCGCTTGCGGGCCTCGAAGTGGTCGGCGATGCGGCGGCTGAGGATCGTGTGCAGCCAGCTGCGGAACTCACCCACCGAGCGGCCGTCGAACGCGGAGGCCAGCGCGCTCATCATGGCCTCGGCGGCCACGTCCTCCACGTCGGCGTCGGGCAGCTTGAGGCGCGCCCGGCCGATGAGCATGTCCCAGTAGCCCAGGACCAGCACCGCGATCGCGGGCCTCATGGCCTCGGGGTGCCCCGCCTCGCGCGCGGCCCGCAGATAGTCGACGAGCTGTTCATCGTTAAGTCGTCCGAGCTCGAGCTCCGTCAGCTCGCGGAACTCGGTCAACGGAGGGAGGGTCGGCGGACGGGCCGGGTCTCTGACATGGGGCCGGGACATTCTCGTTCAGACGGGACGGTCGCGGCGGGCGGGCCGACGGTGGCCGCCGTCACGCCGCCCAGAACGACCAGCACCCCCAGGAGCTGGACCGCCGAGGGGGCCTCGGACAGGAGCACCGCCCCCAGCAGTACCGCCGCGACCGGTTGCAGCATCAGGAGGATCGAGGTGACAAGGGCGGGAAGCCGCGGCAGCGACACCGAGATGAGGAGCCAGCCCAGCACCTGCGAGGACAGCGCGAGGACGACCAGCCACGCCTGGGACTCGGGCGCCGGCACCCAATCGAGGTCGCCGAGCACCATGCCTGCGACCGCGGAGCCGGCGGCGGCCGTCACGGTGGCGTCGAACAGCGATCCCGCGGGCCGGCGCGCGTCGGCGTTGCCCTGCCGCAGGATCAGCAGGAACAGTGAGTAGCTCACGGCCGTGGCCAGGCCGTACAGCGCTCCCAGCGCCGGGTCGTCGCCGTAGGCGCCGGCGCCGAGCGCCCCCGAGATCAGCACCACTCCGAAGAGCACCACGGGGATCGAGGCGACCGACCGGCCGCTTGGTTTCTCGCCCAGGAACGCCCAGGCGAGCAGACCGACGAACACCACTTGCACGTTGGCCAGCACGGTGGCCAGGCCGGCGCCGACGGCGGCGATCGAGTGATGCCAGAAGACCAGGTCGGCGGCCAGGAACAGGCCGGCCAGCCAGGCGAGACGCCGCTCCCGAGCCGAGCGCCGCCCGAGGCGACGGCGCTCCAGAAGCGCCAACGCGCCCAGCGCGGGCAGCGCGTAGACGCAGCGGAACACGGCCGCCGTCGAGGGCGACACCTCCGCCAGGCGCACCAGGATCGCTGAGAAGGCGATCACCAGAGCGCCGACGGCCCCGGCGAGTACGGGCCGGTCGGTCACGGACGACGAGGCTACCCGCGGGGATAACCTCCTCCCGCGTGGACCGCAACACCCTGCTCTGGGCGCTCGTGCTGTTCTTCGGCGCCTCGGTCATGTTCGCGCTGATTCGCAACGCCACCGAGGATCAGAGCGTCGGGGTGAGCCTCGCCGCGCAGGCGGCGGCGGGCCTGCTCCTGATCGCGGCGATCGTGCTCTTCCTCCGGGGCAGGCGATGAGACCGCTCGACCAGCAGACCATCCTGGTCACCGGCTCGAGCGACGGGCTGGGGAAGGAGGCCGCGACGGAGCTCGCCCGGCGCGGGGCGACCGTGATCGTCCACGGCCGGGACCCGGCCAGGACCGCGGCGGCGGCCCAGGAGATCGGGAGCGAGCACACCCGGGTGGCCGACCTGGCCTCGCTGGACGAGGTGCGCCGCCTTGCCGGCGAGGTCGACGAGCTCGACGCGCTGGTCTGCAACGCCGGCCAGATCGTCCCCGACCGCCGTGAGAGCGCGGACGGCTACGAGCTGACCCTGGCGGTCAATTACCTGTCCCATTTCCTGCTCACCCTTCTCCTGCTGCCCCGGCTGCGCGAGCCGGCGCGCATCGTGAGCGTGTCCTCCATCGGGCAGGCGCCGCTCGACTTCGACGATCCCGGGTACGAGCGCGACTACGACGCGTACACCGCGTACGCGCGCAGCAAGCTGGCTCAGGTCATGTTCACGCTGGACCTGGCCGAGCGGGTGAACGACCGCGCCGTGACCGTCAACGCCCTGCATCCCGCCACGCTGATGGACACCAAGATGGTGCGCCGCACCTTCGGGCGCTCGCGCGCCTCGGTGGGGGAGGGCTCGGACGCGCTCGTCCGGCTGGTGGCGGATCCGGAGCTGGACGACGTGAGCGGCCGCTTCTTCGAGGGCACGAGCGAGTCCAGCGCGCACGCGCAGGCCTACGACCCGGAGGCGCGACGCCGCCTGTGGGAGCTCAGCGAGATGCTGACCGGCCGGCCGTGACCGGTTGGATCGTCGACGGGATGAACCTGATCGGCTCGCGGCCGGACGGCTGGTGGCGCGACCGCCCGCGGGCCATGCGCTCGCTGACGGAGGAGCTGGGCCGCTTTGCCGCCGTTCGCCGCGAGCCGGTGATGGTGGTGTTCGACGGGCGAGCCGTGGACCTGGGCGACCATCCGCAGGTCGAGGTGGCCTTCGCCTCGAGACGGGGGCCGAACGCGGCCGACGACGACATCGCCGGGCTGGTAGCCGGCGCGCCCCGGCCCGCCGGGCTGACGGTGGTCACCTCGGATGCGGCCCTGGCAGAGCGGGTGAGTGCGGCCGGCGCGGTGGTGGTCGGGGTCCGCGCCTTTCGCGAGCGCCTCGACAGCACCCGGGAGGCGGCCGGTGGCCTCTGACCAGCGGTACGCGGAGGCCTTCCTCGACTGGCTGGCCTGCGCGGCGCATGGACGGGAGGAACCGGCGGCGCGCGCCGCCGCTGCGCTCGGCGATCCGGTGCTGGCCGCCGCCACCGCCGGCCACGTGCTCGACTTCGACGACACCTACCTGCCCGGGATCGCCCACCTCAGCGCGCCCACCGCTCCGGCGGCGCTTCTGCTCGGCGCCGAGTTGGGCCTCACGATGGCCGATGTTCTGGCCGCCCACGCCGCGGGCTTCGAGGCCACGGGCGCTCTGGCCCGGGCGAGCCACCCCGCGCTCTACGACGCCGGCTTTCACCCCACGGCGGTCTGCGGAGGCCTGGGCGCGGCCGTGACCGCGGCTCGCCTGCTCGGCCTGGAGGGGGAGAGGGAGGAGAGCGCACGGGCCCTCGCGCTGGTCGGTGCCGCGGGGCTGCGGGCGGCGTTCGGGTCGGACGGCAAGTCGCTTCAGGTGGGCTTTGCGGCGGCCGACGGCGTGCGCGCGGCGCGACTGGCGGCGGCCGGGGCACGGGTACCTCTGGGCTCCGCGGCCCAGGGCTTCAACGGCGCTACCGGGGGCCGGTTCGCCGAGCCCGATCCGGCCGAGCCGGCCATCGAGCACAACTGGATCAAGGCCTGGCCCTGCTGCCTGCAGACCCACGGCGCGATCGAGGCCGCCGACCGCGTGCGCGCGCAGCGCCCGGAGCAGGTGGCGGTGACCGTGCATCCGCTTTCGCTCCAGGCCGCCGCCTACGGCCCCGACGTGGAGGACGGCCTCCAGGCCAAGTTCTCGATCCCCTACCTGACGGCGTACACGCTGCTGCACGGGCCGCCGTCGCTCGCCAGCTTCGCAGCGGTGGACCCCGAAGCGCGCCGACGGGCCGGCTCGGTGGAGGTCCACACCGACCGCTCGCTGCTCGAGTCCGAGGCGCGGTTGAGCGCGGCGGGCGAGGAGATCGCCCGCGTGGAGGCGGCCCTCGGCTCCCCACGGCGTCCCATGGACGGCGACGCACTCGCCGCCAAGGTGCGGGACCTGGCAGAAGATCGCCTGGACGGGGTGCTGGACGACCCCGACCGCGCCGCCGCCGAGGTTGCGACCGACAGCGGGCTCCTTCCCAGGGCGTAGCGCGGCCGCCTTCGGGGAAGGAGATAGCGAATGCGCCAACTCACCAGCCTGGACGCCCAGTTCCTCAGCATCGAGACCTCACGCACCTACGGCCACGTGGGCAGCCTCGCCGTGTACGACCCTTCCACGGCGCCGGGCGGGCGGCTCGAGACGGCCGACATCTGCCGCCTGGTGGGCGAGCGGCTGCACCTGCTGCCGGTGTTCCGCTGGCGTCTGGCGACGGTGCCGTTCGGGCTCGACCTGCCGTACTGGGTCGACGACCCCGACTTCGACCTCGACTTCCACATCCGCGAATCGGCCGTGCCGCCCCCCGGGGACGACGGCAAGCTGGCCGAGACGGTGGCGCGCATCTTCGCCAGGCCGCTGGATCGCGCCCGGCCGCTGTGGGAGCTCTACCTCATCCAGGGGCTCCAGGGCGGCCGCGCGGCGCTGCTGACCAAGATTCACCACGCCGTGGTGGACGGCGTGTCGGGCAACGAAATCCTCTCGGCGCTTCTCGATCCCAGCCCCGAGGGTCGCGAGCTGCCGCCGCCTCCGCCCCGGTCGTCCGGGGAGCGCGTGCCCGGGGATCTGGAGATGCTGGGCCGCGGCCTGGCCGGGCTTCCCCGCCAGCCGGTGCGCGCCCTGCGCGCGCTGCCGAGCACCCTCCCGAACCTCACCGACCTGCCGGGGGCCAACGCCTTTCCCGGCGGGCCGCAGCTCAGCTCGGCGCTGGGGCACGCTCGCCGGGCGCTCGGCTCGGACGAGGACCCCTCGGTGCTGGAGGTCACCACGGCCCGGCCGCCGCGCACGAGCTTCAACGGGCCCATCTCCGCCCACCGCCGGTTTGCGCTCGGCTCGCTGTCGCTCGACACCGTGAAGGCGATCAAGAGCCAGGTCGGCGTGACGGTGAACGACGTGGTGGTGGCTTTGTGTGCGGGCGCGCTCCGGACCTGGCTGGAGGAGCGCGACGAGCTGCCGCGCGATCCGCTGGTGGCGATGGTCCCGGTGTCGGTCCGGCGGGCCGAGGAGAAGGGCACGTTCGGCAACCGCATCTCGACGATGGTCGTGCCGATACCCACCGACGAGCCCGACCCGGCGGATCGGCTCCGACGCACTCACGAGCTGCTGCGCAGTGCCAAGGACCGCCATCGCGCGCTGCCGGCCGACCTGTTGACCGACGCCACGAGCTTCATCCCGCCGGCGGTGATGGCGCTGGCGGCGCGGACGACCATCGACGTGCTGGGACGCACCCGCCCGCCGCTCAACCTCGTGATCTCCAACGTGCCCGGACCGCGCGAGTCGCTCTTCTTCGCGGGCGCCCGGCTCGAGGCGCAGTATCCGGTGTCGGCGATCGTCGACGGGGTGGGCCTCAACATCACCGTCATGAGCTACCGCGACCGGCTGGACTTCGGCATCGTGGCCGACCGCGAGCAGGTGGACGACGTCTGGTCGCTGATCGCCGGCATGAGCGTCGCGCTCGCCGAGCTGGAATCGCTGCTGCCGCCCGGGCCGCCCTCCGAGCCGGAGCAGGAGCCTCAGCCGGAGGCGGAAGCCCCGCAGCGGTCCTAGCCGGTCGCGGCCGGCACGGCCGGACGCGCCGGCGCCGGTGGCGCCACCCGCGCCTCGACGATCACCCGGCAGCCGCGCGCGGGCACGGCCGTCACGTGCTGGACCCGCGCCCCCTCCGCCCGCCGCGTGGCTGCGCGCAGCCGCACCCGCCGCAGCACCTCTCGCAGCACCACGCGCATCTCCGTCTGCGCGAACGACGCCCCGATGCACCGCCGCACGCCGCCGCCGAACGGAATCCAGGCGTACGACTCGACCGGTCCGTCGAGAAAGCGCTCGGGCCGGAAGGCGTCGGGGCGGGGATAGAGGTCCTCGCGCGCGTGAATCACCGCGATCGCCGGCAGCACCAGCGTGCCGGCCGGCAGGAGGTAGCCGGCGACCTCGGTGTCGCGGGCGAGCTTGCGGGCCACGTCGACGATCACCGGCCTGATGCGCAGCGTCTCCTTGACCACCGCATCGAGGTAGTCGTCGTCGTCCAGCGACTCGAGCACGCGGCCCAGCACGGCGGGGGTCCGCAGCAGCCGCTCGAACGCCCACGCGAGCCCCGTGGCGGTGGTCTCGTGCCCCGCCGTGAGCAGGGTCACGAGCTGGTCGCGCAGCTCCACGTCGGTCATGGCGCTGCCGTCCTCGTGGCGGGCCTGCAGCAGGAGGGAGAGCACGTCATCGCCTTCGTCCTCCGAGCGGCGCTGGTCGATCTCGGCGTAGATCAGCCGGTCGACCTCCTCCACCGCCCGGCGAAAGCGCGCGCCGGGCGTGATGCCGCCGATGTCCCGCTGCATGAAGGGCAGCCAGCTGAGGACGCTGGTGGCCGCCCCCAGGCGTGGAATAGCCTCCCTGAAGCGCTCCATGCGCTCGCCCTCGCGCACGCCGAACACGGCGCGCAGGATCACCTCGAGGGTTATCGCCTGCATCCCCGGGCGCAAGGCAAAGGGGCGTCCCAACGGCCAGCGGTCCACCTCGTGGGCGGTGGCCTCGGCCATCAGCTCGGTGTAGCGACGCACGCTCTCGCCGTGAAATGGGGGCAGCAGGAGCTTGCGCTGGCTGAGGTGGCGTCCCTCGTCCAGAGTCAGGAGCGAGTGCTCGCCCAGTACGTCGCCGAGGGCGATCAGGTTGGCCTTACCGGCGTGGAAGATCGCCGGGTCGCCCGTGAAGACCCGCTTGACCTCCCCCGGGTCCGCCACGTACACCACACGCCCGAAAAAGGGAAATCGTGACGAGAAAACGTCGCCGTACCGGCGCCGCCGGGCCCGCATCCAGCCGTAGGGCCGGGCGGTCACCAGCGCGGCCTGCACCAGCGGAGGGATCCGGGGTCCGGGCGGGAACTCCACACCCAGGTTGTACCGTCCGGGGTCCGGTCATGCGCCTCTCTCTTCTCACCCTTGTCCTACTGCTCCTACTGGCCGGGACCGCGCATGCCCAGAACGAGCTCGATCAGGCGGCCGACTCGCTCGCACTGAGCCCCGTCTACGTAGACCCGGACGCGGAGCGGGCCATAAGCGACGACCAGGCGGAGCGGCTGCGCGAGAAGATCACCAAGGCCGACGCCGGCCCGATCTACATCGCCGTGCTGGAGGCCCGCGCGGCCCGCGAGGCCGGTGGTGACTCGGCCGCCGCTCTGCAAGAGATCGCGCGCGACCTCGACCGGCCCGGCACCTACGCGGGAGTGATCGGGAACGAGTTCCAGGCGGGCGCTGTCAGTGGCGAGGTCTCGGGGCAGGTCGCCGGAGAGCTTGCCACTCAGGCGCTCGAGGCCGAGAAGGACAAGGGCACGGCCGCGGTGCTCACCGACTTCGTCGAGCGCGTGGACCAGGCGCAGGCATCGAACGGCTCCAACGGCGAAGGTAGCTCGGGCGGCGGGTTCCCGACGTTCCTGGTGGTCCTTGCCGGGGGAGCGGCTGCGCTGTTCAGCGTCAGCGCGCTCCGCCGCCGGCGGCGCGAGCGGGAACGGCGGGCCCATGAGCTGGAGCAGGTCGGGGCGGCGGCGCGCGAGGACCTGGTCGCCCTCGGCGAGGACATCCGCGCGCTCGACCTCGACGTGGAGATGCCCGGCGTCGACGAGGAGGCCAAGCAGCACTACAACCTGGCCGTCGAGCGCTACCAGCAGGCATCGGAGGCCCTGGACCGCGCCGGCCGGGCCGAGGACGTCGAGGGGGTCACCTCGCTGCTCGAGGAGGGACGCTGGGCCATGGTGGCCGCCAAGGCCCGGCTGGCCGGAGAGGAGATTCCCGAGCGCCGTGCGCCCTGCTTCTTCGACCCACGGCACGGCCCGTCGGTGCGCGACATGGAGTGGGCGCCGCTCGACGGCGAGCCCCGCCCCGTGCCGGTGTGCGCCGCCGACGCGGCCCGCCTCGAGGACGGGAAGGAGCCGGACATGCGCCAGGTGGAGGTCAACGGCGAGCGCATGCCCTACTGGAACGCGGGCCCCGCGTTCGCTCCCTGGGCCGGCGGCTTCTACGGCAGCGGGCTGCTGCCCGGCCTGTTCGTGGGCTCGATGCTCGGAGGCGCCTGGTTCGACGGGCCCGACACGGCGTCCGCCGCCGACCAGGGGGATTGGGGCGATTTCGGAGGCGGCGGCTTCGGTGGCGGCGACTTCGGGGGCGGCGGCGACTTCTGACCGCGTGACGGCTCGAGCTACCGCTCGCGGAGGAAGTCCCTGATCGCCGCATGCGTGGCGCGGGGCTGCTCGAGCTGAGGCACGTGTCCGCAGTCGAGCTCCAGGTGACGCGCGGCGGGCAGCACCCGCTCGACGTGCCGCATGAAGGCGATCGGCACCAGGGTGTCCTTGCGGCCCCAGACGAAGAGCGAGTCGGGTGCGAGCTCCGCCAGCCGCGTCCAGAAGCCGTCGTCACCGTGCGGCTCGTCCAGGTAGATGTTGCGCGCCGCGGCGTAGAAGGCCGCACGTCCGCGAGGGGTCAGGTACGAGCGCAAGAACTCGTCCAGCCCCACCGCCGCCCAGTCGTCCATGTTGCTGGGGAGCAGGCGGCGGACCACCTCCTCGACGAGCGGCCGGGGCGCGACCTGGAGGAGCCCCAGCTCGGGGCGCACGAGCCTCACCAGCCGCAACCAGCGACGGTCGCGCAGCCACGCCAGGGCCGGGCTCAGCAGAGCCAGCCCATCCACGCGGTCTCCGTGGGTCAATCCCGCCTCGATGGCCACCCTGCCGCCCATGCTGTTGCCGACCAAATGGGCGCGCTCCACTCCGAGTGCATCCAGCGCCTCGACGGCCACCCCGGCCAACCAGGCCGCGTTGTAGGGAGCCCCGATGGGCTTGTCCGACTCGCCGAAGCCCGGAAGGTCGAGCGCAACCACACGGTAGGAGTCCGCCAGAGCGGCCACGGTGGGGAGGAAGGAGGCCTTCGTGCCTCCCAGCCCGTGGAGACAGAGCACGGTGTCGCCCTGGCCGGCGCAGACGGCGGAGAGGCTCCCGACCGTCTCGGTGCGCAGGCGCAGGAACCTGAGCCGTCCGGGCTCGGTGGACCCGCTGGTGGCGGCCAGGAACCCGACGCCGAGGTGCAGGTTCTGGCGGATGCGCAGACGGCGGGCGCCAAACGCGCGCATCCCCTCCCGCAGATCGGTGGCCACCCGCCGCCAAGTGGCGGCGTCGGCCTGCAGCAGCGCGTCGGGCTCGGTGTCCTCGGCCGCCGGGCTCAGCCGCAGGCCCGACCCTTCGATCAGCGCGTCCCACGCCGGTCCGCCGGTCACCTCGAGCCGGATATGGGCCCGCCCACCCGGTACGTCGATCACCGTCGGGTCGAAGCGCCCGGCCAGCGTCCTCAGCTCGTCCGGCGCGGTCGGGGTCGCGGGGCGCGTTGCGGCTGCCGACATCACCAAACGGATATCACTCGGGAGCGGCCGGCACTCCGGTCGCGGGCCCTATTGCTGGACTTCGCACATACCTACCCCCATAGGGGGCAATATTTCGCCGAACCCTTGACAAACTCGATCGGTCTGTTAACCATGCGCCGCCGTGAGGAGAGAGGAGTCGGGGTCGCTCGGTTCGTTGCGCGAGTCGAACCGGGAGCGGGTCATCGAGGCATTGCGCATGATCGGCGTTGCCAGCCGCTCGGAGGTCGCGCGCTGGACGGGCCTGTCCCGGTCGACGGTCTCCAGCATCGTGGCCGACCTGCAGCTGGAGGGCGTGGTCATCGATCGCGCCGGAGACACGCGTCCCGCCACCGGCGGCGGCCGCCCCCCTGCGCTGATCGCGCTGGATCCTGGCGTCGGGCTCGCGGTGGGAGTCGACTTCGGAAAGCGCCACCTCGCTGTGGCCGTTGCCGACCTCTCGCACGATGTGCTGGCCGAGGAGTGGCGGGAGATGCCGGAGGACTACGAGGCCGAGGAGGGCATCCGCCTCGCCAGCGAGCTGGTCGACCTGGTGCTGGCCGAGGCGGGCGCGGACCGCGACCAGGTGCTCGGGGTGGGAATGGGGCTCCCGAGCCCGATCCACCGCACGGGGCTCGTGGGCTCTTCGGCGATCCTGCCCGGATGGACCGGCACGAACGGCGGCGACCGCATGGCGGAGCGGCTGGGGCTGCCGGTGCGCCTTCGCAACGACGCCGACCTGGGTGCGCTCGCGGAGGCCACCTGGGGCGCCGGGCGCGATAGCCAGGCGGTGGTCTACCTCAAGCTCTCGCACGGGATCGGCGCCGGCATCGTGATCGGAAATGAGCTGTTCAGAGGGGTTGGCGGCACGGCCGGCGAGATCGGTCACACGACCCTGGACGAGACCGGCGACCTCTGCCGCTGCGGAAGCAGGGGCTGCCTCGAGACCTTTGCCGCGGGCGCGGCCATCGCGCGGCTGATCGGCCGCAGCCGGGGCCAGGAGCTCGACCTGGACAGCGTGCTGACCATGGCCGCCGAAGGAGACCCGGCCTGCCAGCGTGCGTTGCGCGACGCCGGCCGTCACATCGGCGTTGCGCTGGCCAACCTCTGCAATCTCGTGAACCCGGAGCGGATCGTGGTCGGGGGCAGCATGGGCCATGCCGGAGACCTGCTGCTGGATCCGCTCAGAGAGACGGTGGGGCAGCGCGCCATACCGAGCGCGGCCGAGGACGTGGAGGTCGTCCTGGGCGAGCTGGGAGAGCGCGCCGAGCTGCTGGGCGCGCTTGCGCTCGTGCTCCACGAGGCCGGCCCGGCCTGGAACGGGCGCAGTCCGGCGCAGGGCAAGACAGCGGAAATGAAGACCACCTAACAGGAGGGAACGGAATGAGGGAAGGACACTGGAGGATCAGCCTGCTGGCCGTCATGGCCGTGCTGGCCGCCGGCATGTTGCTGGCGGCCTGCGGGAGCGATGACGACGAAGGCGGCGGAGGCGGTGGAGGCGACAGCGGCGGTGGTGGCGGAGGCTCGATCGCGCTGCTGCTGCCGGAGTCCAAGACCGCGCGTTATGAGTCGCAGGACCGGCCGAACTTCGAGAAGAAGGTCCAGTCGCTCTGTCCGGACTGCGACATCATCTACTCGAACGCCGACCAGGACCCGGCGAAGCAGCAGCAGCAGGCGGAGGCCGCTCTCACCAAGGGCGCCAAGGTCATGGTGCTCGACCCGGTGGACGCGGCATCCGCGGGCGCGATCGTGGCCCGGGCCAAGCAGTCCCAGGTCCCGGTGATCAGCTATGACCGCTTGATCACGGACGCCGACATCGACTACTACATCTCGTTCGACAACGAGCAGGTCGGCAAGCTGCAGGGCGACAGCCTCACGCAGAAGCTCGAGAAGGACGGCGCCGGGGACGGCACGATCGTGATGATCAACGGTGCCCCCACCGACAACAACGCCAAGCTGTTCAAGGAGGGCGCGACGGGCGTCTTCGATCAGAGCGACCTGAAGGTCGGCAAGTCCTACGACACCCCCGACTGGAGCCCGGACAAGGCCCAGCAGGAGATGGAGCAGGCGATCACGGCGCTGGGCAAGGACGGCTTCCAGGGCGTCTACGCCGCCAACGACGGGACCGCAGGCGGCGCGATCGCGGCCATGAAGGGCAACGGCATCGATCCCAAGACGATCCCGACCACGGGGCAGGACGCCGAGCTGGCGGCCATCCAGCGGATCCTGGCCGGCGAGCAGTACATGACCGTCTACAAGGCGATCAAGCCGGAGGCCGAGCAGGCGGCCGAATTGGCGGTCGCGCTCGCGCAGGGCAAGAAGGCCCCGAGCGGCATGGTCAACGGCGAGATCGACAACGGCCAGGAATCTGTGCCCTCGATCCTGCTGAAGCCGGTGGCGGTGACCAAGGACAACATCAAGGACACCATCGTCAAGGACGGCTTCTGGACGGCGGACCAGATCTGCACGGGCCCCTACGCCAAGGCGTGCGCTGAGGCCGGCATCAAGTAAATCCCAGCCCGGCGGCCCGGCGGCGCATGAGCGCCGCCGGGCCGGTCCGGTCATACAGAGGAGGGAGCTGCAGCGATGAACGCCGACCAGCCGGTGCTGACCCTGAAGGGGGTGAGCAAGAGCTTTGGACCGGTCCAGGCGCTGAGCGAGGTCGACTTCGAGGTCCGCCCCGGTGAGGTGGTGGCCCTGGTGGGCGACAACGGCGCGGGCAAGTCGACGCTGGTGAAGACCATTGCCGGCATTCACACAGCCGACGAGGGAGAGATCACCTTCGAGGGCAACCCGGTGAAGATCACCCATCCCACGGACGCGGTAGACCTCGGGATCGCCACCGTATATCAGGACCTTGCCTTGTGCGACAACCTCGACGTGGTGGAGAACCTCTTCCTCGGTCGCGAGGAGATCGCGGAGGGGCCGGCGCGGCTCACGCGCCAGCTCGACGAGACCGCCATGGAGCGGCAGACCGGTGAGCTGCTGTCGAACCTGGCGGTCACCATCGTCGATCTGCGCTCTGAGGTCGGCACGCTCTCCGGCGGTCAGCGCCAGCAGGTGGCGATCGCCCGCTCGCTTCTGGGCGAGCCGAAGATGGTGATGCTCGACGAGCCCACGGCGGCGCTCGGCGTGCGTCAGACGGCCCAGGTGCTCGAGCTGATCAAGCGCCTGCGCGAGCGCGGGCTGGGCGTCGTGGTCATCAGCCACAACCTGGCCGATGTGTTCGAGGTGGCCGACCGGGTGTTCGTGCTGCGGCTGGGGCGCAAGGCGGCGGACATCGCCGCCCACGAGTCGAGCCAGGAGGAGGTCGTCGCGGCGATCACCGGAGCCGAGTTCGGCGGCAACGGGCGAACCAAAGAGGACGAGAGCACAGGAGGAGAGCAATGAGTGCGAGCGGAGGCGGCACGGCCGCCGCAGCCAGCGCGGATGTGGAGGTCGAGGCCCCACAGCTCGGCCTGCTGCGGCGTTTCGTGGCCGGCGACCTCGCCGCGCTTCGGGTGCTGCTGGTCCTGGCCGTGATCTGGGTCATCTTCTACTTGCAGGAGGACCGCTTCCTCAGCTCGGTCAACCTCACCAACCTTGTCCTGCAGATCACGGCCATCGGCCTGGTCTCGGTGGGCGTGGTGCTGGTGCTGCTGCTCGGGGAGATCGACCTGTCGGTGGGCGCGGTGAGCGGGCTGTGTGCGGCCATCATGGCCGTGCTGGCGGTTCAGAAGGGCTGGTCGCCCTACCTGGCGATCGCCGCGGCCGTGCTCGCGGGCACGGCGATCGGGTTGTTCCAGGGCTTCATGTTCACCCGCTTCGGGATCCCATCGTTCGTCGTCACATTGGCAGGCCTGCTCGCGTGGCAGGGAGCCCAGCTCGAGGTGCTGGGCGAGACGGGCACGATCAATCTCACCGAGCCGACGATCACCGGCCTGACGAGCACGTTCTACAGCGACACGGTGGGCTGGATCTTCGCCTTCGTCGCGATCGCGGTGTACGCGGCGGTCGCCCTGCTGGGGCGGCAGCGGCGCATTCGCCAGGGGATCAAGGCCCAGCCTCTGGGCTCCGTGGTGCTGCGGATCGGGCTGGTGTCGGTGGCGATCCTGATCGCGATCTGGGTCCTGAACGACGACCGCGGCCTGCCGCTGGCGGCTCTGATCCTGCTCGGCTTCATCGTGGTCTTCAGCTACATCACCACGAAGACCACGTTCGGCCGCCACATCTTCGCCGTGGGAGGAAACGCGGAGGCGGCTCGCCGTGCCGGCATCAGCGTCACCCGGGTGCGGATCGTGGTGTTCATGATCTGCTCGAGCATGGCGGCCATCGGCGGGATCATGGCCTCGTCCCGGCTGCTGGCGGTGAACCAGTCCTCGGGTGCCGGCGACTTCCTGCTGCTGGCCATCGCCGGCCCGGTGATCGCGGGCACCAGCCTGTTCGGGGGGCGCGGCAGCGTGTGGGACGCGCTGCTGGGAGCACTTGTGATCGGCTCGATCTCGAACGGCATGGACCTGCTCGCGCTCGAGTCGGCCGTCAAGTTCATGGTCACCGGCGCGGTGCTGCTGGTCGCGGTGACGATCGACGCGATCGCCCGCAAGCAGCGCCAGGCGGCGGGACGCATCTAGGGGCGAGATGACCGAGGCTGTTCCGGCCCGCGGCGCTCCCGCCGCGGGCCGGACGCCGCTCCGGGTGGGACTGATCGGATTCGGCCTGGCCGGGTCCGCCTTCCATGCGCCCTTGATCGCCGCCGTGCCGAGGATGCGGCTGGCCTCGATCGTGACCTCCGACCCTGGCCGGGCCGCGCGGGCTGCGGAACGGTATCCCGAAGCGCTGGTGCTGCCCGACGCCGACGCGTTGTTCGGGGCAGCGGCCGAGCACGACCTGGCCGTGGTGGCGTCCCCCAACCGCTTCCACGTGTCGCACGGGCTGGCGGCGCTCGAGGCCGGCCTTCACGTGGTGGTGGACAAGCCGGTGGCGGCTTCGGCGGCGGAAGCCCGGCGCCTGGCGGCCGCGGCTCGCGACCGCGGCCTCGTGGCCGCGGCGTTCCACAACCGCCGCTGGGACGGTGACGCCCTGACCGTGCGCCGGCTCCTCGACGAGGAGGCGCTGGGCCCGCTGCTGCGCTTCGAGTCCCGCTTCGAGCGCTGGCGCCCCGAGGTCGACACCTCGCGCTGGCGCGAACGGGCCGCGCCGGAGGACGCCGGCGGTGTGCTGTTCGACCTCGGCAGCCATCTGATCGATCAGGCCCTGTGGCTGCTGGGGCGCCCGCAGCGCGTCTACGCGGAGATCGGGCGCCGGCGCCCCGGCGCGGTCGTGGACGACGACGCGTTCCTCGCGCTCGAGCACCCCCGCGCCCGGGCGCACCTCTGGATGGGCATGGCGGTGGCTCAGCCGGGTCCGCGCTTCCGGCTCCTGGGCGCGCGGGCCGCGTACGTCAAGTACGGCCTGGACACCCAGGAGGCGGCGCTGCGCGCGGGCGAACTCCCGGACACACCGGATTTCGGCCGCGAGCCGCCCGAGAGCTGGGGGCTGATCGGCACCGAGGAGGCGGGCGAGCCGGTCCCCACCGAACCGGGCCGCTACCTGTCCTTCTACGAGCAGATGGCGGGGGCGATCCTCGACGGCGAGCCACCGCCGGTCCCGCTGGAGGACGCGATCGCGGGCCTCGAGATCATCGAGGCCGCTCGCGAGAGCGCCGCGGCGGGGGAGGTGCGGCCGCTCGGTGGGCGGTCGTGAGAGGCCCTGTGGGCGGACGGTGGCCTCGTTCTCGGGCCTGCGTCTGAGTTTGTGCAGAGTCGTTACGTAGCGCACCCACGGGTTCGCCGGCCGTCCGTACGGTCGGATCGTGGGGTCCGAGCGGGGACAGGCGACCGTCGAGTGGACCGGCCTCGTGCTGCTGCTGGCCGTCGCGCTGGGCGCCCTCATGGCGCTGGCGCCGTCGGTCGACGGTCGGAGCTTGGGCGGCTCGCTGGCGCACACGATCACGTGCGCCGCACGTGGCGGATGCGCGGCTCCCCGCCGCGCGCCCACCGCCCCCCGGCACGCCACGCCGGCCCCCGGGCGGGCGCCGCCCCTCCCCGGCCGGGCGCTCCCGCCGTCCGGTCTCACGGGCCCGCCGGCGCGCCCGACGGTGCCGCCGTCGAGAGCGGGCGAGGCTCCTCGGTCGCTGCGCGGCGTGCGCACCGCGGCCAAGCGGCTGTGGCTGTTCTGCCTCGGTTACCGCCGCTTTCGCTACGACCTCTACCACCCGCGTGGCCCGACGGAGTCGCTGCCATTGGGCGAGGCGCTCGACATGGCCAACGAGTGCCTGAACCCGCTCGGGTTCCTGCTGGAGGACTGAAGCGGTGCGCGCCCGCATCGCCCGGGGCGTCGCGGCGGCGGCCGGCGTGCTTGCCGGAGCGGCCGGGCTGGGCTTCGTCGCCCGGGACCTGCTGGGTCTCGGCCGGCCGCTGGTGGCGCTGGCCTGGCTGGCCGGGGCGCTGATCGTGGCGTCGGGCGAGTTCGGACCGAGCGCCCGCCGTGCCGTCCGGCGGCGGCGGTCCCACGGCGGAAAAGCTCGACCGGAACCGGTGGGACGATGCGAGGGTCGAGCTACGCCGCCTCCACGCCGGTGAACCTCGACCGGACGCGGAGCTCGACCCTCCGGTCGAGGTTTCCAGCTAGTCGCGCGCCGCCACCCTTCGGCGCGCCTCCGCCTCCTCCGGCGACTCCGCACCCGGCGAGGGGATGTCGATCTCGCTGACCGGCACCACCACGATGTCGTAGACCTTCCACTCCAGGGAGAGCAGGTGCTCGCCGAGCTCCTCGAGGCGCTCGACCAGCCCGTCCTCGGTTCGAGGAACCACCAGCACCTCGCCCGTGAACACGTGACCCTCCTCGCGCAGGCGGACCGCACCCTCCTCGATCCAGTCGAACTTGGTGAGCTCGACGTTCATCCGCTGGACGATGGGATGGAACTCGCGCGCATCATGCCGACGGGGGCGCGCGTCCATCAGGTCGTGCACCGCTGCGCGGACGTTCTTCCAGCCGTCGTGGACGATGTCGATGGAGATGAAGATCGCGGCCACCGCATCCGCCCACCACAGCCCGATCCCGATCCCCAGCACCCCGATGATCGCCGCCGACACGGTCATCCAGTCCGCCTTGTTCATCTGGGCGTCGGCGTAGAGCACCTTGTCGTGCAGGTCGTCGGCGAGTTTCCGCTTGGCCCGGCCCAGGAACACGGCGGGCACGCCGCTGTAGAGGAGCGCGCCGATCATCACCCAGCCCAGCCAGATCTCCTCGCCGAAGAGCTGGATCACGCCGATGGGCGGGCGCTCGGCCAGCACCAGCTTGAGGGCCGAGTCGAGGAACACGTACGCGCCGAGCACGAGCAGCGCGAGGGCCGCGAACAGGTACGCGATCGAGATCGAGCGGTGCAGGCCCCAGGGAAACTTGGAGCTGGCCCCACGGTTGCGGATCGCGCTGGCGATCAGGAACGCCGCCGGCGGCAGCAGGCTCAGCACGTCCTCGATCCACGCGGCCTTCATCGCCTGCGACTGGCCGAGGGTGAGCGCCAGCAGCACGATCGCGCTCAGCATGTACGCGAGCGTTATCCACTCGAGCCGGACCGCCTTGCGCTGAACTGGGCGAAGTTCTTCCGGCAGCTCGAAGCTGCGGAAGCGGCGGCCCGAGCCGTCGCCGTCGCTCACGGCCGGCCCTCCTCCCGCAGCAGCCGCTCGATCTGCTCCTCGCGGTTGAGGAGAAACCGCTCGAGCCGCACCAGGAACGCGTTCTCGCCCAGCCGCACCGCCATCACGTGCTTGTCCTGCTTGAGCTCGCTCAGCTCGGCGAGGCCGAGGTCGTCGAGCACGTAGTCGTTGGCGGCGACGGGCCGCCCTCGGACAGCGCCGAGGTCGGGGACGGCCCGGACGACTGCCTCGGTCTTCCTCTCCAGCAGGCCCTCGGCCTCGGTGCCCAGCTCGGCCGCCACCGGCACGCCGTCGAGATCGTCGGGGGCCGAGCTGCCCGGCGGCACCCCCACCACGGTGCTCGTCGCCACGTAGGGACGAGTGAACGCGACGTCCTTCTTCCAGCGGGATTTCTTGGTCAGGCCCGACAGCAGGAGATCGAGCGATCCCTCCTTCATCGCGTCCACGAGCTCCTCCTCGGATCCCTGGACCCATTCGATGCGCGCGTCGAGGTCGCGGGCGAAGCGGCGGGCGAGCTCGACCTCGACGCCGCCGCTCGGCTCTGAAGCGTCCGGGTCCAGCTCAACCCAGGGATCGGTCGCGCTCACCCCCACCCGCATGGTTCCGCCCTCCGCACGGTCGAGGGTGCCGTCTGTGTCCTGAGGGATCTGGCAGCCGGAGCAGAGCGCGGACACCAGGCTCAGCGCGATCAGCGCCCTTCTTGGCACCCCTAGCTGCTACCCGATTTGCCGGACGCTTCACAATCCGCGCGTGAGCTCGAAGACAGAGGAGAGTCCGTGACGGTGACAGAGCAGGCGATGGGGCTGGCGGGCCGGGCCGCCCACCTGGCCGGCAGCGTGAAGGTTCTTACCGACGCCGGCGTGGTCGCTCCGATCCGCCCCGACAGGCTGTGGGGGGTGCTGCGCACGCTGCAGCACTGGGGCCGCAGTCCCGCGGCCGGCGCGATCTCGCTGGCCGCCCGCTATCCGCACGACCCGATGCTCGTCGACGACCTCGGCATGCTCACCTACGCCGACGTGCACCGGCGCACCAATGCGCTCGCGCACGCGCTTTCCGACGCCGGCATCGTGGAGGGTGACGGCGTGGCCATCATGTGCCGCAACCACCGTGGCTTCATCGAGTCGACGGTCGCGGTGTCCAAGCTGGGCGCGAACGCGCTCTATCTCAACACCGCCTTCGCCGGCCCCCAGCTGACCGAGGTGGTGGGCCGCGAGAAGCCCCGGGCGATCGTGTACGACGAGGAGTTCGCGGGGCTGCTCGACGAGGCCGGGCGCCGGCGCAAGCGCTTCGTGGCCTGGCAGGACTCTCCGTCGAGCGACGACTCCACCCTGGAGCAGCTGATCGAGGCCGGTGACCCCGAGGACGTGGTGCCGCCGCAGCGCGAGGGCCGGGCCGTGATCCTCACCTCCGGCACCACCGGATCGCCCAAGGGAGCGTCACGCGGCAATCCGCAGTCACTCGAACCGGCGGTCTCGCTGCTGTCGAAGATCCCGCTGAGGACGCGCGAGGTCAGCCACGTCGCCGCGCCCCTCTTTCACTCTTGGGGCTTCGCCCACTTCACGCTGGGGATGATCCTGGGCACGACCTTCGTCCTGCGGCGCAGGTTCGAGCCCGAGTCCTGCCTGGCCACGGTGGCGCGCTACCGCTGCGATGCGCTCGCGGTGGTCCCGGTGATGTTGCAGCGAATGCTGGAGCTGCCGGAGGCCACGCGGTCGAAGTACGACGTCTCCTCGCTGCGGGTGACGGCCGCCAGCGGGTCCGCGCTCCCGGGTGACCTGGCGCTCAACTGGATGAATGCCTTCGGCGACAACCTCTACAACCTCTACGGCTCCACCGAGGTGGCCTGGGCCTCGATCGCGACTCCGCAGGACATGCGGGATGCTCCCGGCACCGCAGGCAAGCCTCCGCGGGGCACGATCGTGCGCCTCTACGACGAGCAGGGCCGCGAGGTGCCGGAGGGCGCGACCGGCCGGATCTTCGTCGGCAACGAAATGCTCTTCGAGGGCTACACCGGTGGCGGCTCCAAGGACGTGATCGGCGAGCTCATGGCCACCGGCGACGTCGGGCGCTTCGACGACGGCCGGCCGCCTGTTCGTGGAGGGGCGCGACGACGAGATGATCGTCTCGGGGGGCGAGAACGTCTTCCCCAAGGAGATCGAGGACGCACTCGCTCGACACGGTGCGGTCGCCGACGTGGCTGCGGTGGGGGTGGCGGACCCCGATTTCGGCCAGCGACTGCGCGCGTTCGTGGTGCTGGAGGAAGGCAAGCGGGCGAGCGAGGACGAGCTCAGGGAGCACGTGAAGGCAAACCTGGCCCGGTACAAGGTGCCACGGGAGATCGTGTTCCTCGACGAGCTGCCCCGGAACGCCACCGGCAAGGTCCTGAAACGGGAGCTGAAGGAGTGGGAGGCGGAGAGCGGTAGGGAGTAGGCCGGGTTCGCGCGGGGTAACAGGCGGGCACACCCCGAGGCAGGAGGAAACATGAGTACTGGACTGATCATCGCGATCGTGGTGGTGGTGCTTATCGTGCTTGCGCTGCTCGCCTTCGCGAGCAGGCGAGGCCAGCAGAGGCGTCACGAGGAGCGTCGCCATGAGGCGCGCGAGATCCGCCGCGAGGCGGAGGTGCACGGGGCGCGGGGCGATCGCGTTTCCGCCGAGGCCGACGAGCGCGCCGCACGTGCGCGTGCGGAGGAAGCCCGCGCCCGGGAGCAGTCTGCGGAGGCACAGACCCACCACGAGGAGGCCGAGGCGCGCCGGGCCGAGGCCCACGACATCGACCCCGACGCGAAGGGCGACTACGTCGAGCAGGACCGCGCGCGGGACACCGAGGGCGGCTACGACGAGCGAGACCAGGTCCAGGAGAGCGAGACCGGCCGCGTGGATGCGGACACGGACGAGCAGTACGCCGAGCGCCGGACAGTGCGCGAGGGCGACCCGAACGATCCGGACGTGGTGCGCGATGAGGAGGTACGCGGCCGCCGCGTGGACAGCTGACTTCGAGCGGCGCCCCTGGGGAGGCGGGGCCGCTTGGAGGGGCCCGCCCGGCCGCATGCCGGGCGGGCCCCGTGCATTGTCAGGGCGATGTCAGCCGCAGACGGGCCAGTGCCCGGCACCGTGGCGGCTCAGCAGCAACCACGCACGCCAGGTCTGCTCCGAGCGGGGCGACGCGGCAGGATCGCCCGTCCCGCCCACGACTCGCCACGTGGAGAAGGAGAACTGGTAGAGCCCGCGGTAGGCGCCGCCCCCTCCGATCGCGCTCGGGTCGTTGTGGGACTCGCAGGACGCGATGCTTCGCAGCTGGCTCCTGCCCCACGCCGGGATCCGGTCGAGCTTGAGACCGAACCGCGCCGCACGCCCCTCCGGGCTCTTCAGCCAGCGGGCAAAGCGCCGCTGCATGCGATGGATCGAGCTACGCAGCTCCGGCGTGCTCGGCGTGCGGGCCGTTCTGCTGGCGGCAGCCACGAGATCGCGGCCGTGCCACACGTCGTGGCGGGCCAGCTTGCGCCGCCAGGTCCGGTAGGCGATCTGCAGCTCGTGGCTCGCAGGTCGGGCCCCGGGCGCGGGACTCTGGTCGGCTGGAGCGGTCGTCGCTGCCCCTCCGCTGCTCGCCGGCTCCTGCGCGAGCACCAATGTGGCCGGCGTCAGCGCGCATGCGAACGCCAGCAGGATCACTGCCTTCTTCTTCACGGTTTCCCCCTGTCTCAGCCGCCGCAGGGCGCACTTGCCAGGCGACGGTCGTTACCGGTCTGCTACCTCGAAGACCTTCTCTGCCCGGCTGGCCCCTACAGGGGCGCCAGGGCTTGCCGCGTTCGCGCGGTCGAAGAAATGCACGCGAAACGGGGCCGGCTTGCGACTTACCGGGGCCACCCTAGCCATAGGTTTGGCGTCTTCACCCTTGTGTGACCAATGTCACACAATGTGAAACAGAGGTGAAACGGTGCGCGGCGAGTGGGGTTCAGACGGCGCTGCGCCGCGCCAGCTCGATCAGCATGCGGGTCCCGAAGCCCGACGCGCCCTTGCCCGTGTAGTTGCGGTTCAGCCCCCAGGCCGTGCCCGCGATGTCGATGTGCACCCAGGGACGCCCGTCCACGAATTGGCGCAGGAACTCCGCCGCATAGCTGGACATCGCCACCCGCTGCTCGCCGGAGTTGGTGAGGTCCGCGTACTTGCCCTTGGTCAGCTCGTAGTACTCGGGGTGGAGCGGCAGCCGCCAGCCGATCTCCCCGGTTGCGTCGCAAGCGGTCCGCACCTCCGCGCACCAGGCGTCGTCATTGGAGAAGAGGCCGGCGTACGTGTGCCCCAGCGCCACCAGGACGGCACCGGTGAGCGTGGCCAGATCCACGATCCGTTCCACCCCCTGATCGACGGCGTAGCAGAGCGCGTCGGCCAGGATCAGCCGCCCCTCGGCGTCGGTGTTGTTGACCTCGATCGTGGTGCCGTTCTGCGCGGTCACTATGTCGCCGGGCTTCACCGCGTGCCCGCTCGGCATGTTCTCGGTGGCCGGCACCACGGCCGTGATGGTCACGGGCAGCCTCAGGGAGGCGATGCCGTCCATGGCCTCCAGAACGGCGGCTCCGCCCGACATGTCGAACTTCATCTCCTGCATCTTCGCGCTGGGCTTGATCGAGATCCCGCCGGTGTCGAAGGTCACCGCCTTACCCACGAAGCCGAGGTGTGGACCGGCCGCGCCGCGCGGCCGGTGGCGCAGGACGATCAGCCGCGGCTCGACGTGGGAGCCCTGTGCGACGGCGGCAAAGGCGCCCATGCCGCGGCTCGTGATGGCGTCGCCGTCAAGCAGTTCGACCTCCAGCGCCTCGTGCTCGCCGGCGATCTCGGCTGCCCGCTCGGCCAGAAACGCAGGCGTGGCCACGTTGGCGGGCAGGTTCTGCAGGTCGCGCGCGGCATTGGCGGCGGCCGCGGCGACGCCCGCGCGCTCCACCTCTCCCTCGTCCACGGCCGGACCGGCGATCTCCAGCGACTCGATCCCGCCGTCGCCGTCGCCGGCGCGCTTGGACTTGAAGCGGTCGAAGGCGTACAGGCGCAGCAGCGTGCCCTCCACCAGCGCGCCGGCCACGCCGGCGCCCTCGGGAGCGGCCCAGGAGAGCGAGACGGCCCCGAGCTCCTTCGCCCGTGCGGCCACGGCGGCGGCGGCCACCCGGGCCCGCTCCGGGCCGAACTCGTCGCGCTTGCCCAGACCGGCCACCAACACTCGCCGTTCCCCGCCTCCGGGAGCGGGCTCGTGGGCCAGAGCCACCTTCTCCAGGGCCGGCTTCGCCTCGCCCAGATCGACCAGGCGCCGTACGCTGGGCTGCCCCGGCGACTCGCCCTCGAACAGTCCCACCACACGGGTGTCGGCAGCGGTGTCCTCGGGAGCTGCGGCGCGGGCGGAGACAGTGGGGCTTGGCATGGGCGCGCCAGTCTAGGTGCTTCCCGCCGAAAGTACCGTCGATGTTCGAAGGAGCCAGGGGCGGGGCTGACCAGCCCGCGAGTGCAGTCGATGCGAGAAGCATCGGCGAGCATCGTGGGCGCCGTCAGGCACGTTCCTGGCCGGTCGAACACGGCGGTAGTTGAGGTGGGGAGCACTAAGGTGTGAAAGCCCCCGACCAAGGAGACCTCGATGGCGAAGACCGTGATTCTGGGTGCCGCGCGCACGCCCTTCGGCAAGATGGGCGGCGGCCTGGCCTCGCTGGACGCCACAGAGCTCGGCGGGCGGGCCATCGCCGCGGCGCTGGAGCGGTCCGAGGTCGGGCCCGGGCAGGTGGAGCACGTGGTCTTCGGTCAGGTTCTGCAGGCCGGCCAGGGACAGATCCCGTCGCGCCAGGCCCAGATCAAGGGCGGGATCCCGAAGGAGGTCTCCTCCGAGACGGTGAACAAGGTCTGCGCATCCGGGCTGCGCTCGGCCGGGATCGTCGACCAGGCCGTTCGGGCGGGCGACCTCGACCTGGCCGTGGCGGGGGGCATGGAGTCGATGTCCAACGCCCCGTATCTCTTGAAGCAGGCCCGCTTCGGCTTCCGCATGGGCGACGGCCAGGCGCTGGACGGGATGGTCCACGACGGGCTGAGAAACCCGTTCACCGGCAAGCACATGGGTGAGGAGGCCGACGAGGTGGGGGAGGAACTCGAGATCACCCGCGCCGACATGGACCGGTTCGCGCTGCGCTCGCATGATCTGGCTGTTCAGGCCACCGACGAGGGCCGGCTGCCGGAGGAGATCGTCTCCGTCACCGTGAGCTCCCGCAAGGGCGACACCACCGTGGAGGTCGACGAGGCTCCCCGGCGCGAGGGCTCGCTGGAGTCGCTGTCCAAGCTGCGTGGCGCCTTTCACAAGGAGGGGGCCCACACCGCCGGCAACGCGCCCGGGGTCAACGACGGCGCCGGCGCCCTGGTGCTCAGCTCGGACGAGTGGGCCTCCCGCAACGGCCGGACGCCCATGGCCACGGTGGTGGCTCAGGCGGCGGTGGCCGACGACTACCCCTACCTGGCCCGAACGCCGGCGAACGCCGCGACCAAGGCGCTGGAGCAGGCCGGGCTTTCGGTGGACGACATCGACCTGTTCGAGATCAACGAGGCCTTCGCCTCGGTGGCGCTCAACTCGATGCGGATGCTCGGCCTGGACGAGTCGAAGGTGAACGTCAACGGCGGCGCGATCGCCCTGGGCCATCCGATCGGCGCCTCCGGCGCGCGCATACTGATGACGCTGGCGAGCGAGCTGCGCCGCCGCGGCGGCGGGCTCGGCTGCGCGGCCATCTGCTCCGGCGGCGGCCAGGGCGACGCCATGATCATCGAGGTCAACGGCGGCTGAGCCGTGCGCGAGGGGCCGGGCTCGGCACGGCCCGGAGCGAGGTCAGAAGGGCGGGGCGCGGGCGCGGCGTTCTTCGACCTCGACAAGACCCTGATCGAGGGGTCGAGCGGGGTCCACTTCGCCCGCGCCGCCTACCACGAGGGGATGCTCTCCCGACGCGAGCTCGCCGGCGACGTGTGGGCCAACGTCCGCTTCCGGCTCCGGGGCTCCACCGACGAAGGCACCGAGGAGATCAAGCAGCGCATCCTCGACGCGATCGCGGGCCAGCGGGTGGTCGACCTGGCCCGGCTCGGGCCGCACGTGCTCGTGGGGGTTCTTCCGCTTCTGTACCACCAGGTGCTCGCGGAGGCCTACTCGCACCAGGACGCGGGCCGGCCGGTCTACATCGTCACGGCGGCCTCGCAGGAGCTGGCCGAGGTACTGGCGCACGTCCTGGTGCTCGACGGCGGGATCGGGATGCGCAGCGAGATCAAGGACGGCGTCTACACCGGGCGGGCCGACGGGCCCTTCACCTACCGCGAGGGGAAGGCCGAGGCGATCCGCGAACTGGCGGCGCGCGAGGGTCTCGACCTCGGGGAGTCCTACGCCTACTCCGACTCCGAGTCGGATCTGCCGATGATGCGCGCGGTCGGCCATCCCGTGGCGGTCAACCCCGACGCGGCGCTGGAGCGCGTGGCCCGTGCCGAAGGCTGGCGCATCATGCGCTTCGACAAGCTGGGAAGACGGCTGAAGGTGGCCGGGACCCTCGCCGCAATGGGGCTTGTGGCCGGGGCCGGCGGCTACGTGGCCGCGCGCATGCGCCGGCCGCGGCGGCTTGACCGCCTGCGTCGCCGTTAGAGAGCCTTTACGCCCGCCGCGTACGTTGGAATCAATGGAATCGACCACCCTGCCGGCGCCAGGCTCACGCCTTCGCGCCGGCACAAGAGATGACACGTACACGAACGGCGAGGTGCTCCCGTTTCCCACCGCGGACCTGCAGACCAGGGCCGCGAGGGTGCTGCGGGGCAACGACAACGGTGGCTACACCGTGCCCTCGCGCGCCACCTACCCGCACCAGTGGAACTGGGACTCGGCGCTTGCGGCCCTGGGCTGGGCGGAGCTGAGTCCCGACCGCGCGTGGACCGAGCTCGAGACGCTGCTGGGCGCCCGCGACGACCGCGGCATGGTGCCCCACATCGCGTTCCATACGCTCGTGCCCGACGTGCTGGGCAGCCGGCTGAGGGGGGCGCTCACGGCCGTGGTGCGGCCGTACGCCCGCTATCTGCCGGGCCCGAGCTGGTGGGGGCGGCGCTTCAGTGCGGACGGCCGGCGCATATCCGGCATCACGCAGCCGCCGCTCGCCGCCACCTGCGCCCGCCTTCTGTTCGCCGATCATCCCGACGAGCCGCGCGCCCGCGCGCTGCTGCGGCCGCTTCTCGGCTGGCACCGCTTCCTGCTCGAGGAGCGGGACCCGCGCGGCACCGGCGAGCCGGTCCTGATCCACCCATGGGAATCGGGTCGTGACAACGCCCTGGAGTGGGACGCTCCGCTGTGGCGGGTGATGCCTCAGGTTTCGGTGGTGCACCGGCGCGACACCGACTCGGTGGACGCCGCCGAGCGGCCGAGCGACGATCACTACCGCCGCTTCCTCACGCTGGTGCGCCGTGGAACCGAGGCGGGCTGGCACTCCCCGCGGCTGGCCCGCGGCGGACCCTTCCGCGTGCTGGATCCCGGCTTCAGCGCGATCCTTGCCCGCAGCTGCCGCGACCTGGCCTGGCTGGCCGAAGAGCTTGGCGAGCAACGGATCGCCGAAGAAAGCCACGCCGGCTGCGAGCGGGTGACCGGCGCCCTGGCGGCCCGCGCAGGCTCGGACGGTCTCATCCGTCCGCTGGACCTGGTCGATGAGTCGACCCTTGCGCCGACCAGCGCCGGGTCGGCGCTCGCGGTGCTGGCCCCGGATCTCCCGGAGGCCCAGGTCAGGGCGGTGCGTGAGCTGGTCACCGCTGGCCCGTTGGCCTCGCTCTACGGGGTGCGCTCGCTCGACCGCGAGCATCCGGAGCGCTCGGCGCGCAACTACTGGCGCGGCCCGGTCTGGGCGAACGTCACCTGGCTCGCGGCCTGGGGGCTGGACAGCTACGACGAGCACGGAGCGGCCTCGCTACTGCGCCGGCAGATGCTGGAGGCGGTGGAAAGCGGCGGTATGCGCGAGTACTTCGCGCCCAGCTCCGGCCGCGGCCTGGGGGCGCAGGACTTCAGCTGGACGGCCGCGCTGACGCTGCGCGAGCTGGGGGCGGCGGCTGCCCTCAGCGCCGCCGCCTGAGCTGCGGTCTCCCGGCCTAGACTGCTGTCGATGGCGGTCGAGCCGGAACACATGACGGACGCCGAGCGCTGGTACCGGGAGCGCTACTCACGGCTGCCGGAGCGCGACGCGCTGTTCACCACGCTCAGCGGCGAGCCGGTGGCGCCGCTCTACGGGCCTGACGACGTGGGCTCGTTCGAGGAGCAGATCGGCTTCCCGGGCGAGTATCCGTTCACGCGCGGGGTCTATCCCTCGATGTACCGGGGCCGGTTGTGGACGATGCGGCAGTTCGCCGGCTTCGGAACGGCCGAGGAGACCAACGCCCGCTTTCGCTACCTCCTGGATCACGGCCAGACCGGGCTGTCCACGGCCTTCGACATGCCCTCGCTCATGGGGCACGACTCCGACCATCCCCGCTCGGAGGGGGAGGTGGGGCGCGAGGGGGTGGCCGTCGACACCCTCGACGACATGGAGACCCTGTTCGCGGGCATCGACCTGGGAGCGGTCTCGACCTCGATGACCATCAACGCCCCGGCGGCGGTGATGCTGGCCTTCTACGTGGTGGCGGCCGAGCGTCAGGGCGTGCCGCCGGAGCGGCTGCGGGGCACGATCCAGACGGACATCCTGAAGGAGTACATAGCCCAGAAGGAGTGGTGCTTTCCGATCGACCCGGCCATGCGGCTGGTCACCGACATGGTCGAATACTGCGCCCGGCGGATGCCGCGCTGGCATCCGATCTCGATCTCGGGCTACCACATCCGCGAGGCGGGCTCGACCGCCCAGCAGGAGCTGGCCTTCACGCTCAAGGACGGCTTCACGTACGTCGAGCAGGCGCTGGAGCGAGGCCTGGCCGTGGACGAGTTCGCCCCCCGGCTGTCCTTCTTCTTCAACGCGCACATCGACTTCTTCGAGGAGATCGCCAAGTACCGCGCGGCGCGCCGCATCTGGGCGCGCGAGCTGCGCGACGTCTACGGCGCCCGCGACGAGCGCTCGCTGCTCATGCGCTTCCACAGCCAGACGGCCGGCGTGTCGCTCACCGCGCAGCAGCCGCTCAACAACGTGGTGAGGACGGCCACCGAGGCCTTGTCGGCCGTGCTCGGCGGCACCCAGTCCCTGCACACCAACAGCTTCGACGAGGCGCTCGCGCTGCCCACCGAGGAGGCGGTGCGGGTGGCGCTGCGCACCCAGCAGATCATCGCTCACGAGACGGGGGTCACCAGCACGATCGACCCGCTCGGCGGCAGCTACTTCGTGGAGTCGCTCACCGACCGGATGGAGGAGGCGGCCTACGCGTACTTCGAGCGGATCGACGAGCTGGGCGGAATGGTGGAGGCGATCAAGCAGAACTACCCGCAGCGGGAGATCGCTGACGCCTCCTTCCGCCTGCAGCAGGAGATCGAGCGGGGCGAGCGGGTGATCGTGGGGGTCAACCGCTACCACCAGGCCGGCGAGGGCGACCCGGCGACCCTGCGCATCCCGGTCGAGCTGGAGAGAAAGCAGATCGGCCGCGTGCAAGCCGCCCGAGCCCGCCGCGACGGCGAGGCGGCCGAGCTGTCCCTCGCCCGGCTGCGCGAGGCCGCCGGCTCCGGCCTCAACCTGATGGATCCTCTGCTCGAGGCTGCCCGCGCGCACTGCTCGGAGGGCGAGATGATCGAGTCGCTGCAGGGGGTGTTCGGCACATACACCGAGACGCCGGTTTTCTGACTCTCCCGGCGCGCCCCGAGGAGCCGAGCGGCTAGGGTTTTCGGTGCGATGAGGCACCTGGGTCTGCTGGCTGCGCTGTACGCGCTGGTCGTCGCCCTGGTGCTGCCCAGCTCCCTCTTCGCGTCCGATCAGCCGCCCACCGCGACCGAGGCCGAGCCCGCGGCCCCCGTGGCGGAGGAACCCGCCCCCGCACCCGCCGAGGACCCGGCCACAGAGCAGGCCCTCGAGGAGACCACGCCGGCCGAGCCGGCGCCCGTGCCGGAGGAGGCGGAGACCATCCCGACGCCGCCGCCCGCCCCTGCGGTCTCGACCACGCCGGCCGAGCCGGTCCAGGAGGCCGGAGACGCGCCCGCCGAGCCGGCCGAGCCGGCACAGGCCGAGGACGCCGGCGGCAAGCCCAAGGGCAAGAAGAAGGTCCAAGCCAAGGCCGCCGCCGACGAGCAGGTGACGATCTCCGACTACGAGTTCACGCCCGCCACGATCACGGTCCAGCAGGGCGACGAGGTCACCTGGACCAACGACGGCCCCAGCTCGCACTCCGCCACCGCCGACGACGACAGTTTCGACACCGGCGTGTTCGGCGCGGGTGGAAGCCGCTCGGTGAGCTTCGATGACGCGGGCACCTTCACGTACATCTGCACTCCGCATCCCACCATGGAGGGCACGGTGATCGTGGAGGCCGCGAGCTCGGGCGACCAGGCCGAGGAGGATCTGGAGGACGCGGGGGACGACCTGGCCGCGGCGGAGGACGATCTGGCGGCGACGGGCGCGCTGCCCGACACCGGCAGGGACGCGCGCGTGGTCGGCCTTACCGGCCTGCTGATGCTGGCGCTGGGCGCGGTCCTGCGCCTGCGCGCCCGGGCGCGCGCTTAGCACGGGTAACCTGCGCTGCCCATGTCCAGCCGCAAGATCCGCGTGGTGGTGGCCAAGCCGGGACTCGACGGCCACGACCGGGGCGCCAAGATTATCGCCCGCGCTCTGCGCGACGCCGGCATGGAGGTGATCTACACCGGGCTGCACCAGACGCCGGAGCAGATCGTCGAGACCGTGCTGCAGGAGGACGCCGACGCCGTGGGGCTCTCGATCCTGTCGGGCGCCCACATGACGCTGGTGCCGCGCATTGCCTCGCTGCTCAAGGACGAGGGCGCCGAGGACGTGATCCTCGTGGTCGGGGGCACGATCCCGTCGGACGACATCCCGGAGCTCAAGGAGCTCGGCGTGGCCGAGGTGTTCACGCCGGGTGCGCCGGTCCAGGGCATCATCGACTACATCCGCGAGACCGTCCCCGCGTAGCTCCCCCGTGCCCGATCCGCTGGTCGCGCAGCTCGACGCGCACGTGGAGGTCGCTCGCCGGGCGGGGTCGGGCTTCTACGCCGTCCTGCTCGAGCGGATGCGGGCCGACGCCGAAGCCGGAGGCCCGGTGCGAGCGGCGCTTGCCGGGCACGAGCGCGACCGCGTGGACGAGTGGGACGCCTTCCGCCTGCTGGCCGGAGTGCACAGGCTCGTGCTCGGCGGGGAGGCTCAACACCTGGAGCGCCACTACCCGTCCACCGGGGGCGACGGCGACGCCGAGGCCGCCTGGCCGGGAGTGCGCCGCCTGCTGGCCGAGGGCCGGGCCGAGCTCGTCGAGGCCCTGGCGCATCCGCTGCAGACCAACGCTCCCACGCGGGCCAAGGCGCTGGTCGGCGGGCTCTGTCTGATCAGCCGGCGGACGCGGCTGCCGCTGCGCCTGCTCGAGCTGGGGGCGAGCGGCGGGCTCAACCTGCGGCTCGACCGCTTCCGCTACGAGCAGGACGGCGTGGCCCTCGGGCCCGAGTCCTCACCTGTGCGCTTCGTGGACTTCTTCACGGGCGGACGGCCTCCGCTGAGCGCCGGGTTCGAGGTGGCCGAGCGTGCCGGCTGCGATCTGAACCCGATCGACCCCACCACCGAGGAGGGCCGGCTGACGCTGCTGGCCTGCATCTTTCCCGACGAAACGGAACGCTTCGGCCTCCTGGAGCGGGCGATCGCCGTGGCCCGCGAAACGCCGGTGACGGTCGAGCGCGCCGATCTGGCCGTGTGGGTCTCGGACCGCCTCGCCGAGCCGCGCCCGGGGCAAGCCACCGTCGTGTACCACACGATCGTGTGGCCCTACCTCCCCGACGCCGTACGCGACGCCGCGGAGGCCACCCTGGCGGCGGCGGGAGAGCGGGCCGGCGACGAGGCTCCCCTGGCCCTGCTGGCCTTCGAGGGAAGCGAGGACGATCCGTCACGGATCGAGCTCCATCTCACCGAGTGGCCGGGCGGCGAGCGCCGGCTGCTGGCCCGCACGGGCCATCACCCGGTCACCGTTGAGTGGCTGGCCTGAACGCTACGCCGCGTCGCGCCGGGCAGACGCGGGCTCGTCGGCACGCGTGAGCTCGTACAGGTCCTCCAGCGCGGCCCGGAACTGCGCGTACCGCTCTTCGCCGAGCGCGGCGGCATAGCGGCGCTCGATCTCGGCGAAGCCGCGGTTCGCCGCGGCGAGCGCCTCGGCGCCGTGCCGGGTCAGGCGGATGATCTTGGCTCGCCCGTCCTTTGGGTCGGGCACCCGCTCGACGTACCCGTGGCGCTCGAGGTCGGCCACCGCCTCGCCCACGGACTGCTTGGTCAGACCGGACCGCTCCGCGAGATCGGTAAGGCGGCTGCCCTCCTCGTCCACGTTGGAGAACACGCAGCCGTGGCCGGGACGGAGGTCGGAGAAGCCCTGTCCGCACAGGCCGGCCTGGAGCTCGCCGCCCACGGCTTCACGGACCTCGCCCAAGAGGCCGGGGAGTGGCGGTTGTCGTTGTGTGCGACTCATCACAGATTGATAAGGCTACCTTACTTTATGATAAGGTCGCCTGACAAGGTTGCCTGACCAATTGTACCCCGTCCCGCGTGTGGCGCCAAAGGAATAAACCGGCCGGCCGCACGTCTCCCGGGGAGAGAAAAGGCACCAATCCAAAACCTTTCCCGATGGATACCCCGGAGGACACCGACATGGCACGGAAATGGTGGACGTTGCTGGCCGTCAGCGTGGCGACGTTCATGTTGCTGCTCGACATCACGGTGGTCAACACGGCGCTGCCCGCAATCGAGGAGGACCTGAACGCCAGCTTCACCGAACTGCAGTGGGTGATCGACGCCTACACCCTCTCGCTGGCGGCACTGGTACTCACGGCCGGCTCACTCGCCGACCGCCTGGGCCGCCGCCGCGTTTTTGCGCTCGGCCTGGCGATCTTCTCCGTGGCGTCGCTCGCCGCGGGGCTGGCGCCCGACCCGACCTTCCTGAACGTGGCCCGCGCGGTCCAGGGCATCGGCGGCGCGATCATGTTCGCGGTCTCACTCGCGCTCGTGGCACAGGAGTTCGCCCCCGGCCGCGAGCGTGGCATGGCGATGGGCATCTACGGCGCCACCATCGGCGTGTCGGTGGCCATCGGGCCACTCGTCGGCGGCGCGCTCGTCGACTCGCTCGGCTGGGAGTGGGTCTTCTTCATCAACGTGCCGGTGGGCATTGCGGCGATCGCCGTGACCTACCTCAAGCTGCGTGAGAGCCGCGACCCGAATGCGACTCGCATCGATTGGGGCGGCCTCGCGACATTCAGCAGCGCGCTGTTCCTGCTGGTACTCGGGCTGCTGCGAGGCAACGAGGAGGGCTGGGGCAGCACGTTCATCGTGTCGCTCTTCGCCGCCGCCACGGTGCTGCTGGCCGCGTTCCTCGTGATCGAGTCGCGGGTGTCCCAGCCGATGCTCCCGCTGAAGCTGTTCAAGAAGCCGGCCTTCACCGGCGTGCAGCTGGCGGCGCTGGGCGTGTCGGCCTCGATGTTCGCGCTGTTCCTCTACATCACGTTCTACCTGCAGAACTACCTGGGCCACTCACCGCTCGAGGCCGGGCTGATCTACCTGCCGTTCACGGTGATCACCTTCTTCGTTGCGGCGGCGGGGGGCGCGCTGCTCGCGCGGCTGCCCGCGCGGGTGATCATGGCGACCGGCCTCGCCCTGACCGGCGTCGGGCTGCTCCTGATGGGCGGCCTCGACCCGGCCGACGAATGGACAGCGCTGCTCGGCGGCTTCATGCTGGCGGGCGCCGGAACCGGCCTGCTGAACCCGGTGATCGCCGATGTGGCCCTCAGCGTGGTGCCCAAGGAGCAGAGCGGCATGGCCGCCGGCATCAACGACACGTTCCGCCAGGTGGGCATCGCCGTGGGCATCGCGGCCTGGGGTGCCATATTCCTGTCCCGCGGAGCGAGCACCGTCGAGGAGGTGGCCGCGGGCACGCCCGCCGCGAGCGGCGAGCGTCCGCGTCAGCTGATCGAGGCGGCCTCGTCGGGCAACCTCGACCAGGCTCTGGCCGCGGTTCCGGCGGGAGCTCGCGAGCAGGTGGCGGACGCCGCCGGCCAGGGCTTCATCTCCGGCCTGAACGAGATATTCATGCTCGGAGGTGTCCTCTCACTGGCGGCCGCCCTGGTTGCGCTGTGGCTCGTGCGCGAGCGCGACATCGAGCGCGAGGCCGTGGAGGTCCACGCCCCGCAGCTGGAGGCCGAGCCGCTTCCCGAGCCGGCGTAGCGGGCCCGCGCAGTTCTACGCCGCAGGGGGTGGGCCCCGGGGCCCACCCCCTTTGCGTTTCCTGGACGGCTGCGGTCATTGCCTGATTGACGCATCAGTCAATTGGATGGATAGAATCCCGGCCGCCGCGGGCACCGACCTCAGCAGCCCGCCACGAGACCCAAGGAGAAGCATTCCGTGAAGATCTGCGTCCTCGTCAAAGAGGTCCCCGACGCCGCAGTGGAGAAGCGCATTGACGACGGCTCCAAGCGCCTCGACCGCTCCGGCGAGAGGAACCTGAACCCCTTCGACACCCACGCGATCGAGGCCGCCATGCAGATCCGCGAGGGCGGCGCGGTCGACGTGGACGAGATCGTCGCCGTCACGATGGGCCCCGAGACAGCCTTTCGCGCTCTGCACAAGGCCGTCTCCCTCGGTGCTGACCGCTCGATCCACCTGACCGACGAGGCGCTGGTCGGCTCGGACGTTTGTGCCACCGGCTACGCCCTGGCCAAGGTGCTCGAGTCGGAGTCTCCGGAGCTGGTGCTGCTGGGCCAGCAGTCCGACGACGGCGAGTGCTACACGATCGGCGCCGTCGTGGCCGACCACCTGAAGATGCCGTCGCTGACCCAGGTGATCAAGATCGACGTGGAGGACGGCAAGCTGCGCTGCGAGCGCCAGGCGGAGTACGGCTACGACACCGTGGAGGTCGAGCTGCCCGCCGTGATCTCGGTAGGCGACGCGATCAACGAGCCGCGCTACCCATCGCTCAAGGCGATCATGGGCGCCAAGAAGAAGCCGCTCGACACGAAAGCGGCCGCCGACGTCGGCATCGAGACCGACCGCGTCGGCGACGCCGGCTCGCGCACGCACGTCCTCGCCCTGAACCCCCCGGCCGAGAAGGCGGCCGGCGAGATCATCGAGGACGAGGACACGAACGAAACCGTCGAGAAGATCCTCAGCTGGCTCGACGAAAGGAAGCTGTTGGCATGAGCGGGATCCTGACTTACGCGCTCCACTACGAAGGGGAGTTCAACAAGAACTCGCTCGGTGCGGTGTCCGAGGCGGCCCGTCTGGCCAAGGAGATGGGCGGCGAAGCGGCCGCCGTAGTGGTCGGCGACGGCGACGACCTCAGCGATGAGCTCTGCGCGTCGCTCGGCGCCTATGGGGCGACGAAGGTCTACCGCGGCCGCGCCCCCGAGGGCCTCGCCCAGCCGGTGGTCGACGTCATGGCCAAGGTCGTGCAGGACGAGGGCTACTCCTACGTCCTGTTCGGCGGCGGCCTGCTCGGCTTCGAGATCGGCGCCGGGCTCACCGCCCGCCTCGGCGCAGGTGTGACCATGGAGGTCACCGAGGTGAAGGTCCAGGACGGCAAGCTCCTCGCCGCGCGGCCCATCCTCCAGGACTCGGCCGTCGCCGAGGTCGGCTACGAGGGCGAGGTCGGCATCATCATCGGGCGCCTCAACGCGTTCGACATCGCCGAAGCCGGCGACGGTTCGGCCGAGGTGGTCGACGTCGACTTCGAGCTCCAAGACCACTCGACGAAGGCCGTGATGGTCCAGCGCGGCGAGCAGCGCGGCGCGGACGTGAACATCGAGGACGCCGACGTACTGGTGGCCGGCGGGCGCGGGCTCGGGAAGGCCGAGGGCTTCGAGCTCTGCGAGGAGCTCGCCGGCGCGCTCGGCGGCGCGGTGGCCGCCACCCGCGCGGTGGTCGATGCGGGCTGGTATCCGTACGCGGCCCAGATCGGCCAGACCGGCAAGACGGTGGCGCCCAAGCTCTATCTGGCGGCCGGGATCTCGGGCGCGATCCAGCACAAGGTCGGCATGCAGGGCGCCGAGAACATCGTCGCGATCAACAAGGACCCCAATGCGCCGATCTTCGAGTTCTCGGACCTCGGCGTGGTCGGCGACCTCAACAAGATCATGCCCAAGCTCACCGAGGCCTTGAAGGCCAAGAAGGGCTGATGTCCACCGCCCCGATCGAGTTCCCGCCGCCGGTCGACTCGGCGAAGGAATTCGTCGGCTCGCCCACGGACCCCGAGGACGAGCGGATCGAGGTGGGAGTGGTGATCGTGGGCGGTGGCCCGGCGGGCCTGGCCTGCGCTATCCGGCTGACCCAGCTGCTGGCCGAGAACGAGGCGGTGATGGAGTCGCTCGGCGAGGTGCCGGTTGCGCTGGTTGAGAAGGGCAAAACGCCGGGCTCGCACCTGCTCTCCGGGGCGATGATGAACCCCTCGGCGATGCAGAAGCTGTTTCCCGACGAGCCCGAGAACGACTGGCCGACCTACGGGACGGTGGAGAGAGACACGGTCTATCTGCTGCCTAACAGGCGGGTGTCGGTCCCGATCAAGCCCACCCCGCCGCCCTTCCGAAACCACGGCAACCACGTGACCTCGGTCGCGCAGCTGGGGCGCTGGCTGTCCGAGCGAGCCGAGGAGGCCGGCGTCTACATCCTGGGCGAGACGGCGGCGACGCAGCTGCTGGTGGACGACGGGCGGGTGGTCGGAGTTCGCTCGGGCGACAAGGGCCGCGACCGCGACGGTGAGGAGCTCTCGAACTTCGAGCCCGGCGCCGACCTGATCGCACAGGCGACGGTGCTCTGCGAGGGCACCCAGGGCCACCTGACCGGCGCAGCCATCCGCCACTTCGACCTCGGCTCGGAGGACCCGCAGCAGTGGGAGCTCGGCGTCAAGGAAATCTGGGAGGTGGAGCAGCCGCTCGACTCGGTGATCCACACGCTCGGCTGGCCGCTGCGCTTCGCGGCCAAGTATCGCGAGTTCGGCGGCTCCTTTCTCTATCCGATGGGCGAGGACAAGATCTCGATGGGCCTCGTCAGCGGGCTCGACTACCGCGACGCCCGCTTCTCGGTCCACGACGCGCTGCAGAAGCTCAAGGGGCACCCGCTGGTGGCGGGACTGCTCGAAGGGGGCAAGCGCGTGGGCTGGGGGGCGAAGACCATCCCCTCCGGCGGCTACTGGGCCCGCCCCCGCCGGCTCTGGGCTCCCGGCATGGCCATCTGCGGCGACGGCGCCGGCATGGTCAACGTGCCCACCCTCAAGGGCGTGCACTACGCGATGCATGCCGGCATGTTCGCCGCGGAGACGATCTACGAGCGCCTCCAGGCGCGGGCGACATGCGACGACCTGAGCGGCTACGAGGAGAAGGTCCGGGCCTCCGCGATCGAGAAGGACACCTACCGCTCACGCAACATGCGCCAGCCGTTCGCCAAGGGCTTCTTCGTGGGCGGCGCGATGGCCAACATGATGGAGATCTCCGGCGGGCGCTTTCCCGGCGGGCGCTGGGCCACGCACGACGACGCCACCGTCGACGTGTTCCTCGGTGAGGAGCGGGACTACCCCAAGCCCGACGGCAAGGTCACCTTCGACAAGCTGTCATCGGTCTTCGCCAGCGGCAACGCCACGCGCGACGACGCACCGAACCACATCCGGATCCAGGAGAACGTCCCGCTCGAGATCGCGCTCATGTGGCAGAACATGTGCCCGGCTCAGGTGTACGAGGTTCCCGACGAGGAGCTGGAAGCCGCAAAGAAGAACGGGAACGGCAAGCTCGACGGCAAGCACGAGGTCAAGTTGCAGATCACGCCGTCGAACTGCGTGCAGTGCGGGGCCATCACGGCCAAGGGCGGTCGCCTGACCCCACCCGAAGGTGGCGACGGCCCGAACTACCAGGCCACCTGAGGAAGTCTGAGCGCACTCCCGGCTAAGCCAACTCACACCCGGCCGGGAATAAGCAGGCCGCCCGACGGTCCTTCCAGCAATGGCCGCCCGCAGCTTCCTCGGCCTTGACTCACCGGAGACGGCCTTCGACCGCGCGGGTGTGCTCGTGCTTCCGCTGCCCCTCGAGGCCACTGTCAGTTGGGGCGGGGGCACGGCCCGCGGCCCGGCGGCGATCATCGAAGCCTCCTGCCAGGTCGAGCTCTACGACCGCGAGCACGACCGCGAGCCCGCGCTCGACTACGGCGTCCACACGCTGCCCGCGCTCGCGCTGCCCGCAGAGCCCGGCGCGGCCATCGAGGAGATCGCCGGCGCGGTGGAGGAGGCCGCAGGCTCGGGGAAGCTGGTGCTGGGCCTCGGCGGCGAGCACACCGTTACTGCGGGCGTGACCCGCGGCCTGCTCGCCGCGCTCGGGGGGCCGCTCACGGTGGTCCAGATCGACGCACACTGCGACCTGCGGGACGAGTACGAAGGCTCCGGCTGGAGCCACGCCTGTGTGGCGCGGCGCATCCTCGACGACCCGCGGGTCGACCAGATCCTGCAGCTGGGCGTCCGCTCGGTCGATGTCGAGGAGGTCGCGTACCGGCGCGCCCATCCCGACCGCGTCCGCACCTGGTACGCCGAGGACGTCCATTCCGGGGGCTGGCGCGACGAGCTCCGCGCCCGGCTGGCGGGCCGCCGCGTCCACCTCACCATCGACGTCGACGGCCTTGACCCCGGGATCGTGCCCGCGACGGGCACCCCCGAGCCCGACGGCCTCACCTGGACGGAGGCGCTCGATGTGGTCAGAGAGACCGTCGCGGGGGCCGACGTCGTGGGCGTCGACTGCGTCGAGCTGGCCCCGCGTCCCGAGCTCCATGCCGCCGACTTCGCCGTTTCAAAGCTGCTCTACAAGACGCTCACCTACGTCATGAACAGGAGACAAGACCATGCTCCACGCTGAGGAGACAAGGGCATTCATCAGCCACCACTACCGCCACTTCAACGCCGCCGCGCTCGTGGATGCGGCCGAGGGCTACCAGGAGCTGATCGACCGCGGCGGGCGCATGTTCCTGGCTATGGCCGGCGCGATGAGCACCGCCGAGCTGGGGCTCTCGCTGGCCGAGATGATCCGCCAGGACAAGATCCATGCCGTCTGCTGCACGGGGGCGAACCTCGAGGAGGACCTCTACAACCTCGTCGCCCACGAGCACTACGTGCGCGTGGCCAACTACCGGGAGCTGACGCCCGCGCAGGAGCACGACCTGCTCACCCGCAACCTAAACCGGGTGACCGATACGTGCATCCCCGAGCACGAGGCCATCCGGGTCATCGAGGACGCCATCCTCGACGAGTGGACCGGCGCCGAGCAGGCCGGAGAGCGCCTGTTCCCGCACGAGTTCCTGTACCGCATCCTGAAGAGCGGCCGCCTCGAGGCCAGCTACCAGATCGACCCGGCCGACAGCTGGCTGATGGCGGCAGCCGAGCGGGATCTCCCGATCTTCGTTCCCGGCTGGGAGGACTCGACCTGCGGCAACATCTTCGCCTCGCACTGCCTCAGCGGCCGGATCGGCGACGTGCACACCGTCCGCGGCGGCATCGAGTACATGATGGCGCTGGCGGGCTGGTACGGGATGGAGGCGCCCGACACCCCGATCGGCTTCTTCCAGATCGGCGGCGGGATCGCGGGCGACTTTCCCATCTGTGTCGTCCCCATGCTGCGCCAGGACATGGAGCGCGACGACATGCCGCTCTGGAGCTATTTCTGCCAGATCAGCGACTCGACCACCAGCTACGGCTCGTATTCCGGAGCGGTTCCGAACGAGAAGATCACGTGGGAGAAGCTGGCGGTCGACACGCCGAGCTACGTGATCGAATCGGACGCGACGATCGTGGCGCCGCTGATCTTTGCCTACGTGCTGGGTGGATGAGCGTCCATGTCGACGGACCCGCTGGCGCTCGACCCGGAGGCCATGCGGAGCCTGGGCTACCGCACGGTCGACATGCTCGTCGACCAGCTCACGGACACGGGCGCGCCGCCTTTGCGCCGGGCTACGCCGGAGGCGATGGCTGACCGGCTCGCTGGTCCGCCGCCCGAGAAGCCGGAGGACATCGAGCACATCCTCGCCCGCCTCGAGGAGGACGTGCTGCCGTTCCGCAGCCGGGTGGACCACCCGGGGTTCTTCGCCTTCGTTCCGTCGTCAGGGACCTGGCCCGGCGCCCTCGGCGACCTGATCGCGAGCGCCTGCAACGTCTACACCGGCTCCTGGATGGAGTCCGCCGGGCCGAGCACGCTCGAGCTGGAGGTGCTCAGCTGGTTCAAGGACTGGATCGGTCTGCCCGCCACGTCCGCGGGCGCGCTCACCACCGGCGGCTCCGCGGCGAACGTCACCGCGCTGGCCTGTGCCCGCGAGGCGCACGGCGCCGGGATGGACCCCGGGCTCGTGGCCTACTTCTCCGACCAGGCGCACTCGTCGCTGGCCCGGGCGGCGCGTCTGCTGGGCTTCGCTGCTGACCAGGTCCGGGTGCTTCCCACCGACCCGGCGACCTTCCGGCTCGAGCCGGCCACGCTCGCGGCCGCGATGGATGTCGACCGGGCCGCGGGCCGCACGCCGCTCTTCGTCGCGGCGAGCGCGGGCGCCACGAACACGGGCGCGGTCGACCCCCTGCCGGAGCTCGCCGCGCTCTGCCGCGAGCGCGGGGTCTGGCTGCACGCCGACGCCGCGTACGGCGGCTTCGCGGTGCTCACCGAGCGCGGCCGTGACCAGCTCCGGGGGCTGGAGGAGGCCGACTCGATCGCCCTCGATCCGCACAAGTGGCTGTTCCAGTCGTACGAGTGCGGCTGCCTGCTCGTGCGGGAGGCCGAGGTCCTCCGGCGCGCGTTCGCGATCTGTCCCGACTACCTGCGCGACGCCGAGGCCGAGCGGACAGAGGTCAATTTCTCCGATCTCGGGCTCCAGCTGACACGCGCCTCGCGCGCATTCAAGCTGTGGATGTCGCTGCGCTACTTCGGGCTCGACGCCTTCCGCAGCGCAATCGACCGCACGCTCGACCTGGCCGCGCTGGCCCGCCGGAGAATCGAGGAGAGCCCGGTGCTCGAGCCGATGGCACCTCCCGCGCTGGGTGTGGTCTGCTTCCGGCGCACCTTCGGGGAGGGGCTCGATCCGGCCGAGCTGGATCGCAGGAACGCCTGCTTGGTGGCGGCGCTGGAACGCGAGGGGTTCGCCCTCGTCTCCTCCACGCGCCTGGGCGGCCGCTACGCGATCCGGATGTGCATCCTCAACCACACCACGCGCGTCGAGGACGTCGAACGCACCCTGCGCTTTCTGGAGACCGCGGTGGTGGAGAGTGAGGCTCCGTCCGCAGGCCGCAACGGAGCCGACCCCTGGCCGTTGCGGGAGGCCATCGCCTACGGCGCCGAGCGGCGCGTCGCGGCCGGCGAGGCGGTGGTGGTCGAGTGGGACCAGTCCCGCGACTTCTTCCTGATCCTCGACGGCAGCGTCGAGGTGGAGCTCGCGGGAGGAGATCTCAGAACCCTCCGTAAGGGGGACTTCTTCGGCGAGCTGGCGGCGCTCGACTGGGGCGCGGGCTACCACTACTCGCGCACCGCCACCGTCCGCGCCCGGGTCACGAGCCGTCTGCTGGTGCTGAGTGCGGCCGAGCTGATGCGACTGATGCAGGAGCGGCCGGCCGTGGACGCACGGGTTCGCGCCGTGGCCGGCCGGCGCCTGGCTGAGCTGGGGGCCGCGGGCGCATGACCACCGAGCGCGGGCCGACGGCACACGCCGGTCAGGTCCGGCGAGTGCTCGGCACCGGCCTCGGCCGCGCCGATCTGCGCCGGCTCCAGCTGGCCTTCGCCGGCTTCAACGCAGCGGAGTGGGCCGTGTGGATCGCCATCCTGGTCTACGCCTACGAGCAGGGCGGGGCCACCGAGGCCGGGCTCGTGGCGCTGGTCCAGCTCGCGCCCTCCGGCATCGCGGCCCCCTTCGCCGCCAGCCTGGCCGACCGCTACGACCCGGGGCGGGTCCTGGCCCTCGGATACGTCGCACAAGCCCTGGCGATGGGCGCCACGGCGGGGGCGCTGGTCGTCGCGGCGCCGCCGCTTGCGGTGTACCTGCTGGCGGCGGCCGCGGCCAGCGCCACCACGGTCACCCGGCCGGCCCAGGCGGTGCTGGTGCCCGGCCTGGTTCGCGACATCGAGGAGCTCACCGCAACGAACGTGGTCAGCGGCTGGAATGAGAGCCTGAGCGTGCTCGTCGCCCCGGTCGCCACCGGTGTGCTGCTCGCGCTTAGCGGCCCAGGCGCGGTCTTCGCGGTGATGGCCGGCGTGGCGGTGCTATCGGCGCTCCTGGCCGCGCCCCTTCGCGGCGTCCCGGCCGTCGCTGTCGAGGCCGCCGACGATGAGGGCTCGCTTGGCCGGCTGGGGGCCGGCTTCGTCGCCGCGGGTCGGGATCCCGCGGCCCGGGTGCTGATCGGGCTGCTGACTGTGCAGTTCGTGATCGTCGGCGCGCTCGACGTGCTCTTCGTTGTGCTTGCCGTGGACGTGCTCGACCTGGGCGGTCCGGGGGCCGGGTACTTGAACGCGGCCTTCGGGGCCGGTGGTGTGCTGGGCATCGTCGCCACCGCGGCGCTCGTGGGTCGCGCGCGGGTTGGCCCCGCCATCGCCGCGGCTGCGCTCACACTGAGCCTCGCGCTGCTCTTCATCGGACTGGGGGCGGGGGTCCTCGCCTCGTTCCTGCTCCTCGCCGTGGCCGGCGGTGCCCGGTCCGTCGTTGACGTGGCCGCCCGCACCCTGCTCCAGTGCACGGTCCCGTCCGCGGTGCTGGCTCGCGTCTTCGGACTGCTGGAGACGCTCGACTCGGTCGGCCTGGCCGTGGGCTCGCTGCTGGCCTCGGCGCTTGTCGTACTGTTCGGCCCGGACCACGCGATGGCCGGGCTGGCCGCGGTGGTGCTCGTCGTGCTCCTCCTCACCTCCCGACGCCTGCGGCAGGTCGACGCCGGCGCGGACGTGCCGGTGGTAGAGGTGGCGCTGTTGCGGTCGGTGGCGATCTTCCAGCCGCTCGGTACGCCGGCGCTCGAGGGTCTGGCCCGTGGGCTGACCCCGCTGTCTCTCCGCGCGGGTGAGGCAGTGATCGCGGAGGGCCAGTCGGGTACCCGCTTCTACGTCGTAGCCGACGGCACGCTCGAGGTGACCCGCGGCGGCGCGCCTGTTGCGACCGTCGGACGGGGTGACGGCGTGGGCGAGATCTCCCTCCTGCAGGGGGTTCCCTGCACGGCCACGGTGAGGGCGGCCGGGGCGGCGCTGGTCTTCGCGATGGAGAGGGAGCCGTTCGTCGAAGCCGTGACCTGCCACCCGGCGAGCGTGGCGGTCGCCGCCCGCATGCTGCGTGAGCGTCAGCCGCCGATCGAGAACATCGACTCCAGGTCGTGCTGAGAGAAGACCTCGAACGCGACCATCGTGTAGGTGTCCTCGATCCCACTGATGCGCGCGAGCTGGGCGGTGACGAGCTCGGCGAGCTCTTCCGGCCGGGCCACCCGAAGGATGGCCACGAAGTCCCAGTGGCCCGTGACGGAGTAAGCCTCGGCGACGCCTTCCACATCGGCCAGCCGGCCCCCGAGGGTGGCCATCGCCTCGCGCTCGGCCTTGATCAGCACCACCGCGTGGGTCACAGAAAACGGACCCTATACTCGAAGGGACGATGAAGCCCGATATCCATCCTGACTACGGTCCCTCGCACGTCCGCTGCACCTGCGGCAACGAGTTCTGGACCCGTTCCACCAAGCCCGAGCTGCACGTTGAGATCTGCTCCAACTGCCACCCGTTCTACACGGGTCGCCAGAAGCTGGTCGACACCGGCGGCCGGGTGGAGCGCTTCCGCCGCCGCGCCGCACGCTCGCGCCGCTAGGCCCGAGCGCCCGCGCACCCGCCGGCCTGCCGCAACTCCCGGCCATGGCGCCTGTTCTCACGGAGCATGCGTCTCCGGCACGCACTCACGGGGCTCGCCCTCCTCGGCGCTCTGGCGCCGGCGACAGCCCCTGCCGTTGAGACCGCGTCAGGGCCGCCCGCGGCCGCGCGGGTGCCGGTCAAGCTCAAGCTGGTGGAATGCTCGCTGGCCGAGCACGCCGCTGCCTTTCGCGGGCGGATGAACCGCCTGCGCGGCAGCGCCCGCATGGGGATGCGCTTCACCCTGCTGGAGCGAACCGGCGCCGGCTTCGAGGCGGTCGAGGCCCCGGGCTTGGAACGCTGGCGCAGGTCGAAGGCCGGCGTGGGCACCTTCGGCTATCGCCAGGGCGTCCGCAACCTGGCACTGAACGCCGCCTATCGGATGCGGGTGGACTTCCGCTGGTGGTCGGCGAGCGGGCGGGTCGTTCGCCGCGCAGGCCGGCTGTCGCCCGTCTGCCGCCAGTACGCGGCGCTCCCGAACCTTCGCGCGCGTGTATTGAGCGCCGCGGGCACGAAGGTCGCCGGGGTGGTCCGCTACGTGGTGCAGCTCACCAACGCCGGCTCCGCAGCCGCCACCGAGGCCGCCGTTCGGCTCACTGTCGACGGCAACGTGGTCGACACCCGGACCTTGCCTGCGCTTGCGCCCGGCGAGCAGCGCACGCTCACCTTCCGCGGCCCGGACTGCGGCCAGAGCGTGGAGGCGCGGGCCGATCCCGACGCCCTGATCGTGGAGACCTCCGAGGTCGACAACACCCAGCAGGTCGCCTGCGCCGACCTGCAGCGCCGCTGAGCCTCAGCCTCCCCGCGTTACGATGGGGATGGTGAGCGCTTCTCCCTCCAGCAACGGCGCCGCCCCGGATCGTCCCCGCGAGGCCACGAAGGACGCGCCCATCGGCGGTCAGGCCGTGCTCGAGGGCGTGATGATGCGCGGCATCTCCACCTGGGCGGTGGCCGTCCGCAAGCCCAGCGAGGAGCAGCTGGCCGCCGGCGGCGCGGACTCCAAGGAGGGAGCCAAGGGCGAGATCGAGGTGGTCTCGGAGCCGCTGGTCTCCTGGACCAAGCGCCACCGCCTGCTCCGCCTACCGGTGGTGCGCGGCGTGGTGGCCCTTGCCGAGTCGCTCAAGATCGGCTTCCGGGCGCTCGGCATCTCGGCCAACTACCAGGTCCCGCCGGGCGAGGACGGCGGGCAGGAGATCGGCGGCAAGGCCTGGGCCGGCACGATCGCCTTCGCCCTGCTCTTCGCCGTCGGGCTCTTCTTCCTGCTGCCGGCCGGGCTCACGAACCTCTTCCGCGACGAGATCCCGAACTCGCTCCTGTTCGTGATCATCGAGAAGCTGGTTCGGATCTCGATCTTCCTGGCCTATCTGTGGCTGATCTCCCGCATGCCCGATCTCCAGCGGGTGTTTCAGTACCACGGGGCCGAGCACAAGACCATCTCCTGCTACGAGGCCGGCCAGCCGCTCACTCCGGAGACCGCCCAGCAGTTCTCCCGCTTCCACCCCCGCTGCGGCACCAGCTTCCTCCTGCTCGTGATGATCGTGGCGATCGTGGTGTTCGCCCCGCTGGGCAAGCTCGACTGGCAGTGGCTGTTCATCTCTCGCATCGTCGGCATCCCGGTGGTGGCCGGCCTGGCTTTCGAGCTCATCAAGTGGTTCGGGCGCAACCGCACCAAGCGCTGGGCCCGCGCGCTGATGTGGCCCGGCATCCAGCTGCAGCGCCTGACCACCCGCGAGCCCGACCTGTCCCAGCTCGCGGTGGCCATCGCCTCACTCGAGGCGGTGCTGGCGGTGGAGAACCCCCTTGCGGCCTCCGAGGAGGACAAGGTGGGTATGGAGGTAGTCGCCTAAGCCGCAAGCAGCCGTCTCGGCCGGCTGCGAGCGGATCTCAGTCCGTCCGGTCCGGTTCTTCCTCGGCGCCCCCCACGTCGTCCTCCGGCGCAGGGACCTGGGTCTGGCCCACTTCGCCTTCCTCGCCGATTTCGGGTGTCGCCGACGCGGCGCCGCTGCCCTCGCCGCCCTGGCCGCCGATGCCGCCGCCCGAGTTCGGCTTGTCTTCGCGCGCCATCTCTTCGCTGCCTGATTCCCTGCTCTCGTCGGACTCCGTGCTCTCGAACATGATCCCTCCTGGGTCGAGTACCGCGGGTGCGTCGTTGGGCACCGGATACCCAATACGCAGGGCTTGCAACAGCAGTAGCAAGCTGGTAGACAGGCCGGTACACCCGAGGAGGAAGGGGTCAGGGCAGGTGTGCCTTGCAATTCCGGGCCAGGTCGTCGAGATCGTGGACGACGAAAACCGGCTGGCGAAGGTCGACGTCGCCGGGGTGAAGCGGACCGTGAACGTTGGCCTGCTCGACGGGGGGGACGACGGCGCGAGGCCGGGCGACTGGGTGCTGATCCATGTCGGCTTCGCCCTCTCGAAGGTGGACGAAGACGAGGCGTTCGCGACACTCGAGCTGCTTCAGGGCATGGGTGAGGAGTACGAGCAGGAGCTCGAGGAGCTGAAGGCCAGCGTGATCGAGTGACGAGCTGCGACGAAGACAGCGGTTGCATCACCTGCGGCGATGTGGCCGTGGAGATGACGGTGGTTCGAGTGGACGAGGAGCGTCGCCTCGCTCTCTGTGCCGCCCCCGAGGGCGCGCGCGAGACGGTCGAGACAGAGCTCGTGGGTGAGGTGACCGCCGGCGACGAGCTGCTCGTGCACGCCGGTACTGCGCTTCTGAGGCTGGCATGAAGTTCGTCGACGAGTTCCGCGACCCCGAGCTCGGCCGCGCTCTGGCGGGGGAGATTCTGTCGCTGGTGGAGCCCGGTCGCCACTACAAGGTGATGGAGGTCTGCGGGGGCCACACCCACTCCATCTACAAGTACGGGATCGACGACCTGCTGCCCGAGAACGTGGAGCTGGTTCACGGTCCGGGCTGCCCTGTGTGCGTGATCCCGATGGGCCGCGTGGACGACGGCATCGCCCTGGCGAAAATGCCGGACGTCATCTTCACCTGCTTCGGCGACATGATGCGGGTGCCCGGATCGAACGGCAGCCTGCTGGACGCCAAGGCCGAGGGGGCCGACGTGCGGATGGTCTACTCGCCGCTCGATGCCCTGCGGATCGCCAAGCGCAATCCCGATCGCGAGGTGATCTTCTTCGCGCTCGGCTTCGAGACCACCGCGCCGTCCACCGCACTGACGTTGCGGCGCGCCCGCGCCGAGGGCGTGCCCAACTTCTCCTGCATGTGCAACCACGTGACGATCGTGCCGCCGCTGCGGGCGCTGCTCGACTCGCCGGACCTTCGCCTCGACGGCTTCGTCGGTCCCGGGCACGTGTCCACCGTCGTGGGGGCGCGGCCGTTCGAGTTCATCCCCGCCGACTACGGCAAGCCGGTGGTGATCTCCGGCTTCGAGCCACTCGATGTCCTGCAGTCGGTGCGGATGATCCTGAGCCAGCTCAGGGAGGGGCGAAGCGAAGTCGAGAACCAGTACAGCCGCGTGGTGCCCTACGAGGGCAACGCGACGGCGCTCAAGGTGATGTCTGAGGTCTTCGAGCTGCGCCCCCACTTCGAGTGGCGCGGACTGGGCTTCATTTCCCAGAGCGCGCTCGCGTTGTCGGAGGCCTACGCGGACCTCGACGCCGAGCGGCGCTGGCCCGTGCCGGGCGTGCGGGTGGCCGACCCCAAGGCGTGCCAGTGCGGAGAGGTGCTCAAGGGCGTGATCAAGCCCTGGGAATGCAAGGTCTTCGGGACCGCGTGCACACCGGAGCGACCGATCGGGACATGCATGGTGTCGCCCGAGGGCGCCTGCGCGGCCTACTACAACTACGGCCGCTACGCCAGCGAGCGGGAGGTGGTGTGACGCCCGAGGCCAGCGTCACGAGGGAGGAGCGGATCCTCGGCATCATCGAGACCGCGCGCGCGAAGCGGGGCAAGTTCCGCGACTCGCAGATCACGATGTCCCACGGAGCGGGCGGCAAGGCCACCCAGTCGCTCATCGAGGGCCTGCTGGCACCGGCTTTCGGCATGGAGGAGCTGGGTGATTCCGGAGCGCTGGAGGTCGACGGCGCCCGCCTGGCGATGACCACGGACAGCTTCGTGGTGAAGCCGATCAGCTTCCCGGGAGGCTCGATCGGCGAGCTCGCGGTCAACGGCACGGTCAACGACCTCGCTGTCGCCGGGGCGCGACCGCTCGCGCTTAGCCTGTCGCTGGTGCTCGAGGAGGGGCTGACCGCCGACGAGCTCAAGGGCGAGGTGGAGGCCATCGCCCGCGCCGCCGAGGAGGCCGGCGTCCGTGTGATCACGGGCGACACCAAGGTGGTCGAGCGCGGTCACGCCGACCGGATGTACGTCTGCACGACCGGCATCGGAGTGACCGATCAGCGCGCCGAGCTCTCGACCACGGCGCTGCGGCCCGGCGACCGGGTGCTCGTGTCCGGGTCCCTGGGCGACCACGGCACCGCGATCATGCTGGCCCGCGACGAGTTCGAGCTCGACGCCGACATCGAGTCCGACACCTGCTCGCTGTGGCCGGCCGCGGACGCACTGCTCGAGGAGGCGGGCCCGTCGCTTCGCTGCATGCGCGACGCCACCCGAGGCGGAGTGGCCTCGGCGCTGAACGAGCTGGCCCGCGCCTCGAACGTAGCGGTGCTGGTGGACGAGGCCGCGGTTCCCGTGAAGCCCGAGGTGGCCGGCGCATGTGAGCTGCTCGGCATCGACCCGATGTATGTGGCCAACGAGGGCAAGCTCGTGGCCTTCGTCGCGCCCGAGGCGGCCGACGCCGCGCTGGCTGCGCTGCGCACGGTGCCGGGCTGCGAGGAAGCGGTGCAGATAGCCGAGGTCAAGACCGAGCCGCCCCGCATGGTGCTCGTCGACACCGCCTTCGGCGGCCGGCGGGTGATGGACCTGTTGGCCGGCGATCCCCTTCCGAGGATCTGCTGAGGTGCATGAGCTCTCGATAGCCGAGGCCGTGGTGAACATCGCCGTCCGGCACGCGGAGGGGCGTCCGGTGAGCGCGGTGGAGCTTAGGGTCGGACACCTGCGCCAGGTGGTGCCCTCGGCGCTCGAGTTTGCCTTCGAGTTGGTGACGGAGGGGACGGTGCTCGAGGGCGCCGAGCTGCGGATGGAAGAGGTCCCGGCGGCCGGCGAGTGCCGGTCCTGTGGAGCGGAGACGGTTCTGCCCGATTTTCCGCTCTGCTGCCGTGCGTGCGGCAGTTCCGACGTGGAAGTCACTGCAGGGGAGGAGCTCCTGGTGGAGTCGCTGGAGCTCGAAGAAACGTTGGCAACCAGTGGAGGCTGAGATGGAAGCCAGTGCCGGAGTCGAGGAAGTCCACATCCTCTGGACGTCGGAGGGGATGAGCTGCGACGGGGACACGATCTCGATCACCGCCGCCTCGCAGCCGAGCATCGAGGAGGTGCTCCTGGGCGCGATTCCCGGGCTGCCCAAGGTCCATCTGCACAACAAGGTGGTATCGCCCACGCTCGGTGGGGAGGAGTTCCTCAAGCCCTTCCGCCAGGCGATCGACGACGAGCTGGACGCGCCCTTCGTGCTCGTGGTCGAGGGCTCGATCCCCAACGAGAAGATCAACGGTGACGGCTACTGGACGTCGATGGGCAACGACCCCGCGACCGGTGACCCGCTGCCGGTGAACTGGTGGATCGACCGGCTGGCTCCCAAGGCCTTCGCGGTCGTGGCCATCGGAACGTGCGCCACCTACGGCGGCATCCACGCCATGGCGGGCAACCCGACCGGCTGCATGGGCCTCGCCGACTACCTGGGCTGGGACTTCCGCTCGGCGGCGGACATGCCGATCGTCAACGTCCCGGGCTGCCCGGTGCAGCCGGACAACTTCATGGAGACCCTCACCTGGCTGCTCTATCAGGCCGCCGGCATGGCTCCGATGATGCCGCTCGACGAGGCGCTGCGGCCGCAGTGGATCTTCGGTCGCACCGTTCACGAGGGTTGCGACCGCGCCGGCTACTACGAGCAGGGCGACTTCGCCAAGGACTACAACTCGCCCAAGTGCCAGGTCAAGATCGGCTGCTGGGGGCCGGTGGTCAACTGCAACGTCCCGAAACGCGGCTGGATGGGCGGGATCGGGGGCTGCCCCAACGTGGGTGGCATCTGCATCGGATGCACGATGCCCGGCTTCCCCGACAAGTTCATGCCCTTCATGGACCAGCCGCCGGGCGGAAGCATGTCCTCCGCCCTCACGGCCGGCTACGGACAGATGGTGCGAAGGATGCGCGGCATCACCAACCGGACGGTCAACAAGGAGCCGAAGTGGCGGCACAACCGCGACGAGCTCACCACCGGCTACGAGCCCAAGGCGCTGCAGCGCTGAGGCACGAGAGAGGAGCAGAGTCGCATGGCCGTACGCGAGAAGATCGAGCCGGAGGCCGGCAACATCGTCGACATGTCGTGGGATCCGATCACCCGGATCGTCGGCAACCTCGGCATCTACACCAAGATCGACTTCAACCAGAAGGAGGTCGTGCGCTGCAAGAGCACGTCCTCCATCTTCCGGGGCTACAGCGTGTTCATGAAGGGCAAGGACCCGCGTGACGCGCACTTCATCACCAGTCGCATCTGCGGCATCTGCGGCGACAACCACGCGGTGTGCTCGCAGTACGCCCAGAACATGGCCTACGGGGTGAAGACGCCACCGCTCGGCGAGTGGATAGTCAACCTCGGCGAGGCGGCCGAGTACATCTTCGACCACACGATCTTCCAGGACAACCTCGTGTTCGTGGACTTCTGCGAGCAGATGGTCAAGGAGACCAACCCGAGCGTCCTGGAGAAGGCCGAGAAGGCGGAGGCCCCGAACGGGAGCCTCCACGGCTACCGAACGATCGCCGACATCATGCGGGCCTTCAACCCGTTCACCGGCGAGATCTATCGCGAGGCGCTCATAGTCAGCCGCGTCACCCGCGAGATGATCTGCCTGATGGAGGGACGCCACGTGCATCCCTCGACGATCTATCCCGGCGGCGTGGGGACGATGCCGACTCCCACGCTCTTCACCGACTACCTCACACGCCTGATGCGCTGCATGGACTTCATCAAGAAGGCGGTGGCGCTCAACGACGACGTCTTCGACTTCTTCTACGAGGCCCTGCCGGGCTACGAGGAAGTGGGGCGGCGGCGCATCCTGCTCGGCTGCTGGGGGGCGTTCAACAACCCCGAGCACGTGGACTACGACTACCGCAACATGGACCACTGGGGCAACGAGATGTTCGTGACCCCGGGCGTGATCGTGGACGGTGAGCTGGTGACCACCAACCTGGTCGACATCAACCTGGGCCTGCGCATCCTTCTCGGCAGCTCCTACTACGACGACTGGCAGAGCGAGGAGACCTTCGTTCAGCGCGACCCGCTCGGCAACGAGGTCGACCAGCGGCACCCGTGGAACCAGACGACGATCCCCAAGCCGCAGAAGCGCGACCTCGAGGGCGGCAACTACTCCTGGGTGATGAGCCCCCGCTGGTTCGACAAGCGCACGGGCGACTACCTGGCGCTCGACACCGGCGGCGGTGCGCTGGCCCGGCTGTGGGCCACGGCGCTGGCCGACAAGGTGCACACGCCATACGTCAACGCCACCGGCCAGAGCGTGAAGATCACGCTGCCCGCCACCCCGGACACGGCCCAGGCCGATCTGGAGTGGAACATCCCGCAGTGGTCGAACGCCATCGAGCGTGACCGTGCCCGCGTCTACTTCGTGGCCTACGCAGCGGCGATGGCCTTGCACTTCGTCGAGCAGGGGCTGGAGGAGGTCCGTGCGGGCAACACCAAGGTGTTCGAGGACTTCGACGTGCCGGATGAGGCGATCGGCTGCGGGTTCCACGAGGCGGTGCGCGGGGTGCTCTCGCACCACCTGGTGATCCGGGACAAGAAGATCGCCAACTACCACCCCTACCCGCCGACGCCGTGGAACGGCAGCCCAACCGACTCCTACGGAACGCTCGGCCCGTACGAGGACGCCGTCACCGGGCAGCCGATCTTCGAGGAGAACGGCCCCGACGACTTCCGGGGCATCGACATCATGCGGGCCGTCCGCAGCTTCGACCCCTGCCTGCCGTGCGGGGTGCACATGTACCTCGGCAACGGCAAGACGCTCGAGCGGACGCATTCGCCGATGTTCGGCGCCCAGGGCGGATAGCGGTTTGGAAGACCAGGAGGTAAACGAGCGGGTCGGGAGAGTCGAAGCTCTCATCGATCAGGTGGAGTCCCTGCCGGACCGCGTCGCGCGCGAGACCGCCCTGGAGATGGTGGGGGCTCTCCTCGACCTGTACGGGGAGGGTCTCGCCCGCACGTTGACGCCGCTCGACGACGGGATGCGCCGCGAGCTGGCCGAGGACGCCCTGGTCGCGCACCTCATGCTGCTGCACGACCTGCACCCGGTGCCGGTGGAGGACCGCGTGCGAGAGGCCCTTGACGAGGTGAGCCCCTATCTGGACTCACACGGGGGCGGCGTCGAGCTGGTCGCGGTGGAGGAGGGCGTCGTCCGGCTGCGCATGCACGGCAGCTGCGACGGCTGCCCCTCGTCGGCGATGACGCTGAAGCTGGCCATCGAGGACGCGATCCACAAGGCAGCCCCGGACGTCGTCGAGGTGGAGGCCGAAGGGGTGAGCGCCCCCGCCGCACCGCCCGGGCCGACCCTCCTGCAGCTCGAGGTCTCCGACGCCGTACGCGGTCCCGAGCCGGCGGAGGCGTGGGTGACGGCGGGTGGCCTGCCCGAGCTGTCGGGGGGCGGGACGCTGGTCAAGCCCGTGGCCGGGGAAGACGTCCTCTTCGTCATGATCGAGGGCACGCCCTACGCCTACCGCCCGTCCTGTCCGGGATGTACGGACGGGCTGGAGAGCGCAGTGCTCCAGGGCGCGGAGCTCGCCTGCTCCGGCTGCGGCCACCGCTTCGACATCCGGCGAGCCGGGCGCTGTCTGGACCAGCCCGAGCTGTACCTCGAGCCGGTGCCGCTCCTGGTCGACGGCAGCGGGCTGGTGAAGGTCGCCCTCGGAACGGCCACGCCCGCGTAGGTGACCGGCCCGAGGAACAGCCTGGCCTCGTCGCGCCTGCGCGGGCTCGCCCGCCGGCGGGTGGAGGAGCGGGAGGCCGCGCAGGAGCGGTGCGAATTGTGCGGGGAGCCCATTCCCGCCGACCACCGTCATCTGCTCGATCTCAGGAGCCGCGAGCTGATGTGCGCGTGCCAGGCGTGCAAGATCCTCTTCGACCGCAGGGAGGCGGGCGAGGGCCACTATCGGCTCGTGCCCGACCGTCGGCTGCTCATCGAGGACTTCCGGCTGGAGGAGTCCGACTGGGCGGCTCTCCAGATCCCGGTGGAGATGGCGTTCTTCTTCCACTCGACGCGCGACGAGCGCGTCAGCGCGTTCTATCCGAGTCCTGCGGGACCGACGGAGTCGCTGTTGCGCCTCGACGCCTGGGAAGACCTGGAGCGCGCGAATCCCGTGCTCGGCTCGCTCGAGCCTGATGTCGAGGCGCTGCTCGTAAACCGCGCGCGCGGCGCGCGCCAGCAATTCATCGTGCCCATCGAGGATCCGTACCGCCTGGTGGCGATCATGCGCAGCCGATGGCGCGGCCTGGCCGGCGGCGAGGACGTCTGGGAGGCGATCGAGGGTTTCTTCGCCGAGCTCTCGGAGCGGGCGAGGACCGTTCACAGCAATCACGAGGAGGCGGCATGAGCATCAAGACCGGCAAGCCCGACATCGACACCCAGTCGCTCGGTCATACCCCCGGCGTGCGCCAGGGCAACGCGCGCGGCAACTACGAGAGCCAGGGCGGGCATCTGCCGGACGGGAAGGCGACCTCGGAGCGCTCCACCGGGATCAACGCCAAGGCCGCGAACCCCATCGACCCCCGGATGCCCAACATCTCGCCGGGCTGAACACTTGGAGGCGCGCCTCTCGAACGAGCCCGCGGCGTCGGAGGACACCGCGCCGCAGCTCTCCTTCGCGATCACGGAGGGCGGCGTGCTGGAGTACGCCGCGGTGCCGACGCTGCGCTTCGGCCTCCGCATCGATACCACGCGGCCAGTGCGCTCGCTGGCCCTCCACGTGCAGCTGCGGATCGCCGCCACCCGGCGTCCCTACTCCGACGCCGAGCGGGAGCGGCTCGTGGAGCTGTTCGGCGGCGCGCAGGACTGGGGGCGCAACCTGCGCAGCCTGCACTGGACCAATCTGGCCCTGCAGGTCGGTCCGTTCAGCGACAGAACGCTGGTCGAGGTGCCGGTCACCTGCACGTACGACCTCGAGGTCAGCGCCTCGCGCTATTTCAACGGGCTCGCGGACGGTGACGTCCCGCTCGAGTTCCTGTTCGGCGGCACGGTGTTCTTCACAGAGCCCGACGGCCGCCTGCAGGTGCGGCCGATCTCCTGGAACCAGGAGGCCGCCTTTCGCCTGCCGGTGTCGGCCTGGCGCGAGATGATCGAACGCCACTTTCCGGGCCAGGCCTGGCTGAGGCTCGACCGCCGGGCCTTCGACCGGCTTTCCGCCTACCGCGCGAAGAACACGTTCCTGAGCTGGGAGGAGACCGTCGACTCGCTGCTACCCGAAGGCGACAGCTGACGTGGATGCGGTGCGCCAGATCGCCGACGCCGTCCTCTACGAGGGCTATGTCCTTTGGCCCTACCGGCGCTCGGCGCTCAAGAACACCCGGCGCTGGACCTTCGGCGGCGTCTACCCGCGCGCCCACAGCGAGCAGCATCCGGACGACCGCTGGAAGATGCGCACCGAGTGCCTCGTGAAAGGCCCGGCCGAAACCACCGTCGACGTGCGGGTGCGCTTCCTGCACGTGGTCCGGCGCCAGGTTCTGTCCGGGAGCGAGCCGGTCGACGAGCTGACGGTTGGGGGCGAGCGCTATCTGACCTGGGAGGAGGCGACCGAGCGGGAGCTCGGCGCCGGGGCGCTGGCGGTGGCGGACCTGGCCGAGCCCCAACGGGTCGCGGTCGACATTCCGGAGGGCCGCCAGGAGGAGAGCCTGCCCGGCGGAGCACTGGTGCGGACCTCCTGCCCGCTGGAGGGCGAGGTCGAGATCGCGGCTCGCGAGCTGGGGCCCCGGCTTCATCGCCTCACCGTCGAGATCGCCAACACCACGCCCTTCCCGCCGGGGGACCGCGAGGCGGCGCTCGAGCGGACGTTCTGCTCCACCCACACCGTTCTGACGGCCCGCGGCGCCGAGTTCGTCTCGCTCACCGATCCGCCGGATAGCCTGCGGGCGGAGGCCAAGGCGTGTCGCAACGAGGGCACGTGGCCGGTGCTGGTTGGCGAACCGGGCAGCCGCGACACCCTGCTGTCCTCGCCGATCATCCTCGAGGACCACCCCCGGATCGCGCCCGAGAGCCCCGGCGACCTGTTCGACGGCGGCGAGATCGACGGCTTGCTGACCCTCAACATCCTCAGCCTCACCGACGAGGAGAAGGCCGAGATGCGCGACTCGGACCCCCGCACGCGCGAGATTCTCGAGCGCACCGAGAACCTCTCGGAGGAGGAGATGATGCGCCTGCACGGCGCCATCCGCGACCTGAGGCACTCGCACCCGTGAACGGCTGGGACGAGTTGAGGGCGCCGGGGCCCAAGACGGTGACAGTCGCCGGCCTCGCCGTCGGCCGGGGCAGCCGTGTCGTCCTGCGTCCGCGCGCAGGGGGCGATGTCCTGGACCGGGCCGTGGACGGCAAGCTCGGCGTGATCGAGGGCGTTCACCAGGACATGGAGGGCGCCGTGCAACTCAGCGTGGTCGTGGAGGACGACCCGGGTCGCGACCTGGGCGAGAAGCGCCAGCCGGGCCACCGCTTCTTCTTCTCGCCGGAGGAGATCGAGCCGCTGGCCGGAGAGGCCCGAGCGACGCGGGTGCTGGTGGCCGGCATCGGGAACATCTTCATGGCCGACGACGGCTTCGGAGTCGAGGTCGCCCGGCGGCTGGCGCAGCGGGAGCTGCCGCCGGGAGTGGACGTCCAGGACTTCGGGATCCGCGGGCTCGACCTCATGTACGCGCTGGGAGACGACTACGACACGGTCGTCCTGGTGGATGCGGTCCCGCGCGGCCAGGCGCCGGGCACCGTCTCGGTGATCGAACCGGAGGTCGAGGCCGGCGACGTGGCCCTTGACGCCCACGGCATGGACCCGGTGAAGGTGCTGGCCCTGGCCCGCCAGCTCGGGGACGTACCGGAGCGTGTGCTGCTCGTGGGCTGCGAGCCGAAGGTCCATATGAGGGGCGACGAGGAGGACGTGGTGGGCGAGCTCAGCGAGCCGGTCCGCGCGGCGGTCGACGAGGCGGTCGCCCTGATCGAGTCGCTGCTCGATGAACTGTCGACAACACCCGAGGGAGGTTCGTGATGGCAAAGATATTGGCCGCGCTGGGACTGCTGGGCGCGGTGGCGCTGGCGGCGAAGCAGTCGCCGGAGGTTCGCCGCTACATGAAGATCAGGTCCATGTAGATGCACCGGACGAAGGTCAGGGTGGTCGAGGACGCGCTCGACGCCAACAACACGTTGGCGCGGGCCAACCGTGAGGATTTCGACCGCCACGGTGTGGCCGTGGTCAACCTGATGAGCGCGCCGGGGGCGGGAAAGACCAGCCTGCTGGAGCACGTGCTCTGCACCGGGCTGGGGGACGTCCGCCCCGGAGTGCTCGAGGGCGACGTACAGGGCTCATATGATGCCGACCGGCTGTCACTGCTGCACGTGCCGGTCACCCAGCTGAACACCGACCCGGGCTTCGGCGGCGAGTGCCATCTCGACGCCAACATGGTCCGCTCCGCGATCGGTGCGCTGCCGCTGGCCGAAATCGACCTGCTGGTGATCGAGAACGTGGGCAACCTGGTCTGCCCCGCCGAGTTCAGGGTGGGCGAGGACCGCCGCGCGATGGTCTGCTCGGTCACCGAGGGCGAGGACAAGCCGCTCAAGTATCCGCTCATGTTCCGCACCTGTGAGCTGGTGATCATCAACAAGATCGACCTGCTGCCGCACCTCGACTTCGACGTGGACCGCTTCCTGGCTGCCCTCGACCAGGTGAACCCGGGCGTCGAGCGGATGCTCGTGAGCGCCCGCACCGGAGAGGGCGTGGAGGAGTTTCGCCAGTGGCTGATGCGGGCCGCGGCCCGGGAGCCGGCGCCCGCGTGAGCGCCACGGCCCCAGCGCTCGGCGCACGGCTGGATGAGCTGCTGGCGGCCAGAACGAAGGCGAACGCCCGCTTTTTCGGTGAGCAGGACGAGCGGACGGCCCATCTCTGCCACAAGCTCGCCGAGCGCTTTGCCCGCGGCGGGCGTCTGCTCGCGCTGGGGCTGTCGCCGCAGGCGCGGTCCGACGTGCGCCACGTGGCCGTCGAGTTCGTCCACCCGGTGATCGTGGGAAAGCGCGCGCTGCCGGCGCTCGGCCTCACCCGCGAGGGCGGTCCGCTCGAGCGGCAGGTCGACCTGGTCGCCCAGCCCGGCGACATCGCGATCGCCTTCGATGCCGGGGCCGCGGGCGCCATGGGACTCGCGCGGGAGCGGGGATGCCTCACCGTCGCCTACGAGCACCTCGGCGCCGACTGGGAGTTCGAGCCCCCGAGCGACGACCCCTTCGTCCGGCAGGAGCTGGCCGAGACGCATTACCACGTGCTCTGGGAGCTCTGCCACGTGTTCTTCGAGCACCGGGGCCTGCTGGAAGGCCGTCCCGCCCGCGCGGTGCACGACACGGGAGCCTCCAGCTTCCTCTACCCCTTCCTCGCCGAGCAGGAGACCGACCTGGGGGCGGTGCTCGAGGACATACGCCGGTCGGTGAGCATGAAGGCGGAGGAGATAAGCGCACTACGGGAACGGACTCTGGGCGAGGGGCGAGACACGCTCGTGGCCGCGGCGGATGCGCTGCGCCGCCGGCTCGATGCGGGGGAAAGCTGCTCGCCCTGGGCAACGGCGGCTCGGCCACCGACGCGATGGACGCGGTGGCCGACTTCCGCGACGCGCCCCAGGGCTGGCCGGCGCGGCGGGCCATCGACCTCACCGAAGACGCCGCGATCCTCACCGCGGTGGCCAACGACGTCGGCCCGGCGGCGATCTTCCAGCGCCAGGTGATCGCCTACGGGGCGGAGGGTGACGCCCTGCTGGCGCTGTCTACGAGCGGCGGCTCGGAGAACGTGCTCCTGGCCCTCGCCGAGGCGCGCCGCATGGGCCTGTTGACCGTGGCGATGGTGGGCTACGACGGCGGCCGGGTCGCCGCCGAGGGTCTGGCCGACCACGTGGTGATCACGCCCTCGGAGCACATCCCGCGCATCCAGGAGGCGCAGGCGAGCGCCTACCACGCGCTGCGGGAGCTGGTGGAGCGGGCGTGAGCACGGTCGAGCGCGGCACGCGGCGCCGGGTGCGTGCCCGGGTGGAGGGCGCGGTGCAGGGGGTCGGATTTCGCCCCTACGTGTACCGGCTCGCCGCCGCGAACCGCCTGGCCGGCTGGGTGCTCAACGACGAGCGGGGTGTGCTGCTGGAGGTCGAGGGCACGGCGGACTCCGTCGAGAGTTTCCTGGCCCGGCTGGTGCCCGACGCGCCGCCGCTCGCCGGCGTCGAGCGGATCACGCCCGAGGACCTCGCGCCGACCGGAGAGACGGGCTTCGCGATCGTGGAGAGCGAGCGCGGGGGTGAGCCGGATGCTCCGGTGTCACCCGACGCCGCCACCTGCGCCGACTGCCTGCGCGAGCTGTTCGACCCCGCCGACCGCCGCCACCGCTACCCCTTCATCAACTGCACCAACTGCGGCCCCCGCTTCACCATCGTGCGCGGCGTGCCCTATGACCGGCCCCTCACCACGATGGCGGGCTTCTCGATGTGCGCGGCGTGCCAGGCCGAGTACGACGACCCCGGCTCCCGCCGCTTCCACGCCCAGCCCAACGCCTGCCCGGACTGTGGGCCGTCGCTGAGGCTGATGACCGCCCGCGGACGCGTCCTCGACGTCCGCGATCCGCTGAAGGCCGCCGTCCAGGCACTCGAGGACGGGCTCGTGCTCGCGGTCAAGGGCATCGGCGGCTATCACCTGGCCTGCCGGGCCGATGAAGAGCAGGCGGTGGCGGCCCTGCGGGCGCGCAAGCGCCGTGAGGACCGTCCCTTCGCGCTGATGGCACCGGACCTCGACACGGCGCGAGAGCTGGTCGAGCTCACGGGGGCCGAGGAGGAGCTGCTCTGCGCCCGCGAGCGGCCCATCGTGATTGCCCGCCGGCAGCCCGGCGCGGCCGTGGCCCCGGCGGTGGCGCCGCGCTCGCCGGAGCTGGGGGTGATGCTCCCCTACTCGCCCCTGCACCATCTCCTGCTGCGGGACAGCGGCCGCCCACTGGTGATGACGAGCGGAAACGTCTCGGACGAGCCGATCGCCTACAGCGAGCAGGACGCGGTCGCCCGCCTGGGACGGATCGCGGACGTCCTGCTCACCCACGACCGGCCGATCGAGACCCGCACCGACGACTCGGTGCTCCGCTCGGTGGCCGCGCGGAGCGCGCCGCTGATGCTGCGCCGCTCGCGAGGCTACGTCCCCTCCGACCTGACTCTGCCGCTGGAGGCGCCGCCTCTTCTGGCCTGCGGCGCGGAGCTCAAGAACACCTTCTGTTTGGCCAGGGGAAGCCGTGCCTGGGTGAGTCACCACATCGGCGACCTGAAGAACTGGGAGACACTGCGCTCGTTTCGCGAGGGGGTGGCGCACTTCGAGCGGCTGTTCGCGGTCGAGCCCGCCCTGGTCGCACACGACCTGCACCCTGACTACCTATCCACGCGCGAGGCGCTCGAGCGTCAGGGCGTGGAGATGGTCGGCGTGCAGCACCACCATGCCCATCTGTCCGCCTGCCTGGCCGAGCACGGGGAGGTCGGTCCCGTGGTCGGTGCGATCTACGACGGCACCGGCTACGGGCTCGACGGGACGGTGTGGGGCGGCGAGGTCCTGGCCGGTGGCCTGGCGGACTTCGAGCGAGCCGGCCGGCTGTGGCCCGTGCGGATGCCCGGCGGCGAGCGGGCCATCGCAGAGCCCTGGCGAATGGCCTGCGCGTGGCTCGAGGCCGCGGGAGCGCGCGTGCCACCCGCGCTCTCCTCCCGTGTGGACGGAGGGACCTGGGAGCGAGTGGCGGAGCTGGCGCGCACCGGCGTGGCCTCCCCGACGACCTCCAGCATGGGCCGGCTGTTCGACGCGGTGGCGGCGCTGTGCGGTGTCCGCGTGAGGGTGAGCTACGAGGGTCAGGCGGCCGCCGAACTGGAGGCGCTGTCCGACCCTGCGGAGCGGGACGCCTACCCGATGCCGCTCGAAGCTCCGGAACCCGGCGCGGCGCTGGTGCTCGACGCCCGCGCCACCGTGGCCGCCCTCATGGAGGACCTCTTCGCCGGGACGACCCCGGCGCGGGCCGGCGCCCGCTTTCACAACGCCGTGGCCGACGCCACCACCGCGGCCTGTGCCCGGGTGGCGGCCGACCGCGCACTGGACACCGTCGTCCTTGCCGGGGGCGTGTTCCAGAACCGGCTCCTGCTGGAGGGCACGACTGAGCGGCTCGCCGGGGCCGGTCTGAGGGTGCTCGTGCCCGAGCGGCTGCCGCCGAACGACGGCGGCATCTCGTACGGCCAGGCGGCGGTGGCGGCGGCGCGCGGCTGAGCCCGCCCCGGGTCGTACCCTTGTGACGGTGATCGAGAGGCTCGTGGAGCAGATCGAGGGCCGGTTCGCCGAGCTCTCGGAACAGATGGCGGACCCCGAAGTGATCGGGGACCAGCGCCGCTACGCCGAGGTGGGCCGGGCCTACCGGGCGCTCGAGCCCGCGCACCGCCTGGCGCTGGAATGGCGCCGGGCCACCGACGACGCCGCGGGGGCGCGGGAGCTGCTGGACGAGGACGGCGAGGACCCTGAGCTGCGCGAGATGCTGCGGGCGTCCGAGGAGCGTCTGGGCGAGCTCGAGGAGGAGATCCGCCTGGCGATGGTGGAGCCCGATCCCAACGACGACAAGGACGTGATCGTGGAGATCCGTCCCGGCACCGGCGGCGAGGAGGCCGGGCTGTTCGCGGCCGATCTCCACCGCATGCTCAGCCGCTACGCCGAGCGGCGCCGCTTCAAGACGGAGCCGATCGACGTCGGCGACGGCCACTTCACCTTCGCGATCAAGGGCCAGGGCGCCTACAGCGTGTTCAAGTACGAGGGCGGCACGCACCGGGTGCAGCGCGTGCCCGAAACCGAGTCGCAGGGACGGATCCACACCTCCACGGCCACCGTCGCGGTGCTGCCCGAGGCCGAGGAGGTGGACGTGGCCGTCGACCCGAACGACCTGCAGGTCGACGTCTACCGCTCCTCGGGCCCCGGCGGCCAGTCCGTGAACACCACCGACTCGGCCGTGCGGATCACGCACAAGCCCACCGGCGTGGTCGTCTCGATGCAGGACGAGAAGTCTCAGCTGCAGAACCGCGAGAAGGCCATGCGCGTCCTGCGGGCCCGGCTGCTCGAACGCGAGATCGCGGCCCGGCAGGCCGAGCAGGCGGCGGCGCGGCTGGCCCAGGTGGGCACGGGCGAGCGGGCCGAGAAGATCCGCACCTACAACTTCCCGCAGGACAGGGTGACCGACCACCGCGTCTCCCTGACCAAGAACAACCTTCCCGCGGTCCTGGCCGGCGAGCTCGGTGAGTTCACGGCCGCGCTTGAGGCGGAGGAGAAGCGCCGCCTGCTCGAGGCGGGCGAGCTCGTCTCGGGTTGACGGTCCGGGACGCGCTCGAGGCGGCCGCGACGGCCCTCGCGGCGGCAGGCTGCGACACGCCTCGCCTCGACGCCGAGGTGCTGATCGCGGATTCGCTGGGGATCGACCGCGCGGCGCTCCTGACCGAGCCCGAACGGGTGATTCCGGGGAGCGCCGCGCGACTGATCGGCGAGCGGGTCCGGCGGCGCGTCCAGCGCGAGCCCGTGGCCTACATCACCGGCCGTCGCGGCTTTCGCCGGCTGGAGCTCGAGGTGGACCGGCGCGTGCTGATACCCCGGCCCGAGACCGAGCTGCTGGTCGAGGCCGCGCTCGACCTGGCCCCGGGCTGCCGGGTGCACGACGTCGGCACCGGCTCGGGCGCGGTCGCCCTGGCGCTGCGCGACGAGCGGCCCGACCTCCGGGTCACCGCCTCGGACTCGTCCCCGGCGGCGGTGGAGGTGGCGCGCGCGAACGCGCTGCGGCTCGGGCTCGAACTCGAGATCACCGTGGCCTTCGGCCTGCCGCCCGGCGACTACGACCTGGTGGTGGCCAACCTGCCCTACGTCTCCGATGACGAGAAGGCCGGCCTCCAGCCGGAGATCCGCGGCTACGAGCCTCACGAGGCCCTGATCGCCGGCCCGGACGGACTGGACGCGATCCGTGGCCTGGTGGCGCAGGCGCCGCCCGGCACGCGGCTGGCGCTCGAGCACGCGCCACACCAGGGCGAGGCGGTGCGCGGGCTGCTCGACGGCGCCGAGACCCGGCGCGACCTGGCGGGACACGAGCGGGTGACCTTGGGGGCGGCGCCGTGACGGCAGAGGAGGTAGCCACCTTCGGGCGCTGCATGGCGGTCGGCGGCGTGGCCCTCTTTCCCGCCGACACCGTGTACGGCCTCGCCACCGAGCCCGACTCGAAGGAGGGCGTGCATCGCCTGTACCGGCTGAAGGGGCGCGCGCCCGACCGGCCGGCCGCGGTCATGTTCTTCAGCCTGGACCTCGCGCTCGCGGCGCTCCCGGAGCTCGCGGCCCGTACCCGGGCCGCGGTCGAGCGGCTGCTGCCCGGCGGTCTAACGCTTCTGCTCCCCAACCCGGCGCGGCGCTATCCGCTGGCCTGCGGGCCGTCTCCCGAGGTGATGGGGGTGCGGGTACCCCTGCTGGAGGGCCGGCTCGCGCCGCTTGCCGGACTGGCCTGGCCCGTGCTGCAGTCCAGCGCGAACCCCTCCGGCGGTCCCGACGCCCGCCGGGTGGAGGACATCGATCCCCGCATCCGGTCCGGCGTCGACCTGATCCTCGACGCCGGCGAGCTCCCGGGCACGCCCTCCACCGTGGTCGATCTGACCTCCTACGAAAAGACGGGCAGGTTCGCGATCGTCCGCGATGGCGCGGTGCCGCGCGCGCGGGTGGAGGAGGCGCTCGGCTGACGGCTGGGATGCCGGGCCGCGGCTACGTCGGATGCGGCTGCGCCAAGGGAGCGCGTGTTCGCGCCGTCGCTTGGCTTCGCGCGTAGAGCAGGACCGCAGCAGTGAAGAGGGCCAACCCGATCGGTCCGAAGGGCGGCGGGTGCGCGGCGATCATGAACCCGCATAGTCCGAGCAGGATGGGGACCGATATGGGTACACCGGCCTGGCGTCGGAGCGCGAGCCCGGCCGCGATTGTCGCGGTGATCAGCGAGAGGCTCCCGATGATGTTGAAGACGCCGAAGTCGCGGACGAAGATGTTTTCGGTGAACTCGGTGACGAGGTTCGACCCGGTGGCGCGCTCGGCGGCTGGGAGCCCGTTTACGGCTTGCACGAGAACGCCCGTGCCGATGCCCATCAGCACCTCCCACGCGGTGTAGAAGAGGGCAAAGGTCGCCAGCGCAATCCGGCAGACCTGCGCTGCCGTGTTCTCGATTCCGCGAACGAGCATGTAGATCGCCACGGCCATCAGCGGGATGAAGATCATCGTCCCGACGTGCACGACCAGCCAGCGACTGACGTCGTCCTGTAACGCCGCATACATCTCGCCCTCCCCCAGAGGGTGGAAGAGCAGCAGTGCCGCCCAGGCGAGCGGCACCCCGATCAGAAAGGCGAGCTCGCCGCGAGAGAACCGGGCCGAGTCCATTGCGACTCCTGTAGGGCCGGGGAGCCAAGTGACCGTACACCTCCCACGGCGGGCTGTCGAGTCGCGGTAGCCCTCAGCGCCGTCCCCGCGACTGGTACGGTCGGAGCCATGACCGATCTGAGCCCGGACTACTTCACCAAGCCCGTCGCAGACGTCGATCCCGAGATCGCCGACGTGCTCCGGAACGAGGTGTCCCGGCAGGAGGCGACCCTCGAGATGATCGCCTCGGAGAACTTCGTCCCCCAGGCGATACTCGACTGCCAGGGCTCGGTGCTCACCAACAAGTACGCCGAGGGATATCCCGGCAAGCGCTACTACGGGGGCTGCGAGCACGTGGACGTGGCCGAGCAGCTGGCCATCGACCGGGCCAAGGAGCTGTTCGGGGCCGAGCACGCGAACGTGCAGCCGCACTCGGGCGCGCAGGCCAACTCGGCCGTCTACATGGCGCTGCTCGAGCCCGGCGACCGCATCCTGGGCATGAAGCTCGATCACGGCGGCCACCTCACACACGGAATGAAGATCAACTTCTCCGGGCTCTACTTCGACATCGTCGCCTACGGGGTGCGCGAGGTGGACTCGCGGCTCGACATGGACGAGCTGCAGCAGATCGCCGAGGACGCCCGGCCCAAGCTGATCATCGCCGGCTGGTCGGCCTATCCGCGTCAGCTGGACTTCAAGCGCTTCCGCGAGATCGCCGACTCGGTGGGCGCGGTGCTCATGGCCGACATGGCGCACTTCGCCGGCCTGGTGGCCGCCGAGGAGCACCCGAGCCCGGTGCCGTACTGCGACGTGGTGACCACCACCACGCACAAGACGCTGGGCGGCTCGCGCGGCGGGATGATCCTGTGCAGGGAGGAGTACGCGAAGAAGCTCAACTCGCGCGTCTTCCCCGGCCACCAGGGCGGTCCGCTCATGCACGCGATCGCCGGCAAGGCGGTGGCGCTCAAGATCGCTCAGAGCGATCTCTTCCGCGAGCGCCAGCGGCGCACCCGGGAAGGCGCGGCGCTGGTGGCCGAGGAGATGGTCAGCTCCGGGGTCAACGTGCTCACGGGCGGTACCGACGTGCACCTGGTGCTGGCCGACCTGCGCGAGTCGCCGCTCGACGGCCAGCAGGGAGAGGACCGGCTGGCCGAGGTGGGGATCACCGTGAACCGCAACGCCGTGCCCTTCGACCCGCGTCCGCCGGCGGTGTCATCGGGGCTGCGCATCGGCACGCCGGCGCTCGCCACGCGCGGCTTCGCTGCCGAGGACTTCCGCGAGGTCGGGAAGGTGATCGGCGAGGCGCTCACGGGCGACTTCTCCGACGAGAAGCGCTCGGAACTTTCCGAGCGCACGCGGGCACTGGCCGAGCGCCATCCGCTCTACCCGCAGCTGGCCGAACCCGCGGCCGTCTGAGCTGCGGACGGGCGCCTTCACGCCGACCCGTGTCAGCACGCCCTGGCCGGGTACAGGTGCGTCCATGAGAGCACTCACCTGGCACGGAAAGCGCGACGTGCGCGTCGATACCCATCCCGATCCCACGATCCAGGAGCCCACCGACGCGATCGTGCGGATCACCTCGACCGCGATCTGCGGCTCCGATCTCCACCTCTACGAGGTGCTCGGGGCGTTCATCGACGAAGGCGACATCCTCGGGCACGAGCCGATGGGCGTGGTGGAGGAGGTGGGCGACGAGGTGACCCACATCGCTCCCGGCGACCGCGTCGTCATTCCCTTCAACATTTCCTGCGGGCGCTGCTGGACCTGCGAGCGCGAGCTGTACGCCCAGTGCGAGACCACGCAGGTGCGCGAGTACGACAAGGGCGCCTCGCTGTTCGGCTACACCAAGCTCTACGGACAGGTGCCGGGAGGCCAGGCCGAGCTCCTGCGCGTGCCGCAGGCCCACTTCGGCCCGATCAAGGTTCCGGAGGGCCCACCGGACGACCGCTTCCTGTTCCTCTCCGACGTCCTGCCTACGGCCTGGCAGGCGGTGGAGTTCGCTGCGGTGCCGGAGGGCGGCAGCATTGCGGTCTTCGGCCTGGGGCCGATCGGCCAGATGGCGTGCCGGATCGCCCGCCACCGCGGCGCCGAGACCGTGATCGGCGTCGACCTCGTGCCGGAGCGCCTCGCGCTGGCGGAGCGCCACGGCGCGCAGACGATCGACCTCGACGCCGTGGACGACCCGGGCGACGCCGTGCGCGCGCTCACCGGGGGACGCGGCGCCGACGGCGTGGTGGACGCCGTGGGTATGGAGGCTCACGGGGCCCCGTTGGCCAAGCTCCTACAGGACGCCGCCGGGCTGCTTCCCGACGCGGCTGGCCGCGTGGCGATCGAGAAGGCCGCGATCGACCGCCTGAGCGCGCTCCACGCCTGCATCGACGCGGTGCGCAGGGGCGGCACGGTCTCGATCAGCGGCGTCTACGGCGGCGCCCAGGACCCGATGCCGATGATGCAGCTGTTCGACAAGGGAATTCAGCTGCGCATGGGACAGGCGCACGTCCGCCGCTGGACCAACGACATCCTTCCGCTGCTCACCGAGGACGGCGACCCGCTGGGCACCGAGGACCTCACCACCCACCGGGTGCCCCTGGCCGACGCGCCCTCGGCCTACGAGAAGTTCCAGAAGAAGGAGGACGGCACGATCAAGGTCGTGCTGGAGCCGTAAGTTTCCCGCCGGTCCGCCAGTAGGCTGATCGGGAATGGACGAGTTCGATGCCCTGTGGGCGTTCCTCGTCGCTGCCCTGATCGCCTTTGTCGCCACCCCACCGGCTGCGCGGCTGGCACGGCGGCTGGGAGTGCTCCACCGGCCGCGGGACCGGGACCTGCATCAGCGTCCGGTCCCCGGGCTCGGGGGAATCGCCATCCTGGCGGCGGTGCTGGTTGCCGCGCTGCTGTTCCTCCCCGCGGGGCAGGAGACGCGCGGCATCGTTGCCGGGGCCATCGCGATCACGCTCGTGGGCGCGATCGACGACGTCAAGGACGGGGGCCTGCATCCTCTGGTCAAGCTGGCCGGGCAGCTCGCGGCGGCCGCCATTCCGGTCTGGTCCGGAGTGCGGGTGGAGAACATGACGCTGCCTTTCGTCGAGCCGCTGGACCTCGGCAACTGGGGCTATCCGCTCACGCTGCTCGGAATCGTCGCGGTGATCAACGTGGTCAATTTCACCGACGGCGCCGACGGCCTCGCCGCGGGCGTGTGCACGATCGCCGCGGCGACGTTCGCGATCATCGCGCTGTCGCTCGAGCGCGACGCCGCCGGCGTCCTGGCCGCGCTCACCGCGGGCGCCGCGGTCGGTTTTCTCTGGCACAACTTCCACCCCGCCTCGATCTTCATGGGCGACGCCGGCTCCAACCTGCTGGGGCTGCTCCTCGCCTGCGTCGCGATCCAGGGGGTGTTGAAGACCGCCGCTGTCGTCGCCCTCTTCTTCCCGCTGGTGATCCTGGCCGTGCCCGCCCTCGACGCCACCTTCGTCGTGGCCAAGCGGATCAAGTACCGCCGCCCGGTCTACGCCGCCGACACCTGGCACTTCCACCACCGCTTCGCGAACATCGGCTTCTCCCAGCGCCGCACCGTGCTCTACCTCTACGGCTGGACGCTCTCCCTGGCGGCGCTCGCCCTGGCGATGCGCTTCGTGCCCTACTCCGACGACGACGGCACGCTGCACGCCGGCTGGACGATCGTGATCGCCGCCTTCGGGCTGGCCGCGCTCGCGGCCAGCCTCTACCTCGTGCTGGTGCTCGAGATCCTGAAGTTCCGCCGCTTCCGGGAGCGGGAGATCAGGCGGCAGGTGGAGACCGGGGAGATCCCGGCCCTGAGCGAGACCGAGATCGAGCACGAGATCGAGCGCGAGGTGGAGACCGGCGAGTTCGAGCCGGTGAACCCGCCGGGCACGGACGAGTTCGAGGCTGTGCGCCGCGACTAGCGCCCATCAGAACAGGGTGGTCTGCGGCGGCGGCGCCGGCGCCGGCGCCGGGTCGGGAGCAGCGCCCGCCATCGAGGTCACCCGCCGCCCGGGGCGAATGAGTGCAGCCAGCCGCTCGCGCTCCTCCTTGGGCGCATAGGCGCCACGTGCGTAGAGGCGCTCGTAGCGCGGCACCAGGTCGGGCCGCTGCGAGCGCAACCAGTCCATGAAGATGCCTCGCACCTCGCCGCGCAGGTGCAGGCAGATCCCGCCGACGTTGACCGCGCCGGCCTCGGCGCAGAGCGCGAGGATGCGCTCGACCTGGCGGGGGTCGTCGTTGATCCCGGGCATGAGCGGCGCGATCAGGACACCGCAGGGAACGCCGGCCCGGTTGATCTCGGCCACCGCCTCGATGCGCTTGCGCGGATGCGGCGTGTGCGGCTCGCTGGCCCGCCAAGCCTTCTCCTCGAGCGTGGGGATCGACAGGTTCGCGGCGAAGCCCACCCGCTCGTGGATCTCCTTCATCAGGCCCAGGTCGCGAAGAAGCAGGGGTGACTTGGTGAGGACCGAGCAGGGTGTGCCCGAGTCCCGCATGGCCTCCCAGATCCCTGGCATGAGCCGGTAGCGGCCCTCGACCCACTGGTAGGGGTCGGTGTTGGTGCCGAGTGCGACGTGCTCGCGTTTCCACGACGGCCGCATGAGCTCGGCCCGCGCGACCTCCGGCACGTTGACCTTCACGACGATCTCGCGCTCGAAATCGCGGCGGGCGTCGAAGTCGAGGTAGGTGTGGGTGGGGCGGGCGAAGCAATAAATGCAGGCATGACTGCATCCCCTATAGGGGTTGATCGTCCACCGAAACGGCATGCGCGACGCCTTCGGCACGCGGTTCAGCGCCGACTTCGACTGCACCTCGTAGAAGCGGGTGTCGAGCGCCTCGGGTGCGTCGAAGGTGCGGACCGTGGCGGGCTCTCGATAGCCCGGCAGCGTGCGGGCCTCCTGCGACTCGACTGTCAGGTTGTCCCAACGCATGACGCGAACGTATGTTCGCAGATCATCCGGACGACTCACCGGACGCGGTGACGACCAGTTGCCTCGGTCCGCCGTCGTTGCGGTGCTCGCAGAGGTAAATGCCCTGCCACGTGCCGAGAGCCAGACGGCCGTCGGAAACGGGGATGACCACGGAGCTGCCCATCAGGGAGGCCTTCACATGGGCCGGCATGTCCTCCGGGCCCTCGAGGGTGTGGGAGAAGTAGTCGGCGCCGTCGGGCACCGCGCGGTCGACCCAGGCGGCGAAGTCGCGGCGGACGTCGGGGCTTGCGTTCTCGTTGAGCGTCAGGCCGGCCGAGGTGTGACAGATGAACACCGTTGCGACTCCCACCCGAAGCCGGCGCAGCTCCGGCACGCCGTCAACCACCTCGTCGGTGACCAAGTGGAAGCCGCGGGGACGGGAACGCAGCTTGATCTCACGCTGTATCCACACGGACTGAATTCTGACTGCCCGCCTGTTCGGTTATTCGCCCTCAGTCCATCCCTTTCGGGTAACGGTCCCGTCGTAGTGGCCCGCCACCAGCGCGTTGAGTGTCTGCTCGGGCGAGCAGCTGAATTCGATGATGGGACACGAGTGCAGCGCGAACTCGCCTTCGACGATGTACCCGCCGCGGCGGGAGCCCTTCCAGGTGTAGAAGCCCCGCTTGGTGATCTCGGTCCTGACATGTCGAAGGCCCGCGATCGTGCCGGCGGTGGTGATGTCGTAGTCGTCGTCGACGGAGTTGGCGTCGGTATAGACGCGCTTCTTCTTCTTGTCCCAGCGCCAGTAGAGGCTCAGCTTGTACCAGGCCCAGGTCACGCCGGCCTTCATCGTCACCGTCGTGGTGCGCCGGTGGCCGCCACGTCGCGGATAGCCCGCCGCACGCGCCTCCACGGCGCTGAGCCGCTCGTCGCGAACGGTCACGTGAGTTTTCATGTGGCGAAGTAGGAGACGGGGATCGCGCTGGACTGCGCGCACCTGCGCGCGCGTCAGGTCTGTTTTCGACAAAGCGTCGGCGATCACGTCCGCACGGGAGCCGGCGCCGTCCGCCGCCATGGTCGACGCGGGTGCGCAGAGCGCCGCCGCGATGACAGTCACTGCCACTTTCGGTCCACGAGTCACGTCGACAGTCTCTCCTTCGAACGTCGGCCGGGCCCGCGTAGTGTGCCCACCGGGGAAACACCTGAAACCATTTGGTTTTCGCAATGGTCGACAGGGGGAGAATCGCCATCGTAATGAGGAACATCCGCCAGCTTCGGTTCCGTCTGGGCCGGCTCGCCGGAGGCGCGGTCGCCGCTCTGGTGCCGATCTCGGTTGGCGCCACCTACCCCGCGGACGCCCCCGCTCAGGCGCCGGATGGCGAGTACCAGCCCGGCGATCCGGCGCTAGGGAACATCGAGGGCGGAAACGACGGCGCAGCTCCGGACGACTCGGACGGTTCCGGCGGCAGCGATCCCGAAGATGAGACCACGGACGTCGCACCCAACTTCACGGTGCCTCCGGCCACGCCCCCCGCGCCCCCACCCCCGGCCGACCCCGCTCCTCCCGCTCCTGTCGCGCCGGCGCCTCCTCCGGTCGCCCCGAAGCCCGCTCCGGTCGCCCCGGAGCCTGCTCCTGTCGCTCCCGAGCCTGCTCCTGTCGCCCCGGAGCCCGCTCCTGTCCCGCCGGCGCCGGTCACGCCCGCCCCGCCTACCCAAGCCCCTGCGCCGCCGGTCGAGCCTGTCCCCCCGCCCCCGCCTCTTGCGGAGGATCCCCCGGTCGAGTCAACGCCCGCCCAGCCCCCGGAGCCGGGGAGCGACCGCCCCTCCGATCCTCCCGCTCCCCGCCCCGTGACCCCCGTGCCGGGGCCGCCCCCGCCGGCCGGCGGAGGATTCGAGACCACGCCTCAAATCGGCACACCACCGGCGCCCGTCCCCGCCAGCGCACCTGCGGCAGAACGGGCACAGCCCACGCAGGGCACGTACGTGGTGCAGGCAGGCGACTCGCTGTGGGAGATCGCGGCCGCGCTGCTCGGCCCCGGCACCGGCACTGCCGCGATTGCCCGCGAGGTGGAGCGCCTCTGGGCCCTCAACGCGGATCGCATCGGCAGCGGCGACCCGGACCTCATCGTGCCAGGGGAACGCCTGCTCCTCTGAGGCGCTAGCCGCGCTCGCTGTCCAGCACGGCCATCTGCGGCTCCGGATAGCGGTCGCCGGCCACGGCCTCGGGGGGAACCGCGCGCTCGAGCGCGGCGAGGTCGTCGTCACTCAGCTCGACCGCCGTCGCTCCCAGCGCCTCGTCGAGGCGCTCGCGGGACCGGGCGCCCACCAGCGGAACGATGTCGTCACCGCGGTTCAGGACCCAGGCGATCGCCACCTGGGCCACGGTGGCGCCGCGAGCCTCGGCGAGCTCTCGCAGGGCGTCCACAAGTGCGAGGTTCTGGTCTCGGTTCGTGCCCTGGAAGCGGGGTGAGCGAGCGCGGAAGTCGGTTGCGGCCAGCTCGCGGTCAGCGGCAAAGTGGCCGCTGATCAGCCCTCGGCTGAGCACACCGTAGGCCGTGACGCCCACCCCGAGCTCACGGCATGCGGGCAGGATCTGCGACTCGATCCCGCGCGAGATCAACGAGTACTCGATCTGAAGGTCTGTGATCGGGTGAGTGGCGGCCGCGCGGCGGATCGTGTCCGCGCCCACCTCTGAGAGGCCGATGAAGCGCACGTACCCGGCCTCCACCATCTCCGCGATCGCGCCCACCGTCTCCTCGATCGGAACCTTCGAGTCGAGCCGGGCGGGACGGTAGATGTCGATGTGCTCGAGGCCGAGCCGGTTCAGCGTGTAGGCGAGGGCGGTCTTGACGGCGGCCGGGCGCGCGTCGTAGCCGAGCCACGAGCCGTCCGGCCCACGCTGGGCCCCGAACTTCACGCTCACCAGGTAGTCGTCCCGCGGGCGCTCGCGTACCGCCTCCCCGATCAACAGCTCGTTGTGGCCCATTCCATAGAAGTCGCCCGTGTCGAGCAGGCGGATCCCCGCGTCGAGCGCGGCGTGGATCGTGGCCATGCCCTCGGCGCGGTCGGACGGCCCGTACATGCCGGACATCCCCATGCAGCCCAGCCCAAGCAGCGGGACCTCGGGACCGGCGTTTCCCAGTTTGCGAACAGTCAGAGGCGACATGGCAGCGAGGCTAGAGGTCCCCGCGCCAACTGTCACAAAGTAGTCACAAAGTCCTTCGTTCATGTACGGTTCCTGGCCCCTGGAAGAGGCATCGAGCGGGCGCCGCCCCCCGCCTTTTCCCGGGAGACCCCCTTGACCACCCATGCTCTGAGAACATCCGGCGATGCCATGGCATCGCGAGCGCTCCGCCATCTCGATCTTGCGGTGCTCGCCTTGGCGCTCCCGGTGTTCCTGGTCACGGGCTGGCCGCTGTTCGCCTGGGCGGGAACGACCGCGGCCTGGCTGTTCCAGCGAGCCGTACAGTCACTGCTCGGGCGTCGCGCGGAGGCCTCTACGAACCCCAGGATGATGGTCGGCCTGTTGACCGTGAGCCTCATGGGCCGCATCTGGTTCCTCATGCTGGCGGTGCTGGCCATCGGCCTGATCGAGCGCGAAGCCGGCCTGCCCGCCGCGGTGCTCACCCTGGTCACTTTCCAGGCCTGGTTCACCGGATTCATGCTCGAACGTGGCTTCGGCGGGGAAGGATCCCCATCGTGAGCACCAAGGCCAAGGTCCTGATCGGATTCGCGGTCTACCTGGTCGTCGCGGTCGCCCTGGTGGCGCTCCTGCCGAGCGAGGGCAAGAACGAGGAGTTCGAGCCCACCGACGAGTTCGCGCTCGACCCCTGGATCTCGCTGAAGATCGGCCCGGTGGACATGAGCTTCAACAAGGCCGTGCTCTACCTGTTGCTCGCCTGCGCCATCACAGCGGGGATCATGATCTACATCGCCCGGCGCATGCAGGCGAAGCCGAACCGCGTGCAGACGGCGGTGGAGGCGCTATACGACCTCAGCTACACCACGATCACGCGCGGAAACATGTCGCGCGAGATGTCGCTGCGCTGGTTCCCCTTCGTGGGCACGCTCTTCTTCTTCATCTGGGTCTCGAATCTGCTCGGGTACATCCCGTTGCCGACCAACACCGAGCACAAGGCCGATCTCTTCGGGCTCGAGGTGCCCACGCTGGCGATCTACGCCGCCACGGCGAACCTCTCCGTGCCGGTGATCCTCACGCTGATCGTGTGGTTCTCGTACCAGTACGAGGGTATCCGGGCGAAGGGCTTCCGGGCCTACTTCAGCGGCTGGATCCCCAACGGAACGCCCTCCAAGATGCGTCCCTTCATCTTCGTCATCGAGGCCATCTCGCAGTTTGTCCGGATGATCTCGCTCTCCGTTCGACTGTTCGCCAACATCCTGGCCGGCCACCTGCTGATCCTGTTCATGGGCGGCGGGCTCGCCGTGCTCCTCGGCCTGGCCGCCCTGGGCTGGATCACGCTTCCCCTGGCCATCGTCTTCTTCGCCTTCGAGGTGGTCCTGGTCGCCACCCTGCAGGCCTTCATCTTCGCCACGCTGGCGTCCATCTACTTCGGCGAGGCCACCGCCGACCACCACTGACACAGGAGGGCCACCACATGCTCGACATCCTTCTCCCACTCGCCCAGGTCACCGACGACGGCCTGAAGTCGATCGCCCTCGGCATCGGCGCGGGGCTCGGCTCGATCGGCGCCGGCATCGGCGTCGGCTTCATCTTCGGGAAGGTGATCGAGTCGGTAACGCGTCAGCCGGAGATGCGGGAGGAGATCACCAGCATCCAATGGCTGGGCTTCGCGCTCACCGAGGCGGTGGCCTTCTACACCTTCATCTTCGGCCTGATCGCCTTCTTCCTCTAGGCCCGTGGAGCTTCTCAGCGACACCAGCTTGCTGGCCGCCGGCAACCCGCTGATCTCGATCTCGCTCGGGGTCATGATCTGGACGGTGATCGCGTTCGGGATCACGATGTGGCTGCTGAGCAAGGTGGCGTTCCCGCGCATCGCGGAGGCGCTCGACCGCAGGCGCAAGGCGATCGACGAGTCGATCGACCACGCCGAGCGCACGCGCCGGGACGCCGACGAGCTGCTCGATGAGTACCGCGCCCGGCTGCGCGAGGCGCGCGAGCAGGCCGACGAGATCGTGGTGCGGGCGCGCAAGGCGGCCGACCGGGTGAACGACGACGCCAAGGAGAAGGCCACCCAGCTGCGCGAGGAGCTGCTGGCCGGCGCCCGGCGCGACATCGAGGCTGAGACCCGCCGCTCGCTCGAGCAGATCCGCAGGGAGGTGGCCGACCTCACGGTCCTGGCCACCGAGAAGGTCACGCGCAAGTCGCTCACAGACGACGACCACCGGCGGCTGATCGAGGACGCTCTCCAAGAGGTCGACTTCTCGACGCTCGCCGGGGACGGCAATGGATCAGCCTCGGAGGGCTCGGAGAAGCGCTGATGCAGGAGCTGGCCGAGGTCTACTCGCGTGCCCTGTTCGAGGTGGCCAAGGAGCACGACGTGCTCGACCGGGTCCACGACGAGCTCGGGGAGTTCGCGGACGCGCTCTCCGAGGACCGCAACCTGCAGGTCTTCCTGTTCTCGCCCTACTTCACCAGCGAGGAGAAGAAGGACGGCGTGAGCCGCATCGTGACCGACGCCGATGAGCGGCTCGTGAACTTCCTCGAGCTGCTGGCCGAGCGCCACCGGATGCCGGTCCTGTTCCGCATAAGGCACTCGTTCGACGCGAGGTGGGCCGAGGAGAACAAGCTGTTGCCGGTGACCGTGACGAGCGCGGTCGAGCTGGACGAGAGCCTTGTCGAGGACATCGGCGAGCGCATTCAGGAGCAGACCGGGCGGCGTGTCGAGCTGTCCTCCGCCGTCGACCCCGACGTGCTCGGGGGTCTGCGTGTGCAGGTGGGCAACATGGTGCTCGACGCGACCGTGCGCAACCGACTGGAACGACTACGCAAGCAGGTGGCGAAGGCCGCCTAGCGGCAAGCAGCCGGCTCGGCCGGCTGCGCGCCGATTTGATTCAAGGAGAACCGAGTGGAGATCAAGCCAGACGAGATCACAAGCATCCTCAAGCAGCGCATCGAGGGGCTCGAGGACGGGGGTGCCGACCTGTCCGAGGTTGGGACCGTGCTCTCGATCGCCGACGGTATCTCTCGCGTGCACGGCCTCGACAACTGCATGTCGATGGAGCTGCTGGACCTGCCCCACGACGTGACCGGGCTGGCGCTCAACCTCGAGTCCGACAACGTCGGCACCGTGCTCTTCGGCGACTGGGCCAAGGTCGAGGAGGGCGACCAGGTCAAGCGCACCGGGCGCCTCCTCGAGGTGCCCGTGGGCGACGCGCTGCTCGGCCGCGTGGTCGGCCCGCTCGGGAACCCGCTCGACGGCAAGGGCGACGTGAACACCGACGAGACGCGGCCGGCCGAGTTCAAGGCGCCGGGGGTGGTGGCTCGCCAGCCCGTGAAGGAGCCGATGCTCACCGGGATCAAGGCCATCGACGCGATGACCAACGTCGGCCGTGGACAGCGCGAGCTGATCATCGGTGACCGGCAGACCGGCAAGACGTCGATCTGCATCGACACGATCATCAACAACAAGGACTCGGACCTGATCTGCATCTACGTGGCGATCGGCCAGCGGATGTCGACGGTCGTGGACGTGGCCCAGCAGCTCGACGACGCGGGCGCGCTCGACAGCACGATCATCGTCGCGGCGCCCGCCGACGAGGCGGCGCCGATCAAGTTCCTCGCTCCCTACGCCGGCTGCGCCATGGGCGAGCACTTCCTCTACAACGGCAAGCACGCGCTCGTGATCTACGACGACCTCACGAAGCACGCGTACGCCTACCGGCAGATGGCCCTGTTGCTGCGCCGCCCGCCGGGGCGCGAGGCCTACCCGGGCGACGTGTTCTACCTCCACTCACGGCTGCTCGAGCGCTCGGTGAAGCTGAACGACGACCTGGGCGGCGGCTCGCTCACGGCCCTGCCGGTCATCGAGACGCAGGCCGGAGACGTGTCGGCCTACATCCCGACGAACGTCATCTCGATCACCGACGGCCAGATCTTCCTCGAGGCGGACCTGTTCCGCTCCGGCGTCCGGCCGGCGATCAACGTGGGCATCTCGGTGTCACGCGTGGGCGGCTCGGCTCAGACCAAGCCGATGAAGCGGGTTGCCGGGAAGCTGCGCATCGAGCTGTCCCAGTACCGCGAGCTGGAGGCCTTCGCGCAGTTCGGCTCCGAGCTGGACGCCGACACCCAGGCCACCCTGTCCCGCGGCGCGCGGCTGGTCGAGTCGCTCAACCAGAACGAGCGCAGCCCGTGGGCCATCCAGGACCAGGTGGCCGCGATCTACTCGGGCACCGGCGGGTATCTGGACCGGATCAAGGTGGAGCGGGTGAGCGAGTTCCACGACATGCTGCTCAGCCGGCTGCACGCCGACCACGAGGACCTGATGGAGAAGATCGGCGAAGGCAACTGGGACGATGCCGAGGAGTCCGAGCTGGGCGACGCGATCGCCGAGGCGATCGACGACTTCGGCCCCGACTTCGACGAGGAGGGCAACCCGCTCGAGGAGGGCGAATCGGACCGGGTCAAGTCCGAGGACAAGCGGGACAAGGAAGGCCGCGCCGCGGGCAGCGACGGGGAGGAGCAGGCCGAGGACGAAGCCGACCGGGACGACTCCGGCGAGGACGAGTCCGAGGGGTCGGAGGAGGGGTCCGAACAGGAGGAGGAGGCCGCGCGCGCCTAGCATCTGATGGCCAGCCTCAAGGACATCCGTGGCCGCATCGCCTCCTTCAAGAACATGCGCAAGATCACGCGCGCGATGGAGATGGTGGCGGCTGCGCGGCTGCGGCGGGCCGAGCAGCGAATCGAGGCGCTGCGGCCCTACGCCGACGCGATCCGGCGGATGACGGCACGCGCTTCCAAGGCGGCCGAGAGCATCCCCAGCCTGCCGATCCTTCAGGAGAAGGACGAGGTGCGGCGAGTGGGCCTGCTGCTGGTGACCGGCGACCGCGGTCTCGCCGGACCGTTCAACGCCCAGATCATCCGCGCGGGCAACAGCCGCGCCGCCGAGCTGCGCCGCGAGGGCGTCGAGGTGGTTTGGTACGCCTCCGGGCGGCGTGGCGAGTCGTCGCTCAGGTTCAGGGGCATGGAGCTGGGGGCGTCCTGGACCGGCTTCACCGACCGCCCGGCCTTCTCCGACGCGCGCGCGATCGCCGACGGGCTCGCCGCCGCCTACGTGGACGACAAGGTCGACCAGGTCGAGGTCCTGTACAACGGCTACATCTCGGCCGTCAACCAGGAGGTCCGCCACGAGACGCTGCTCCCGCTGCAGCACGCGGACGTGCTGGAGGACGAGGGCGAGGAGGGCGAGGAGGAGCCGGAGCACGAGCAGCACCGACGGGCGCTGTGGATCTACGAGCCCGACCCCGAGGAGATCCTGGCCCGGCTCGTGCACGACTACGTGGAGATCTCGATCTACCGGGCGCTGCTCGAGTCCACCGCGTCCGAGCACGGCGCGCGCATGACCGCGATGCGCAACGCCTCCGACAACGCCGCCGATCTGATCGACGACCTCACGCTGGAGGCCAACCGCCAGCGCCAGGCCGAGATCACGCAGGAGATCATGGAGGTCGTCGCGGGGGCCGAGGGACTTCGATAGGGCAATGAGCCGCAAGCAAGGAGACTGATTTCGTGGAAGCCGGAACCGAGACCGAGCAGCAGGAGGAGCCCCGCGACGAGCAGGGCGGCGAGGAGCAGGACGGCGACGCCGGCACCGGGACCGTCGAGGAGGTCCAGGGCGTGGTGGTCGAGATCGCGTTCTCCGAGGACCTGCCGGAGATCAACAACGCGCTGGTGGTGGAGCTCGACTCCGACGACGGTGACGGCGAAGCAAGGCGCCTGGTCCTGGAGGTGCAGCAGCACCTCGGGGACGACCGCGTAAGGGCCGTGGCGATGGACGCCACAGACGGTCTCGCTCGCGGCGTGAAGGTGCGCGACACCGGCGGGCCGATCACCGTTCCGGTCGGCGACGTGACGCTCGGCCGCATCTTCAACCTGCTCGGCGAGGTGATCGACGAGGGCGACGAGGTCGAGGCCGAGGAGCGCTGGCCGATACACCGGCCCGCCCCCAGCGTGGAGGACCTCGTCCCCACCCGCGAGATTCTCGAGACCGGTATCAAGGTGATCGACCTGCTGGCGCCCTATCCGAAGGGGGGGAAGGTCGGGCCTGTTCGGCGGCGCCGGGGTGGGCAAGACCGTGCTCATCCAGGAGCTGATCCGCAGCATCGCGGAGGAGCATTCCGGGCTGTCGGCGTTCTGTGGCGTGGGCGAGCGCTCTCGTGAGGGGAACGACCTCTGGCTCGAGATGACCGAGTCGGGCGTGATCGACAAGACCATGCTCGTGTTCGGCCAGATGAACGAGCCGCCCGGCGCGCGCATGCGCGTGGCGCTGTCCGGGCTGACCATGGCGGAGTACTTCCGCGAGCAGGGCGGCCAGGACGTGCTGCTCTTCATCGACAACATCTTCCGCTTCGTGCAGGCCGGCTCCGAGGTCTCGGCGCTGCTGGGCCGGATGCCCTCGCAGGTGGGCTACCAGCCCACCCTGGAGACCGAGATGGGCCAGCTGCAGGAGCGCATCACCTCGACCCGGCAGGGCTCGGTGACCTCGGTGCAGGCCATCTACGTGCCCGCCGACGACCTCACCGACCCGGCGCCGGCCTCGGTGTTCGCGCACCTCAACGCGACCACCACGCTGTCACGCGCGATCTCCGAGAAGGGGATCTACCCGGCGGTCGATCCGCTCGACTCGACCTCCACGATCCTCAAGCCGGACATCGTGGGCGAGGAGCACTTCGCGGTGGCCAACCAGGTCAAGGAGATCCTGCAGCGCTACAAGGAGCTGCAGGACATCATCGCCATCCTCGGCATCGACGAGCTCTCCGACGAGGACAAGCTCACCGTGCAGCGTGCCCGCAAGGTGGAGCGCTTCTTGTCGCAGCCGTTCTTCGTGGCCGAGGAGTTCACCGGCACCCCTGGGCAGTACGTGCCGATCGAGGAGACGGTGCGGTCCTTCAAGGAGATCATCGAGGGCAAGCACGACGACATCCCCGAGCGGGCGTTCCTGCTGAAGGGAACGATCGACGACGTCGTGGAGGGCGCCAAGGGCGCCCGCGATGAGGAGGAGGCCGAGGACGAAGAGGCCGAGGACGAGGAGACCGACACCGAGCGTGAGGGGGAGGCGGAGGCTGAGGCGGAGGCGGGCGAGGACGCCGGCACCCGCGCCGAGGAGGACGAGGAGCGCGAGGAGAAGTAATGGCCCGCTCGTCCTTCCCGGTAGAGGTCCTCACGCCCGAGGGCCAGGTGTTCGCCGATGAGGTGGAGATGGTTTCCACCCGCACGGCCGTGGGGTCGATCGGTGTTCTGGCCAACCATGCGCCGCTGATGGGGATCCTGGAGCCGACCGAGCTGCGGCTGTACAAGTCGGAGTCGGATGTGATCCGGTTCGCTCAGGGTGAGGGCTATCTGCAGGTGGTGGACAACCAGGCGCTGGTGTTGGTGGAGGAGGCGATCGCGCCGGAGGACATCGACCGGGGGGCGTTCGAGTCGCGTTTGAAGGAGGCGCGCGACGTCTTGGAGCGGTCGGAGGAGGAGTCGGAGGAGCGGCTGCGGGCGGAGCGCGAGGTCAAGCGCTACGAGGCTTTTCTAAAGGTGGACTCCGGCTCCTAGGGCCGGGCGTCGGTGGTGCCGGGGCCGCCGGCATCGCCTGTCCGCCGACCTGCTCGCTCGCTGCGCTTCGCTCGTTTCGCTCGCCTGCTTCGCGGCTCGCTCTGACACGGTCTGCGGCCAGGGATGCCGGCGGCCCCGGGCGAGCGGGGAGCGCCGAGTGTACGTGGCCCTTGGGAGCGCGGCTCGACAGCGCCCGAAGCGGGTGCAAAGCTACTCGCCATTATGCGTGGCCGCTTTGTCCGACCAGCCTGGCTCCCGTTGTGTCTGTTCGCCGTGCTGACAGCCGTTGCGGTTCCCAACGCCGGTGCGGCGACGCGGGAGTGCTTCCTGCTGCGCGGGTGCACCTCGGTCGTGGGGCCGTGGGTTGTGATTCCAGCGGCAGACCCGATACCGATTCCGGCAGGCGTCACGGTGAGCTGTCCGGACAGCGGCAGCGGCGCCTTGCTGCTGGCGGTGGGCAGCGACTATGAGCTGTCGGGCGGCGGGGCGCCGCCCCCGTTCGTCGGCCGGCTCTTGGCCGGGCCCGGGGCCGGCCTGATCACCGGCGGCAATGCGCCCTTCTTTGCAGTGGCCTTCTCCAAGGCAACCGGCTCGTTTCGCCCACACGTGGGATGCATTCCCGGGCCCGACGGCGGTGGCGCGGCGGCCCTCCAGCGTGGGCCCGGCATCATTCGCACGCGCGAGGTGCGGCTGCGGCCGTCGCGTACGGTCACCCGCAGCCATCGATGTCGAAGCGGCGAGCGGCTGACCCGGGGCGTGGCCGGGGTGCTCTTCCACCGGCGCCGGCCGCCGACGGCGCGCGAGCTGCAAGGCGTCACCGTGACCCACCGCAGAGTGGGGCAGCGTGTCCGGGCAAGAGTGAGCACCGGGCCGACGGTAGGCGACCGCGAACGCGTGACTCTGCAGATCCTCGCCGTCTGCCGGCGCTGATCGGCGCGCTCGAGGTAGGGCCGCGGCCGAAGCGTCACGTCGTGTCCGCCGGCTAGTCAGCGACTACTTTCTCGGGAGCGCCGGAGGGTCAGGTGTTCGCGGATGAGGTGGAGATGGTCTCCATCCGCACGGCGGTGGGGTCGATCGGGGTTCTGGCCAATCATGCGCCGCTGCTAGCGATCCTGGAGCCCACTGAGCTGCTGGTGTTGGTGGAGGAGGCGATCGCGCCGGAGGACATCGACCGGGGGGCGTTCGAGTCGCGTTTGAAGGAGGCGCGCGACGTCCTGGAGCGGTCGGAGGAGGAGTCGGAGGAGCGGCTGCGGGCGGAGCGCGAGGTCAAGCGCTACGAGGCTTTTCTAAAGGTGGACTCCGGCTCCTAGGGCCGGGCGTCGGTGGTGCCGGGGCCGCCGGCATCGCCTGTCCGCCGACCTGCTCGCTCGCTGCGCTTCGCTCGTTTCGCTCGCCTGCTTCGCGGCTCGCTCTGACACGGTCTGCGGCCAGGGATGCCGACGGCCCCGGGGCGAGCGGGGGAGGTGCATCAACTTTTTGACGTGGGGGCTATCGGCTTCCGCCACGGCCGGCGATGCCGCCCCTGGCCGCCGAGCACCGGGATCAGTGAGACCGTCCGGGTGTGGCAGGTTGAGCCGCTCGAGCAGCCGGTGCCGCCGCCCGCCGGTCACCAAGTACGGGCCGCAATCACCAATCACCCCGTCGGGATGACGCCGGAGCGTCCATCATCGGCCATCGTGGTCCAGTGGAGTGGGCCCTTGCCATTGTGGCGCTCGCGCTGCTCGCAGTGGCGGCGATTTCGGGTCGACTGTCGGGGACGCCGCTTACGCCGGCGATGGCCTTCGTCGCGGTGGGGTTGCTGGTGGGACCCAAGGTGCTCGGCGAGATCGATCTCGAGAGCTCCAGCGGGACCGTGCGGACCCTGGCCGAGGCGACGTTGGCGTTGGTGCTGTTCTGCGACGCCTCGCGCGTCGACCTCCGGCTGCTTCGCCGCGAGGTCGGTGTGCCGTTGCGGCTGCTCGGGATCGGGCTGCCGCTGACGATCGCGCTCGGCGCGGTCGCGGCGGCTGTGATCTTCGACCGGTTGAGCGTCGAGGAGGCTGTGATCCTGGCGATCGTTCTGGCGCCGACCGACGCCGCGTTGGGCCAGGCGGTTGTCACCGAGCCGCGCGTTCCCGGGAGGATCCGCCAAGGGCTGAACGTGGAGAGCGGGCTCAACGACGGGATCTGCGTGCCGCTGCTGTTCGCGGCCGTGGCGGTGGCCGACGTGGAATCGGAGATCTCGGAGGGCCGCAGCGCCGCGACGCTGCTGCTCGAGGAGATCGGCTTCGGGGTGGTCGGCGGGGTAGTGGGCGGGTTCCTGATCGCGGCGATCCTCATCCACGCCGGCCGCCGAGACCTGATCGCGGACCCGTGGCGGCAGGTGATCCCGGGCGCCGGCGCCGCCCTGGCCTACGGGACGGCAGCCGCGCTCGGCGGGTCGGGCTTCATCGCGGCGTTCGTGGCGGGCATGACCTTTAGGCTGGCGCTGGGTCGCGACCCGGAGGACATCAACGAGCTCAGCGAGCATGTGGGGAACGTGCTCAACGGCGTCACCTTCCTGCTCTTCGGGGCCGTTCTGCTCGGACCTGCGCTGGGGGAGCTGAGTTGGGACCTGGCTGTGTACGCGATTCTGAGCCTGACCCTGTTACGGATGCTCCCGGTCGCGATCGCGATGCTGGGCTCGCACGCCCGGGTGCCGACGCTCGGGTTCCTCGGCTGGTTCGGTCCCCGCGGCTTGGCGTCGATCGTATTTGCGGTGATTGTGATCGAGGAATCGCAACTTCCCCACGAGCATCTGATCGTGCTCGCGATCTACCTCACCGTGGGACTCTCGGTGCTCGCCCACGGCCTCAGCGCCGCGCCGCTCGCCGACCGCTACGCCCGCTGGTACGAGCAACACCCGCGCGACAAGGCCCCGCCGATGGAGAGCGCCCCAACCGAGGAGACGCGAGTGCGCGGACCAGGAGCGCCGCCCACCGAAGTGACATGACTAACGGGGCGACCGCGAATGGGTGACCCTGCAGATCCTCGCCGTCTGCCGTCGCTGATCGCGCGCCCGCTCAGCGCAGGACGCGGTAGTGCATGTGGGTGACCCCGGCCTCTCCCTCGAGGATCCGGGTGCGTTCGAGCTCGATGTGCTCTGGATCGAGGTTGTCGAAGAGCCGGCGCCCTTGGCCCAGGAGCACCGGGATGAGATGTATCTCGAGCTCGTCGAGAACACCGGCGGCGAGCGCGAGCTGTGCGACCGCGGCGCCGTGGACCAGCACATTGTTGTCGACCGCAGCGTCCTTGGCCCGGGCGATCGCGGTGCTGACGTCGGTCAGGTACGTGACCAGCGGCCACTGGCCGATGTCAATGCCGGGTTCCCGGCGGCTGTAGATGAAGATCGGCACGCCGTCGTGGTGATCGCCGCCCCAGCCGCCCGCCGGTTCAAAGGTGCCCCTTCCGGCGACGATGGCCCCGGTGGCCATGAACTCGTCGTAGATCTGGCGGTTCGCGCCGCCCTCGGCGCCGGGAAATAGCCACTCGTGAAGGCGGCCCCCACCGTCCCCGAGCCCGTTGTCGGGTCTCTCATTTGGCCCGGCGATGAAACCGTCGAGGGACATGGACATGTACAGAACCGTGGCCGACACCGCGTCTCCTTCCGGGTTGAGACCTTCTGCTAACACGTCGAACGGATCAGGCCTAATCAGACACCGCTCCGCGAAACCCAGCGCCGGGGCTGACGAGCCAGCCAGGGGGGGCATCACGGCGCAGTCGGTGAGATCAAAGCGAACCGGCCGGAGGGCCACCAACCTCTTGGCGACGACCGCAGATCTCGCTCGCGGGAGCTCCGCGATGAGCGTCCAGCTGCGGGGCTCAGCCGCGCTTTGGAGGTCACTGGTAGAAGCTCGCGGAGTGCTAGGCGGCCGGGTGCTGTCACACATGTGACTGACATGCTCGTCCGCAGGGCTCATGCTGCCCTCCATGTGCTTCCGCCGCAGTTCCAGCGTGAAGGCGAGGGAGACCGGGCGACGGGCCGCTCGTCGGGGCATGCTGGACCTGGCCCCGCACGTCGAGCGGCTCCCGCTGCGATCGATGGCGTTCGCTCTGGTGGCGGTTGGCCTGCTCGCGGTGGCACCCGCCGGCGCCGTCGCCGCGCCGCCGGGAGCCTTTACGTTCGTGCATTCGGCCGACAGCGGTGAGTTCCAGGGCGGCCGGCTGACACTGCGCGGGCGGGGCATCGGTCGCCGCGTCATGTGGGTCCACAACAGCGGTCGCTCCGGCGTGGTCTCCGTGGCGAGAATGCACCGCGGGTTGTTCACTCGCGGGACGCTGCCGGCCACCGGTGTGCTCCAGGTAGCCGGCCGGCGCCGGGGCCGCGAGCTGGCGCTCAGACTCAGCAGACCGCGGGCCAGCGTCTCCGGCCACTGGGTCAGTTACCGCGTCAAGAGGCTGACCAAGCGCAGCCGAGCCGCCGGCGCGCCGCGGGCCGCTATGCCCCGCCGATTCGAAGCTGCGTCACTGTCGCTCGTAGGCGGCCCGCGGGCGGGCGGGAAAGCGCCGCTCGACACACGACGTGCTCCGGGGCACTTGTGAACCACACCCAATTTCAGCTCCAGGTGGTCTCTGTGTACAAGTGGCCTACCGACTCCTGGGAGCTCCAGCCCACCGTTGGTCAGGGCGTTCCCGCCGAGACCGGCAATCTTTGGTGGGGCTCGCAAGGCGGTTTCTTCCGCGGCTGCAGTAATACCGTCGCCTTGCAGCCCGTTGGCCAACCTTCGTTGGTGACATTCACCATCACCACGCTGCTGAAGCTCGGGTGGATGGACCCCGCCGTTACCTGCACGACCTCGAACCCGGATTACGGATGCACCTGGAATCCGAACTTGCAATTGTCGGAGCTCGGATGACGAAGTCGTTATCACGGGCGTGTCAGCGGCGCTGAGCATCTGGGCCGCTCACGCCGCGCCGGCCTGGGCGGGAGTCCAGGCGCCGCTCGCGGCGGCGTCATGCGCGAACTCCGCGAAGTCGCGGGGAGGACGGCCGAGCGCGCGCTGCACGCCGCCCGCGACGTGAGCATTGCGGCCGTCGAGCACCTCGGAGAACAGGTAGCTGAGCAGCTCGACGAACTCGTCGGGCACGCCTTGCTCGGCGGCCGTCGCGGTGAACTCCTCCACGGTGATGGGGACGAAGGCGACCTCGCGGCCGGCGGCGGCGGCGATCTCCGCGACGGCGTCGGCGAAGGTCAGCAGCCGCGGGCCCGTCAGCTCGTACGTCTCCCCGACGTGGCCATCCTCGGTCAGCGCCGCGACAGCCACATCGGCGATGTCGTCGGCGTCGACGAACGGCTCGGGAATCGCGCCGGCCGGCACCGCGATCACACCGTCGAGCACGCCGTCGCGCAGGTAGTCCTCGCTGAAGTTCTGTGCGAACCAAGTGGAGCGCAGGACGGTCAGCTCGGCGCCGCTCGAGCGCACCGCTTCCTCGGCCCGCTGGGCCTCGTACTCGCCGCGGCCGCTGAGCAGCACGAGGCGGCGTACGCCATCGGCCACAGCGCGCTCGGCGAACGCGCCCACCGTCTCGACCGCGCCGGGCACGGCGATGTCGGGGTAGTAGGAGACGTAGGCGGCCCCGACGCCGTCCAGAACGGCGGACCACGTCGCCGGGCTCTCCCAGTCGAACGGCGGCTCGCCGGAGCGCGACCCCACCCGAACGGGGAGGCCGCGCGCCTCGAGTCGCTCGACGACGCGGCGCCCGGTCTTGCCGGTCCCGCCGAGAACGAGCGTTGGCTTCTTGATCTGTGTCGTGTCGGTCATTCGTCCATTGTGGGCCGCTAGCTGCGGCGTGCCTATGGGTCAAGAGCCGTAGTTCATGCTCGTACGTCCACACGCATGGATGCTGGGTACACTGACCCATGCCCACCATCGATCCGTGGGGGCCCGCGGATCCACTCGGCGAAGCGCTCCACCTGCTGCGGATGAACGGAGCCTTCTAGTCGGTCGCGACTAGGCGCGGGCGTACTCGAACTGCCTGCCGGCCTCGCCGCTCGCATCGCCGAGCGGCGTGACCGGTATCCGCGCACGGATGGTCGTGCCCACGCCCACCGGGCTCTCGATCTCGAGCGTGCCGCCGAGCGCGCTGACGCGGTCGGCGAGCCCACTCAGTCCCGAGCCCCGCGCGGAGTCAACGCCACCCGCACCGTCGTCGCGCACCTCGACCACAGTGTGCGCGTGGCCCCCCGCAACCCGGACCTCGATCCGATCCGAGTTGGCGTGCTTGGAGGCATTGGTCAGCGCTTCGGCGACGACGAAGTACGCGGTCGTCTGCACCGACAACGGGAGTTTCTCGCAGCTGTCCAGATCGAGCTCGACCGGCACTGTCGAGCGGCCGGCCAGGGCCGCAAGGGCAGCCTCCAGGCCGCGGTCGGTGAGGATGCCGGGATGGATCCCCCGAGCGAGCTCGCGGAGTTCCTCGAGTGCGGCATCGAGCTCGGCGCACGCGGCCGCGAGCTCGTGGGCCGCCGCGGCGTCCGGCTCGAGACTCGATTCCAGAAGCCGGAGGCTGAGCGCAACCGAGACCAGCCGCTGCTGGGCGCCGTCGTGAAGGTCGCGCTCGATGCGTCGCCGCGCGGCGTCCGCGGCCTCGACGATCCGTGCCCGCGAAGCGGCCAGCTGCTCGCGCGCATCCACGTTGGCGAGCGCTGCGGTCACCAGCTCGGCGAAGCTGCCGATCCTCGCTTCGGTGCCCGCCGGGAATGCGTGCGCCTGCTCGCTCGACACCATGAGCGCGCCCCACAGGCGACCGGCCACATAGATCGGCGCCCCCACCACCGAGTGGATCCCGAACTCGCGCAACTTGGCCGCGAGTTCTCCCTCCACTGCGTCGTAGTCGTCCACCCGCTGAGGGCGCCCGCTGCGGTAGAGCTTCGCGGTCACCGTCTCGCCCTCCACCGGAATCCGCTGGCCGACCGGAAACGACGGCGTGTCATTGCCCGTCCACACGCCGACCACCGTCGCGCCGCCCGCGTCCTCGTAACGGATCATGTCGGTGCTCTTCACCGCCAGCAACTCCCCGAGCTCAGCGCACACCCGCCCGAAGAGGGCTGGCGCCGGGGTGGAGGCGGCCACCATCGTCGCGACTCTGCGCAGCGCAGCCTGCTCGGCCAAAAGCGCCTGCAGCCGGGTGGGATTGTCGTCGCTGCTCATCGTTGTGCGCCGCGAAAACGAGCCTAGCGAAGCCCTGCGGGGGAACGAGCAGCAGAGGAGGCAGGTCGTCTACGGTCGTGGTGGCATGGATCGACGCTTTGCGCTCGGCACGGTCGGAGGTGGGCTGTGGGTGACCGCTGCTGTGGCGTTGGCGGTGGCGGCGTCGGGAGTGGCCGCCGCTCCGGGGCCAACGCTGAAGGTCAAGATTTCGATGCCGTCCGCGCCGGTCGTGGACAAGCCCTGCCGGGTCGTGGCCAGGGTGGGACGCGCGATCCGGGCCGGTGTGCTGCTGCAGGAGCGACGCCGTGGACGCTGGCGGACGGTGGCCAGACGCCGCCTGCGTCGTCGCTCGGTGACCCTTCGCTGCCCGGCTTTCGAGCGCGCCGGCCTGAGGCGATTTCGGGTCCTGATCCGGCACAACGGCAAGATCGTGGCTCGATCCCGTGTTCTGCGGGTGCGGGCCGCCGCCTCGCCGGGGGCGCAACCGCCCAGCCCGCTCCCCGCTCCGCCCGGATCACCCCCGCCGCCCCCGGCGCTGATCGATCCCGCTCAGTTCGGCCAGGAGGGGACGGGGGGTCCGCCGAGCGCGCAGACGCTTGCTCTTCTTGGAGACTCGAATGTCGTGCTCAGCCCGGCCGGCCGGGCCGATCTCAGCGCGGGCCGCATCGATCCGCGCGTGGTGGCGGTGCTGGCGCGGGTAGCCGGGAGCCACACGATCGTGGTGGGGCCGATCTCGAGCGATCACTCCAAGTTCGATCCGAGCGGCCAGATCTCGAACCACTACTGGGGCCGGGCGGCCGACATCCTCGCGGTGGAGGGAGCGCCGGTCAGTCCCTCCAACGTGACCTCATACGCGGTCGCCCTGTCGCTCGGTTCCCTGCCCATGAGCATCCGGCCCAGCGAGATCGGGAGCCCGTGGCCGATCACCGGCCCGGGCTACTTCACCGACGGCGCGCATCAGGATCGCCTGCACGTCGGTTTCGACGAGCCCATCGCACGCACCTGGACCCCGCCGTAGCCGGACAACGGCCTACGCCCAGGTCTTCTCCTCCGCGCGAGCAGCGGCACGCCCCGGTAGGCGAGGTCGCGCGGTTGGACATTGGATTGCCCTCGGGCCGCGACCGGTGGGCGGGCTCCGGTTCCCCCGACTACCGGCTCCCAGCCCGCCACCGACGGCGACGACGAGGCTTACAAGCAGCCCCGGCAAGGGGTTGAAGTCCTCCATCCGTACGCGCCGCCGGCCTCGTATCGCGTCCCGCACCTCGTCCGGGCCGCACTGCGTCTGGCCCAGGGGCAGCACGGCCACCCCCGTGATCACCACACCGCGCCTATAACCAGATCCCATCCGAAAGCGGAACCAGCCAGGCCCCGGGTGAGCGGGGGAGGTTGTCCGAGGCTCCTGGTTT
>CAVYZJ010000005.1:0-742220 GCA_963772945.1 uncultured Thermoleophilaceae bacterium | reverse complement strand
GAGTAACAGCCGCGGTTGCGGCCTGCTGCGCTCTTCAGGCAGCCCTGGTAGCGACGCACCAGCCGCTTCCCGGCCCGGCAGCGCGCGTGCACCACCCACACGCCCAGCACCGCGCCCGCACCGGCGCGACGCACCCCGCCCAACCGGCAGCTCTTAGCGTCCGTGGGCCTGTAGGGCAAGTCCTCGCCCTCGCCCACCTCACCCTCGCTCCAAGGCCCCGGGGGCCCGGAACTCGGCGGCGCCTGCGATTCATCGCCTCCGGCGGACGCCGTAGCGGAAACGCCGAGCATCGCCGAAACGAACGTGAGTATTGCCACGGCACGCAGGACCGACCGCTGCGCAGAACGCGCCGAAGGAAGCGGCTGAACTACTTGGGTGTGAGACATAACGTCTCCTCGCCCTCCTGACGACTTGCTGCCCGCGAGTTGGGTTACTCGCAGCGTCGCCGTCCAACCTGCTGCTCGCGCCCGTGTACCCCCGGGTCCTGACCCCTGGCCCGTCCAGCAGGGTCACTGGGCGGCGGCGCGGCGAGGCTAGACGGTGACTTGCAGCGTGCGGATTCCTTGCAGCCCGATCCACACGCGGGTGTCGTCTCTGACAATCCTCACGAGGGCGTGGTCGCAGTGCGGGCAGCACATGACCGTACCGGCGCCGCGGTAGACGTGCATCGCGCCGACCGCGTCCGCAGCGCCGCAGTTGCCGCACGTCCCGATGGCGGTCGTTATCTCGACCGCGAACACCTCTTGAAGCAGTCCGGCGATCGCGTTGCCGTCCAGCATCAGCGCGTCCATCTCAGCCTCCTATGGATCCGAACCGTTCTGTCTTGATCGCCTGCGGATCGTGTCCGAGCTGCACGAGCGCCTCGGCGACCGCCTCGACGAACGGCGTCGGCCCACAGACGTAGACTCGGGGCCGCTCCGTCAGACCTTGGCCGACTTCGGCCAGCATCTCGGCATCGACGCGGCGACCGTAGCCCGTCCAGCCTGGCGGCCGCGATCGCGTCAGCGTGTGGATGACCGTGAGGCCGGCACCGCCGAGTTGCTCGAGCTCCTCGCGGTAGATGACGTCCTCCCAGTCGCGCGATGACAAGAGAAGCCGAGCCTCGGCGTCGCTTCCGGCAGCGTCGCGGGTGCGGATCATCGCCATGAGCGGCACGACGCCCGAGCCGCCGGCGACGAGCATCAGCGGCCCGCCTTGCGTCGGCTCCCAGACGAAGTAGCCGCCGACGGGGCCGCGGAGTTCGATCTGGTCGCCCGGCCGGAGTTCGCCGGTCAAGTACGGGGAGACCTCGCCGTCGTCGAGGCGCTCGACGGTGAGCTCAACGCGGGTGCCGTCGAGCGTCGATGCGATCGAGTAGCTGCGCTCCGCTTGGTAGCCGTCTTCGGCCGTGAGGCGGATGTCGACGTGCTGGCCCGCCAGGTGTCCGGGCCAGCCGGGCACATCGAAGGCGATCGTCTTGACGCTGGCCGTCTCGGGCTCGACGTCGAGGACGTCTGCGACCTGCCAGGTCAGTCGCCCCAGTACCGCTGCTCGCGCCATGGATCGCCGTAGTTGTGGTAGCCGTTGATCTCCCAGAAGCCGGGCTCGTCCGCTGCGGTGAGTCGCAGCCCTCGCACCCACTTCGCGCTCTTCCAGAAGTAGAGGTGGGGGACGAGCATGCGCGCCGGGCCGCCGTGTTCGGGCTCGAGCGGCTCGCCGTCGTAGCCGAAGGCGACCCAGGCCTTGCCGCCCGTTACGTCCTCGAGCGGCAGGTTGGTGGTGTAGCCGCCGTCGCAGAACTGGACGACGTACGCGGCGGCGGTCTCGATCCCCTCGAGCAACGTGTCGACCGAGACGCCACGCCAGAACGTGTCCAGCTTCGACCACTTGGTCACGCAGTGGATATCGACGGTGACCTCCTCGCTCGGCAGCGCGCGGAACTCCTCCCACGTCCATCGGCGCGGCTCGTCCACCTCGCCGACGATCGCAAAGTCCCAGTCTTCGAGCGGCCTGTGCGGAGTCGGGCCGGCGGAGAGGACGGGGAAGTCCTTGGTCACGTACTGGCCGGTAGGCACCCGGTCGCTCGGCGCGCCTCGGCGGCCATGGAAACCCCGGGAGACGATGGGAGCCATCGCCACTCCTTTCTACGTTGACATCAACCCACGCTACCGACCGCCCGGGACTTCGAAAGGTCTCGGCCACAGCAGGAGCCGGAGAGCTGTCGCGAGGCCGAGGAGACACAACCCGTGGCCGGCGCAATTACTTCGTGGACCTGCACGCATGCTTTTCGTCCGTTGCGCACGCGGCCCATCGCGGCTTGCTGCGGACCCGGCCGCGCCCTTAGTGGGCGCCGCGCGACCGCTCGGCGACCACGAGGACGGCCAGGAATGCGGTGAGCAGCGCCGACGCGACCAGCCCGTCGGCGCCGGCCGCGAGCGGCACAGCAGCGAGCAGTGCTACCACGGCGATGGCCTGCGGGCGGCTCTGGGCCTCCCCGAGCCTCGCGGCGCAGGCCATGAGGCCGCCGAGGAAGAGCCCGACGCCGCCGAGCACGACGATCGCGCCAGCATCGGTCAGGTCGTCCGTCGGATGCGCGATCACAAGCTCGTCGCCGACCGCGACAAGGACGATCCCGGCGACGATCGGGAGATGCAGGTAGGTGTAGATGTCGCGGCCGACCTGGCCCCGCTCCTCGGGGGTGGCCGTGCGGATCCGCTCCAGCACCGTGCCGGCGACCTGGCCGAAGTACAGCCACCACAGCGCCGTCGAGGACAGGAAGGCGAGCAGGAGCGCGGCAACAACGTCGACGCTCAACCCCGTGTCCGAGGCCGTGGCGCCCGCCAGCACCACGCTCTCCCCGAGCGCGATGATCACGAAAAGCTGGAACCGCTCGCCGAAATGGGCGCCCTCGATCTGCCACTGGCTCATCGGTGTGCTGCCCACGCCGGGCAGCCAGTAGGCCACCAGCGGCCCCGCGAGGTCAACCCCGAGAGCACCGAGCCACAGCATCCAGCGCAACGCCTCGGCGTCTACGACGCCTCCCGCGACCCACAGTGGGGCCGAGAGCAGGCTCCAGGCAAGGATCTGGCGGAAGTTCTGGTTGAACCGCCCGCGCGGCGTGACCGCAACGACAAACGCGTTGCGCCCGACCTGCAGACCCGAGTAGCCGCACGCGAACAAGAGCGCGTACTCGCCGAATCCCTCCGGGATCGCGACCGCCAACAGCAGGCTCGCCGCCATCACGAACACCAGCACGAGCCGAACCGGCACCGTGTCCGGGTCGAACCAGTTGGTCATCCAGGTCGTGTAGTTCCAGGCCCAGTACAGCGCAACGAGCATGAACGCCGTCTCCGCCGCGGTCGCCCAGCTCAGGTCATCGAGCAGGTGGTGCGACAGCTGTGTAACCGCGAAGACGTAAACGAGGTCGAAGAACAGCTCGAAGAACGTCGCCCGCTGCTCGACCTCCTGCCGCGTGCGCATGATCGGCAGATCCGGGACGATCGGGGTTGCGCCGGTCGACACCCGCGCGAGCATAGGCGAGCGACGCCAGACGGCATCCGCAGATCCGCGGGTCTACGCCCCCAACCACCGCGACGAGCCCGGCGCCGTCAAGGAGCTCACCGAGCTAAGACGTGAGCTCTGCGCTGCGGTCATTCAGCGCGTCCTCGAGGAACCCGAGGACGATCCCGAACACTGCGTGGCGGATCGTCGCCTGAGCGAAGGCTCGGCGGTTGGCCGCGAGCTTCGGCAGCTCCTTGCGGGCAGGGTGGTAACGGTCCATCAGCGGCCCGGCCGTCGGCCAGGTTACGAGGTGCTGGATGAGACCCATCAGCAAGCCGCGGACGACCGCCGGCCCCGGCAGGGACGGCTTGAGCCGCGTGTATGCGGCGCCGAAGATCGCGCCGTTCTGCACGTGGAGCGCCAAGCCGATGGGTCGCCAATCGTCGCCGCGCGTGACGAGCTTGCCCAGGATCTCGACATCGTCGTACCTGGAGTCGAAGAGACGCTTGTCGAGGGGCTGCTCGAGCGTCATCACCACCGTCGCGATCGCACCCGCAACCCCACCTCGCAAGCTCGTCTGCAGCACTGGGTCGAGCATGTCAAAGGACGGGACGCAAGACGAGCATCCCCCGGCTCGAGACGAGATGCGACAAGTCGTCCGCCAAGCGTTGGACGTGTTCGCTCGCCTGCTGCTCGAAACGCTCCACTGCCACGATCTGGGCGATCAGCACGTAATCGGCCTGACTGGTGGACTGTCCGGGGACGTCCGCCGGCCGCGTAAGCCGCCAGTCCGAGACCGTGTCCAGCGACCCGCGGACGATGTCGCGATCCTCCGTCATCAGACGCTCAAAGTCCTCGGCCAGCTCCGGCGAACGCAGCTTGAACCAGATGAGAAGGGTCGCGGGAGGACTCATGCCGCCGACGTCCGTGTTCCTGACGCCGGACCCGACTGCCGGGCGTGGCGCAGCGCCCAGTCCAGCGCGTAATCGGCGACCTGCTCCCAGCCCGGCCAGGCGGGAAGCAGGTGCGGCCCCTCGAACTCCTTGACCTCGGTGACCGTGTCGGACTTGTAGTGCTTGGCATTGGACCGCTGAATCGACGGCGGCATCAGGTGGTCGTTGCTGCCGGAGATGAACAGCAGCGGCGCGCGGTCGTCGTTGCCGTAGTCGACCCAAGTGTCGTCCTTGCCCGGGTGGATGTTGGCCAGCGCGCTGCCCCAGAAGATCTCCCCGGAGGCGGGGATGTGGTAGCGCTCGTACAGCCGCCGCGCCTCGTCCTCGGGGAAGCCGTTGGTGAACGTGTAGCTCCACTGCTCGAACGTGAGGCCCACGGCCTTGTGGCGGTTGGCGGGGTTCTTGAGCACGGGGAACGACGCCCGGATCTGCGACAGCGGCACCCGCTTGACACCCTCAGTCGGGGCCGAGTTGATCGCCACGCCGGCGGCGCCGAAACCGTGGTCGAGCAGCGTCTGCGTGAACACGCCGCCGGCCGAGTGACCGATCAGGATCGGCGGAGAGTCGAGCGCGCTGACGACCGACTCCAGGTGCTCGACGATCTGCGACACGGTGACTCGCTCGATCGGCGTCGGGTCGGCGTTGAGCGCCTCGACCTCGACCTCGAAGCCGGGATACGCCGGTGCGAGCACGCGGTTGCCGCGCCCCTCGTATCTGGCGATCCAGTGCTCCCACGAGCGCGGGGTCACCCAGAATCCGTGGATCAAGACGATGGTTTCGGCGGCACTCGGTTCGGGGCTCACGGCGTGGTCCTTTCTCGTGGGGTTGAAATCCGACTCTGGCGCGTGGGGTGTGCCAGACAGCAAGTTTCCCGCACGCGAGGCGCTCTCGCATCGGCCATGACGCCAGCCTGACTGGCTAGTCGCCAGGCGAAATCGGCTGCGGGGCGTTTCTGCAGGCCAAGGTGGACGGTCGGTAGCTGGCGGTGGCGCTCGCGGCGCCGCAGGTGCAGCACGCCGCGTTGCGTCTCAGCGGACGCGGCTGGGAGACGCTGCCGCTGCCCGCGCCGGAGGGATTCGCGGACGCACGGCTCAGCCCCGACGCCGCCCGCTGGGACGATCAGCTCGGCGAGTACCTGCTCGACTGGGCCGACGTCCGCACCGCCCCTGATCCCGGCGCCGCCGCGCTCGACTTCGCCCGCTCGGCCTTCCGGCACGCCTGCCTCGTCTGCCACTGGGAACCAGCCATTGCGAACAGCGCCGAGAGCAAACCGCCGCCGGTCGTCTGAAAGATTCAGCTCGCGTCCGTGAAGGCCCTGCTGAGCCGCTCACGTTCCTCGTCATCGAGCTGGTTGACGTAGGCCTCGATGCCCTCGCGGTGCGCCGTGTCCAGCGTGGCCACCAGCGCTTGGCCCTGCTCGGTGAGCGTGTATTGACGTCGTTCCTCAGTGAGGTAGCCGCGACCCCGAAGGCGGCGGGCGGCGGGATAGGCGACTTCGAGCGGGAAGCCGGCGAGGTCGGCGAGTTCGCCTACCGCGGCCGGACCGTCGTCCATCTTGAACGCGAGCGCGAGCAACAGGCGCAGATCCTCGAACGACATTTCGGACTGCTCCGCCCACCTCGCTATCCGTTGCCAGGCGACCAGGTCGATCAGACGCAGCCGCGTGGCGAGAGCTTCCACCAGCGGATCGGTCGAAGTCATAGGAGCGATCATCTCAGGCGGGTGCGGGCAGCGCCGCGGCCTCCAGGATCTGATGGGCGACGGCCTTGGGGTGCGAAACCGTTATCGCGTGTGAGGCGGCGGGGATCTCCAGCGTGCGGTGCGCGTGGGCGCGCTCCGCCATGTAGTGCTGGAGGGCGGCGGGGATGATGTGGTCCTTCTCGCCGATGACGAACCGGGACGGCACGTCGCGCCAGAGCGGCCGCTCGCCGGACGGTTCGGTGAGCGCCTCCTGAGTGGCGGGGCGCTGTGTTATGGCCATCAGTGCAGCCTGCTCTGCCGGGACGTCCTGGCAAAAGATGTCGTGGAAGCTGTCCGGAGCGACGTAGAGGTCGGTCGTTCCGTCGCTCCGCGGCACCGGCCGCGACGTGTCCGGGCCGAGCAGGCTGCCCGGGAACATGGCCGCGAGCTGGAAGCAGTGCTCACCGGACTCCGGGGCGAAGCCGCAGGCGTAGACGAGCCCGACGATTTCGCCGGCATCGGCCGGGACGTTGGAGATCACCGCTCCGCCGTACGAGTGGGCGGCGAGCACGACGGGCCCGTCGACTGCACGGACGACATCGGCGACGGCCGCGGCGTCCGATGCGAGGCCGCGCAGCGGGTTGGCGGCGGTGATCACACGATGGCCCGCATCGACCAGCGGGTCGATGACGCCGTCCCAGCTCGAGGACTCGGCAAAGGCGCCGTGGACGAGAACGACGGTGGCCTTCATGGGAAGCTCCTTTCGGGTTGGGGTCACTGGGCGGACCGGCTGAGCCAGTCCTCGAAACGGGTAGGGGCGATGCGTGCGTCGTCGCCCGGGGTGAGGGATCGGTCGTCGAGCTCTGCGCCGAAGTAGCGGGCGTGAGCGTCGGCTGTCACCTGTCGCGGGTCGTCGCTCGCGCTGAGGAAACGCTGGGCGAGCTCGTCGAGGCGGAACGCCTCCGGGCCCGCCAGCTCGACCGTGTCGTTCAGTGGTGCGCCGACCGCGACATCCGCCAGAGTGGCGGCGACGTCATCGGCCGATTCAGGCTGAACGAGGGCGGGCGACAGCCGGATCGTGTGCCCGTCCGCGCCCGAATCGGCGATGCGGCCGATGAACTCGAAGAACTGCGTTGCGCGAACGATCGTGTAGGGGATCGGCCCAGCCTTCACCAGATCCTCCTGCGCGACCTTCGCGCGCATGTAGCCGCTCTCTGGCAGCCGCTCCGCGCCGACGACGGAAAGCGTCACGTGATGCCCGACGCCCGCGTCCGTCTCCGCGGCGAGCAGGTTGCCGGCCGAGGTCTGAAAGAAGTCGAGCACGGCCGCGTCGTCCCAGGCCGGCGCATTTGCCACGTCGATGACCACCTGGGCGCCCTCGAGGGCTCCGGCGAGCCCCTCGCCGGTGAGCGTGTTGACGCCCGTGTCGGGCGACGCCGCCAGCGCCTCGTGCCCGTCGTTGTGCAACTTCTCGACGAGCTTCGACCCGATGAGTCCGGTTCCGCCGATGACCACGATCTTCATCTCAGGCCTTTCTTTAGGAGTTCAGGACGCCGTTGCGGTTGTCATGCAGCGAGGGTCCCGTAGGCGGGGCACCCTCGCATCGGCCAGGTAGCCAGCCTGACTGGCTAGTCGCAGCCGATTCTCACTCTTGGAGCGAGGCGAGCGGGATGGTTGGCCATGGCGGCGGCCGGGGTGTAGCTTTGTCCCTCGGGCCCATGGGCATGCAGATCACCCTGAGAGGGCGCGACGCGGAGTGCGCTCTGCTCGACCGGTTGCTCGAGGGGGCGCGCAGGGGTGAGAGCGGCGCGCTCCTCGTCCGCGGCGAGCCGGGCGTGGGCAAGACGGCCCTCGTGGACCACGTGATCGAGTCCGCCGACGACATCCGAGTCGTGCGAGCGGTCGGCGTCGAGTCGGAGATGGAGCTCGCGTTCGCTGCACTCCAGCAACTGTGTGCGCCAATGCTCGATCGGCTCGAGCGCCTGCCAGGTCCACAGCAAGATGCGCTGCGAGTCGCGTTTGGGCTGAGTGGCGCGGAACCAGCGGATCGCTTCGTCGTTGGTCTGGCGGCGCTCAGCCTGCTGTCCGAGGTGGCCGAGGAGCGGCCGCTGGTGTGCGTGGTGGACGATGCGCAGTGGCTGGACGAGGCGTCCGCGCTGGCGCTTGCGTTCGTCGCGCGTCGGCTGCTGGCCGAGTCAATCGCGGTCGTGTTCGTGACCCGGGAACCCAGCCAGGAGCTCAGCGGCCTGCCGGAGCTGGTCCTCGAGGGGATTGGTGACGGCGATGCACGGACGTTGCTGGCCTCCGGGCTCCGCGGGCCCGTGGACGAGCGGGTCCGAGACCGGATTCTCGCCGAGACGCGCGGCAACCCCCTCGCGCTGCTTGAATTGCCCCGCGGCTTGACACCTGCGGAATTGGCGGGAGGGTTCGCGCTCCCCGACGCACGGCCGCTGGCCGACCGAATCGAGCAGAGCTTCCTCCGGCGGCTTCTGCCGCTACCGCCTCAGTCGCAAAGACTCCTGCTGACCGCGGCGGCGGAGCCGCTCGGCGACGCCACCCTGCTTTGGCGGGCGGCCGAGCGACTCGAGGTCCAAGCCGACGCGATCGCTCCGGCCGAGGGGGCGGAGCTGATCGAGCTCGGTGCGCGCGTGAGGTTCCGGCATCCGCTGGTGCGTTCGGCGATCTATCGGGCGGCGGCGCCGCACGAGCGGCGGGAGGTCCACCGCGCGCTAGCCGAGGTGACAGATCCGGAGGCGGACCCAGATCGGCGAGCATGGCATCTCGCGCACGCGGTGGCGGGTCTCGACGAGAGCGTGGCCGACGAGCTCGAGCGCTCCGCCGGCCGGGCGCAGGGCCGCGGCGGCGTCGCAGCTGCAGCCGCGTTTCTGGAGCGGGCGGCCGAGCTGACCCCCGATCGCGCACGCCGCGGAACGCGAGTGCTGGCCGCGGCAGAGGCCAAGCTCGAGGCAGGCGCGCCTGAAGCGGCACAGGCGCTCGCCGCGACCGCGGAACTCACGCCGCTTGATGAACTCCAGCGCGCACGGCTGCAGCGGCTACGCGCGCGGCTCGCGTTTGCCCTCGGGCGCGGCGGTGACGCACCGCCATTGCTGCTCGACGCCGCCAAGCGCCTGGTCCCGCTCGACCCCGGGATGGCGCGCGAGACGTGCCTCGAAGTGCTGGCGGCAGCAATGTTCGCCGGCGACGGGGTCGACGGTCGCAGCCTGCTGCAGATAGTCGGCGCGGCGCCGCCGGCCTCGCGACCTCAAGCGGCGAGTGACCTGCTCCTGCACGGTCTCGTCACGCGGGCCACGGAGGGTTTCGGGGCGGGCGCCGCTCCGCTGCGGGAGGCGCTCGAGGCCTTCCCACAGGACGACGGGAACAATCCGGCCAACAACCGCTGGCTCTGGCTGGCGTGCCGGATCGCGGCGGACCTTTGGGAACACGAGATCTGGGAAGAGCTCGCCACCCGCGGCGTGCGACGCGCGCGCGAGACCGGCGCGCTCAGCGTCCTTCCCGCCGCCGCCAGCGTTCGCGCCGGGGTGCACATACACGCAGGTGAGTTCGCCGAAGCATGGGCGCTGGCGGAAGAGGCCTACGCGGTGACCCAGGCGAGCGGGAGCGCGCTCGTGATGCAGGCCAGGCCGCTGGTCGCCGCGTGGCGCGGCGACGAAGGTCAAGCGCTGGCACTGATCGAATCCGCCCGCCGGAACGCGACCGCGAGAGGTCAGGGCTTCGCCCTGAGCATCCTCGAGTGCGCAAACGCGCTGCTCTTCAACGGTCTCGGCCGCTACGACGAGGCGCTCGCCGCCGCTCAGCGCGCGTGCGCGCAAGACGACCTGTCCCTGTACGCCTTGGCGTTGGCCGAGCTCATCGAGGCCGCCGTTCGCAGTGGCAGGCCAGAGCTCGCCGCCGCGGCCCTCGAGCGCCTCGGCGAACGAACACGAGCGAGCGGCACCGAATGGGCCCTCGGAGTCGAGGCACGCTCGCGCGCGTTGGTCACCGAGGGCCAATCCGCAGAACCGCTCTACGCGGAGGCGGTTGAGCGGCTTTCCCGAGCCCGCGTCGCCCCTCACCTGGCCCGGGCCCAGCTCGTGTACGGGGAATGGCTGCGTCGCGAGAAGCGCCGCGTGGACGCGCGCGAGCAACTTCGAACCGCCCACGAAACGTTCAGCCGGATCGGCGCCGAGATGTTCGCCGAGCGCACCCGTCGCGAGCTCCTGGCCACCGGCGAGACCGCACGCAGGCGCACCGTGGACACGAGCGACGTCCTCACGCCCCAAGAGGCGCAGATCGCCCGACTCGCCCGCGACGGCTTCTCCAACCCCGATATCGGCGCCCAGCTGTTCATCAGCCCGCGTACGGTCCAGTACCACCTGCACAAGGTCTTCGCCAAGCTCGACATCACCTCTCGCAACCAGCTCGGCGGCGTTCCGGCCAGGCATCTCAGCACCCCCTAGGTCTTCATCCGCGGCTAGCCACTCAGGCTGGCGTCCTGGCCGATGCGAGTGCGCCCGGATCGCGGGACCCTGGCTGCATGACAACCGCAGGAGGTGGATTCGTGAGCTACAGGTTCGAATGGTTCGCCGGCCCCGTCCTGTTAGGAGCGGCTGTCCTCGTCCTCATCGTGCCGAGCTTCGCCCTGATGGGGCTCGCGATCGTCGCCCTCGTCGTAGTTGCGGCCGTTGTGGCACTTGCGGGGGCGGTGCTGGCGATGCCGTACCTGCTGGTCCGCTCTCTCCATCGCCGCCTGGCCACCAAACAGTCGGGCGTCGCAGCCCTCGCCAACACGACTACGGCAAGGGCATCACGATGAGTTCGTCAGCGGCACCCGGCGTGCCGGCAGGCTTGCGCACGGCGATTGGCATGGCGGTGGCAGAGGGGGTAGGTTTGCCGCGGGCCGATGGCCATCGAGACCACTCTGCGAGGGCGAGACGCGGAGTGCGCGGCGCTCGACGGACTGCTCGAGGCGGTGCGAACGGGCGAAAGCCGCGCGCTCGTGCTGCGCGGCGAGCCCGGCGTCGGCAAGACGGCTCTCGCGAACTACATGATCGAGTCCGCCGAGGACATCAGAGTCGTGCGAGCTGTCGGCGTCGAATCGGAGATGGAGATCCCGTTTGCGGCCCTTCACCAATTGTGCAGGCCGATGCTCGATCGGCTCGAGCGCCTACCGGGTCCACAGCAGGAAGCACTGCGCGTCGCGTTCGGGCAGAGCGGCGCGGAAGCGCCAGATCGCTTCCTCGTGAGTCTTGCGGCGCTCAGCTTGCTGTCGGAGGTGGCCGAGGAGCGGGCGCTGCTCTGCGTGGTGGACGATGCACAGTGGTTGGATAACGCGTCGGCATCGGCGCTCGCCTTCCTCGCGCGCCGCCTGTTGGCGGAGTCAATCGCGTTCGTGCTCGTGACGCGTGAGTCCAGTCACGAGCTCAGCGGGCTGCCGGAGCTGGTGGTCGAGGGGATCGGCGAAGCCGATGCCCGCTGGTTGCTGACCTCTGTCATCAAAGGGACACTGGACGAGCGGGTGCGGGACCGGATCCTGGCCGAGGCACGCGGCAACCCACTCGCGGTGCTGGAACTGCCGCGCGACATGACGCCTTCGGAGCTGGCGGGAGGATTTGGGCTACCGCACGCGCAGCCGTTGACCGACCGCATCGAGCGCAGCTTTCTGCGGCGGGTTCAGTCGCTGCCGCCTGACACGCAACAGCTGTTGCTTACGGCGGCGGCCGAGCCACTCGGTGACGTGATCCTGCTCTGGCGCGCGGCAGAGCTGCTTTCTATCGGGCCTGACGCGGTCGAGCCGGCCGAAGGTGCCGGGCTGATCGAGATCGCCGCTCGCGTCCGGTTTCGCCATCCACTAGTGCGCTCGGCGGTCTACCGAGCGGCAGCGCTGGATGACCGCCGCGCCGCACATCGTGCGCTTGCCGAAGCAACGAATCCGGAGGCCGACCCCGATCGTCGCGCGTGGCACCGCGCACGCGCCGCGACGGGTCTCGACGAGGCAGTTGCCGCTGAGCTGGAGCGCTCGGCGGACCGTGCCCAGCGTCGCGGTGGCGTCGCGGCGATGGCGGCGTTCTTGGAGCGGGCGGCCGAGCTCACGCCCGACTCCGCAGACCGAGGCGCGCGAGCGCTGGCTGCGGCTCGGGCCGAGCTCGAGGCGGGTGCCCCTGAGCGGGCACAGGCTCTCCTGGCAACGGCCGAGCTCGCCCCGCTCGACGACCTCCAGCGCGCGTGGTTGCAGCGGCTTGGCGCGCAGATCGCCTTCGCGCTCCGGCGCGGTAGCGACGCGCCGCCGTTGCTTCTCGACGCCGCCAAGCGTTTCGAGCCACTCGACGCCGGGGCGGCCCGGGAGACGTACCTCGAGGCGTTCGGAGCCGCGATCTTCGCCGGGCGTGAGAGCGGCGTTGGCGTTGTCGAGGCTGCTCGCGCCGCTGTCGCCGCGCCCGCCGGGCCGCGGCCCCCCCGGCCCGTGGACCTGCTCCTGGATGGTCTGACCGAACGCTTCACCGAGTCCTACGGGGAGGCCTTCCCCGCGCTCACGAGAGCGCTGCACGCATTCGTGGAGGGCCAGGGTGCGCCCGCCGAGCAGCTGCGTTGGCTCTGGACCGCCTGCCCCGTGACACCGGAGCCGCTCGCGCCCGAGCTGTGGGACGACCAGACGTGGTATGAGCTTGCCGATCGCGCGGTCAGCCTCGCTCGCGGTGCCGGCGCTCTGAGCGTCCTTCCCATCGCCTTGTCGTACCGTGCCTGCGTCCATCTGCATGCCGGCGAGTTTGCGGCTGCGGCGGCGCTGATCGAGGAGGCCGATGCGATCAGCGAGGCGACCGGGAACGCGCCCCTCCCGTACACGTCGCTGGTGCTGCTGGCCTGGCGCGGCCAAGAGGCCGAAGCGCTGGGCGCCATCGAGTCGGCCCTCAAAGACGCCACAGCCCGGGGTGAGGGCAGGGCGATCGGTCTGGCTCACTACGCGACAGCTGTCCTTTATGGCGGCCTGGGTCGCTACCCGGAGGCCTTTGCCGCCGCGCAGCGCGCATGCGCGCATGAGGACCTCGGTTTCTTCGGCTGGGCCCTGATCGAGCTCGTCGAGACCGGGACCCGAAGCGACCACTACGCGGTCGCAGCCGACGCCCTGCGTCAGCTCGAGGAGCGGACAGACGCGAGCGGTACGGACTGGGCGCTTGGTGTTCGGGCCCGGTCGAAGGCGCTTCTGAGCGATGGGAAGGCCGCCGAGTCCCTCTACCGTGAGGCGATCGAGCGGCTCGGGCGAAGCCGCATCGCAGTGCACCTCGCCCGCGCGCAGCTCGTATACGGCGAATGGCTCCGTCGCGAGAACCGGTGCGTGGACGCGCGGGAGCAACTCCGAGGCGCCCATGACACCTTCAGCCGCATCGGGGCGGAGGGTTTCGCCGAACGCGCCCGTCGCGAACTCCAAGCGACCGGCGAGGCGGCGCGCAGGCGCACCGTGGAAACGCGCGACGCGCTCACACCCCAGGAGGCGCAGATCGCCCGCCTCGCTCGCGACGGACTCTCGAACCCCAACATCGGCGCACAGCTCTTCATCAGCCCCCGAACCGTCCAGTACCACCTGGGCAAGGTGTTCGCCAAGCTCGGCATCACCTCCCGCAACCAGCTCGCTCGCGTTCCCGCCGCCCGCCTCGGCGCGACCTAGCCCGTTCTGATCTTCGCCGCCCCGCTCACCTCGGCAGGGTGGGCCGGATGGGCGCGAGGAGGTGCGGGCTCGCGACTGGCGACCAGCGCTGGCGAGTTGGCCGATGCGATGGCGCGTCGGGCGCAGGACCCTGACCGCATGACAGGCGGCGGCGCTGTTCACCGAGGAGGTTTAAGCAATGCCGAGCAATTTCGAGTGGATCTTCAAGCGTGATCCGTACGCGGCCGAGCGTGAGCGCGTGAGCGGCTGTGTGAATCAACCGCGAGGGTGCGGCCAACCCGGGCTTCCGCACGATGCCCCGGCCGAGCGGCTCGTCACCCTCGCGCACAGCGAGGACCGGGAGCTGTCCGACCGAATCCCTCGCCCGGCGCCCGCCGCGCTGGTGGCCCTCGTGGCGCTCGCCGGCGCCGTCCTCACAACGTCGTACCTGCTCGGCCGCGCTTCATCCTCCGCCCGCCACAGGCGCGACACTGGGGACCGAAGAACAGGCTGGCCGCGCCGGCCACGCTTGAGAATGCGCCCGGCGGCGTCGTAGATGTCAGCCCCGCATCACCCGCCCGCCCACGTCCACGACCTGCGCGGTTGTGCCGCTGGACGGACCCGAGGCCAGGAACACTGCAGTGGCCGCGGTCTCGGTCACGCTGATCGGTCGCCCGAGCGGCGAGTCGGGCGGCGGCGGCACCTCGCTCGGGTCGAGACCGAGCACGCGGGCGGTGCCCGCGAGCGTCTCCTGGATCGTGCTGGTCTCTGGCATGGCGTCTCCGCGGACGCAGTTCACCCTCACGCCGCCGGGGCTGAGTTCGGCGGCCAGCGATCGGGTCATCGCTCGATCGCCCCACAGGTGGCGCTGAGCGCGACCATGAACGGGATCGGGGTGCCGCTGGCGGCCGATCGCCGGGCCCGCACTGCCGCCGGGTGTCAGCCCGATTCGCGCGACGACCGACTGCTGCTTCTGCCTCGATGCGACAGCGGCGGGCTGCTCAGGTGCTACTTGCCGCGGGCATGGTCGCCTCGACGGCCTGAAGGATGAGCTGGGTCGCTGCGTCGGGCTGCGACACGAACGAGACGTGCGAGGCCGGCACCTCCACGATCGTCGCGTTCGCGCGCTCGGCCATGAAACGCTGGAGCGCCGCCGGGATCGCCTTGTCCTCGGTGCCGAGCAGATACCAGCACGGAAGCGTCTTCCACGCCAGCGGACCCGACGGCGTGCCGGCGAATGCGGCGGCGGCATACGGCCGTTGCGCAGCCGCCATGACGTCCGCCGTGGCCTGGTCGACGTCGGCGGCGAAGGCCTCCCGGAACGCCTCGGGGGCGAGGAAGAGGTCCGCGCCCTCGCTCCCGTCCGCACTGGTGTAGGGCGCGGGCCGGACCGAGGGTCCCACGAGGCTGCCCTCGAACCGCTCGAGGAGTTCCTGCTGGCTCTCGCCCTCGTCGCACAACCATCCGTTGAGATAGACGAGTGCCTTGACCTGGTCGTTGCCGGCCGCGGCGGCCGAGATGACGTTGCCGCCGTAGGAGTGTCCGACGAGCACGATCGGGCCGCTCAGCGTCCCCAGGAACTCGGCCAGGTAGGTCGAGTCGCCGGCGAGGTCGCGAAGCGGGTTGGCGAACCCGATGGCGCGGAAGCCTTGACGCTGGAGGGCGCGGATCTCGGGGTCGAAGCCTGTCGCATCGGCCCATGCCCCGTGGACAAGGACGATCGTCGGTTTGCTTTCGTCGGGCTGGGTGGTCATGTCCGCTCCTCTCGCGCGCCCGTGTGTCATCGAAGTGCAGCGAGCAGTCTCGTCTACACGGCCGGCCACCGCAAGCTGATGGACAAGACGGCCGGCAGCCCTGTTCAACCGAGCAGACGGGGCGTCGACACGACCCCATGGGCAGACCGCAGCTCGGGGGGCGGCGCGGTCGCTCGCGCGGTGCCGCATTCGCCTGACAGCGGCAGCAGGCCGTCTATTTTTTGGACAGACCTCGTGCCGAGTTGGGGACACGGTTCGGGGCACGGTTTCGTCGGCACCCCGTCGCCCATGCGCTCAATCTCCAAGCCAGCTCCCGGCACAACCCGACACAAGAGAGGGCTCGCAATCCCAGTACCTCCGAGTCCGTGGTTCTCCCCGGCCACCTGACCCGTTCATCCCCGGCCACCTGACCCGTTCACGTCCCTGGTTGCCATGCAGAGGCCGAGGGTTCGGATCCCTTCAGCTAGTTTGGCTAGCCCGCCGTGGCGGCGACCGGGCGACTGACCGCGGCGGCCGCGGTCTTGATCACGTCGGCAACGACGTCGGGCCGGGAGATCATGATCACGTGCGAGCCCTCGACCTCGGTGATGGTGGCACCGGCGCGCTCGGCCATCGTCCGGACCACGTCCGTGCCGGCCGCCTTGTCGGGGGACGCGAGCACCGTCCAGGACGGCAGCGACTTCCAGGCGGGGGGCCCGGACGGCTCGGTGAAGGCCAGCTCGGAGACGGGCCGCTGGGTCGCGGCCATCACGGCGGCCTGCTGCGCTGGCAGGTCGGCGGCGAAGACGTCGTGGAGTTTCGCGGGATCGATCGCGAACTCGGTGGCGGTCCCCGCTCCGTCCGGGGTCGGGTACTGCAGCGCGACCTGTGCGGTCCCCAGGACGCTGTCGCGCGAGCCGACGGTCACCTCGCCCAGGCGCTCGCCCTCGGCCAGGCGGCGCTCCAGCGTGTCGTACTGCGGCTCGCCGTCGCCCAGGCCGATCCGCCAGCGGTAGTTGTGGATCACGATCGCGACGTGATCCGGGTTGTCGAGGGAGGCGGCGCTGCGCTCGAACGTGGCGTCGTCGAAGTCCCACTGCGGCGAGGCCGTCCGCCAGATGAGCCTCGCGAACTCGCGCCGGTGGCGCTCGTATCCGGCCCGGCCGCGCTCGGTCGCGAAGTAGTACTGGTACCACCACTGCCGTTCCGCCTCCGGCGCCAGCGGCAGTTCGCCGGCCTGCTGGCTTCCGATCAGATACCCGCTCACCGAGACGAGCCCGGCGCACCGTTCCGGCCAGAGCGCCGCGACGATGTCGGCCGTCCGCGCTCCCCAGTCGGCGCCGGCGACGACCGCCCTGTCGATCCCGAGGGCGTCCATCAACGCGACCGTGTCGACTGCCAGGACCGACTGCTGCCCGTTGCGGAACGTCTCGTCGGAGAGAAAGCGCGTCGTGCCGTAGCCACGCAGGTACGGGACGATCACCCGGTAGCCCGCCGTCGCCAGCAGCGGCGAGACCTCGGCGAAGGCGTGGATGTCGTATGGCCACCCGTGTAGCAGGACGACCGCGGGACCGTCGGGAGGGCCGACGTCGGCGTAGCCGACGTCGAGGAGGCCGGCCGCGACCTGCTTGACACCCGTGGCGAGGACGGAAATCACGTGCGTAGCGACCTGAAGCCAGCGCGGAGCTCGTCGGTGAACAGCTGGGGCTGTTCCCAGGCCGCGAAGTGGCCGCCTCGGTCGAGCTTGTTGTAGTGGATGAGGTTGTCCGGGTAGGCGCGCTCGGCCCAGCTGCGCGGGGCCTGGTAGAGCTCGTCGGGGAACACGCTGATCGCGAACGGGATCGAGATGTCCTTGGCGTCGAAGAAGTCCGCCTTGTTCTCCCAGTACAGGCGCGCCGCGGAGATCCCGGTGTTGGTCAGCCAATAGAGCGTGATGTTGTCGAGCAGGTCGTCTCGCGTCAGATCGCTCTCAAGGCGCCCTTCGAGGACCTGCTTGACCAGGCCGGGCTGGCCGGTCCCGTCGCCATGGTCGAGCGCGAACGCCGCGAGATCGATAGGCGAGTCCGCCAGCCCGTACAGCGTCTGCGGACGCGTCGACATGATCTGCGCGTAGCCCAGGTGCTTCGCATAGAAGGTGCTGAGCTGCTCGTACGCGCGCTGCTCCTCGTCCGAGAGACCGGCCGGGGCGGGCTCGCCGGTTTCGAACCCCTTGACGAGATCGGGCGGGGCCGTGCCGGGCATGTTGGAATGGATGCCGAGCAGCCCCGCGGGCGCCTGGATGCCCATCTGCTGCGTGACGGCCGCGCCCCAGTCGCCCCCCTGCGCCACGAACTCGCTGTATCCGAGGCGGTGCATCAACACGGCCCATGCCCGTGCGATCCGCACCGGATCCCAGCCGGTGCGGGCCGGCCTGGCGGAGAACCCGTGCCCCGGGAGCGAGGGGATCACCAGGTGGAAGGCGTCGGCCTCGCTGCCGCCGTGCGCCGTGGGATCGGTGAGCGGCTCGATGATCTTCAGCTGCTCGACGATCGAGCCGGGCCAGCCGTGGGTGACGATCAGCGGGAGCGCGTGGTCGTGCCGCGAGCGGACGTGGATGAAGTGGATGTCCAGCCCGTCGATCTCGGTAAGGAAGTTCGGCAGGGCGTTCAGCCGCGCCTCGCATCTGCGCCAGTCGTAGTCCGTCGCCCAGTAGCGCGCGAGGTCCTGCATGGTCGCGAGCGGCACGCCCTGAGAGTCGTCGGCGACCGTCTCGCGCTCGGGCCACCTGGTCGCTTCGATTCGCCGGCGCAGCTCGGTGAGCTCCGACTCATCGAAGCCGATGTCGAACGCGCGAAGCGCGGTCGCGCCACGTGCGGTGGCTTCTGTTGCGGACATCTGGTCCTCCTGTCAGGTGGTCGACCTCGCGCGTGCGGGCGCGAAGAAGTCGGTGAGCAGCTGGTTGACGCGCTCGGCCTCGTCGTGGTGGACCCAGTGCGAGGCGTCGCTCAGGCGCTCGACGCGGTCGAGGTTGGGCACGTCGTCGTGATGCGGCTCGGCGAGCGTCGGGCCGAGGAAGCGGTCGCTCCCGCCCCAGATGACCAGCGTGGGCGCCGCGATGGGACTGATCTCACCCGACGAGTGGCGCACGGCGAAGCGGTAGTAGTTGATCATCGCCGTCTCCGCGCCGGGCTGCGACCACGCCTCGATGTAAGCCTTCATCTCCTCGGGCGTGTACGGGGGTTGCGCGTCGCGCAGGAAGTCCTGGAAGAACTCCCAGTCGTTGGACCGCACGTGGTGCTCGGGCAGCCCCGGGAGCTGGAAGTAAAAGAAGTACCAGGACCGGCGCAGCTGGCTGGGGTGACGCAGCCCCTCGTTGAGCTTGCGCGGGTGGGCCGCGTTGAGGATGGCGAGCCGGTCGACGACCTCGGGGTGGTTCATCGCGAGCGTCCACGCGGCGGTCCCACCCCAGTCGTGGCCGGCCACCATCGCGGCCTCGCCGCCGCGCTCCTCGATGAGCCCGCGGACGTCGGCGGCCAGCTGGTCGGCACCGTAGGCGCCGACCCCGTCGGGCTTCGACGACAGGTTGTACCCCCGCAGGTCGGGGGCGACGACGCGGAAGCCCGCTGCCGCGAGCGGCGCGATCTGCAGCCGCCAGCCGTACCAGAACTCCGGGAAGCCGTGCAGCAGGACCACCAGCGGTCCGTCGCCGGCCTCGACGTAATGCAATTCCACGTCGCCGACCTCGGCGAAGCCCTCCGTAAGCTCGACGGGGACGTCGGCTGCCAGGCTGCTGAACGCGTCTGCGGAGCCTGGCGGTCGGTTCGGTGCCCCAGACGTGGAGCCGGGAACTTCGGACGAGGGCGCAGTGCCGGGCGACGAGCTCATGCGGACCTTCTCTCGGATTGGGTGTAATGCCGCACGAAGGTTGCACCTGTCGTCCTCACGTCGCGCCCGTGAACGCCCGGGTCTGCCCACTGGCGTGGCCCGTGTCCCCTGACCGCAAGGGGATATCCGGGACTACGACCTCTACCGAGAGGCCACCCCCAGAGCGCCCAGTTGCATGGATGGCGAGAGCGTCGCGGCGCCGATTGCCTGGTGGCGTCGCCCTGCCGGGCACTAGCTCGGCACCGGTGCGAACGCGATGCCCGGCTTAGCCCGGAACATGCCGCAATGCCGATTGCGTGCCGCACCAGGGTGCGCACCGGTGAGGTCACGGGCGCGAGCCGGGGGAACACGCTCGGCCTCAGGCCACGTGCTGGTCACCGGTCGGGCGCTTCGTTGTCGCGTGCCTCGGGCGCCCTGCCGCGTTCTTGCCTGGCGGACGATGACGACGTTCACGTCGGTCGCGCCGTCGGACGAACGTCCGAACGTGTAGGTGTAGCCCGAGGCGCCGCCCCACACGTTCGAATCGGTGGTGGTTGGAACGACCGGTCGGGGTTGGCCAGTCGTAGTGCAGGCGCTCCCGGACGCCGCCTGAGCCTTCCGTGACGTCGGCTTCAGCCGGTCCGACCCGTGAACCTTCAGGTAGTCGTCGGCGCTGCTCCTCAAGACCGTCGAGCGACGCGCCCGAAGTCGGTCAGGCCGGCGATGAACTGCTCGGGCGTGAGTCTCGTCTTCTGATCGAAGTGGATCGTTGCCATGTCTCCTCCTTCGCGTTGCGACTCGCGGGCGTCATCCGGCGCCCCAGAACGAGCAGTGGTGCGTCGTGGCGAAGCTCGTTTCGACTTGCGGCCACGGCGTCGCGAGCGACAGCACGGCCGCACCGCTGTTGAACGACGGCCAGGGAACTGCTGCCGACGCAGGATCGCCGATGGCGGCGAAGTTCGCCCACGCCGCTCGCATACTCGCGGCGAGCCCCTCCTGAGTCGGATTCAGCGCGGTCGCGAAGGGCGCGTTCGGCTGATCGAAGAGGTACTGGATCTCCGACGAGTGGGTTGCGATCGGCGGCAAACTCGGTCCCGCGAAGAGCTGCGGCGCCGTGTCGTCGTCGAACCGGTAGGCGAACGTCGGCACCCGTCTCGCCGTCCAGCGGTCGACCTGCAGTGCCGGGCACGCGAAATTCGCGTCGGAGAGCAGCGCGCTGAGGGCCAGGATCGGAGCCGGGTAGGCGCTGAGCGGGTACTCGGCCGCGATCGCCGACGCCCTGCTGGCGGAGACGCCGAGCACGGATGCGATCACGCTCTCGTAGGTGGCGGGGGTCGGCGCGGGCGCCGGAACGAACATGCCGCCACTCACAGCCAAGTGAAGCCCGGCGACGAAGATCCACTCCTCATTGTGGTTGATGCCGTTGAGGATCGGCACGCGGGCGAAGTGCCCGGCGGCCAGCGCCGCCCCGATCGGCTTCTTTAGGACCTTTCCGTCGACGACACCCGGGATGGCGGCGTCCGGGAAGGTATTGACGAGGGCGTCGACGGGTGCGTGGCGCAAGCAGTCGGCGCTCTGATCCTGGCAACCCAGCTGGTCCGCAAACGTCTTGCCGAACGCCTCGGCCTGGGAGAGCGACACCTGGTTCAGCGCGAACGCACCGCTCTGCACGATCGCCCGCTTGAAGAGCCCCCGCGAGCGGCGCGAGACCAGGTGGGCGAGCACCGACACGCCGCCCGCCGACTGGCCGGCGATCGTCACGTTGTGCGGGTCGCCGCCGAATCGCGCGATGTCGCGCTTGACCCAGCGCAGCGCGGCCTGCTGGTCCATCAAGCCGTAGTTGCCTGACGGCCCACCGGGCCTCGCCGCGAGCGCCCGGTGCGCGAGAAAGCCGAGCGCACCGAGCCGGTAGTTGATTGTGACGACCACGATGCCCTCTGCCGCGAGCTTGGTGCCGTCGTAGTTGAGCGCGCCGTCTTGGGTGAACCCGCCGCCGTGGATCCACACCAGGACCGGCCGCTTCGCGTGACGGTGCAACGTCGGCGTGGAGACGTTCAGGTACAGGCAATCCTCGGACTGGGGACCCGGCGGCTCGAACAGGCTGGGCTTCTGCGGGCAACTGGGCGCGTACTGGGTCGCGTCGCGAATCCCGCTCCATGACCCTGGTCGCTTTGGTGCGCGCCATCGCAGGTCGCCCGTGGGCGGAGTCGCGTAGGGCAGCCCGCGAAACGCGTAGCCGCCGGGGACGTCCACACCGCGCACCGCGCCGTCGCCGGTGATTACAGTCGCGCCATTGCCCGAGGCCGAGGCACCGTCAACCTCCACGGCGCCGGACACTGCGAGCGTCAGCGCGACCAGCGCAGCACACATGACTGCGAGCGGTACGCGGCCTGAGCGGGACGGATTCATGTGGACAGCTCCTTCGCTTCGGGATCGCTCCTGCGACAGTGACGCGCCGCCTCGACAGTCGCGCCCGCGAGATCCCTGGTCGACACCCGGGCGTGCGCACGGGACACGGGCGCAGGTCTACACGTGCGCGCGAGGGAGTCGGTGTGGGCGCAATCGTTCGATCCGTTCCAACCGCGCCGCCTGGGAGGGCGCACGAACAGCGGCGAGCTCCTCGCCGGGGTGCTTGTGCCTCACGAACGGCGCCCCGGGTGCGATCTCGACGCGGTTCTGGATGACCTCGCGTCCCGGAACGCTGAGATCGTGCTGCTGCAGATCGGTGCGCAAGACGCCGAGGGCCTCCGCACGGTGTCGCTCATGTGAGCCCCCTGTGTGGTTGGTCGTCCACGCCGCGGATGGGCTGGATCAGCGCAGTGGCTTGAAGGCTGCTCGCAGTTCCTGCGAGAAGCTGGGGCTCGTTTGGTGCTTGACGCCCGGAGCGAACTGCGTGAGGGCTACTTCTTCGCCCCGACCCCACCACCGGGTGGAACCGGCTACACGGGCGCGGTCCGCTGTGAGCCGGTAGACGTGGCCGCTCACGGGCCGCCTGACAGCAGTCACCGTTGGGGCACCGTACATGCTCCTCGGAACATATTGGAGACACGCTATGGAGCGTGTCGGCGCGTCGTACCCAGAAGATGCCATTTTCCAGGCTTTTTATGTGGCCGGGGAGGATTCGAACCTCCGACCGACGGATTATGAGTTCGACGCAACCCAACCGGCGCGGGAGGCTGGGGCTCCGAGCGGCGCTTGTTTCTTTCTCGACGGCCGCGAGTTGCAAAGCGCCCACGTGCTGTCTCACGCGTTGTCTCGAACGGACGGGTACATCTCCCTGCCGTCGGCTCTGGGGACATGCGATTGGCTGACGGTAAGCCCGCTATCAGCGGCCGGTGGCGGGACAGACGACTGCGCCTGCCCGCTTCAGACGCGAGAGCTCGCAGATTCTCGCCCACCGTGCCATTTGGCTAGCAGACCCCCACGGCCACCGGGTTAGCTCCCCAGGCAGGCGAGAGATGCTTTGAGAATTGGGCCCTGTTTGGGCCCTTGGGAGCCGTTCCATCAGAGCGGCGGTATGCACGATCAGGCCCACTTGCAGGACTTTCGTAAGGGTGAGCGACGGGACTCGAACCCGCGACCGCCTGGACCACAACCAGGAGCTCTACCGACTGAGCTACGCCCACCGCGTTGCCGGTCCGGCCCGTCAGGACCGGGCGACGTTCGGAATCTAGCAGTGGCTCGGGCGGGCGCGACGGCGCTCAGCGCCGCAGCTTCAGCCCACTGGTGGCTTGGGCGCTGGGACCGGTGGCGCCGCGCACCAGCGCGGTGAGGGTCGCGTTCAGGCCGCGCGCGCGAGCCAGGGCGCGGCGGTACGTCCGGCCGGCGCGGAGGGTCATCGTGAACGGCCGGTCCGACATGACGCTGGAGCCCTGGGCGGCCATGAACGGGCCCCCGGATGCGTTCAGCCCCAGCCGCCGTGCCTCGCCCGCGCTGATCACGACCTGGCTCTGGGTGGAGCAGCGCTCTGAGCAGTCGCCGGCCAAGCGCAGGCCGCGGCTGGCCAGGCTACCCAGGCCGCCACCACTCCGCACGGTGATGGACGAGCGCAAAGCGGCGGTCGACCTGCCCGCGCTCACGGTTGCCGCGAGGCGTGCCTTCAGCGCCACGCCCCGTCGCGCCGCTTCCCGGGCCCGTGACGCGAGGCGCATGCTCACGAACCTGACGCCCGCGCGAGTCAGCCGGGCTGAGCCGCCGCCGAGGATCCGCTTGATGACTCAGGCGGCGAGCCGTGGCGCGCGACACGCTGAGCTTCGCCGTCACACGGCAGGCCGAGGCGCAACCGGCGAGCAGCTTCATCCGCCCCGCCAGGGCGTCCTTCCAGCTGTGCGCGGTGGGTACCAGCGCAAAGTCGGGCGGCGTCGTGTCCGCCGGCGCCGCAGGGTTGGCGGGCGGGGGGCTCGGCGGCGAGGGCGGCTTGGGGGCCGCTCGAACCGTCCATGTGCGGGTTGCGGGAGTCGCATCGACGTTGCCGGTCGCATCGACAGCTCTGACCCAGAACGTGTGCGAGCCCGGGGAAAGCCCGGAATACGACTGGCCCGAGGCGCACTCGCTGAAGAGGTTGCCGTCCAGGCGGCACTCGTAGCCCCCGCCTGCGTTGCTGCCGCCAAAGGCGAAGCTCGCGCTCGTCTGGGTCGTCGGACTGGAGGGGCCGGACTGTACGGTGGTCTGAGGGAAGGGCCCGGGGCCGAAGTTGCAGGCCGCCCGGCTCATCTCGGTACCCCAGCTCACCAGGCTGCCGGTCTGGCGTGACACCAGGTCACGCACCCGCAGCCTCCATGTGCCCTGTCGCGGTTTCCCGTCGAATCGCGACAGCTGGTCGCGCTGGGGCTTGAAGCGGCCGCTGTACGGAGCGGCCCCGTTCGCGATGTTCGTGCTCGCCTCGTCGTCGAAGACCGTGCCGACCATGTTGTCCCCCTGGTTGTCGGGCCCGCCGGGATGGTCGGCCAGGGTGACCGTGGTGGTGCCGTCGGGCCCGACAAGGTCCACTCGTAGATCTCCGATCCAGGGGTGGAGGATCGCTCCGATGCGCACGTTCAGGTCCTTGATGTGCCCGGGCCGAGTGACGTTGATGGTCGAGGTGACGCCCACCGAGCTGTTGTCGGGCAGCGCGAGCGCCGGCGACTCGCTGCGGCTGCTGGCCGTGGCCGTTTGGGCGACTCCCGTCGAGAGCGTGATCGGGATGTCCTGGGTTTCCCCGGGATCCTGGTCAGTGGTGAGGGTCATCGTGCCGATTGCATCCGAGCCGCAAGGGGCGCTGGCGTCAACCCGAGCCGCGGCATCGGTCGTGCTCGAAGCGGTAACGCCGACCCCGATCGGCGGCCACGCGGCGGCACTCTGAGCAACGGTCAGGCCCGCGCCGCGCAATAGCGTCCCTGACACGTCGGTGGCAACCACCTCTCCGGCATTGCGCACCCTCTCGTCGAGGGTAAAGGGCTCTCCCGGCTCCGGCGCGCCGTCGCCATCACCCCCAGCCGAATCGCTCACAGTCGAGGCGTCATGCACGAGCAAGGGCGAGTCCGACTCCGCCCTGGCGTTGGACACCACCAACGCGTAGTCCTGATCCTGCGGGTCGCCGTTGCCCGGCAGGCCGTCCCCCGGGACGTTGGTACCGAGCACCTTGACCGAGAAGCGGCCGCCGGTTCCGGGAGGCAGGAACACGCTCTCCACGTTGTTCTGTAGATCAGCTGCTCCTCCGGCAACCGACGTCCCGCCGCCAAAGACATTGCCCTTGTAGCTTCGACCGCCGGCTTCCACAATCAGGTCGAGGTTGTTGACATAGGCGTTGCCACCGACCGGGCCAGGGGGATCGGTCCATGCCAAGGTGACCTTGAGCGGCCGGCCCGTATCGACGACGCGGTATGCCCCCGACGAGCTTTGCCCGGGCCGGATCAGATCTTGGCTGAGTTGATCACGGTAAACGCGCTCGGTGTCGTCCAGGGCCGCGCCCACGTTCACCCGACCCCAGCCTTGATCGTTGTTCGGCCCGGGCGCGATCGGGTCGCCCTTGCCGTTGGTCTGGCCGGCGAGGTCCGAGGCGGCGTTAAGGAGGATCGCCTTGGTCATCGCGGGTGAGGGTGGGGGCCCGCCGGGGTACCAGTCGCGGATCAGCGCGGCCGCCCCAGACACCTGCGGAGCGGCCTGCGAGGTGCCTGACGACATGGAGTGGAAGACGTTGGTCGAGGGGAAGCTGCGGTTGCAGACGAGACTGCCCGTGTAACCGGTGTGCGTGGGCGCGGCTCCGGTGACGTGGCTGCCCGGCGCCACGAGGTCCGGCTTGAGACGCCCGTCCTGGGTTGGGCCGCGACTCGAGATGCCCAGGAGGTCCCCGGCGTGATTGGCCTGTGCGTCGCTGACTCCACAGCCATCGGATCCCCCGACCTGACGCACGCCCTCCGAGGCGCCGACGGTGATCACGTTCTTCGCCGTTCCCGGGGAGTCGATCGAGCGGTAACCGAATCCCGCCCCGCCGTTCGCGCCCTCGTTGCCCGCCGCGAAGACCCCGACCAGCTCCTGGTTGCCGGGGCTGGAGTGAGCATCACGGACGATCGCGTCGTAGGCACGTGCGAAGTCGTCGTACCGGCCGGGGGTCGTGAGCGTGGTCATCCCCCAGGAGTTGTTGGAGATTCGCGCGCCCGCGCCGTAGGCCGCGTCCGCGACTTCGACAAAGGTCTCCGTAGGTTCAAACTCGCCGTCGCAGTTGAACATCTTGGAGGAGCCGATGCGCGCACGAGGGGCGACACCGGTTCCGTATTCGAACCCCTGCGCGTCCTCGGGCGAGGGCGTGGAGCCGCCGTAGCCCGCTGCGATCGAAGCCACGTTTGTTCCGTGGCCAAGACAGTCAGTTGCGTCCGGGTCCCGCGTGTAGTCCTCCGCATAGCTCACGCGGTCTGTTCCGGGCTTGACGCCGTCGACGTAGAAGTCCGGATGATCCGGCGAAATGTCGCTGCCGTTGTCCAGCCCGGAGTCCGTGACGTCGATCGTGAAGTCGAAGAGCGAGCCACCGAAGCCTTCGCCGGCGAGCCAGCCGAGGTAGTCCGGGCCGGCCGGCGGGCGGGTTGGCGCGCCGCCGGCGGTGAGGTTTCCGGCCACGACCTGCGCCGCGCGCTCGTCCAGCAGCTCGGGTGGCGACCAGCTCGTGACCGCCACCACGCCCGGGTCGGCCACGAGCGCCGCCACCTCGGGCCCCTCGAGACGGAGGAAGTGGCTGCTCAGCTCGCCGACCGTGAACGGCTGGGCCAGCTCGGCCCCGGCGGAACGGGCCCGAGAGCGGGCGCGGGCCCCTTCGGGGCCGGCAACGGTCTGGACCGCCACCGCCCGGGTGCCGGCGGCGGTCAGAGAGGCGTCCGCCTTGTCGCCCGCCGCCACGGACGTCGCTGCGCGTATGGCCGGTTGGGTTCCGACCAGTGCCGCCAGCCGCTCGACCTGAGCGCCTCGGGCATGGACGAGATAGCCGTTCTCCGCCACGTACTGAAGAACCCGAGCGCCTGTGGCGCGAACCCGGCCGAGCCAGGCCTCCTTCACCGGGCCCACGAACTGGACGACGGCCAAGACCTCCTCGCGATCGGGAGCGGACTTGGCGGCGAGCGATGCCCTCTGGGTGAGCGGATCGATCTCGGCGTCCGGCAGCCCCACCTCGCGCATGTCGTCGCGGCGGTCGGCCCCCGCCTCACGCAGGCGCTCGTCGTCCGTGCCGCTCGCCTCGGTGAGGGTGAACTCGCCGTAGCGCGCGATCACCCGCGCGTCGCTGCGCGCGAGCGCCGCCTGGCCATCCGCGGTGTGTGGGACGAGCAGCAGGTGTGAGCTGCGGTCAACCGCCGGAGCGGCGCCGGGAGCGTCGGCGCTGGGAAAGGCGAGGCCGGCCACAGGAGCAGCCAGGAACAGCGCGAGTGCGAGCAGGGATACTGGGCGAGTACGGATAATGCTGGGCTCCTCCGTGAGCCGACCGACCTTCGGAGCGTAGTGACCGCTCCATCGATTTCGGGTCCGTTTGCCGACGGTAAGACTTCGCTCGGCGAACGACCACGAGATTGGCGTAGACGCGCCTAGTAATACTCAAACACAGGTTTGCCGAAAAAGCACGGTCAGCGAGAGGTCGGCGTGAGCTCGGCCGGCGCTTCCTGCTCGGCCACCGCCTCGACGATCTCGCCCGGCTCGCCTTCCTCGCGGGCGCACACCACGCGGAAGGATCCCGTTCCCAGCTCGGCGTTCTGCCGGATCGGGAGGCCGCGAATCGTGTCCCAGCCCAGGCGCTCCACCTCGAACGGGTTCATCTCGACTGCGACCGCCGGGAACTCGCAGGTGGCGTTGTGCTGGTCGATCGCCTTGCTGATGGCCTCGAGGTTCTTGGCCTCGGTCGAGCTCATCGCGAGGCGGGCGCCCCCAGCACCTTCGTGTAGTGCTCGATCGTGCGCCGTAGCCCCTCGCGCACCTCCACCTCGGGCTCCCAGCCCAGCAGCGACTTGGCGCGCGTGATGTCCGGCTGACGCACCTGGGGATCGTCGATCGGCAGGGCCTCGAACACGATCTCCGAGCGCGACTCGGTCTGATCGACGATCATCTGGGCCATCTCCAGCAGGGTCATCTCCTGCGGATTGCCCAAATTGACCGGCTCGTGGACCTCCGACTCGGCGAGCAGCACCAGCCCGCGGATGAGGTCGTCGACGTAGCAGAAGCTTCGGGTCTGCGACCCGTCACCGAACACGGTTACGGGCTTCTCGGTGAGGGCCTGGCGCAGGAAGGTGGGAACCGCCCGTCCGTCCTGCGGCCTCATCCTGCCCCCGAAGGTGTTGAAGATGCGGGCGATGCAGGTGTTCACGCCCTGCTGCCTCAGGTAGGCCATCGCGAGCGCCTCCGCGTAGCGCTTGGCCTCGTCGTACACGCCGCGGGGACCGATCGGGTTGACGTTCCCCCAGTAGGACTCGGGCTGGGGATGCACGAGCGGGTCGCCGTAGACCTCCGACGTGGACGCCAGCAGGAAGCGGGCGCGGCAGGCCTTCGCCAGCCCCAGCGTGTTGTGCGTTCCGTAAGCGCCCACCTTCAGCGTGTGCAGCGGGAGCCGGGCGTAGTCGATGGGCGAGGCGGGTGAGGCCATGTGGTAGACGAAGTCGATCGGCTCGTCGACCTCGTAGTGCTCGGTGATGTCGAGCATCTCGAAGCGGAACTCCACGCCGTTCTTGAGGTGCCTGATGTTCTCGAGCGACCCGGTGTCGAGGTTGTCGACGCAGATCACGCGGTGGCCGCGGTCCAGCAGGTAGTCACAAAGATGGGAGCCGAGAAATCCGGCTCCACCGGTCACCAGAGATGTGGGCATCGCGCTGAGGCTACCGTCTCGGCGCCACGACGAGCGCAAGATCCGGGTCAGCTCACGTGCACCCAGCGCGCCTCCGAGGGCACACCCTCGGAGCTGGTCGCGAACAGCATGTACCAGCCCGGTGGCACGAGCCCGGCGCTCTCGGGCACCGTCACGCGCAGGTCGTCGCCCTGGACGGCGAGGTCGAGCTCGATCGAGCGCTGCTCGATGTCGGTCACGTGGGTAACGGCGCTCGGCCGCATCAGCCGCGCGGCCTTGACCTTCGCCGCGTCCGGAGAGGTGAAGGTCGCGCTCTGGCCGGCGCGGAGCTGGGTCGGCCCCCCTGTGACCCTGGGCCGGTCGCCGTTGAAGAGATAGGGAGGGGAGTAGATCTCGATGCGCTTCTCGAATTTCCCGGGTTGGCTGTTGTCCGCGTCCGAGTACAGGGGGTCGCTGCCCATCGTGATCATCCGGCCGTCGGGCAGCAGCAGAGCCTCGGAGTGATAGTTGCGCCCCACCGTCGGATCGGCCATGCGCTTCATGCGATCCGTCTTCGGGTCGTAGAGCTGGCACAGGAGCACGTCGCTCCCGCCCTGGCCGCGGTAGCCGCGTGACCCGCCGCTGATCACGACCTTGTCGTCCGGCGTGAGCACCATGTTCGGGTAGCGCACCGGCTCGGCGAGATTCGGGCCGGGTACAAAGCGCGGGCGGCGGCTGCGCAGATCGATCGTGTCGGTGCGTGCGGTGGAGCGGTTTGACTCGCCGATGCCGCCTCCGCCGGCGACCATGTAGCGCTGCTTCTGGGCGGGCGGCAGCAGGACGCTCCCGCTGGTCTCGGTCTGGCGCGGCTTGCGCAGCCCGGGCAGCTTGCGGAACGAGTTGTCGTCGAGATCCCAGATGCCCGGATCCCGGCCCACCGTGTCAGAGCCGTAGCCGGCGTTGCTTCCGCTGTAGAACAGATCGCCGCTCGGCATCAGGAACAGGGACGGGTAGGTGGGGAACGTCCGCTCGATCTCCGGATGAGTGGTCCACTGGCGGGTGGACGGGTCGTAGATCTCGTTCTCGCCGTCGATGATGCGCCCGAACTCGTCCAGCCCGGAGACCGAGAGCACCTTGCCGTCCTCGAGCCCCACCAGCGTCGGGTACCAGCGGGCCAGGTCCATGTTCTCGACGCGCTCGTAACGCTCGCTGACTGGATCGAAGAGGTAGGAGCGGTCGTCGCCCCAGTACTCCTGCTTGTCGGTGGTCAGGTACTCGGAGAACCCGTAGACGTCGTTGCTGCGCCGGCGGCTTACGCCCGCGATCCGGAACTTGCTGGGCTTCTTCACCACCGCCGCGTCGCCCCGGTCAACCGCCTCGACCCACACTTCGGTCTCGCTGGCCGTGACGGTGGCGGATCCCTTGGCGCCCACCTGCTTGCCCGCCGGCCGCACGGTCACCTTCCGCGTGGTGCGATATCGGTGGCCGCCCGGCGAGATCAGCTCGGCGCCCTTCGCGAGGCTGAGGGGTTTCCCGTCGGGATCCTCGTTCTTGATCGTCATCGCCCCGGCGGCGCGTTTGACGTCCTCCTCGAGCTTCTCGTAGCGCCGGGTGCCTCCGGCGATCAGAAGCTTGCCGTCGGGCAGGAAGGCGTGACCGGCGCAGAACATGTCCGAGGGCGTGTGGACGCGCTCGAAGGTCTCTGTCTTCGGGTCCCAGAGAATGGTCTTGAACGTGCCCGCGTCGAAGCTCTTCCTGTCGTTGCCGGAGCCCGCGATGATCAGCACCTTGCCGGTTCGCAGCAGCGCGGCGTGGATGGCGTTCACGCGCATGTCCTCGGGCACCGACAGCATCGACCAGTGCCCGTGCTCGGCCTTGTAGCCCGGGCTGTTGACCTTGTAGTCGTGCATCGCGTCGCGGCCCGCGGACACCAGGGTCGGCCCGTTCAGCGCCACCAGGCCGCAGGCGGCGGCGAGGGCCACCAGGCCTCGAAAGAGACGCCTGCCGTTCATGCCGCGTCTCGGACCAGTTCAGGCGGGCGGGCATGGGCGTGCGCCGGCTCCACCGCGCGAAGGGCCGGCTCGGCCCGCCGCCGGCGGCGGAAGCACTGCACGCGCCAGATAGCCAGCGGGAGCACACAGACGACCAGAGAGGCGGCCGACCAGGCCATCATCGAGGTGTGGTCGTGGCCCAGAACGAGCGACAAGGCCAGCGGAACGCCGAAGATCAGCCCCCAGACCAGATGTTTGCGGAAGGTCACCAGGCTGTCCCGGGTCTGGGCATCGCCCTTGGGGGTGATCACGAAGCCCCGCGCGCGACCGAGCGCCACCGCCACCAGCGAAGCCGTGTACACCGGGGCCGACAGGGCTGAGATCAACATGCCCGAGAGGCCGGCTGAGCCCTCGTCCTCGTGCGGGCTCACGTTGTGACGGCGGTTGAAGAAGTACAGGCCCACCTGCAGGGCGGCGGCGTCCACGTAGAGCATCAGCCACAGGGACGCCGGCACCACGACTCCGCCGGCGCCGAGCGTGAAGTACAGGATCCCGTTGAGCGCGCCGAGGATCCACGCCACCGCGGTGGTCGGGTAGTAGGCCATGAGGAGCACGTAGTGCATGAGAGCCCGTGGCGACAGCCGGTGGCCGGTCCGCCAGAAGCGGCGCATCACGATCTCGTCGGTCCCCCGCGACCAGCGATCCTGCTGGCTGAAGTAGTCGGTGAAGGTCGAGGGGCCCTCCCCCACCGCCACGACGTCGGGCGTGTAGACCGAGGTCCAGCGCCGCCCGGTGGCGTCGTTGCGGCTGCCGTGGAGCGCGAGGCTCGTCGCCATGTCCTCGGTGATCGAGTCCTGAAAACCGCCGATCTGCCTCAGCGCCTCGATCCGGACGGCGTTGTTGGTTCCCACCAGCATCGGCGTGCGGCTGCGGTTGCCCGCCCGCTGCAGCAGCGAGTGGAACAGGAACTGCTGGGACTCGGCGGCACGCACGACGAAGTTGTCGTAGTTGCCGTAGACCTGCGGGCCGACCACGAAGGCCACATCGGGGTCGCGGAAGTATCCGAGGAAGCGCTCCGCGAAGTTGGGCATCGGCACGTGGTCGGGATCGACGCCCAAAAAGAAGTCGTACTGGTCGTCATACGCGTCGAGCCACGCGTTGTAGTTGCCGTGCTTGCTGTTGGCCTTGAACGGGCCGGAGGACTGATTCCAGCGCGGCAGTCCGGCGCGCGTGAAGTGACGCACGCCGAGCTCGGCGCACATGCGCTTGACCGCATCGTCGTCGCCCTCGTCCAGGAGCCAGACGTCGAGCACCCCGGCGTAGTCGATCTGGAGCGCCGCCTCGAGGGTGGGACGCACCAGCTCGAGGGGTTCCTTGCTGGGCACGATCGTGGTCAGGAAGGCCACCCGCTGGCCGGGCTGCGCGTGGACCGGCACCGGATCGCGGGCCAGCAGCGTCGCCCGGCACAGCGTGGCCACGTTGAGGAAGGCGAAGCCGCCGATGATCGCCGTGGTGGCAGTCATGCAGAGCGACGCGACGTAGACCACCATCCCCTTCGAGTCGGTGGGCCAGTGGCTCGGCAGCATCAGCCACACCAGGAAGCCGCCCACGAACAGCAGGGCGGCCAGCACCAGCAGCGAGGCCAGCACGGGCCGCGCCTTGTCGAGACGCCGGAACTGCACCCGGTAGCGACCGGCCGGAGGGTCGGTCAGCGGGCCGGCGATGCGGCTGCGGCGCTCGTAGTCGTAGTGGGAATCGGGCTTGGGCATGGGAAAGTTGTTCGGTCGAGCCGAGCACGTCCCGCCAGGGGCCTGGAGCGGGCACGGGCTTACGACTGCCGCCTGGCCGGATCCCCCTGCGCTCCTGCGATCCCGAGGTTGCGATCTGACGGAAGCAGGATCCGGCCTACATACCTTGGTAACCCAACTTTGGCCAGCCGTCAAGCGATCGCGACAAAGTGGCGTCATCTCTTCGAGATTCGGGTGAGGATTGCGGCCTCGGACGCTCTCTACGCTGTTCTGGATGGGGGTACGAGCGGATTCCCGCCGGCGGTCGATGATGGTGCTTACGGCGCTGTGCCTCGGCCTGGGCATCTCCGCCTGCTCTTCGGACGAAGGCCGTAGCGGCGCCGGTGTGAACGTCGCGCGCTCCGACAACCCCCTGGCCGGTCAGTCGTTCTGGATCGATCCGAAGAGCCCCGCGGCGCTCCAGGCGGCGCAGTGGCGCGCCGAGGGACGCACCGAGGAGGCGCGAGCCATGGCCCAGCTGGCCTCGAAGCCGACGGCGCACTGGCTGGCCGAGGACGGTGATGTCGAGGCCGACGTCCGCTCGGTGACCACCAGGGCCGCCCGGGGGGGCAGGTCCGCGCTGCTCGTGGCCTACTGGATCCCCGGGCGCGACTGCGGGAGCTACTCCGCCGGAGGCGCCGGGTCGGCCGCGGCCTACCGGGACTGGATCGGCCGGTTCGCGCGCGGCCTGGGCAACCGGAGGGCGACCGTGATCGTCGAACCCGACGCAATTCCCCAGACGGTCACCGGCTGCCTGAGGGGCGGTGCGCGGGAGGAGCGTCTCGCCCTGCTTCGCCACGCGGTGCGAGCTCTGTCGGCCAAGCCCGGGACGACCGTGTACCTCGACGCCGGCAACGCCGGCTGGGTGCGGCCTCCGGCCCGCCTGGCCGGCCCCCTGCGCCGGGCGGGGGTCGCCCAGGCCGACGGCTTCGCACTCAACGTGAGCAACTTCTACCGAACCGCCACCAGCGCTCGCTACGGGAGGGCGCTGTCGCGCCGCGTGGGCCGGGCGCACTTCGTGATCGACACCAGCCGCAACGGCAACGGTCCCAGCCGCGCGGCCGGCGGACCACCGAACTGGTGCAACCCGCCCGGCCGGGCCCTGGGCGACGACCCGACGACGAAAACGGGTCGGGCCCGGGTGGACGCCTACCTGTGGGTCAAGGAGCCGGGCGGAAGCGACGGCGCCTGCCGCCCCGGCGCGCCACCGGCGGGCCAGTGGTGGCCGGAGTATGCGCTCGAGCTGGCGCGGAGCGGCTGAGGCCGCGAGTGCCGGGACCCCGGCTCCCCTAAGTTCAGACGCCCACCGGGCGCTTCATCGTCCGATATACGAACTCGTCGGTCTGCGCCGACTCGCGTGCCGAGACGACTCGGTCGTGATGCGGCGAGAACCGGCAGACCGGATCCGTGGCCGCCGCGTCGCCCGTGAGCCGCAGCGCCTGGCAGCGGCAGCCGCCGAAGTCAACCTCCTGTCGCCCGAGCGGGCACGTTCGGCACGGCTCCTGCATCCAGTCCGTCCCCCTGAAGCGCTCGAAAGCGTCGGACTCGTTCCAGATCCACTCCAGTGAATGCTCGCGGACGTTGGCGAACTCGAGCCCCGGGATCGTCGACGCCGCCTGGCAGGGCAGCACGTCGCCGTTCGGAGCGACCACGATCGCGGTCGAGCCCCAGCCGCCCATGCAGGGCTTCGGCAGGTCCTCGTAGTAATCCGGGAGGACCCACAGGACATCGAGCTTGGGGCCGACGCGCTCACGAAAGCGCTGGACCGCTTCCTCCGCGCGACGGAGCTGGTCCCAGGTGGGCATGAGCGCCTCCTGGTTGGGGACCGCCCAGCCGTAGTACTGGGTGTTCGCCAGCTCGAGCCGCTGCGCTCCGAGATCGAGCGTGAGGTCGAGCACCTCCTCGATCCGATCCAGGTTCTGCCGGTGCAGGACGCAGTTGATCGTCAGCGGGAAGTCGAGCTCCGTCGCCAGGCGAGCGGCCGCGATCTTCTTGTCGAACGATCGGTTTCCGGCGATCCGGTCGTTGTCCTCGGCGTTCGGGCTCTGGATCGAGATCTGCACGTGGTCGAGCCCGGCCGTCTTCAGCGCCTCCGCGCGCGCGCGTGTGAAGAGCGTTCCGGCGGTGATGAGCGACGAATAGAGACCGGCTTCGCGTGCGCCCGCGCAGAGCTCGGTCAGATCGCGGCGCAGCATCGGCTCGCCACCTGACAGCCCCAGCTGAATGACGCCTAGGCCACGCGCCTCCCTGAACGTCCGTATCCAGTGCTCGGTCTCGAGCTCGTTGCGGTACTTCTCGCCGCCGATGTCGACCGGGTTCGAGCAGTACGGGCAGTGAAGCGGGCACTGGTACGAGAGCTCGGCGGTCAGGACGGCCGGACTACGCTGCTGCATCGACCACGAGTCCCCTCTGGGTCATGCCGTCGATCAGCTCTTCAACGTCGCTGCGCAGATCGAAGCCCTCGTAGCGCTCGGAGAGGGCACGGACGATGTCGTCGAGCGAGCGCGCCCCGTCGCAGAGCCCGAGCACCTCCGCGGCGGTGGGGTTGAGCCGCACCGCACCTTCGGGAACCAGCAGCAGGTGCTCCTCGCGGACCTCGTCATACCGAAGTCGCGCGCCGGTTACGAGACGGGGATGAGTCATCCCTCCGGCCCCGGTGGCTGTGTTTCTCCGCGCTCGATGGCCTCGAGCTGCGCCCACAGCATCTCGGTCTTGAAGCGAAGCGCCGCGACGGCAGTGTCCTGCTGCTCGCGCGTCCGGCAGCGCTCGACGGTGAGGTCGAGGGCGTACTGCGCGTCCTGTGGCGCCTGCACCAGCCGCGTGCGGAAGTACTCGAGCCCCGCGGGGTCGATCCACTCGTAGTGACGCTCCAGCGCCTCGAGCCGCACACGGATCGCGGCCGGCCCGAAGAGCTCGGTGAGCGACGAGGCAACCGCCTCGATCCAGGGCTTCTGACGGGCGAAGTTCACGTAGGCGTCAACCGCGTAGCGCACGGCGGGAAGTACGCGCCGCTCCGACATCAGCTCTTCTCGCGAGAGGCCGAGCGCCTCGCCGAGCCGCAGCCACGACTCGATGCCGCCCGTGCCGTCGGTCGTGCCGTCGTGGTCGATGATGCGACTTACCCACTCGCGCCGGACCTCGATCACCGGGCAATTCGCCAGGATCGCCGCGTCCTTCAAGGGAATGCACTTCTGGTAGTAGAAGCGGTTCGCGACCCAGCGCTGGAGCTCCTCGCGTGTGAGCTCCCCCGCGTCCATTCGCCGGTGGAAGGGGTGCAGGTTGTGGTAGCGCGTCCCCTGTGCGCGCAGGTGAGCGATGAACTCCTCGGGCGGCCACGGGGCGCGCGCTCCCATCGGTCTGGTGGCGGTCTCGGTCATAGCTCGAACCCGAGGCCATCGTAGGCAACCTCGACGTCCGCCCGGAGCACGGCCTCCCGCTCAGGGGAGTCCTCGAGGAGAATCGGGTTCGTGTTGTTGATGTGGACCAGCACCTTGCGCGGTCCGTCCAGCCCCTCGAGGGCCTCGAGCGTCCCGCCGGGGCCCGAGAGCGGCACATGTCCCATGTCATGGGCGCTGCGCTCCGAGATGCCCAGCCGGGCGAGCTCGTCGTCGCGCCAGAAGGTCCCGTCGACGAGCACGAGGTCGCTTTCGGCGAACCGGGCCAGCACGTCATTGTCCAACCGGGCCAGACCGGGGACGTAGGTCACGACGCCGCCGCTCGCTGTGTCGCGAAACACAAACCCGCTCGCCTCAAGCTCGACGTCCGACCCTTCCAGGTAACGCGGCGCATCGCCGCCGGTCTCGAACGGCTCGACCGTAAGGCTCGACCCCGCGAGCGGTCTCGCCTGCTCCGGTTCCAGCGTTTCCCACACGGCCCCGCAATAGCGCTCGAGCATTGTCAGCACCGGGTACCCGCGCGTCAGCGCCAGCTTGACGGCCTCGGCGCCGAACACGCGCACCGGCGTCGCCGACTCGCGCAGGAGCAGGAGCCCCGCTGTGTGGTCGATCTCCGCGTCGGTCAGAAGCACGCCTGCGATCGGCGGCGCGCGGACACCGTCGGCCCGCTGCGGTTCGAGCGCCTCGAGCTGCTGGCGCGCGTCAGGCGAGGCGTTTACGAGAAACCACGGCCCCTCGCCGCCACGAATTGCCAGCGACGACTGCGTTCGAGGGCGCGCGCCTTCACCGGCACGCGCGGCCTCACACGTTTCGCAATGGCAGTTCCATTGCGGAAACCCCCCGCCCGCGGCCGAGCCCAGAATTCGAACTCGCACGTGTAGCACCACCGGGACGCAGCCCTCGGGGCCGCGCCCGCTGTGGGCTCTTGACTACCGGTTGTACAGGTAGAGGGTGACCTCGGTGCAGAGATCCATGATCTCGAACTCAGGCTTGATCCACTTCATACGCCGCCTCCCTCTCGGGTACAAGAGCGCCGTACTGTATCGAACGATTGCGGCACCGGAGTTGTCGCCGCCAACCCAGTCGGGGACCGGCGTCAGAGACGCCGGGAGAGCGACAGCGCGACGCGCGCTGCGGCGGCGAGGGCGACCCCGGCCGCCGCGACGCCGACGGTGATACCCGCCGCTTCGGCGGTGAGCGGGTCCACGCCGAGCGTGGCCCCCGCCGCGGTGAGGGACAGCATCGCCGCGCTGGCGACGGCGATCAGCGCCCACGCCGGGAACGCGACGTTGCTCCTCCAGGCCAGACCCGGCCGGGCGCGCAGCGTCCACGCGATCGCCACGTTCGCGACGAGCCAACCGGCCACGGCGGCCGCGATCGCCATGTCGGTGCCCCACCGGGCGTGGACGAAGAGGAACGTCGGAAGAACCGCGGCCGTAAGCGCCACGGCCGTTAGTGCGATGGCGGACAGTTGCGTGTCGTCGAGGAACCGCCGCGCTGGATCGCGCGGGGGGTGGTCCATCGCGCCCGGCGCCGGTGGCTCGGAGACGAAGGCCACCGACGCGCCTACGTCCATGAACAGCTCCAGGATGACGATGTGGACCGGGTGGAACGGGGCGGGGAGCCCCAGCCCCAGCGGCACGGCGATGACCACGACGAGCGCGATCTTGGCGCCGAGGTAGAACGCGACCGCCCGCCGGAGCTGGGAGGCCAGGCCGCGACCGCCCTCGACGGCGCCGACGATCGTCGGGTAGGCGTCGTCGACGAGGACGAGATCGGACGCCTCGCGGGCGAGATCGGTCCCGCGCGCGCCCATCGCGATCCCGACGTTCGCCGCGGCGAGGGCGGGCGCGTCGTTCACGCCGTCGCCGGTGACGGCGACGGCCTCTCCGCTGTCCTGGAGGACCCGCACGAGCCGCAGCTTGTCCTCGGGCGTGGCACGGGCGATCACGGCCTCGCCGCGCAGCCGCTCGGCGAGCTCGTCGTCGTCGAGCGCGTCGAGCGGTGCGCCGCCGTGCATGACCTCGGGAACGTTGACCCCGGCCTCGCGCGCGGTCGCGGCCACCGTTTCGGGGTGGTCGCCGCTGACGACGATCGTCCGCACGCCCGCATGGGCGAGCTCGGCCACGGCATCGCCCACCCCGGGGCGCAACGGATCGCGGAAGGCGGCCAGCCCGACGAATGCGAGGTCCGTCTCGGCGTCGGCGGCACCGCCGGGAACCGCGGCGACGCGACGCTCCGCCACGGCGATCACCCGCAGCCCGTCGTCCGCGAGCCGCCCGACGCGCTCGAGCACGGATGCCCGGTCCGCCTCGGACATCGCGCACGCCTCGAGCACGGCTTCCGGTGCGCCCTTCACAGCCACCCACGCGCCGTCGGCCTCGCACCACACCGCGCTCTCGCGCCGGCGCACCGGGTCGAACGGATTCCGCGCCGGCCGCTCGCTCGACACGCGTTCGTCGGCGGCCTCCACCAGCGCGCGATCGACCGGGTCCTGTGCGGCCGCCGTTCCGTGCGCCGCGGCGGCGACGGTCAGCACGTGCTCGCGGTCGCCGTCGATGCGCTCGATCAGCAGCCGGTTCTCGGTCAGCGTCCCGGTCTTGTCGGCGAGCAGCACGGTCATCGCGCCCACGGCCTCGGCGGCGCGCAGCCGGCGCAGGAGAACGCCGTGCTGCGCCAGGCGCAGGCCGCCGATCGCCACCAGCACGGTGACGAGGATCGGCAGCTCCTCGGGGATCGTGGCGAACGCGAGCGTCAGCCCGTTGAGCAGCATCTCGCGGGCGGGCTGGCCGCGGAGCACGCCGACGAGGGGCACGACCACGCACGCCGTAACCGCCACGATGAGCGCCGCACGCGCCAGCTCGGCCATCGCACGTTGAAGCGGCGTGGGCGGCTCCCTGGCCTCCGCGACGAGCCGCCCAAGACGCCCGATCTCGGTGTTCGGGCCCACAGCGACGACGAGGCCCTCGCCGGCTCCGGACACGACGGCACTGCCGGCGTGCAGCACCGAGGACCGCTCGGCGAGCGGCGCGTCGGCAGCCACCGGGTCGGGTCCCTTGGCGGCCGCCACAGGCTCGCCCGTCAGCCGCGACTCATCCGTGGCCAGGCCGTCGGCCTCGACGACGCGGGCGTCGGCGGCCACGACGCTGCCGGCCTCGACGAGCAGCACGTCGCCGATGACGAGCGTATCGACCGGGATTGCGGCCACGGAGCCAGCGCGCCGAACGAGCGCGTTGGGGGCGCTGAGGTCGCGCAGCGCCCGAAGCGCGCGCTTGGCCCGCACCTCGGAGATCGCCTCGACCGCGCTGACCAGCGCGATGATCGCGAAGATCGCGATCGCGTCGCGCAGCTCCCCGAAGATCGCCGAGAGCACGCCGACCGCGACCAGCAGCAGCTGGAGGGGCTCCATGACCGCCTCGACCACCTCCCCGAGAACCGCCATCGTCTGGCTGCCCTCGGTCCGCACCGCCGCTGTGCCGCGCCGCTGCTCGACCTCCTCGGACGTCAGCCCGCCCGGGCGACTGCCGGCCCGCTCCCACAGGGCCGCGAGCGGCTCTGCGTGGACCGGGACGGCCGGCGCCCCATCGGCGGGACGCGACGCCGGCGTTGCGCTCGCCATGAAACGAATGATACGTCGACCGCGCAACCCGGAACTGCGCGTCTGGAATCATGGTCCTACGTGGCACGTGACTGGTTGCTGATCACGGTCTCCACGCCGGGCGGCGGCTCGTCGACGCTCCGCGTCTACGCCTGGCGCAACCTGCGCCGGCTTGGCGCCCACTACCTGCAGCAATCGGTGTGCGTGCTCCCGGCGACGCCGAAGACCACGCGGGCCACGACGCGGCTCGTGACGCGCCTGCGCGCGGAGGGCGGCCGCGGCGAGATGCTTCGCATCCAGCTGACAGACGCAAGGCAGGAGGCCGCGGTCATCGACGCGATGCAGCGCGAGCGGGCCGATGAGTACCGCGAGCTGGTCGAGCGCACGCGGCAGTTCCGCGAGGAGCTCGAGCAGGAGCGCCGCCGCGGCCGGGCGACGTACACCGAGCTCGAGGAGTCCGATGTCGACCTTGCCCGCCACCAGAAGTGGCTCGCCGCGATCCGCGCGCGCGACTACTTCGACGCGCCCGGGGGTGAGGAGGCCGCCGCGGCCGTCGCGTCATGCGAGGAGGCGCTCGCCCGTTTCGAGAGCGAAGCCCTGTCCGCGGAGCTCGACGAGTCCACGTCGGACGCCAGGCCCTCCCTGCGCGCGGTCGACGGGGCCGACGGCTGACGACGATCGGCTGACGCCTCATGCTGGCGTTGACTTAGACTCCCGACCCGAGTCGAGGGCCTCGCGGGAGGAGTGACGGAAGCAGGTCGGCCGCGCTTGGGGGCCCGGTGGACGCCGCGGTGCCGCGCGCACAAGAGGGGGATCTGGTTGGAGTCCGTATTCGTCTTCATCTCCGGAGCGGTGCTGTTGGTGTACAGCGCCGAGCGACTGATCGACGCCCTGGTCGGGGCGGCGAGCGGGCTCAAGATCTCTCTCTTCCTGCTCGCGATCGTGTTCACGGGGATCGAGTTCGACGACATCGTTCTGGGAGTCGCGCTGCAGCTCGAAGAGCTCGAGGGTGTCGCGCTTGGCTTGGTGTTGGGGACGGCGGTCGCGTTCAGCGGAGTCGTGCTCGCGCTCGGCGCCATCCTCACGCCGACCAAGGTGAACGTTCCGCGCGACTACATCGTCATCTTCGCCGCCGCGCCGCTCATAATGCTCGTGTTCGCGCTGGCCGAACCGATCAGCGTCGCTGAGGGGGTGGTGCTGATCGGGCTGTTCGCGCTGTTCGTCGCGTACGTCACCGTCCGGGAGGTCAAGCGGGAGACCCCGACGTTCCGCAACCTGGAGGTCTATGACGAGGCGGCGGAACTGCAGGCCGAGGAGCACTCGCCGGTCCCGGACCGGGAGGAGGCCGTCGCCGCGATGATGCCGTTCGGCACCGGGCTCAGGCACCCTGGCTGGCCTAGTCTCGGGCTGGCGGTCATCGCGCTCGCCGGGATCGTCATCGGCGCCGCGACCGTGAGCACCGGAACCGAGGGCATCCTCGAGGAGTACGGGCTCGAGGGCACCGTGTTCGGTGCGACCATCATCACCGCCCTGCTGACGATCGAAGACCTCTTTCTGACCGTGGAGCCCATCCGCAGGGGTGTGCCGGAGATCGGGGTCGGCAACGTCATCGGGAGCCTCATCTTCACGGTCACGGGGAAGCTCGGCATCATCGTCGTCGCCGGGCGGCAGCGTCACGGTCGCCTCGAACGTGCTCAAGTGGCACCTGCCGGCGCTCGTCGTCATCACCGCCGTCGCCGCGCTGCTTCCTCTACACCGGCCAGCTGAAGCGATGGCACGGCTACGCCCTGCTGGGTCTGTACATCGCGTACTGGGTGATCAGCTACATCGTGTACGGAGGCGCTCCGGTCGAGGCCGACTGAGGCGGGGCCGCCGTCTGGAACACGGTGAGGGCCGGCCGCCAGGGCGGCCGGCCCCCGCATCTTCAGGTGTTGCCGTTACTCCGGCAGTGCGAAGGCGAACAGCGCGCTGCCGTGGGACGATCCGAGCATCTTGGGCAGGAATCCCTCGGCCCAACCGCCCCAGCCGGCCGGCGCGACGACGTACTGCCGTCCGTCGACGCTGTAGGTCGACGGGCTCGAGTGGTGGCCGCTGCCGCACTGGAACTGCCACAGCAGGTCACCGCTCTCGGCGTTCCACGCGTTGAACTCCCCGCTGGGCTCGCCTCCCCACACGAGGTTGCCACCCGTGGCCAGCAGCGACGAGCACATGCACAGGTCCTTTGGGCTGGTCCAGCGCCAGCGCTCCTGGCCCGTACGCGGGTCGTAGGCGCTCACGTACCCGGTCTGGTCGTCGCCGTCCACGGCGACGCCCGCGCCCCAGTACGGGATGCTCTCCTTGAACTCCCTGCGCCGCCGCGTGGCTGTCGCGCCCACGTCCTGCACCGGGACGTACAGCAGCTCGGTATCCGGGCTGTAGCACGCGTGCGTCCACTCCTTGGCGCCGGCCGGGCCCGGCCAGAAGTGCACCGGGTCGCCCTCCTTGTCGGGGTAGACCTTCGGCGTCACGTTGCCCTTCTCGTCGACCTCGCCCCAATCGATGCGGTCGACGAACGGCGCCACCCGGACCGGCGACATATCCGTGCGATCCAGGATGTAGAGGAACCCGTTCTTGTCGAAGTGGGCCGCCAGCTTCTGCCCATCGAGGTCGAACAGGAGGTGCTCCATCACGGAGTCGTAGTCCCACAGGTCGTGCGGGGTGTACTGGAAGTGCGACTTGATCTCGCCGGTGTCGGCGTCCACGGCGACACCGGAATCGGTGAAGAGGTTGTCGCCCTCACGGACCCCTCCGTCGAAGTCGGGACACGGATTGCCGGTCCCGTAGTACAGGAGGTTCAGGTCCGGGTCATAGGTAGGCGTGACCCAACAGTTCGCGCCGCCCCGCTGCCACGCCTCGCCGTCCGCGGGCCAGGTGTCGGAGCCCGGCTCTCCGGGCTTCGGAATCATGTAGCACCGCCACACGTGCTCGCCGGTCTCGCGATTGAACGCGTCGGTGTGGCCGCGCACCCCGAACTCGCCGCCGGAGCTCCCGACGATGACCATGTCCTTCACGACCAGGGGAGCGACGGTGGCGCTCTCGCCGGCCCGCACATCGCCGAACGGCTTGTCCCAGATCTTCTTGCCGGTCTCGGCGTCGAGCGCGATCACATGAGCGTTGAGGGTGGTCATGAAGACCTTCCCCTCGGCGACGGCGACCCCGCGGTTGACGTTGCCGCAGCACAGCGACACGTCGAACGGGGACGCGTGCCTGTAGCGCCACAGCTCCTGCCCGTTCGTCGCGTCGAGGGCCCAGCACTGGCCGTCCCAGCCGGAGACGAACATGACTCCGTCCACGACGAGCGGCGAGGCCTCCCACGCGTACGTCGTCGCGCCCGAGCGCAGTGCGGTATTGCCGGCCTGGAACACCCACTGCGGAGTGAGTTGCCCGACGTTCTCCGCGTTGATCTGGTCGAGCGCGCTGTAGCGCTGCCCGTTGTAGGCGCCGTAATAGGTCAGCCAGTTGTTCGGTTCGTCACGGGCGCCCAAGATCCGCTCGTAGGTGACACCCTGGGCGACCGGCGGCGCCTTGCCGACCGACGTGCTCAGGGTTGCGTAGGGGATGGCGCTTCCTGCGTCTACGTACTCGGTTGCCATCGAGTACTCCTTTCGACGGTGAGCGTGGCGGGCGGTCTACGGCTGGGGTTGGGGCGGGCGGTCGAGGCGAGCCTCGTCCGGTACGTCACCGCTCACAACGATCGCGCCGGTGAGGCCCCGGCCCTCGTCGTTGCCGGTCGTGGAGCCGTACCAGTAGTACCCTGGCCCGTCGAGCTCGAGAGTTGCCGTGCCCTTTGAGTGGTTGACCAGCCAGATGAACTGGGTGTCCCCATTGCTCGGCAGGACAGCGCAGTGCGTGTTCTTGTCGTCGTTGATGAGCGTGAGCTCGAGCACGCCCCCGTGGGGCAGGACGAGTACTCCGGGCTCATAGACCAGCTCGTCCTCCGGGATCCGCACCGTGGCACGCATCGTGCCGCCCGACTCCTCGGCCTCTCCGATGGTTCCGCGCCCGAGCATTCGACCCAGCGTCGCCCCGTTCTGCCTGTCCAAGGCCTCCGCAATATCGGCCACGCGACTCCTCCCTCTTGGTCCTATGACGGGGCGCGACACTAACAGGTAGCCGCGGTCGATGAAAGCCCGGAAATCGGCTACTCCTTGAGCCGCGTGGTCAGCCGGACGCGCTCTCGGCGCGGCTCCTCGAACGTCATGTAGCCCCAGTCGAGGGGCGATTCCTGGCGATAGTTCTTGCGCAGGGCGCGCGCGATAGTGGCCTTCATCAGCTCCTTGCCGAGATAGAAGGCGTGCGTCGGCTCATCCACCCCGAGCTGGTCGAAGATCTCGTTGAAGTCGGTGCCCTTGACGAACAGCTCGGCGTTGAAGACGTAGATCCACTCGCTGTCGGCGAAGATCCGGAAGTTCGGGTCGGTCACCTGCGCGTGCAGCTCGCGCAGCTCGGACTCCGCGTAAGGGCGGAGGTCCTCGTCCTTCACGGTCAGCAACCGCCCGTCGACGTGCTTGGGCGGGGTTCCTTGCTCCTGCGCGAAGTACATGAGCTGCGCCGCCAGCACCGCCTCCCGCACGGCACCGTGCGCCCACTCGATGACCTCGGTGGTGAGCACATTGCGGATGCCTAGCTCCTGGCAGAAGCCGATGAGCGTCGCCGTCACCCCCGTGCTGTCCGCCTCGGTCAGCTCGGTGAGGTTGCCGATCCCCATGAACATCTCCGCGTCGGGATGGCGCCGGCGCACCCCCAGGTAGCGCCCGAGGCTGGCCGCGAAGCCCGTGCCTATCGGCTCGATGATCGGGTCGACGAGGTAGGGCTTGCCGAGGCCCTCGAGGTGGGCGACCGTGGCGTCGAGGCTGTCCAGGTCGTCGGGCGTGTCGGGGATGAGCACCGGGATCGCGCGCAGTCGCTCGGCGAGTTCGCGGTTGGAGCCGTTGAGGCTGAGGACGTAGTCGACGCCCGCCTCGTCGGCCATCAGAATCTCCTCGGTGTCCATCGTGTCGATGCTGAGGGTGAAGCCGCGCTCGCGCAGCTCGGCGATCACCGCCGGGCCCTCCTCGAGCCAGCTGCCCTCGAGCGACAGGCCCAGGTCGATCACATCGGCGCCGGAGTCGCGGTAGTAGCCCGCGAGCTCGAGGATGCGGTCGCGGCTCAGCCTCGGAACGTGGTTGATCTCCGCGAACACGCGGATGTCGCGCGGCCCGTAGCTGGCGCGCGCGTCGGCCTGCCCGAACCAGGCCGGCAGCCGCTTGAGGTCCGCCGGGCCCTTCTCGACCGGGACTCCGAAGCGCTCCGCCAGCACGTCGGTCTCTCCCTCGCAGAGGCCGGGGATCATGATCTTGGTGACCGCGTCGGGAGGCTCGAGGAAGCGCGCGATCCAGGTTGTGGTCATCAGCGCGGCGACCGTGATCTTCATGACCGCGACGTCGTAGTCGAACGGAAGCTCCGTGCGGTCCAGCGTGTCGCGGAGCGCCGCCGCGGCGAGCTTGCCGGTTACGAACAGGAGCCGCTCGGCCACGGGCGTGTGCGCGCGGGGCGCTACTTGCTCACGACGAACTTGTTCGGCGATCCCTCGAGCGCGCTGTCGGACTCAGGCCGCCACAGCACGTGATCCTCGATCTCGCGCGCGAGGGCGAAATCCTTGTCGGTGATGCCGCCGCTCGAGTGCGTCTGCAGCTTTACCCACACCTTGCCCCAGGTCACCGCCAGGTCCGGGTGATGGTAGGCCGCCTCGGACAGGTAGCCGATGGCGTTGACGAGCATCAGCGTCGTCGGCCAGCCGTCGGTGTTGTACTTGCGCCGGAGCCACCCGCCGTCGAGGTACCAGCCGTCGAGGCCGTGCTCGCTGATCTTGGCCTCGACCTCCTCGTCGGTGTACGGCTTGGTCTTTGCGGTCGTCTCCATTGCGTGATCCCTCCTTCTGGCTCACTACATCACAACGCCGCCGTTGATGTTGACGGCCTGACCGGTGACGAACGCCGCCTCGGGCGACGCCAGCCAGAGCGCGGTCGCGGCGACGTCCTCCGGACGGCCCCAGCGGGCAAGGGGCGTCGACTCCGTGACCGAGCGACGGAACTCGCTGTCGGCTTCCTGCGCGAAGCCGGTCTCGATCCAGCCCGGGCACAGCACGTTCACACGGACCCGGGGAGCCAGGCTGCGTGCGAGGCTCTTGCTGTAGGCGAGCACGCCGCCCTTCACGGCGTTGAACAGCTCCGGGTTCTCGCCGGCCATACCGGTGGTCACGTGGTCCCAGCTCATGTTCACGATGACTCCGCCGCCGGCCTGCTCGCGCATGACGGCGCCGGCGGCACGCGAGCACGCGACGGTTCCCTTGAGGTCGACGGCGACCAGGAGGTCGAGCTTGCGCTCCCAGTCCCAGCCGGCTGCCTCGCCGGTCAGCACGTCTGCGCCCGCGTTGTTGACCCAGACGTCTAGCCCGCCGAGCCGTTCCTGCGCCTCCCCGACCAGCGCCTCACATCCGTCGCGAGTGCCCAGGTCCGCCTGGGCGACCAGGGCGCGGCCACCGGCGCCGGTGATCCGCTCGGCGACCGCAGAGGCGCCCTCCGAGCTGTCGCGGTGTGTCACGAGCACCGTCGCGCCCGCGGCGCCGAAAGCCTCGGCGATGGCGGCGCCGATGCCGCTGCTGGAGCCCGTTACCACGGCCCGCACCCCGTCGAGCCGGCGACCGCCCGGCTGCGCCACCTGGTCCGACATCTCAGCTATACGATGCCGCAAATGCCGGTCAAGCAGACGGCGGACGGCGCCGCTCGTCTTGCCCCCGACGTCGTCGTGCAGGCTGCGCAGCTGGCCTGTGTGCTGGAGGCCAGCGCCGAAAAGCCGGGCAACATCACGCCCAGCCACGACTTCGGCGACACCTCCTACGAGGACATGCTGCGCAGCGGGATCGCGCTCGGTCCCGAGCTGGGCCGGGCGGGCGAGCGAGCGATCGGCGAGACGGTGCTGGCCGCCGTACGTGCCTCGCGTGACGCCGCCGGCGCCAACACCAACCTCGGGATCGCGCTGCTCCTGGCGCCGCTCGCGCGCGCGGCTTTGATCGGGGGCACCCTCCGTAAGCGCCTCGGCGACGTGCTGCGGGCGCTCACCGTCGACGACGCGCGAGGCGCCTACGCGGCGATCCGCCTCGCCGGGCCGGGCGGGCTCGACGAGCCCGTCGAGCATGACGTGCGTGAGGAACCACGGGTGACGCTGCGCGAGGCCATGGCGGCCGCCGCGCAGCGCGACACGATCGCCGGCGAGTACCTCACCGATTACGCGGTGACGTTCGAGCTCGGGCTGCCCGCCCTCGGCGATGCGCTGGGCGATGGGTTGCGCCCTCGCGACGCCACGGTCGAGCTGGCGCTGCGCCTCCTCGCCGCCGTGCCGGACACGCTGATCGCTCGCAAGCGCGGCGCCGCCGCGGCCGGTCGAGTGGCGGCGGGGGCGAGGGAGGTGCTCGGCGCCGGCGGCGTGCGCAACGCCTCGGGCCGGACCGCTCTGGCCGGATTCGACGCCTTCCTGCGCAGCGACGGCAACGCGCTCAACCCGGGTACCACGGCCGATGTGGTGACCGCCGTGCTCTTCGTGGCGCTGCTGGAGGGCCTGCTCTGAGCCTGGAGCCGATCCTGCTGGTCGCGGTCAGCGCGCGCATGCTCGCCCAGCTGGCGATGAGTGCCGGGCACGAGGTGGTGGCGCTCGACCGCTTCGGGGATTTCGACCTGCAGCGGCTCTGCCCGAGCGTGTCCGTGCTGCGCGATCTGGGCGGGCGGGGCGGGATGGCGACGTTGGTGGACGCCGCGGAGGAGATCTCCGCGCCGAGCGTGATCTACGGCGCGGGCCTGGAGAACCAGCCGGGGCTCGTGGCCCGGCTCGCGTCCGGCCGGACCCTGCTCGGGTGTCAGCCCGAGACGCTCGAGCGCGTGCGTGACCCGGCTGTCCTGGGCGCCTCCCTGCGGGCAGCCGGCCTCGCGTATCCGCAGACATTCGCCGCCAGCGACGCTCCCCGGCTCGCGGAGCCCTCGCGCCGCTGGCTGCGCAAGCCGGTGCGCGGCGGCGGCGGGCGGGGCATCCGGCAGTGGCGCGGCGGGGCGCTCGACGGGGATGTCGTGGTGCAGGAGCGGATCTCCGGGCTGGCCTGCTCGGCCGCTGCGGTCGCCGACGGCCGCTCGGCCGTCGTGCTCGGCGTGAGCGAGCAGCTGATCGGGCACCGCGGGCTCGGCGCGCGCGGCTACGCGTGGTGCGGCAACCTCGTGCCGCCGCGGCTCGAGGAGAAGCAGCGAGGCGAGCTGGCCGCCGCCGCGCTGACGATCTGCGCGCACCTGGCTGTCCAGTTCGGATTCCGGGGGCTGTTCGGCGTGGACTTCGTGTGGGACGGCGAGCGAGCCTGGGTCGTCGAGGTCAACCCCCGGCCCACGGGTTCACTTGAACCCGTCGAGGCGGCGCACCGGGTGGGCGTCTTCGAAGCCCACCTCGAGGGTTGCGCCGGGCGTCTGCCCCCGGTCGCTCCCGCTCCGGCACCGCGCCGGGCGGCCGGCAAGGCGATCCTGTTCGCCACCCGTAACCTGCGCGTCGGGGATACCCGCGGCTGGCCGGCGCGCGGCATTCGCGACGTGCCTCACCCGCACGAGCGGATCGCGGCCGGGCATCCGATCTGCACGCTCGTCTCGACCCAGGGCTCCCCGCACGCCGTGCTCGCCGACCTCGAGGAGCGCGCCTCCGCGCTGCGCACCGAGCTTGGTGAGCGAGAGGCTTATGCTCAGGCCGCATCGTGACCCCCTCGCTAAACGATCGCGCACATGAGCTCGCCGACCGCCTGGCCGCCGAGGCCGACGCCCTGCGTGTGGAGGTCACGACGCTCCCGAACGGCACGCGCCTGATCGACTGCGGCAGCGCGGTCGCCGGTGGCTTCGAGGCCGGCCGCCGCTTCGCCCAGATCTGCATGGGTGGCATGGGCTGGGTGTCGTTCGTCCCGTTGGTGCTCGAGGGCCGCTGGCTTCCCGGGGTCACGGTTGTGACCGATCGGCCGGCGCTTGCCTGTCTGGCCTCTCAGTACGCGGGCTGGAAGTTGGACCGGGACGACTACTTCGCGATGGCCAGCGGGCCGGGCCGCGCCTTGATCCGGGCCGAGGACCTCTACGACGATCTCGACGTCGACGAGCGGGCGCAGAGCGCGACGCTGTGCCTCGAGGCGCGCGAGCCGCCACCGGAACCGCTCGCCGAGTATGTGGCGGAGCGCGCCGGTGTCACGGCAGGGGACCTGACGCTGCTGTTCGCGCCGACCGCCAGCCTGGCCGGCGGGGTTCAGATCGCCGCGCGCGTGGTCGAGACCGCGCTGCACAAGCTCCACGAGCTCGACTTCGACGTCGGGCGAGTGGTGAGCGGTTTCGGGAGCTGTCCGCTCCCGCCGGTCGCCCGAGACGACGGCGAGGCGATCGGTCGCACCAACGACGCCGTCCTCTACGGCGGCCAGGTGGAGCTCAGCGTCGATGCCCCCGACGAGGAGCTCGAGTCGATCGTGCCGCGCCTGCCCGCGTCCGCCTCGCGGGACCATGGCGAACCCTTCGCGCGCGTACTCGAGCAAGCCGGCGGCGACTTCTACGAGATCGACCCGCTGCTCTTCAGCCCGGCCGAGGTGCGCCTGACGAGCGTGTCGAGCGGGCGCAGCTTTCACGCCGGGGCCGTTGACGTCGGCGTCCTCGAGCGGTCCTTCAGGGGATGAGCGCGCGCCCGCCCGGGGCCGCGATCGTCGAGACGGTAACCACGACCATCAACCCGGACGGCACGGTCAACTGCGCCGCGATGGGGGTGGAGTGGGGCGACGAGATCATCGTCATCAAGCCCTACCGCCCGACGCGGACGCTGCGCAACCTGCAGGCGACAGGGGCGGCGGTGGTCCACCTCACCGACGACATCCTGCTCTTCACGCAGGCGGCGCTCGGCGATCCGCGCCCGCCCACGCGGTCCGCAGCGGCGATCGACGGCGCGGTGTTGGCGGACGCCTGTTCCTGGCGCGAGGTCGAGGTCGAGGAGATCGAAGCGAGTGGGCCGCGCGCGCGGGTGACCACGCGCGTCGTCGGGCAGGGGACCGGGCGTGAGTTCCTCGGGTTCAACCGGGCGCGTCACGCGGTGCTCGAGGCATCGATCATCGCGTCGCGCGTGCGCCGCCTCCCGCCTGCCGAGATCCACGCGGACCTGGAGCGCCTCCAGGTGCTGGTCGACAAGACGGCCGGGCCGCGCGAGCTCGAGGCGATGGAGCTCGTGCGGAGGCACGTGCGCGTCGCATTGGGAAGCGAATGACGACGGTCCGCGTCGAGGCGCCCGCGCGCCTGCACATGGGCATGCTCGACGTCGCCGGGAGTGGCGGGCGCCGCTTCGGCGGGCTGGGCGTGGCCATCAGCCGTCCTGCTGCCGTAGTGGAGGCAAGCGCTGCCGAGGACGTCACCGCGGAGGGCGCCGACGCCGAGCGCGCGCTCGCCGTCGCCAAGCGCTGCCGGGAGTCGCTCGCTCTCGCGGGCGGCGCGCGGATCCGCGTGCTCGAAGCGATCCCGGGGCATGTCGGCCTCGGCTCGGGTACCAAGCTCGCCCTTGCCGTCACCGCCGCCCTGGCCGGATTGGCCGGGCAGACGCCCGACCCGCGGGCGCTCGCCCGCGCCGCCGGGCGCGGGGCGCGCTCGGCGGTGGGCCTGTGGACCTTCGTGCACGGCGGAATGGTGGTGGAGGGCGGCGTGCGGCCCGGCGTCGAGCAGGCGGCCCCGCTCCTGGCCCGCCACGCGATGCCCGACGACTGGCGCTGCGTGCTCGCGATCCCGACCGCCGAGCCGGGACTCTCGGGACGTGCGGAGGAGGAGGCTTTCGCGGGGCTGCGTCCGGACGCCGACCGCGCTGCGCTCATCTCGCAGCTCGTCCTGACCTCGTTGCTGCCCGGGCTCGCCGAGCGTGACCTGACCGAGTTCGGCACGGCGCTCACGCGTGTCCAGCGGCTGGTCGGCGAGTCGTTCTCCTCGGTTCAGCGCGGCATGTTCCATCCACGCGCCGGAGCTCTGGTCGATGCGCTGCTCCGCCTCGGGGCGGCCGGTGCGGGACAGAGCTCGTGGGGGCCCGCTGTCTACGGGATCGTTGGAGACGAGCAGGCGGGGCGCGAGCTCGTCCGCCGAATGGACGCCGAGCTGGCAGGTGGCGCGTCGGTGGAGCTCGTGCGCTTCGACAACCGCGGCGCGCGCGTGAAGACCGGATGAGGTTGCTAGTGAGCGTCACCGACGCCCACGAGGCGTCCGTGGCCGTCGAGGGAGGTGTCGACATCGTCGACGTGAAGAACCCGGCCGAGGGTTCGCTGGGTGCCCCGGCGCCGGACGTGATCGAGCGTGTCCGGGAGGTGGTGCCGCCCCAGCGTCCGGTGAGCGCCGCCATTGGCGACCTGCCCGACCTGCCCGGCACCGCCGCGCTGGCCGCGCTGGGGGCCGTGCGGTCCGGCGCCGCCTACGTGAAGGTCGGGCTGTGGGGAACGTCGACCGAGGACAGGGCCGTGGCGGTGCTCTCCGCGGTTCGGAACACCCTCGACGGCGGGGCGGACGTGATCGCCGCTGCCTACGCCGACGCCGAGCGCGTGCCCGGCCGGCCTTTGCCGCCGGGGGCCCTCGTCGCGGCGGCGCGCCGTGCGGGCGTAGGCGGCTGCCTGCTCGACACCGCGCTCAAGGACGGCCGCGGGCTGTTCGAGTGGCTCGACCCCGACGCACTCACGACGCTGGTGGCCGATGCGCACGCCGCGGGCCTGGAGATGGCGCTCGCCGGAGCACTGCGCGCGGAGGACCTGAGCGCGGTGCGGGCCACGGGCGCCGACATAGCAGGCGTGCGCTCGGCGGCCTGTCGCGACGGGCGGCGCACCGCGCCTCTCGACGGCGAGCGGATCGGGCGGCTGCGCGAGCTATGCGCGGCACCGTCCTGACTTTGACACCTATACGGTGCTCAACTCAGCACGGCTCCGGTTGCACCAGCGTTCCCTGCGTGCTGCCGTGCTCGAGCAATGCCACGAGCCGGCCCGGCTCCCGGCCGTCGATCACCCACGCCTCCACGCCTGCGGCGCGCAGCGCCTCCGGCAGGTGCTCGTCGACGCCCGCGGCCCGGCCCGCTGCACGCAGGTCGGCGAGCTCGGCCACGCTCAGGCGGGCGAGCGGCTTGCCGTTCGCCGGCCATTCTCGGTAGAGCCCGGCCACCGGCTTGACGAACACCAGGCGGGAGGGGCGAACCTCACCGGCGATCCAGGCAGCGATCGAGTCGGAGGTGACGGCCCATGAGGCGGGCAGCGGATCCCCGGCCAGCACGCCCGAGGGCAGCAGGACCGGCGTCCCGCGGCACGCGTGGGCGGCGGCGAGGTCCGTGCACGGCACCGAGCCGGGGATCAGGTCGCAGAGCAGCCAGCCGAACTGGTCCATCGCGAGGATCGCCATCCGGTGGGAAGTCGCCGCGCGGAGGTCGAAGCGGCCATCCTGCTCGCGCACCCCGTCCGCGAAGGCCGCGCCGCCCGGCACGACGAGCAGTGGGTGGCGGGCGCCGGCGTCGCCGATCGCTTGGCACAGCGTTCGCAGCGCGCCGTCGCCCGCCTCGCGGGCGACCCCACCACCGAGCTTGACGACGGTCAGCACTGCGGGTGGAGCCGCCCGGCCAGAAGTTCGGCGAGCGCGGCGGCGGGCGCCGCGTCCCGCTCGGCCGCGCTCCACGGCAGCTCCACGGTCGTAAGCCCCAGCCGCTCGGCAGCCTCGCGCGCGAGAAACGCTCCAGCGCCCAGCGGGACGACAGACGGGTCGCCGTCGAATCGCTCCCTCACTCGGCCGGCCGCCTCCTCGATCTGGTGCACCTGCTCGCCGTGCACGAACGTGGCGATCGCATCGATCTCCTCCGCGGCAATCTGGTCGGCATCGGCGCACACCAGCCGAGCCACCCGCTCGCGCGCGAACTCCACCGTCGCCGGCCGCCCGTCCGGGGTGGCGCACGTGTACGCGCCGGGCGTGAGGTGGCCGAGTATCAGGTGCACGTCCGCACTGATCGCGAACAGCTCCGAGGCGACCGCGCACGCGCGGCCGCGCACGGGCACCCGGGGCGCGATCGCCGCGAGGTTGGTGCGAAGCGCGCCTGTGTAGACGAGCTCGCCGGCCAGCAGGCGATCGAGGTCGGTGCGGCCGTAGGCGGCGACCTGGCCGCCCGCGATCGGAACGACGTCGGTGGTGGTGCTGCCGACGTCGACCATCAGGGCATCCGGGTACACCCCGGCGATCGCGCGAGCGGCCGCCAACCAGTTGGCGGCCGCCACCTCGGGCGCGCGCTGCCGCGCCTCCGCGAGGGAGACCAGCTCGCCGGCGGTCGTGAAGGCCAGCAGCGGCCGGTCGCCCAACGCCGCAGCCGCGGCGTCGAGCACGAACTCCACCCCCTCCCGCTTGGTGCGGAAGGCATCCGAGAGCTCAGCGGTGGTGGTCAGTGCCACAGCGTCCACGGACTCCGGCGCCACTGCCGCCACGACCTCGCGGAGCACGGCGGAAAGTGCCTCACGGTCGCGCCAGACCTCGAACGGTCGCGAGACGGCGCGCCGCTCGCGCCCGTTCCGCCACACCGCCTTCGTGTTGGCACCCCCAACGTCGAGGCCGATCACGCCGCCCATGCGCGAGCCTCTCCGGGCAGCGAGGCGACCACAGTGCGAGTGATCCCGGTCATCGATCTCAAGAGCGGAGCCGCCGTGCATGCCGTGCGCGGGGAGCGCGAACGCTATCGCCCTCTGCGCAGCAGGCTGTGTGCCGGCTCCCACCCCGTCCAGGTCACGCTCGCCGTCCGCGAAAGCCTCGGACTCGATGAGCTCTACGTCGCCGATCTGGACGCGATCGCGGGCGGATCGGGGCAGCGTGCGCTCGTCGCCGACCTGGCGCGCGAGGCGCGGGTGATGGTCGATGCCGGCGTCACGGAGGTCGCGGCGGTTCGGCGGCTGCTCGAGCAGGGCGCGGCGCGGGTCGTGATCGGCACCGAGACGCTTCCGGGCCAAGCTGCTCTCGCTCGGCTGCGGGCCGTGCTTCCCGATGCCCCGCTCGTGCTCAGCCTCGACCTCCGGGCGGGCCGCGTCCTCTCGCCCGACCCCGAACTGGCTCGGCTCGGAGCGGCCGAGGCGCTAGCGCAACTGGCCCACTCGGGCCTGAGGGAGGTGATCGTTCTCGACCTGGCGCGCGTGGGGACCGGCTCGGGCCCCGACCTCGCGCTGATGGGCGAGCTCTGCGCCCGCTTTCCCGAGCTGGATCTGCTGGCCGGCGGTGGCGTTCGCGACCCCTCGGACCTGCACGCCTTGGCCGAGGTGGGCGCGGCCGGCGCGCTCGTCGCCACCGCCCTGCACAGCGGGGCGATCGCGGCGACGGACCTCAGCCGGTGACCGTCTCCAGGTGCTGTGCAAGCGCGGCTGCCACGTCAACCCCCGTCGCACGCTCCACGCCCTGCCAGCCGGGGATGCCGTTCACCTCGAGCACGTAGTCGCGCCCGTCAGGTGTCCGAAGGAGGTCGACGCCGGCGTAATCGGCACCGAGGGCAGCCGCCGCCGGCACACACAGGCGCTCCTGTCGGGCGTCAAGCCGCACCGGGCTCGCCCGCCCGCCGCGCGCGAGGTTCGTGCGCCAGCCTTCGCCGCTCCGCTCGACGGCGGCCACCACGCGATCGCCGACAACCAGCGCTCGAACGTCGCGGCCCGCGTGCGGCAGGGTCTCCTGGAGGTAGTAGACGGCCCGCTCGAGCTCCAGCGCTCGAAAGACCCGCTCCGCCACGTCGGGATGCTCGATGCGAACGATGCCGGATCCCATCGAGCCGAACAGCGGCTTGACGATCACGTCGCCGCCGAGCTCGGAGTACGCCTCCAGCGCTTCGGCGGCCCGCTCGCAGACGATCGTGCGCGGGGTGGGCAGGCCGGCGTTTGCCAGCAGGCTCGAGGCGAGAAACTTGTCGACGGTCCGCTCGATCGCGTCCGCGTTGTTGACCGCCCGCACGCCGGCGGCCGCGAGCGCATGGAGCACATCCACCCGGAAGACGACCTGCTCGAGCGACCCGCGCGGGATGCCGCGTACGAGCACGATGTCGCAGCCGTCGAGGGCCAGCTCGCGCGAGCGCACGCCGAGTCCGCTTCCGATGCGGCCCACCATTCGGGTGACGGGCGCGAACGCGCACTCGTGGCCGCGCGCGGTCAGCGCCCGTTCGAGGCGAGCGGCATGCCAGCCGCCGGTGGAGCCCAAAACCGCGACCCGCAGCCGCCGGCTGCTCACCGACGTCCTGGGGGCGCGACAATGTGGGCCGGGATGCGCACGCTTCTGATCGACAACTACGACTCGTACACATTCAACCTCTTCCATCTGCTCGGGGAGGTCAACGACAGCGAGCCCGTGGTCGTGCGCAACGACGAGCTTCCGTGGGAAGAGCTCGCCGGCCTGGGCGCCGACAACGTGGTCATCTCACCGGGCCCGGGCCGGCCGGAGCACGCGCGCGACGTCGGAGTCTCCCTGGACGCGCTCTGCCGCGCCGACGTGCCGGTGCTCGGCGTCTGTCTGGGCCATCAGGCTCTCGCCCACGTAACCGGCGGCACGGTCGAACACGCCGAGGAGGTCATGCACGGCCGCCTGAGCCCGATCCACCATGACGGCGGCTCGCTCTTCGTCGGGATCCCGCAGGGCTTTCTCGCCGTGCGCTACCACTCGCTGGTGGTCGGTGCTGTGCCCGCGGAGCTGAGGGTCAGCGCCTGGACGCCCGACGGGGTGATCATGGGCCTGGAACACCGCGCGCGCCCCCTGTTCGGCGTGCAGTTCCATCCCGAGTCGGTGAGCACCCGGCATGGCCGCCGCCTGCTGGAGAACTTCCGCGACCTCACCCGCGTCCGGAGCGCGCCTGCCGCGCGACGGCCCGCCAAGCGTCAGCACCGGGCACGGCCCGCCGTGCCCGTAGGTGCGCGCATCCACCATCGCCGGCTGGAGAGCTGGTGCGAGCCCGAGGCGGTGTTCGGCGCGCTCTACACCAGCCGCGAGCACGCGGTCTGGCTCGACAGCGCGCGCCCGGATCCGGGCGTGGGCCGCTTCTCGTTCATCGGCGGGCCCGACGGCCCGCTCGGCCAGGTGGTGCGCTACGACGTCGAGGAGCGGACCCTAGTCATCGACCGCGAGTCGGGCCAGGAGGCGCGAACGGCGAGCGTGCTCGACTATTGCCGAGACGAGCTCGCGCGCCTGCGCGCCGACGCTCCGGAGCTTCCCTTCGACTTCACCTGCGGCTTCGCCGGCTACCTCGGATACGAGCTCAAGGCCGAGTGCGGCGGCCGGCCGGAGCACGTCTCGCCAATGCCGGACGCGACGCTCGTGTTCTGCGACCGGCTGATCGCCTTTGACCACGGCGAGCGTCACGTCTATCTGCTCGCGCTCGCGGACTCCGCCGGCGCGGAGGCGGCCGACACTTGGCTGGCCGCGACCGAGGAGCGACTGCGCGCGATCGCGCGCGAGCCGCCGCCGCTGCCACCGCCCCCGGCGCCGCCCGGCACGCTGCGCTTCGAGCCCCGTGAGTCCCCGGAGGCGTACCTGGCCAACATCGCCGCCTGTCGGAGCGAGATAGTCGAGGGCGAAACCTACGAGGTCTGCCTGACTACCGAGCTGCGCAGCGAGGAAAGGTTCGACCCCTGGGCGGCCTACCGTGCATTGAGAACGCGCAACCCGGCACCTTTCGCTGCGCTGCTGCGGCTCGGCGAGGTCTCGGTGCTCAGCTCCTCGCCGGAGCGCTTTCTGTGTGTCGACCGCCACCATGTCGTGGAGTCGCGGCCCATGAAGGGGACCGCGGCCCGGGTGGCTGAGCCGTTCGAGGACGCCTGCCGGGCGGCCGAGCTCCGCCGCGACAAGAAGACACGCGCCGAGAACCTGATGATTGCCGACCTGGTGCGCAACGACCTCGGCCGGGTCTCATCACTCGGCACGGTGGAAGTCCCCGCCCTGATGGTCGTGGAGCCGTACGCGACGGTCCACCAGATGGTCACCGTCGTCCGCGGCCGCCTGCGCGAGGGGTCGGACGCGATTGACGCCGTGCGCGCGGCCTTCCCCCCCGGCTCGATGACGGGCGCGCCGAAGCTGCGCACGCTGGAGATCATCGACCGGATCGAGGGCCGTCCCCGCGGCGTCTACTCCGGCGCCCTGGGGTTCCTCGCCGTCAACGGCACCGCCGACTTCAGCGTCGTGATCCGCACCCTCGTGGCTTCCCCGGACGGCCTCGCCATCGGCGCGGGCGGGGCGATCGTCGCGGCGTCGGACCCCGAGGCCGAGCTGGAGGAGATGCTCCTGAAGGCCCGCCCGCTACTCGAGACCGTAGGCGGCACGCTCGAGACGGGCCGCGAGGGTGCTCACTCGCCGGCCTCGAGAATCAGGATCTCACCCCGCCGGAGCTCGAGTCCGTCTCCGCACCAGCGCGCGTAACGGCCCCCAATCTGCTCGTCGGTCAGAGGCAGGCCCAGCTCGCGCAGGTGGCGAAGGTACAGCCGGAGGAAGGGCGGCCGGTACGTGCACGCGAAGCCGAAGGTGGGCAGCAGCGTGGCCTGCGACATCGCCACGATCGTGCCTCGCCGCATGGCCGCGCCCGGCCGGGCGCCCAGCTCCCCCAGAGCGACGATCGTGCCCGCCAGCATGCGCAGCCCGGCGCCCTCGCCGACGCGTCCCGCGACGGCGATCAGCCCGCGCCGGAGGCCTGCTCCCACCTGGTCGCCGGCGTCCCCGTGCACGAGGATCTCGCCGCCACGCATCCCGGTGCGCTCGCCCGGATGCGCCCCGCCGAGGTGGTGGCCGGTGGAGCCTCGCACCACGAGCCGGCCATCACGCATGGCCGTGCCCGCGAAGTCGCCGACGTCACCCTCGACCACCAGCTCGCCTCCGCGCATCTCCGAGCCGGTGTGCATCCCCGCATCGCCCGCCACCGTGAGCCGGCCGGCGGTCATGCCCGCCCCGAGGAACTTCACGCGCCGCAGGTCGCCCTCAACCCGCAGCTCCTCGTCGCCGTCGCCCGACACCGCGAAGAAGTCGGTCAGCTGCGCCCGGCGGTTGCCGTGCCAGACACCGATAGCCTCGATCTCCCCCCGGCGAAGGCCGGCCAGCCGGTCCGGGGTGAGGCCCTCCGTCTCGAGCGGCACGGCCGGCGGCTCGCGCAGCGTCAGAGTCAGCGTCATTGGTCTCGCAGGCCGGGAACGAGGTCCCGCAGCTCGATGTGGTGCGGCCCAAGGTCGCCTCCGTAGTTGCCGGCGGTCACACCACTGGCCCCCGCCTCGACGGCGGCCTCGAGGCCTGTCGCCATGGCGTCGCTCACGGCCTCGAGGGTCAGGCCGTCGATCACGATCTCCAGCACCGAGCCCACGTCCGGCGGCACGTCGGTGTGCGGGACCTGAGCCCGCAGGGTGGGGCACAGCGCCTCGTTGGTCGAGGCCATCAAGCCGCTGTAGCGGGAGCCGACCTTGCTGCCGCTGCGCGCGATACCGCCCGGGAAGGGCAGGATCACGTCGCGCACGCTGCGCATCGCGGCGGCCGCCGCTTCCGCCGCCCGCAGTGTTCCGGCGGCGTCGTGGCCGAGAATGATGATGTTGCCGCCGGCCACTCCCTCGGCGACGGCGAAGCGCTCCTCGACCAGGAACTCGCCCTCCATCACCGGCACGCGCCAGTAGCGGCGCCCATCGAGCAGCTTGCTGGCCTGGTAGCCGTCGCCGAAGAAGCGCAGCTGGCCGCCGACGTCGACGGTCTCGTCGGTGTCCAGCCCGCTGAAGCAGGCCGTTGTCGGGCAGGTCAGCACGCTCTGGCCGACGCGCTCCACGAGCCGCTTGGCGAGCCCCTCGCGATCGTTGGCGAAGAGCAGCGCGCTGGCGCCGGGCCGGCCGTCGGGCGTCTCGGCGGAATCGAGCTCGCGCTCGATGCCGGCCTCGCACTTGCAGCCGATCACCGACGTGGCGAAGCCGGTGAGCGAGCGCGCGGCCTCGTGCGCCCAGGCGGGCGTCTCCGCGGTGATGATGATCCGCGCTCCCCACATCGGGAAGGCCTCGGCGAAGGTGTCGACGACCTCGGTGTCACCCAGCCTCATCGGCCGCTCCCGTTGCGCCCGGCGGAGATCCTGCGGGCGGGCTCCAGCAGCCACTGCTCGTGCACCGGGTAGTTCGCGAGCTGCACGCTGTAGTGCTCCTCGAACAGGGGTCGCAGGGTGCGCTCGATCTCCTGGTCGTGTTCCGCCCCTACGCGGAGGAGATCCCCGGCAGGAGCCTCGCGCAGCTCACCCTCCTCGACGATCACCCGCCCGCCCTTGATGACGTAACGCGGGGTGGCGAACATCTGCTCGCGGTCCTCGTGTTCGGCATAGACCGTCACGTCCGCGTCAGCGCCGACGCCGAGGTGGCCCTTGCCGGCCAGCCCGAGCAGCCTGGCGGGTCCGGCGCGGGTGATGATCGCGATCTCCCCGAGCGTGTACTCGCGCTCGAGGTCGTCCTTGAGCACCGTGCGGCGGATCGCCTTCTGGTTGACGCGCCCGATCTGCTCGTTTCGGAACTCGCGATCCATCAGCAGGCGGATGAGCCGCGGATAGCTCAGAAAGGAGCCGCCGTTGGGATGGTCGGTGGAGAGCACGACCCGCCAGGGATCGCGGCTGAGCAGGAAAAGCTCCAGGCCGATGGCCCACTGCAGCGCATGGACGTAGTTCTTCTCGCGGTAGGCGAGGGGCACTATCCCGCAGCCGGTCTCCGCCTCGAGGTCGGCGTTCACCCACTTGCCGCCGGTGACCTCGCGGAGCAGTGCGGAGACGGGGGCGTCGGCGGTCATCGTCGTCGCGGGCCCGAACATCACCTGGCCGATGTCGGCGCTGTGCTCCGGGTGTGCGTCGAGGTGCTCGGCCAGCTCCGGCGCACGCGAGCGGGGGCGCTTGCCCGGCGTCCCGCCGTAGGCGTGGAACTGGAGGTGGGCGAGGTGCGCCCGCCTGCCCTCCAGCGCGTCGAGCGTGTCCAAGGTGGTGCGGACGTTGCCCGACACGCCGAGGTTGTTGCAGTGGACGTGGACGGGGTGTGGGAGACCCAACTCGTCCACGGACGTGGCGATCGCCTCTATCACCCGGCGCGGCGTGACGCCCAGCCCCTCCACCTCGTCGTCGAGCGACGTCACGTTGCGGTTTCCGTGCTTCCACATCTCGACCCCGCCCGGGTTGACGAGCTTGACGCCGTAGCCCGCGGTCGCCTCCAGCCACCAGGCCACCGCCTCGGTCACCGAGCCGCTTCCGCCATCGCGGATGAGCTCGAACATCGGCAGGTTGTTGCCCATCAGCACGAGGAACGCCGCGTCGATGATCGGCGTATCGCGCAGCTCGGCGAGCGTGTGGCGCGCAGCAAGCGGCGGGGTGGCGGCGTCAACGACGGTGGTGTAGCCCAGGAGCGCGTAGCGGTAGCCCGTCACAAAGGTCGACGGCACCGTTCCGCCGGTTCCCGAGCGCATGATCGCCGTGCGGTCGAGCACGTCCCCCCGGTGCTCCTCGGGCGTGAGCTTGCGTGCCGCGTTGACCTTCGGCCCGGCGATGTGGGAGTGGATGTCCACCCCGCCCGGCATCACGACCATGCCGCGGGCATCGATGCGCGGGGCGTGCGACGGCAGCTCCGAGACCACCCTGCCGCCGTCGAGGCAGACGTCGCGCACGTCGCCGTCGACTCCGTTGGCGGGGTCGTAGACACGCCCCTGCGCGATGCGCAGCATGCCGCGCTAGGTCTCCCCTGCGCCGGTGATGCCTGCCTCGATCGCGGCGAGCACCTGCTCGTCCCCCACGCGGTCGGACGTCAGCGGCTGGTGAAGGGACACCGGCACTCCGTCCATACGATGGGCGGTCCCTTCGTGGTGCACCCCGGCCGCGGCCGTCGCGAACGCGACTCGGGCCACCGCTGCGGTCTCGGTGGCGCGCGGGTCGACGACGATCGTGGGGATCCGGCGCAGGTGGTCGGCGGCCCGTGGCGGGAGGTGGGAGAGCGCGTCGAAGCCGACGACCAGCGCCGCGTCCGGCTCACCGCGCTCCAGCAGGCCGGTGGCGCTGAACTCCCCCGGCTGCGCGCGGGGATGCCCGCGCGCGAAGCTCACGGCCGCCGGGTATCCCGTCTGCCAGGCGAGCACGTCCTCGGCGCCCCGCGCGTTGCCGTCCTGGCGCAGCGGCAGCGCGACGACGTGCGTGATGCCCGCCAGGTCGCGCACGAGCGTGAGCAGTGCCAGGGCGTTCGCATACCCCGCGTCCCCGTGCAGCAGCGCCCCGTAGCGACACGCGCGGAGGCGGCCCGCGAGCTGCTCCAGGGCGTCCAGCGGCAGCTGCGCCGCGAGCTCGCGGTCGAGCGGGACATCGCGCACCAGCGCGCGCATGGCCCACTTCGCCTCGAACTCGAGCTCGGGCGGCAGCTCTATGAACTCGTCGGCCTCGTCGGCGGTTGCGGTGCGGTGAGCGTCGATGACCACCAGCGTGCGCCCTGCGCGCCCGGCGCGGTCGAGTCGCAGGCGCGGAAGCAGGCGGGGATGGGAGGCGGCCGGGTCGGCCCGCCAGACGAGGACGAGCTCGGCGCGGTCGCGAACATCGCCGAAGGTCGCCGTGCTGAGACCGATCGTCTGCGAGGCCGCACCGGCGTCTCCGGCCCCCGCCGGATCGATCACCCCGCCGATCGCCTCGGCCAGCGCCACGGCCGCGCGCTGGCTCTCAACATCGGTCTGGCCTAGGCCGCAAACGAGCGGCAGCCGGGCATCGCCCAGGATCGCGGCCGCGGCCTCGACCGCATCGGTGAAGTCCACCTCCTCGCCGTCGACGCGGGCGACCGCGGGCGCTTCGGCCGTCCGCTCGGCGAACCATGCGTCGCCGATCGGGCAGGTGTGGCTCACGCGCTCGAGCACCCCGGCCGCTACCGCGACCTCGATGTCGTCACATCCACATCCGCAGCCGGCACAGGTCGCCAGGTGCTCAGCCATCCGCGCGCCGGAGCATATCCACGCGGGACCGGCGAGCCGTCCTGCGCCGGCCGCCTCCGTAGCGATAGCCTTCGCGCGAATCTGAGAGAACCACCAAGGGAGGGGAATTAGATGGCCATGTCCATGTCGGTCGGGGAGTCCCTTGTCGGCGACGGCAACGAGGTCGCTCACATCGATCTATTGGTCGGATCCAAGGACGGGCCGGTCGGCCAAGCGTTCGCCGCTGCACTCCTGAACCAGAAGGAGGGCCACACGAACCTGCTGGCCGTGGTCGCGCCCAACCTGCCCGCGAAGCCCGACACGCTCATGGCGAACAAGGTGACGATCAGGGGTGAGAAGCAGGTCGGGCAGATGTTCGGGCCCGCCCAGGCGGCGGTGGCACGGGCCGTCGTCGACTCGGTGCGCGACGGGGTGATCTCCGAGTCGGATGCCGACGACCTCTGCATCATCGTGGGCGTCTTCATCCACTGGCTGGCCGAGGACGACAAGAAGATCTTCGACTACAACTACGAGGCCACCAAGGAGTCGATCGCGCGCGCGATGGCCAACGAGCCCGCCGCGAGCACCGTGATCGAAGGGGTGGCCGAGGCGCGGCACCCGTTCGCCGGCGGCGTCGAGGGCTAGGCGCGCGCAGGGCCGCGGGCCCACGCTGTGAAGAAGGTCCTTCTACAGCTCGACACCGATCAACATCCCAGCCCGTTCGACGCGATCGTGGCCCAGGACGCGGATGTCGATGTCCTGCTCAGTCACGGCAGCGTGACGCCGGAGGCGGTACAGGCGCTCGTTCAGGGAGCGTTCTTCACGCGCGCTCCCGGCGACTCCTCGATGGCGGTCTGGGTCGGCGGGTCGGACGTGGGCGCGGGCGAGGAGGTTCTCGAGCAGGTGGAGGGGGCGTACTTCGGCCCCTTCCGCCTGTCCGCGATGCTCGATTCCGACGGCTGCAACACCACGGCGGCCACGGCCGTCGCGCTGATCGCAAAGGACCGCGACCTGAGCGGCAAGCGCGCGGTGATCGTGGGCGTCGGGCCGGTCGGCCTGCGGTCCGCCGTCCTGCTCAAGGAAGAGGGCTGCGAGGTATTTGCCACAACCATCCCGGGCGACGTCCTCGGCACTGACTCCTACCGCAAGCCGCGCGGGATGGCGGTGGCGGAGCGGATCGGGCTTGACACTGTTGAGGCGGCCGACCGAGCGGAGATGGAGGCGGCACTGGAGGATGCGAACATCGTCTTGGCCAGCGGGCCGGCCGGCATCGAGCTGCTGCGCCAGGACGTGTGGAGCGCGAATCCCACGATTGAGGTTCTGGCCGACTACAACGCGGCGGAGCCGCTCGGGATCGAGGGCACCGAGGCCGGGGACGATCTCGTCGAGCGGGAGGGCAAGCTCGTCCTCGGCGCGCTGGCCATCGGCGGACAGAAGATGAAGGTGCACAAGGCCTGCGTGCGCCGGCTCTTCGAGAGCAACGACCTCGTGCTCAACGTCGATGGCGTCTACGCCGTGGCCAAAGAGATCGTCTGAGTTGCCGCACGGTCCGCGGGTGGCCGGGGTGGACCCCGGCACCGTCTCGATCGACGTCTGCGCGCTCGACGGCGGCGAGGTGCTGTCGCAGCAGAGCTTCAGGTCGGCTGATCTGGCGCTCGACCCGGCGCCGCTGGTGGACGCGCTCGTGGCTCAGGGTCCCCTCGACCTCGCGCTGGGCCCCGCCGGCTACGGGCTGCCGCTCGTGCCTGGCGAGCGGGTCGGGGAGCGCGAGCTTTCGCTCATGCTGCTGCTGCGGAGCGACCAGGCGGGCGCGCGCGCCGGCGTCGGCGGCATGCGCGGGATGATCCGCGCGCTCATCGGCGCCGGGCTCCCACTGGTCTTCGGCCCGGGGGTGATCCACCTGCCTACCGTCCCGGACCACCGCAAGTGGAACCGAATCGACCTCGGGACGGCCGACAAGGTCGCCGGCGCGGCGCTGTGCATCACCGACCAGGCGGACCGGCTCGGACTGGCCTATGACGAGACCTCGTTCATCATGCTCGAGCTTGGCGGCGCTTTCAGCGCCGCGCTTGCTGTCGACGGCGGGCAGATCGTCGACGGGGTCGGCGGCTCCTGCGCCCCTATCGGCGGTCGCTCGTGTGGGGCGCTCGACGCGGAGGTGGCCAACCTGATGGGAGCGGCGATCTCCAAGGAGACCGTCTTCAGCGGCGGGGCGCTGGATCCGCGCGGCCAGATCGACCTTTCCGCTCCCGGTGCGCTCGAGTCGGTGCGAGGCGATCCCGGCCACCGCGCAGGATGGCTCGCGCTCGAGGAGGGCGCGGTGAAGGCCACGCTCGCCCTGACGGTCTCGGTTCCCGCGCCGCGCGAGATTCTCGTCGCCGGCCGTCTGGCGCGCGCTCCCGGCCTGATCGATCGGCTGAGGGAGCGGCTCGCCGGGGTGGCGGCCGTGCGTGCCCCCGGCGGCCTGGGGCCGGGTGTCAAGACGGCGGCGCAGGGCGCGGCCGTGCTGGCGGACGGCCTGGCCGGCGGGCGCTACGCCCCGCTGGTCGAGCGGCTGCGCCTGCGCGAGGCCGGCGGCACCGCTCTGGACCACCTGCGCATGCACGGCGCCGAGAGCATTCACCTGGCCTAGATGACCGATTTCACGACCCCGCGCGCGGAGGGCATGACCGAACGCCCAGCCGGCACGCCGGTCACGGCGATCCGCCTGCTCTTTCCCGACCTCCACGGCGTCCCGCGCGGCAAGGAGGTGCCCATCGCGGAGTTCGACCACGTGCTCGAGAGCGGCCTGTTCTTCTGCGCGGCGGTGATGGGCACAGACCTGCGGCACACACCGGTCGCCGGCCGCGCCGAGGGCTATCCCGACCTCGTCGCCCGTCCGGACCTGTCGACCATGGCCACGCTGCCATGGGAGCCGGGCGTGGCGAGCTGCCTGGCGAACCTGGAGCCGGCCGCCGGGGGAGCGCCCATCCCGGACCCGCGCGGGAGCCTGCGCCGGGTCGTGGAGAACCTGAGGGCGACCGGGCTCGACCCGATCGTCGGCCCCGAGCTCGAGTTCTTCCTGCTTCGACGCGATCCGGCGGCAACACACGGCATCCGGCGGCGCCTCGATGAGCCGAGCATGGTCTACACGGTGGGTCCCCGGGCGGATCCCGGCGGCATCGTGCAGGAGATGACCGAGGCGCTGGCTTCACTCGGGGTGGGGGTCCTCGCCTCCAACCACGAGTTCATGAACAGCCAGTACGAGATCAATCTGCGCCACGCCGATGCCCTGCGGGCCGCCGATGGAGCGTTCCGTCTCAAGTCCACTGTCAAGGACATTGCGGCGCAGCACGACCTCGTGGCCACCTTCATGGGCAAGCCCTTCAACGACGAGGGTGGCTCGGGCACCCACCTCCACGTCTCACTGAACCGGGAGGAGCGCAACGCGTTCGATGGGCCGGGAGACAGGGAAGGCGTGAGCGCCGAGCTGCACGGGTTCACGGCCGGGGTGCTCGCTCACGCAGCGGGGCTCATGGCGTTCCTCAATCCCACCGTCAACGCCTACCGGCGCCTCCAGCCCGACTCGCTGGCGCCCACGCACGCCAACTGGGGCTGGGATAACCGGACCACGTTCATCCGCATCCCTCCGGAGCGTGGCGACGCGACGCGCATCGAGATCCGGGTGGCCGACGGCGCCGCCAACCCGTATCTGGCGATCGCCGCCGTGCTGGCCGCCGGCGCCGACGGCGTGCGCAAGGCACTGACTCCGCCGCCGCCCCTGCACGGCGATGCCTACCGCTTGCGGGTCGGCCCGGCCCTACCCGCCTCGCTCGACGCAGCCCTCGACGCCCTCGAGAGCGACCAGGTCCTGCGCGAGTGCTTCGGTCCGCAGCTCATCGAGACGTTCCTCGCGCTCAAGCGCTCCGAGACCGAGCGCCACCGCGCCTGGGTCTCAGACTGGGAGATCGCCGAGTACCTGCATCACCTCTAGGGCTTCTGCGGGCCGGCCCCGTCCTCGAGCCACTCGCGCTTCGTCACGTCGTGACCCACCCGCTCGCCGGAGTCGATCTCACGCCGCAGCTCGCCGAGCAGGCCGTGGCGCTCGGCCACCACGTTGTGCTTGTGGATCGTCTCGAGGTTCTCCTGCCGCGCCGACACGAACGCGTCCTCGCCGAGCGGGGCGAAGCGATCTATGGCCATGCGGATCATCTCGCGTACGCAGTCCTCGACGAAGCGAGGACGAAGGTGCGCCTTCTCGACCACCTCGACCTCGTCCGAGCGCTTCATCAGCTCGTAGATCTCGGAGCTCATGGCGCCCTCGACGATCTCGAGCAGGGCCTCGGCATCGGGGGCCTCCTCGCAGGCCTCCGGGCAGCCGATGTGGAGCGTGCCTATGCCGCGCTGGTTGTGCGTGGCGACGGGCACGGCCTCGAAGACGCGGGCTATCTCGTCGTCGGTGAAGCCGTCCTCCCGCAACCGCTCCTGCGAGCGGTCCATCACGAGCTCCTGGGCGCACGGGCAGGCCGTCATGCCCTGCGCCTCGACCCCGACGAGCCGCCGGGTGCCGCGCGCGGACGCCACAGCCGACCCCAACAGCGTGTAGATCTCCTGGGTCGGCAGGCCGGAAACCGGGGCCCGCTTGTGCTCGGGGTAGCGCGCCGCGATCGTCACCTCGGCACGGCGGCCGTCCTGGCGGTCCCGGACGCGCTCCGCGATGTGCGAGGCGAGCGTCTCAGCCCTGAAGGCGGCCTCCCCGAGGATCACCTCGTCGATCGCCTCGTTGACGATCTCCTCGAAGCGTGACATGTGCGCGCCCTTCTGCTCCGGTCCGAGATCGACGAAACACTCGAGCTCCGCATAGAACAGCTGCTCGGCTCCGTTCGACCGAACGCGGATGACCTTCTCGACGCCGGTTACGCCGACGCGCGAGAGGCTCACGTGGGTCGAGGGCCGGCGCGCCTGAACATCCCCGCCGAGAAGCATGCTTCGCTCCAACATTGGCGCGAGCAACGATATCGAGTGGGCCGTGGGTGGATACTCTTTTCGACCCTATGGCTGACAAGGTGTTCTGGGAACGCACGTGGGGCGGGCACTTCGTGCTCCCGAGGCGCGGCTTCTGGCCCAAGTTCTTCTCCAAGCTCGTGGCCCGCTTACAGTGGGATCCGGCGGCCATCGATCTCACCCCTGACGCGCGTGCTTGGCCGGAGCTCCCGGATGAGCGTCGCCGCCACCTCACGACTCTTTTCGCCGGCTTCTGTGTGGCCGAGAACGCGGTCTCCGAGCACATCACGCCGTTCGCCGACGTGGCCAGGAACGCGACTTTGGCCTCACAGGAGAGCCTGATGGCCTGGGTCTTCTTCCTGCAGCGCCGCGACGAGGATCGCCACGCGCAGTGGTTCGACCGCATCGCCGCCGAGGTGCTCGGGCTGCCCGGAGCCACCCCGGCCGAACGGCGCGAAGCGGCCCGGCCCCACGTCCCACCCGCGCTGCTCGAGCTCTTCGAGGAGCGGCTGCCGGCCATGTCCGCGGAGCTCGCGGATGGCCGCGCCGGGTTGGGCGACGGCGTCGCCCTCTATCACATGGTGCTCGAGGGGATCGTCTTCGACGCCGCGCATCACGCGCTGCGCCAGTACCTGGCCGACGATGCCCTGCCCGGGGTGCGCGAGGGCGTGGAACGCGTCGAGCTCGACGAGCGCTGGCACATCGGCTTCGGCCTGCGCTGCCTGGTCGAGGCTCAGCCCTCCCGAGAGCTCCTCGACGATCTGCTCGCGCGCTCCGAGGATGCCACCGAGGCCTGGGGCGACGCCATCCCACCCGCAACGCGCGAGCACCTCGTAGACCTTTGTCACCATCGGCTGGTGGCCGTCGGCCTCATCGAGCCGCACGTGGCGGCGTAGCCGGTCCGACCGAGTCACCTACCGGCAGTGGCCGCCTTTAGTCGTTGCCGTCTCCGCCCCCGGAGTCGCCGGCGTCCGAAGTCGAGGCGACGAATTCGCCGAGGCCGCTGCAGAACTCGTCCAGCGAGTCGGAGAGCTCCACATTGTCCGAAGGCAGTTCGCCGGCCTCCACAAGCTCCTGGAAGGTCTCAGGGAGTCTCTGCGCGGCTGCTCGGGCGATGTTGCGTTCCGGCTTGTCCATCAGCTGATTCGTCATGCCGGATGCGTGAGCAAGCGCAGCGAGCGCCACGGCACGCGGATGCATCGGCGTGCCTTCAAGCAACGTCGAACGTACCTGTGCCTTCATCGCCGCCGCACGATCGACGGACTGGGGGCGGTAGCGCTTGACCTTGCGCGGCAGCCAGCGAGCATCGACCTCGTCGAGCACGAGCACTCCCGATTTGGACAGCTGCCTGCGATAGGCCTTCAGCGCCAGCGTTCGCTTGGCCATCCAGTCCTTGGCCTGCTTGGGTCGCTTGGCCAACGCGATCTGGAGGAGCAGCCCGTTGAGTGCGGGATTTCCAGTGGGGCCGAAATCGGTTACCTCGACCCAGGTCGTTCGCTGCCCAAACTTGCGGAACTTCCGCAACCGGATTCGCCCGGTCAGCATGAGCTCCACCAGCTCAGCCCCCGCCACCCCGGCGTTTATCTTGTCCCCAGCAGGTTTGCCATCGCCCGCGTAGTAGGAGAGGACGAGGAGCTCCGCCGGCAGCCGCAGCTCGGTCGAGATTTCAGCCCCGGCCGTCATGTTCGGCAACCGTAACTCCGTTCAGAGCATCTGAACGGCCTGTGTGCCGAATGTCACAATCAGTCGGCGGGGGCTAGAGCTCCCGTCCCATGAATCGCAGAATCCCGCCGGCAAATTCGGCCGGTGCGTCCTGCGGGATCCAGTGCGACGCCTCGACCGCCTGTAGCTCGGCACCGGGGATCTCGTCGGCCAGCCGTTCGCCGTCGGCGATCGTCTGCCAGGGGTCATGACGTCCCCACAGGACCAGAGTGGGCGCGACGATCTCCGCGTGACGATCGACAAGCGACATCGTGTGATTCGTATTGAGGGCACTCGCGTTGCGGATCAGGCTGATCTTGCCTTCCTCATCCGCGTACGGAGCGACGATGCCCTCGCGGAAGGCCGAGGTAAGGCGATCAGGGTGATGGATCCCGGCAGGAAGCCCCTCCGCGACGAAATCCACGACCTCGCGGACAGGTCGGTCACGCCAGGACGGGTCGGACAGCGCGATCATGTCGCCGATCGGCCACGAGTCGTACGCAACCGCGTTGGAGAGAACGAGGCGTTCGACGCGATCTGGATGCTCGATGCCAAGGATGAGCGCGACGCCGCCGCCGGTGTCGTGGCCCACGAAGGTCGCTCGTTCAATCTCCAGGGCGTCGAGCAACGCCGACACGGCGGCAGTCTGCGCGCGAAGCGAGCGGTCGAAGCGATCGCGGCGGTCGGACCAGCCATGTCCGAGGAAGTCCGGAGCAATCACGCGGCAATGCGGCTCCAGCAACGGAATCACGTCGTGGTAGAGAAAGGACCAGGTGGGGATCCCGTGAAGCAACACCACGGGCTCGCCTGAGCCGGCGTCCGTGTAAGCCATCCTCAGAGCGAGCGGCCCGAGCCCCTCCAGCTCCAGGGTCCGCTGGCGTGCACGGAAGGCGTCGTGGGGCGGCTCACCCGGTGCCACGAACCGAGGTAGGTTAAGCGAATGGACTTGGCGGCCCGTGCCGCTCAAACGGCGAGCGACTCGCCGCCGCGCTGGCAGCTGACCGACCTCATCAGCGTCGAGACGCTGCAGTCGATCCAGGACACCTTCGCGCGCGCCTTCGGGATTCCGACGGTGATCCTGGACACCGAGGGCAACTACGCGACCACGATCACCCATCGCGTGACCTTCTGCGAGGACCTCACTCGCACCTCGCCGATCGCCGGACCGCGCTGCACCAAATGTGACACCTGCGCGATGCGCGACGCCGCCGAGACCTCGGGACCATCCATCTTCGAATGCTGGAACGGCCTGTACGACTGCGCGATTCCGATCTCGCCCAAGGGCCACGTCCTGGGCTACTTCCTCTGCGGCCAGGTCTTCTCGGAGACCCCTGACACCGCGACCTACGTCGAGACCGCCGCGGAGATCGGGGTCGACCCCGACGAATACCTGCGTGCGCTCGAGGACGTGATCGTCGTTCCCTACGAGCAGTACGAGGGCGCCGTCCAGAGCATGCACGTGCTCGCCGACATGATCGCCGAGCAGGCGGCAGCGTCGATCGACAGCCTCGAGATGCTCGAGGAGGCGCGTCGGGCCAAGCACGGCGCCGCTCAGCTGGTCGAGGAGCTCGACACGATCCTCGAAGCGCTGCGCGACATCGGCTCCCAGCCGGACTACCAGACGACACTCGAGTCGATCGCCGACAACCTCGCCCGGCTGATCCCATGGGACTCGTGTGTCATCTACCTGACCGACGACGAGCGCGAGGAGCTCGTGCCCGTCGTCGTGCGCGATCCCGCGGCGGACAAGATCACCGCCTACCGGCCCCGCAAGGGCCAGGGCATCCTTGGCATGGCGGCACTCGGTGGCCCCGGACGGCGCATCCTGGACGTGACCCAGGACCCCGACTTCGAGCCCGTGCCCGGTGTGCCGCTCGAACCGGAGAGCGCGCTCGTGATGCCGATGGTCTACAAGGGCACGGTCTCCGGAGTGATCATCCTGAGCCGTTTCGAGCGGCGCACCTTCACCGATCACGAGCTGCGCGTCCTCGACGTCTTCTCCGCGCAAGCGTCGGTCTCCGTGCAGGTCTCCAAGCTGGCCGACACGAACGCTCAGCGGTTGCGCGAGGAGCGCGCGTTCGGCCGGCTCCGGCTGGCGACCGCGCCGCGAACGAAGGTCGAGACGATCCTCGGCGAGGCTGCCCAAGCCGGCATGGAGGTCTTGGAGGCCGATGCCGCCGTCCTAACCGCAATGACGGCAGCCGCGGTGCCGACGACGGTGCAATTGGGGATGGAGCCCGAGGTGGCTGAGTCGCTTCTCGCCGAACTCGCCACGGTGACCAAGTCAGTCCGAGCGAGCGGGGAGGCGCGCACCGCCCGCCGCGACGCCGGCAGCGTGCTCGTGCTTCCGCTCGCTGCGAGCGACGAGGCGAGTGCCCTCGCCGTGTTCGTGCGTCGCGAGGGGGTCGACTGGGACTGGCGCCTGGTCGAGTCGCTCGGCGCGCAGGCAGCGCTCGGCGTCGAGAAGGCGCGCATGCAGGAGCGCGAGCGCCGGCTGCTCCTTCGCTACCGGCGGCTCTCCGAGCTCGGCACCGAGCTCGTGACGGCGCATGACGCGGCGGAGATTCGCGCCCGCCTGCTCGCACGCGCGCCAGAGATCCTCGACGCCGACGCCTGCTTCGTCGCGCTGCTCGACCGTGGCCCGGACGCGATCACGGTCGAGCTGCGCGAGCGCTCGCACACCGAGAAGCGAACCCTCGGGCTGGACGGCGGAGCTCGACTCGCGGCCCTTCGCCTCCGGGATGAGGCAGCGCCCGATCGCAGTGTCTTCGATCGCTGGAGCCAGGGAGTGCTCGCCGCCCTGGAACCGGACGACGACCTGAACGCGTGGCTTGCCGAGCCGCTGCCGGTCCCGGGCGGGGCGCTGGGCGGTCTGTTCGTCGGGTGGCGAGCGGCCGCGTCCGAGCCCTCGGCCGACCAGGCGCGCGTGCTGAGCGTGCTTGCCGGCAGCGCCGGCAGCGCCCTGGGCCGCTTCGCCGCCTCCACCGCGACCGACGCGAGGCTGCGTGCCCGGCTCATCGAACTGGAGGCGCTCACCAGCCTCGCCCAGCGCATCCGCGGGCTCACCCGCGAGCGCGAGATCGCGGACGAGCTTCTGGTGGCGCTGCGTCACGTCGGCAACCTCGACGGCGCCGTCTACGGCGAGGTGGTCAACGAACAGCTGACCGTAACGCTCGCATCAGGCCTCGACGGCGTGGAGCGTTTGCGGCTCGACGCCTTCCTCGAGCGGCTCGACCCTCCATCCGACATTGCCCGACTCCAGATCGACGACGGGAGCTCGGAACTCATCTACATCCCGATGACCGGGGCGGCGGGTCGTGACATGTTCCTGGCCGGCATAGGGCCACGAGGCGCCGACGACCAGCGCGATCGGGTGATGGGCACGCTCGCCCGTTACGGCTCGGTGGCGCTCGACAACGCGCACCTGCACGAGCGTCAGCGCGATGCGATTGTGCACCTCGAGCGCCAGAAGGTCGAGACCGCAAACCAGTACACGCAGTTGGAGCGCGTCCTATCGGCTCACGAGACGCTGGCCCACGCGGTGATAGACGGACGGGGTCTGGAGTCGGTCGTGCGCCCGCTGGGAAGGTTCATCGGGGCCGAAGTCGTCGTGCTGGGACCGAAGGGGACCATGCTCGAGCGCTGGCCGGCGGAGGCGGAGATCACCTGGCGTCCCGAGCTGGCAGCCGACGAGCTGCCGCGCACGCTGGCGCGCCAGGAGGGTGGCGTCGATCTGGTGGCCGCGCCCGCCGTGGTCGACGGCGACACTGTCGCCTGGATCATCGCGGCCCTCCCCACCCCGCCCGGGGATGTCGAGCGCGCGGCGGTGGAGTACGGGGCGCTGTTGGTGACGCTCGAGCTCCTGCGGGAGCGGACGGCCATCGAGGTCGAAACACGTCTGCGCGGCGGCTTACTGGAGGAGCTCTTCGGCGAGACCGTCCTCGACGACCTCGTCGCCAGACGAGCGCTCGCGTTTGGCTATGACCTGGCATGGCCCTCGCGGGTCTTCGCGGTCGAGTCCGCCCCGGCGGGCAACGGCAGGGCACCCGTCGACCCTGAGTCGTTCTATGGGCCGCTGGCGCGTTGTGCGCGTGACTGGCACCCCCGCAGCCTCGTGGCGCTGCGCGGCGGAGGCGTGGTCATCGTCGCGCCCGAGGCTCCGCATGACGACGACTCCGGCCGCCGCGGGCAGCTCGAGGACGAGCTCCAGGCCACAGTGCGCGCAAAACTCGGCGGGGCTCCGCTGAACATCGGGGTAGGCACGGCGTGCGAGGCGATCGCCGACTACCGCGAGTCCTACCTGGCGGCGCGTCGCGGGCTCGACCTGTTGCGCATGCTGGAGCGACCCGGCGATGTGTTCTCGTTCCGGGTCGCAACCCTCGACAGCATGCTGTTGCAATCGACCCGTCCCGAGGTCCTGGTCAAGTTCATCGAACGCTACGTGGAACCGCTCGAGCGGTATGACCGCACGCACACATCGGAGCTGAGACGCACGCTCGAGGTCTACTTCGAGTCCGCGACCACGCTCGAAGAGGCCGCGCGGCGTCTGCATATACACGTGTCGACGCTGCGCTACAGGCTCAAGAGGGCGGCTGAGCTGCTCGACGTGAATCTCCGCGACAGCTCGGCTTCGCTCGACCTCCAGGTCGCGCTGCGGGCGGCGCAGGTACTCGCTGTCCACCGCGGCTGAGTGTCACCCGCCGTGACCTGAAGCCGCCGCTCCTGCGACTCCTAGCAGAAGAGAGCCGGAGGTTCCTGCATTTCGTGGATATCTCGATCGCGCCGCCACGCCTAGGTTGGCCACGGTCGATCCGACAGGAGCGGGGAATGACGAGCATCGAAGCGGGCGCTCGCCACGTCGGCAAGTTCGCGCGTGAGCCCGACGAGCGCTGGGAGGCCAGGGGCGAGGAGCTGCGCGAGCGCGGTATCGACTACTGCCTGTCCGCCTACGTCGACATGCATGGCGTGCCCAAGGCGAAGGCGGTGCCGATCGACCACTTCACGCAGATGATGGGCGGCTCTGAGCTGTTCACCGGAGCCGCTATCGACGGGCTCGGGCAGGGGCCGGCCGACGACGAGCTCGCGGTCTGGCCCGACCTCGAGGCGATCACCCAGCTGCCATGGGAGCCGAGCGTGGCGTGGGCGCCCGGTCAGCTGCATTACCACGGACAGCCTTACCCGATGGACAGCCGCACGGTGCTCCGCCGGCAAACCGACCGGCTCGCCGAGCTCGGCCTGCAGTTCAATCTCGGCATCGAGACGGAGTTCTTTCTCGTGCGGCGCGAAGGCAACGGAATCGTGCCGGCCAATTCGAAGGATGTGCTGCCGCGGGCCGCCTACGACATCGCGGGCCTGCTCGAGAACCTGCCCTTCATGGGGCAGCTGATCCGCTACATGAATCAGCTGGGCTGGGACGTGCACTCCTTCGATCACGAGGACGCCAACAGCCAGTTCGAGCTCGACTTCTCTTACACCGACGTGATGTCGATGGCCGACCGGTTCGTCCTCTGGCGGCTGATGACGAAGCTGCTGGCGCGCAGCTACGGCTTCGAGGCGACCTTCATGGCGAAGCCGTACTCCGATCGCACGGGCAACGGCGGGCACTTCAACATGTCGATGTCCGATCTGGAGACCGGGGCGAACGCTTTCGACGATCAGAACGATCCGCGCGGCGCGGGGGTGTCGGCGCTCGCGTACCAGTTCATCGCCGGCGTCTTGGCACACGCGCCGGCCATCAGCGCGGTCACGGCGCCAACGGTCAACTCGTACAAGCGCTTGATCAAGACGGGCTCGATGACGGGCTTCACCTGGGCGCCGGTGTACATCTCCTTCGGCGCCAACAACCGCACACACATGCTGCGCATTCCGCTGGGTGGCGGACGCGTCGAGTCGCGCGCGGTCGACACGACTTGTAACCCGTATCTCGCCGCAGCCTTGATGCTCGGCGCGGGTCTGGAGGGAATCGAGCGGGACCTCGACCCGGGCGACCCGGTTCACCTCGACATGTATCTGCAGAGCGACGAGAAGCTCGATGAGCTGGGGGTGAAGGTGCTTCCCCGAACGCTGTTGGAGGCGGTGGAGGCCTTCCGCGCCGACCCGCTCGCCGAGCAGGTCTTCGGCAACGAGCTCGCGACGTCATACGCCGAGATCAAGGAGGGCGAGTGGTGGGACTACCACAACACCGTCTCCGAATGGGAGTACGACCGCTACCTCGAGTTCTACTAGCGGTCCTTCCTGACCACGAGGAGGAGAGGCATGTCCGAGGCGCATAGGGACCCGGCGGATCTTCGTCCGGAGGATCCGGCCGACATCCAGGACCGGCTCCTGCGCGTTGAGCGTTACGGAATCGCGTATATCCCGGACGAGGAGCGGGCCTCGCGGCCGAGCAATCTGTTCTTCATCCTCCTGGGCGGAAGTCTCACCTTCAGCCTCTTCATCATCGGCTGGTTTCCGGTCGCGTTCGGCCTGTCGTGGTGGGCCTCGTTCACGTCGATCGCGGTGGGCGGATTCATAGGGGCCTGCCTGCTGGCCCCCATGGGGCTGTTCGGTCCGAGGACCGGTACCAACAACCCTGTCTCCAGCGGTGCTTTGTTCGGAGTGGTGGGCCGGCTAATCGGAACCTTCCTCGAGGCGTCCGCCTCGGTGGCCTTTGCCGCGCTGAGCATCTGGACCGGCGGCGATGCGCTCGTGGCAGGCCTCGACGCGTTCTTCGGCGTCGAGGACAGCGACGTGGCTCGCGTGCTCTGCTACGGCCTGCTGGCCGGGATCGTCACCGTCATCTCGATCTACGGCCACAACCTGATGGTCGGCGTGCAGCGCTTCATGATCCCCACTGCAGGCCTGGCCGCTCTCATCGGCATCGCCGTCTACGCCGGCGATTTCGACGCCGGCTACGGGGGTACTCCCGACGCCTACGCGCTCGGCAACTTCTGGCCCACGTGGCTGCTCTCGGCGCTGATCGTGCTCTCGACGACGACCTCCTACGGTCCCTACGTCGGCGACTGGTCTCGGCATATCTCCCACAAGCGTTTCGAGGACCGGCGCATCGTGGCCGCGGTCTTCTTCGGCGGGCTATTCGGGATGGGGCTCCCCTACCTGTGGGGCGCCTACACGGCCTCGGCCACGTTCTCGGCGGGGGTCGCGACCGCCGACACCCCTTACGTATTCGGCCTCGTCGACCTGGCGCCGCTGTGGTTCGTCCCCTTCCTCATCTACCTCGGCCTGGCCTCAGGTACCGCGCAGGCCGTGATCAACACCTACGGGACCGGGCTCGACACGTCGTCCATCATCCCGCGGCTCAACCGGCTGCAGGCGACGGGCGTGGCCTGTGTGGTGGCAACCGCGCTCGTGTATGCGGGCTACTTCTGGACCTCGCTGATCAACAGCGTCTCCACCTTCCTAAGCCTGCTGGCGGTGTTCTCGGTCCCCTGGATTGTCATCATGATCATCGGCTTCGTGAAGCGTCGCGGGTTCTTCTGGCAGGACGACCTACAGGTGTTCAACCGCGGCGAGCGCGGCGGGCGATACTGGTTCACCGGAGGTCTCAACTGGCGGGCCACGGGTCCATGGCTCCTGGGCGCGAGCGTCGGTCTGCTGTTTACGAACACGGCTTGGTTCGTCGGCCCGGGGACGGATCTGACCGACGGAACGGACATCGGCTTCTTCGTCGCCGGGGTGATCGTCGCGATCCTCTACCCGATCGTGCTCAAGCTCTTCCCGGAGCCGGCAGAGCTGTTCCCGCCCGAGGAGACTCTGGCTTCCGGCGACGGGTTCCTCGCCGGCACCCCGGAGGAGGAGCTCGAACGGGCGTGATCGACAGACCCCTGAAAGGAGTAGGCCTATGGCGGTCTCGAGTCGAGATCACTATGTGACGTTCGGCAGGCGCGAGGGGGACGAGGACTTCCCCAACAGCCTTATCTCCGGGATATCGACCTTCCTCGGGGCTCAGGTTCTGCCTCCTGTGCGGGACGAGCTCGAGCAGGCAGGAGTCAAGGCCGCGGTGCTTGGCCTGCCCTGGGAGCACACCAACACCTGCCGGCCCGGTGCGAGCTACGGCCCGCGCTCCATCCGCCGTGCCACCGAGCACTACCTCAGCTACCACGGCGAATTTCAGGTCGATCTCTTCGACGCGTTGCATCTCACCGACTGCGGCGACGTCTCGATCGTGCCCGGAAACGCGCAACGCACATTCGAGCGCGCGGAGCGCTGCATCACGGAGATCTACGAGGCCGGAGCTTTCCCGATCATCCTGGGCGGCGATGACTCCTGCCCCATTCCGGTGACCGGCGCCATGAGCAGGCTGATCGACGGGAAGATGGGTTACATACAGATGGACTCGCACATGGACACGGCGGAGGACGTGGCCGGCGAACGGCTCAACCACGCCTGCCCCGTCAGCCGCACGGCCGAGCTCCCGAACATGGACCCCCGCAACCTGGCTCTGGTCGGCATCAACGGGCCGCTCAACCCGCGCGTCGAACGCGACTACGTCGACCGCACCGGGATCCAGATGATCACGATCTGGGACATCGACGAGTGGGGGATCGACAAGACGATCGAGCGGATCCTCGAGATCGCTTGGGACGGCACGGACGGAGTAGTGCTTCACACGGATCTCGACGTGATGGACCAGGGATTCACGACGGGCGTGACCACGCCGGAATGCGGCGGCCTCACCCCGCGCGAGGTCATCAAGATGATCCGCGCCTTCGTGCGTCAGGGCGTCGAGGCCTATGTGATCACCGAGTGCTCGTCGGTCTATGACCCTGCCAACAAATCCGCCCGGGTGGCCACGCGGCTCGCGCTCGACGCCTTGGGCGTCCGCGCCAATCCTCAGGGAACGGGACGCGTCTGACCGCGGTCATCTGGTCAGAGTCCACCAGCGAGGAGGTCGGAGCGGCGGCCGCCGCCGGGCTGATCGCGGTACTGCCCGTTGGGGCGATCGAGCAGCACGGGCCACACTTGCCGACCGGAACTGATGCCCTGCTGGCTGAGCGCGCGGCTCACCTGGCGTGTTCGCGCACGGGCGACGTTCTCATGCCGACTCTCGCGCTGGGATGCTCACTCGGACACACGGACCGGTGGCCCGGGACCCTCTCGCTGAGCCCGGCCACCCAGACGCAGATCGTGCTCGACCTCGGTCGCTGGGTGTACGCATCCGGCTTCCGTCGCTTCTTCCTCGTCAACGCACACGCCACCAACGGGCCGCCATGCCAGAGCGCCCTGCTCCAGCTGCGACACGAGTTCCCCGACCTGCTGGTGCGTTTCGTCAGCGTGTTCGACTTGGACGACGAAATCGCCGCCCGCTATCGCTCCGACGCGGACGACTTCCACGCCAACGAGGCGGAGACGTCACTGATGCTCCACGTCTCCCCGGGTCAGGTCCGAACCGAACGCGCGGTCGACGAGGAGGACCTGACGGTGGGCCGCGTGTGGCAGTACGCGATGCCGGCGGTCAGCCACAGCGGGGTGGTCGGCTCGCCGTCGCGTGCGGTGGCGAGCTCTGGGGAGCAGCTGCTCGAGCTGGTGGTGGCGGCGCTCGCTGACCTGCTGGAGCGCGGACGTTCGGAGCAGGTCGAGCTCTGACCGATGCCGGACGTCAGCGTGCCGGCCGTGCCTCGAGCCAGCGCTCGACCGCTGCGCTCGCCTGGTCCACCGCCGCCTCGGGCGTGGCCCCCTGGTCACGAAGGGCTCGCCACACCTCCAGGTCGGTGAGTCCTCGCAACGACGCGACCGAGGAGCTGTCGGGGCTTTGCGGGCGTAGCGCCGCGACGACGAGGGCGTCGAGCGAGTCGTCGAGCGCTGCCATCGACTCATCCACGATCGGCACGTCCTTGCGCTCGCGGCGTCCGGCCGTCAGGCCGTCCCCTCCGCGCTCGTAGACCCCGAAGAACGTCTCCACCAGGCGGCGGACCCGCTCGTTCTCCGACGAGGCGTCGGCGAAGACTTCGGGCGCTCGGTCGGCCGGCGGCAGCTGCAAGCTCTCCATGACGTGCTGGCCGCAGCTTCTGACCAGGTCGTCCCGGGTGGGAAACAAAGCCTTCACGGTGTCCACAGGCATGTCCGCCTTTGCCGCGATCTCCGGCCACGCGGTGGCCTGGATACCCCGGCTGGTGTGCAGCTCGAGAGTGCACTCGATGATGCGCTCGCGGGTGGGGTCGACCTCGCGGGGCTCACCGGGCTCGTCGCCGGACGCTGCCTCAAAGCCCCGTCGGAGGGCGTTCTGCCAGAACTCCGAGTCAGGTGATCGCTGCGCGGCGGGCGCCTCCCGAAGCGCGCGCTCCCCACGCGGACTCAGCTGCCAGAACACTTGGCGGCCGACCTTCCGCCTGGTAACGAGACCGCTCTCCAGCAGGCGGTGGCCGGTCCGGCTGACCTGGGTCTCGTCGGTCTCGAGCAGCCGGCGCAGCTCTGTGCTTCCCAGTTGCGGCGAGCCGTCGAGGACGCGCAGGAAGTCGTGGGCCCGCGTTCCCTGGGCCACGGCGCTACCAGATGGCACGCGCTCGAGCCCCCAGTGCGCGAAGGCGATCGCCGCGTCGAACCAGCCGATGAGCTCCTGGTCGCCCTCGGCCCGTGCGCGGCCATCGCGGAGGGCCTGCAGGGCAGCAGCCAGGGTCTGGTCATCGCCTTCGAGCACGGCGTCGACCAGGCCAAGTGCCACGGCTTCCCGGCGGGCCGGGTCCGCGTCAAGCCTCGGGATTCGCCGCACCAGGGGGTGAACCGAGTGGTCTACGGTGGGCGTGGCCATGCCCGGAGTCTAGCAACTTCTGTCAACTATGTGTCAAGTGTTTGACGATTACGCGGATCTCTTCTGCGAGCTGCTCGATCGGCTCGAGCCCACCGAGTTCCACGCCCAGGGCGAGGCTTGGATCGGGGATGCGAAGGTCGAGGCGATGGCGGCTGAGGTCGAGCAGGCGGCCCTCGACGGCGAGCCCGTTGCGGCACCCGAGGGCGCGCGTGAGGCTTTCGCCACGCTGCTCGGCCTCGACGCAGCCCTCGCCCACGCGAATCCGCTGTTCGGCGAAGCCGTCCCGCGTGCACTTGCCGAGCATGCGCTCCGCTACGCGGAGTCGGGCCGCCTCGACTCGGGTGCCCACCCCGGCGCCCTCCTCCCCCGCTTCGCCCGCCCAGGCCGCCGTGGCCAGCTACCGGACGACCTGGCCGACGCCTTCGGCTCGGTGGTGCGCGTCACCGCAGCCGACTGGGAGGCCTGCGATCACGCCGCCCTCCCGGCCCGCTCCCGCCTGACCCGGCCGGAGCGGGAGGCGGCGCTTCGCGTGGCCACCGCCCCGATGATCCGTCAGCCCGACGAGCTGGACTGGAAGGTGGAGGAGCGCTCCGGGCTGCGCTTCTACCGGATCCATCCCGCCGACCACGAGCCCACGCGGGCGCGGGTGGAGAAGGTGATCGCGGCGTGGGACGAGCAGGACGTCGCGATCGGCGTCGCACCCGAGCTCTGCCTGTCCCGAGGGCTGCTCGAGCACTGGCAGGTTGCGCTCAGGGAGCGCGAGGACGCCGGGGCCAGCCGGCTGCGCCTGGTGATGGCGGGCAGCGGCAACGTGAACGGCTCCTCACCCCCGGCGAACGAGGCGGTACTGCTCGACGCGCGCACGGGCGAGGTGCTCGTCCGTCAGCAGAAGGTCCACCCATTCAACTTTTCGCAGCAGGATCTGGAGCTGTGGGGGCTGACCGATCGCCTGACCGGTCCGATCGACGAGGACCTGCGCCGCGGCGAGCGGGTGTGCGTGGTGGAGACGGGCGGCGCCCGGCTGGCGATCTTGGTATGCGAGGACCTGGCGCGGTTACACGCGTTCGCGGCGGCCCTCCACGGGCATGGTGTGTCGCTGCTCCTGGTGCCGGTGTTCGCCCGGCCGACCAAGGACCGGCGCTGGGAGCGCGCGCGAGCCGAGGTCTACAGCGACGCCATCGGCTCGAGCGTCGTCGTGGCCAACAGCCTGGTGATCGCCGAGATCCTGGGCAGCCCCACGCCGGTGGGAACCGCGATCGCCGTCGCGCCCGGTCACGCGGCGGTGGGGCACTCCAGCGAGCCGGACGACATCGTGGTGTTCGCGCTCGACGGCGGCGGGCCCCGCGTGGCGCACGAGCGGGCCGGCGCGTCGGGCTGACGCACTGGGCTCGCTCCCGGCCAAGCTGCGGCGCCCAGTGCCGGAGTCCGACCCGACCAACGCCGCCACGGTCCACTGCCAGAACATCCCGGAGTCCCGCCCCTCTAAGTGACGAACCGCTGGCTGCCGGCGCAACCAAGAGCCCTGAACCGGGTTAGCGTCAACAACGCAAACCAGTGCGGGGGGCACCATGAGACATGTCATAGAGACCTGCGGGCAGAGGTGGGTTGCGCTGCTCGCACTGGTCGCCGTGCTCACCGTCGCCGTCTCGACGGAAGCCCAGGCCGCGAACCGCGGGAAGGTCGTCCGGTACTGGGAACGCCAGCTCCACACCGGTGGCACCATCCAGCTACTTGACTACCGGATCTTGCGCTGCGGGCCGCACGCTTGCATCGTGCGGTGGCACATCCGAGCGTTTGTTCCTGGCGACGAGAGCGACTTCGCCCGCTTCAACGAGTACGTCGGCCAGGACGCTTGCTACCCCGCCGTGCGAGTCGCGTGCGACACTCGCGAACCCACCGTGAGGTGGGTCGCCGCGGGCGGAGGCGGGCTGCTTCAGCCGTCCCCACGTTCGTAGCGCGGACCTTCCCGACCACCTGCCGAGTTGCGCTACCTGGGCGCCGCCCGTGGGCGGGGCAGGCCGGTCGTCGCGGGCTTCGAGACCGACCCCTCAGAGCGGGCGCTGGCCACCGAACTCCGGCGCCGAGCGGCGGCGGGCCGCAAGAAGCGGGTAGGCCGTGGGTGCTCCGGGTATCGCCCTCCCGAGGGACGCACACTCGAAGGAGGAACGATGCGGAACTGGCGCCGAGCGGCTCTGATATGCGGCTTCGTACTGGCGGTCGCCCTTGCGGTCGTGTGGTCACAGCAATCTTTCGGGCCGGCTGACGCCGCTCAGCGCACCGTTCCGAAGTCCCAGCCGCCGAAGGAGATCGCAGCAATGCTCCGGAGGGTGAGCTCGCAGAGGATCGAGCGCTCGATCAGCAAGCTGGTCAGCTTCGGCACTCGTCATACGCTGTCGTCGCAGGACGATCCGGAGCGAGGCATCGGCGCGGCCCGGGACTGGCTCTACGAGGAGTTTCAGCGCTACGCAGCGCGCTCCGACGGTCGCATGAGCGTCGAGCTGCAGAGCTTCGTACAGCCGGCGACACCCCCGCGAGTTCCAGCTCCAACGAGGATCACGAACGTGGTTGCGACGCTACGTGGGACCCAGCCGGAGTCGGCCGACCGCGTTTATGTCGTGAGCGGCCACTACGACTCGCGCTGCAGCGATCCGCTCGACGCCGAGTGCGACGCGCCCGGCGCCAACGACGACGCCTCAGGGGTTGCTGCCGTGCTCGAGGCGGCGCGCGTGATGGCCAGGCGGGAGTTCGACGCCACGATCGTTTTCATGGCGGTCGCCGGCGAGGAGCAGGGGCTCTTCGGCTCCGAGCACTACGCCGAGCAGGCCAAGCAGCAGGGAGTGAACATCGCCGGGATGTTCACCAATGACATCGTCGGCAGCTCGGTTGCGGACGACGGCAGCCGCGATCCGTTCACTCTGCGGCTCTTCTCCGAGGGAATCCCGACTAACGAGACACCTGAGCAGGCAGAGATACGGCGCTCGACCGGCGGAGAGAACGACGGGCCTTCCCGCCAGCTGGCCCGCTTCATCAAGGAAGTGGGCGAGAACGAGGCCACGAGGATGTACGTGCGGCTGATCTGGCGCCGCGACCGGTTCTTGCGCGGCGGGGACCAGATCCCATTTCTGGAGCGCGGCTTCTCGGCTGTGCGCTTCACCGAACCGAACGAGAACTACGCCCACCAGCATCAGGATGTGCGCGTGGAGAACGGGGTGCAGTTCGGCGACCTCTTGGAGTTCGTCGACTTCCGCTATGTCGCACGGGTCACGCGAGTCAACGTGGCGGCGCTGGGATCACTCGCGCTCGGTCCCGCTCAGCCAGAAGACCCGCGGATCGTCGCCACGGAGTTGACCAACGACACCGAGCTGACCTGGCAGCCCAACCCCGAGCCCGATCTGGCGGGGTACGAGATCGTCTGGCGCGAGACGACCGAGCCGCTGTGGACGAACTCCATCCCGGTGGGGAACGTCACCAGCTTCACGGTGGAGGGAATGTCCAAGGACAACTACCAGTTCGGCGTCCGCGCGGTGGATCAGGACGGCTACCGCAGCCCGGTGAGCTTCCCCCAGCCGCAGGACTGAGGCGGTCGGCCCCCCTCTGGCACCCGTGACCTCGCGCGCTAGGTCGCGAGGCATTGCTGACGCCCGCGCTCACGGGTAGTGCCGTGATAATGGTGTGGCCTGGAACCGCTTGCGCCGACGAGTCCTCGCGAACTCGTGCGTTTGCGGGGTTTTCTTGAGCGCCCCGGGCAGGACTCGAACCTGCGACCCGCGGCTTAGAAGGCCGCTGCTCTTTCCAGCTGAGCTACCGGGGCTGGTGTCCCGCACAGCGTAGAGGCGGACGGCGGGGTCAGCTGCTGCCGATCGGGGAGCCGGAGAAGAAGAAAAACCAGATCTCGAACGCCGCCGCCGCGAGGATGACCGTGACTACGACCACGCGCTCGGCGCCCGAGATGTCGTGGGCTCCGGTCCCGCCGGCGTGGTCGGGGCGCTCGTCGCGCAGGCTGCGCAGCCAGGGCGCGTGTGTGCGGACGGTGGGCGTTGTGCCGGTGGCCTCACGGTAGGCGCCCGCGGTGAGCTTGAGGAGCTGGTAGAGCAGGACGCTGAAGGTGACCAACGCAACGATCACCACGGCGAAGGCGGCCATCGAGGGTTGGCTCTCCTGCCCCTGAACGCGCGAGCCGATCCAGAGCGCCAGCAGCGGACTGCCGATGCAGACGTTCAGCGCGACGACGGCCATCGCGGCGGCCAACAGGATCGGCTTCAGCCGCCCGCGGCGACGGGGCGACGCCTTTCCCTCCATATCGGGGCGCCCGGATTTGAACCGGGGACCTCCGCCACCCAAAGGCGGCGCGCTACCAGGCTGCGCCACGCCCCGCGTCGGCCGAGTGTAACCCCGCCGCGGGCGGCTGGGACGCGGTGCCCGCCACCTGCTCGACGAACTCCCGCAGCAGCCCGTTCACGAGCACCGGCTTTCGCATGTGCGGCGCGTGCCCGTGTCCGGGCAGCTCTACGTACCGGCCGCCCGTGGCCGCCGCCAGCTCGCGGCCGACCTCGGGCGGGCGCAACAGGTCCTGCGTGCCGTGGATCACGAGCACCGGGCACGCGATGCGGTCGCACAGCTCGAGAGTCTCATCGGGGGTTGCGAGGTACGGTCCGAGCACGGTGTCGGCGAGCGTCTCCGGGTCGGTCTCCAGAGCCCAGCGGACGCCATCCTCGATCTGCTTTGTCGAATGAGGCTCGGGGAACATCTGGCCGAAGAAGAACTCGAGGAAGCCCTCGTAGTCGCGGCGCCAGTAGTGAGCGTTCCACTTCGCCCAGTCCTCGTCGGTCTCGAGCTCCTCGGTGAAGCGCCCGATGTATCGCGCCCGCACCGGGGCCACCGGCGCCAGGGGCAGCGCCGACCCGATGAAGGCGGCCCCAAGAACCCGGTCGGGGTGCTCGGCCGCCATCAGCAGCTCGCGCTGGGTGCCTCGCGACCAGCTGACGATCACTGCGTCGGCCGTGCCGCTGGCCTCCATCACCGCCAGCGCGTCGGCGACGAACTCGGCCTCCGCGTAGGCGGCGGCGCCGGCGGGCCGGTCCGAGCGCCCGTTTCCCCGGGGATCGAACGTGACCACCCGGAAGTGCCGGGCCAGGTACGGCACCTGGGCCTTCCAGCAGTGTGAGTGGACGATCGACCAGGTGGGCAGGAAGAGCACGGTCGGGGAGCCGTCGCCGAAGCGCTCCCAGAAGACCCGCACGCCGTCACGCTCGACGAAGCCGCTCTCATCGGGTTCCAGGGCCCGCACGGCGCCTCTTTACCCGGCGCTGCTCGCGTACCACGAGTACGCGAGCACGATCGAGGCAAGCGCCAGCAGCGTCACGCCGGTCAAAGGCACCGTGCGGGCGCCGAGCGGCCGTGTCTTCTCGTGGACCATCAGCGCGGTCAGCAGCGCCATCCAGACCAGGCTGGCCACGCCGAGCGCGAACATGACCAGCATCAGCGCCCAGCAGCAGCCGACGCAGAAGAGCCCATGTCGGGCCCCGAGCGAGAAGCCGCCGCGCGTGCCCCGGCGGTAGTGGCGCAGCATGAACGAGGCCGGGTGGCGGCAGGCGTCAAGGCAGGCGTCCTTGAGCGGCGTGAACTGAAACAGCCCGGCCAGAGCAAGCACCGAGCCTCCTATGACCCATTCGTGCTCCTCGAGGAACGGGCTTGCGTTCACCGCGGTGTGGAGGCCGAGGTCGCCGGCAAATGCCAGCGCCCCGAACCCCGTCCACACCAGGGCGTAGCCGCCGAGGAAGGCGGCCATCGCCCGCCCGCCGCCGGGCGCCCGGGTGGACGCGGTGGCGAACATCCGCACCAGCGGCAGGCTCGAGGGCAGCATCATCGCCGCCACCATCGCCTGCCAGGAGGCCAGGAAGACCAGCACGGCCCAGGCCGGCGGCGCGCCGCCCGCCAAGAGCGCGTCGTGGTGGACCAGCCCGGCGGTTCCGGTGGCCTCCGCGGCCACCGCGGCCGCCCAGGCGACGGCGATCGCCGCCACCACCGCCACCGGCAGCCCCCACACGCGGGCCGCGGCGAAAGCCGCCGGCCCGCGCACGGGCGCCGTGCCGGGAACGGCCACGCTCACTGCTAGTCGTCTCCGCGGTAGTCGATGACCCAGTCGGACTGGATTGCGTTGCGTCCGCTGTACTCGTACGTCCAGCCCTGCTCGGGCAGGTCCACGGCAAAGGTGCTCGCCTTACCCACCCAGGCCGGAGAGCCCGGCACGGTGGAGAAGATCGAGTTCTGGAGCACGGTGACGCTGCCGTCGGGACCGCGGTACGGCTCCATCGACGCCACCACCTGCCCGTTGCCGATGTCCAGCGTGCCGGCACCCTCGCTGACGGTGTGCGTGATCGGCGCCTTGATCACTCCGCGGTGCTCTCCGATCAGCTGAGCCAGGTCGGCCAGCGGCCCGCCGAGCTGTCCGGTGAACGCCGCGACGAGCGCATCGACCTGCTCGTCGCTCGCGTTTTCGTCTACGAAGCTGACGGCCTGCCATCCGCCATCGAGAATGTTGCCGGGAATGAAGACGACGTTGGCGAGCGTCAGCCCGCTGACGTCCACCCCGTTGATGGCGCCCTTGTCCAGGTGGTACGCGACCACCGACTGGCAGGTTGCGTTATCGGGGTCCTCGCCGATCCAGCAGGGGCAGAGGACATTGCAGTCGCACGCCTCGAGCAGCGTGCCCTGGAGCTGGTAGCCCTCCGTCGCCGGCGCCTCGCCGGCGGCCGTGTCGGTGCTAGCCATGTGGTCCTTCCTTTCGTCGGGTCTCGGCTGCGTGGTCGGGGGTCGGGGCGGCCTCCGCGCGTCGCCGCAGTCGTCCTTTACGACGCCCTGGAAGGCCATGAAATTCCCAGGTCACAGGACCTCCGCGATCCGCTCCGCCGCTCGGCGGGCACCGTTCGTCTCCACAGGCCGGTAGTCGACGTCGCGCCCGATCTCGTCGGCGATGGCCGCCGCGATGTCCCCGGTAGTGGATTCCTCGAAGTCCATCGGCCGGCCTGCGCCGTACCGCTCGAGGCGGTGGCGGACGTGGAAGTTCTGCTCGAAGTGGTGGGCCAGCGGGAAGTAGAGGAACGGCCGCCGGGCGGCGGTCAGCTCCATCGCGGTGGTCAGGCCGCCCTGCACGACCGCCAGGTCACATGCCGCCAGGTGGCGGTAGAGGTCGTGCACGTAGGGGCAGACCTGGAGCCCCTCGGCGCGCGGTAGCGAGGCCGGGTCGATGCGCGGCCCGGCTACCACGATCATCCGCAGGTCCGGGACCCGCTCCTTGGCTTCCCCGAACGCCGACATCACCCGCCGCAGCAGGCTGGCCCCCACCCCGGAGCCGCCCACGGTGACGATGCAGACCTGCTCGCCCGGCCGGTAGCCCAGCTCCGCGCGCAGGCGCTCGCGGTCGCCGAAGGCGGCCGGGTCGAACCCCGACACGTAGCCGGAAAAGTCGAAGTTGCGCTCGGTCCAGTCGCGGATCAGCGGGAGCTGGGGGCCGAGCCGGTCGGGCACGATGTCGTCGGGGTTGCCCACGAACAGCGCGCGGTCGCGCACATCGGGGCTGGCGGCGATGTGCTCGACCATCTCGGCGTTGTAGTCCGCGGTCAGATAGGCCTCGTGATCGCCACCGTCTGTCATCGGCAGCCAGCCGACGAAGTCGGTCAGCCAGACGTACGGCGCCAGCTTGTTCTTCGGGTGCTCGTGCAGGTAGTAGTCGAGCTCCCACGCCTCGTCGCCGATCCAGAGGTCGTAGGGCCGCTCGCGGACCAGGTCGTGGAAGACCATGTAGTTGGCCACGAGGATCTCGTCCATCCGGCGCCAGGCCTGGAAGCAGTGCAGGTCGTGCTCGGCCGACTCCGACTCGAAGTGGCCGGACTCGTTGGCCAGATGCCGGCTGGCGGGATGGATCGTCTCGCCCTCCGCCTCGAGCACGCGCGTGACCGGGTTCTGCGCCAGCCACTCCACCTCCAGGTCGGGCACAAGGGCCCGCAGCTCCCGGGCAATCGCCACGTCGCGGCGGGCATGGCCCAGGCCGATGGGCGAGGACACGTACAGCGCCCGCCGCCGTCCGTTCGCCCTGTATGCCGTCGGATCGCGCCGCGGCTTGTCCGACACGCGCTCGGTGAAGTCGCGCAGCGCCGCGTTGACCGGCACCGGGGTACGCGCCATTGGGACGTGGCCCCCACCCTCGATCGCCAGCAGGCGCCCGCCGGTGCTGCGGGCCAGGGCGCGGGCGTCGGCGATCGGAGTGATCCGGTCCTCGGTCCCATTGATCACCAAGACCGGACAGGACAGCCGCCGCGCAAGCTTCCGTTGCCCCTCGCGGGTGGGGGGCGCCGCTAGGTCAGCGTTGGCGGACGTCCAGAGCGTGACGGCGTCGGAACCGAGCCCCCAACTTGTGATGTCCTCGATCTGCTTGGTGGAGTGCGGCTCAGAGGCACACATCTGGGCCCACCAGCTCACGAAATCGCCGTAGTCCCGCCGCCAGTGCTCGCTGTTGAACTTGAACCAGCCGCGTGTCGTGAACGGCTGGCGTTCCATCAGGCGGCCGACGCGGGGATTCGCCATCAGGCGCCAGCGGATCGAGCCCGGAGCAAACGAGGCGGGGAAGAACGGCCCGATGAACGCCGCGCCGAGCACCCGCTCGGGATGCTCGGCGGCGAGCAGCAGCGTGCGCTGGGCGCCGAGCGAGAGGCCCACGAGCACCGCTCGCTCGGTGTCGGTGGCCTCCATGACCGCGAGAGCATCGGCCGCGAACTCCCGCTCGGCGTAGGCGGCGAGGCCCACGGGGCGGTCCGAGCGCCCGTTGCCGCGGGGATCGATCGTGACCACCCGGAAATGGCGGGCCAGGTGGGGCACCTGGGCCTTCCAGACCCGCGAGGGGGCGAAGGTCCAGGTGGGAAGCATGAGGAGCGTGGGCTCGCCGTCCCCGAAGGCCTCGTAGAAGACCTTTACGCCGTCGCGTTCGACGTAGCCCTCCGTGTCCGGATAGAGCGCCCTCACGGCCCCCACACCGCCTCGCGGCGCAGGCGAGTCAGCGGCGCCATGCGCTCGAGTGCCGCGACCTGGGTGGCGTAGCACCCGACGGCCGTCAGCTTGTGCTCGAACTGGCTCACGTCGAGCTGGTGCACCTGGGCCTGCAGGTCCGGCGCGAACTCCAGCGGGCCGCCGTGGACTGGCGACGGGAGGTCCGCGTAGAAGCAGACCGGGTGGCCCGCTTCGCGCAGCGCCAAACCCGCCTCGCGCACCAGCTCGTGGTCGCGGTGGGGTCGCAGCGCGGCCGGAGCCCACACCGCGTCGCCGTCCTCGACGAGAGGGAGCACCGCGTCGACCGCCGAGGGCTCACTGCCGTTGACCCGGTACTGCGCGTCGAGCAGGTCGAGGTTGGTGGCCTCACGACCGGCGATAGCGAGCGCGGCCCGGTCCTCGGCCCGGCGCTCGCGCACTCGCTCGGCGGAGTCGTCCGCGCCGGTGATCCGGTCCCACCAGCCCTGCGTCCCGCTCGGCACCCCCGCGAACACGTTGATCACTCGGAGCTCGCCCGGCCTGCTCAGCAGGTGCCAGCAGGAGAGCACGGCGTCGTCGAGGTGCGGCGAGAGGATGACGGTGGCCATGCACGGACGACCGTAGACCGCCCGCTCGGGCGGTTCAATCTAATTCTGGATGGAGGCCCGGGTCGCCAGCGCCTCGCGATCGAGCACGGTGATCCGGCGACGCTGGGTGTCGATCCAGTCGAGGTCGCGCAGCGTTCGCAGTGCGGCGGCCACCCCGGCGCGAGACGCCCCGGTCCAGGCGCCCAGCTCATCCTGGGACAAGGGGAGCGTGATGCGGATGCCGTCGTCCGTCGGCTCGCCGTAGCGGTCCGCGAGCTCCACCAGCCGTGCCGCGACCCGTCCGACGGTGTCGGAAGCCCCGAACTCGACCCGCTTGAGGTCCGCGTCCCTGAAGCGGCGGCTCAGCGTTCCGAGGAGCTTCCAGGCAATCGCCGGCTCCGACTGAAGCAGCGCACGAAAGTCGACCGCCGCCAGTACCAGCGCCTCTACGGGCTCGAGCGCGACCACGCTGGACAGGCGGGGACCGCCGTCGATCACGGCCAGTTCCCCCACCAGCTCGCCGGGACCGCAAAAGCGCAGAACGAGCTCCCGGCCCTCTCTGGTGACGTAGCTGATCTTGGCCCTGCCCTCGAGCAGCACCACGACCCTGTCGCCGTGCTCCCCCTGCCGCAGAAGAGGGGTCCCGGCATCGAACCGCGTCCGGCGTGCTCGCCGCTCGAACGCTGCCCGCTCGGACTCGTCGAGCAGGGCCAGCAGCTCCTCTGCCTGCGGTGCCCCCATCGGCACGGCGACGCTAGCGCACGTAGAATCGAACCGTGGAACCTGGCGCCGCCGGGTGCGCAACCTGCGGGGCGCCCGTAGCAGCCGACGCCCGCTTCTGCTCCCGCTGCGGGGCAGCGCTCACGCCGGCTCCTGTGGCAGAGACCCGCCGCGTGGTCACCGCGCTCTTCGCCGACGTGGTCGGCTCGACCGCTCTCGGCGAGCGTATGGATCCCGAGGACTTCGGCGCGCTCATGGAGGAGGCGGTGGGTCGCATGGTCACCGCCGTGGACGGCCTGGGCGGCTCGGTCGAGCACCTCGCCGGCGACGGGCTACTGGCGCTGTTCGGGGCCCCGGTGGCCCACGAGGACGACGCCGAGCGGGCGGTGCTCGCCGGCCTGCGCATTGTCGCCGACATCGAAACCTACGCGGCCTCTGCGGGCGACCGCTACGCGATCGAGCCGCCGGCGGTCCGGGTGGGCATCGAAACCGGGCTGGCCGTGATAGCACCCGTCGATGCAGGGGGGCACGCCCGGCTCACGGCCACGGGCGACGCTCTCAACACCGCGGCCCGCCTGCAGGGAGCGGCCCATCCGGGGACCGTGCTGGTGGGACCGAGGAGCCGCGACCTGGTCGAGTCGCTGTTTCGCTGGGGCGAGGGGCGGGACCTGCGCCTGAAGGGAAAGGGCACGGCGGTCAGGGCGGTCGAGGTGATCGAGCGGCGAGCGGCATCCGATGTGGCGGCTCCCTCGGCGCCGGAGACGGCTTTCGTGGGCCGCAGCCAGGAGTTGACGATCGCCCGCAACCGGCTGGTTCGCACGCTTGCCGGCTCCGGCGGCGTGCTGTTGATGGTCGGAGAGCCGGGGATAGGAAAGAGCCGGCTGCTGCGCGAGCTTCGGCGCCACGCCGCCGCGGCCGGAGTTCTGTGGCTCAACAGCCGGGGGGTGTCCTATGGGGCCGCGCTTCCCTACCTGCCCTTCAGGGGGCTTCTCGCGGACTGGCCGGGCGAACTCCCAGGCGGCGACGAGGACGCGGCAGCGCTGGCGCCGATCCTCGAGCCCGGCGAGCTGCCCCAGCCCGGCGCCGACCCGAGCGTGGTCCAGCGGCGCGCCTTCGACGCGGTACGCAACCTGCTCGAGCGGCGCGCCCGCGCGGGGCCGGTCGTGGTGGCGCTCGACGACGTCCACTGGCTGGACGGCTCGTCGGTCGCGCTCCTGCAGCACCTCTTGCCGGTCACCGCCGAGGCGCCCCTGCTGATCGTGCTCGCGGCCCGCCCCGACCAGGGCGGCCACCTGGATGGCCTGCGCGCGGCGGCCCTCGGCTCGGCCGCCGATCGCACCGCGGAGCTGGCGCTTACGCCACTGCGCGGCGAAGCGGACCGCGAGCTCCTGGTGGGCCTCGTGGGCGCCGGCACCCTCCCGCCCGAGCTGGAGCAGCGAATGCTGGAGCGGGCCGAGGGCAATCCCTTCTTTCTCGAGGAGCTCGTCGGCGCCCTGCTCCAAACCGGCGCTCTGGAACGCCACCGGGAAGGCCTGCGGTATGTGGGCGGAACCGACGCCGAGCTGCCCGAAACGGTCGAGCGCGTGGTCTTGGCCCGCATCGACCGGCTCCCCCAGGCGGCCGGAGAGGTTCTTCGCGCCGCGTCGGTGCTCGGGCGCCGCTTCCCTCCCGCGCTGCTGAGCGCCGTGGTCGAACCCGGCCGCAACCTGGCCGAGGAGCTGGCCGAGCTTCAGCGACACGATCTCCTGCGTACCGGCGAGCAGGAGCTTCGCTTCAAGCACAGCCTGATCCAGGAGGCGGCCTACCGCTCGCTGCTGCGCCGGCACCGGCAGGAGCTGCACGCTCGCGCGGCCGACGCGCTGGAGCGGCTCGCGCCCGACCGCCACGGACTGCTCGCCCATCACTGGTCGGAAGCCGGACGCCACGAGCGCGCCCTCGAGCGCCACGCCCTCGCCGCGGAGGCCGCCTTCCGCGTGTACGCGCTCGAGGAGGCGCTCGAGCAGGTGGAGCGGGCGATGCAGGCGGGGGCGGAGCTTCCCGCCGGCGGGCACGACACGCGGCTGCGTGAGCTTCTCTGCCTAAGGGGGAATATCCGTTTCCTCGGCGGCGATCTCAGCGGCGCTGCGGCGGACGCCGAGGCCGCGCTGGAGGCCGCGCGCGCGACCGGCGACCGGCGCGTGGCGATGCGGGCGCTCGCCGATCTGTCCCAGCTGCGCCACGAGGGGGTGGATCGCTCCCTGGCCTACGGGGAGGAAGCGCTTCGGATCGCCGAGTCGCTGGGCGACACCTACACGACGGTCTACAGCCTCAGCCGCGTTTCCATCCTGCTGTCCAACCGCCTCCGTCTGGACCTCGCGCTGGAGCGCGGCGAGCGGGCGCTGCGGCTGGCTGAGGCGGCGGCGGACGAGCGGCTCGAGGGCCGCGCGCTCGACGCCATCAAGCTGGTGGCGCTCGAGCTGGGCGAGCTCGACACGCTCGATGAGGTCTCGGCACGCGCCGCCGCCATCCACCGCCGCCTCGACGATCGCTTCTTCCTGGCCTTCGCGCTGCTCGAGTCCGCGTTCGTTCCGCTGGCGCGCGGAGCGTTCGCGGCGGCCCGCGAGCGCGTCGACGCCGCGCTGGCGATAAATGTCGAGCTCGGAGACCTCTCCACCAGGCCGCTGTTCCTGGACACCCTCTGCTGGCTGGAGCGCAGCCGCGGCAACTACGCCGGCGCGCTCGAGGCCGGCTTCGAGGCCCATGAGCTGGCCGGCACAGCGAGCTCCAGCGACTTCGTGGCCTGGAGCACCTCGAGCCTGGGCTGGGCTCTGCTCGAGGTCGGCCGTCCGGAGCGGGCGGCCGAGATCCTGACCGAGGGCCTGGAGGCCGTGGCGGGCACCGGCGCGGCGGTGCAGCTGGTCCGCTGCGGTGGCCTTCTGGCCGCTGCGGAGAGCGCCCTGGGCAACGCCGAGCGGGCATCGGAGCTGGCCGGGCAGGTGGAGGAGCTGCTCGGGCGCATGACCGTTCCGCCGGGTGGCACCTTCCTGTACGGGGCACACGCGCAGCTCGCGGTGGCACGTGTGCGGCTGCAGGGCGGCGACCCCGCCTCCGCCGAGCGGCTCGCCGAGCCGTTGCTGGTCTCCGCCGAGCGGGTCGGCTGGCGCGAGACCGCGGCCCAGGCTGCTTGCCTGGTCGCCCACTGCCGGCGAGCGAGGGGTGACGAAGCGGGCGCAGAGGAGCTCCTGGGCCGCGCCCTCCAAGTGGCGGTCGAGACCGGCCTCCCGGCGGCGGAGCTGGAAGCTCGCACGGCGCTGAGGGGCGGCTGACGCCGCTTCCCGCCGCTATATTCGCTCCCGTGTCCGAGTCCGGTCGCGCGGCGGTGGGCCCTGCCCGGGAGCGGATACTCGATACGGCCTACGACCTCTTCTCCCGGCATGGCATCCGGGCGGTGGGGGTGGACACGATCATCGCCACCTCAGGGGTGGCGAAGATGAGCCTCTATCGCCACTTCGCCTCGAAGGACGAGCTGGTGCTGGAGTTCCTGCGGGAGCGGGAGCGGCGCTGGACCGAGCAGTGGCTACGAGCGCAGGCCGAGGCCCGTGCCGAGGATGGGGCCGGCCGGCTGCTCGCCATCTTCGACGTGTTCGACGAGTGGTTCCAGGAGGAGGACTTCGAGGGCTGCTCGTTCATCAACGTTCTGCTCGAGTTCGACCAGGCCGACCACCCCGTGCGCCTGGCCTGCGCCACTCACCTCGAAAACATCCGAGACATGCTCTCCGAGTTCGCGACCCAGGCCGGCGCGTCGGATCCCGAGGCCCTGGCCGCCAAGTGGCACCTGCTCATGAAGGGCTCCATCGTCGCCGCCGGCGAGGGCGACCTGCGGGCAGCCCGTCGCGCCCAGGAGCTCGGCCGGCTGCTGCTGGAGCACGAAAGCTAGGAGACGCCCAGCTTCTCCGCCGCCATGCGGGTGCCCTCCACCCGGTTCTTGACCTTCTGGAACGCGACCTCGCGTGCGTAGTCGGGCGAACCGTGATTGGGCTTCTCGTCGATGCTGAAGGGCGAGAAGCCACAGTCGTCGGTGGCGCCCAGGCGCTCCTTCGGGATGAAGTCGGCCGCCCGGACCAGCGCGTCGCAGACCTCCTGCGGGCTCTCGACCCGCGGGTTCTGCGGGTTGATCACGCCGACGTAACACATCTGGGCGACACCGTTCGCGTCCTCCCGGCTGTGCTTGCCGATCGACTCGTAGACCGTGTCCTTGTCGCGCTCGCTGGCCAGTTGGATCAGGAAGTAGCCGGCGTTGATCTTGAACATCTCGGGCAGGAGGTTGTTGTAGGGGACGTCCGCGCTGTGTACCGAGTCGCGGTCCCCGCCCGGACAGGTGTGAATGCCGATGTTGACCCGCTCCTCCGGCGAGAAGCGATCGAGCACGCGGTTGTTCAACTCGATGAAGTGGGGCAGCATGCCGGCGCCCGTCCAGGGATTGCGGGGGTCCGCGCGTGTGGCCAGCCGGCCCTCGGTGAAGTCCACCGAGACCCGCTCGGCCCCCGCCTCGAACGCGCCGCGGATGTCCTTCTCGGTCTCGTTGGTCAGGTCTTCCTCGAACTGGTCGCGCGGATAGCCGTCGACCTCCTCCTCGAGCGGGTAGAGCAGCGCGAGCATCGAGGGAGCGATCACCGCTTGCTTCATCGGCTTGGTGGCGTAGCCGATCGACTTCTTCAGCGTGTCCGCCGCGAAGGTCTTGTACTTGAAGGGACCGCCGGTCAGGCGCGGGAGCTCGCGGTTGTGGCCGTCGGCGAAGATCGCGAAGTACTGGCCGCCCGGGCCGAGGTTGTCGGCCAGGCCGGTGCCGGCGAGGGTGTCGGTGATCGGGTAGGTGGCGAAGCTCGACCAGCGCTGCTCGCCGTCGGAGACGATCGGTGACCCGGCGGCCTCCATGTTCTCGATTGATTCCTTGACCGCGGTGTCCTGCTCGGCCTCGAGGTCCTCCTTGGAGATCTTGCCCTCGTCGTAGTCGGCGTAGGCCGCCTGAAGCTTGGACGGCCGGGGCAAGGACCCGACGGGCTCGGTGGGGATGCCCGTGTCGGTCCGGGGGTCGTACGCCATCTTCTCTGTCTCCTCCCTGTGGACTCCGGGCTGACCGCAGGGGGCGGATACAGACCCGTCTCTCTCGCGGCTGCGACGCTATTGAAGCGCCCCGGCGGAGTCAAACCTCCCGTGTCCCCGACCTCCACTCTTCTCACCATCGCCGCCATCCACATGGCGGCCATGGCCACGCCCGGTCCGAACGTCCTGCTGGTGACCCAGACGGCCATGGCTCATTCGCGCCGGAGGGCGCTCGCGGTGGCCGCCGGGGTGGCGTCCGGCGCTCTCCTCTTGGCCACGGGCGCCGCCCTGGGACTCGGGCTCCTGATCGGACAGGCGGGCTGGCTTCGTGCGGGGGTGCAGCTGGCCGGAGGCGCCTACCTGATCTTCATCGGGGTGCAAACCTGGCGCGGGGCCGGCGACCCGCCCCCCTCGCCCGGTCCGTCGCCCGCCGATACGGGCCTTCTGCGCGACTACCGGCGCGGGCTGCTCACGAACCTGACCAACCCCAAGGCCGCGGTCTTCTTCGGCAGCATCCTCGCTCCCACGCTGGATGCTCAGGTGTCAGACGCGGTGCGCATCGCGGCCGTCCTCCTGATCGCGCTGAACGCCCTCTGGTGGCACTGCCTGCTCGCCGTGGTCTTCTCGCATCCCGGGGTCCAGCGGCGCTACGGGCGGGTCAAGCCCGTGGTCGACCGTGTGGTGGGCGCCCTGCTCGGACTTCTGGGGGCCCGGCTGGCCCTCGCCGCCACGCAGGACGGCCGGCTGTCGTAGCTCAGGCGCCCGGGGCCAGGGCAACCACGAGAGGGGGCTCGTGCGGCGCCGCCAGCGCCGCGCGCCGGTGGCGGATCATGAGCGCGAGGGCGCCGTTGACCACGCAGTAGTACGCGGGAAACAGCAGCAGTGACAGCTCTAACGCACCGACCGACCCTGCCGCGAGCCCGCCCCCCAGGCTGGCGAACGCGAACGTCGAAAGCGTCTCGGACTCGGGATCGCGCCAGGTCTTCGGCACCATCATTCCCGCCGCGAGCAGATCCGCAACGACGACGCAGAGGGTCGCCACGATCGGTTCGTCGACGGCGATCCATCCCGCCACACCCGCGCCGGCGAGCATGATCAGTGCGATGTCCGACACGCTCAAGCCGCCCGTCCCGAGTCGCAGCGCGAGGACGAACACCACGCCGGCCAACACCGCTCCGGTGCCGGCCATGAGGAGACTCCACGATCCGCCGTCGGCGCGTTGGGACAGGCACACGACGGTCGCGAGCACGCCCCAGATCAGCCAGGTGCCCCGGTGCGGGCGGGTCGATCGCCGGACCGTGTCGCGGACGTACGGAATCATGCCGACGACGCCGATCACCCCCGCGAGCACACCGAGCATCGGAGCCGCGTCGTTCATCGCTGCACACGACCAGCATGCGGGCGCAGACATTCCCCGTCTGTGATCAATCTCTCGGTCGGGGGTAGGGTGCGGCCATGGCCTATGTCCAGCCGCTTCGTGCGCTCCGCTACGACCCGGCGCACGCGGGCCCGCTCGACGACTTGATCGCCCCGCCCTACGACGTGATCGACGACGAGCTACGGGCGGAGCTGGCCGACCGCAGCCCCTACAACGTGGTGCACGTCGACCTTCCGCCCAGCTACGAGCAGGCCGCCGTCACCCTCGGCGACTGGCGTGAGCGCGGCGTCCTGGTCCACGAGGAGGAGCCGGCGGTCTGGGTGCTGCGCCAGGACTACCAGGCCCCTGACGGCACGCGTCGGATGCGCACCGGCTTCCTTGCGCGCGTGTACGTGGACGATTACGGCCCTGGGCGCATCCGGCCCCACGAACGCACCCATCCCGGTCCCAAGGAGGATCGCCTGCGACTGACCCGCGCCACGCACGCAAACCTCTCCCCCATCTTCACGCTGTTTCCGGACACCGACGGGGCAGCCGAGCGCACGATGGCGGAGCTCGCGACGGGAGAGCCCTTTGCCGCTGCCACCGATCTCGACGGCACGGTCAACCGGCTCTGGCGGACCGCCGACCCGGACCTGATCGCCGAGCTGCAGATGCCGTTGGCCGACGCCGAGCTGCTGATCGCCGACGGGCATCACCGCTACGAGACCGCGCGCGTCTATGCGAACGAGGTGGGGGGCGAGGGCGACCACCGCTACGTGCTGATGCTCCTGTGCTCGATCTCCGATCCCGGGCTGCTCGTGTTCCCCACCCATCGCCTGCTCACGGGGCTCAAGGAGGACGAGGCGAAGCAGCTCGCGATCCGGGATGTCCTGCGGCGCGACTTCGAGGTCGAGGAGCTGGCCTCGCCCGCCGACCTCGAGCCCGGCAGTGCCAACGGCGGGGTGGCGTTCGGCTACATGGACAGCTTCTTCCGCCGCCCGTTCCGCGTGACCCTGAAGGACCAGGCCATCGCCGACCGTGCCCTGGACGGCATGCCGGACGCCTACCGGCGCCTGGACACCGCCGTCCTGGAGGCAGTGGTCCTCCGCGGTGCGCTCGGCATGTCGGAGGAGGACATCCTCCACCTCCGCGGGCTCGACTATTCGAAGAACCTGGACGACGCCATCGCGGCTGTCGAGTCCGGCCGCGCCGATGCCGGCTTCTTCATGCGGGCGACCCCGGTGGAGCAGGTGCAGGAGGTGGCGGCCGAGGGCGAGTCGATGCCTCCGAAGTCGACCTACTTCTACCCCAAGGTCCCGACCGGCCTCCTGTTCAATCTGCTCACGTGAAGATCTACACGCGCAAAGGTGATGACGGCAGCACGGGCCTCTGGTACGGCGGCCGTGTGTTCAAGGAGGGCCGCCGGCCCGAGGCCTACGGCTCCGTGGACGAGGCGGCCTCCGCGCTCGGGCTGTGCCGGGCCGCCGCCGAGCCGGGCGGCGAGCTGTACGAGGACATCCTGCGCGTCCAGCAGGAGCTCTTTGTGGCCGGCGCCGAGCTGGCGACGGCCCCGGAGGCGGCCGAGCGCCTGGAGCCGGGGGTGTCGAGGATCACCTCGGAAATGGTCGAACGGCTCGAGACCGTCATCGACCGTTACATGGAGCGGGTGGAGCTTCCGCCCAAGTTCGTGATCCCGGGCGGGACCGAGCTCTCCGCCCGGCTCGATCTGGCGCGCACGGCGGTGCGCCGGGCCGAGCGTCGTGTCAGCGCGCTGAACCACGAGGGCGACCTCGCAGACGACACGGTGTTGATCTACCTGAACCGGCTCTCGGACGCGCTATTTGCGATGGCGCGCTTCGCCGACGAGCCCGAGCCAGAGCTCTTCAAGGGGAGGACATGAGGGCGATAGCCCGCCGCGAGGACGGCACGCTCAAGCACGAGGTGGAAGTACGCGGCCACACGGTGGTGGCCGACGAGCCGAGGGAGACCGGCGGCGACAACGCTGGGCCCAGCCCCCAGGAGCTGCTGGCCGCCAGCCTCGCTTCGTGCACCGCGATCACGATGGAGATGTACGCCAACCGCAAGGGGTGGGACGTGGGCGACGTGGTCGTCAACGTGGACTACGAGCCCTCCCAGCGCGGCTCCCCTACCCGCTTCACCATGGAGGTCCGGCTCCCCAAGGAGCTGCCGGAGGAGCAGCGGGAGCGCCTGATGCAGATCGCGGCCAAGTGCCCGGTGCACCGGACGCTCGAGGGCGAGGTGATGTTCGAGGAGCGGGTGGAGCTGGGCTAGCTCCCGCGCCGCTCCCACATCTGCAGCCGGCCCACCTGCCGGTAGCCGAGCCGCTCGTAGACGGGGCGACCGAGCGCCGTGGCTACCAGCGTGGTCGTTTCGCAGCCGCGCTCCGCGGCGTCGGCCAGGGCGTGCGCCAGCAGCTTGCCCGAGAGCCCGCGGCCGCGCGCCTCCGGGACCACCGCCACCAACTCCACGTCGGCGTTGCCCTCGTGGTCCACGATCACCGTTGAGGCCACCGCGTGGCCCGCCTCGCGGACGGTGTAGAGGTGCGCCGACCCCTCGGGCAGCCCGCGCAGCGCGTGCGCGAAGGAGCGTGTGTCGTCGCGGTAGGCGCGGTCGTTGACCGCCGCCACGTCGGCCGGTGTGCCCTCGCGGGTCCAGCCGGACAGGGCCGAGCGCGGCGGGCGTTCGACGCCCGACAGCTCGCGACCCATCAGCGCCGGCTCCGCGTCGAGCACGTGCCCCGCCCGCTCGAGCAGCGCAATGGCCTCGCGGTCGGCCGGCGGCACCCACACGGTCCACTTCGCGCCGATCTCGGCGTAGGCCGCGGCCAGCTCGTCGTATGCGGCGGCCAGGGCCTCGGGCCGGTCGTAGACCACTGCGTTCAGATACGAGCGCTCGGGCGCCACCGGCACCAGCGCCGCCGACACTCCGTCGAGGCTCAGCATACGCGCGCCGTCCGAGGCCTGTACGAGTAGGGGATACCAGTGGCGTAACCCGGCGTGCAGGCGTTCGACGAGATTCAGACGACGCTCGCCCCCGCGTCGCGCAGCTCGGCGAGCGCTCGCTCCGAGTCGCCGCGCTCCACGTCGATGCCGCGGACGCCGTCCCGGTCCACGGTCACCGTGAAGCCGTGTCGCAGGGCGTCCAGCGCGGTCTGCCGCACGCAGTAGTCGGTGGCCAGCCCGACCACGGTGACCTCGTCCACGTCGCGGTCGCGCAGCACCTGCTCAAGCTCCGTCTCCTCGAACCCCGAATAGCCCTCCAGCTCGGGCTCGTAGCCCGCGTTGATCACCACGTCAACGCGCTCGCGGTCCAGCGACTGGTGAAGCTCGGCCCCGGTCGTGTCCTGCACGCAATGAGGCGGCCAGGGACCGCCCTGCGCCGCGAAGGAGTGGTGGTCCTCGGGGTGCCAATCGCGGGTGGCCACCACCACGTCGAAGCCGCCTGAGTCGAGCAGCTCCTGGACTCGCCCGGCGATGGCGTCGCCATCGGGCACCGGCAGCGCGCCTCCCGGCACGAAGTCGTTCTGGAAATCGATGATGAGAAGCGCGCGGGCCACCCTCTCGATAATAGGCACGTGGGGCAGCTCGAAGAGCTTCTGCTGAGCCCGGAGGAGGCGGCCGCCATGGACGCTCCCGCGGGCACCGACGCGGCCGTGCTGGTGCCGCTCTTCGGCGACCCGCTCACCGCGGTGTTCACCGAGCGGCGCGCGGACCTCCGCCGACACGCCGGCGAGATCTCCTTTCCGGGCGGGCTCCAGGAGGGGCCGGACGAGGACCTGCGTACCACCGCCCTGCGCGAGGCCGAGGAGGAGATCGGTCTCCCCCGCGAAGCGGTCACCCTGCGGGGCGCGCTACCCCCGGTTGGCACGTTCGTCACCGGCTACCGCATCTTCCCCTTCGTCGGCACGATCGAGCCGGGTCACGTGTGGACCCCCGCCGAGGCGGAGGTGGAACGGGTGCTGGAGTTCTCCCTGCCGGAGCTGGTGGGAGGCCACCGGATGAAGCGCCTGTTCCGCAAGGGGGTCCCGATCAAGACGCCCACCTACACGGTGGACGGCCACCTGGTCTGGGGCGCGACAGCGCGGATCGTGCAGAGCTTGCTGGAGCGCCTGGCCCCGCTGATCTAAGACAGCGGCCGGCCAGGCGCAGGCGGGGGGCCCGGGGGGCGTGAGCCCCCCGGATGGTCTCAGCGTGCAGAGCTTGCTGGAGCGGCTGAAACCCGTCCTCTAACGGTGCGGCGGAAGCCCGGCCGCCACCCACCGGCCAGGCGCAGGCGGGGGGCCCGGGGGGCGCGAGCCCCCCGGATGGTTTCCGGTCAGACGTCCTTCTCGATCGGCACGTTCACGAGGTTCCCCCACTCCGTCCACGAGCCGTCGTAGTTGCGCACGTCGTCGTTGCCCAGCAGCTCGTGGAGCACGAACCAGGTGTGCGCCGAGCGCTCGCCGATGCGGCAGTAGGCGATGATCGGGTTGCCGTCGACCACGCCCTTTTGCGTGTAGAGCTCGCGCAGGTCGTCCGCCGACTTGAACGTGCCGTCCTCCTGCACCGCCTGCGCCCACGGGACCGAGGCGGCGCCCGGGATGTGCCCGGAGCGCTGCGCGCCCTCCTGCTCGTAGCCCGCCATCGCGATCAGCTCACCCGAGTACTCCTGGGGCGAGCGTACGTCCACCAGCCGGATGCTCTCGTCGAGCGCCGAGACCACGTCGTCGCGCCAGGCGCGAATCGATGCGTCGCCCTCCCGCGCGGTGAACTGCTGCGGCTCGTAGCTGGGCACGTCGGAGCTGGTGGGCCGGCCCTCGGAGATCCACTTCTCTCGCGGGCCGTTCATCAGCTTCACGTCGTCGTGGCCGTAGTAGCGCAGGTACCAGTAGGTGTAGGCCGCGAACCAGTTGTTCCGGTCGCCGTAAAGCACGATCGTGTGGTCGCTGGAGATGCCGCGGCTTCCGAACAGCTCGCCGAACTCGGCCGAGTCCAGCACGTCACGCTTCACCTGGTCCTGGAGGTCGTTCTTCCAGTCGAAGCCGATCGCGCCCGGGATGTGGGCCTCGCGGTAGAGCGCCGTGTTCTCGTCGACCTCGACGATGCGGACCGAATCGTCGCTCAGGTGGTCCTCCACCCATTGTGTGTCCACCAGAACGTCCTTCGCGTACTCGGCCACCTTGCTCTCCTCATTTTCGAATGTCCTCAATCCCGACCGGGTTTAGCCTAGCGCGGCCGGCCCGCCGCGAGCAGGTCTTCCACCCCGCCGCTCGCGGACCCCAGCCACCCCTCCGCGTCGCCGGGATCGTGCTCGAGAACGACAACCGGGATGCGCCAGGTCTCGGCCGCCTCGCGCACGATTGTCGCTCCCTCGCCCAGCAGCCGGCCGCCGGCGCTGCCGGCTCCTTCGTAGACAAACCCCCGCACCGGGGTATCGACAAGCCGCTCCATCATGGTCCGCAGCCGCTCGCCGTGGAGCTGGGGAGCTACGGCGGTGCCCATGAGCCAGCAGACCACGCTTACACCGGCCAGCGGGCGCAACAGGGTTCCAAGGCGATCGGGATCGGCCACCACCGCCTCGGCGCCGGCCGCCTCGATCTCCGTCGTCTGTCCCGGGTCGCGGGTGGTGCCGCGCACGGCGTGCCCGGCGGCGACCAGCCGCTCCGCCAGCCCACGGCCGCGGCAGCCGCAGCCCACGATCAGCACCCGCGCCACGCACGCCTCAGTCGCCGGGCGGTGATGCGGCGCGCCGGCGGAGCTCGTCCCGCCAGCGCTCGTCCTCGGCCACCTGCTCGCGCACGTCGTCCTCGGTCAGCTCGGGCCGGCCGCTTCTCCGGCGGCGGGCGTTCTGGGCCTCCAGCATCTGCTCTACGTCCTCCAGCTCGAGCTCCGCCTCCACCTCGGGCGAACGCGTGGGCCGCCAGTCCACCTGCTCGGCGCCCGAGCCCGGATACCACTTGCCCAGGGCCAGCAGGATCACGGCGGCGGCCACGAAGGCGAAGAGGACGAAGACGGTGAACTCGCCCACCAGGCGAGTGTACGCCGCGCGTCCGGCGCGGCCGCAGGCGGCGGTGTGCAGAATGCCGGGGCCGATGACTGAGCGGATACGCGTCGGATAGCCTGAGACGCGCTCCCGAACCGCCGAGGAACGCTCCTTGATCGACTTCGAGCTGACCGACGAGCAACGACTCATCCGCGAGACCGCCCGCGACTTCGCCGATCGCGAGATCGTCCCTCGCGCGCGCGAGAACGACCGCAACGAGCACTTCGACACCGAGCTGGTGCAGAAGATCGCTGACATGGGCTTCCTGGGAGCGATCGTGCCCGAGGAGTACGGCGGCCGGGCCGTGGACTACCGCACCTACGCGCTGATCGTCGAGCAGGTCGGGCGGGGCTGCTCCGCCATGCGCACTGTGGTCTCCGTCGTCACCTCGCTGGTGTGCTCCTCGATCGTCCGCTGGGGAAGCGAGGACCAGAAGCAGGAATGGCTGCCCCAGCTCTGCTCGGGCGAGGCCCTCGGCTGCTTCGGCCTCACCGAGCCGGACACCGGCTCCGACGCCTCGGACCTCAAGACCCGGGCCGAGAAGACCGCCGACGGCTGGAAGATCAGCGGCGGCAAGATGTGGATCTCGCTGGGCAACTACGCCAAGCTCGCGCTGATCTTCGCCCAGACCGATCCGGAGAAGGACCACCGGGGAATCGCCTGCTTTCTCGTGCCCACCGACTCGGAAGGCTTCTCCTCCCAGGAGATTCACGGCAAGCTCGGCCTCAAGGGCTCCGACACCGCGGAGCTCTCGCTGGACGGCGTCGAGGTGCCGGACGGCGCGCTGATGGGCGAGGTGGGCGACGGCTTCAAGATCGCCATGAGCGCGCTGGACTCCGGCCGCTACAGCGTGGCCGCCGGCTGCGTGGGGATCTGCCAGGGCTCGCTCGACGCCTCGATCGAGTACTCCAAGGAGCGCCGGCAGTTCGGCAAGCCGATCGCTTCCTTCCAGCTCGTGCAGGAACTGATCGCCGATATGGTGGTGGAGACCGACGCGGCCCGCGGCCTGGTGTGGCGGGCGGGCTGGCTCAAGGACACCGACCAGCCCAATACCACCGAGACCTCGATCGCCAAGCTCTACGCCACGGAGGCCGCGGTGCGCTGCGCGAACGCCGCCATCCAGGTGCACGGCGGCTCGGGCTACGTGGACGACTACCCGGTGGAGCGCTACCTGCGCGACGCCCGGGTGACCACCCTGTACGAGGGCACCTCCCAGATCCAGAAGCTGATCATCGCGCGCGCCGCCACCGGCGTGAACGCGATGACCTGATGGCCACGGTCGGTGTCGAGACCAGAGGCGCGGTGGGAATCGCGCGCCTCGACCGTCCCGACGCCCGCAACGCTCTCTCTCCCGAGCTGATGGAGGAGCTGGCCACGGCCGTCGAGCGCTGGGACGCCGACCCGGATGTGCGCTGCATCGTGATCGCCGGGAACGACGACTGGTTTGCGGCGGGCGCGGACATCAAGACCATGGCCAAGCGCAGCTTCGTCGAGACGCTCACCGCTCCCGCGGCGCGCTTCTGGCCCCGGCTCGCCGGGGTCAGGACACCACTGATCGCGGCCGTGTCCGGCTACGCGCTGGGCGGAGGCTGCGAGCTCGCTTTGCTGTGCGACATGATCGTGGCCTCTGAGAGCGCCGAGTTCGGCCAGCCGGAGATCCTGCTGGGGATCATTCCCGGCGGGGGCGGCACCCAGCGTCTGGCCCGAGTGCTCGGCAAGCAGCGTGCGATGGAGCTGGTTCTCACGGGCCGGCGGATCGGCGCCCAGGAGGCGTTGGAGCTCGGTCTGGTCAACCGGGTGGCGGCGGGCTTCGAGTGGTTCGACACCGCCGTCGAGCTGGCGCAGCTGGTGGCGAGTCGCCCGCCGATGGCCGTCCGCCTCGGCAAGGAGGCGGTGCTGGCCGCCGACGAGACGCCCCTGAGCGCGGGCCTCGAGCACGAGCGGCGGCTGTACGAGCTCGCGATGGCGACCGAGGACCGCGTGGAGGGCATGACCGCGTTCATCGAGAAGCGCCGGCCCGAATTCAGGGGGCGGTGAGCTCCCTCCCGCGCACGGTCGGCGTGGTGGGCGCCGGCACCATGGGAGCGGGGATCGCGCAGCTCGGAGCCGCTGCCGGCATGCGCACCCGGCTGCACGATCCGGTTCCCGAAGCGCTGGAACGCGGGACCGAAGCCGCCCTGGCGGGGCTGGGCCGGTGGGTGGAAAAGGGGCGGGCCGGCGAGGAAGCCGCGGGGCTGCTCGAGCCGGTGGAAGCCCTCGAGGGCCTGGCCGACTGCGAGCTCGTCATCGAGGCCGCGCCCGAGCGCCCGGAGCTCAAGCGAGACCTGTTCGAGCAGCTCTCGGAGGTCTGTGACCCCGACGCCGTGCTGGCCACCAACACGTCCTCAATCCCGGTGACCTCGCTGGCCGGAGCCGCCGCCCGCCCGGAGAACGTCGTGGGAATGCACTTCTTCAACCCGCCGCCGCTGATGGGCCTGCTGGAGGTCATCCGTGCGGACCAGACCGGCGAGCGCGCGCTCACCGTGGCGCGCGAGACCGGCGAGGCGATGGGCAAGCAGGTGATCCTCGCCGCGGACGGTCCCGGCTTCCTCGTCAATCGCTGCGGACGGCCGTTCAGCGCCGAGGCGTTGCGGCTGTTGGGCGAGCGGCTGGCGAGCCACGAGCAGATCGACCGGATCTGCCGCCTGGGCGGCGGCTTTCGCATGGGCCCGTTCGAGCTCATGGACCTGGTGGGCATCGACGTGGGCTTCGAGGTGGCCAAGTCCTTCACCGAGCTCTCCTTCGGCGAGCCGCGCTGGCGCCCCAGCCCGATTCAGGCGCGGATGGTCGCCGCCGGCCGGCTGGGACGCAAGACGGGGCGCGGCTACTACGACTACGGCGGCGAGGAGCGCTACCGGCCCGAGGACCCGAAGCAACCCGCATTCGGCGGAGGCGACGGCCGTCCCGTCACGGTTCTCGGCGAGACCAGGCTGGCCGAGGAGCTGCGCTCGCTGGCCGGGTCGGCCGGCTTTGCGCTGGGCGACGCGGCCGGCGGCGGCCTCGTGGTCGACGCGGGGCTCGCTCCCGCGCCCGGCGCTCCGGCGCTCGCCCTCTGCGCCGCGGGAAGCCTCGCCGCCCGGGGCCTGCCGAGCGCGGTCGGCTTCCACCTGCTGCCGCCCCTCCGCGACTGCCGGCTGGTGGAGCTCACGCGCCTTCCGAGTACCCCCGCGGCTGCGTGCGAGGAGGCTGAGGATTTCTTCGCTGCTCTGGGGCTGCACCACGAGTGGGTGGACGACGCACCCGGCCTGGTGCTCGGGCGCATCGTCTGTCAGCTCGTGAACGAGGCCTACTTCGCGATCGGCGAGGGCGTCGGCTCCGCCTCCGACGTGGACGCGGGGCTCACGCTCGGGCTCAACCACCCGCGCGGGCCGGTGACCTGGGGCGAGGCGATCGGCACCGACCACGTGCTGGCGGTGCTCGACGGCCTCTGGGAGGAACGGCGCGAGGAGCGCTACCGGGTGGCCCCGCTGCTGCGCCGGTCGGGAATGTAGCGCTCGGCACAAGCGTCCTTCTCATAACGGGGCATCCCGCCCCGAAGGAGGCGGTTGATGTCCTCGGCCACGCTGATCGAACGGATCCGGCATTCGGTCATCGGCGACGAAACCTTGCTGGACGGCCCGTTCGGGCCTCGCCGCCTCACCTACGCCGACTACACCGCCTCGGGGCGCTCGCTCTCTTTCGTCGAGGACTTCATTCGGGACCGGGTTCTGCCGCTGTACGCGAACACGCACACCGAGGCCTCCTCGACCGGCTTCCAGACCACCGCGCTCAGGGAGCAGGCCCGTGAGATCGTCCGCAAGGCCGTGAACGCCGGCGACCAGGACGTGGTGGTCTTCTGCGGCGCCGGAGCCACGGGCGCGATCGATCGCGTCGCACGGCTCCTGGGGCTCGCTCACCCGTCCGGCCCTGACGCCACCCCGCCGGAGATGCGGCCGGTCGTGTTCATCGGCCCCTACGAGCACCACTCGAACGAGCTTCCGTGGCGAGAGGCGGCCGCCGACGTCGTGACCATCCGCGAGGACCCCGACGGCGGTGTCGACCTCGCTCATCTCGAGGACGAGCTTCGCCGCTACGCGCAGCGGCCGCTGAAGCTGGGCAGCTTCTCCGCCGCTTCGAACGTGACCGGGATCGTGACCGACGTCGAGCAGGTGGCGATCCTCCTCCACCGCCACGGCGCGCTCTCGTGCTGGGACTACGCGGCCGCGGGCCCATACCTGCCGGTCGACATGAACCCGGCGCCGAAGCGCCCGCACGGCCGGCTGGCCTACAAGGACGCCGTGTTCCTCTCCCCGCACAAATTCGTCGGCGGCCCGGGCACACCGGGGATCCTGATTGCCAAGCGGTCGCTGTTCCGCAACCCGGTGCCGTCGGTGCCGGGTGGCGGCACGGTCGTGTTCGTGAACCCGAAGAGCCACTCCTACCACCCGGAGCCCAAGGTCCGCGAGGAGGGCGGGACCCCGGCGATCGTCGAGTCGATCCGCGCCGGGCTCGTGTTCGCCCTCAAGGAGGCGGTCGGGACGCAGGAGATCTGCCGGCGGGAGACCGGCTTCGTCCGCCGCGCGCTCGAATCCTGGGGAGCGAACCCGCGGATCGAGATCCTCGGCAACACGAAGGCCGAACGGCTCGCGATCGTCTCCTTCGGGCTGCGGCACCGGCGCGGGCTGCTGCACTCGAACTTCGCCGTCGCGGTGCTCAACGACCTGTTCGGCATCCAGGCCCGCAGCGGCTGCTTCTGCGCCGGCCCGTACCTTCACCGCACGTACCCGATCGACGACGCGTGGTCGGCGCGAATGGACGCGGAGGCCCTGAGAGGCAACATGGGCGCGAAGCTGGCCTTCGTCCGGGTCGGCTTCAACTACTTCATCAGCGAGGCCGTGTTCGAGTACCTCGTCCAGGCCGTTCACCTACTCGCAAACGAAGGCTGGAAGCTGCTGCCGCTCTACCGCTTCGATCCGGCCAGCGGCCTGTGGCAGCATCGGCAGGCGTCGCCGCGGGTGCTGGTCGATCTCGAGGACATCTCCTCGGTTACCGGTGCGTCCGGGACGCAGCCGGCGGCGGCGATCGAGCCCGAGCCGGTGCTTCTGCGCCGCTATCTCGACGAGGCGCGCCGGATCATGCAGCAGGCCGCCGCCGGGCCGCCGGACGACGCTTCGGACGACCGCCCGCTCACGCCGGAGTTCGAGCGGGCCCGCTGGTTCCCGCTGCCGGCCGAGGCATACGCGTAGGAATGATCAGGAGACGTCGGGAATCTCGCTCACCGAGAAGGACGCGCCCAGCGGATCCGCCAGCACCGCGCTCCGGGACAGCGGGGAGTCCGACGGAGGCCCCAGAACCGCGCCCCCCAGCCGGGCCGCCCCCTCCGCGGTCGCGTCCGCATCATCGACCCAGAAGTCAACGCTCCATTGCGGCGGCGCATCGGCGGCCGGCATCATCACGGCGACGACCTCCCGCGACACCGGCTGCTGAGGTTCGCCGCCGACGAAGCCCGGCAGGCGGAGCATCGTGGCTTCGATCTCCCCCAGCTCGAACTTCTCGGTCGTCCAGCCGAACACGGCGCCGTAGAAGGCGGCCGCGCCGTCGGGGTCGGACGTGTTGAGCGCGCTCATGCTCCAGGCGTTCGGCTGGTTGACGACCTGGGCGCCCTTGCGCTCACCCGGCTCCAGGACGCAGAAGACGGCGCCGGAGGTGTCGGCGAGCACCGCCGTGCGAACGCCGCCGGGCGAGTGGAAGGGCGGGCCCACGACGCTCCCGCCGGCCTCCGTGGCCGCCCGGGCGGTGTCCTCGGCGTTGTCCACCCAGATGTGGGTGGTCCAGACCGGCTCGGGCGGCGGCGGCGCGCCGTGCTGGGACACCACAGCGGCCACGTCACGCCCGTGCAGCCGGCACACGACGTAGTCCCCCTCCGCCTCGGGCGGCATCAGGTTGTGGGCCTCCCAGCCGAACAACTCGCTGTAGAACGCCGTCGCCTTCTCGGCGTCGGGCTGGACGTTGGTGATCCAGCAGGGCACGCCGTGCTGGTAGCCGTTGCGCTCGCTCATCCTAGGATCGTAGCGAATAATTGGAAAAAACAACTACTTGTTCGGTTCAAACGATTGAGGCGTAGAATCAGGTCCAGTGGCGAGCCGACGCACCTACGGCGACCTCTGCGGGATAGCCCGCGCGCTGGACGTGATCGGCGAGCGTTGGGCGCTGCTGGTGGTCCGGGAGCTCCTGCTCGGCCCCAAGCGCTTCACCGACCTGCGCGCGGGCCTGCCCCACGTGAGCCCCGACGTGCTCTCGCAGCGCCTTCGCGAGCTGGAGGAGGCCGGGCTGGTGCTTCGGCGGACGCTGGCGCCCCCCGCCGGCTCGCGCGTGTACGAGCTCACCGAGCGGGGCCGCCGGCTCGAGCCGGTGCTGATCGAGTTGGGCCGCTGGGGAAGCCGCGCCCCCTTCCCGCCGGAAGGTGCGACCATCGGCCCCGATTCCGTGATCCTCGCGCTCGAGACCCTGTTCTGTCCCGCCGCCGCCGACGGGAATGAGCGGCAACTACGAGCTGCGGCTTGGCGACCAGCGCTTCCGCGCCCGGGTGGCGGAGGGCAGGCTCGATCTGTCTCGCGGGAGCGCCGAGCGCCCGGACGCGATCGTGGAGACCGATCCCGAAACCCTGTCCGCGCTCCTCTGGGAGGGGCGCAGGCTGCCCGAGGCACGGCGCTCCGGCGACGTGACGGTGGAGGGAGACTCGCGCTCGGTGGGGCGCTTCCTTCGCCTGTTCCCCCTACCCGCGGAGGTGTAGCCGATGGCCACCGCCGACCTCACCGTGCTGACCTTGGGCCGCCCCGACGTGAGCGCCAGCGGCTACATCGCCGAGATTCAGCGCCGGCTGCAGGCGCAGGAGCGCGTGCGCTTTCAGATGCACGGGATGGGAACCTCGCTGGAGGGCACCACCGAGGACATCCTGGCGGTCGTGGCCGAGCTGCATGCGGTGCCCTTCGACCAGGGCGCGCCCCGCGTCTACACCGTGCTCAAGCTCGACGAGCGCCGCGACCGACCCGATCAGACGCTCGAGGACAAGGTGCGCTCGGTGGAGGACCGGCTCGCGGAGGAGCCCTAGGCGCTGAGGTCGCCGAGGGCCTCGAGCAGACGGTCGACCTCCTCCTCGCTGGTGTAGTGGAGAAAGCCGGCGCGCACCGCGCCGTCCGGCTCGAGTCCCAGCGCGCGCATGGGCTCGACGGCGTAGTAGTCCCCGTCCCAGACGTAGATGTCGCGCTCGCCGAGCCGCTCGGCCACGTCGCGCGGGGTGCGGCCCGGGAGGTTGAAGCAGAAGGTGGGTGTGCGCCCCGTGGCCCGCGGGATGCCGTAGAGCTCCATGCCGTCCGGCACGCCGGCGAGGAAGCGCTCGGCCAGGGCCGTCTCGTGCTCCTCGATGCGGGTGAAGGCGAGGTCCAGGTCGCCCTCGCCCAGCGAGCGCAGGTACTCGACGGCCGCGGTGGCGCCGGCGACCGCCTCGTGTGACTGAGTGCCCGTCTCGAAGCGGTGGCCGGCCGGCTCCTCGTCGGCGGGCCGGACCCGGTCGGCCGGCAGGGACTCGGCCAGGTCCCGCCTGATCGCCGCGACCCCCAGGTGCGGGCCGAAGAACCTTGTAGGGGGAGCACAGCGTGACGTCCAGGCCCCAGTCGGCACGGAGCAGCCGCCGGTGGGGCGCCAGGTGGACTCCGTCGGCCCAGGCGAGCGCCCCGACGCGATGGGCCGCTGCCGCGATGCGGGCGGCGTCGGGGATCGAGCCGACCGCGTTGGAGGCCAGCGTGAAGGCGACAACCCGCGTCCGATCGGACAGCATGTCCTCCAGCGCATCCTCGTCGAGGGTCACGTCCTGCGGCCGGATGGGAGCTGTGCGCACCACCAGGTCGTGGTCATCGGCCACCAGCAGCCAGGGCGAGACGTTGGCGTCGTGATCGAGTTGGGTGACCACGACCTCATCCCCCGGTTCCAGCGTGCGGGCCACCGCATGCGCCAGCTGGAAGTTGAGGGTGGTCATGTTCGCCCCGAAGGCGATCTCCTCGGGCTCGCTGCCGGTGAAGTCCGCGGCAGCGGCGCGGCCCCGCTCCATCACCCGGTCGGAGGCGGCGGAGGTGGCAAACGCGCCGCCCAGATTGGAGTTGCTCTCGCGCATGTAGCCGCTCACCGCGTCCATCACCTCGGCGGGCGCCTGCGAGCCGCCCGGGCCGTCGAGGAAGGCGGCGTCGCCGGCGAGCGCGGGAAAGCGCTCGCGCACGGCCGCCACGTCAAGCGGCCGCCTGCTCCTTGAGGTAGTGGAGGAGGCCACCGCTCAGCAGGATCTCACGCTCCTTGGGGGCGAGGTCGTGCGCCAGGGCGATCTCGTCGCCCGACTCCTCGATCTTGACGGTTATCTGGTCCGCCCCCTCCTCCAGCTCCTCCCGAACCCGGGGCAGCGTCCAGGTCTCCCCCACCTCGGCCCGGTCGTAGTCGGCCTCGTCGGCGAAGGTGAGCGCCAGGATGCCCTGCGCCACCAGGTTGCGCCGGTGGATCCGGGCGAACGACTTGGCGAACACGCCCTTCACCCCCAGCTGCAGCGGAGCCAGCGCGGCGTGCTCGCGCGAGGACCCCTGCCCGTAGTTCTCGCCGCCCACGATGAAGCCCGAGCCCCACTCCTGCATGCGTTTGCGGAACTCCGGATCACGGTGCTGGAAGGTGAACTCGGCGATAGCGGGGATGTTCGAGCGGTAGCTCATGACGATCACGCCGTCGGGGGCCAGGTCGCCGGTCGAGATGTTGTCCGGCTGCACCGTGGCGATCTTCGCGCTCAGATCCTCCTCGAGCGGGACGTGCTCGGGCGGCGTCTTGATGTTGGGGCCGCGCGGGATCTCGATCTCGCCGGCCTCGTCCTCCGGCGCCGGGGCGAGGATGTGGCGGTCGTCCACGTACGGCTTGAGCTCGGGCATCTCGAGCAGCTCGGGAGGATCGCCGTGGTCACGCGGGTCGCGGATCTCGCCGTGCAGCATCGACACGGCCGCCACCGCGGGCGAGCAGAGATAGACCGCGTCCTCCGGGGTGCCCGAGCGACCCGGGAAGTTGCGGTTGAAGGTGCGCAGCGAGTTGGCGTCCGAGGGTGGCGCCTGTCCCATGCCGACGCAGGGGCCACACACGGGCTCGAGCATTCGCACGCCGCCCTCGACCAGCTGGCGGTACACGCCGGACTCCGCGATGGCCACGAGGATCTGGCGCGAGCCCGGGGTGGCGGTGGCGGTCACCCGCTCGTGCACCTCCCGGCCGTTTTCCGCAGCCAGCACTGCGCCGGGAAGCGCCAGGTCGAGATAGGCCGAGTTCACCGACGAGCCGATGCACACCTGCTCGATGGGCGTGCCCGCCACCTCCTCGACCGGCACCACGTTGTCGGGGTTCTGAGGCTTGGCCACCAGTGGCCCGAGCTCGGACAGGTCGATCCCCACCCGCTCGTCGTACTCGCAGCCCTCCTCGGGCCCGAGCTCCTGGAAGTCGTCTTCGCGCTGCTGGCGGCGCAGCCACTCGTGCGTGTTGTCGTCGGGGGGAAAGACCGCGCCGGTGGCGCCCAGCTCGGCGATCATGTTGGCGATGGTGCCGCGCTCGGGGACGCTCAGGTCAGCGGTGCCGGGGCCGGTGAACTCGAACACCTTGTTCTTGCCGCCGCGCACCGTCAATTGGCGCAGGAGCTCGAGGATCACGTCCTTGGCCTGCACCCACGGGCGGGCGAGCGTGTCCGCCAGGTGCACCTCCACCACCTCGGGACAGGCGATCTCGTACGGGTGACCGGCCATCGCCACCGCCACGTCGAGCCCGCCCGCGCCGATGGCGATCATGCCCAGCGCCCCGCTGGTGGTGGTGTGGGAGTCGGCCCCCACCAGGATGCCGCCGGGCCGTGCGTAGCGCTCGATGTGCACGTAGTGGCAGATGCCGTTCCCCGGCCGGGAGTAGTCGATCCCGTAGCGGCGACACAGCGCGCGCAGCATCCGGTGGTCGTCGGGGTTCTTGAAGTCGAGCTGGATGACGTTGTGGTCGATGTACTGAACCGCCCGCTCGACCTTCACCCGAGGCTCCCCGAGCTGCTCGTACTGCATCAGCGCCATGGTGCCGGTGGCGTCCTGAAGCAGCGTCTGGTCTACGCGCAGGGAGATCGATTCCCCGGGGCTGAGATCGCCGTCCACGAGGTGGTCCCGCAGGATCTGGCGGGTGAGGTTCTCGGCCATCGAGTCCCTCTTACCCACCTCCCGTTTCGGTTACGCGGCGGCCGGCACGGGCTCGGCGACCGCCGCGACCGAGCGCTTTGCCGGCACCATGAGCGCCACCAGCGCGCCCAGCGCCAAGACCGCGGCGCCGACCCAGACAGCCGGCAGCAACCCATCGACGTAGGCCTGCGGCGAGCCCATGCCCCCGGCGTCGCTGAACACCGTGGCCAGCACGGCCACGCCGAGCACGCCCCCTATCTCCCGGATCGTGTTCATGGCGCCCGAGGCCTGGCCGGCCTCCGCCGGGCGCACCGCGCTCAGAACGGCGTTGGCCGAGGGGGCGAACACGAGCGCCATGCCGGTGCCGGCCATGACGAAGCCCGGGATCAGCAGCCCGTACGCGACGTCGGGCGCTGTGACCAGCGCGAGCCACGACAGCGCGGCGGCCTGCAGCGCCAGGCCCGCCGCCATCAGCGGGCGGCTGCCGATTCGGTCGGACAGGACACCGGCCACCGGGGCCACGAAGATCGGCATCGCGGTCCAGGGCAGCGTCCGGATGCCCGCCTCCAGCGGCGAGTAGCCCTGGGCCACCTGGAAGAACTGGGCCAGCAGGAAGATCGACCCGAAGGCGCCGAAGAACATCGCCAGCGATACGCCGCTGGTCGCCGAGAACGCGCGGTTGCGGAAGAACCGCATCGGGAGCATCGGGGTCCGGGTGCGCAGCTCCCAGGCCACGAAGGCGGCCAGAAGGACCACGCCGGCGCTAATCGAGACCAGCACCGTGGTGCTGGTCCAGCCGAGCGACTGCGCCCGGACGATCCCGAACACCACTCCGAGCAGCCCCGTGCTCGCGAGCGCGACTCCGGGCACGTCGAGCGTGGCCACCGGGCCGCGGCTCTCGCGCAGGAGGGCCAGCGCGGCCGGGGCGAGCGCCAGCCCCACGGGCACGTTGAGCCAGAAGATCCACTGCCACGAGAAGCCCTCGACAACCGCGCCGCCCACCACGGGACCGAGCGCCACGCCAAGCCCCGACACGCCGGACCAGATGCCGAGCGCGAGCCCGCGCTTATCGGCGCTGAAGGCCTCGCTCAACAGCGTGAGCGAAAGCGGGGTGATGATCGCCGCCCCGAGCCCCTGCACCGCCCGCGAGGCGATGAGGGCGTCGGTGCTCGGCGCCAAGGCGGCGGCCGCCGAGGCCAGGGTGAACACGCCGAGACCCGCTACGAAGACCGATCGGCGGCCCAGCCGGTCACCGAGCGCGGCCGCCGTGAGCAGGAAGACGGCGAAGCTGAGCGTGTAGGCGTTCACGGTCCACTCGAGTTCCTCCAGAGAAGCGCCGAGGTCCTCGCGGATGCTCACCAGGGCATTGGTCACCACGAGGTTGTCGAGGGTCACCATGAAAAGGGCGATCGAAACGATTGCCAGGGTCCAGCTGCTGCGCGTTGTCACTTGCTCGCTCCTTGTTGATTGATTGACCTATTAGCCACTGGCGAAAAAAAGAGAGAGCCCTCAGTCACGGCTTCTCCACCCAGCAGTAGGACAGCGGCAGGTCGAGCGCCGCCGCGACGTTCAGCAGCATCCCCATCGCGAAGAACTCGACGACCTGGTCGCGCGGGGCCCCGCTGATCCGCTCCACGTCGTCCATGAGCCCCATGAAGTCCTGCCGGATCGGCTCCCGCAGCTCGGGATCGCCCGCCGCTGCGTGGGCCTGCATCTGGGCGAGGATCTCGTCGCGGTCCTCCAGCAGTCGCATGTACGCCTGACCCATCAGCGCCAGCCGCTCCTCGGGCTGCTCGGCGCCGCGCGCGGCCTCCGCGAACGCGTCGCGGATGCGCGCCACCACCCGCCGGTGCGCGGCCAGAAACAGCTCGCGCTTGTTGGGAAAGAGTGCGTAGATGTACGGCTGCGAGATGCCGGCCCGCTTGGCGATCGCGCCGGTGCTCGTGGCGTGGAACCCCTGGGCCGCGAACTCCTTGACCGCGGCGTCGATCACCTGCTCGCGCCGCTCGTCCGAGCTCGCGCGGGGCTCGCGGCTGGGGGCGGCCTGTGCACTCACACTGGCGTACGTTATTGATTGACCTATCAATTGTCAAGGCGGAGTCGCAGAGCCATGTGGAATGGGAATCGCGGGGCGAAAACCTCGACCAGAGTCAGGGCATCGCAGAGTTGGTTGAGGTTTGCCGCCACATGGGTGGCAAACCTCGACCAAAGCTCCGCGCCGGCGTTCCGGTCGAGGTTTTCCGCCCGTGCCGCCGCCCTACCCAGCCGGCCGCACGAACACGCCCCGCGCCTCGGCGAGCAGGGTACGTGGCTCCTCGGCGCGGGCGACCAGGCGAGCAAGTTCTATTCGCCGGCCCCTGTCGCGAGCGATCCGAGCCGAGACCACCACGAACGCCCCCACCGGCGCCGGTGCCCTCAGATCCACCTCGAGCCGCGCCGTGACCGCCACCGAGCCCTCGTCGAACAGGAGCAGCGCCATCGCCTCGTCGAGAGCCGCCGCCAGCACCCCTCCGTGGGCGAACCCGGGCGGGCCCTGGTGGTCCTGCTTGACGAAGAAGCGTCCCTCCACCCCGCCGTCGGCCGTCCGCTCGAGCTCGAGCTGCAGCCCGAACAGGTTGGCCGGACCGCAGCCGAAGCAGAGGTCGTGGTGGGTGAGCCGTGCGTCCCGAGGCTCAGCCACGCAGATGGCGCAGCACGAAGTGCAGGATTCCGCCGCCGCGGTAGTACTGCCACTCGTTCGGGGTGTCGATGCGCACCCGCGCTTCGAACCCGGCGCCCTCCGAGGTCCGCACCCCGAGGCTGCGCGTCCCCTCCTCGAGCGGGTCGAGGTCGAAGCTCTCCTCGCCGGTGAGGCCAAGCGACTCCACCGACTCACCGTCGGGGAACTGCAGCGGCAAGATGCCCATGCCCACGAGGTTGGAGCGGTGGATGCGCTCGTACGACTGCGCCAGCACGAAGCGCACGCCGAGTAGCCGCGGTCCCTTTGCCGCCCAGTCGCGCGAGGACCCGGAGCCGTACTCGCGACCCGCGAGGACGCACAGCGGCACCTCCTCGTCGGCGTGCTCCATCGCCGCCTCGTAGATCGTCGTGACCTCGCCGTCCTTGGTGGTGAAACCGCCCTCGGTGCCCGGAGCCAGCAGGTTGCGCAGGCGGACGTTCGCGAACGTGCCGCGCATCATCACCTCGTGGTTGCCGCGCCGCGAGCCGTAGGAGTTGAAGTCGCGGCGCTCCACCCCGTGCTCGACCAGGTAGCGGCCCGCCGGCGAGTCCTCCTTGATCGAGCCCGCGGGCGAGATGTGGTCGGTGGTCACGCTGTCCCCGAGCACGGCGAGGACCCGGGCGCCCTCGATGGGCTCGAAGCCGGACGGCGGCTCGGGCGGCATGCCCTCGAAGTAGGGCGGCCGCTTGACGTAGGTGGACTCGGGATCCCAGGCGTAGCGGTCGCCCTCGGGCACCGAGAGCCCGTTCCAGTTCTCGTCGCCCTCGAAGACCTCGCCGTAGCTCCTCCTGAACATGTCGGACTCGATCGCCTGCTCGATCGCCTCGTTGACCTCTTGTCGGGAGGGCCACAGATCGCTCAGATGGACGTCCCCTTGCAGCGGCTCGTTGACCAAGTCGACGTCCATGCGCCCGGCGAGGGCGTAGGCCACGCACAACGGCGGCGAGGCCAGGTAGTTCATCTTCACCTCGGGGTGGATGCGGCCCTCGAAGTTGCGGTTGCCCGACAGGACCGAGGCCACCACGAGGTCACGCTCGGAGATCTCGCGCGAGATTTCCTCGGGCAGCGGTCCCGAGTTGCCGATGCACGTGGTGCACCCGTAGCCCACCAGGTTGAAGCCCAGCGCCTCGAGCGGCTCGATCAGGCCGGCGCGCTCGAGGTACTCGGTCACCACCTTGGATCCGGGGGCCAGTGAGGTCTTCACCCAGGGCCGGCGCTCCAGCCCGGCCTCGACCGCCTTGCGCGCCAGCAGCCCGGCGCCCAGCATCACCGAGGGGTTGGAGGTGTTCGTACAGCTCGTGATCGCCGCGATCACGACGGCTCCGTGGTCGAGCCCCTCGCGGCGTTCGGCGACGGCCGCGCCGCCGTGGCTGTGGCTGTGGCTGTGGCTGTGGCCCGGCTTGGCAGCCTCGCCCCCGCCGTCGGAGGTCGGCGGATCGCTGGCCGGGAAGGTCTCGGCCGCCGACTCGTCGTAGCCGGCGAGCTGCTCGTCGTCGAGGGAGTCGGCCAGCTCGGCCCGGAAGTCCTCGGCGGCATTGGCCAGCGCCACCCGGTCCTGGGGGCGCTTCGGGCCCGCGAGCGACGGCACGACGTCGCCGAGGTCGAGCTCGAGCGTGTCGGAGTACGTGGCCTCCTCGGAGTCCGCGTCGTGGAACAGCCCCTGCTCGCGGCAGTAGGCCTCGACGAGCTCCACCCGCTCCGGCGGGCGGCCGGAGAACTCGAGGTAGCGGAGCGTCTCGGCGTCCACCGGGAAGATTCCGCAGGTGGCGCCGTACTCCGGCGCCATGTTGCCGATCGTGGCCCGGTCGGCCAGCGGCAGGTTCTGAAGCCCCGGGCCGAAGAACTCCACGAAGCTGCCGACCACTCCGCGCTCGCGCAGCATCTGGGTCACCGTCAGCACCAGGTCGGTGGCCGTCGAGCCCTCGGGCAGCTCGCCCTCCAGGCGGAAGCCGATCACCTGGGGGATGAGCATCGACACCGGCTGGCCGAGCATCGCCGCCTCGGCCTCGATCCCGCCCACCCCCCAGCCGAGCACTCCCAGCCCGTTGATCATGGTGGTGTGTGAGTCCGTTCCGACGAGAGTGTCGGGGAAGGCCTGGCCGTCGCGGTCCTCGACCACCCGGCCCAGGTACTCCAGGTTCACCTGGTGGCAGATGCCGGTGTTGGGAGGCACCACCTTGAAGTTGTCGAACGCGCTCTGGCCCCAGCGCAGAAAGGCGTAGCGCTCGCGATTGCGCTGGAACTCGAGCTCGGCGTTGCGCTGGAAGGCACGGCGCTCGCCGAACACGTCGACCTGGATCGAGTGGTCGATCACCAGCTCCACCGGGACGAGCGGGTTGATCCGCGCAGGGTCACCTCCCAGCTCATCCATCGCGTCGCGCATGGCCGCCAGGTCGACGATCGCCGGCACGCCGGTGAAGTCCTGCATCAGGACGCGGGCGGGCCGGTAGGCGATCTCCTGGGAGGGCTCGTCGCCGGCCACCCACTGCGCCACGGCCTCGGCCCCCTCGTCCTCGCCGTTGCGCAGCAGGTTCTCCAGCAGGACCTTGAGCGAGTAGGGAAGCCGGGCCACGTCGTAGCGCTGCTGCAGCGCGTCCAGCCGGAAGATCTCGAAGGACCGGCCGCCGGCCTCGAGGGTCCCGCGGGCGCCGAAACGGTCTGTGTCGCTCACGCCTTAGACACTATCCGGGACATGCACGATCTGGCCTGCGTCGTCCACCTGCACTCGACCTACTCCGACGGAACCGGCACGGTGCCTCAGATCGCACGCGCCGCCCGGCGGGCCGGGGCGGACGTGGTCCTGCTCACCGACCACGACTCGCTCGAGGCCAAGACCCGGGGCGAGGAGGGCTGGTACGGGAGCGCCCTGGTGCTGGTGGGCCTGGAGGTCTCGCCCCCGCGACGCAACCACTATCTGGCGTTCGGCCTGGACGAGGTGATCGACCATCGCGAGCTCGACGCCCACGGCATCTGTCGCGCGGTGGAGGAGGCCGGCGGCTTCGGCTTCGCGGCACACCCCTTCTCCGAGGGGTCGGCGCGCTTCAAGCGGGCCGTCCCCATGCCCTTCGACGGCCTCGACTGCGAAGCGCTCCGCGGCGTCGAGCTGTGGAGCTTCGTGAACGACACCGCCGCGGCCGCGCGGAGCGTGCTCGAGCTGATGCGGTTCGTGGCCCTCCCGGCGCGCGCCCTGGAGCACCCGCCGGAGCGCAACCTCCGCGCCTGGGACGCTCTCTGCCGCGAGCGCCGGGTGGTGGCGCTCGGTGGTCTGGACGCGCATCAGTTCGGGGTGCGGGTCGGGCCGGTCGTTCCGCTGCGGGTGATGGCCTACCGGCGCTCCTTCCGCTTCATCCGCACCCACGTGCTCTGCGCCGAGGAGCCGAACGGCGAGCTGGAGCACGATCGCGAGCAGGTCTACGCCGCTCTCAGGGAGGGTCGCTGCTACATCGCGGCCGACGTGGTGGCCCCGGCCCGGGGCTTCAGCTTCGCGGCCGACGACCTGCCCATGGGCGCCGAGGCCCCTGCCGGCCGGCACACGCTGCGCGCCCGCACGCCGCTCGCGGCCCGCCTGCGGCTGCTCCGGGACGGCGCCCCGATCGCCGAGCGCGAGGGGACGATGCTCGAGCACGAGGTGGACGAGCCCGGCGTCTACCGCGTTGAGGCGCTGCGGCACGCCCGCGGCCGTGAGCGCACCTGGATCCTGTCGAACCCGATCTACCTGCGGTAGCTAGTCCCGGGTCGGCAGGGTCGCCCCCAGCGCCGCTCCCGCGCTGGCCGCGACCACCAGCAGGATGGCGAGGATCTCACGGGTAACGAGGCTCTCTCCGAGGATGATGAACCCGGCCAGGGCCGCCATCGCCGGCTCGAGGCTCATCAGCACCCCGAATACACCGGCCGGCATGCGCCTCAGCGCCTCGAGCTCGAGCGAGTAGGGGATCGCCGACGAGAGAATGGCCACGGCGAGGCCGGCCGCGAGGACCCAGCCGACCAGCAGGTTCGAGCCCCCGTCGGCCACTCCCACCGGGAGGACCACCAGGCTGCCCACGATCATCGCGAGCGCCAGCCCCTGGCCGCCCGGCAGCACGGCGCCCACCTTCACGCTGAGCAGGATGTAGGCCGCCCAGAAGGCGCCGGCAACCAGCGCCAGGGCCACCCCGAGGGCGTCCAGGTCGGCCGACCCGAAGTCCGACAGCAGCAGGATCCCCGCCGCTGCGAGCCCCACCCACAGCAGGTCGAGCGGCCGGCGCGAGCCCAGCACCGCCACGCTCAGGGGCCCCACGAACTCGAAGGTCACCGCCACCCCGAGCGGAATGCGATCCAGCGACGAGTAGAAGGTGAAGTTCATTCCGCCCAGCACCACCCCGAAGGCCAGGATGAGCCCGAGGTCGTGGCGGGACAGCCCGCGCACCCGCGGCCTCCAGATCAGAACGAGGACTACCGCCGCAAGCACGAGCCGTAGTAGCACCGTGCCGCCGGGACCCACCTCGTCGAAGAGCAGCTTGGCCAGCGCCGACCCGAACTGCACCGAGCTGATGGCCGCCAGCACCAGGAGCACCGGGGGCGCGCCGCTCCGGCGCGGCGCCGCGGCCGGTGTGGCGAGCTCGGTCACCACGGGCACGCTACGCATCCGCGCACGGTCGCCTCCCTGCGGGATAACGTGCGCCGGCATGGTCGCGTCGAGCGCGCCGCCCGCCACTCCCGCCCGTGAACGGACCCACGAGGAGCTCGAGGCGATCTTCTCGCGGCTCGATGCGCCGTTCGCGTTCGTGGACCTGGACGCCATGTGGGCCAACGGGCGGCAGCTGCTCGAGCGGGCCGCGGGGACCCCGATCCGGGTGGCGAGCAAGTCGGTGCGCTGCCGCGCCCTGCTCGAAGCGATCCTGCAGCGCGATCCGGGCTACCAGGGCCTCATGACCTTCACGCTGTCCGAGAGCCTCTGGCTCGCCGAGCGAGGGTTCGACGACCTGCTCGTGGCCTACCCCACCGCCGACCGTGAGGCACTCGCCGAGCTGGGTCGCCTCGACAGCGAGCGGCGCCCGATCCTCATGGTCGACTCCCTCGAACAGCTCGACCTCATTGCGCGGGCGTCCGGTCCCAGCGGTCGCCCGATACGAGTCTGCCTCGAGCTGGACGTGGGCTGGTGGGTGCTGGGTGGGCGGGTGAAGGTCGGGGTCAAGCGCTCACCGGTCCGGACACCCGCCCAGGCTCAGGCCCTTGCCCGGGCCATCGCCGGCCGGCCCGATCTCGAGCTTGCGGGCATCATGGCCTACGAGGCCCACATCGCCGGAGTGGGCGACCGCTTTCCCGGCTGGCGGCAGATCCAGGAGCCGCTCATCCGGGTGATCAAGGAACGCTCGGCGGCGGAGATCGCCGAGCGGCGCGCTGCCGCGGTGGCGGCGGTGAGGAAGGTCGCCGACGTGGACCTGGTGAACGGCGGGGGCACCGGGAGCGTGCACCTGACCCGGCGGGAGAACGTGATCACGGAGGTCACAGCCGGCTCGGGCTTTTTCGCTCCCACGCTCTTCGACCGCTACAACGACTTCTCGCCCCTGCCCGCCGCGATGTTCGCGCTGCCCGTGGTACGAAAACCCGCGCCGGGAGTGGCCACGCTGCTCGGCGGCGGATACCACGCGTCCGGCCCGGCCGGCCGGGACCGCCTTCCCCGGCCCCACCTGCCGCCCGGCCTGCGACTGGACCCGCTGGAGGGCGCCGGGGAGGTGCAAACCCCGGTTGTCGGCCCTGGGGCCGCTAGCCTGCGCATCGGCGCAAATGTCTATCTGCGCCATGCGAAGGCCGGTGAGCTGTGCGAGCGTTTTCAAAGCCTCTTCCTGCTCAGTGGCGGCCAGATCGCCGACGAGGTACCCACCTACCGCGGCGAGGGGCGCACAGAGCTGTAGCAACCGGGCGGGCGCAACCCGCCGGGCCTGACCGTGTTCGCTCCTCCATGGCCCGGAGAGCCCTGCTCACGGCCATCGTCGCGCTGCTCCTGACCGCCCCGGCCGCGGCGGCGCAGCCCAACGTGGTCGTGCTGATGACCGATGACCAGACCGCCGCCTCGCTGCCGTCGATGCCGCGGGTCAACGGCCTCCTGGGCGCAGGCGGCACCCGGTTCGAGCAGGCCTTCGCGAGCTTCCCCCTCTGCTGCCCGTCGCGCACCACCCATCTGACCGGGCAGTACGCCCACAACCACGGCGTGCTGCACAACGCCGGGCCCTTCGGCGGCTACTCGGTGTTCGACCACGCCGTGTCGCTCCCCGCCTGGATGCAGCGGGCGGGGTACCGGACCATGCACGTGGGCCGCTACCTGAACGGCTATACGGCCTCCTCGGGCGTTCCCACCGGCTGGACGGACTGGCACGGGATGCCCCACGCGAACGCGTTCAACTACCGCTCCTGGAAGGTGAACGAGAACGGGGTCCTGCGCGCCTATCCCACGCCCGACCGGCCGGCCGAGTACCAAACCGACTTCCTGGCCCGGCGCGCGAGTGAGCTGATCCAGAGCGCCGCCTCGGGCGCCGCCCCGTTCTTCCTGTCGCTGTGGTTCACGGCGCCCCACCGGGGCCGGCCGCGCGATCCGGACGATCCGCGGCTGATCGGAACCCCATCCCCCGCGCCGCGACACCGCGACGCGTTCGCCGGGGTCCGCATGCCGCGCCCGCCCAGCTTCGACGAGGCCAGCATGTACGACAAGCCCCAGGTGGTGGCGGACCGGCGCCGTTTCACGCCCGAGAAGGAGGCGGCCATCGAGGAGAACTGGCGCCAGGAGCTCGAGAGCCTGGGCGCGGTGGACGAGGCGGTGGGCCAGGTGATGGACACCCTTGCGCGCACCGGCGAGCTGGACAACACCCTGATCGTCTACACGGCCGACAACGGCTACATGCACGGAGAGCATCGGGCGCTGGCCGAGAAGGTGCTGCCCTACGAGGAGTCGATCCGGGTGCCGCTGATCCTGCGCGGGCCCGGCGTGCCCGCCGGACGGGTGGACCGGCGGCTGGTGGCCAATGTGGACGTGCCGGCCACGATCCTGGACGCCACCGGGGTCCCGCCGGGGCGGGTCCAGGACGGCCGCTCGCTGCTCGAGCTGCTGGCGGACCCGGGCGCGGAGTCGGGCCGGGACATACTGATCGAGAACGGCAACGGTGCGAACGGGGTGCCCGCCTACCGCGGCATCCGCACCTACCGCTTCCTGTACGTCGAGCACGACACCACCGGCGAGTACGAGCTGTACGACCTGCTCGAAGACCCGTTCCAGCTGAAGAGCCAGGACGGCGCCGACCGCTATCGAGCCGTCGAGCGCGACCTGCGCGGACGGCTGCGGCGGCTGGAGCGCTGCGTCGGACACGGCTGCCGCGAGCACCCCCGGCTGCGGCTCCAGCTGCGCCCGCGCGCCACCACTTGCGTGCCCGACGACCTGCAGGTGCGCGTGAGCGGGCCCGAGCGCCGGGCGGTGACCGCCGCGGACGTGATGCTCGGACGCCGGCGCGTCGCCCGCGTCAGCACGCCGCCGCTGGCACGCACGATTCCGCATGAGCGGCTCCAAGCCGGGCGCGCGCTGCGGCTGCGAGTTCGCGCCGAGACGCGAGACGGCCGCCGGCTGACCCTGGACCGCCGGGTGCGCGCCTGCCGCTGACATGCGGGCGCGCCGGCGACTCGCCCTGATCCTTCTCATCGGGGCTCCGGTCACGGCCTGCGGCGGCGGGGACGACCCCGCCGCGGACGACCCCGCCAGGCCCAACGTTGTGGTCCTGATGACCGACGACCAGACGATCGAGTCGATGCGGGTCATGCCCGGCGTCCGCCGTGTGCTCGCCGCCGAGGGCACCACCTTCACACGCAGCTTCACGTCCTTCGCGGTGTGCTGTCCCTCGCGCGCCACCTTCCTGACCGGGCAGTACGCCCACAACCACGGCGTGCTGAGCAACCGGCCTCCCGAGGGCGGCTATCGGCGCCTCGACCGCTCCGAGACCCTGCCGGTCTGGCTGGGACGCGCGGGCTACCGCACGATGCACGTCGGCAAGTTCCTCAACCGCTACGGGCAGTACCTGGGTCCGCACCACGTACCTCCGGGCTGGGACGAATGGCACGGCTCGATCGACCCCTCGACCTACCGCTACTACGGCTACACCCTGAACGAGAACGGGACGCTCGTGACCTACCCCCGGGCCTACTCGACGGACCTCTACGCCGACCGGGCGATCGAGCTGATCGAGGACGCGGCGGCCGCCGGCAAGCCCTTCTTCCTCAACGTCGGCTTCCTCGCCCCGCACGACGGCGCCCCGCGCGACCCCGACGATCTGCGCGGCCTGCCCACACCGTCCCCTGCGCCGCGGCACCGCAACCGCTTCGCCCGCGAGCCGCTCCCGGCTAGCGTGCGTGCGGCCTTCAACGAGGCCGACATGAGCGACAAGCCGGCCTCGATCCGCGCGCTGCGCCCCATCGACGCCCGGCGCGCCGCCGTGATCAGGGAGAACTACCGCCAGCGCCTCGAGGCGCTGCTGGCGGTCGACGAGGCGGTGGTGGACATCGTCGCGGCGCTGCGCGAGCAGGGCGAGCTGGACGACACGCTGGTGATCTTCACCTCGGACAACGGCTACTTCCACGGAGAGCACCGCATGCCGAGCGAGAAGATGCTGGTCTACGAGCCCTCCATCCGCGTGCCGCTCGTCATGCGCGGGCCGGGGGTGCCGAGGGGCGAGCGGCGCGGCCAGCTCGTGACCAACGCCGATCTCTCGCCCACGATCCTCGCGGTCGCCGGGGCGACCGCCGCCAAGCCGCAGGACGGCCGCTCCCTTCTCCCGCTGCTCGCCGACCGGGGGCTCGAGCGGGGTCGCGATCTGCTCGTCGAGGGCATGGACGGCTACACGATCGTCGGCTATGAGGCGCTCAGGACCTACCGCTACCTCTACGCCCGCTACACCACCGGGGAGCGCGAGCTCTACGACCTCGAACGCGATCCCCACCAGCTGACCAGCGTTCACGCCGACCCCCGCTACGCGGCCGTACGGGCCCAGCTGGCGCGACGGCTCGCCTCGCTGGCCACCTGTGCCGGACGCTCCTGTGGCTCCCGGCCTGCGCTGCGCGTCTCCGCGAGCGGCTGCCGGGTCCGCGTGACCGGGCCGGGAATCGAGCGGGTCGGCTTCCGCTCCGACCGGCGGCGCAGCGACTCGCAGCCGCCCTTCGCCTCGCTTGCCGCCGGCCCCCGGGTTCGCGCACGGGTGCGCACCGAGGATGGCCGCATAGCCAGCCTCGACCGGCCGCTGCCGGACTGCCGGCAGCCCTAGGCGGCCGCGACCGGCCCGAGCACCCGGCGCAGGTAGTCGTTCTCGAAGCGCCCCTCGGGGTCCAGGCGCCGGCGTACGTCCTGGAAGCGCTCCCACTCGGGGTAGCGCGGCGCCAGGGTGGCGGCGGACTGGTAGTGGCGCTTGCCCCAGTGCGGCCGCCCGCTGTAGTCGTCCATGATCGCCTCGACGGCGCGGAAGTAGGTCTCGAACTCCATCCCGCGGAACTGGTGGACCGCGATATAGGCCGTGGGCCGCCCGTGCGCGGTCGACAGCAGAGCGTCGTCATCCCTGACCACACGCAGCTCGATCGGGAATCCCACCGGCAGCCGCCGGCGCTCGATGAGCGACAGCACGCGCTCCAATGCCTCGGCGGCGTGCTCTCGCGGGATGGCGTACTCCATCTCGGTGAAACGCACCAGCCGCGTGTTGGCGTAGACGCGGTGACTGCGGTCGAGCTGCTCGGCCCGCCCGAGCAGCGCTGCATAGCGGCGGCTCACCGCCGGGATCGCCGCCGGAACGCTGCGCCCGACCCGGCCGGCCACCCACAGGGCGGCGTTCTGGGTCAGGACGTCGCGGGCGAAGGCCTCCACCCGGCCGCGCGGGCGCGGCTCGGCCTGGGTGCGCTCCGAGGAAAGAGTCAGCGCCCGGCGGGTGTAGGGAAGGACGAAGGCCTCCCAGTGATCGTGGGCGTCGACCTGCTCGTCCAGTCGCGCGAGGACGTCGTCCAGGGGCCGCGGCTCGTCGACCCGGTGGATGGTGAAGGCCGGGACGCAGCGCAGGGTGACGCTGACGATCGCTCCCAGTGCCCCCAGTCCGACCCGCCCGGCCAGCAGCTCGTCGCCCTCACGCAGCTCGCGCACCGTTCCTGTGCCGTCCACCAGTCGCAGCCCGACGACACGTGAGGAAAGGTTGCCGAAGCGACCGCCGGTTCCGTGCGTGGCGGTGGAGATGGCACCGGCGAGGGTCTGAGGGTCGACGTCGCCCTGGTTCTCCATGGCCAGCCCGCGGCGGTGAAGTTCCTCCCCGAGGTCGCGGAGGCTGATCCCCGCCTCCACGGTCACGTCCTCACCCTCGATCCCCAGCACCCGCGCCATGCCCGACAGGTCGACCATCACCCCATCGGTGCAGGCGATGTCGGTGAAGGAGTGGCCCGAGCCGGCGACCTTGACCCGCCTCGCCCCGGCCACCACGCGGGCCAGCTCCTCCTCCGAGCGAGGGCGCTCGATTCGCTCGGGCGCGCAGCGCTGCTCGCGGGCCCAATTGGTCCAAACCGCGGCCATGAGGCCCCAGGCTATCCCGGCCACGTCGTCGTGGACGCTGGCCCGAAACGTGGCTATTTTTGTACCCGCAATTCCGCCTGCGCGTGGCCACAAGGCAGCGCCGGCCGGCTCCTTTACGAGCAGTGAATGAACCCGCGGCGCGTCCGCGCCGCCTGTTTGACGGAGGAATCGACAGTGGCAAAAGACGTGGTCGTGGTCGGCGGCGGCCAGGCCGGCCTGGCGATCGGGTACCACCTGGCCCAGGCGGGACGCGACTTCACCATCCTCGAAGCGGGCGCTGAGCCGGCGGCGGCGTGGCTGAACCGGTGGGACTCCCTCAAGCTGTTCACGCCGGCGCGCTACGACTCGCTGCCGGGCTTGACCTTCCCCGGAGATCCCGACCGCTATCCCGGTCGCGACGAGGTTGCGTCCTACCTCACCGGCTACGCCCGTCACTTCGACCTGCCGGTGGAGCTGAACAGTCGTGTTCGCTCGGTTCGCCCGAGCGGCGGCCGCTATCTGGTGAAGCTGGACGACAGGACCTACGACGCCGGCCAGGTCGTGATCGCGACCGGTCCCTTCCAGGTGCCCTTCGTCCCGCCGCTCGCCGAGCCACCTCGCTGGGCGACGTGGTCCAGCTTCACAGCAGCGACTACCGGTCGCCTGGTCAGGTCCCCCTGGGGCGGGTGCTCGTGGTCGGGGGCGGGAACACCGGCTTTCAGATCGCCGAGGAGCTCGCGGCCGCCCAGGACGTCCACCTGTCGATCGGGTCGCGGCAGACACCGTTGCCCCAGCGCATCCTGGGTCGCGACCTGTTCCGGTATCTCGACGCCACCGGCCTGATCCGGAAGACCACGGCGTCCCGGGTCGGCCGCCGGATGCAGGGCCGGGACACGCTCATCGGCTCCAGCCCCCGGGCTCTGCGCCGCCGGCACGGTGTCCGGTTGCACGGGCGCACCGTGGGCGCCGCGGGGTCGAGAGTGAGCTTCAGCGACGGAACGGACCTCGAGGTTCGCAGCGTCATCTGGGCCACGGGCTTTCGGCCGGACCATTCGTGGATCGACGCCCCGATCTTCGACGGGGACGGGCGCCTCGTGCACCGGCGCGGCGTGACCGAGTCGCCCGGGCTCTATTTCCTCGGCCTGTCCTGGCAGCACACCCGAGGCTCCGCGCTGCTCGGCTGGGTCAAGGACGACGCGCAGCACATTGCGAAGCGAGATCGACGCGTTCCGCCCGCCGGCGCCGCACGAGACGCGCGCGGCGGAGCCCATCGGCTGAACAGGAGAAACGACATGAGCACCACTTCAGATCATTTCCCGACCGAGGTCGCCGGTCTTCCCGAGGCCCGTCCCGCCGAGACCGTCGAGCTGTCCGACGGAGACCACTTCGACCTTCACATCGCGCCGGTGGCCAAGCGCATCGGCGACGCCGGCGTGCGCATGCTGGCCTACAACGGCTCGATCCCCGGGCCGACTCTCAGGGTGCAGGAGGGCTCGGAGATCGTGGTCGACGTCGTCAACGAGGGCGACCTGGAGGGCACGGTTCATTGGCATGGCCTACGGCTCGAGAACCGCTACGACGGGACGCACGAAACGCAGGCCCCGATCCCGGTGGGCGAGCGCTTCTCGGCCCGCGTCAGGTTCCCCGACCCCGGCGTCTACTGGTACCACCCCCACATCCGCGAGGACTACGGCCAGGAGATGGGCCTGTACGGCAACGTCCTGGTCGAGCCGGCCGACCCCGGGTACTGGCCGCCGGCTCACCGTGAGATCACGCTCACCCTCGACGACATCCTTCTCGAGGATGGCCGGGTCGCGCCCTTCAGCCGCGCCGAGACGACCCACGCGGCGATGGGTCGCTTCGGAGACGTGTTGCTCGTGAGCGGCGAGAGCGACCTCACGCTCGCCGCGCAGGCCGGCGAGGTCGTGCGCCTCTACCTGACCAACACCGCCAACACCCGGGTCTTCAAGGTGGCGCTCCCCGGCGCACGGATGAAGCTGGTGGGAGGCGACAGCGGGCGGGTGGAGCACGAGCAGCTCGTCGACGACGTGATCCTCGCGCCGTCGGAGCGCGTGGTGCTCGACGTGCGCTTCGACCGGGCCGGTGAGCTGAGGCTGGAGCATCGCACCCCCGAGCGGGTGTACCCGCTCGCCACGATCCGGGTGAGCGAGACGCCGGCCGAGCCGCCGCTCGAGGACAGCTTCGAGATCCTGCGCACCAACTCCGACATGGCCGCCGAGCGGGAACGCATCGCCGGCCACCTGGATCGAGAGCCGGACAAGACCCTCGCGTTCATCGCCGAGATGGACATGGGCGCGCCGGAGGGCGACGAGGCGACCGTCTACACCTGCCCGATGCACCCCGAAGTGGTGAGCGAGGCACCCGGCCACTGCCCGGACTGCGGGATGAAGCTACTGCCGGCCGGGCTGGTCGCCGAGGCCGGCGGTGGCCATGACCACCACGACCATCACGACCACGACCACGCCGGCCACGACCACGCAACGGCCGGCGGCATCGAGTGGGAAGACGACATGGTGGAGGTCAACCGCCTGACCACGCCGGCCAACATGCGCTGGAAGCTGATCGACCGCGCGACCGATGCGGAGAACGCGGCGATCGACTGGCGCTTCCGGGTCGGCGACCAGGTGAAGATCCGCCTGCTCAACGAGATGGCCGGCGACCACCCCATGCACCATCCGTTCCACGTCCACGGCGCGGGCCGCTTCCTGGTCCTGAGCCGCGACGGAGTGGTCGAGTCCAGCCTGGTGTGGAAGGACACGGTGCTCGTCCGGACCGGGGAAACGGTCGACATCCTGCTCGACGTGACCAACGTCGGGCTATGGATGGCTCACTGCCACATCGCCGAGCACCACGAGAGCGGCATGATGTTCAGCTTCGACGTTCACGAGTAGGCCGGCGGGAGGCGCGCGCCGGGGGATAACCGCACCCGCCGGCGGCCGGATAGCCCCATTTTCCGGAGGTGTCCGCGATGGAACCCTCCGCGGATGAGCTTCTGGCGACGCCGCATCAACAAGGTCTGGCGCCGACGCCGCGAGCGCAGGGACGCCCACGTTGCGACGCTGCTCGCGGCCGCCTGAGCCGGCGCCACCCGGTACGGCTAGCCCCACCTGCAGCGGCCGGAAAGCCCCATTGGCCCGGCTGCCGGCTGGCGGGACACTCGGGCCATGGATCCTCGGCTGACATTGCAGGCGGCGGACGCGAGGATGGCCGAGCTGCACCGGCGGGCGGGCGCGAGCCGCCTGGCGACGGCGTCCTACAGCGGGGCGGCCGCGACGGCGCGCTCGGGACGCCGGGGTGGCTGGCTTCCCAGCCGGCTCCTCGCCCACGTCGCGGAAACGGGAGGCGCTTAGACATGTTCGGTCACAGGCTCGATCAGTTCTCGGTGACGGCAGTCGAGGCGCGCAGCCACCTGGCCGAGCTGCACGCCGAGCGCGGACTGGCGCTGACCACCGGAGTGGCTGACATTCCCAGCTACATGGCGGATCTCGACGAGGAGATCGCTGCTTGGGACTGGCTTTACACGGGCTTCGCGGTCACCGAGATCGCGACCCTGCGGTCCGAGCTGTTTGGCGCGCAGGTCGGATGAGCGCCGGCCCGGCGAGCACCTCCTCCACGAAGGCGACGATCTCGGGTCCGGCCGGATCGATCAGGTGGCCGCCGCCCACCACCACGGTGCGGGCGTTCGGGAGCACCTCAGCCAGCGCTTCTGTCGGCTCCCGTAGCTCGGGCCGCGACTCGGTTGCCGCCACCAGCAGTGCCGGCTGATCGATGGTGGCAAGCGACGCCGCGTCGGCCTGCAACCACCATCCCCCTTGCACCTCGGCGAGGATCGCGGGGCCGTTTTCTGTGATCAGACGCCGAAGCTCGTCCGGAGCCGAGCGCCACCCGTCCTTTCCCAGCACCTCGCTGAACAGCGCCTCCCCCACCGCGCCGACGCCGGCCTGCGCCGCCACCTCGCGAAGGTGATTGCCGAGGCGATCCCCCCAGGCGGCGGTGGCCGGCGCGAGCTCACGCGGAGCATCGCCCTCGAGAAGGACCAGGGCCCGGACCCGGTCGGGATAGCGGAGGGCGAGGTCGGTCGCCACGGTGGCCCCGTAGCTGCGACCGATGACCATGGCCGGCGCGGCCTCCAATAGGTCCAGCAACCCGGCCGCGTCGTCGGCGTGCTCCGCGACATTGGTGCGCTCGTAGGGCTCGGGGCGCTCACTGCGTGTGCAGCCGCGGCGGTCGTAGGCGATCACCCGTCCCAGCCGGGACAGCTCAGCGATCGCGTCGCTCCAGGCCAGCGCGGAGCTGCCGGCTCCGTGGATGCAGAGGATCGGGGAGCCTTCGCCGTGCTCCTCGACGTACAGGCGGACACCGTTGACGGTGTGAATCATGGGGACGACGCTACGCCTCCCGGTCGCGCGTGGCATCGGGAGAACTCCCCATCGCTGCACGGGCGGTCCTACTCGACCAGGTCGTGCCGCATCGCGAACAGCGCGGCCCCGACGCGGGTGGTCACCCCCGTCTTGACGTAGATGTGCTCCACGTGGTGACCGGCGGTCTTCTCGGTGATGAGGAGCGCCTCGGCGATCTGCCTGCTCGTCAGCCCCTTGGCGATCAGGCGGATGACCTCCACCTCGCGGTCGCTGAGCCCGGCCGGGTGGGTCTGCCTGACGCGCAGCGGCGCCGCGCCCGCGACCTCGAGAACGGAATCGACAGCGCGCGAGTCGAGCGTGCCCGCCCGGACCATGTCGCCGAGCCCGGCCCGCGCCTCCTCCGAACCCAGAGCGCGCCGGTACGGCCGATCGTGGGTCATCGCGTCGAAGACGTCCGCCGCGGCCAGCACCCGGGCGCCCATTGGCAGCTCTGCGGCGGTTGCGGCGCGGTGGTATCCGGAGCCGTCGAGCCGCTCGTGATGAGAACCCGAGAGCCGGGCGAGCGGCGCGAGCGCTCCGGAGCGCTCGAGCACCCGCTCGGTGTAATAGGGATGGAGCCGGACCCGCTCCCACTCCCCTGCGCTCAACGGGGCGGGCTTGTCCCAGATCCCGTTCGGCACCGCGACCCTTCCGAGGTCGTGGAAGAAGCCCGCCGCACGAACCTCCGACGCCTCGGCGCGCGAGCAGCCGAGCGTCTCGGCCGCCGTCGCCGCCATCTCCCCCACGCGGGTCGAATGCCCGCGCAGGAAGCGGACCTTGAGATCGGTGAACTCCCCGAACGCCCGCGCGACGCCGGCCAGGCCCGCGCTCGAGATGGTGGCGACCGGCTCGGGCTCGGCGTCGAGGACCTGCTCCCAGGCGTCCGGCGGCTCGGCGGCGCGCAGGATCCTCTCGGGCTCGGCCAGAGCGGCGTCCACCACCCGCGGGTCGTAACCGCGGCCGCGCCGCCGGGCGACGGCCTCGATGGCCGCATCGCGATCGCGCGCATGGGCGACGGCCACGAAGTCATGAGCGACGCGAACGATGCGCAGCGGCCGGGAGATCTCCTCTCCGGCCAGGCCCGAGGGCACCCCGTTTCCGTCCCAGCGCGCGGTCACCTGCCCCAGAGCGTGGCCCACCTCCTCTGACATGTGCAGCCGCTGCGCGAGCAGCTGCCCGCCCTCACACAGGCTGGCCGCCGCCAGCTCGAACTGCCGTTCTCCGCCCGCCATCTGCTTGACCAACAGACGGGCGCGGTCGGGTAGTGGGCGGTCGGCCGCGAACCGGCGCAGCATGTAGCGCATCTCCTCGCCGGTCTCCGCAGCGGGACCGAGCGCCTGCGCCCCGCTCTGGAAGTGGATCTCGTCTCCTCCCACCCAACCGGCGAAGTAGGGCGCCGCGGCGGTGCATCCCACGTGGGCCAGGAGCGCGACGTAGTAGACGTCCGCGCTCTCCTCGACGCCGCAGCCGAGCCGCTCCGCCAGCTCGAGCGCCGCCAGGCAGATCCCGAGCTCATGGTCCAGTGGCTGCCCCAGACCGAGGTCGGTGGCGAGCGAGAGCGACGCCATCAACTCGGCGATGCGGATCCGGTCGTGCGCCGGCGACCCTTGCACGACCCGAGTCTAGATTCCTCTCGGGTTCAGTTGAGGTTGACCTGGTCTGCGTGCGGCTACCGCGAGGCCGACTCGGCCGCCGCCGCCTCGATCTTCTCCGGCGTGCCGGCCCAGTGGCCTTCCGGATCGATCGGCTGGTCGCGCAGGTAGGCCTCGGCGTCCAGCGCGGCCATGCAGCCGGTCGCGGCCGCGGTGACCGCCTGGCGGTACACGTGGTCGGTGAGGTCGCCTGCGGCGAACACGCCCGGGCGGCCGGTCCGAGTGGAGCGGCCCATCACCTCGACGTAGCCGTTCTCGTCGGTCTCCAGCTGGTCCTCGACGAGCTGTGAGTTGGGGCGGTGGCCGATCGCGATGAACGCCCCGGTGAGCGGCATCTCCCTGGTGGATCCGTCCTCGCTGTTCTCCAGCACCGCGGTGGTCAGCGAGCCGTTTTCGCCCGGCTCGAAGCGCTGCACCGTGTAGGGGGTGAGCAGCTCGATGTTGGGGGTGTTCTTGGCCCGGTCGAGCATGATCGCCGAGGCGCGGAACTCCGGCCGGCGGTGGACCACCGTGACCTTGTCGGCGAACTTGGACAGGAAGGTGGCGTCCTCCATCGCCGTGTCACCGCCGCCGACGACCATCGTCTGATGGTCGCGGAAGAAGGCGGCGTCGCAGGTGGCGCAGTAGGACACACCGCGCGCCGCCAGCTCGTCCTCGCCCGGCACGCCGAGCTTCTTGGGCTCGGCGCCCATGGCCAGGATCACCGCGCGGGCGCGGATCTCGCGCTCGCCGATGTAGACGCGGTGGATGCCGCCGGGCTCGTCCGACAGCTCGATTCTCGTGGCGTCGTCGGTGATGAAGCGCGTCCCGAAGCGTTCGGCCTGGGTGCGGAACTCCTGCATCATCTCGGGGCCGAGCACGCCGTCGGGGTAGCCCGGGTAGTTCTCGACGTCGGTGGTCTGCTGCAGCAGGCCGCCCCAGGCGAAGCCCTCGATCATCAGCGGCTCGAGATCCGCGCGCGACGTGTACAGCGCCGCGGTGTAGCCCGCGGGGCCGCTGCCCACGATCACGACGTTCTCGGTGTCCTTGATCTCTGTATCCATCACCCTCACTTTACTTTCTGAAGTATAGCGGCCTGCTCACGCTCGGACTCCCAGCGGGCCACGGTCTTGCGCAGGCCGAAGAACGCCACGACCCCGGGCGGGATCGGAAGCCAGAAGGCGATGATGCGGTAGCTCAGCACCGCCGGGAAGACCACTTCGCTCGGGACGTCGAAGAGGAGAAACGCCCCGATCATGCCGGCATCGACGGATCCCACCCCGCCGGCGGGAGAGGGAATGAGGTTGGCGGCCATGCCCACGAAGAAGCCCTGCACCAGCACGGCGAACGGCACGTCGCCGCCGAACGCCTCGAAGCTGGCCCACAGCACGCCGATGTTGGCGGCCCAGAAGCCCACTGCCCCGCCGACCGCCAGCGCGCCCCGGCGCGGACGGCGCAGGTAGGCGATGGCGGTGCGGACGCCGCTGGCGATGGTGGCCGGGCCGCTGGCCAGCCGGGTGAGAAAGCGCGTGTGCCGGTAGCCCTGACCGAAGCGCTGGATGCGACGCTCGAAGTCGTCGGGAATCAGCGCGACCAGGGCGAACACCGCCATCACCACGGCGGCCACGGCCGCGGGCACCACCGTGCCCCCGAAGGGCGCGCTCCCCGGCAGCACGCCGGTGCGCAGCAGGACCCCGAAGATCACGAGCGCGCCCGTGTAGACCAGGTAGGTCAGGGTGAGGAACGCCACCATGCGGCAGGCCGAGCGCCGCCGGGGCATCCCCGCCTTGCGCAGCGCCCAGTAGGTGAGCACCAGCCCGCCGGCCCCGGCGGCCGAGAACACGCGCGTGGCCGCCAGCCCGGCCATGGTGATCTGGTAGGAGGCCCGCAGGCCGAGGCGCCGGTGCACGCTGTCGTCGGTGGTGCCGGAGAGGATGCCCCGAAACAGCGCCACGTAGGCCGCGAACGCCAGCACGTTGAAGCCGATGGCGACCACGATCCAGTACCACGTGGCGTTGTCGATCCGCTCGAGCGCCTCCTCGGTGCCGAGCACCTTCGGGATCAGCACGTAGATCGCCACCACGACCAGAGCCACCCCCAAGACCCCGAGCAGCAGCTTGCGCCGATCCTGCAACAGCGCCTGGAAGGCGCCTACCTGCGCGTCCTCGTCTGCGTCCCCCGACTCGTCGTCGTCCTGGAGCTCGAGCTCTAGCTCGAGCTTCTCCTCGTCCCTCAGGCGGCGCTCGTGTGTCTGCATCACCCGGCGCGCGGCTCGAGCCGGCGGATCGCTCCGCCGAGCAGCCGGACGGCCGGCTCGGCCCGCGGGGCCAGGCGCCAGATCCCCTCCGCCAGCGCCAGCCCCGCGAGCAGGTCCATCACGTAGTGCTCGCCCAGGTAGACCAGGCCGAAGCCCAGTACGAGGGAGTAGGCCCAGGCCAGAGCGCTGGGGCCGCGCCCGGCGTACGAGAGCACACGGGCGCACATCACGGACGTGCCGAAGTGGAGTGAGGGCATGGCGGCGAAGGGGTTGCCTTGGAGGGAATGGTAAAGCGGGCCCCAGAGGCGTCCCCAGAAGCGTTCGCCCGCTTCCTCCATGATGCGCCTCACCGGGGGCATGTGGCCGTTCTCCGCGGCCCACCAGGGCGGGGCCGTGGGCACCGTCCAGTAGACGACGCAGCCCAGGTCGAAGCAGGCTGAGACCAGGACCGCGGAGCGCGGGTAGTGCTCCCGGTGGTAGCGCAGGAGATAGGCGAGGGTGGCGTGCGGCACCAGGAACCAGACCCAGTGGACGGCCGAGAGCCCGAAGTCGAGGGGGCGCACGCGGCCCTCGACCCCCAGGGACCGCTGCAGGCGGGTCGTAGGGCAGGTTCCCCCTCCGAGGGCGCGATCGAAGCGGATCGGATACTCGACCTTCAGCCGCCGCCGCAGCACGTCGGGATCGTCATCGGCCATGTCGAAGTGCGCGAAGTAGGCCCACATCTGCAGCGCGAAGATCCCCGCATCGCGCAGCGGCGTGCGGGGAGCGGCGAGCGCAAGCGCGGCGGGGGACGGCCAGGTGAGAGCCGACACGACCGGCACCCGGAGTCTCAGCCGGTGCCGGACCAGCGGCGTCGCGACGCCGACTGCCACCGCGCCCCACGCCACGATGCGGAGAGCGCGCGTGGTTCCCAAGGCGGGGCGCAGCATAGTGCGCCCCCCGGCTCACCGCGTGGGCGCATCCATGATCCGCACCTCCACCGGGGCGCGCTCGGCGAAGGTCCGCGCGTCGCTCTCGGTCCCCACGTTCTGTCCCCAGTGCATCGGCACCGCGACCCGGGGCTGGATGCGGCGAGCGGCCTCGGCGGCCTCCTGGGCGGTCATGACGTAGACGCCGCTCACCGGAAGCAGGGCGAGGTCGACCCCCGTCACGCTGTCCATCTCGGGAATCACGTCGGTGTCGCCGGAGTGGTAGAGGCGCTCACCGCGAACGTTGAGGTCGTAGCCGACCCAGCCGGCGGAGCGTGGGTGAAACGGCCGCCCCTCCGCGTCACGCTTGGATGTGTTGTAGGCCGCCACGGCGCTCACGTGCACCCCGCGCACGAGCTCGTCCTCCAGCACCTCTCCCGGCGCGATCGAATGGACGCGACCGCTCACCCTCTCCGCCACCGCAGCCGGACCGACCAGCCAGGTGTGCCGGCCCGAGAGCCGCTCCAGGTCCTGCGGCGAGAAGTGGTCGTAGTGGCCGTGGGTCACGAGGATGAGATCAGCCTTCGGGGACCCCTCCGGCACCCGGTAGGGATCGATGTAGACCACGGCCCTCCCCACCCGGACTCGGAATCCGGCGTGGCCGAGCCACTCGAGAGAGTCGAGCAGCATTGGGCCCCAGGATAGGTCAGGCGCCTGCGGGTGCCGGAGCCGCCCTCGGCGCTCCCGCGCGAACGCCGAGCGTTATGCCGGCGGCAACCACTGCGACCGCGATGAGCCGCTGAGGGGTGACCTCGGCCACCCCCAGGGCCGCCGAGCAGGCGAGTGCGCTCACCGGGAGCACGCCGGAGAAGAGCCCGGCCCGCTCGACGCCCAGCAGCCCCACTGCGGAATACCAGCAGACGAAACCGCCCGCGGTCACGCAGAGCGCCAGGTAGGCCAGGGCGGCGGCCTCCTGCGCCGTCGGCGTGGGCACCGACGGTCCCTCGGCGATCAGGCTCCACAGCGCAAGCATCGGAACCGCGAACAGGCACGCATAGGCCGACACCGCCAGGGGGCCCAGGCGCTCGAGATGCGGCGCCGCCAGCAACGAGAAGGCCGCCTCGCACGCCAGGGCGCCCAGGGCCAGGGCGAGGCCCAAGAGCGTGATGCCGCCGTCCGCCCACTGGACACCGGCGGCGCCCATCGCCACCACCACGGCGGCGCCCACCACCCGCGCGCTGACCGCTCGGCCGGCGAGGAGCGGTCCGGCCACCGCCAGCACGACCGGCACGCAGCCCACGATCACTCCGACCGTGGCCGGGTCGGTCTCCCGCACCCCCTCGATCACGAACATGTTGAACAGCACGAGCCCGGTCGCCGCCAGCGCGGCGAGCCCCACCGCCTCGCGCGGACGCAGGCGGGGCAGCCGCCCCCGGGCCAGGACGAGGAGCAGCGCCGCGGCCAGCGCGTAACGCATGGCCTGGCCTGTGGCGAAGGGATAGCTCTCCACCAGATCCGCGGCGGCCACCAGCGACCCCACCAGGGCCAGCGCCGTAGCGGCGGCAAGCGAGCCGCGGACGGTGGCGCTCACCGCCGGCTGCCGGCGAGAGCGGCCACGGCGAGCGCGATGTAGATGCCTCCGCTCGTACGGCGCACCAGCGTGGGACGGGCCCCCAGGCGCGCACCCAGCAGCGAGGCGGCCTGCGCGTACAGGAGGTCCAGCACCAGCGCGATGGGGAAGAACACGGCGCCGAGCACCAGCACCTGGCCGGCGGCGCCGCCCGCGCTCGGGTCCACGAACTGCGGGAGGAAGGCCAGGAAGAACAGCGCCACCTTCGGGTTCAGCACGTTCACCAGCACGCCCTCCGCGTACACCCGGCCGAGCGCGGGCTGCGAGGCGACGGCGGCGGGCTCGCCCGCATCCTTGGCCCGCAGCGTCCGCACACCGAGATAGAGCAGGTAGGCCGCACCTCCGTATCTGACGACCTCGAACGCGGCCGCCGAGGAGGCCAGCAGGGCCGAGAGCCCCAGCGCCGCGGCCGCGATGTGGATCAGGGTTCCCGTCTCGACTCCCATCGCCGAGGCCAGACCGACTCGCCGGCCCTGGCTCGCACCGCGGGTGACGATGTAGACCAGGTTCGGCCCCGGCACGACGACCAGAAGAACCGTGGCGGCGGCGAACAGAAGAACGGTGGCCGGTTCGGGCACAGATCGAGGCTAAGCGCGAAGTGGTTCACTGTGAAGGTCCAGTTGGGTCCTTGAGATGCGGACCAGTTCAGATCTCAACCTGATGGTGAGCCTCCAGCGGGACGGCGGCCTGCCGCTGCGCGCGCAACTCGAGGACCAGCTGCGCGGCGCCGTGCGCTCCGGCCGCCTGGCGCCCGGCGCGCTGCTGCCCTCGAGCCGCGCCTTGGCGCGCGATCTCGGGGTGTCCCGCGGCGTGGTGGTCGACGCCTACGCCCAGCTGGCGGCGGAGGGCTACCTGGTGGCCAGGCAGGGCGCCCCCACGCGAGTCTCCGCGACCGCTCGTGGCCCGGGCGGCTCGGAGCGCCTGCCACCGGAGGCGCGTCCGCCCCGCTTCGACTTCCGGCCCGGCGGCCCCGACGTTGCGCTCTTTCCGCGCGACGCCTGGGCCGCGTCGCTGCGGCGCTCGCTACGCGAAGCGCCGAACGCCCGCTTCGACTACGGCGATCCCCGAGGGGCGCCCGAGCTTCGGCGCGCGCTGGCGGGATACCTGGGCCGCGTGCGGGGCGTGGCCTGCCAGCCGGGCAGTGTGCTCGTCACGTCGGGGATGGCCCAGGGCATGGCGCTGCTCGGGCGCGTCCAGCTGGCCGCCGGACGCCCGCGGGTGGGGGTCGAGGACCCGGGCAGCGGCTCCGGCCGGGCTCAGCTGGCGGCCACGGGCCTGGAGCCGGTCCCGATCCCTGTGGACGAGGCCGGTCTGATGGTCGATGCCCTCGCCGCCGGGCAGGTGGACCTGGTGTTCACCACCCCCGCGCATCAGTTCCCGACGGGCGTGGTGCTCGCCCCGGAGCGCCGTGCGGCGCTGCTCGACTGGGCCGCCGCCACCGGCGGGCTGGTGATGGAGGACGACTACGACGCCGAGTACCGCTACGACCGCGCTCCGGTGGGCGCCGTGCAGGGACTGGCGCCGGAGCGCGTGCTCTACGCCGGATCGGTCAGCAAGACCCTGGCGCCCGGGTTGCGGCTGGGCTGGCTCGTGGCCCCGGAGCACATGGTGGCCGCGCTCGCGCAGGCCAAGGCCCAGGACGACCTGGGCACACCGGTGATCGAGCAGCTCGCCCTGGCCGATTTTCTCGAGCGCGGCGGGCTCGACCGCCACCTGAGAAGCACGCGCCTCACCTACCGGGCCCGCCGCGACGCCCTGATCGCCTCGCTTGCGCGACACCTGCCGGGCGTGCGCCCCTCCGGCGTCGCCGCCGGACTCCATCTGGTGGCCCACCTTCCGCCGGGCACGGACGAGCTCGCCGTGCTGCGGCACGCGCGCGCCCGCGGCATAGGCCTCCAGGGTCTGGCCGAGCACCGGCTGCTCGAGGCGCCGCCGGCGCTCCTTCTGGGCTACGGCCGCATCGCCGAGCCCGCGATCGACGCCGGCGTGCGGGAGCTGGCGGCCGCGGTAGCGCTTTCTGCTCCGCCGTCTTCAGTTTCGGCCCCATAGAGGCCCAAAGTCAGGACAGCGCCGAGATTCCCCCCGGGTGCAATACGCTCGCGGCCATGAGCTACCAGACCGTCAAGTGGGAGCTGTCGGAGGGGGTCGGGCGCGTGACCCTGAACCGGCCCGACTCGCTCAACGCCTGGACCGCGGAGCTGGGGGGCGAGCTCAGGCAGGTGATCACCAGCGACGCCGCGGACCCGGCGGTCCGGGCGGTCTTGATCACCGGCGCCGGGCGGGGCTTCTCCTCCGGCGCCGACCTCAAGGAGGGCTTCCGCCCGGCCGACGACGGGCTCCCCGACATCCGCGCGGAGCTGCACGAGCTCTACCACCCGATCATCGCCGGCGTGCGGCGGCTGGAGAAGCCGGTGGTAGCCGCCGTCAACGGGCCGGCGGTCGGAATCGGCGCGTCGCTCGCCTTCGCGTGTGACCTGGTCCTGGCGGGGAGCTCGGCCTTCTTCGGACTGGCCTTCGTGAACATCGGCCTGATGCCCGACGGCGGCTCCACCCTGTTCGTGCCCACGGCCGCCGGCAAGGCCCGGGCCTTCCAGATGGCGCTGCTCGGCGAGCGCGTGCCGGCCGAGCAGGCGCTGGAATGGGGGCTCGTGAACCGGGTGGTCTCCGATGAGGAGCTCGAGCCCGAGGCGGCGGCGCTGGTCGAGCGCCTCGCCAAGGGGCCGACCCGGTCCTACGCCTCATCGAAGCAGGCGCTCAACCGCATGCTGTACCCGGACCTGGACGGGCAGCTCGACCTCGAGGCCGAGCTGCAGCATGCGCTGGCGCGCACGAGTGACTTCCAGGAGGGCGTGGCGGCCTTCGTGGAGAAGCGCGAAGCGGCCTTTCAGGGGAGTTGAGGGCCGTGGCACGCAGAGCTGAGGCCACGGGTGCGCAGGCCCAGGCTGCCGTCGCCGTGGGCACGCTTGCCGTGGGCGCGGTGGCTCTCGGCGCCGTGGCGATCGGGCGGCTGGTGGTGCGCCGGGCCGTGATCCGGCAGCTGCGCATCGAGGAGCTCGAGGTGGGCCGGCTGAAGGTGCGGGAGCTCGACGTGGAGGGCGGGTTCACTCCTCCGCCGCCCGCGGCTGCTCCACCACGTCGGTAGGTAACCGGACGGGCCTGCTCTGCCCGGCGGGCGTGAACTCGATCTCCGCCGGCACCGGGGCGGCCGCTTCCGAGCCCTTTTTCTCCACGTAGAAGACCAGCGCCAGCGGGCCGCCGGCCCCTTTCCGCGCGATGCCCAGAGCGTGGGCGCCGTGGCGGCGGCGCAGCTCCGCGCCGCGGCGCTCCTTCAGCTCGCGCAGCCAGGCCTGCTCGGGGGTGTCCTCGCCCGCCGCTACAGCGTGATCCTCAGGATCTGCGCCGGAGTCTTGCCCTTCGCCCGCGAGCTCAGCCTGAGCAGCGGCTTGAGGCCGGCCTGGACCTCCTCGCTGCCCCGGCGGGACAGCTCCTTGGCCAGCGCCTCCAGGCGCTCCACGTCCTCGGCGGTGAGCACCCGGTCGAGCACCTCCGTGGTGGTCACGGCTCCGGCCACCAGGGGCCCCAGCGCCCCGACGGTGGCCCGTCGCAGGTCGCCGTCGCGCAGCAGCAGGGTCGCCAGCTCCGCCCGGTGGACGTCCACGAACCCGTCGACCAGCCGGCCCCGCTTGGTCGTGACCAGCCGAGCCTGCACTTCGCGCGAGATGCCCCGGCGCAGCCGGCCGGCGTCGGCACGGCGCCGCTCGCGCGGGGTCGGCGGCAGCGGCAGCCCGGGCCGCAGGGGTGAGCCGGCCGAGAGCTCGCCCTCCTCCTCGGTCTCGAAGAGGGCGTCGAGAAAGGCGGTGAAGAGGCCGGCGCACACCGTGGTGAGGTCCAGCGCGGCGAACACGTTCGGCATCTTGCAGGCCACCCCGGAGCTCCCGCCACCGGCGAAGTGCAGACCCACCGCGGGCTTGTTGTCCCCGGACACCGGCTCTTGGGCGAAGACGATCGAGCCGGAGTCGCCGGCGTCGGACCAATCGTCGCTGGGGTCCATCGGGGCGATGCGGATGCAGTCGTCGAAGGAGAAGCCGCTCGTGGTGGTGGTCTCGTAGTCCACGTCGGTGATCTCACCGAAGGTGTGCTGAGTGGTCTGGCCGAACTTCTCGACCTCGAGGTCGAGCACCGGCGTGTCCACTGCGAAGACGGCGGGGCCGATCTCGAGCACCTGGAGGTCGGGGATGTTCGAGCTGTCGGCGTCGCCGATGGCGCAGTCCACGGTGTTCACGCTCTCAGAGCTGCGCTGGATGGCGCGCTTCACGTCGCCGATCTTGTCCGCCGGGAGCGAGCCGCCGTCGCCGGGGCTCTGCTGGGCAATGTCGACCCCCGGCGTGTGGAAGAGCACGTGGTGGTTGGAGAGGGAGACGATCGAATCGTCGGTGGTGTCCCAGACCCAGCCGCCGAGGGTGCCGCCGGCCGCCGCCGTGCCGAAGCTGACCCCGCCGGGGACCGGGCGAATGCGGCTCTCGGGGTCGACCTCGAACTCGGGCTGGGGCATCTCGATCACATCGGTGGGCAGGCGCAGCTCGCGTTTCTGCTTGCGCGAGAAGAAGCCGACGGTCTCCGGAACCAGAGCCGAGGAGAGCTCCGATTTGGGCCGCTTTCGCGCGACGTAGATCAGCAGCGCCAGGGTGCCGGTCCGCTTGCCGTTCACCTCCTTGCGCCCTATGCCGGCCGAGTGCGCGCCCCAACCGGCGAGCCGGGAGGGCGGGACCATCGTCGCTTTGTACTCCCGCAGGGGTCCGTAGTTGCGGTGCGATTTGAGGTCGGGCTTCCGTGCCATGAGGGCGAGTCTCGCCGGGGCACCCGGCAGAAGTCAATGCGTCCCCCGCTGGGGCGAACGCGCCCGACTTCGGGGCAAGCGGCACGAAGTGGAGCCTCGGCTGAGACCGGAGATATGATCCGCCCGCCTTGCCCGGGCGCCGGACACGCCTTCTGCTGCTCACCGCCCTTGCGGCGGTGCTGGCGTCGTTCCTGATCGCCGCCCCCGGAGCCCTCGCCGACGTGTTCACGCCCGAGTCGGGCGGTTCGCCGAACGCCGACGACATCGACACCCTCTACAAGATCACGCTCTACGTGGCGATCGTGATCTTCCTGATCGTCGAGGGCACGCTGATCTGGTCGCTGGTCAAGTACCGGGCCCGGCGCGGTGGCCCCGAGGCCGCCCAGATCCGCGGCAACACGCCGCTCGAGCTGGGCTGGACCGTGGGCGCGGCGTCGATCCTGGTGGTCCTCACGGTGGTGGCTTTCCTATACCTGAGCGACATCGAGAACCCGCCCGCGTCCGGTCCGAACGGCCTCACCGCATCTCAGGCCGAGTTCGCCTCGATCGATCAGCCCGATCCCCCCAAGAGCGGCGGGCCGGTCCTCCGGATCCGGGTGAACGGGCAGCAGTACCTCTGGCGCTACGACTACGCCGGCGGCGACCAGCTCTTCGACTACTACGAGATGGTGGTGCCGACCGACACCACGGTGGTGCTCGAGATCACCGCCTCGGACGTGATCCACTCCTGGTGGATCCCCGAGCTGGGCGGCAAGGCCGACGCGGTCCCCGGGCACGTCAACGAGACCTGGTTCAAGATCCCCGCAGGCCGGGAGGGCACCTACCGTGGCCAGTGCGCCGAGCTCTGCGGCAGCGGCCACGCGGACATGCGCGCCGAGGTGCGGGCGGTGACCCCCGCACAGTTCCAGGCCTGGGCCGAGAACCAGCGGGAGCAGATCCAGCTGGCGGGCGAGGAGCTGTCGGAGCAGCGACGCCTCCGTGAGCGCGAGGAAGCGATCGAGTGATGGAGGCCAAGACCTCCGCGACCCCCCGCACAGCCCGGCCGGAGGTCATTCAGCACGGGCTCAGCACCCCGCCGCGGGGCTGGCTGGCCTGGCTGACCACCACGGACCACAAGAAGATCGGAATCCTCTACATCGCGAGCGCGATCATCTTCCTGTTCCTGGGCGGGATCGAGGCGCTGATCATGCGCCTGCAGCTGGCCCAGCCGGACGGGACGCTGGTCACACCGGAGACCTACAACGGCCTGGTGACGATGCACGGGACGACGATGGTCTTCCTGTTCATCATCCCGCTCATCGCGGGTTTCGGGAACTACCTGGTGCCCCTGATGATCGGCGCGCGGGACATGGCCTTCCCCAAGCTGAACGCGCTCTCCTACTGGCTGACCTTCTTCGGCGGCGTGGTCTTCTACTGCAGCCTCTTCTTCGAGCCGCCCGAGGCCGGCTGGACGATGTACGCGCCGCTGTCGGACGACCTCTACTCGCCGAGCGCAGGCGTCGACGCCTGGATCCTCCTGATCCACCTGACGGGCATCTCCTCGCTCATCGGCGCCATCAACTTCGTCGCCACGATCCACAACATGCGCGCGCCGGGCATGAGCTGGGGCCGCATGCCGCTGTTCGTGTGGTCGATCCTCGTCTTCAGCTACCTGCTGGTGGCTGCCCTGCCCGCCGTCGCGGCCGCGGTCACGATGCTGCTCACCGACCGCAACTTCGGCACTGCGTTCTTCGACCCGACCGGGGGCGGCGACCCGCTGCTCTGGCAGCACCTGTTCTGGTTCTTCGGCCACCCCGAGGTCTACATCATGGTTCTGCCGGCCTTCGGGATGATCTCGGAGATCCTGCCGGTGTTCGCCCGTAAGCCGATCTTCGGCTACAAGGCGATCGCGGCCGCCACCGTGGCGATCGCCTTCCTCGGCATGCTGGTGTGGGCGCACCACATGTTCACCACCCCCACCGCCACGGTGGTGCTCGCCTTCTTCATGCTGGCCTCGTTCACGATCGCCGTGCCCACCGGCATCAAGATCTTCAACTGGATCGCCACCCTTTGGCGCGGCTCGATCGTCTACAAGACGCCGCTCTACTTCGCCGCCGCGCTGCCCGCGCTGTTCGTGATCGGCGGCATCTCGGGCATCCAGCTGGCCATCTTCCCGGTCGACTGGCAGCTCCACGACACCTACTTCGTGGTGGCCCACTTCCACTACACGATCTTCGGCGGCGGCGTGTTCGGGTACTTCGCCGGCCTCTACTACTGGTTCCCCAAGATGACCGGCCGGCTGATGTCGGAGACGCTCGGGAAGATCTCCTTCTGGCTGATGTTCATCGGCTTCAACCTCACCTTCCTGATCCAGCACTCGGCCGGGCTGTCAGGCATGCCCCGGCGGGTCTACGACTACTCCGAGGAGCTGGGTGTCGGGGGGTACAACCTGGTGTCGACGATCGGTGCCTTCGTGCTGGGCTTCGGGGTACTGCTCACGGCGATCAACGTGGTGGTCAGCGTGAAGAAGGGCAAGAAGGCGGGACACGATCCGTGGCAGGGCAACACGCTCGAGTGGTTCACCAGCTCGCCGCCGCCGCCCAACAACTTCGACGTGGTCCCGCGCGTGCGCAGCGTGGAGCCGATGAAGGACATCCGCCGCGAGGTGCTGGCCGCGAACGCCCCCACCGAGACGGTGGCGCAGCCCAGCGCGCCGCGCAGCATGTAAGTGACGGGCCTGCGAAAACTCGCGCTCGCCACCATCGGGGCCACCTTTGCGCTCATCATCCTGGGCGGAGTCGTCCGGGTGTCGGACTCCGGCCTGGGCTGCGGGCCCGCCGGGTCGGGCTTTCACGGGTGGCCCTTCTGCAACGGTGACGTGGTGCCCGGCCTGGACCTCAACACGATCGTCGAGTACGCCCACCGGGCGCTCGCCATCGTCGTGGGCTTCATGATCCTCGCGCTGTTCGTGCTCGCCTGGCGGCGCTACCGCCCCCTGGTCCCTGCGACGGCCGCCCTGCTGGTGCTGGTCGCGGCCCAGGGCGCCCTCGGCGGCGCCACCGTAGAGCAGAACCTGGAGGAGGCCTATGTGGCCGCCCACCTCGGCCTGGCGATGCTGCTCCTCGGGCTGCTTCTCTACGTCTGGCGCGCCACCCGGCCCGAGGTGATCGAGGCCGGGCCGGTGGACGGCGGCCGCGGCTTTCGCCCACTCGCGGTCGCGGCCGGCGCGGCGGTGTTCTGCACCATCGTGGCCGGCGGTTACATGGCAGGCACGCAGAACTACGGCCGCGCCGACTACCAGCTGGGCGATGGCGCCCACCACGCCTGCGGCAAGCAGTTCCCCACCTGCAACGGCGAGTTCATGCCGTTCGGCCGGGCCGAGCTGGTGGACGTCCACCTGACCCACCGGGCCTTCATGTACCTGGCCTCCGCGCTGGTGATCGCGCTCGTGGTGGTGGCGCTGCGGCGACGCGTGCTCGTCGGCTTCGCCCAGGCCCTGGCCGCGCTGCTGGCGGCACAGGTGCTGGTGGGGGCGCTCAACGTCTGGCTCGACGAGTACGAGCTGCTCATCCTGGCTCACCTTGCCATGGGCACGCTGCTGTGGGCTACGACGCTGGGGCTCACCCTCCAGCTCTACGGCGTGCCCGCGCCCGCGCGCGAACGTTCCCGGCAGCCCGCCAAGGCGGTGACCGCGTGATCGAGGCCCGCGCAGCCACGGCCGCGACCGGCGTGCGCCGGGTCGTCTCCGACTACATGGAGATGACCAAGCCCAAGGTGCAGTCGCTGCTGCTCTTCACGACGATCACGACGATGCTCGTGGCCGGCGACCCGTCGCTCGGCCTGGTGGCGCTCACCTGCCTGGGGGGCGCCCTGTCGGCCGGCGGCGCCGGCGCGATCAACCACGCGCTGGACCGCGACCTGGACCGGATGATGAAGCGCACGGCGGACCGCCCGGTGGCCTCTGGGCGCGTGTCGCCGCAGGCCGCGATCGCGTTCGGCGTGCTGCTGGGCTGCGCCTCCTTCGCGCTCCTGGCGTTCGGCGTGAACCTTCTGGCCGCCGCCCTGGCCCTCTCCGGGCTCCTCGGCTACGTGTTCGTCTACACGGTCTGGCTGAAGCGCTCGACCCCTCAGAACATCGTTATCGGCGGGGCGGCCGGAGCGGTGCCGCCGCTGGTGGCCTGGGCCGCCGTGACCGGCGGGCTCGCGGGGACCCCGCTCTACCTGTTCGCGATCGTCTTCTTCTGGACGCCGCCCCACTTCTGGTCGCTGTCGCTGCTGATGAAGGACGATTACGCGCGGGCCGGGGTGCCGATGCTGCCCGTGGTGCGCGGCGAGGCCGAGACCCGCCGCCAGATCCTGCTGTACACGGTGCTGCTCTACGCGGTCTCTCAGCTTCCCTTCTGCGCCGGGGCGTTCGGCTTGGTGTACCTGGTCTGCTCGGTGCTGCTGGGCGCCGCGTTCATCTACGGCGCGGTACGGCTCATGCGGCGTGCCGACCGCCGCAGCGCGCTGCGGCTCTACCTGTTCTCGCTCGCCTACCTCGCCCTGCTGTTCGCCGCGATGGTGGCGGACGTGCGCCTGTAGCCCCCGGAGTAGGGGTCGGATGGGGGATCCCCCCGATTTTCGGGAGGGGTGGTCTGGGCGACCATCGAGCTATGACCTCGAACACGCCCTCCGGCACCGTCTACGTCGTCGCCCCGGACGTCCCCGCGGGCCTCACGCTGAACGAGTACCGCCGCCGGCGCCGGCGCCCGAGGCGCTTTGCCCTGCGCCGGCTCGCGGACCAAGCGCAGCGGGCTCGCCGGCGGCGGCTCGCGGCGCCGGCGCAATGAGCTGAGGACGATCATCGGTCAGGCCCCGGCGAGGACCGCGTCCGCCTCCCCGGCGTGTTCCCATGCGGCCGGCCGGTACTCGAGCGCGACCACCCGCGAGTCGAGAATCCGGCTGCTCACCAAGCTCAGCTCAGCGCGATCGAACTCCTCGAAGACCGGGCTGTGGCCGTCGGCGCCGTGCGCGACCGCGTCCACCAGCAGCCGGTAGCCGTCGAGCAGCCCCGCCCCCGCCAGCGAGCGCGTGAGCCTCACGCTTCCGACCACCCCTAGCTCGCCGCCCGGCTGCTGCTTGAGGCGGATGACCTGATCGATCAGGCCGCCCTCGGCGAGCGTGGCGTTGCCCCAGGACAGCGGCTCGGCGAGCGTGTTCGAGAAGACGAGCTTGGGGATGCTGTTCATCCGCTCGGCCAAGGGCTCGTTCTCGGGCGATGCGGTCGACCAGTACGGGGCCAGAACCTCGTAGGTGGCCCCGCCGAGCAGCATCACCTCGATGGTGTCGCAGGTCTCGCGGACGAACCGTCCGGTCTGTGGCCCGTAGTGGTCGGTCACCCAGCGCGTCTCCAGAGCGCGAGCCGCGGCGAAGCCCTCGAACGGGACGAACCAGTTCGCCATGAGCTGCCTCATAGCACCAGACTGCGCCCGCGGCCGGTATGTGTCAACGTCCAATCCGGCCATGGCAAAGCAAACCAATTATGCGCCTGGCGGCTTTCCGAGCGACCTGCTCCTGGACCTTCGGCCCGAGGACGGCCGTGGCCTGCGCGAACGGCTCGAGCACGGGCTCCGCCAGGCGATCCAGCAGGGACGCCTTCGCGCCGGAACGACCCTTCCCGCCACCCGCGTGCTGGCCGGCGAGCTCGGAGTCTCTCGCAGCCTCGTGGTCGAGGCCTACGGCAACATGGCCGCCGACGGCTACCTCGAGGCCGCTCAGGGCTCGGGCACCCGGGTGCGCCACCCGGGAGGCGCGGAGCCGGCCGCTCCTGCCCCTGACGGGTTGCGTCGCACGGCGGCTCCGGGAGGCCCGCCGCTTCAGCTGGTGGGAGGGCTGCCCGACCCGGCGCTCTTCCCGCGCGCCCAGTGGGTGCGCCACTACCGCGCTGCTCTGGGCGCCTTGCCCGACGCTCAGCTCAGCTACCCCCCTATACAGGGAGCCAAGGACCTCCGCACCGAGCTCGCCTCCTACCTCGGCCGCGTGCGGGGGGTGTCCACCACGCCCGGACACCTACTGGTCTGCACCGGCTTCACCCAGGGAATCACGCTCGTGTGCCGTGCCCTCCGGCGCTCCGGGGCGCGGCGTGTGGCGGTGGAGGATCCCTGCTTCGGTGTTCATCGCAAGGCCATCGCACTGACCGGCCTCGAGCCGGTGCCCGTCCCGGTCGACGAGCACGGTCTCGACGTGGCCGCGCTCGCCGGGCGCGACGACCTGGCCGGCGTGGTGGTCGCCCCGGCGCACTCCTACCCCACCGGCGCGACCCTCTCCACCGAGCGCCGCCACGAGCTGATCCGCTGGGCGCGCGATCGTGGCGCGATCGTGGTCGAGGACGACTACGACGCCGAGTTTCGCTACGACCGGGCGGCCATCGGCGCGCTGCAGGGACTGGCCCCCGAGCTCGTGGTCTACGTCGGCGGAGCGAGCAAGACCGTGACCCCGGCTCTACGGCTCGGCTGGATGGCGCTGCCGCCCCAGCTGGTGCGCCCCGTGGAGCGCGAGAAACGCTTCGACGACATGGGCTCGCCGCTGCTGGAGCAGCACGCCTTTGCGCGCTTCATGGGCAGCGGCGACCTGTCCCGGCACCTCCGCCGGGTGCGGCCTATCTACCGCGACCGCCGCGATGCGCTCGTCACCGCGCTGGCCGAGCTGTTGCCGGAGGCCCGCTGGCGAGGCCCGGCCGCCGGCCTCCACCTGCACGTGCTGCTGCCCCCCGGCCTCGACGAGCGCGCGCTGGCCCGAGCGGCCTACCAGAGCGAGCTGCAGCTGGAGGACGCTGCCTGGCACTGGGCCGACCCCTCGCAGGCGCCGCCCTCGGTCGTGCTGGGCTTCGGCACGCTGCCGGAGCCGGCGATCCGGCGCAGCGTCGCCGTTCTGGCCGAGCTCGTGGACCGGCTGCTCAGGCGCAGCGGGTGATTCGCCGGACCGGAACGCCCTTGCGCCAGGCCGGCGGCGGTCCGTAAGCGGCGAGCTGCATCCATAGGCGATCGGCGGGGTACGCGCCCAGCAGTCTCATGCGGACCCAGCCGTTTCTCCATCCGTCGCTGCTGCTGCGGTCCACGATGTTCTCTTTGCCCCCTCGGACGACGGCGGCGTAGACGGGGATCCCTAGGCGGCGCGCACGCTCGCCATCCCACCAGGTCGCGGTCCGGATTCGCCAGGGATCCACGACGTTCTCCCGCACCTTGCACGCCCAGTGGCGGTAGCCGTCATCGCGGATGAAGGTCCAGTTCCCGTCCGGGGGGGCGGCGGCCACGGGCGACGGCACGGCGGCGCCCACGAGGCAGATGAGGAGAGCGGTGATCAGCAGCCGGCGCGACACGGAGGCGGCAAGTTAGCGCGCCGGGCGGCGGACCGTCAGCCGCTCGTCCTGTCCAGATGCTGCAGCAGCTCGTGGGCGGCCAGCTCGATCTCCTTGTGCCGCCACTCGGCTGCCCGGTAGTGGCAGGCGATTAGACCGGAGCGGTGGATACGGCGGAAATCGCCGTAGACGAACGCGTAGCGGGCCTTGGTGTCGTCCGCTGGGCCATCGGTGAGCCCGAGGTGCCACTCGCCGTACTCCTCCCAGGAGTGCGATTCCAGAAAGGAGTTCTCGGCCTCGGCTCGGGGCTGGACCTCGCCCCATTCACTGCGCAGGACGTACTGGCGGCCGTCGATCAGCCGGCGTGCACGCGCCAGCGCGCGCTCGTTGACCGTGTAGGAGGCCATCGCGGCATTGTGACCAGCCGGCTCAGGTGTTGCGCAGCAGGCCCGCCTCGCGTGCCCAGGCCACGGTACGGCGGATGGTGTCGCGCGGGTCCGTGTAGCGCAGGCCCAGGTCGCGCTCCGCGCGTGAGCCGTCGTAGCGATGGCCGTGGAGCAACGTGCGCACCATCTCGCGGCACACCGGAGGGCGGCGGCGGGCCAGGCGACAGGCGCCCTCCACCGCCGAGGCGGCGAGCGTGGCGGGGGTCCGGGACACCAGCCGCGGGCGGCGCTTTACTCCGGCCACCTCCGCCGCCAGGGCCAGCGCCTCGTTGACCGTCATGGTCACCCCGTTCAGCACGTAGCGCTCGCCGGGCACGCCGTGCTCGGCGGCCAGGAGGTGACCGGCGGCGCAGTCGCGGATGTCGATGAGGCTCACGTGCGTGTTCACGAACAGCTTCAGTCGCCCGTCGAGATAGGCCAGGAGGAAGCGGGCGGTTCCCCCCGACCGTCCGGGGCCCTGGACCGACGAGGGATTGACGCACACGACATCCAGGCCCTCCCGCCGCCCGCTGCGCAGCGCCACCTTCTCTCCCTCGGTCTTGGACCGCTCGTACAGCGAGAGGTACCAGCCCCGGTGCTCGGTGTCCTCGCGCCCCACGCTGCCCTCCGGCTCGCCGAGAGTGGCCGCCGACGAGGTGTGCACGAAGCGCTCGACGCCCGCCTGCGCGGCCGCCCGCACGGCGACCGCGGGGCCCTCGACGTTGGCGCGGAGCATCGGAGCCGGATCCTCGACGCACAGCTGGTTGACGCCGGCCACGTGGAAGACGGTGCGGCAGCCCTCCATGCCCCGGGCCAGGGCGCCGGCGTCGAGCAGGTCGCCTCGGACCACCGTCGCGCCGCGCTGCTCGAGCCTGGTCGCGGCGTCGTCTGAGCGGGCGAGGGCCACCACGTCGTCGCCGCGACTGCGGAGGGCGTCGACCACCGCTGACCCCACCACGCCGCTGCCTCCGGTGACGAAGACGCGGCTCACGGAGGCGAGCGCAGCACGGCGGCGGAGCGAATCAGGTAGTCCGCCCCGGACCAGGCGGTGACCAGCGCCGCGACCACCATGGCCCACTCGTCCAGGTAAACCCCGCCGAGGATGACGTCGGGGCGCACCATCGCCAGGGCGATGGCGGCAAACTGGACTGTGGCCTTCCACTTGCCCAGCAGCGAGGTCTCCAGGTGCCGGCCCTCCGAGGCCACCGCAGCGCGCAGGCCGAGGAGCACCAGCTCGCGCCCGACGATGATCATCGCCAGCCAGGGGGAGGTCCGGTCGACCGCCACCAGCGCCACGAGGGCGCCGGTCACGAGCAGCTTGTCGGCGGTGGTATCGAGGAACGAGCCGAGCCGGGTGGTCACCTCCCAGCGCCGGGCCAGTCGGCCGTCGAACCAGTCGGTGGCCGCAGCCACGGCGAACACGATCACCGCGGCCGTGTCCGAGCCGGTCAGCACCAGGGCCATCACCACCGGGGTGAGCAGGATGCGCAGGGATGTGCCGATGATCAGCAGGCGCGTGCGGGCCTCGGCGTCAGGCCGCGGCTTCACCTGGCCCGCCCCCACCGCGCGGGCCTCGGCCGGACCGCTCACAGGAGCTCCGCAGCGAACCGCCGCGCCTCGCCGGCATCCTCGGCGGCCAGCGCCTGCTCGGCCGCTGCTTGCGCATCGCCGAGCGTGACCTGGCGCAGTGCGGCCTTGGCCTCCGGGATGAGCGGCGGAGCCATGCTCAGCTCCCGCACCCCCAGCCCGGCGAGCAGCACGGCGGCGGGGGGATCGCCCGCGAGCTCCCCGCACACGCCCACCCAGCGGCCATGCCGGTCCGCCCCGGCCACGGTCTCCCGCACGAGCCGAAGAAGCGCGGGCTGCGGCCCGCTCAGCAACGGCGCCACGTGCTCGTTTCCCCGCTCGGCGGCCATGACGTACTGGGTGAGGTCGTTGGTGCCGATCGAGAAGAAGTCTACGTGCCGGGCAAGGCGCTCGGACAGGATGGCCGCCGCAGGGACCTCGATCATCACGCCGGTCTCCAGCTCGGCGTCGATCCCGGTTTCCGCACGCGCCCGCTGGAGCACGGCCAGGGCCTCTTGGAGCTCGTCGGCGGTGGCGACCATCGGGAACATCAGCTTCAGCGGATGATCGCGTGCCACCCGCAGGACCGCCCGCAGCTGCGTGGCCAGCAGGTCGGGGTGGGCGAGCGAGAGCCGAATACCGCGTCGCCCCAGGAAGGGGTTTGCCTCCGGCTCCTGCGACAGCGCGGGCAGCGGCTTGTCGGCGCCGGCGTCCAGCGTGCGCACGATGAGCGATCGCCCGTCGAGCACCCGAGCAATGGCCCCGATCCGTTCCGCCTGCTCGTCCTCGGAGGGCAGCTCCGGCTGGTCGAGGAACAGGAACTCCGTGCGCAGCAGCCCGACGCCGTCGGCACCCAGCTCCAGGGCGGCCTCCGCCGCGGCCGGATCCTCCACGTTCGCGGCCACCTCGATTCGGGTGCCGTCCCGGGTCTCGGCCGGCTCGCGGGCCCGCTCCATCGCCGCGGCCCGCCGCTCGCTCGCCCGTTTGGCCCGTTCGGTGGCCGCCCGGACGACCTCCTCCGGCGGGGACACCTGCAGCGAGCCCTCGTCGCCGTCCAGGAGCAGCGGCGCGCCCTCCGCCACGGCCAGCAGCGCATCGCCGAGCCCCACGACGGCGGGGAGCCCCAGCGCACGGGCCAGGATCGCGGCATGTGCGGTGGGCGTTCCCCGGGCCGTGGCCACGCCCCGCACCACCTCCGGGTCCAGCGACGCGGCCTCCGCCGGAGTCAGCTCGCCGGCGAGCACGACTCCCTCCTCTTCCGGTCCCGCCTGCGGGCTCTCCCCTGCGATGGCGAGAACCACACGCCGGCCCACGTCCTCCACGTCGGTCGCGCGCTCACGCAGCAGCGGCTCGTCGAGACCGCGGTAGGTGGCGGCCACCTCGGCCGCCGCCTTCTGCCAGGCCCCCTCGGCCGTGGCGCCGCCGGAGATGGCCGCGGCGGCCGGCTCGAGCAGGGCCTCGTCGTCGAGCAGAGCCAGATGGGCGGCGAAGATCTCCGCCTCGGCCGTGGCGCCGCGCTCGGCCACCCGGCGGCGGTCGTCCTCGATGGCCGCCCGGGCCGCGTCGCGGGCCGTGTCCAGCCGCCGGCGCTCGGATTCCTCGTCCTCCGGCTCGCGCTCGGGCGGCTCGGCCGAGGCTGCGTTCAGGTGCCGCGCCGGGGCGATGGCGACACCGGGGGAGGCGGCGATTCCCTTCAGGGTGTCACCCGGTTTAAGAGGAGACACCTCGGGCGGGGGCTCCGGCGCCGGCTGGTCGCCGTTCTCGGGCGCCGCCGCGACCGCCACTCCCTCCCCGAATCCCTCCCGAGCCAGCTGCTCGACGGCTTCGACCGCCTCCTGCGCCCGGGGGCCGGAGGCGGTGGCCACCAGCTCGTCGCCCAGCCGGGCGCCGAGGGTCATCAGGGCGGTGAGGCTCTTGGCGGCGACCGGGGCGCCGCTTCCGCCGGCCTTGGCCAGTCGCAGATCCGCATCGAAGCGGGCGGCCAGCTCGACCACCAGCGCGGCCGGGCGGGCATGGAGGCCGATCTGGTTGACGATTCGAAAGCGGGCCTCTGCGTCGATCTCCGGCGCCGGCTCCTCCGGCGCCGCCTCCTCCTGATCGGCTCCCAGCTGTGAGCTCTTCATGGCCAGCGCGCCCCGCGCCTCCTCCGCCACCTCCTCCAGCGACGCACCGCCCTTGGCGGAGGCGGCGGCGGCCACGGCGCCCTCCACCAGCGGCGCCTCGCTCAGCAATACGCGCGAGCCGTCCTCCACCATCTCGACGGCCATCTCCGCGCTCATCAGCGCGCTGCCCAGGTCCATCAGCACCAGCACGCCCTCGTCGGACATCGCCCGCTCAATTGCCGCCTGTACCAGGGCGGCGTCGGTGCCCACCGAGCCGTCGTCCATCCCGCCGGCCGCCTCGATCCTGACCTCCTCCCCTCCCATCTCCCTGGCGAGCTCGACCACCCCGTTCGCCAGCGACGCGCTGTGGGAGACGACGACGAGCGCGACCATGCGAGGTCCGCTACAACCCGTACGCGCGGTGCAGGAGCTCCAGCGGGTGCGCCGAGGGCTTCTGGGTGGCCTTCTCGATCTGCCAGCGGCAGGTCTCGCTGTCGCAGGCCACAAGCTCCGCGCCCGATGAGCCGATCTGGCCGAACAGGTCGGCGCCGACCTTCATCGCGATGTCGTACTTCTCGCGCTTGATCCCGTACGTGCCGGCGATGCCGCAGCAGCGCGCGTCCAGCTCGCGCACGTCCAGACCGGGCACCAGCGCCAGCAGCTCCAGCGCCGGCTTGCCGATGAAGTGGCCCTGCTGCTGGCAGGGAGCGTGGTAAGCCACCACCTCGTCGAGCCGCCCGAAGTCGGTCTTCAGCTCGCCGCGGTGGTGCAGCTCGAGCAGCAGCTCGCAGATGTCGTACGTGCTCTCGCTCACCAGCTTCAGGTCCGGGTCGTCCTCGAGCCCGAGGACCTCGCGCGCCTCCCTCTTGAGCATCAGCGTGCAGCTGGTGGCGTTGCCGACGATCAGAGCGCCCTCGCGGGCGTGCGGCGCGAGCGCCTTCGCGAGTCGCAGGACGTAGCCGCGGGCGTCTTTGAACAGGCCGTTGCTCTGGAGCGGCAGCCCGCAGCAGTCCTGCTTTGGGATCTCCACCTGGAAGCCGTTGTGCTCGAGGAGGTCGACCGTCATGCGGCCCACCTCGGGCTCGTAGTAATCGGTGCCGCAACCGTGGAAGAAGACGGCCCGGCGAGTGGACGCCGGGCTGTGGTGGCGCTTGGCCCAGGAGCGGAAGGTACGGCGCGAGAAGCCCGGCATCGCCGCGTCGCGGTGCAGGCCGACCACGCGCTCGAGCGCGATCCGCACCGGCCGCGAGCGCAGGGACGCGTTCGCCAGCGGAGCCGCCGGCGACCCGAGGCGGCCGATCACGGTCGGCCGGCCGATCAGCCGGTCGCGGAGGCTGATGCCCCGCTGCTCCTTGACCTTGCGGCGAGCCTGGGCGTTGATCTCGGCGATCTTCACCCCCTGCGGGCAGGACTGGGTGCAGATTCCGCAGCCCGAGCAGTAGTCCACCGACCACTCGGTGGAGGGCTCGTCGTGGACGCGGTAGCGCTCGGCCTGCGGCCCGGCGTACTTGGGGCCGGGGAACAGCGGTGTGACGTTGGAGACCGGGCAGGCCGTTTCGCAGATCGTGCACTTCACGCAGTGGTCGAGCGAGCCGCGCAGGGTCTCCTGTTCGAGCAGCCCGTCCACCAGGTCGGGGGTCATGCCGCCGCCGCCTGTCCCGCCTCGGCCAGCGCCAGCTCCGCGGCCCGGTGACCGCTGGTGATCGCGATGCCCTCGCCGGAGCCCTCGCGCCAGGGCTCGGCGCCGGGCAGCGCGCCCCCCGCCACCAGCACGTTCTCGGTGCCCTCGGCCACCTGGCCGGCGGACACGGCCACCCCGACGCGCGCCATGGGCTGCTCGCCGAAGTAGTCGCGCCCGAAGCGAGGCTCGCCCGGCTCCGGCAGGCCGCTCACCGGCAGCCCGAGCACGGTCTCGCGTGTCTCCCAGTCGGAGCTCAGCGCCAGGCCGCCGGAGGCGAAGCCGCCGCTGGCCAGCACCACCCGCTCGGCTCCGTAGTCGGTGTCCTGCCCCGCCGTGTGGGCCCGCAGCGCCGTGACCCGTTCTCCGTCGCGCTCGGCCCCCACCACCCGGGCACCGAGCACCAGCCGCCCGCCGGCCGCCCGCAGTGCGGCTTTCAAGACCTCGAACACCCGCATGCCGGGCACCGACGGCGGCAGCGTCGGGATCTCGAACACCGAACACTCGAGGCGCTGCTCCAGGTCGGTCCACGCGCCGTGCGGGTCACGCAGGCCGAGTATCGCCGGCATCCCCACCCGCTCGCCCGGCTGCAGCAGCGGTGCCAGCCGGGCGGCGAAGCCCGCGCGGAAGGCAGGGTCGTCGAAGCGACGCGCCAGCCCCAGTGCGTTGATCTCCGCCCTGCCGTCGTCCACGTCGAGCTCGACCGAACGCGCCTCGGTGCCGCGCTCGCGCAGGTTGGCGGCACACAGCGAGGCGTGGAAGTCGCGCAGGCGCGGCACGCCCACCAGACACAGCGGCGCCTCGCCGTCGAGGTCGCCGCCCGCCATGGTCTCGGGCACCAGCGCCGAGGGCCGGGCGACGCCCACCGCGGTGGGCAGAGGCAGGTTGCGCTCCAGGCCGCCCGTGTAGCGGTAGCCGGGCTGGGGCCCGCGCTCGACCCGCTCGGCGAACCACTCCAGCGCGGGCGCGATGGCGTCCACGCCCATCAGGGCGTAGGGATGGCCGGGCCGGGCCTCCACGAACGCCGGCAGTGCAGCGGCCGGCTCCTCCACCCGCTCCGGGTCGTAGCCCAGCACGTCGACGGTGCCGGGAGCGAGATGGGTGGAGCCCACACCATGGGCCAGCACACAGACGCGTGCGCCGCCCTCGGCCAGCCGGGCGGCGGACACGAGTCCGGCCACGCCCGCGCCCACCACCACCGCGTCGTAGTGCAGCGAGCGTCTCATCGCGCCAGGTGCGTCACGTCGAGCACCCCTTGAAAGATCCAGTCGTCCAGCCGGGCCTGGCGCATCTGGTCGCCGTAGAGGATGGGCCACGTCCCCTTCCAGCGCTCTTCGAGGAAGGCGATCAGCGCCTTGTCCGCCTCCTCGGTCGACATGCCGTCGAGCCCGTGAAGCAGGCCCGAGGCGCGGTAGGTGCAGAAGCCGCCCTGGCAGGGCCCCATACCCAGGCGCAGGACGCGCCGGATGTCGTTGAGGTTGGCGGTTCCCCGCCGCCGCATGGCCGCCTCGAGCTTGCCCCGCGAGACCAGCTCGCATTCGCAGATCAGCTGGTCGTCCAGGAGCGTCGCCTCGCGCCGGGCCAGGCGCTCGGAGAGGTGGTAGTGCTCGCCTCCCTCCGAGCCCGGCAGCTGAGTGCCGGCCGTGGCGCACGGGCGCTCCTCGCCGAGCTGGCTGCAGACCGCGTCCATTGTCTCCTCCGCCATCAGACGGAAGGTCGTGAACTTGCCACCGGTGATCGTGATGAAGCGGCCCACACCGTCGCGCTCGGCGTGGTCGAGGAGTGTGTGCGCGCGGGTGACGTCGCGGGTGGAGGCCACGTCCTCCTTGGCGTCCTGGAACAGGGGGCGGACACCCGTCCAGACCCGCATGGCCCGGGCCCGGCGGAACCCGGGGACGAGCTTTTCGCCGTCCTCCAGCATCGCGTCGACCTCGTTCTGGGCCACGGTCTGGTCGTCGGGATCGGGCGTCTCCACGTCGGTGGTCCCGATCACGCAAACCGTGCGGATCGGGACCAGGATGTCGCCGTCGGTCGGCATCTGGCAGCGGTTCACCACCGTGTTCACCAGCCGGTGGTTCATCGCGATCATGATTCCCCGGCCCGGGTGGATGTGGACGCCCTCGATCCCGGCCAGGTCGGCTATGCCGCCGGCCCATGCCCCCGCGGCGTTCACGGTCACACGCGCCCTGACGTCCACCTCGTCGCCGCTGCGAACGTCGCGCAGCTTGGCGCCCGTCACCTCGTCCCCGTCGCGCTCTACGGCCACCGCGGCGTGGTAGGGCATGATCCTCGCCCCACCATGCTGGTGCGCGCCGCGGGCCAGCGCCCAGACGGTCTTCCAGGCGTCGATGCCGCCGTCGGGGACCCGGAAGGCACGCGTGATGCCGGGGTTGAGGCGGGGCTCCTCCTCGAGCGCCTGGCTCGGCTCGATCTCCTCGCAGTCCACGTCGGTGGCCCGGCAGCCCTCCGCGAAGCGGTCGGCGTACTCGGGGTCGTCGTACGGCGTGGTCACGAACAGCCCGCCGGTGTCCTCGATGCAGTCCGGCACGATCCGGCGCAGCACGCGGTTCTCGACTATGCACTCCTCGGCCGCCTTGGGGTCCTTGACCACGTAGCGGCCGCCGGAGTGCAGCAGGCCGTGGAAGCGGCCGCTCGTGCCCTCGCATAGGTCGAGCCGGTCGGCCAGCACCACGTCCAGGCCGCGCAGAGCGGCGTCCCAGGCCACACCGGCGCCCGTCGCACCGCCGCCGATCACCAGGACATCCGTCTCCAGCGCAGCCACTCCCCTCTCAGCCTACTCCGCCGGCGGCGGGGGCCTGGCGGCGGATGCGCCAGGCCCTCGCGCAGCCTCTACTCGGCCCAGTCGAACGTCCGCTCCACGGCCTTCTTCCAGAAGCGGTAGGCCTCCTCGCGCTCGGACTCGTCCATCTTGGGCTCCCAGCGCTTGTCCTCCACCCAGTTCTCGCGCAGGTCCTCGACCTCGGCCCAGAAGCCGGTGGCCAGGCCAGCCGCGTAGGCGGCGCCGAGCGAGGTGGTCTCCGCCACCTTCGGCCGGATCACCGGCACGCCGAGGATGTCGGCCTGGAACTGCATGAGCGTCTCGTTGACCACCATGCCGCCATCGACCTTCAGCGACTCGAGATCCACACCGGAGTCCGCGTTCATGGCGTCCGCGACCTCCTTGCTCTGGAACGCCGTGGCCTCAAGGGCCGCCCGTGCGATGTGGCCGCCGTTCACGTAGCGGGTCAGGCCCACCAGCGCGCCACGCGCATCCGACCGCCAGTAGGGCGCGAACAGACCCGAGAAGGCCGGCACGAAGTAGGCGCCGCCGTTGTCCTCCACGCTGGCGGCCAGGTCCTCCACCTCGCTCGACGACTTGATCAGCTTGAGGTTGTCGCGCAGCCACTGCACGAGCGACCCGGTGATCGCGATCGAGCCCTCGAGGCAGTAGACCGCATCCGAATCGCCGATCTTGTAGCCCACGGTGGTGATCAGGCCGTTCTCCGACTGCACCGCTTCGTTGCCGGTGTTCAGCAGCAGGAAGTTGCCCGTGCCGTAGGTGTTCTTGGCCTCGCCCACCGAGAAGCAGGTCTGCCCGAAGGTGGCCGCCTGCTGGTCGCCCAGGTCACCGGCCACCTGCACGCCCGCGAAGCCTCCGCCCTTGACCTCGCCGAACTCGCCGCTCGACGACCGGATCTCCGGCAGCATCGAGCGCGGCACGCCGATGGCGTCCAGGAGCTCGTCGTCCCAGTCGAGCGTCTCCAGATCCATCAGCATCGTCCGGCTGGCGTTGCTCGGGTCGGTCGCGTGTACGCCGCCGTCGGTCCCGCCGGTGAGGTTCCAGATGCACCAGGTGTCGGTGTTGCCGAACATGAGGTCGCCGGCGTCGGCCCGGTCCCGGGCGCCGTCCACGTTCTCGAGGATCCAGCGGATCTTCGGCCCCGAGAAGTAGGTGGCGATGGGCAGGCCCGTCTTCTGGCGGAAGCGGTCCTGGCCTCCGTCGGCGGACAGCTCGTCGCAGATCTTGTCCGTGCGAGTGTCCTGCCAGACGATCGCGTTGTACACCGGCTCGCCTGTGTTGCGATCCCAGACCACGGTGGTCTCGCGCTGGTTGGTGATCCCGAGCCCGGCGACGTCGTCGGCGTTCCCGCCCACCTTCTCGAGCGCCCCGTCCATCACCTGCTGGGCCTTCTGCCAGATCTCGTTGGGGTCGTGCTCGACCCAGCCGGCCTTGGGGAAGATCTGCTCGTGCTCCTCCTGCTCGATCGCGGCCACCTGGCCGCCGTGGTCGAAGATCATGCAGCGCGAGCTGGTGGTCCCCTGATCGAGCGCTGCCGCGTATTCCGCCATTGGTGCTCCTTTCAGCCTTTCAGCCTGTCAGCGCCTCGGCGGCGCTCCTGTAGAGGTAGTAGGTGGACGTGCCACCTGGATCCTGGTGGCCAATGCTGCGCTCTCCCAGGTAGCTCGCCCGTCCGCGGCGAGCCTCGAGCGGGATCGTGGCCTGCAGGCCGTCCTCCGCGGCCTCGACAGCTGCGCGCAGCGCCCCGTCGAGGTCGTCGGCTTGCTCCATGGCCTCCACGGCCGGCGTCAGCACGTCGACCATGGTCTTGTCGCCCGGCTGCGCCTTGCCTCGCGCCTGGACCCCTTCGAGCCCCTTTCGCCAGGCGGTCGCGTACTCAGCCAGATCGACCTCCTCCTGGCCCGCCAGCGCTCCTCCCATCTGGAGGAACAGCGTTCCGTAGAGCGGCCCCGCGGCCCCGCCGACCTTCGACACCAGCGCCATCGCCACGGTCTTGAGCACGGCGCCCGCGTCCGCCTGCTCCTGGGCGTCGAGCTTTTCCAGCGCAGCTCGCATACCCCGGTCCATGTTGGTCCCGTGGTCACCGTCGCCGATCGCCGTGTCGAGCCGGACGAGCTCCTGGCGGTGCTCCTCCATCTCGGCGCCGAAGCGGCGCATCCAGTCGAGGGTGGTGTCTCGCGTGACCGGCACCGCCCTAGATCACGCCGAGCGCCAGGCGGGGGTGTCCACCGGCGCATCCCAGTACCCGAGCATCTCGTCGTCGAGCTTGAGCAGCGTGATGGAGCAGCCCTGCATCTCCAGCGAGGTGATGTAGTTGCCGATGAGGTTGCGCTCGATCGTCAGGCCGTGCCCGTCGAGCAGCTTCGCCACCTCCGCGTACATGACGTACAGCTCGATCAGCGGCGTGCCCCCCATGCCGTTGACGAAGGCCAGCACCTGGTCTCCGGAGGAGAACGGCAGATCCTCGACGATCGGTGTCAGCAGCCGCTCAGCGACCTGCGAGGCGGGGCCTATCTCCTCCCGGAAGCGGCCCGGCTCGCCGTGGATGCCGATGCCGATCTCGACCTCGTTCTCGCCCAGCTCGAAGCTGGGCTCGCCCGAGCCCGGGGTGATGCAGGGCGTGAGCGCCATCCCCATCGAGCGGCCGTTGGCGTTGACCCGCCGGCCCAGCTCGGCCACCTCCGCAAGCGACTTGCGGTCCTCCGCCGCCGCGCCGCAGATCTTCTCCATGAGGACGGTCACGCCGACGCCCCGCCGGCCCGCCGTGTACAGGGAGTCCTCCACCGCCACGTCGTCGTTGGTGAGCACCGACTCGACCTCGGTTCCTTCTCCCTTCGCGAGATCGGCCGCCATCTCGAAGTTCATGACGTCGCCGGTGTAGTTCTTGACGATGTGCACGACACCGGCCCCGCCGTCCACCGCCTCGGTGGCCGCCTGCATCTGGTCCGGTGTGGGCGAGGTGAAGACCTCGCCCGGACAGGCGGCGTCCAGCATCCCCGGGCCCACGAAGCCGCCGTGCATCGGCTCGTGGCCGGAGCCGCCGCCGGACACCAGGCCCACCTTCCCCTCCACCGGGGCGTCGGCCCGGACCACGTACGCCGGGTCGTAGTTCACCCGCAGCCGGTCGCCGTGTGCGGCCTCCACGCCCCGAAGGGCGTCCTGGAGCACCGCATCGGGCGCGTTGATCAGCTTCTTCACGTCATCTCCCCCCTGAGGATCTGGGCCTGCCTGGCCTGCCTAAAGCTGGCTCGAAACCTCCGGCAGGGCCGAGAGCGGCCAGGACCGAGCAGGGCATCGCGGGTGGCGATCCTGCGACGGGCATGGCCGTTCTCGGGCCGACGGAGGCTTCGCAGACAGCTTCTTAGGGCCACCACCACCAGTACGCCGCCCCGCCGAGCGCGCCGCCGATGAGCGGCCCCACGACCGGAATCCACGAGTAGCCCCAGTCGGACGTGCCCTTGCCGGGGATCGGCAGGACCGCGTGCATGATGCGCGGGCCCAGGTCGCGCGCCGGGTTGATGGCGTATCCGGTAGGACCACCGAGCGATAACCCGATTCCGCCCACCAGGAACGCGATGAGCAAGATCGTCAAGCCGCTCTCGCCCGGCGCGGCGTTGGCCGCGATCGCCAGGATGCCGAACACGAGCACGAAGGTGCCGATGATCTCGGTGATCATGTTCCAGCCGACGTTGCGGATGGCCGGACCCGTTGAGAAGACCGCCAGCTTGAGGCCGGGGTCCTCGGTTTCGCCGAAGTGCTGGTAGTAGGCGAGGAACACCAGGAAGGCACCGATCATCGCCCCCAGGAACTCGCCGATGAAGTACTCGGGCACGTCACCGCCCTCGACCGCTCCGCTGATCCAGAGCCCGACGGTGACTGCGGGGTTCAGGTGAGCGCCGCTGAACTGGCCGACCGCATAGGCGCCGACCATGACCGCGAAGGCCCAGCCGAACGCGATCACGATCCAGCCGGAGTTCTGCGCCTTCGACTTGTTCAGCAGCACCGCTGCCACCACGCCGTCGCCGAGCAGGATCAGGAGCGCAGTCCCGATCGTCTCAGCCCCGATGATGCTCAAGAGCTCCCCCTCTTCTCTGTGAACAAAGACTGGCGGCGCGACACTAACCGAGAGCGTTTGACATTGTCAAACGCAGTTCACAAACTGATGTCCGCCAATGCCCGGTCACATCCAGTCCATCGAGCGCGCGGCCGCCATCCTCCGCCTGCTGTCGGGGCAGGCGCATCGTCTCGGCGTCGGTGAGCTGTCGGGCGAGCTCGAACTCCCGAAGGGCACCGTGCACGGGATCTTGCGCACGCTCCAGCGGGTGGGCTTCGTCGAGCAGGACGCCGAGTCCGGGAAGTACCAGCTGGGAGCCGCCCTCCTGCACATGGGCTCGAGCTACCTCGACGGGAACGAGCTGCGCACCCGCGCCCTCAACTGGTCCGACGCGCTGGCCGCCCGCAGCGAGGAGAGCGTGCGGATCGGGACGCTGCACGAGAACCAGGTGCTCGTGGTGCACCATGTCTTCCGTCCCGACGACAGCCACCAGGCTCTCGAGGTCGGCGCCCTGCTCCCCGCGCACGCTACGGCCATGGGCAAGGCGCTGCTCGCCCACCACCAGTACCTGGCCGCCGAGCTGAGCGGCGCCGGCCTGCGGGCTTACACGGGCTCGACGATCACCGACCTCTATCGCCTCCGGCGCGAGCTGCAGGACGTGCGCGAGCGCGGCTGGGCCGTCGACCGCGAGGAGCTCATCGAGGGAGAGGTCTCGCTGGCTGCGCCGATCGAGGACCGCCGTGGCCTCACGGTGGGCGCCATAGGTATCTCCGGTGCTCCGGAGCGGTTGTGCGAGGATGGCGGGCCCCGAGAAGAGCTCGTTGCCCACGTGCGCGAGGCGGCCCGGGCCGTTTCGCGCGAGCTCGGCGCCATTCCTTGGTAGCACGCCCAGCATGAGCAAGCGCTTCGTCGCCGCGATCGACCAGGGCACCGCGTCGTCGCGCTGCCTGGTGTTCGACGAGTCGGCCCGGATCGTCTCGGTGGCCCAGAAGGAGCATCGCCACCACTACCCGCGCCCGGGCTGGGTGGAGCACGACCCCAAGGAGATCTGGGACAACGTGCGCACCGTCGTGCGCGAGGCGCTCGACGGCGCGCGGCTCGAGGGATCCGACCTGGTGGCCCTGGGCATCGCCAATCAGCGGGAGACGACCGTGTTGTGGTCCCGGGAAAGCGGCGAGCCGGTGAGCAACGCGATCACCTGGCAGGACACCCGTACCGACCAGCTCTGCCGCGAGCTCGAGGGCGACGTGGGACAGCAGCGGTTGCGCGAGCGCTGCGGGCTTCCGCTCGCCACCTACTTCTCCGGCCCGAAGATCCGCTGGCTGCTCGATCGGATTCCCGGGCTCGAGGAGCGCGCCCGCGCCGGCGAGGTGCTTTTCGGGACGATGGACAGCTGGCTGATCTGGAAGCTCACCGGGCGGCACGTGACCGACGTGACCAACGCCAGCCGGACCATGCTGATGAGCCTCGACGCGGCCGAATGGGACGGCGAGCTGCTGGACCTCATGGGCGTTCCGCGCGCGATGCTGCCGGAGATCCGCTCCTCGTCGGAGGTCTACGGCGAGGCCGGGGAGCCGCTGGCCGGGGTGCCGGTGGCCTCGGCCCTCGGCGACCAGCACGCCGCGCTCGTCGGACAAACCTGCTTCACGCCCGGCGAGGCGAAGTGCACCTACGGCACCGGCAGCTTCCTGCTCCTGAACACCGGCGACCACCCGGTTCGGTCCGCGAACGGCTTGCTGACCACCGTGGGCTACAAGCTCCGCGACGAGCCGCCCACCTACGCGCTCGAGGGCTCGATGGCGGTCACCGGCGCCCTGGTCCAGTGGTTCCGGGACAACCTCGGCCTGATCGGCAGCGCTCCCGAGATCGAGACCCTGGCCCGGACCGTGGAGGACAACGGCGGCTGCTATTTCGTCCCGGCCTTCTCGGGCCTGTTCGCGCCCCACTGGCGCAGCGATGCGCGCGGGGTGATCGCCGGTCTCACCGGGTACATCCAGAAGGGGCATCTGGCCCGTGCGGTGCTCGAAGCCACCGCCTGGCAGACCCGCGAGGTGGTCGAGGCGATGAACACCGACTACGGGGTCACCCTGGCCTCCTTGCGGGTCGATGGAGGCATGACGGCCAACAACCTGCTCATGCAGTTCCTGGCCGACGTCCTCGACGTGCCGGTGGTTCGCCCGATCGTCGCCGAGACCGTCTCGCTGGGCGCCGCCTACGCGGCGGGGCTGGCGGAGGGCTTCTGGGCCGACACCGAGAGCCTGCGGGCCAACTGGCACAAGGCCGCCGAATGGAGCCCGGCCATGGACCCCGAGCAGCGCGAGCGCGGCTACCGCAAGTGGCGCAAGGCCGTGCAGCGGGCCACCGACTGGGTCGACGAGGACGACTAGATGATTGGTTCCGCGGCCGCGTGTGCGCGGGGACGCTCGGGACCGAGCCGGGCGGGGGAAGCAGGGCGAAGCCGATACCCGGAGGTATCGGCGAGCCCGATGACCCCGATCCGGCGATGTGTCCCGTGCGTCATCCGCGTGCGCGGGGTCGTGGAATCAGTCATCTAACGGAGGAAGCGGGACTCCGGCGGCTCGTCGCTCGGACCGACGTTGCGGTCGAGCCAGCGGTTCATCGGCTCCAGCCGCTTCCAGGTTCCGCCCACGTGCTCGAGGGCCCGCGCGCGGCTGATGCCTCCGCGGCCGGCCGGCGCGATGCGCCGGCCGGCGGCCACGGCCTTGCGCCGGAGCACCACGGCGTTCCGGTGATCGCGGTCGAAGCCACGCGGCACGGTCTTAAGCTCGTCGCCGATCAGCTGAAGGCCCTCGTCCTGCAGCTCGGCCAGCAGCGCGGCCAGGTTCGCGCCCGCGCGGCCCGCTGCTTTCTCGCGATAGCGCTCGAGCTGGTCGCGAGCGAACGTGTGGTAGCCGCTGCCGGCGAACAGCCCGGCCGAGGTGATCTGCGCGTACAGCCCGGCCCGGCTCTTGGGGCGGTCGATGATCAGCCCGTAGGTGGCGGTCTTGTAGGGCGACTTGTCCGCGCTGAAGCGGAGGTCGCGGTGGGGGCGAAACATCTTCACCCGACCGCCTAGCCGGTCGGCCAGCTCCTCGAGCAGCGCCTCGAGCTGATCGCGCACGTCTTCCTGCCAAAGCGCGCGCGTGCGCTCGAAGTAGGCCTTGGAGTTGTCGGCCTCGAGGCCGGCGAACCAGTCGAAGGCGGACCGGGGGAAGCCGGTGAAGGGCGGCGGCTCGGGCTGGGCGTGCACGGGCGGCTCAATCGTACGGCTGCGGGGTAAGGGGCGAAAACCTCAACCGGAACGCCGAGCCGCACTTCGGTCGAGGTTTGCCACCTATACGGCGGCAAAGCTCAACCTCTCCGGGCGGCGGGTCGCTTTGTCGAGCTTCTCCGCCCCCTTACCCAGCCCCGCCCCGCGACGCGGTCAGGACTTGCCGGCGGTCAGCCGCTCGCGCACCCGCGTGACGGCGCTGTCCGCGCCGTCTTCCTGATCGAAGAACCGCTGCACACGCTCGATGACCGTGGCCGGGTCCTCGAGCGGCTTGATCGGCTCGCCGAAGGAGATCTGCACCTTGTGCCGCCTGGACATGATCCGGCCGTGCAGGCGCTTGGGCCAGAAGCGCCCCGGCGGCATGACCTCGCTGGTGCCGCTCACTCGGATCGGCACCACGGGCAGCTTGTGGCGCCGGGCCAGCACCGCGGCTCCGCGCCGTACCCGCCCCGGGCCGCCGTTGCGGGAGCGCGTGCCCTCCGGGTAGAGCAACAGGTTCCAGCCCTGGTCGAGCAACCGGTCCAGGTGCTCGGTGGCCTGCTTGCCGAGACCGCCACCGTCGCGGTCCATGGGCACGGTGTTGAAGACCAGCGACACGGCCGCCGCGATCAACCGGTTGCGGTAGAAGTAGTCGGTCGCGGCCGCCACCGCCGTGCGCTTGCGCAACCGTCGCGGAAGTGCCGCCAAGATCACCGGCGTATCGATGTGGCTGGCGTGGTTGGCCACCAGGATGACCGGGCCTTTGACGCGCGACAGCGCGTCCTTGCCGGTCGAGCGCCGGCGGGTGTACACGTTCATGGCCGGGCGCAGGACGAAGCGCAGAAAGTTCTCGCGCACCGTCCCCGCGGGGCGCGAGCGGGCCCAGGGAAGATCGAGCTGGGGAGCGGCCTTGCGCAATTCCCGCCCACGCTTGATGGCGCGGGCCTTCAGCGAACGCTTGCGGCGGAAGAGCTGCACCGCTCCGTGATACCCCTCTCTGTGCGGCCTGTTACAGACGCGGCGTAGAGTTCACTACCCAGGTACCGTTTGCGGCTACCAAGGAGGTCCATCAGATGACCCACGAGCCTGCCGAACACCACGAGCGCGACGAGGACGACTACGCCAAGGGCCAAGACGAGCCCGAGGCGCATCCCGAGGAGGAGCGCCACGGTCGCTTCAGCACGGGCGGTGAGACGATTCCCGACGAGCATCCCGAGGAGAACCAGGGGCGCTTCAGCGAGGGCGAGGAGCAGCTGCCCGACAGCGACCCCGAGAAGCACGTGGAGCGGGACTTCGCCGAGGGTCAGGAGGCCGCGCCGCCGGAGGATTAGCGGCTAGGTCTGCTGGGTGCGCTGCCGCGTGAGCTCGCGGCCCAGCGGCAGCACTCCTGTCTCCAGGCCCTGGTCGGCGCGGATCACGTGCATCACCGCGTTTATCAGGGCGAGGTGGGTGAAGGCCTGCGGGAAGTTGCCCAGGTGGCGGCCGGTGCGCGGGTCGATCTCCTCGGCGTAGAGGCCGAGCGGGCTGGCGTGTGAGAGCAGCTTCTCGCACAGGTCGCGGCCGCGGGCCACCTCGCCGATCTCCACCAGCGCGGACACGCACCAGAACGAGCAGATCGTGAACGTCCCCTCGTCGCCGCTGAGGCCGTCGTCGGTCTCGTCCACGCGATAACGCAGCACCAGCCCGTGCTCGCTCAGCTCGTCCGCGATGGCCAGCACGGTCTTCTTCATCCTCTCGTCCTCGGGAGGAAGGAAGCGGGTCATCACCATCAACAGCACCGAGGCGTCGAGCGCATCGGTGTCGTAGTGCTGGGTGAACACGCCCCGGTCGTCCAGGGCGTTGGCGCAGATGTCGGCCTTGATCTCGTCGGCCGCGGACTGCCAGCGGGCCGCGAACTCGAGCTCGTCCCGCATCTCGGCCAGGCGAGCCCCGCGGTCGGCCGCCACCCAGCACATCAGCTTCGAGGACGTGAAGTGCTTGGGGTCGCCCCGGACCTCCCAGATCCCGCGGTCGGGCTCGCGCCACTTCTCCAGCGCGGTCTCCACCTGCTTCTTCAGCATCGGCCAGATGCGCTCGGGCAGGTGGTCGCGCGACTTGGTGTGCAGGTAGACCGAGTCGAGCAGCGCGCCCCACACGTCGTGCTGTTCCTGGTTGAAGGCGCCGTTGCCGATGCGCACCGGCCGCGCGCCCTCGTAGCCCGAGAGGTTCAGCGTGCTCTCGGTCAGGTCGGCCGTGCCGTCGATTCCGTACATGATCTGCAGGGTGTTCTGCTCCGCCTCGGCCACGTCGGCGATGAAGTAGAAGAAGTCGTTGGCCTCCCAATCGAAGCCGAGGGTGTAGAGGCCCCAGAGCATGAAGGTGGCGTCCCGGATCCAGGTGAAGCGGTAGTCCCAGTTGCGCTCGCCGCCGGGGCTCTCGGGAAGCGAGGTGGTGGCCGCGGCCACCAGGGCGCCCGTCGGCGAGTAGGAGAGCCCCTTGAGCGTCAGCGCGCTGCGCTGCAGGTGCGTGCGCCACGGGTGGTCCGGGAACTGCCCGTGATCGAGCCAGTGCTGCCAGTGGTGGGCGGTCCACACCAGGCGGTCGTAGGCGTCCTCGTAGGTCGTGGGCGCGGGATGCTCGGACCAGGACAACGCGACGAACAGCGTGTCGCCCTCGTGCATGAGCGTGCGACCGGTGGCTCGCGAGCCCTCGAAGCCCACGTTGAGATCGGTGACCAGCTTGAGCTCCACGTCGCAGCCCTCGGCCCGGCAGCCGGCCTCCCGGTAGCCGGGGCCGGTGTACTCCCACGCGCCGTGCTTGGTGCCGTACTCGAAGCGGGGTTCGCAGTCCAACGTCACCTGCAGCTCCCCGTTCACGCAGCGCACGAGGCGGACCAGCACGTGGTCCGCGTCGTAGTCGGTCGGCGCCCGGCGGTGGGTGTGCGAGCGCTCGCGCTCGTGATGCCAGGGACCGATCAACAGCACGTCGCGCACGATGATCCAGCCCCCGCTCGTGCCCCAGCTGGTCTCCAGCACATTGGTGCCCGGCAGGTAACGCCGGGCGGCGGGCACCTCGACGTCGGCCGGCCCGAGGCGGAACAGCCCGGCGTCGCGGTCCAGGATCGCGCCGAACACGCTGGGCGAGTCGAAGCGCGGCAGGCAGAGCCACTCGACGTTGCCGTTGGGCGCGACCAGCGCACAGGTCTCGCAGTCGGAGAGAAAGGCGTACTCCGCGATCGGCGGGAAGGGACTGGACCCGACGCTCGGGTCCGGCACCCAGGGAGTCACAACCGGGACGCCGCCGCCTGGTCACACAGGACGAGCGGCTCGCCCTCGACCAGCGATCCGGGCGCACCCGGATCGGCCCGCCCGGAGAAGGCGCGCGCCATCGCCTCCGCCTTGTCCTCCCCGGTGACCAGGAAGACGATCTGCCGGGTGGCGTTCACCACCGGAAGGGTAAGCGTGATCCTGGACACCAGGGGCGCCATTCCGGGCGTGTCGACCCCCGTCACGCGGCGCTCGCGCTCGCCCAGCTCGGCGGCTCCCGGGAACAGGGAGCAGATGTGGGCGTCGGGTCCGAGGCCCAGCAGCATCAGGTCGACCACCTCGAGCCCCGCGTCCGCCAGCTCACGCTCGTAGGCCGCCGCGCCCTCGTGCGGGTCGAGCTCTCCCTGCATGCGGTGGATCTCAGCCCCCTGCACCTTCGACAGCAGCGCCTGGTCCACCATGCGGAAGTTCGAGTGCTCGTGCTCGGGCGGCACGCAGCGCTCGTCGGTGAACCAGACGTCCACGCCCGACCAGTCCTGGCGCAGCCCGGCGGCCCGCTCGTACGCCACCCGCGGTGTCGAGCCTCCCGTTAGCGCCACATGGCCCCTGGCCCCGGCAAGCAGCTCCGCGGCGGCGCCGGCGGGATCGTCGCTGACCTGGAAGTCGGGATTCATGCCCGGGAATCTACGCCGTAGACTCGGCGCCCGGTGTGCACTCGTCGCGTGAGCTGAGCAGCTCGGCCTTCCGGATCTTTCTTCGGGATCGCGAGCTTGCGCTCGAGGAGCTGCTGGAGGGCTTCGGTGATCAAGATCGGCTCGGGGTCGTGGTCCGCAGCCCCTGCGGCGCGGTCGGCGCCAGCGGGCTGATCACGGCGACCGTGACGGCCTTCTATGACGTCCAGCGCAGCCGCGCTCAACGCTTTCAGATCTATCCGGACTACTTCCTCTTCCACGTCGGGAAGGCGCTCGGCGATCACGGCAGGTTCGACGTCTGGCCCGCCCACAAGGAGGTCGTGGTGCCCGAGGACCCCGACCGGCTTCTCCAGGCGATCAACGACCGCGGAATCACCCGCCTCGCGGTGGAGGACACAACGCCCGGCGACCCGGCCCTCGATCAGGCCGCCGTGGCCAGCGCGCAGGGCCGGATCACCACCTGTCTGGCCTACTCGGCATCGGGGCGGGTCCGGGACGCCGACGTGCAGATCGCGAGCAACCCGGTGACCGAGGGCTACGTGCGCGACGTGCTGGAGCCGGAGCGGCGCCTGGAGGAGCTGCGCGCGCGCTCCGGCAACGGTCAGGTGGCCGAACGGGTCGCGCGGCGGGCCGCCGAGGTCGAGCCCGAGGCGCGGGCGCGCCTGGCGGAGGCGCGGGCCGCGTTGTTCGAAGACGGGACGCCGGTGGAGACCTATCGACTCATCACGCTCGACGAGGCGCTGGGGCTGCTCGCGCCCGGCTAGGGCCGGACGCGCGTGACCCAGTACTCGGTCTCCGGCGTCGGCGGCGTATTGAAGCGCGCGTTGGGCAGGAACAGGCTCCCGCGCTTGCGGGCGACCGTCGTCGGAACGTCGAAGTCGGAATCGGTGATCGTGTCCACGACGCGGCCGGAGGCATAGTCCCGGTCGAGCCTCACCACAGCGATCTTGTTGAGTTGGTTCCGCACCACCAGCAGCGTGCGCTTCCCCAGCAACAGCAGTCCGTCGCCGTTGGTGAGCGCGTATCCGCCGAGGTCGACCGCGGCGTACGCCCCGGTTGCCGGATCGATTCGCCACAGCACACCCGTAGGGCTCTGCACGGCCAGCAGGACGCGACCGTTGTGCGCCGCCTCGATGCCGTTGAGGTTGAAGCCCGTCACCATCGGGAAGCCGCGCAGCTCGATGCGCCTGATGCCCGACAGATTCCGCTTGACCGCGTAGATCACCGGCTGCATTGAGTCCGTGAAGTACGCGACTCGGCCAGTGAGCACCACGTCGTTGATGAACGTGGGTGACCCCGCCGGCGTCAGCTGGAAGGCCGCCAGCTCTCCGCCGCTGCTCGCGTCGTAGACGAACGCCTTGCCGGTCGGACCGCCGCTCACGAACAGCCGGTCCTTGCGCCCGTCGTACTTGAGGCCGATCGCCGCGTGGCCCTCGCGCGCAGGCACCGCCTCATCCGCGGTCCCCGTCTTGGTGTCGATCTCGAGCACCCGCCCCGTCGGGATCGACCCGACGTAGACGCTGCGGCCCGGCCCGGACGCGATCCCCTCCGGCCTGAAGCCGTCAGGCAGCTCGATCCGATCCGGGCCTCTGCCCGCGACCGCCACGGCCGCGACCGCCAAGGCAGCCATGAACGTCGTCCCGAGCAGAGCAAGAAGTCGCTTCATTGGTCTCGCCTTTCCGTGTCCGCGCGTGCTGAAACCGTGGCCCTGGCCGGGCTACGCACGGGACGGCCGAGGGGTTCGCACATTGGCGCCCTCGACATGTGCGTCGGGCAGCCAGGAGAGCCAGCCCGGCAGGTACCAGTTCCAGTTACCCAGCAGCTTCATGCCGGCGGGCACGAGCACGCCGCGCACGATCGTGGCGTCGATCAGAAGGGCGACCGCGATCCCGAACCCCATCTGCTGGAACATGATGAGGTCGCCCATCGCGAAGCCCCAGAAGACCGCGATGATTATGAGCGCCGCTCCCGTGATCAGGCGGGCGGTCGAGCCGACCCCGTAGGCCACCGCCTCGTCGCTGTCGCCGGTCTGCTGATAGCGCTCGCGGATGCGACTGAGCAGGAAGACCTGGTAGTCCATCGACAGGCCGAACAGCACCGAGAAGAGGAAGAGCGGCACCCACGCGGCCACGCTCTCGGACTCGGTGAGACCGAGCAGCTCCGCGCCAATTCCCTCCTGGAACACCAGGACGAGAAGGCCGTAGGCCGCCCCCACCGAGAGCAGGTTCAGAACGATGGCCTTGAGGGGCACGACGATGGAGCGGAAGGCGATCGTCAACAGCACGAAGCTCAGCCCGAGCACGAACGCGAACACGCGCGGGAGCCACGCGTCGACGGTGTCGTGATAGTCGAGCTCCTCGGCGGTGTCACCGGTGACGAGTACCTCTGCGCCGGCACCGGCGAACGCGCGCGGGATGAGGTCGGCGCGCAGCTCGCGGACCGCATCGATCGCTGCCTCACCCACCGCATCGCCGCCGATCGGAACCGTGATCCTGGCCACGCCACCCGAGGTGCTCGCCTCGACAGCCGGCTCGCCGAATCGCGGGCGCTCCGCCAAAGCCGCCTCGAACCGCTCGATGCCCGACCGGACCGGTGGCGAGGAGGGGTCGCCGACCACAGCGATCTCCACCGGATCGGTCGTCCGGTTGGGAAACTCCTCGTCCAGCAGCACGTAGCCCTGCTTCGATTCGAAGCGATCGGGCAGCGTGCTGGCGCCCTGGGTGCCCGTCTCCAGAGTCAGCACGGGCGCGGCCAGCACAAGCAGCAGCGCTGTGGCCACCACCAGGCTCGCCAGCGGCCGGCGCATCACCGCGCGGACGGTCGAGCCCCAGAAGCGGCTCTCGGCGCCGGCCTGCTCGACCGCGCGGCCGAAGAAGGGGAGCCTGCCCGCGTTGATCCGGTCGCCCAGCAGGCCGAGTACGGCCGGGAGCAGCGTCAGGGCAACGAGCACCGATACGACGCCGGCCAGGATCGCTCCGGCGGCGAGGCTGCGGAAGATCGTGCTGGGCACGAGCACGAGCCCGAACATCGCCAGCACGAAGGTGATTCCGCTGAACAGAACGGCGCGGCTTGCCGTGGCTCCCGTGGCGGTGATCGCGTCGAGGTGCTCCCGCCCGCGCAGGCGCTCCTCGCGGTAGCGGGAGACCACGAACAGGGAGTAGTCGACCCCCAGTGCCAGCCCCATGCCGCTCAGCATGTTCACCGTGAAGACCGAGAGCTCGAAGGCCTGACCCAGCAGGGCGGCCAGCGCAAGGGCGACGAAGATCGAGACGATCGCCAGGACCAGCGGCACGAGCCCCGCCATCACCGCGCCGAAGACCAGCAGCAGGATCACCAACGCGGCCGGCAGTCCAAAGAACAGCTCACCGGTGCGCAGGTCGTCGCCGGACAGCTCGTCGAGGTCGGCCTCGGACGTGAGCTCGCCGGTGATCGCGGCCTCATAGCCGGGCTCGTCGTCCAGCTGCTGGACCACCTCGTAGACGTCCTCGACGTCGTCCTCACCGTCCAGGCCGAGGCCCACGAGCACGGCACGTCCGTCGCCGCCCTCCGAGATCAGCGGACGACCCTCCGAGGATGTGATCACGGCGGCCGCGCCCGCGGCGCGCAGGTCGCCGGCCAGGGTCTCCACCCGGTCGCGGGCGCCCGGATCGCCGACGGGTGCGTCGAGGGCACGAACCACCACGACCTCCGTGATCTCGCGTTCCCGCTCGGCCGGGGTCTGAGGCAACCCGCGGTTGAGCAGCTCGCTGGCGCGTTTCGACTCGGTCTCCGACGTGATCTCGACGTCCGAGGTCACCACGTCGCCGAGGAACATCCCGATCACCGGGAATGAGGCGATCACGGCCACGAGCCAGATCGCGACCACCCGCCCTGGCTGCCTGCTGCACGCCTGTGCCAGCCGCTCGGTCATGCGGTCCTACTCCCACTGCCCGAGCGCGTAGCGGGTGCCCTCCTGGTCACAGAACAACGCCCACCAGCCGAAGTGCATCCGTGCGGGCGGAGCGCTGAACTCGACGCCCCGTTCGGTCAGCTCCCGGTGCGTCCGCTGGATGTCGTCGCAGGTGAAGAACACCGGTGACTGCGGAAGCATCTCCGGCACCTCGGGCCTGGGCTGGCCGGGCGGCCGCGGGGTCAGGACGAGCACCGGCCCGCCGTCGGGAGGAGCCACCTCGACCCAGCGCTCGTCACCGTAGGACTCGTCCTGGGCGACGCGAAAGCCCATGCGGTTCGTCCAGAAGCGCTTGGCCTGTTCCTGGTCGGTGACCGCGACGACGACCTTGCTCACGCCGGTGATCAAGGCGCTTCCCCCGCCGGACCTGGCGTAGGTGTTGTTCATCCAGGGCTGCCACTCGCCCGTTGCATCGCGCAACCACCAGGTAACCGTGATGGTGCCGTCGGGGTTGACGAGAATCGCCCCGTCTTCGTCCAGCTCGTACCGGAAGCGGGCCGGGCCCTCGAAGGTGAGCTCGCCGTCGATGAGCTCGCCGTCGTAGTTGTTGCCCTCCTCCGTGAAGGGGCCGTTGTTGCTGAAGAAGACCATGCGGAACCTCTCGGTGGCGGAGTCGTAGCTCCAGTAGTTGACCCCGTTCTGGGCGGGCTCATCTCCGAACACCGTCTCGTAGCTGCTGACCAGGAAGTAGCCGCCCTCCAGCCAGTGGAAGGTCTCCCTGCTCGTCACCGGGACCCCGGGGCCGAGCACGCTGTCCTGAGTTTGTCCCTCGACCCTCCAGGTGCCGAGCAAGGGGTCCAGACGCCGGAGCTCGGCATCCGGTGAGGATGGTGCGGTCTCCGTCATGCGGACGACGCTACGCCGCGACGGGCTGTGGCACATCGGCCCACGGGCCCGACTTGCGGTCCGACCACGGGACTACGGGTGCGTCGCGCCGGGCGTCACCACACCGTGGTCGTAGGCGAACACGATTGCCGCGGCGCGGTCACGCACGCCAAGCTTGGCGAAGATGCTGCCCACGTGGGTCTTGACCGTCGCCTCGGCCACATGAAGGGCGGCCGCGATCTCGCCGTTGGTCGCACCGCGCGCCACCAGACGCAGCACCTCGTGCTCGCGGTCGGTGAGCGAGTCGATCCGAGCCGCCTCCCGCGCCGCCGGCCCGACCACGCGGCGGTAGTAATCGAGAACCCTTGGAGCGACCGCCGGGTCGAGCCAGGCCCCACCGCCCGCGACCGCCCGGACCGCGGCGATCAGATCCTCCGCGGAGGAGTCCTTGAGCACGAACCCGGCCGCCCCGGCCTCGACTGCGCCCCACAGCACCTCGTCCTCTCCGAAGGTGGTCAGCACCAGGACGAGCAGCGGCTCCGGCCCAGCGCGCAAGTGCGCCGTCGCTGCGATTCCGTCGAGGACCGGCATCCGGATGTCCATGAGCACCACGTCGGGAGAAAGAGCGGGCAGCTCATCCACCGCCTGCCGTCCGTCGCCGCACTCTGCGACCACCACGAAGCCGTCCTCTGGCGACAGGATGCGCGCCAGACCCGCGCGGACGATGGCCTGGTCGTCGACGAGGGCAACGCGGATCATGGGGCTGGATCTCCCTCGCGGCGCTCGGAGCTTGCCTCCATCGGGAGCCGGCAACGCACCCGCCAGCCGTCGGCGGTCGGGCCAGCTGCGAACTCGCCGCCGAGCGCCGTTGCTCGCTCTCGCATCCCGATCAGCCCGTACCCCGACCGCTGCCGCCCGCCAGCGGGAGCGACAACCGGCCCAATGCTCGTGACGTCGAGACACACCCGGCCGTCGTCCACATCGACCCCCAGGACGTTCGACGCCTGCGGCGCGTGACGGGCCGCGTTGGCGAGGGCCTCCTGTGCGATCCGGTAGACCGCCACGCCGACGCCCGGCGCGATCCGAGCGAGGTCACCCTGGACTCGAAGCTCAACGGCGAGGCCCGCCGCCCGCGCCTGCTCGACGAGCGCCGGGATCTCGTCTGCCGTCGGAACGGGCGGCGCAACCGCCCGGTCCTCGTCGCTGCGTAGCAGCGCGACCGTCCCACGCAGCTCCCTCATGCTCCGGCGGCCCAGGTCCTCGGCCGACCGCAGGGCTTCCTCGGCGGCGGCGGGATCGCGGCGCAGAACGTGCCGGGCGCTGGTGATCTGCAGCATGACGGCAGCGAGCCCGTGGCCGAGGAGGTCGTGGACGTCGCGTGCGATGCGCCGCCGCTCGGCGAGCAGCGCCTGCTCGGCGAGCTCGCCCCTGGTGGCGTCGAGCTGAGCCGCCAACTGCAGCTGGCGAGCGGCGGCCCGGCCGATGACCCACGGAAACACGATCCCCAGAATCCAGATGCCCACGACGAGCTCCGCCGGGTCCTGGATCAAGGCCGCCGCCACTGGCGCTGCCGCGGCGAGCAGACCCAGCCCGGCCGCGGTCGGAAGCGACCGGCTCCAGCGCCCGACAACGAATCCGAGTACGGACGCATCGAACATGAGGGGCTCGAGCTTTCCCAGGCGCTGAGCCGCCACCACCGGAACGATCACCGCCAGCGACAGCCCGAGGAGAGGCACGCCGGGCAGCCAGGCCCACAGCGCGAACGCCGCGATCGGGATCGCCGCGAGGACGAGATCGGCCGGCGAGGACGGATCGGTCAGGAAAGCCACGATCGCGACGGCGACCGCGAAGACCGGCACCAGGCGGCGCACATCGTCGCCTTCGGACCACGCCTGAGCCGACTCGCGTGACACAGGCCGACGGTACTCCGCTCGACCCGATCCGACATCCCGCCGGGGACGGAGTCGCGCCCTCCTACCGCGGGTGGACCCGGCCGTCGTCTTACAGGCGCCGGTAGCGAACGTAGCCGACGCGGGAGCCGAACGTCTTGGTCTCGACGAGCTCCAGCTCGATCGGCTCGTCCAGGGCAGCGAATTCGATCCCGCCCGTTCCTCAATCGTCTTCAGCGATCATCCCGCGAGTGGCCACGATGGACGACTACCTCGCCGAGCTGCCGGAGGTGCAGAAGGCCGCCCTCCAGCGCGTGCGCACCTTGGTCGGCGATCTGGCGCCCGACGCCGAGGAGGGCACCAGCTACGGCGTGCCGGCGTTCATCTATTCCGGCCGCCCGCTTCTGGGCTTCGGGGCGGCCAAGAAGCACCTGAGCATCTTTCCGTTCAGCCCTGCGGCCATCGAAGCCGTAAAGGATCGGCTCGAGGGCTTCGACGTCGCGAAGGGAACGATCCGCTTTTCGCCTGAGAGCCCTCTTCCCGACGATGTGCTTGCGGATGTCGTGCGGGCCCGGATGCAGGAGATCACGGGGAGCCGGTAGACCCTACTCCCGCGTGACGTTCTCGCAGCCCGGCCTCACGAGGTCGCGCCCGTCGGCGAGCACGCTCTCGGTGCCGGCGCCACACCTGACCCTGTCGAAAACCCCGTCGCGCGAGGTGATCGTGTCGTCGCCTTCCTGCCCGGCGAGCGTGTCGCGGCCGCCGCCGCCGTCCAGGGTGTCGTTGCCGCCGGCGCCGAGATTCTCTGGGAGTGGCTGTCGCCGATGATGCGATCGTCGTTCGGAGTGCCGATCACGCGTTGGACGCAACGGGGACAGTCGGACATGTCGAAATCGATGCCGGACCCGCGCCGCCATGTGGTCTGGTCGAGTGTGTCGTGGCCCGCGCCGGGCACCATCGCGCCCGCCTGGAACCTCTGGCCAATCGTGTAGGTGTCGTTCCCCTCGCCCCCCTCCAGCCAGATGGGACCGCCGGTCGTGTTGTCGGTGATCAGGTCGTTGCCGGGACCACCGAAGGCCTGCCCGGTGCCATGCTCGTTCATGATCAGAACGTCGTTGCCGGGGCCGCCGCGCAGGACGGGAGGTCCTGAGCCGTTCTCCCGCGTGATGAGAGTGTCGTCGCCTTGGCCGCCGTCCAGCAGCGCGGGGCTACCCACTGAGTTCCCGACCTCGACCGTGTCGTTCCCGCGCTGACCATGGATTGTCACGAGCCGGGGGAGTCCGTCGTTGACGTCGAAGCGATCATCGCCGTCGCCTGCCCACACGACGAGCGGCAGAAGGGGGATCGAGTTCGGGCACTGAGCGCTGTTGGGATCGAGCTGCTCGCAGCCGGGTCCCGCGGTCAACAGAGCACCGGTATCAACCACTCTGCCGCTGATTCCCTGCACCACGTCGTTGACCTCACCCGGCGCCGCCGTGAAGACGACGGTGCCGTCCACGACCGCGACGGTCGCCGCCTGCGCTGCCGACGCAGCACCGAACACGATGCTCCCGCTGACGATGGCGGCCAGCAACGTGCGAACGCTTGCCGGTGATCTCCTGATCAAGCCCATGACGCCTCCTTGGGGATGCCTTTGCGTCGGGTGGTCGCGTGAGTAACGTCGCGAAGGCGGGCCGTCTTTCGGGACGGGCAGACCTATGCGGTCTGCGCCAGAGGAATCTCGGCCCGCACCCGGGTGCCGTCGCCGACCGGACTACTCAGCTCGAGGCGCCCGTCGAGGGCGGACACGCGGTCCGACAGGCCGCGTAGTCCTGAGCCGCCCGCCACATCTGCGCCGCCGACCCCGTCATCGGAGACCTCGACCAGCACCTTGTCCGCGACGCGCCGCACGGCGACCGTCGCATGATCGGCGCGCGCGTACTTGGCCACGTTGGTGAGCGCCTCGGCCACCACGAAGTAGACCGCCGTCGCTGCGGCGTCAGGCAGGCCGCCGGGCGGCACGGCCGCGATCTCCACCGGGACCGGCGCTCGGCCGGCGAGCGCCTCCAGCGCCGCCGGCAGCCCACGGTCCGTCAGCACCGCCGGATGGATCCCGCGCGCGAGCTCCCGCAGCTCGTCGAGGCTGGCCTGCAGCTCGGCGGTCGACTCGTCCAGGAGCTCCGCGACTTCGGGCTGGGCCTGCGCCTTCACTCGCGCCAGCCGTAGCTTGACCGCCAGGGCCACGAGGCGGGACTGTGCACCGTCGTGCAGGTCGCGCTCGAGCCGGCGGCGCTCGGCGTCACCGGCCTCCACGATGCGGCGCGCGATGCGGCTGCGTTCCTCGGCGACGGCGATGCGGGCGGCGGCTTCCCGCTCCCGCTCGGCGAGGCTCGCCCGCACCTCTGCGGCTTCGGCCTGCTCGGCCCGCTCGCGTAGCGCGAAGCCGGCGAGCCAGCCGATCACGAACAGCAGGGGACTGAAGATCAGCTCCCCGGCGCCGTGGCTCGGGTCGTGGTAGACGACGATCTCCGCGCCGATGAACACGACTGCCAAGCCGAACCGCGCCTGGACGGAATCGGGGAGGTTGCCGAGCAGAAAGGCGGCGACGAGGCCGGCGACGGACGCCGTGGCCGTGAACGGGACCAGATCTCCGTCGACGAACGAGAGCGCCGCGGCCAGCAGCCAGACCGACGCCGGTGCGGCGAAGGGGAAGCGACGGCGCCCGAGCAGCGGCAGGATTACGAGCGCGATCGCGGGTACCGCGAACCACGGCGCCACGGTCGGTTCTCGCACCGGGTCGTTCCTGAGAGCGACCTCGAGCGCGCTCGCGACCGCGGCCATCACGATCAGCCCGTCGAGCCAGTACGCGCGCGCGAGGGACCAAACCCGGCTCACGCATTGAACGTACTGCAAGCTCCTGGGCGCAGCGAACGCCGTGCCCGGTCCGCTCAGTCGTTCACCCAGTCCCGCCGGTCGTAGACCGCCTCGCCGCCGCGAAGGGTGAGCAGCGCGCGGATCTCGCTGATCCGGGCAGCCGGCACCCTCAGGTAAGGCGCGTCGAGAACCGCCAGGTCGGCCAGCTTGCCCGCCTCCAATGAGCCCCGGTCGTCATCGTCGAAGGCCAGCCAGGCGGAATCGAGCGTGTACGCCCGCAGCGCCTCCAGCCGGGTCATCCGCTGGTCGGGCGGTCGGACCACGGCATTGCCAAGGGACGCCCCGGTCACATGGAACTCCAATCCCGGCCAGACCCGGTAGTCGCCGATCCGCGTGGCGTCGGTGCCCCCCGCGACGACCAGCCCCTCATCGAGTGCGATTCTCGCTGCCGACCGCTCGGCGACCTCAGGCCCGTTGGCCTCGAGGATGGCCGGGGCCTCGAAGTACGGGCCCATCTGCACCGAGTAGGCCATCCCCAGCGCCTTCATCCGGGCGATCGTCTCCGGCGAGCCGGTGTTGAGATGCGCCATCGCCCAGCGCAGGCGTCCGATCGGGTGGACGCGGTTGACCCGCTCCAGGACGCCGAGTATCTGCGACGCGGCGTCGTCGGTGTACGCGTGGATCTCCAGCGGGATGCGACGCGAGGCCGCCAGCGTGGCCACCTCCTCCAGCTCGGCCAGCGCCTCCGGCGTGGCCTGGAAGCCCGGGCCCATTCTCACGCCGTCGTTGACGCCGAACACAGCCACCTCCCCCATCCCGACGAAGGGGGTGGGCCCGCCTCGCTGCCTCGGGGCCCGGAAGGCCATGAGCGACTCGAAGAACGCCGACTCGTTGCCCGGCGCCTGGGCCGGCACGCGATAGCCGGCACGCAGCGACAGCCGGCCTTCGTCGTTGAGCGCGAACAGCGTCTCGTAGCTCGTGGAAGGGCCGGCGCTGTCGTCGATGAAGCCCGTCACACCGGACGCGTTCAGCGCTGTGAAGTAGTTCTCGAGGCTGTCCTTGCGCTCCTCGAAGGTCGCAGGCAGTAGCGTCGAGATCAGCACGTTGAAGGGCCCGATCCCCCCCAGGAGCCGCCCGGTGGCCTGGCCGTTCGCGTCGCGCTCGACCACGATCCCGGGCACCGGCGGAGTCGGGGAGGTGTTGAGGCGGAGCGCTTCGATGCCGGCCTGGTTGACGAGGGCGTAGTCGTAGAGGTACTGCACGTACACGGGATTGGTCGGCGACGCCTCGGTGAGATCGGCGACGGTCGGCGCCCGCTTCTCCGTGAACTGGTTCGGGTGCCACGAGCCGACGACCGCGACCCACTCGTTCGGCTCGCGATCGTTCGCCGCCTCGGTGAGCCGGGCCAGCGCGTCCTCGAGCGAGCCGACGCCGAGCCAGTAGGTCTCCTGGTCGAACGTCTGCCCGCCCCGGATGGCGTGCGTGTGCCCGTCGACGAGCCCGGGGATGACCGTACGACCGCGCAGGTTGACCGTCTGAGTGCCCGGCCCGGCCAGGCGCGCGACGGCGCGGCCTTCGGCCGACTGCGGTGATCTCGTCGTCGGTGATCGCGATCGCGCGGGCCCGCGGCCGTTCCTCGTCCATCGTCAGGATGACCCCGTTTACGAGGATCAGGTCGGGGTCCGGCGCGCCCTTGCCGCCGAAGGGAAAGCCGATGACGCTGCCCGTCCCGGCGAGGACGAGTGCTGCGGTGAGCAGCACCGCCAAGGCAGCTGTGCCGCGTCGCCGGCGAAGGGCCGGAACGAACCGGCGGACCGACCTCATGCGCGGCAGCATACGATTGCAGTCAAGCCGCGCGCACCGCGATTCCCGGGTAGTCGATCACCAGTCCCGCCTCGTCGTAGACCAGCTCCGCCTCGAAGGCGAACGCGGGGGACGTGTAGTGGTAGCGCCTGCGATCGCCGTCGTCCGGCCGGCGGGCGTAGCGCTGTTCGAGGCGCTGGACGCTCAGGTCCAGCGCGCGGACGTAGGCCGCCGGCGCGTCGGCCTCCTGGCCGACCTCGAGCCCGAGGCGGTGGACGGGAAACGCATTGGTGAGCGAGGACGCTTCCAGATCGACGTCCAGGCAACCGTCGAGTTCAGGCGCCGGCGCGCCGTCGACCGTCCAGGCCCCTGCCCCGTCCGCGTCGAGCCTGACCGCGTGCCGGCCGGTCGCGCTGCGCCCGCTCACCTGCGCGCTCCTCGTCAGCCAGTGCCGATCCAGGGTGATCGCGTACACAACGGCCCAGGCCTGGCCGTCCTCGACCGCGGCGGTATGGCCCTCGATGCGGTAGCCGTCAGCGCTGTGGAGGAAGACCACCTCGAAGCCGTCTCGTGCCTCGCGGTGCTGCCACGCGGCGCTCCGGGGAAGCTCACCGGCGCCCGCGGTCATCGGGCTTCGGGAAGCACGGCCACGAGGTCCTCCGACCGGATGCGGATATCGCGGCCGCCGTCGGGACAGCTGTCCTCCTCGAGCTCGATGTGCACGAACTGGCCGTCCAGCTGCGACAGCGCGACGTGCGCGGCCACCTCCGCGCCCCGGACCGCGCCCGGGCAGAGCCCGCTCAGGATCCCCTGGCCTCGGTCGGTCAGGACGAGCATCCGGTCACTCAGCCGCGGCCCGGTCTGCAACGAGATGACGAGCAGGACTGCTGTGAGGACGAAGGCCGCGAAGGTCACGATGCGCACGTAGGGCCGCAGCGGGCGCTCGCTCCCCAGTCCCCACAGAAGACCGCCCAGAGCCACGAACCACAGGGCCAGCGCCGCGATTCCCACGATCTTGCCGGCCAGGCGCAGGTCGGAGAACAGGCCCGCCGCGACTCCGCTGACGATCGTGACCAGGCCGAGAACGACCGGCAGGACCTCCGCGGCACGCAGCGAGCCAGGCTCCGCGGGTCGAGGACCGGGCCCGGCCATCCGAGGATCCTAGACCCGGCCTCCGACGCTCCGCGCATGGGTTCAGGCCGTCTCGAAGGCGACGTCCCCGGGCACGTCCGCGTCCTGACGGCTCGGCCCGCGGATGAGCAGAGCCGTGGCGACGGCGGCCGCCAGAGCCAGTACCGCGCCGACCCACAGGGCGTCGTGAAGGCCGTCGACGTAGGACTGGGGCGAGCCGTCGCCGAAGGCCGCGCTCGCGGGGATGAGCGCGCCGAGCGCCGCGGTGCCGACCGCGATTCCGCCTTGACGGAACATGTCGTTGACGCCCGCCGCGAGGCCGCTTCGCTCGGCCGGCGCCGAGCTCAGCGCGACCTGGCTGACGGCCGGGTTGAACATCCCCGTGCCGAGCATCGCGACGAGCAGGCCGGGCAGGAACAGCCACCACGACGATTCCGCCCCGACGATCGTCAGCAGCGCCTGACCCGCTCCGATCAGAGCCAGGCCGGTCGCGATCAGCACGCGCGGGGAGATCTTCTGGCCGATCGACGCCGTGGCGCCCGCCACCAGGAAGTTGAGGATCGTCCCGGGCAGGTATACGAGGCCCGCCTCGATCGCCGACAGCCCCAGGATCTGCTGGAGGTACAGCGTCATGTAGAGCCACATCGCGAACAGCGACGCGGAGATCCCGAACGCCCCCACCTGCGCGCCGGTGAACGACGGGTTGCGGAAGAAGCGCAGTGGAAGCATGGGCTGCGCGACCCGTGCCTCGACGGCGAGGAACGCGCACAGCAGGGCTGCGGCGCCCCCGAAGGAGGCGAGGATGGTCGGGCTCGCCCAGCCGTCCTCGTTGCCGCGCAGCAGAGCGAACACGAGCAGAAACAGACCGCCCGTGAGCGTGAACAGGCCCGCAAGATCCACGCGCGGCGCCCGTGAATCCATCGATTCGGCGACGAACCTGCGGACGATCCACAGGCACATCAGGCCGAGCGGAAGGTTGATCAGGAAGATCCAGCGCCAGTCGAGGGCCGAGGTGAGCGCTCCACCCACCAGCGGGCCGACCGCGAACGAACCGCCCATCGTGGCCCCGTAGGCCGCGAGGGCCTTGACGCGCTCCTCCATGCGTGGAAAGGCGTTGGACAGCACGGCCAGCGAGACCGCGAACATCACCGCGGCGCCCACACCCTGGGCGGCGCGCGAGGCGTTGAGCATCGTGATCGACTGCGCCGCCGCGCACAGCAGCGAGGTGGCGGTGAAGACGCCGAGACCGATGCCGAACAAGCGGCGCCGGCCGAAGCGGTCGGCGAGCGCGCCGGCCGTGATTACCAGCGCCGCCAGCGGCAGCGTGTAAGCGTCGATGACCCACTGGAGCCCCGACAGCCCGGTGTCCAGGTCGGAGGCGATGGCCGACAGGGCGGTGTTGACCACCGCGATGTCGAGCATGAGCATGGCCGTGGCAGCGCAGACCACGGTGAGAGTCCAGCGTTGGGAGTGCGTCATGGGGATCTCCTTCGTGAGGCTCGGCGCGTCAGCGTGCGAGGCGGCCGATGAGCGTCATTCGGTGGTTGTTGGCCGCGTCTTCGGCGAACAGGGCCAGGCCCGCGCCGGTGGCGCCGGCGTAGCTGCCTGTCCCCCGCTTCACGTAGAAATGGCCGAGGCCCGTGAAGGAAGCGGTCTCCAGTGACCCGGTGCCGTCCTGGCATGAGTCGCCCGACACGCCGATGACGAGGCGGTTCGCGGTGCCCGCGCCCAGCACGATTCGGCTCTTGAGCGACGCACAGAAGCCGTCCTCGCCGTTGGGGAAGGATTCGCCCACCCTGACCTTGAGCGACCCGGCGTAGGCGCCGGAGCCAACCGGTGTGCCGCGAAAGCGGCCGTCGCTGAGCCCGAACCGGCAGACGCTCGCATCACAGGGTCCGTCGATGACGGTGGCGTCACCGCGGACGACGAACCGCTGCTCACCGGCGTGCTTTCCCGCCGGCGCAGCCTGGCTGGTGCTCGTCGCAGCAACGAGCGCGACCGCGGTGAGGGCGAGGGCAAGCAGCCCGAATGCCGGGCGAAGCCTTGCTGGGAAGTGGATGAATGGCATGGGTCTCCTTCATGACGACAGGACGGGTAAACTGCATTCCACAGTTATAGACTACCCTTTGCAGCTATGTCAAGTGAAGACCTGAGTTTGTTCTCGTACGAGATCCTCGGCCTCGTCGGCCGCACGGGCGCGGCCCCGCACGACCTGCTGCGGATGGCCCGGCGCGGCCGCATGCTCGATTGGGCAGGCGAACGGCAGTACTACGGCGAACCCAAGCGACTCGCGCGGCTCGGCTACCTGGACGCGCGCAAGGAGCCGGGCAAGACGCGCGAGCGGACCGTCTACACGCTCACCGACAAGGGCCTCGAAGCGCTGGACGCGTGGGCCCGGACGCCGGTGCGCTTCACGCCGCTCAAGAGCGAGGCCCTGCTGCGGCTCCTGGTCGCCGACCTGGTCGGCGAACCGGTCACGCGGGAGAGCATTGCGACCTTGCGTGAGGACATCGACGATCTGCTGCTACGGCTCGGCGAGGTCGAGGCCGGCAGCGATGCGCTGCCGCACCGGCGGAAGTACCTGCTGCTCGTCACGGGATTCATGCGCCGGCTCTTCGAACTCCACCTCGAGCTGGTCGATCAGGTCGAGAAAGAGCTGGGCCCGAAGCGATGACCGAGGTCACGATCCGGGCAGCTCGCGGCGAGATGCCGGCCTATCGTTGTCCTCTCCGCCATGGGGAGGGGCTGCGGCCGGCCTGCACCCGACTCGACGCGGCGTTAGGGTCGGTGCGAGATGGACGGCGAAACGATCGCACTGATCGTGACCGTACTTCTTGCGATGGCGGGCTACGCCATCAAGTACTTGAATGACGTCCGCCTCGCGCAGCGAAAGGATCGACTGGATCGCATCAACCGCCAGTTGAGCGAGTTGTATGGCCCGCTCTTCGCGCTCAACCTCGCCGTCGGGCAACTGTGGCAGGTGTTCCGGTTCCGACACCGGCCAAGCGGCCCGTTCTGGGGCAAGTCTGATCCGCCCACATCCGAGGACGCGGCAGCGTGGCGCCTCTGGATGACGACCGTATTCATGCCGCTCAATCGAGAGATGGAGCGGGTCGTGGTGCAGCACGCGGACCTCCTGTTCCGGTCAGAGGAGATGCCCAAATGTCTGCTTGATCTCTGCGCACACGTTGCCGGATACGAACCCCTGTCGGAGAGGTGGCGGGTAGGAGACTTCGATCCGCTCGATCCCGATCACAACGTGTCTGCGATCGACTACCCCGCAGACGCCCTCGCGCAGTATGCGGAGACCGCGTTCCGAGAGTTGAGAGCGGAGCAATCAAAGCTCCTAAGGGCATCTGGGCATGACCTGATCGACTCACGCCCGGCCTGAGCCGCGGTCGTCTGGGGAGAACTCCCGATTGCGGCGCCCGTGACCCGCTTCTAGCGTCGTAGGCGCCATGCCGGTTGCGTCCGAGAGCAAGCTCTCCACGGTGGCCCTCAACGGGACCACGCTTGCCTATCGCGAGCAGGGAGAGGGCGAAGCGGTCGTCTTGGTTCACGGCAGCGCCAGCGACCTCCGGAGCTGGCAGCTTCAGCTCCCGGAGATCGCCAAGTCCCATCGGGCGATCGCCTACAGCCGGCGCTACGCGCGCCCGAACGAGGACATTCCCCCGGGTCTGGACGACCAGATGCTCCCCCACGTCGAGGACCTCGCCGCGTTCATGCGGGCAATCGGTGCCGCCCCCGCACACCTGGTCGGCCATTCCTGGGGCGCCTTCATCTGCCTCTTGGTCGCAATCCGGCGCCCGGGGCTGGTGCGCAGCCTGGTGCTCGCCGAGCCACCGGCGTTGTCGCTTTTCACCAGCACCCCACCACGGCCCGGGGAGCTCCTGCCGCTGCTCGTGCGGCGGCCACGCACTGCGCTGGCGATCCTCAAGATCGGCGCGCAGACGATCGTGCCCGCCCAGAGGGCGTTCCGGCGAGGCGACGACGAGCGGGCCCTGCAGAGGTTCGCCTACGGGATGCTCGGCAAGGAGACCTATGAGCGCCTTCCCGAGGAGCGCAGGCAGCAGGCACGCGAGAACCTGAACACGCTACGCGCGCAGCTGCTCGGCGCAGGCTTCCCGCCGCTCGGCGATGACGACGTCCGAGAGGTGCGGACGCCCACCCTGCTGGTGACCGGCGAGCGCAGCCCCGAGTACCTGCTCCGCCTCACCGACCGCCTGCAGCAGCTGCTGCCGAACGTCGAGCGAGTCGAGATCGCGGGCGCCTCGCACGCGATGCAGGAGGAGAAGCCCGACGCGGTAAGCGAGGCGATCCTTGGCTTCCTCGCGCGCTACGCCTAGCCCAGCATGGCCGCCGCCTGGTCCAGCACGCGGTGGTAAACGGGATCGCGCAGGAGCGCCTGGCGGATCCCCTCGCCCAGGATGCCCGCCTCGCCACGCGAGGCGCCCAGCACGGTCCACGAGGACTCGTTGCCGTCGGCATCGACGCGGTGGGCCTCGAGGCCCCCCGGGCCGCGGTCGAGCGAGAGCTGCATGCCGGAGGCGCTCCCGATGTGGATACCGGCGAGGCCGGGCACGGCCTGTTCGGCGTCGGGGACGAGCTTCAGAGCGACATCCTGGCGCCGGCCGTGGGCGTTGCCGTGCAGGTCGCCGTTGGCGCTCATCAGCGAGCCGGCCTGCCAGCCCAGCCGTGTCGCCAGCCAGCCACAGAAGAGAACGCCGGCCACGCTGGAGTCGGCCCGGTGGCGCACGGTTACCGAGTCGATGCGGCGCAGCTCGTCCCGAAACCGCGGCGGGTCGAAGCTCGCTGCCACGCGCTCGCGCCAGGGCGTCGAGCGCAGCCAGGCCAGGTCGACCACATAGGCCGATTGAGCAAGGTCGAGAGCCCGGTGCACGGCGGTGGCCGGGTCGGGCTCCTCGACCAGGTCCACGAGCACCACCTGCGCCAGCTTGAGCAGGGCGTCGACGGCGTCGTGGTGGCCGTGAGGCGCCCAGACCAGCGTGGCGATGTCGGGGACCACCAGCGGGTCCACGATCGTGTCGAGCGCCTTCAGCTGGGCCTCGCCCATGTCGAGCAGGATCCGCTCGCGCAGGAGCGCCGCCTCTCCGGGCTGGTCGGTGGCGTCCATCGTGAGGGCCACCGAGGCGTCGATTGTGCTCCGCCCGGGCTCGATAGCGCACAGGATCAGGCGCGACGGGTGGTAGCGCCCCACTTGCTCCAGGCGGTTGAGGATCTCGCCGCGCCACTCACGGTCCACGATCACCACCTGGTTGAGCACCCGCGCCGGAGCACACGCGCGATCCTTCGCATACTCCTCTTTCAGCAGGTCCCGGAGCGCGGCGTCGATGTCGCTCGGCGTCGTGTCCTGCGCCCCCCAGAGTGCCCCGGCGTCGACCACGGCGCGCTCAGATCGTCCGCCAGCGGTGGCCGGGAGCAAGCAGGCGGTCCGCCTCCTCGGGCCCCTGGGTGCCGGCCGCATAGGTGACGAGCGGGATGTCGTCGGCGGCCCATCCGCGGAGGATCGGGTCGCAGATCTGCCACTGCGCCTCCACCTCGTCGTTGCGGGTGAACAGGGTCGCGTCGCCGCGCATCGCGTCCATGATCAGGCGTTCGTAGGCCTCCGGCGACTGGGACAGGAAGGCGGTGCCGTAGAGGAACTGCATGTTCACGGGCCGGATGCGCATCCGGGTGCCCGGGATCTTGGCGCCCAGTGACAGCGACACTCCCTCGTTGGGCTGGACGGTCAGGATCAGCTGGTTCGGTTGCACGCCAACCGAGCCGGCAGCCTCGAAGGCCAGGTGGGGCACCGGCTTGAGGGTCACGGCGATCTCGGTGACCTTGCGGGCCAGCCGCTTGCCCGTACGCAGGTAGATCGGCACCCCGGCCCAGCGCCAGTTGTCCACCTCGAGCCGGAGCGCCACGTACGTCTCCGTGTGCGAGTCGTCCGGCACGCCCTCCTCGTCGAGATAGCCCGAGACCTCCTTTCCCTCCGCCATCCCCGCCGTGAACTGGGCCCGCACGGAGAGCTCGGGCACGGTCTCGAGGGTCGGGGCGGGGATTGCGTGCAGCACCTTGACCTTCTCGTCCCGCACCTCGTCGGCGGTGAAGGTCACCGGCGGCTCCATGCACAGCAGCGACAGCAGCTGGAGCATGTGGTTCTGGACCAGGTCGCGCAGCGCGCCCGAGGAGTCGTAATAGCCGGCCCGGTGTCCGATGCCCAGGTCCTCGGCGGCGGTGATCTGCACGTAGTCGATGAAGTTCCGGTTCCACACCGGCTCGAACAGGCCGTTCGCGAAGCGAAAGGCCAGCATGTTCTGCACGGTCTCCTTGCCGAGGTAGTGGTCGATCCGGAAGACCTGGTTCTCCTTCAGCACGGCAAGCACGTCGCGGTTGAGCTGACGGGCCTCGGCCAAGGTCGTGCCGAACGGCTTCTCGATCACCACGCGCACCTCGGCGTCCCGGTGCCGGTCCAGCCCGTGGCTGCCCAGCTTCTCGATGATCAGTGGGAAGAACCGGGGCGCGGTCGAGAGGTAGAACACGCGGTTGAACTCGATCCCCGCCTCCGCGTCGAACGCCTCCAGCTCGGCGGTGAGCTGGTCGAAGACGCTGTCGTCGTCGAAGGTGCCGGGCACGTAGCGCACGCGATCGAGCAGCTTCGTGAGCACCTGCGCGTCCGGCTCTCGCCGCGAGTGCGAGGTGATCGACTCGTTCGCCATCCCCCGGTAGTCGTTGTTCGGGATGTCCGAGCGCGAGACGGAGATCAGATTGAAGCGCTCGGGCAGCGCGCCCTCGTGGGCCAGGTTGTAGAGAGCCGGGAGCAGCTTCCGCTGGGCCAGGTCGCCGGTGCCCCCGAAGATCACGAGCGTGGTGGGATGGACCGGGAGCCGCTCGAGGCCCTCGACCAGCGGGTTCTCCTGCTCGACGACCGCCATGGCCTACTCCGCGTGTGGCTGCCGCTGGGCGACCGGGTCGGCGGCGTGCACCGCGTGTCCGCCGAACTGGTTGCGCAGCGCGGCGTTGACCTTGGCCGCGAACGCGTTCTGGCCCCGCGAGGAGAAGCGCTCGAACAGGGACGTGCTGATCACGGGCATGGGGATGCGCCGGTGGATGGCGTCCTCGACCGTCCAGCGACCCTCGCCCGAGTCCTCGACCCAGGGCTCGAGCCGGTCCAGGTCGTTGCCCTCCTGCTCGAAGGCGAGGGCCGCCAGCTCGCACAGCCAGGAGCGCACCACGGAGCCCTGCATCCACAGATGGGCGATCTTGGCGTTGTCCAGCTCGTACTCGCAGGCGTCGAACAGCGAGAAGCCCTCCGCGTAGGCCTGCATCATCCCGTACTCCACTCCGTTGTGGACCATCTTGACGTAGTGGCCGGCGCCGGTGGGCCCGAAGTGGCCCCAGCCCGGTCCGTGCTCCTTCGTCTCGGGCGGCGCCAGCACGTCGAGGATCGGAGACAGGCGCTCCACCGCCTCGTCGTGACCGCCGACCATCATGCAGTAGCCCACCTGCAGCCCCCACACGCCTCCGCTCACGCCCACGTCCACGTAGTGGATGCCTCGAGGCGTGAGCGCCTCCTGGCGCGCCTTGTCGTCGGTCCAGCGCGAGTTGCCGCCGTCGATGATCGTGTCGCCCTCGTCCATGAGGGCCGCCAACGCGTCGACGGTCTGCTGCGTCGGGTCGCCGGCGGGCACCATGATCCACACGGCCCGGGGCGGCTCGAGCTGGCCCACCAGCTCCTCCAGCGACGGTGCGCCGGCGGCGCCGACCCCCTCGGCCTCCTTCACCGCATCCTCGTTGAAGTCGAAGACCACACAGGTGTGATCCGAGTCCCGGTGGATGCGGTGGACCATGTTGGCCCCCATCTTTCCCAGCCCGATGAAGCCCAGTTGCATCAGATCAGCCTCCTCACCGCATGAGCGGGATCGCCTTCCAAGCGCACCTGCACGGCGGGCAGGCCGTGATCGCGCAGCGCTTGCAGGTCACCGACGGCCTGAGCCGTCTTCAGGTGCCCGAATGTGTAGCCGGCCTCGGGGATCTCCACGTCCTCCTCGCCGTCGTGCACGAGCTGCAGGAAGAGCCCCGTGGACGGTCCTCCCTTGTGCATCTGCCCGGTCGAGTGCAGGAAGCGGGGCCCGTAGCCGAAGGTAGTGGTTGCCTGTGTCCGCTCGCGGATCCTCGACCGCAGCTCTTCGGCCGCCGCGTCGAACTCGGGCGTCGGCTCGACGTAGGCCATGATCGCGACGTAGTGCGGCGGCGCCGCTCGGTCGAGCAGCTCGTCGAGGTCGCCGGGGTCCGGCTCGGCCAGCCCCTCGGCCAGCACGCGAGCCGTGTTGTCCTTCGCCTCCTGCACGTTGGGCTGGTCGAAGGGGTTGATTCCCAGCGCCCAGCCGGCCACGGCAGTGGCGAACTCGGAGAAGAAGAAGATGCGGCCGAGGTCGGCGGCGCCGTGCACCGCCAGGGTGACGGTCGGGTGGCCGGCCCGCGCGAGCGCCTGCAGCCGCTCCTCGTGCTCGGCATCGGGCTGCTCGGGGTTGCGCAGGTAGACGAACACCCGGTCGTCCCCGTACACCGCCGGCTCGCCGAGCGGCTCACCCGCCACCGGCAGGATGCCCTTGCCCTGCTTGCCGGTCGACTCGGCGATCAGCTGCTCCACCCAGAGGCCGAAGCTCCCTATGGGCTCCGATACCACGAAGGTGAGCTTGTCCCGTCCCTGCTGCGCGAGCTGGCCCATCAGCACGCCGAGCCAGAGACCCGAGTTGGCCGCGGCCGTCCCGAAGGCCGCGCAATTCTGCTCGGCCACCTGGGCCCGGTGAAGCATCGCCTCGATGTTCACCCCTGCGAGGGCCGCCGGCACCAGTCCGAAGTAGGACAGAACCGAGTAGCGGCCGCCGATGTCGGGGTCGTTCTCGAACACCCGCAGGAAGCCCCGCTCGCGAGCCAGGTCCACCAGCGGGCTGCCCGGATCGGTGATGGCCACGAAGCGGCTCCCCTCCCGCCCGTTGCGCTCGAAGAAGTAGCGCATTTGCGACAGGGTCTCGATCGTTCCCCCGGACTTCGAGGAGACGATGAACAGCGTGGTATCGAGGTCCACCGAGCGCTCCACCGACAGCACCGCGCCGGGATCGGTCGAGTCGAGCACGTGCAGGCGCAGGGCGTCGGGTATCTCGCCGTAGCTTCTGCGGATCACCTCCGGGCCGAGCGAAGAGCCGCCCATCCCCAGCAGCACGGCGTCGGTCAGTCCCGCGTCGCGGCATTCCGATGCGAACGCCGTGAGCTCGCCGGCGTGCTCCAGCATCTTCTCGCTGATCGTGAGCCAGCCCAGCCGGTTGTCGATCTCAGCCAGGCCGAGGCCTCCCCAGAGAGCCTGGTCGCGCTGCCAGACCCGCCGGGCCACACCCTCGGACTCGGCTTGCTCCATGCGCTCGGCGAGGGGCCGCTCGAGATCGTCGGGGATCGAGGAGCCGATGGTCTTCGGGCGCTCGGTCACGATGCCCTCGCGCGTGAGCTCGATGCTCTCCAGCAGGCGGTCGAAGGGCTCGACGAACTTCTCGATCCCGTCGCGCAGGAGCGTGTCGGTCACGTCCTTGAGGTCGATACCGGCCTCCGCCAGCGCCTCGAGCTCCGCGCCGGGGTCCTGCTCCGCGGTGCCGGCCGTGACCTCCAGCTGCTCCTTGCACGCCAGCAGGGTGGGCATCGGCATGGTGTTCACCGTGTGGCGGCCCACCAGCGTCGCGACGTACTTGGTCTCGGGATAGTGCGGGTCCTTTACGCCGGTCGAGGCCCACAGCGGGCGCTGGACGGGGCACCCGGCCTCGCGCAGCGCGGCGAAGCGCTCGCCCCCGAAGACCTCGCCGAAGCGGCGGTAGGCGGCGCGCGCGTTCGCCACCGCCGCGGTGCCGCGCATCTCGGGGCGCCCGAGCGCCTCCAGGCGCTTGTCCACCTCCGTGTCCACGCGCGAGACGAAGAAGCTAGCCACCGAGGCGACGTCCAGGGAACCACCCTCTTCGTGGCGCCGCTCGAGTCCCCGGATGTAGGCCTCCATCACCCGCTCGTAGGCCTCCACGCTGAACAGCAGCGTGATGTTCACGTTGATGCCCTCGGAGAGCACCTGCTCGATCGCCGGAATCCCCTCATCGGTCCCGGGGATCTTGATCAGGAGGTTCGGCCGCTCGACCCGCGCCCAGAAGTCGCGCGCCTGGCGAAGCGTCTCGTCGGTGTCGTGCGCCGCGCCCGGCCCGACCTCCAGCGAAACGAACCCGTCTCCCTTGCCGGACTCCTCCCACAGCGGCCGCAGGACGTCGCAGGCCAGCTGCACGTCCTCGATGGCGATCGCCTCGTAGATGCCCTCGGTGTCGACCCCCTCGCCCGCCAGCGTCTCGATCTGGTCGTCGTAGTCGGTCGATCCGAGAATGGCCTTCTCGAAGATCGCCGGGTTCGAGGTCACCCCGCGCAGCGAGTCCTCCAGCATCAGCCGCTCGAGCTCGCCGCTGGTGATGAGCGTACGCCGGATCTGGTCGAGCCAGACGCTGGTGCCGGCCGCGGTGAGCGCCGCCAGCCGCTGGTTGACCGCCTGTTGGACGCTCATCCGGCCGCCCCGTTCAGGATGCGCGCGCCCCGAGGCGTTCGACCACCGCCTTGCCGCGCTCGGCCACGTGCTCCGGCGTGAAGCCGAAGTGCTCGTAGAGATCGTGCGCCGGCGCCGAGGCGCCGAAGGTCGTCATCGCGATCTGCTCACCGTCGTCCGTGGTCCACGTGCTCCAGCCCAACGGCGAGGCGGCCTCCACCGAGATGCGGGCGCGCACCGCCGGCGGCAGGACCCCGTCGCGGTAGTCGGCCTCCTGCTCGGCGAAGCGGTCGAGACAGGGGGCGGAGACCACGCGGGTGGCGATGCCGTCCGCCTCGAGAAGGTCGGCGGCCGCAGTGCAGATGTGCACCTCCGACCCGGTGCCGATCAGGATCAGGTCCGGTTCGCCCTCCTTGTACGACTCGCGCAGGACGTAGGCCCCGCGCTCGATCGCGTCGGAGGGAACGGCGCTCGGGTTCCAGACCGGGAGCCCCTGACGGCTGAACACGAGCGCCACCGGCGCTTCGGTCTGCCCGATCGCGAAGCGCCAGCCGAGCGCCGTCTCGTTACCCCCCGCCGGCCGCACCGCGTACGTGTTGGGGGTCGCTCTCAGAATCGCCAGCTGCTCGATCGGCTGGTGGGTGGGCCCGTCCTCGCCCAGCCCGATGGAGTCGTGGGTGAAAACGAAGATCGAGGGCAGCCGCATCAGCGCCGCCAGGCGCACCGCGGGCTTCATGTAGTCCAGGAAGTTGAAGAAGGTGGAGCCGAAGGCCCGCAGGCCGTGCAGGTTGAGCCCGTTGACGATCGCGCCCATGGCGTGCTCGCGCACCCCGTAGTGGACGTTGCGCCCGCTGTAGTCCCCGCGCTCCACCGACCCGCCGTCCTCGATCAGCGTCAGCGTGGAGGGCTCTAGGTCGGCCGAGCCGCTCACGAGCTGAGGCACCGCAGCCGCGGCCCACTGGATCACCTTGTTCGAGGCCTTGCGGGTGGCGATCATCCCCTCCTCGGGACGGAACTTCGGCACATCCGAGTCCCAGCCCTCCGGCAGCCGGCCGTCGATCACCATCCGGAGCTCCTCGTAGGCCTCGGGCTCGGCCGAGCGGTACTCCTCCAGGCGCTGCTCCCACTCCCCTGCCCGCTCCCTGCCCTGGCCGGCGACCTCGCGGAAGCGGGCCTGCACCTCGTCCGGAACCAGGAAATGGGCGTCCGGGTCCCAGCCGTAACCCTCCTTGGTGAGAGCCACCTCGTCCTCGCCCAGGGGTGAGCCGTGCGCCTTCGAGGTGTCCTGCTTGTGCGGCGAGCCGTAGCCGATGTGCGAGCGGACCATGACGAGCGAGGGCCGGTCGGTCACGTCCCGGGCGGCTTCGGCGGCTCCCGCCAGGCGGTCGAGGGACATGTCCTCGCCCACGTCCTGCACGTGCCAGCCGTAGGCCTCGAACCGCTCACCCACGTCCTCGCTGAAGGCCATCGCCGTCTCGCCGGCCAGCTGGATGTGGTTGTTGTCGTAGAACACGGTCAGCTTGCCCAGTCCGAGATGCCCGGCGAGCGAGCAGGCCTCCGAGGACACCCCCTCCTGGAGGTCGCCGTCGCTGGCGATCACGTAGGTGGCGTGATCGACGATCTCGTGGGCCGGCCGGTTGAAGCGGGCCGCGAGCATGGCCTCGGCCAGCGCCAGCCCCACCGACATGGACAGCCCCTGGCCCAGGGGTCCGGTGGTGGCCTCGATCCCGTGCGCGTGGCCGTACTCCGGGTGGCCCGCCGTGGGGCTGTTCAGCTGGCGGAAGCGCTCGAGGTCCTCCAGGGTGAGCCCGTAGCCGCTGAGGTGGAGCGTCGAGTACAGCAGCATCGAGGCGTGGCCGGCCGACAGCACGAAGCGGTCGCGGTCGAACCAGTCGGGCTGATCGGGGCTGTGCTTCATCACCCGCGTGTACAAGACGTAGGCCACCGGCGCGAGAGCCATCGGCGCGCCCGGGTGACCCGACTTGGCCTTTTCCACGGCGTCCATTGACAGCGTGCGGATGGTGTTCACGCACAGCTCGTCGAGCGCGGAGGACGTGGAGGTGGTCATTCGGCTCCCTCGGTCGCGGTGGCCCTGGCCCGCTCAGTATCCCCGGGTGGCTCCGGCGTTGCAGCGCGAACCTCCTGCGCCCCCAGGACGGCCGCGCCGATCACTCCCGCGTCGGCGCCGCCCTCGGCCATGGCGATCGTCGTTCGCCGCCACAGGGCGGGCAGCGCCCGGCTGGCGGCCTCGCGCTTTGCCCGGTCGAGGAAGAGGTGCGCGGCCCGGGAGAGGCCGCCCCCCACGGCCAGCCGGTCGGGCTCGAAGACGTTCACGTAGCCGGCCAGCCCGACCCCGAGCATGCGGGCGAAGTTCTCGAACAGCAGCAGGGCGTCCGGGTCGCCCTCCTCCGCCGCGGCCACCAGCTCGTGCCCGGAGACCTTGCCATCGTCCCCGATCACGGAGGCCAGCCGGCTGCCGGCCTTGTCCTGCGCCAGCTCGGTGGCGTCACGCTCGAGCGCTTGGCCCGAGCAGTAGGCCTCGAGGCAGCCACGGTTCGGGCAGTTGCCGGGGCAGGGCGGACCGTCGGGGTTGACCGCGAAGTGACCCAGCTCGGCGCCCAGGCCGTGGGCCCCGCGGAAGGTCTTGTGGCCGATCACCACTCCTCCCCCCACGCCCGTGCCGAGGGTGAGCATCACCAGGTTGGGCACGCCGACCAGATGCGACTCGGCCAGGGCAGCGCAATTGGCGTCGTTGTCCACGAACACGGGCATTCCGAAGCGCCCGCCGAGCTCGTCGCGCAGAGACACGCCGGTCAGCGGGATGTTCACGCTGGTCTCCACCTTGCCGGTGGCGAACTCGATCTGCGAGGGCACGCCCACGCCGATCGCCTCCGGCTCGCCGGCGCGCTCGATGACTCCCCGCACCACCGCCTCGATGCCGTCCAGAAGCGTCCCCGTGCTCTCAATCGCCGTGGGCTCCTCGTCCCGGTCTGTGACCTCGACGCCCTCGACGGCGGCCACCGCGACCTTGGTTCCGCCCACGTCGACCCCCAGAACCATCCTCAGCCCTCCAGGTGCCGGTCGAGGGCGCCGTCCGGAGCATCGGTGCCCGGCGCATAGTCGCGCACCCAGAACTTGCCGCTGTCGGGGAACTCGTTGATGTCCGGCGCCTTCATGGTGCTCACGATCAATACTCGCGCGCTGGTCTCCGACTCATTGCGCAGCTCGTGCGCCCCTCGCCGGCCCGCGGGACAGGCCACCACCTCACCGCGTTCGAGCCGCCGCTCGCCTTCGAGCGTACGCAGCGTCGGCTCTCCGTCGAGCACCAGCAGCAGCTCCTCGTTGGCGTAGTGCGCATGCAGCGGGAAGCTGGCCGCACCCGGCGGCAGCTCGAACAACGACGCGCCCAGCTCCTCGGACCCGGCCTGGCGGCCGAGCCGGGCCCGGCGCCAGCGGAAGCGGCCATCGTCCCGCTCGGCGTCGAACTCGGGCTCGAACAGGTTGGGCATGGCCCGAGTCTTGCAGCCTCGGGCCCGCCCGGTGGTCAAGCGGCTGCGGCGTACAGGCGCAGCAGCTCCGGCCATCCGTCGTCGGCGCCCACCTGGTCCCGCATGGTGGCGCCGGCCTCGCCGTAGCGCTCGAACCCTCGATGCTCGAGCGTGACCCGGGTTCCACCCTCCTCCGGGACGAATGTCACGTCCACCTCGGTGCACCTCTCGAGGTCGGGCTCCTGCTCCCACGCCGGCGTGAGCCGCCATGCGAAGACCACGCGCGTGGGCGGCTCCCAAGTCAACACGGTGCCGATGTCGCACTCGGTGCCGTCCTCGGCCCGGTCGTACCAGCGCCCGCCCTCGAACGGCTCGATCGTTCCCACCGTCGGCCCCTCGAGGACGCTGTGGCTGTCGCTCGGCCACCAGTCGTCCATGCCGTCGGTGAACAGCTCGAACGCGCGCTCCGGGGGCAACCCCACGGTCACGGAATGCCGAACCGCGGTCGCGTCCTGCCTGGCTGCTGCGGTCATGTCTCTCCCTTCCGCTCGGCCGCGTCCTCGAACGCCGCCAGAGCCTCGTGCCAGAAACGGTCGAAGTACGCCCGCATGGCCCCGACGCCGCGCGGGTCGACGCGGTACAGGCGCCGGCTGCCCTCGCGGCGGTCGCTCACCAGCCCGGCCTCCTTCAGCACCCGCAGGTGCTGGGAGACGGCCGGGCGGCTGACCGGGAACCGCTCCGCAAGCTCGCCCACGGGCCGCGGCCGGCGGGCCAGCTCCTCGAATATCGCCCTGCGAGTGGGATCGCCGAGCGCACTCAATCCGTTCTGGTAAGTGGTCACTAACGGTTAGTCTAGACTTACAGCCTATCGGTGTCAAGGGGAGGCGCCATTCCGGCCTCCGACCCGGTAGCTTCGGGCAGGCATGAGGGGCGGCATCGATCTCGGCGGCACGAAGATCCAGACCGCGGTGGTGGACGACTCCGGCGAGGTGAAGGGCGAAGAGCGCGCTCCCACCCCCACCAGCGGCGGTCCGGCCGACGTGGCCGCCGCGATGGTGGCCGCGATGCGCGAGGCGGCCGAGGCTGCGGGTGTCGAGACCTCCGAGCTCGACGGCGTGGGCGTGGGCTCCCCGGGCATCATCGACAGCAGGAAGGGCCTGGTGACCAGCGCGCGCAATCTGCCCGACTGGGAGGGGTCGTTCGCCCTGGGCCCGGAGCTCAGCAAGGCCCTGGGCACGCCGGTGAAGCTCAAGAACGACGTGGACGTGGCCACCGACGCGGAGTTCGAGCTCGGCGCCGGCCGGGACTACAGCTCGCTGCTCGGGGTCTTCTGGGGCACCGGCGTGGGCGGGGGGATCGTGCTGGACGGACGTCCCTGGTCCGGGCGCGGCGGTGCGGGCGAGATCGGCCACGTGGTGGTGAAGATGGACGGCGCTCGCTGCCCGTGCGGCCGCCGCGGCTGCATGGAGGCCTACGCCGGGCGCAAGGCGCTCGAGCAGCGCGCCCGGCACCAGCAGGAGAAGGGCCACCACACCGAGCTGTTCAAGATCATGGAGAAGCGCGGCCGCGACCGGCTGACGAGCGGCATCTGGGCACGCGCCCTGGACCACGGCGACAAGGTGGCGATCAAGCTGCTCGACGAGGCCGTGGAGGCGCTGGGCGTCGGCGTGGCCTCCACCCTGAACGTCCTCGACGTGGAGGCCGTGGTCATCGGCGGCGGCCTGGGCCTGCGGCTGGGCGAGCCCTACCGCAAGCGCATCGAGGAGGCGATGATGCCCCACCTCTTCACCAGCGACGATCCGCCGCCCGTTCACCTCGCCGAGCTGGGCGACCTGGGCGGGGCCATCGGCGCGTCGCTCCAGTTCCTTCCCGCCAAGGCGGAGCGGACCGCGACCGGTTCGTAATTCGGCGCGCGCCGTCCGGTTAGGCCTCCAAGCGAACAGGAGGCCCAGCCATGTTGTCCCGTCTTTCCTACGCCAACGTCATCGCGAGCATCGCGCTCTTCGTCGCCCTGGGCGGCAGCAGCTACGCGGCGCTCCACCTGCCAAAGGGCTCGGTCGGTCCCAAGCAGCTTCAGAAGAACAGCGTGAGCTCGAAGAAGGTCAAGCCCGGTTCCCTGCTCAAGAGCGACCTCAAGAAGTCGGCGCTCAAGAGCCTGCAGGGCGCCCAGGGGCCGCAGGGCGCAGAGGGCCCGCAGGGCGTCCCCGGCCCGTCGGGGGCGACGAAGGTGATCGTGCGCGTCGGCGCCTTCAAGCTCATTGTCCCGGATGAGAACGAGAACGAAACGGTCGACTGCCTGCCGGGCGAGGTCGCGACCGGCGGCGGTCTCGAGGTGACCAACGGGTCCACCTCAGACATGATGGCCCGGACCTCGATGCCCGAGTTCGACGGGGCCCACAAGCCCACCGGCTGGTACGTGGATGCGAGGAACCTCGATTCCAATGACGACGACCTCGGCAACGTGTCGGTGCGGGCATACGCCATCTGCGCTTCTCCCTGACATAGCGCAGCAAGGCACCGCCGCCCCCGGCCGGATAGGCTCGCCGATGTGGAGAGGGCGTACGACGCCCTGATCGTCGGCTCCGGCTTCGGGGGCGGCGTCATGGCCTGCCGGCTGGCGGAGGCCGGCTGGCGGGTCTGCGTCCTCGAGCGGGGGCGGCGCTTCGGGCGCGGGGACTTCCCCGACCGGCCCGAGCAGGCGCCGCGACTGTTCTGGCACCCGAGCGCGAACCCGAACGGCATGTTCGACCTGCGCCTGATGCGCGACGTGGCGGTGCTTCAGGCGGCCTGCGTGGGCGGCGGCTCGGTGGTGTACGCCAACGTGCAGCTGCGGGCGCCGCAGGAGGTGTTCGACAGCGGCTGGCCCGAGGCGATCGACCGGCACGAGCTGGACCCCTGGTACGACCGCACCGAGGAGGCGCTCGAGCCGCGCCCCACGCCGGACGAGCCGCCGCTTCGCAAGCTGGGCGCCTTCGCCGAACTGGGGCGCTTGGGCGACAAGGAGGCGGAGCGGCTCCCGCTCGCGGTGCACTTCGGGGAGGACCGGGCCCACCCGTTCAGCGGGGTCGCCCAGGGCGGCTGCACCAACCTGGCCCGCTGCAACATCGGCTGTCCGCGGCACGCCAAGAACACGGTCGACATCACATACCTCGCGCGCGCGGAGGGGCTGGGGGCCGAGGTGTACCCCATGCACGAGGCGCTGCGGGTCGACCGCCAGGGCGCCGGCTGGCAAGTTGGCTTCCGCGACCTCCAGTACGGAGCCAAGGGCCGGGTGGAAGCTCCGGTGCTCGTGCTCGCGGCCGGCTGCCTGGGCACCACCCGACTGCTGCTGCGCAACCGGCGCCGCATCGGGCGTCTCTCCCCCGCTCTCGGCAGCCGCTTCTCGGGGAACGGAGACGCTCTGGGGGGCGCCTTCGACCCGCGCGCCCCGGGCCTGGAGCGCGCGGAGATGCACATCGGCCCGGTGATGACCGGCCGGCTCGACTACTGGACCGACGGGCGCTTCATGCTGGCCGACGGCGCGCTGCCCGGGGCCTTCTCCGGCCTGCTCGAGCTCGTCCGCGGCGGCAACGCCCTCACCGGCTGGCGGCGCCAGCTGCTTCGGCTCCGCGAGCTCGGAGTCCGCGCCGGCTACAGCGACCAGCCGGTCACGCCGCGCTCGGTACGCCTGGCCAAGAACCCTCCGATCACCGACTCGATCGTGTTCTTGATGATCGGCCAGGATGCGGCCGACGGACGGATGAAGCTCAATCCGCTGTTCCGGACGCTCGACATCCACTGGAGTCACGACGCCAGCCGGGGGCTGTTCGAGCGGATGCGCGAGACCACCGAGGAGCTCGCCCGGGAAGCCGGCGCCGACCCGTACTTCCAGCTCGACGGCGGACCGCTGGGCAAGTACGTGACCGTGCACCCCCTGGGCGGCGCGCCGATGGCCGACGAGCCGGTCCACGGGGTCACCGACGACACCGGGCGGGTCCACGGACACCGGGGCCTGGTGGTGGCCGACGGGTCGGTGGTGCCCACCGCCCTGGGCGTCAACCCGGCGAAGACCATCGCCGCGCTCGCCGAGCGCGGCGCGGCCGCCCTGGTCGCCGAGGGACGGCCGTGAGGGTCCAGGTACGCAGCGGCTGGAAAAACCACACCGGCAACCAGGGCTGCGATCCGCTGCGCATCGCCCGCCCCGACTCCCTCCAGCAGCTGGTGGATCTGGTGCGTGAGGCCGAGGAGAAGGACCTCACCGTGCGGGCGATCGGCTCCGGGCATTCCTGGTCGGACGTAGCGCTCACCGGCGGCTTTCTGGTCGAGCCGCACGGGCTGGCCCAGCCGCTTCCGCTAGAGACCGATCTGCTGCGCGAGGGCACCGATCCCGCGCGCCTGGCCCGCTGCGGCTCCGGCATACGGCTGCGTGAGCTGAACGCCCACCTGGACGCCCAGGATCGGGCGCTGCTGCAGATGGGCGGCTACGACGGGCAGACCGTGGCCGGCGTGGTCTCCACCTCCACGCACGGATCGGGGATCCGGCTCGGGCCGATCTGCGACTTCGTGCGCTCCTTCGACCTGGTGTCAAGCGGCGGCGCCGTCCACCGGATCGAGCCCGCCAATGGCCCCACCGACGCTGAGGCCTACGCCGCGCGGCACCCCGACCGCACCCTGGTGCAGGACGACGGCTTCTTCGACGCCGCCCGAGTGGGAATCGGCTGCCTCGGCCTGATCCATTCGCTCATCCTCGAGGTCGGCGAGCGCTACTGGCTGCGGGAGGTGCGCACGCTGCGGCCGTGGGGCGAGGTGCGGGAGGAGCTGCGCGCCCGGGACGTGCTCGGCGGCCACCGCCACTACGAGGTCTACATCAGCCCGCACAGCCTGGAGGACGACGACCACTGCCTGGTGACCACTCGCCATCCCACCGAGGGGCCCGCCGAGACCCCGCGCGACCGCGAGCGCAACTCGCTGCCCGAGTTCTTCGCCACGCTGCCGATCACGCCGAAGGTGCTCAACCTGGTGAGTGACCTGCGCCCGTCGCTGACCCCCTGGCTGCTGGAGCGAGCGCTGGTGGCGATCGCCGACACCGAGTACACGAACCTGAGCTTCAAGGTGCTCAACATCGGCACCGCCAACCTGCTCCCGGCCTACTCGTCGGAGATCGGCGTGCCCGTGGACGCCGAGGGCAGCCACGTCGAGGCGGTCGAGCGCATCAAGCGGATTGCGGCCCGCCACCGGGAGGCGGGCTCCGTCTACCACACCTCCCCCATCTCGCTGCGGTTCGTCGCGGCCTCCAGCGCCTGCCTCTCGATGATGGAGGGCCGGGACACGATGATGATCGAGCTCATCCAGGCCACCCGCACCGAGGGCGGCTTCGAGCTGCTCGCCGCCTACGAGGAGGCGCTCTACGACATCGGCGGCCGCCCCCACTGGGGCCAGGTCAACACGCTGACCGGAAGCCACGACCTGGTGCGGTCGCTCTACCCGCGCTACGACGAGTGGCAGGAGGTGCACGGCCGCCTCAACGCGAGCGGCGTGTTCGACAGCCCGTTCTCGAAGCGCGTCGGGCTGAGCCGCCGAGGTACCTAGTCAGGCCTCGTGCCAGGGCCGCTCGGCGGTCGGCACCACCACCTGGATGGTGGCCCGCTTGGCCTCCTCGTCGTCGCCCTTGCGCGTGGCCCACGTGCGTAGCGAGCGCATCCAGGGCGGGCTGCCCGCGGGCAGGTCGATCGCGGGGATCGGCGCGCGGTCGTCCGGCAGCAGGTCGTCGCCGTAGAGCTCCAGCGAGCGCTCCTCGTCGCGCTCGGAGAGAGCTTCGTCGAGCCGCTCCAGGGCGCCGTTCCACTGGCCGAGCATCTTCTTCGTGGCCTCCCGCCGCTTCTCTTCGTTGCCCTTGGAGGAGGCCTCCGGCATCGTCGGGTGGGTCAGGCGCTCGATGGTGAGCTCCGCGGCGCGCTCGGGACGGGTCTCGACCCAGTGGTCGAAGCCCTCGTGGCCGATGTGGCCGAAGGCCACGACCGCCTGCACGCGGCCCTCGTCCAGCAGCGCGTCGAGCCAGCGGTTTCTGTAGTCGAGGATCGGCTCGGAGTCGACGTGACGCTCGCCGCCGGCCTGGCCGTAGACCGAGTACAGGAAGGCGTTGATCATCACGTAGGAGCGGTCGATGCCCAGCTTGCGCAGGAACCCCTGCACGCGCTGGCCGGCCTCGCCCACGAGGATCCGGCGTGCGACGCACTCGTGCTGGCCCGGGTCCTGGCCCATCACGAGGACGACGGCGCTGCCGTCGAGCCGTCCGCGGTGGAAGACCGGCCCCCACTCGATGCGGAAGTCGGCGGGCGGATAGGCATCGGGGCCGGGATAGTTGGCAGCCAGGCTGCCGAAGGGCCGGCGCACGGGGCCGGCGTCGAACGGGTGCTCTGCGGTCACGGCTCCTCCTCGTCCTCGGGCTCCGCCTCGCCCTCCCGGCGCTCGGCCTCCTCCCGCATCCTCTCCTCCACGAACTCGTGGGGGCTGCCGGGCCGCGGCCGGGGCCGGTCGCCCGCCTCGCCTCCGGTCAGTCCCTTGACCGCCTCGCGCAGCTCCTCGGCACGTCGCAGGCGGTCGGCCTCCTCCTTGGGCGGCGGTTTCTCGGCCACCCCTACTCCGCCGAGGCCTCGATCAGGGCCGTGGCCTGTTGCCGCCAGCCCGCGGCCTTCGAGGCCGCGGAGGACTCGGTCTCGCGACCGACCTTCACAGCCGCCTTGAGCGAGCGGTTGCTCTTGGCCAGGCCCTTGTCGATCCCGGGGTGCTCGGTGTTGGCATCGATGAAGGCCCGCAGGCTGCCGTGCTGTGCCACGTCGAACACGCCCAGGTCACGGTACTCCTTGCGCGACCCGAACCAGGTCTGCTGCCACCAGTGGTCGGTCTTCGGGTCGTGCCACGACAGGTAGCCCCCGCGGAGCACCTGGCGGGGCCGCTTGATCGCGTCGGTGAAGCTGTAGCGGATGGCGCTGGAGTGGACGGGGTCGAAGAAGCGCGGCGTGTAGAAGTCGGAGACCAGCATGTCGTTCACGGTGTAGCCGAACTCGGCCGCCTCGGAGGGATCGCAGACCTCGACCAGGTACTCGACCCGGCCCTGCCCGCGCTTGATCGAGGGGCCCGGCACCAGGCGGTTGCCGAAGGGGTCGGCCAGCATCTCCAGCATCTCGTGGCTGGCGGTGAGCGACCAGCTGTCGGACATCTCGATCAGGGCGAACGGCTGACCGTCTTTGTCCAGGTGGATGCCGGCCGCGCCCTGCACGTCCTCCACGATCATCATCGGCCAGTAGCCGACGGGAACGTCCTCCAGCTTGGGAAAGACGTCGACCGTGGCCCTGACGTCCCACACCGGAGCGAAGTCGCGGGTGGCCTGGCGCTGCAGCGCCGCACCCACCCGTGCGAGGTCGGTCGGGTCGTGGTCCTCGATCTCCGACACCAGCGCCAGGTTGATCGTGAGCATGCTGCAGTCTCCTTTCTCAGGCGAAGATGGGTCCGACCTGCGGGTACTCGCCGACCAGCGACTCGCGCAGCTCCTCCAGCCGGGGTGACTCCCCGGTGGCCGGGGCCGCGGTGTGGCTCGTGTCCAGCAGCATGCGCTTGCCCCAGGCGATCAGCGGCTCGAGCCGCTCGCGGTCGGCGGGGTCGGTGAGCGCTTCGAGCCAGTCCGCCCGTCCGTAGGGGAGGTCGCCGTCGATCATCACCAGCTCGACCCAGGCCGGCTCGGCGTCGAGCACGTTCTCGTAGGGGTCGTCCAGCCGGCGCTCGAACACCACCAGGTCGGCCGGGCGGCCCTCGCGCAGGCGGCCCAGCTCCTCCCCCAGGCCGGCGATGTCGGCCGCGTCGCTCGTGACCATCTCCACCAGCCGGCGGGCCGGCGGACTGGCGCCCTGTCGGGACAGCTCGCGACGAGCGACCTTCATCTCGTGAAGCAGGCTCTGGCTGCCGCTGGGCAGCCAGTCGGCCCCGAGCCCCATGGTCACGCCCACGTCCAGTGCCTCGGCGGCCAGCGTGGTCTCGCCGTAGAGGCGCAGGTTCGACTGCGGCGACCAGACGAGCTTGGCACCGGCGTCCTTCATCAGCCCGAACTGCTCGCGGCCGAGCGCGCTGCCGTGGATGATCACGGTCGCGGCGGTGAGCGCCCGCACGCCGCCGCCGGGCGGGTCGACCAGCTCCCACTCCTCCACCGAGCGCGGGTTGTCGCGCCGTCCTTCGGCCAGATGCACAAAGAAGGTGGCCACCTCGCCCGTTCCGATGTCGGCCACGATCTTCTCCAGGCGGGCGTAGTCGCGCTGGCCCTCCTTGGGCACGTCGATCATCGCGCGGGCCTGGTGGCGGCCGAAGATCCAGCGATCGACGTTGCGCACGAGCGATTCCTCCTCGAGCCGCTCGATCCGCTCCGAGGTGCCCTGGATGGCCGTGACCCCGGCCACCAGCGCGCGGATCTCCGCGTAGCGAAGCTGGGTCTGCTGGGGCAGGGCGGCGATCAGGCGGTCCTGCGGCCGGCGCACGAGCTCGCGGTAGACCTCGGAGCCGCGCCAGGCGTAGCGGTTGATGAACTGACGCGGAGGCTCCCAGGCGGCGAAGACGTTGAACTCGGGATGCCCGTGGAGGTCGATCAGGCCGGGGAGGATCACCCCGCCGTCCGTGTCGTGCACGCGCACGCCCTGGGGCTTGCGGGTGCCGATCCCCCCGATCGTGGTTCCGTCGCCGACCGTGATGTAGGCCCGCTCCAACGGGCCGTCGGGCGTGAGCACACAGCCCTTGAGCGCGAACGGCTCGGCCGGGGCCGCCCGGACGAGCGCGGTGCGCCCGGGGGCGAACGAGGGGGGCGGCAGCTCGCCGGCGATTCCGGCGCGGTAGGCAGCCTCGAAGGGGCTCTCGTCGGGCATGCGCTCCTCGCGCTCGGGGCCAGCTAGAGCGACTCTATGCCGCCCCGCCGGACGGAGTCAACGCCCGAGCTCGGCCGTCGCCTGCTCGCTGACGTTGCCGCGCTCGTCCGCGGCGCTGACCAGCACGTGGTAGCTCTCCTCGCTAAGCGGTAGCGGGTGCTCGACCTCGCCCTCGCGGCCCTCCACCGCCTCGGTGTAGGTCGCGGGCGGGAGCTCGTCGTCCGCCGCGTCGAGCGTCATGAGCAGGTGCGCCGGCGCCGGAGAATCGGCAGCCTCGGGGAAGCGATAGGCGATCACCGCCCGCTCGCCCTCCCGCCGCACGCTGATCTCGGGCTGGGCCGGCGCCGGCGGCGGGGGCTCCGGCCGCCCGCGGCGCGGGTCGATCTCGTCGCATTCCTCGTGGAAGGTCTCCGGGTCGCTCCACTTGTCCTGGTGGGCCGGGCCGCGCGGGCTGTTGGACTCGGCGACGTTGCGCGCCTTGCTGGAGCCCCAGCGCCCAGGCCAGGCGATCCAGCCCGGAGGATCGTCGCCGACCGCCTCGAGCGCCGGAGACACCTCGGCTCCCTTGCCGTCGGCGTGGTCGGGCACGATCGGCGCGTCGTGCTTGCCCGCGAAGGGAAACGAGGCCTGTGAGCCGCGGGCCACGTATACCACCGGCCGCTGGCCCCGCTTCTCCACGACCCCCCAGCCGCAGCGCTGGCCGTGGTTGTGCTGGGCGAAGGCCATCTCCGTAGGTTCGCCGTCGGCCCCGACCCGCACCTGCACCATCTCCCAGTCGCCCTCGTGCAGCCCGAAGCCGAGAAAGGCCTTGTTGTTGAACAGGTAGAAGAGCCAGTACTGCAGCCAGGCGCCGCCATCCTCCGCGGGCACCTCGTGGCCGTAGACCCGGTCGGCGAACTCGCGCCGGTGCATCTCGCGTGCCTGCAGCACGTAGTCGCCGCCCAGCGCGTCGAGATGATCGGAACGCCCAACCTTGGCGTCGTCCCGGTATCTGGCCTGGCCGAGGAAAGCCAGCTCCAGCCGCGGGCGGCGCCGCCCGCCGGCGGCCGAGGCCACGATGTCGCCGCTGGCCCGCCGCAGCAGGTTGGCGGGGTCGCCCCCGGGGCCACAGCGGTTGGTCATGATCGCCGGCGAGTCGGCCATGAAGCTGCCCTGCGAGTCGTAACGCAGGATCGGTCGGTGGCGCTCCAGCAGCTCGGTCATCGTCCCTCCCGCGCCGCCCGCTGGGCCAGCGGGGCACTCGCCCGCAGCATCGGCGAGGCGTCGGTCCTGTCCGGGTGCACCTCGACGAGCTGCTTGGCGGGCCGGCCCAGCTCGAATCGCAGCCGGTCCAGAGCCCGCGCCGGCGCGAACAGCGCCGGCTCGCGCAACCGGAAGACCTCGCACCGCGGCTCGCTGGAGCCCGAAGCCTCGAGGATGCCGTTCACCGCGCGCCGCGCGGCCTCGTTGGCGCCCTCCATCGTGGCCAGGTCGGTGTGGGTCCGCACGTAGTCCGAGGCCAGGAAGAGGTTCTCGATCGCCGTGGTCGCCTCGGGCCGGTCGTCCCAGGAACCCGCCGTGTTGATCAGGAGCGGCTCGAGGTTGGCGGCCTGGGTCGGGTTGGGGTAGGTGATGCTCGGGTCGAGGAACCAGGTGACCACGTTCCCGTCCTCCAGCACGTCGAGGCCGGCGTCCTCCAGGCCGGCCTGCAGCTGGGCCCAGACCTCCTCCCGCACCTCCTCGCGGGAGCAGAACATGGCCTGCTTGCCGAAGACCGTCCCTTCGCGCTCCCAGTCGGACACGTCGATCGAAAGTATCCCCTCCACGCGCCCGTCACCCAACCCCTCGAGGTCCACGCCCGGCCAGAACTGCGCCTGCGAGATCGAGGTGAGCGCCCACGGCGTGTCGATGTAGATGGTGTGGCCGTGCACCAGCGGCACGTCCCGGTCGAGGTAGAAGAGCACGCCGTTCATCCAGCGCGTGCGAAGGCGGTGGAGGCGGGCCAGGCGCGGCTCGGCGGCGGTCAGCTCATCCCCCGCCAGCAGCCGCATGACCTCCACCGGCAGCGCCGCCACGTAGTGGTCGGCGCTGTCCTCGAGCAGGCCGCCCTCATGGGTCACCGAGACGCCGGTGATCCGCCGGCCGCGGCAGGAGAGCGACTGCACCTGGTGCCCGGTCCGGTAGTCCACGCCGAGCCCTCGCAGATGTTCCAGCCAGGGGTCGATCCAGACATCGTTGGTGGGCCCGTTCAGCACGCGGTCGGCCTGGGCCCCGGGGCGGGAGAGGTCGAACAGCAGCTGCAGCAGGATGGTGCCGCCGGTGCGGGCGCTCATCTCGCGTGCCTTGGCGGCCACCAGGCTGCGGGTCAGGCCGTCGGCCAGGAACTTGCCGTAGGCCGGCGAGCGTTCTTCGGCCCCCGCGAAGGTCCACCAGCTCTGATGCTCGTACTCGGCGAAGCGCCGCTTCTCGCAGCTCGTGAGAAACAGCAGGAGGCGATCGGCGAAGTGCAGCTGCTCGGCCGGTGTGACCCCCACGTCGGCAGCGAAGGTGAACAGCGCCCTGAAGGCCAGGTGCAGCTCGTCCAGCGAGCGGGGGAAGTGGGCGGGCGCGACGATCTCCGAGCCGCCCTCGCGCGCAACCTGGACACGGCCCGCCTGGACCAGGTTGCCGAGCACGCCCTCGCGCTGGCCGCCGTACGGGATGCGGCGCATGGTGTCCGGCAGATGGCGGTAGAAGCCCGGAAAGAAGCGGAACCCGTGCTCGCCGGGAAGGTCAGGGCGCCCACCGGTGCCGGACCCCGGCACCGGCATGCTGCGCGCCTTCCCGCCGGCGCGCTCGCGCGTTTCGTAGACCGTGACCTCGAAGCCGCGCTCGATCAGCTCGTGGGCGGCGCTCAGACCGCCCACGCCGCCGCCCAGCACCACCACGCGAGGGCTCACGCCGGCCGGTGGGTGTGTTGGCCGAGCGCCTCGAGGGCTCGGGCGAGGGTCGGCCGTGAGGCCTGGAGAAAGGCGGTGTCGCTCTCCTTCAGCGCCCGCCGGTCGGGATCGCGCCCGGTCCGGAAGGCCCGCTCGAGCTGCTCGACCTCGAGGAAGGCCCTGGCCACGGCATCGAAGTCGTCGTCCCCGAGCTCTGCGGCCATCACGCGTCGGTAGGCGCCCCACGAGCGGGCCCAATCGGGGTCCAGCGCGATCGGCCAGCTGGGCGGGTCGTCCTCCAGCGCACGCACGACCGCGCCCTGGGCGGCCTGCGCGTCGGCCCGCAGGAGCCGGGCCGCGGCGAAGGCCTCCTGCTCCTCTTGGCGCCGCTCCTCTTGGGCGCGTGTCTGCTCACGACGCCGCTCGAGGACCAGGCTGAAGCCTCCGCTGATGAACGCCCCCAGGCCCACGCCGATCAGGGCGAACACTGCTTCCATGCAGCACCTCCGTCGTTGAGTTCACTCGGGTGTAGACCGGTTCCAGCCCCGGAAGGCCTCGAGCAGATGGTCGCGCGAGCCGCTCGGTGTCGACGGGTGCGAGTCCGGTCAACGGGCCCACTGTAACGTCGCCTAGGATCGGCCGACAGGACCTGCATGTCCTCCTCCTCCACCACGACGCCTGATCCCGGCGCCGGCCATGAAGCCGAGCCCTTCCGGCCGATCGCGGACTACGGGCTGCTGGCGGATTGCAACTCGGCGGCACTGGTCGACCGCCGGGGCTCGATCGACTGGCTCTGCTTCCCGCGCTACGACAGCGCTTCGATTCTCGCCCGCCTGCTGGACCCCGACGCGGGCCACTGGGCGATCCGGCCCCGCGGCGCCTTCACGTCCGAACGGCGCTATCTCCCGGGCACGCTGGTGATCGAGACGACCTTCCGAACCGACGCCGGCCGCGTCCGCCTGCGCGACGCGCTCGCCTTCGCGGACGGCCAGCGCGGCCACGAGCTCGGCTACGACGCGCCGCACGAGCTGATGCGGTCGCTGGAGTGTCTCGAGGGAAGCGTCGAGCTGGAGCTCGAGCTGGCGCTCCGCCCGGAGTACGGGCTCTACCGGCCGCTGATCCGGCTCACCGAGGGCGGCGCCCGGACGTTCGGCGGGACCTCCCCGGTGCTGTTCAGGGGCAGCGCCCCTCTGGAGCTCGGCGAGGACTCCACGATTCGCGCCGCCTTCGGCCTGACCGAACACGAAGGCGCCGCCTTCGCCCTGCGCTGGGCCTCGGTGGAGCAGCGCACGCCGCCTGAGGCGACGGCGCCCGCCGACGTGGCGCGCCGGCTCGAGGACACCGCCGCGGCCTGGCGCTCGTGGGAGGCCGAGCACGACATCTACCAGGGCCGGCACCGCGACCTGGTCCGCCACAGCGCCCGCGTGCTCAAGGGCCTGACCTATCGCCCCACGGGCGCGATCGTGGCGGCGCCCACCACCTCGCTCCCGGAGACCGTGGGAGGGGAGCGCAACTGGGACTATCGCTTCTCCTGGATCCGCGACTCCAGCCTCACCCTCGAGGCGCTGTACATCGGAGCCTGCTCCGACGAGGCGGAGGAGTTCGTGTCCTTCATGACCAGCTCCGCCGGCGGACGGGCGGGCGAGGGCTCGCTGCAGATCATGTACGGGATCGGGGGCGAGCACGACCTCAGTGAGCGCGAGCTTCCCCACCTGCGCGGCTGGCGCGACTCGCGCCCGGCGCGGGTCGGCAACGGCGCCTGGAGCCAGACTCAGCTCGATGTCTACGGTGAGCTCCTCAACTCCCTCTGGCTCTACCGCGAGCGCCTCGGCGAGCTCCATCCCGAGATCCAGGCCTTCGTGGCCGACCTGGCCGACACCGCCGCCCGCCGCTGGCGGGAGACCGACCAGGGCATGTGGGAGATGCGCGGCGAGCCGCGGCACCACCTCTCCTCCAAGGTGCTCTGCTGGACCGCGCTCGACCGCGCGGTGAAGCTCGCGCCCCGGCTGGACCGGCACGCCAAGGTCGAGGAGTGGAGCGCCGCGCGGGACGAGATCCGCGCCGCGGTGCTCGAGCGCGGCTGGAGCGAGTCACGCCAGGCCTTCGCTCAGGCCTTCGACTCCGACGAGCTCGATGCCGCCCAGCTGCTGATGCCGATCTTCGGGTTTCTGCCCGCGACCGACCGCCGCATGAGATCCACGATCGAGGCGATTTCCCGCGATCTCACCGAGGACGGCCTCGTGCTCCGCTATCGCAACGAGGAGGGCCTGAACGCCGACGGGCTCACCGGCGAGGAGGGCACCTTCGTGATCTGCTCCTTCTGGCTCGTGTCCTGCCTGGCCATGGCCGGGGAGGCGGAGCGGGCCGAGCAGCTGTTCGACGACCTCGTGGGCTACGCCAACGACCTGGGGCTGCTGGCCGAGGAGATCGACACCCAGAACGGCGAGCTGCTCGGGAACTTCCCGCAGGCGTTCAGCCACATCGGGCTCATCGTGGCGGGGTACGCGATCGACCAGGCACGTGAGGAGGCTGCATGAGCGCGCACTACGACGCGATGGTGATCGGCGCCGGGCCGGCCGGGCAGCACTGCGCGGCGAGGCTGGCGGAGGGCGGCCTGCGGGTCGCGGTGGCCGAGCGCGAGCTCGTGGGCGGCGAGTGCGACTACTGGGCCTGCATCCCCTCCAAGACGCTGCTGCGCCCGGGCGAGGCGCTCCAGGCGGCCCGCGAGGCGCCCGGCGCGCGCGAGGCCGTGAGCGGCCGGCTCGATCCGCCGGCCGCCTTCGAGTGGCGCGACTTCATGGTGTCCGGCTACGACGACACGGCCAAGGCCGGCTGGCTCGGCGACAACGGCATCGACGTGCTGCGTGGCCCCGCACAGCTGGCGGGCCGCGGGCGGGTGACGGTGGGCGGCGACGAGTACGGCGCCGACCACGTGGTGATCGCCACCGGCTCCGACCCCGTGCTCCCGCCCATCCCCGGCCTGGAGGACGCCGGGGGCGTGTGGACGAACCGCGAGGTGACCGGGCTGACGGAGGTTCCGGAACGGCTGTTGATCCTGGGCGGGGGGCCCGTGGGGGTGGAGATGGCCCAGGCGGTGTCCCGCCTCGGCGCCTCGGTGGCTCTCGTGGAGGGCCAGGACCACCTGCTCCCGCGCGAGCCCGCGCCGCTTGGCGAGGGGCTGGGCGAGGCGCTCTCGGGCGAGGGGATCGAGCTCTGCTTCGGTCAGCACGCCTCCGCGGTGAGGAGGGACGGCGGCGACTACGTGCTCGAGTTCCCCGAGCGCGATGAGTTGCATGGCGACCGTCTGCTGGTGGCCACCGGCAGGCGGCCGCGGGTCGCCGGCCTCGGTCTCGACAGCGTGGGCATCGAGCCGGGACGTCAGGGCATCGAGGTGGACGCCCGCATGCGCGCCGCCGACGGTGTGTGGGCCATCGGCGACGTGACCGGCATTTGGCCGCTCACCTACGTGGGCAAGTACCAGGGCCGGGTGGCGGCGGCCAACATCCTGGGCCGGCCGCGGGAGGCGCACTACGAGGCGGTGCCGCGCGTGGTGTTCTGCGATCCCCAGGCCGCGTCGGTGGGCGCGGCGGACGACGAGCTCAGCGTGACCGTCCAGCTTTCGGGGGTGCCGCGCACCTCGACCTACACGCGCGCCTACGCGGAGCGGCCGGGATTCATGACGCTCCTGTCCGACGGCGAGCGCGTGACCGGCGCCTACGCGCTCGGCCCCGAGGCGGGCGAGTGGCTGCAGCAGGCCACCCTGGCCATCCGCGCGCAGGTCACGCTCCCCGTGCTGGACGACGTGATCCAGCCCTTTCCCACGTTCTCCGAGGTATTCCTCTTCGCGCTGACCGAGCTGCGCGCCCAGGTTCGGTAGCCGGACGGCTACAGCGGCCGGCGCACCCCCACCTCGTCCAGGTGGGAGAGCAGATCCGCGGGGTCGTCGTAGACCCGGAAGGCGCCGGCGTAGATGAGCTCCTCGCGGCCGTAGCCGCCGGAGAGCAGGCCGATCCCCAGCGCACCCGCCCGGCGGGCGGCGAGCAGGTCCCAGACGCTGTCGCCCACCACGATGGAGTCGGCGATGTCCACGCCCAGGCGCTCGGCCGCGGTGAGGAACAGGTCGGGGTCGGGCTTTGCGTAGCGCACGAGGTCGCGCGTGACGAAGGTGGTCTCCTCGGGCAGCGAGAGCAGCTCGCGCGCCCGGCCGGCGGAGCGCTCGGCCCCGCTGGTGGCGATCGCCCATGAGACCCCATGCTCGGAGAGCATGGCCAGCAGGTCGGAGGCGCCAGGGAGCGGCCGGACGCCAGGGTAGTAGCGGTCGAAGGCCTCGGCGTGGAGGTCCGGAAGGCGGGCGATCGCCTTGTCATCGAGCTCGTGGCCCAGCTCACGGGCGAGCGCGGTGACGAACAGGCCTCCGCTCATGCCGATCCGGCGGTGCAGCTTCCATACCGACAGCGACACTCCCACCTGCTCGAGCGCCTCTCGCCAGGCCACCACGTGCTGGTACACGCTGTCGATCAGCGTCCCGTCCAGGTCGAACAGGAAGGCGGGCTGGGCGGCCTTGCGCGCAACGCTCATGGCGCCATTGTGCCTGTCGGCCCGCTGCAACTTTGCGACCAGCGAGAAGGCCAGGCTTTACCAGCGCGGCGGGCGCGACCACACTGGAACGCCTGCCCATGCTCGACGGGGCCCTCGCGGAGTACATCCCCTACGTCTTCCCGGCCGTGTACGCGGCCGTGCTTGTGGTGCTGCACGTGTTCGTGATCGTCCGGCCGACCCAGGCGCTGCTGCGCGAGCAATGGGCGTCCTTCGTCGAGCAGCATCCCAAGCGGGCGGACGAGCTCCCGCCGCGGCCCTACCTCGATCGGGCCGTGGCCCGGCAGGCCGACATCCTGGCGGGCTGGAGATCTCTGCACGCCCAGCAGGTCGATGCGGTGGAGAGCCTCGGGATCGCCGACCTGCGGGTCCAGCTTCGGGCGCGGGCCGCCGACCTCCCGCCGGAAGGCAACCAGGATCTGCGGGCGGCCGCGCGTGACGCGGCCCGGGCGCTGCAGGCGAACCCGGCGCCGGCCGCGCGCCCGGCGGCCCGCCGCGGGGTCCGGCCCCGGCGCCTCGCCGCCGTGCCTCCGCGTGCGGGCACCGAGGAAGAGGCCCGGGCCACGCTCAGGGAGGTGCTGGCGGTGGTCTTCGACAGCCGCGACACGGCCTACGAGGAGGCGGCCGAGGTGTACCGCAAGACGCTGTGGCTGGCGCTCATCGGGGCGGTGGCGATCGTCGCCCTCGGGGCCGCCGTGGACCAGGGTCACATCTTCTTCCTGGTCGGCGCGGTGGGCGGCCTGATGAGCCGGCTCACCCGCATCCTCTCGCGCCGGCCGCGCGCCAACGACTACGGGGCCTCGTGGTCGACGCTGATCCTGGCCCCCATCGCCGGCGGCCTGGCCGGCTGGCTGGGCGTGGTGCTCACAGAGGCGCTGGCCAGTCCCGACTTCGGCGTGCTCGACACCACCACCTTCAAGGGCATCTTCTCCAACAGCGACGGGCTCACGGGGTCCGCGGCCACAGTCGCCCTGGCCGTGTCCTTCATCTTCGGCTTCTCCGAGCGCCTCATCAACCGGGCGGCCACCGCAGCCGAAGAGCGCGTGGTGCCCAAGCTCCCCACCAGCGAGGCCCAGCCCCAGCGCTAAGGTCGGGGCCGGATGATCGGCACCGTCTCCCTCCTCGTCTCGGATCTCGCCTCTCAGCTGGAGTTCTACGAGCGCGCCGTGGGCCTGCACACCCTGGAGCACTCCGAGGACGCCGCCCTGCTCGGCCCCGAGGGCGGCCCGGTGCTGGTGGAGCTGGCCGAGCGGCCGCAGGCTCCGCCGCGGCCGGCGCGGAGTACGGGCCTCTTCCACTTCGCGATCCTCGTGCCCGGCCGCCTCGAGCTGGCCCGCTCCCTCACCCGGCTGGTGCGCGCGGGCCAGGGCCTCACCGGCGCGTCCGACCACCTCGTGAGCGAGGCGCTCTATCTCCGCGACCCGGAGAACAACGGCATCGAGATCTACCGCGACCGTCCGCGCGACGAGTGGGCCTCCGAAGCCGGGGAGCTCCGCATGGACACGCTTCCCCTCGACGTCGACGGTGTGCTGGCGGAGCTGGAGGCCGCGCCCGCCGAGGCCGACGGCCTGCCCTCGGGCACCCGTATGGGCCACGTCCATCTGCAGGTCGCCGACGTGGCGGAGGCCGCGAACTTCTACGAGGGCGCGCTCGGTCTCGACGTGACCGTGCGCACCTATCCGGGCGCCCTCTTTCTGTCCCACGGGGGCTACCACCACCACGTCGGCGTGAACGCCTGGGCGAGCGCCGGAGCGCCGGCGCCTCCGCCCGGCGCTCTGGGGCTGGACCGCTTCGAGCTCGTGCTGCCCGACGAGTCCGAGCTGGATGCGGTGGCCGAGCGTCTGCGGACGGCCGGCCTACCGGCCGAGCGGACGCCGCACGGCCTGCTCGCGGCCGACCCCTCCGGCAATCGAGTGCTGGTCAGGACCTGACGCCCCGCGGCACCGCCCCGATGTCGCGGTAGTACTCGATCGCCCCCGTGGCCTCGAGATCCTCGAGCAGGATCGCCTCCACGTCGATGGTCAGGTCGATCCAGTTCGAGGCGACCACGCCGCCGCCCGGGAGCTGGTCGTTCCAGGACACGCCGTAGTCGTTTCGGTTCAGCCGGCCGCGGGCCTCGAAGCCGATGCGGTGCATCATGCCGCGGTTCTCGTCGCCCACCCAGAAGGGAGTGGCCCACTGGCCCTGGTAGGTCACGTCGAGCGGCACCTCCCCGGTCGTACCGCGCAGGGTGAGTTGCGCCACCGCCCTGAAGTCGTTGTCGCCGAGCCGCTCGCTGAACCTGCCCCGGAAGGTGATGTCCGGGTGGTTGTCGGTGTCGAAGAAATCCGGGCTGCGCAGGTGGGCGTCCCGCTCCGGCTCCCCCGTCCACAGCATGGCGGCGTCCATCCACCCCTCGAACACCGTCTGCTCTATCTGCTCGTGGTCCCACTCCATGCTGCCGCGCATGTCCTTGAAGAGGCCCCGCACCCAGGTGACCATCATGTGGCGAGCCCGGAACTCCGCCTCGGTGTGGCCGGGCTCGAAGATCCAGGTGGGCAGCGCTCAGGCCTCCAGCTCGAAGGCGACCTCGTCGACGTAGCACCAGTTCCAGTCCTCGCCCGGCTCGGCCGACTGTACGACCGGGTGGCCGCTCTCCCCGGCGTGCGCGCTGGCGTGGCGGTTGGGCGACGAGTCGCAGCAACCCACGTGGCCACAGGTCAGACAGGTGCGCAAGTGGACCCAGCGCCCTCCCGTCCGGAGGCAGTCCTCACAGCCCTCGACGGACTCCGGCGGCTCGATGCGGATCTGGTCGAGGTGAGTGCAGGCGGGCATGCCCCCGAGGATGACAGGCGGACCTCCGCGGCTCTCGCCCCCGTAGTGGGGGCATGCGGCGGTCGTGCGCACTTCTGCTTGTGGCGGCCGCCGCCGGGCCGGCGGCCTGCGGTTCCCCCGAGGCGGGCGCGCCGGCCTCCGAGGGCACCCTGTTCGTGCTCGACCGGCGCGAGGACCGCGTGCTCGTCGTGGACGCGGCGAGCGGGCGGACCCGGGTGGTGCGACCCCGTGGGCTCGCCAAGTGCGGTCCGCGCATGTACGTCGTCGGCGGACGGCTGGTCTACGTGGGCTTCACTTCACGCGCGAGCTACGCATACGCGCTCGATCCGCGGTACGGCGGCGCACCGAGAAGGATTGGGACCGCCCACGAGGTGATTCCCTCGCGGGCCCCGGGACGGGTCTGGCTGGCCAAGGTTCCGCGCTGCCGCAATGTGTGGCGGCTCCGGAGCGTGCACGAGACGACCGTCGACGGAGTCGTGACGCGGCGGGTGGGCGGAGGGGTGCCCGGCATCGGCCTGATCGCCGCCCTCGATCGCGGCCTGCTGTTGCACGGCCGCCGCGGTGGCCTCGTGGCCTGGAGCCCGGGATCGAGACGCATCCTCTGGCGCAAGCGGCGGGCCTTTGCGCTGGCGGCCGGCGGCGAGCGGGTGGCCTGGTGCCTCCCACACGGCTGCCGGGCGATACGCGTCACCCACCTCGCGACCGGCCGCGGGCTCCTGGTGCCGCCTCCCGCCGGTCTGTCCTTCCGCGAGGCGCACCAGGCAGCGCTGTCGCCGGACGGCTCGCTGCTGGCGGTTCCCGCGGCGTCCCCGGCAGGCGTCCCCCGCGTCGCGCTGATCGACACCGTGAGCGGGCGAGTCACAACGGTGCGCGGCTCACGTCTCGACCGAGCCGTGCCCGCGCTCGCGTGGTCGCCGGGCGGCCGGCTGTTCTGGAACGCCGGGAAGGGCCGCCTGATGGCCTACCAGCGCGGCTCGTCGGAGGCGGTCACGCTGCCGGTCCGGCTGCGACACGCGGTGCTGGGGCTGGCGGCCGGCCGGTAGCGGGCGGCCGGGCGCGACGGCTGGCGGGCGGCACCGCGCCACCGTGGTTCCTTAGCGTCCTATATGGCCACTAAGGAACCAAGGTCCCGGAGGTGGCGGCCCGGTGGGCGGGTCGCGCCGTCTCAGCGGTTACTCGGCATCGGCCGCCACGAGGTACCCGCCATCATGGAGGTCTCTGAGCGCGACCGCCGATCCCACCAAGCTCGCGATCGACCGCCTCGACCCCGGGGCTGTGGTCGACGTCCGGATCTTTGAGGGAGTCACGATCGGCGAGGACACCTTCGAGCCACACCGGCACGACTACCACGAGCTGATCTTCGTCGCCGGCGGGCGCGGCGAGCACCTCATCGACGGCTGCCGCACTCCGATCGAGGCCCCGAGCGTCTCCGTGATCGGACGGGGCAAGGTGCACCAGTTCATCCACGCGGAGGAGCTGCGCGGGGCCCTGCTGCGCTTCACCGACGCCGTCCTGCACGGCGGCTCGGAGCGGATCCCGGCCGGCTGGCTTCTGGCCGGGCGCGGCGGTCGCACGATCGCCCTCCCGCACGAGTCCTGCGACCTGATGACGCCGCTCTTCCGCGCCATCGCCGACGAGACGGAGCGGCCGCCCGATCCCTACGGCGCAGACGTCGTGCGCCATCTGATCGCGACCGTGCTGCTCTGGACCGAGCGCTGGTACGACGCCGGCCGTGAGGAGCGCCGCGGGGCGGACGATGCCGACGTGCAGCTGCTGCGCCGCTTCACCGATCAGCTCGAGCGCGACTTCGTGAGCCACCACGACGCTCGTCATTACGCCGATGCGCTGGCCGTGCCGGGGCCCGCTCTCGCACAGGCGCTCGCGCGCGTCACCGGCCGCTCGACCAAGGAGCTCGTGAGCGACCGCGTGATGGTCGAAGCGGCGCGGCTGCTGCGCTATACCGATCTCACCGTCGGCGAGATCTCACACCGGGTCGGCTTCAGCGACCCGCTGTATTTCTCGCGTGCCTTCAAGCGGCAGATCGGATCGTCGCCGCAGGCCTATCGCGAGTCGGTGCGCGGCCACTGACAGAAGTCCATGCCTCCGTGGGCTTCGCCCATAGGCGGAAGACGGCTCGTCGTCAACAATAGTTGTACGCGCAATCACCGGTCGCCACACCCGTGGCCCGCCGGACGAAAAACAGAGAGGGAAGCGCATGACAACGAGCACCGCCACGGCCGTCCCGGCCGGCACCTTCAGCATCGATCCAGTCCATTCACGCGTCGGCTTTGCCGTACGCCACCTCGGCATCGCGACCGTGCGCGGCCACTTCGGGTCCTTCGAGGGCAGCTTCGAGATCGGCGACGAGCTCGACTCGGCGAAGGTCTACGGCAGCGTCGAGGCCGCGAGTGTCGACACCCAGGAGCAGCAGCGCGACGATCACCTGCGCTCCGCCGATTTCTTCGACGTTGAGCGCTTCCCGCGCATCGAGTTCGAGTCGAGGGAGATCCGCCCGCTCGACGAAGACAGCTTCGAGATCGTCGGAGATCTGACGATGCACGGCGTCACCCGCGAGATCTCGCTGAGCGCCGAGATCCTCGGCACCGAGTCCGATCCGTGGGGCAACGAGCGCGTCGGCGTCGAGGCACGCGGCGAGCTCAACCGCAAGGACTACGGGATGACCTTCAACCAGGTGCTCGGCTCGGGCAACGTCCTTGTCTCCGACAAGGTCAAGCTCGTGCTCGAGGCCTCGGTCGTCAAGCAGGCTTAGGCCAGGGAAGTGCGGCCGCCGGGGCACCCGCGGGGTGCCCCGGCCTTCGCGCGCCCCCTACGCGTGCCCGCAAACGATTTCCCCCGCCTCGCGCCGGGGCGACGATCAGCAGACCGGTGAAGCTCGGTTCCTCCGTGCCGGAATCGTCATCCGGCGCCGGAGGCGTTACGGCGGGGAGCCGGCCGCGCGGGCGAAGCGCTCCAAGATGAAGGGCCAGCCCTCCGGCGAGTCCAGCATCTCCTCGTAGCTCGCCCCCTCCTCACCGTGACGCTCGAACCCCCGGTGCTCGAGCGACACGGCGGTGCCGCCAGCGGTCGCCTCGAAGCGAACCTCGACCTCGCTGGCCTTGGATGGATCGGGCACGGGCTCGCGCCGGGGCGAGATCTGCCAGGCCAGCATGAGCCGTTGCGGCGGTTCCCACGCCAGCACCCGCCCCCAGTCGCAGCGGAAGCCGTGCGGTCCGCGCTCGAAGCAGAGGCCGCCCTCGTGTGGCTCGATGCCGATCTCCTCCAGCACCTCGCCAGACCAGCTGTACTGCGGCGGCCACCACGAGCCGAGCTCCTCGGCGAAGACCGCGAAGGCCCGGGCGGGCGGCACCGGCACCTCCACCTGATGCCTCGTCATCACGTGCAAGTTAGCCGCGCAGGCAGCCCGACTGTGCGCGGTCTCACATACGGCCCGGCCTCCGCACGGGAAGCTGCGGTCATGGAAATCGTGATCTTCTGCTTCGTGATGCTCGGCGCGGTCATCTACGGCTACTTCACCGTGAACGGCAGCGGGATCGCCGAACACCCCCACGGCGGGTCCTACAGCGACGCGCCCGGCGCCTACGGGCCCGGCAGCGCCTCCGGCCGCGACGAGCGCGTTTCCATCTCCAACTGGTCGCGCGGAACGCGCTAGCCGCTCCGCGAACGACGAGGAGCCGGCGAAAGCCGGCCCCCTGTCGAGACTCACATCTGTCCTATCGCTGGTTCAGCGGAACGGCGATGCCGGTCACGGCGTTGCGAGGGGCAAACGAACCGCGTGAGTCCGCCCGGCCCTGCAGCAGGTTGACCGAGTAGAAGCCGCTCTGGCCGTCCACGGTCAGTGACGCGAAGCCCTGCACGCGAACCGTGCTGCCGCCACGAACCGTGCTGTAGATGTCGGCTCCGACCGACGGGCCGGTGTCGACACCGAGCTTGCCCGTGGGGGCCAGCTGGCCCGAGTTGGGCCGTGACTGGATCACGGTCTGGTCGAGCGTCGAGTCGATGTCGAACAGCGTGGTCGCGGTGTTGGGATCGGCGTCGTTGTTGGTGTACGCGGCGCCGGTCACTCCGAGAGCCGTGGGCGGAGGAGTTCCCGCGTTGGTCAGCGTCCCGTCGGTGACGGTGTCGTTGTCGGCGTCCACGTTGTCGGCCAGGTTCTGGCCGGTGTCCGAGACGATGCGCAGGCGGTCCACCACCGGGTTGAAGTCAACGCCGAAGGAGGTGCCCTGGAGCGGCACGTTCACCCGCGACTTGAGCATCGCCCGGCCGTTGTCGTCGTTGACGACGTAGACGCCGCCCTTGTCGCCGAGGCCGTACAGGTCACCGGTCGCGGGGCGGTAGTCGATGCCGACGAGCTTGGCGTCGCCATCGAGGTTCTTCACACGGCCGATGGTCCGCGCGTCGCGCGGGTTCTTCTCGGAGAAGCAGACGAGACGTCCGTCGCCGGTCAGTCCGACCACGTCGAGGGCGCGCTTGGAGCGCTCGCCACAATCGTGGTCGCGCTTGTGCTTGCCGCCGAACGACGCGTTCACCGCGGGTACGAGGGCGATCACCAGAAGGGCGCCGGCCAGCAGCGCCGTCAGGATCCTTCGAGGCATGGTGTCCTCCTGAGGGGGAGTCGGGGCACTTGAGCCCGTGTCTTCGCTCCCTCGGGAGGGCCGGGTTCAGTCCGAGGCGCTCCCCGGCCCAACTTGGCGCGTACGCAGTGTTCAGTGGTTCCCTGCGGCCCGCACCCGCTCTACCAGCGGCCGCAGGTCCTCGGGCACCTCGTCCTCCTGCATCGTCAGCTCGCGCCGGCCCTGGTCGTCCTCCACCGTGAGGTGGTACTGGAAGCGGTCGGCCCCGCCGCCCGGTGACGGCGCGCCGCGGGTCAGCACGCTCAGGTCCGCATCGCGGTAGAGCCGCTCGAGCTCGCGCGCTTCGTCGTCGGGCAACTCGGCAGTGTCGAGCTGCCCGACGGGCCTGGTGAGGCCGGCGAAGCCGCCGCTTCGTGTCAGCTCAACGCGCAGTCGCTTGGGATGCAGTGGCCTGGAACGCGAGCAGCCCGGGCTGCTCGGTCTGTACGCCCACATCCTCCCACGCGTCCGCGACCGCCATCGCCTCGCTGCTGTCGCGGCCGTGCAGGCGCTGCGCCGTGCCCACGGTGAGCCGGGCGAAGTCGGCGAAGCCGGAATCCGTCCGCAGCGCCGGGTGCTGAAGCGACTCGTACCAGATCCGGCCGCTCACCTCCCACGCGCGTCCGCCGATCTCGGTGGCGGCGAGGTAGAACGCCTTGTTCGGAATGCCCGAGTTGATGTGGACTCCGCCGTTGTCCTGCACGGTCTCCACGTACTGGTTCATGTGGGCGGGCTGCGGGTCCTTGCCCACGAGCGGGTCGTCGTAGGCCTCGCCGGGCGCCTTCATCGATCGCAGGGCGTCGCCGGCGATCGTGGGCGTCCATACGTCGGAGCCGATCAGCCAGTCGGCGGCGGCGGCGTCCTGGTTGAGCTTGTACTGCTTGACCATCGAGCCCCACACGTCGGAGAGCGACTCGTTCAGGGCGCCGGACTGGCCCCAGTACTCGAGCCCGGCCTCGTGCTCGGTCACGCCGTGGCCCAACTCGTGGCCGATCACGTCGAGCGAGGCGGTCATCGAACCCAGCACCTCGCCGTCGCCATCGCCGAAGACCATTCGCTGGCCGTCCCAGAAGGCGTTCGGGTACTTCTCGCCGAAGTGAACCACCCCACGCAGCGGCATGCCGCCGGCGTCGATCGAGTTACGCCCGTAGACACTCAGGAAGAAGTCGAAGGTGTCACCGAGGTAGTCGTAGGCCTGGTCGGTGGCCACGTCGCCGGTCTCGGGCTCGCCCTCGCGGCGGACGATGGGCCCGCGCACGTCTTCGCGTGCCTCGGCGTCGCTGATCACCCGCGCGGGGCGGGGCGCGGCGACTCCCACCAGGGCGTCGCGTCGCTCGCGAGCGGTTCCGCGCGTGGCGAACGAGTTCTGGACGCGGGCCAGACGGATCGAGTGGTCGCGGCTGAGGGCCTTGGTGGCCCACTCCCGCTGTGCCTCGTCGCCGTTGCGCGCGATGTTCTCGAGCACCACTGGCGGCAGGACGCAGTGCAGACCGTGTGTGCGGCGACAGTGCATGCGATTCCCTTCGCTGGTTGGAGTTCCTGGGCGACCGTACGCCCGACCTGACCGCCGCTCTGTGCTGAACGTCACACAGTGCATCGACTACACCAAGGTGACCTGCGTGGCCACGTCGAGGCCCCAGAAGGCCGAGCGGCGGAAGGTGAGCTCGAGCGCGTTCCCGTGCCGGTGGGCCTCGGCGAGCAGGGTCACGATGGCGCGCTCCTCCTCGGTCATGGGCTCGTACATCGGCACGTGCACGGTGGCACCGGACTCGAGGCGGGCGAAGAAGAAGGGGAAGGTGTTGAGGCGCGTCGTGCCCACCGACAGTGGAACCTGCGCACCCGCCAGCGGCTCATCGGGCTCGAGGCGCTGCTCCCAGGCGTAGAGCGGCCGGGTCGGGTCGATCGGCACCGTGTCGTTGGGACCCGGCGCGCCGTTCTGGCGGTCCACCACCGCCCACAGGGCGAAGTGCAGATGGGGGCTCTCGGGCTGGGCCGACACCTTGGCGATGGGCTCGCCCTCGGCGACGAACTCCCCCTCGGAGACCCGGATCGCCGTGATGTGCAGGTACTTGGTCAGAAAGCCCAGGCCGCGGAAGTGATGGTCGATGGTGACGTTGCCCCTGGTCTCGGCGGGGTTGGTCTCGACCTCCACCACCCGCCCGCTGCCGGCCGCGTAGACGCAGTTGTCCGCGACCGAGGCCAGGTCGCAGGCCTGGTGCAGGCCGGCGGCGAAGTAGACGTCGTCCTCCGTGGGGTTGGACGGATCGGTTGCAGGGATGACGTGGTTCGTCGCGCAGGGCGGCTCGCCGGGAAGCGGCTTGGGCCGGATCGAATCGAAGCGGCCGTTCTCCGTCCGCAGGGTCATCGGCATGTCCAGCGGCGGGGTGAACAGCCAGGAGTGGTGGGTGATCGGCTGGATGGGCATCTACCGGGTAGACGCCAGAAACGGGCCGGCGCTTCCCTAGTAGAGCGTCTTCTCGTAGCTGTCGGCGAGCCGGGCGGCCACGTCCTCGGTGGTCACGCCGGGCACGTTCATGTGGTCGCGCAGGATCTCCGAGGCCGACGGCACGTTGTCCGGCCACGTCTCCGGCTGCCACAGGCTCGAGCGGATCAACGCCTTCGCGCAGTGCACGTACACCTCCTCCGCCTCGACGCCGATGCCGAGCTTGGGCGTGCGGCCGCGCTCGCCCAGGTCGGCGAGCAGCGTCTCGTCGCGCGTGATCCGTGCCGACCCGTTGATGCGGAGCGTCTCACGCAGGCCCGGGATCATGAAGATCAGTGCTGCGCGCGGGTTCTCGAGCAGGTTGGTGTGCGAGTCGGCACGGCGGTTGCCCGGATACTCGGGAATCAGCAGGCGCCGGTCGTCGAGCACACGAACGAACCCGGGCGGACCCCCGCGGGGCGTGACGTCGCCGCTGCCGTCCGCCCCGGCCGTGCCCAGGACGCAGAAGGGCGAGCGGGCGATGAAGTCCCGGCAATGAGCATCGATGCGATCGATCTGCTTCCGCACCGCCGGCGCGTCCTCCTTCGGCGCGGGCACCATCTCGCGCAGCTCCTGCTCGCTGGTCACAAGCCGGCCGAAATTGGGGTCATCCACACGCCTGACGATACCGCGGGACCTGCGCCCTGCCGGCCCCCGTAGTTCCCTAAGACTCAGCCACCCTTCGCCTCTGTGATCCCCTTCCGCCGCTTGGCGCTCCTGCTGCCCGTGCTCGTGGCCGCCTTGACGGCGGCCGCACTCGCTCTGCCGGCGACACAGGAGCAGCAGCAGCCTCCATCCGCACCCGCGCCGGCGCCCACTGTGGAGGCGGAGCCCCCGCCACCGCCGGTGCTTCCCGCGCCGGAGGAAGAGCCCCGGCAGCCGGTGCAATGGCAGCGCTCGCTGGCAGTGGGCGGCCCGGCCGCCGGCCGCCTGGTCCGCGGCGTCCGCCTACCGGTGGAGGGCGAGCACTTCTTCACCTGGGATCCGGTGAGGCGCCAGTCCCCCAACCGCTGGTGGCGCCGGTACGGGACGGACCGCCTGGTCCGCATGGTGCTGTCGGTGGTGCGCGAGTTCGCCGCCGCCCACCCCGCTGCCCCCCGGCTGGGAATCGGTGACCTGAGCCGTCCGCGCGGGGGCGACTTCGGCCCGCGCTTCGGCTACATCGGGCACGCCAGCCACCAGAACGGTCTCGACGTCGACGTCTACTACCCGCGTGCGGACGTGCGCGAGCGAGCGCCCAGATACGCCTCGCAGATCGACCGCGCGCTCTCGCAGGACCTGGTCGACCGCTTCCTCGCCAAGGGAGCGAGCACCATCTTCGTGGGCCCCTCGACCGGTCTCACCGGGCCGGCCGGCCAGGTGATGGCGCTGGTAAACCACGACAACCACCTGCACGTCCGGATCTCCTGAACGTAGGCTGCCCGGATGGGGCCCACGCGCGTGCGGGCGTTCGCGCCCGGCCGGGTGAACCTGATCGGGGAGCACACCGACTACAACGACGGGCTCTGCCTGCCGTTCGCCGTCGATCAGGGCGTCACGGTCACCGGCTCCCGGCTCACGGGCGGCCGGGAGATCGAGGCCCTGGCGCTCGACCTCGGCGAGGAGGACCGCTTTTCACTCGGCCGCGAGCGGCCGGCCGGAGCCGGCTGGCGGCGCTTCGTTCGAGGCGCCGTGGCGGAGCTGTCCCGCGAGGGGACCAAACCGCCGCCGTGCCGGCTCGAGATCACCGGAGACCTACCCCGTGGGGCGGGCCTGTCCTCGTCTGCCGCGCTGTCGGTGGCGCTCTGCCTCGCTCTGGGCGGGCTGGCGGGTGGGGCGGTGCCGGGGCCCCTGGCGCTGGCCCGACTGTGCTCCCGCATCGAACGCGACTGGTGCGGGCAGGAAACCGGCCTGCTCGACCAGCTCGCCTCGCTGTGCGGTGAGGAGGGGCGCGCCCTGCGGATCGACATGCGGGGCCCGGCGATCGTGCCGGTGGAGCTGCCGCTGGGAGAACACACGCTCGTGACGGTGGACTCTGGAGCGGAGCGGAGCCTTGCGGCTTCGGGCTACAACGAGCGGCGGGCGGAGTGCCGCCGGGCGGCGGCCGCCCTCGGCCTCCCCTCGCTGCGGGACGCCGACCCGGGCGCCGCCGCGGACCTGCCGCCGCCACTCGACCGCCGCGTGCGGCACGTGCTGTCAGAAAACGCCCGGGTGGACCTGGCCGTCGCCGCCCTTGACCGGGGCGACCTGACCGGGCTGGGTCGGCTGCTCGACGTGTCCCACGCCAGCCTTCGCGACGACTACGAGGTCTCCGTGCCCGCCGTGGAGGATGCCGTGGATACCTGCCGGGCGGCCGGCGCGCTCGGCGCCCGCATCATGGGGGGCGGTTTCGGCGGCGCGGTGCTCGCTCTCTTTCCTCCCGGAGCAGTCCTCCCGGAGCGCGCCCTGGCGGTGGCGCCGCGCGCCGGGGCCCGGTTTCTCTGATACAACGGGCTCGTGGATCGCCGGCTCGCGCTCAAGAACATCCGCACCGGCCTCATCGCCGGGGCGATCGCGATCATCGTGTTCGCCCTGTCCTGGGTCACGGGCCTCGTGTACTGATGGCGGAAGAGGTCCGGGTAAGCGGCGACGACGCCGAGCCGGCCGGTGAGGCGATCCACCTCCCCGGCCCGTCTTACCAGCCGGTGCTCCTCGCCGCAGGGATCTCCCTCGCGGTGATCGGGATCGTGATCTCCCCGATCCTCATCGTGATCGGCGTGATCATCTTCGTGATCGTGCTTCGCCGCTGGATCCGCGACACCCGCGAGGACATCGCGGAGCTACCGCTCGAGCACTGAGCCGCAAGCAGCACTGAAAACCTCCGCGCGCAGCCGGCCGAGCCGGCTGCTTGCGGCTCAGGTCGGCCGCACGGCGGTCGGCCGGTCGTCCGGCAGATCGCTCGTGGCGCCGTCGGACACCCAGACGCGCACGATGTCGCGCATGGAGAGCACGCCGGCCATGTGGCTCCCGTCGACCACGACCATGTGGCGGACACGGGCGCGAATCATCGCCTCGGCAGCCTTCTCCAGGGACCAGTCGGGAGCGGCGAAGGTCAGGTCCGCGGAGAGGTGGTCGCCCACCTTTTCGGTGTCGGGATCCTCTCCGGCGCCGATCGAGACGAGCAGGTCGCGCTCGGTGATGATGCCGGGACCGGGCTGCTCCGGATCGATCACCACAGCTGCTCCGACCCTGTGCTGAGCCATGGACCGGGCCGCGTCGCGCAGCGAGTGACCGGGGTTCACGGTCAGCACGTTGGTGCTCATCCCCACACTGACCTGCACGCCATCCCCCTTCCTCGCTCGTGACGATCGGCGCAAGCTAGCGTAGCGAACATCCAGCCGCACCGCCCGTCCGTATCAGGGGTGATGCGACAGTCCACGGTGTACCGGCGAAACGAGCTCTACCGCGATGCCACTGCGGTCATCGAGGAGCAGTACGGAGACGAGGACCTGTCCCTGACGAGCGTCGCGCGGACCATCGCCACGTCACGCCGCCAGCTACAGCGCGCCTTCGCGGAGGCGGGCGGCACGAGCTTCCGGCGCGAGCTGCAGCGGGTCCGGATGGCGCGGGCGGCGTCGATGCTGCGTGAGGGTTCGCTCTCGGTCCAGTCGGTGGCGGGCTCGGTCGGCTATCGACAGGCGGCCCAGTTCGCCAAGGCCTTCCGGCGCCACCACGGCGCCCCGCCGTCGGCCTACCGGGGCCAGGGCGAGCGGCTCGCCGCCTGAGCCGGCGGGCGGGGGCCGTTCTGGCGCCGCTTGCCCTCGCGTGCATCGGAAGGAGCCAATAAACTCGCCCGCCGATGACCGAGAAGGATCGCGAGTCCGAGGCCGCCGCCGGCCACGAGACCGACTACGGCGGGGCCGGGCACCCCGAAGAGGACCCTCGGATCCACGGGGAGAAGCATCCGGTCGCCCGCATGATCGCGATCGGGGTCGTGGCCTCGCTGATCGGAATCGCCATCTCGCTCCTGATCGACTGGTTCCCGGTTGGGGCCTCGGGGGCAGCCGGCGAGATCGACACCGTCTACGACGTCCTGCTGATCTGCTCCGTGCCGGTCTTCGTCCTGGTGATGACGATCGCCATCTACTCGGTCATGCGCTTCCGGGCCCAACCGGGCGACATGAGCGACGGGCCGCCCATCCACGGCAACACCCGGCTCGAGGTCATATGGGTGACGGTCCCGTTCATCATGGTCAGCGCGCTGGCCATCTACGGCTGGATCGTGCTCGACGACATCGAGGCCAAGCAGGCCGACGAGCTGGTGGTCAACGTCACCGGGCGGCAGTTCACCTGGACCTTCGAGTACCCCGAGGCGAAGGTCGATTCGACCGAGCTCGTCCTGCCCAAGGATCAGCCGGTGGTGTTCCGGATCCGCACGGAGGACGTGATCCACTCCTTCTGGGTGCCGCAGTTCCGGCTCAAGTCGGATGCGGTACGCGGCATGACCACCACGGTCCGCCTCACCCCTGATCGCATCGGGCGCTACCAGGTGGTCTGTGCTGAGCTCTGCGGCCTCGGCCACTCCACCATGCGCCAGGACGTGCGGGTGGTCGCCGCCCAGGACTTCGACGCCTGGCTCGACCGGCGCAGCCAGTCCGCCGCCGGGGGCGGAGGCGGAGGCGGAGGAGGCGCCGGCGGGGGCGGCCAGGCGGCCGACGGCGAGGCCCTCTTCACCGCCAACGGCTGCGGCTCCTGCCACACGCTGGAGGCCGCCGGAACCGAGGGAACGGTGGGCCCGAGCCTGGATGACATCACCCGAGCCGACGCAGGCGCGATCGAGGAGTCGATCACCGACCCGAACGCCACCGTGGTCAAGGGCTTCCCGCGGAACGTGATGCCCGACGACTTCAGTGACCAGCTTTCGGGCGCGGAGCTCGACGCTCTGGTCAAGTACCTTCTGGAGGCGCAGCAATGACCCTGATCCACCGATGACAGCCACGGTCGGGCGGCGGCCGAGCCGGCGCCTTCACGCACTGCTCGCACCCGGTTGGTACCGGGCCGTGCTGGGCGTGACCCTGGGCTTCGCCTTCGGCATGGCGCTGGTGGTGGGCGTGCGGGCCGCGTACGGCTGGGATCCGCTGTTCAACTGGGACGCGATCATCACCGTCGGGGCGCTCATTGCCGCCCCGATGGGCTTTCTGGTGGGCATCGGCTGCTTCGACTACTGGTTCCGCTGGGCCTCGGGCGCCCCCACCGTGCCGGAGGACCACTCGGGCCACGGCGCGCGCTCCTGGAAGGACTACTTCCGGGTGAACACCGATCACAAGGTGATCGGGATCCAGTACATCTGCACGACCTTCTTCTTCTTCATCGCCGGCGGGCTGATGGCCATGGTCATGCGCGCCGAGCTGGCCGCGCCGGGCACCCAGTTCGTGGACCCGAACACCTTCAACGGGCTGTTCTCGGTGCACGCCTCGCTGATGATCTTCCTGTTCATCATCCCGGTGTTCGCCGGGATCGCGAACTTCGTGATCCCGCTGATGATCGGGGCTCCGGACATGGCGTTCCCGCGGCTCAACGCCCTGTCCTACTGGATGCTCCCGGTGGCCGGCGTGATGATGATGGCCAGCTTTTTCGCCGAGGGAGGCGCGTTTGCCACGGGCTGGACGGCCTACGCCCCGCTCTCCACGGAGACGCCCCTGGGCCAGCAGTTCTTCACCGTCGGCGTGCAGTTCGCGGGCGCCTCCTCGATCGCCACGGCGCTCAACTTCCTGGTCACCATCATCACGATGCGGGCGCCGGGAATGACCTTCTGGCGCATGCCGCTGCTGGTGTGGGCCAACTTCACCACTTCGCTGCTGGTGGTCATCGCCACGCCCTTCATAGCCGGCTCTCAGTTCATGGTCCTGCTGGACCGCTCGCTGGGCACCCACTTCTTCGATCCGAGCGTCAACGGTGACGTGCTGATGTACCAGCACGTCTTCTGGTTCTACTCACACCCGGCCGTCTACATCATGATGCTGCCGGGCTTCGGGATCATCAGCGAGGTCATCTCGACGAACTCGCGCAAGCCGATCTTCGGCTACCGGATGATGGCCTTCTCGCTCGTGGCCATCGTGATCCTCGGCTTCAGCGTGTGGGCGCACCACATGTTCGTGAGCGGGATGTTCTCCTGGCTGCGGGTGCCGATGATGATCACCACGATGCTCATCGCCGTACCCACCGGCATCAAGATCTTCTCCTGGCTGGCCACGCTCTGGAGGGGCGTGATCCACCTGCGAACGCCCATGCTGTTCGCGCTTGGGTTCATCACGATGTTCACCCTCGGCGGGATCAGCGGCATCATGCTCGCGGTCATCCCGTTCACGATCCACGTGTCGGACACGTACTTCATCGTCGCCCACATCCACTACGTGCTCTTCGGCGGGTCTGTCTTCACCATCTTCGCGGGGATCTACCACTGGTTCCCGAAGATGACGGGCCGGATGTACGACGAGCAGCTCGGCAAGCTGCACTTCTGGCTCTCGTTCGTCTTCTTCAACCTCACCTTCGGACCCATGCACTTCGTGGGCATCGACGGCATGCCGAGGCGAGTGGCCGACTACGCCGAGCAGTTCGCCGCCTGGAACGCGATCATCTCGGTCTCGGCCTTCGTCTTCGGGCTGTCGTTCCTGGTCTTCCTCTACAACATGGTCACGTCGTGGCGACACGGGCCACGCGCGGTGGCCAACCCGTGGCGGGCCCACTCGATCGAATGGCAGGTGTCCTCGCCTCCGCCGATCTTCAACTTCGACGAGGTGCCCACCGTGGTCGGCGGCCCCTACGAGTACGGGGTCCCGGGCGCGGTGCACGCGGTGTTCAAGGAGCACGCGCCGGCCGGCGCGGTGCCCACGCCGGCGGGCGGCGGAGGGGCGCCGCCACCGACTGAATGAAGCGCATCCTGGTGGTAGCCAACGAGACGGTGGCCGGCCGGCCGCTGATCGACGCAGTCAAGCGCCGGGCCGAGGGTGAGGACGTGCACGTTCACGTCATCTGTCCCCAGAACCAGCCCCGGCACGGGTACGTGATCTACGAGGACCATGTCCGCGACGCGGCCGAAAACCGCCTGAAGATGACGCTGGCGCTCTTGCACGAGGCGGACATCGACGCCGACGGCGCGCTCGAGGACCCCGATCCCTACTCCGCGGTGATGGACGCCCTGGGGGAGGAGGACTACGACGAGATCGTCGTCTCCACCCATCCCGAGACCCGCTCCGGCTGGCTGCGGCAGGGGCTGGTGGACCGGCTGGAGCGCGCTACCCGCCGCGACGTCGAGCACGTGGTGGTGGACCTCGACACCGAGCGCGACGACACCAAGCGGACGCTCGTGGTGGCCAACCAGACGGTGGGCGGGAGCGATCTGCTCGAGCATCTCAAGGAGATGGCGTCCGAGGAGCCGCGGCGCTTCATCGTGATCTGCCCCCAGGACGTGGCGGAGAACGGCGACGGGGACGGCGAAGGAGCCACCGACGACGCCACCGAGCGCCTGGCCCACACGCTCACCGAACTGGAGGACGCGGGCCTCGACGCCGTGGGCCAAGTGGTGCACCCCGACCCCTACACGGCGATTCAGAACGCGCTGCAGTTCTACGCGCCGGACGACATCGTGATCTCCACCTTCCCGGAGACCCGCTCCGGATGGATGCGCAACGACCTCATCGGGCGCGTGCAGCGCTCGAGCGGGAAGACCGTCGACCACGTGGTGAGCGAGGAGGGCGGCTGATGGAAGCGGCCACCCACGCTGCCGTCGAAGAGCACCACGGCCCGCCCGAGGCCAACGTCTCGTCGCGGGTCGAGGCGCAGTTCCTCGGGATGCTGCTTTTCATCATCTCGGAGATCATGCTCTTCGGAGCGTTCTTCACGGCCTACTTCTTCGTCCGGGTCGTGGGTGAGGCGGAGTGGTTCCCGTTCGACGGCCACGAGCTGCCGGTCGCCATCGCCGGGGTGAACACGGCGATCCTGCTCTCCTCCAGCTTCACGATGCACTGGGCCCTCGAGGGTGCTCGCAACGAGAACCGGCGCGCGCTGCGGGTGGGCGTGCTCACCACCTTCCTGCTCGGACTCACGTTCCTTTGCATCCAGATCAACGAGTACTTCCACCTCGGCTTCGCCATCGGCGACAGCGCCCAGTCCACGGTGTTCTACGGGCTCACCGGGCTCCACGGCGCGCATGTGTTCGTCGGCCTCACGCTGCTGGCCATGGTGACCATTCGCGCTTTCCGCGGCCACTACACGGCCAAGGAGCATCGCGGCGTCGAGGTGCCGGGCATCTATTGGCACTTCGTCGACATCATGTGGATCTTCGTGTTCTCCACGCTCTACCTGCTCTGAACCCGCTCCGGTCAGAGCAGGACGCCTTCCGGTTCTTCCTCTACGTCCTCGTGATCGTGGCGGTGGCCGTCGGGATCGTCTTCGGCATCCGGGCGATCACGTGAGCTCCGACCGAGAGCTGGCCGAGCGGGCGGCGCGCGCCGCCGGCGAGGTCCTGCTGTCGTACTACGGGCGGCCGCCGGAGGGGCTCGACTCGAAGTCGTCGGTGACCGACCCGGTGTCGGACGCCGACCGGGAGGCTGAACGGACCGTGCGCGAGCTGCTTGCGGTGGAGCGTCCCGACGATGGCCTCCTGGCCGAGGAGGGCTCGCACGCCGACGCCGCCAGCGGCCGCCGCTGGGTGGTGGACCCGCTGGACGGGACGGTCAACTACCTGTACGGCTTTCCCGCCTGGGGCGTGAGCGTGGCGCTCGAGGACGAGCGGGGCACTCTCGTGGGCGTCGTGCTCGACCCCTTGCGCGACGATTGCTTCGTAGCCGAGCGAGGCGCGGGCTCGCGGCTCAACGGTGACGCGATCCAGGTTCGGGACCGGCGCACGCTCGACCGGGCCCTGGTGGCCACGGGCTTCTCATACGAGCCCGTTCGCCGCGCCGAGCAGGCCGGCGTGGCCCGGCGGCTGCTGCCTCGGGTGCGAGACCTGCGCCGGGCCGGCGCCGCGGCGCTCGACCTGGCCTGGCTGGCCGCGGGGCGAGTGGACGCCTACTACGAGCGCGGGCTGCACCACTGGGACTGGGCAGCGGGCCGGCTCCTGGTCGAGGAGGCCGGCGGCGCAGTGGCGGCGCTGGAGGGCGAGCCCGAGGGGCTGGTGGCGGCGGCCACCCCGGAGCTGCTGCGAGACCTGCAGGCGCTGATCGGCTGAGTGCGGCGCGTCCGCCGCGGTTGTTCGACCGCCTATCCGGGAAGGGGTACGTCGTACCCGCGTCGAGGGAGGCCGAGGTTCATGGCGGAGGAGAATCACCCGGAGGCTGCGTTCGAGACGCTGTCGGCTGGGATCGGACGTCGCGATCTGATGCTCGCGGCGACGGCCATCGGAGCGGGGGCCATCGCGCCCGCGTGGGCGCTGTCGCCGGGCGCCGAGGAGGCGCTCGCGGCGCCCGGTGACGGGCCGGGACCGCGGATCCTGCAGAGTGGCAGCGGCCGCCGCGCGCAGCGCTACGTGCCGTCGACGCCGGACACGGTCCGCTGGGGCCACCTGCCCAACCGCGACGCCAAGCCGATCCGTTCGGTGCGGTCGGGGGCGCTGGTCACCTTCGACACGGTGTCGCACGAGGGCATCCTCGAGGATCAGGGCCGAGATCCCGTGGAGTACTTCACGGCCAAGGGCGTGCGCAAGCGCGACATCCTGCGGGACGCGCGCACCATCGCCGCATCGGACATCGAGCACGACTTCGAGGACGACGGTCCCCACATCGTTACGGGCCCGATCCACGTCATCGGCGCATCGGCGGGCGACGTCCTTCGCGTAGATGTGGTGGGGCTCGTCCCACGCGCTCCGTACGGGGTTATCTCCAACCGACATGGGAAAGGCGCGCTGCCCGACGAGTACCCGCGGACGCGGCCGCCCTCGCCCGAGGCGAGCCCGGAACGTCCCGAGCTGTACCACAACGTCTCCGTCTTCACGCCCGTACGGCGGATTCGCAGCCGCTACCGGGGCGTTCTGCCCGTCAGCCAGCGGCTACGCGCGGAGTTCCCGATCGACCCCTTCATGGGCATCATGGGCGTCGCGCTCAACACCTCGGAGAAGGTCAACTCCGTCCCCCCGACGGCGGCCGGTGGCAACCTGGACATCCGCGACCTGACCGTGGGCTCGAAGCTGTTTCTACCGGTGTTCGTTCCGGGGGCCAAGTTCTTCGTGGGCGATCCCCACTACCGCCAAGGCGACGGCGAGGTGGCCCTGACCGCTCTGGAGGCGCCGCTGCGCGGCACCTTCCGCCTCACGCTGCTCAAGAAGGGCAGCCGGGCCATCCCCGGTCGTCGCGGCCAGTTGAACATGCCCTTCGGAGAGACGGCGGACTACTGGCTGCCGGTCGGGCTGAACCCCGACCTGGACGAGGCAATGAAACAGGCGGTGCGGGAGGCCATCGAGTTCCTGCACGGCGAGCTGGGGATGACGCGTGCGGTGGCCTACGCGTACATGAGCGCGGCCACCGACTACGTCGTAAGCCAGGTCGTCGACAGGACAAAGGGCGTGCACGCCCGCATCCTGAAGAAGCACTTCGTCGAGCGCTGAGTGCGGGTCGAGCGACCGTGCGCTCGACCCGCAGGGAGCGGCCTAAATGGGCTGAACGTTGACCGCGCGGGGGCCCTTGGGGTCGTTCTCGGCGTCGAAGGAGACCTTGGCGCCCTCGGCGAGTGACTTGAAGCCCTCGCCTGCGATTGCGCTGTGGTGCACGAACAGGTCCTTGCCCGGGTCGTCGGGCGTTACGAAGCCGAAGCCCTTGTCGTCACTGAACCACTTCACGGTTCCGGTGGCCATTGCGGATACCTCCACTGCTTGCGTGCTGCGTCGCGGAGGATGCTGAGAAGCAACGACAACGGGCGCGGGCACTAGGTCACCGGGCGAATGCCCGGCTTTTGCATCTCCGAAGGTAGCACCCGGCGTCAACGTCGCGCCCGCCGGGTCCCCCGCGGTCCCCAGGCGCCGCCATCACATCCGGCCATGATTCCTGAGGCCGCGCTCGAGAAGACCGACGCAGGGCTCGCGCCCGCCGGCGGGGGATGGTTCGTGCTGAACGCGCGTGAGGCGCGCTGGCGGCATCGCGAAGGGAGAGGGGAGAGCCTGCCCCTCACCGGCTGGAATCGCGACGGCTGGCTTCCGAGCGGCTGACGCGGGAATAGGGCAGGCCGGGCCGGCGTCCTTGCTGGTGTCCGTCACCAGGAGGGACCCATGGCCAGTGCTTCGACCCACTCTTCGCTGCAGGTGCGCCCCGTCGCCCGCGGCATGCGCGCGTTCCTGTACCTCGCGACGGTGCTGACCTTCGCCGCCGGCCTGCAGGCGACCGTGCTCGCCGAACACAGCGCGGCGTTCTTCGCGTGGGACATCCAGCCGCCGATGGGCGCGGTGTTCATCGGGGCGTCGTTCTGGTCGGCCTGCGTGCTGCTCGCGTGGTCGGCCCGTCAGCGAGATTGGGCGCGGGCCCGCATCACGGTGCCGAGCGTGGCGGTCGTATCGCTCCTGCTCCTCGGCGCCACCCTGGCCCATATCGAGCAGTTCGGGAGCCTGCTGGGAATCGCGTGGATCGAGGTCTACGCGCTCACACCCCCGCTCGCCATCGCGTTCACGGTCATCCAGCTGGCCGCGCCGGGACGCGACCCGGAGCGGCTCGAGCGGCTGCCTGCGGCGTTGCGCGGAGCCCTCGCTGCGCAGACCCTCATCATGTGCGCGGCCGGTCTAGCACTATGGATCGCACCGAACGACGCCGGGTGGTGGCCGTGGCCCGTCGGCGCGCTGACGGCGAAGGCGCTGGGAACCTGGCTACTCGGCATCGCCACCGTCGGCGCCTACCTCGTCGTCCGTGACGACCGCGAGGACTTGCCGGGCGCGATGCTGTCCTACGTCGTGCTCGGAGCGCTGCTCCTCCTGGGCGCCGTGCGCTTCAACGGCGACTTCGACGACGCGGCCGCCACGGCCGTCTACCTCGCCGTCGCGGGAAGCGCATTCGCCGTGGGACTCGCCGGTACGCGCCTTTGCTGGGGCGAGGGCCGCTACCGCTCCGTGCTTCCGGCCGGCGGGGTGCCCGTTCAGCTTCCACCGCTGAACGGAGCTGCGCCGACGCAGCGCGACGAAGCTGCGCCGCTCGATCTGGCGCAGAAGCACGGTTAGCGCCGCTGAACAGCTAGGCCGGTCGCCGGCCGTTGTTGCGCAGGCCCGCGCCGCTTCGGACCGGGTTGCCCGGGAAATCGTAGAAGCGTCCGGGCTCGGCGCCGCGCTCGCCGAAACCGATGCCGGCGCGCTCGAGCGTTGCGATCATCCCCGCCACGGTCCTAATCGACCACGGTTCGAAGCTGCGGTCGATTGAGATCTGCCGGCGCCCGCCCAGAGCGGTCTGAGCAAAGCGGGCGATTGCCCGGTGCTCGGCCTCGACGCCACAGGCTTCGGCCAGAAAGCGGGCGGCCCGGGCCTGCCCACGCTTGGCGAAGGCGGTAACGCCGGTGAGATAGCCCATCAGCTCGGTGGTGTCCGCCGTCTCGATCGATTCGAAGAGGCCAACCCCGCCGCTTCCGAAGGCAGCCTCGGGGATCCAGAAGCGCAGTGCGAACTGGCGTCCGCCGAGCCGGCGCAGAGCTACGACGTGGTCGTACTCCGCCGTGTTCGCCGCCCTCAGGGTGTCGACGAGGTCCGCCGACGGTGTTCCGGGGGCCCTCCTGACCGCCTCGGTCAGAAACGTCACGCCGAAGCTCTCGGCGGTGGCAAGTGAGGAGAGAATCCTGCGCGGGGACTCGCCTCCGGGCCGCTGGGCCAGAGCGGACTCGGCAGCGCCCAGCACACCGGCTGATGCCAGGCCGGCCGCCGCCGTCCCGAGGAGGCCTCGGCGGGTGGCCACGGTCACGGGAACGTCGTCGAGCACGTTGGCCAGAACCTGCAGATCCTCACTGCCACTTCGATCCGAGCTCACGGGATCTCCTTGATCGTTTGCACCCCGTTAGCGCCAGCAGCCCGCCGCGTCTTACCTCGGCGCCCCGGCTTGCCCGGCGCCGGCGGATCGCCCTCGCCGGCGTTGCTCTACGACCAGGGTCCTCGGAACTACGAAGTCACCCTCCTCGAGTTCCGCAGCGACAAGATCGCGCGCGAGACGATCTACTAGGGGATTGGGAGCTGCACGTCGATCATCGTGTCCGCGTGCCGGTGAACGATCTTCCAGGCACCTTTGTCGCGACGGAAGATCATCGTGGACCGCAGGACCTGCGGCTGGAGCTCGGTGTGCCCGGCGTACAGGACCTCTGCGCGCTCGATGGCGACCGTGTAGGCCAGCTTGCCCCGCACGTCCTTGACCCGGTACTCGAAGTCAACCTCGGCGCCGCTTGCCTGGAACGCCCTCGCCGCAAGCAGGTAGCGCTCGTGCACCGACGCGACGCCTGCCTCTCCCAGGCCGCCGAAGCCGCCGAAGATCGAAGTCGGGTCCTTCTCGGCGGTGATCGACAACCACGGTGACGGGTTGCCGTTGACGAAAGCGGTGTTGGCGGCCTCGTACCGCTGCAGGAACCGCTCGAAGCCGTAGGCGTGGCCGGCGCCGCGGTCCGGGTCAGCGGTTGCCGCGGTCCCGGCGAACGCTCCGGACACGGCCAGCACCGCGAGCGTCAGCAACAGCCCGGCGGTCGCGGAAGTGACGCGCTTCATCGTGAATCCCTTCGGGTTGGTGGCTGGGACACGCTCAGCGCGGCCCCTCATTACGGGAAGACGTCCGCAATTGGGGGCTCATTCCACACACTTGTGGGGCAGGGGCGCCCGCCTGGGCCGGCGAGCGGCGCGAACGGTGGTTAGCGGAGCTGGAGCGCCGGGCGCGTAGGTCTCAGCGCCTCTCTCTCAGCCCCGCCAGGTACGCGTAGCTCCGCTCGGCGGTGCTGAAGGAGCCCGCCGGATTGCTGGGCGCGGTGTCGCGCTCGACGACGTAGTGATGCCGCTTTGTGTCCAGCCCACCGAAGAACGGCTCGAACGCGATGTCGCCGTCGCCGACATCGGTCATGGTCCAGCCGAAGGACTGGCCGGCGGTCGGCACGTCATCGCCGTTGTGGTCGATGCCGTCCTTCACGTGAAAGAGCGGGAAGCGGTCGGGCATCGACCACGGGTACTCGTGCGGCTTGAATCCGGGGAAGCGGGACTGGCCGACGTAGGCCCAGAAGATGTCGAGCTCGAAGAACACCAGCCGCGGATCCGTCTCCTCCAGGATCACGTCGTACAGACGCGTTCCGTTCTCGACCGCGAACTCTCCGGAGTGGTTGTGCTGGTAGAAGCGCATGCCGCGCTGCCTCGCGGCGGCGCCGAAACGGTTGAAGTCCTCCGCCGCACGGCGGTAGCCGTCGACCGTCTCGCCGTAACGCGCACCCGGGCTGCTGGCCGTGCCGATGTAGGGCAGGCCGATCTCCTCGGCATCGTCGAGCACCTGATCGAGCTGTGTCACGAACGTATAGGCGGCGGGGTTTGCCGAGTAGTAGCCCACGTGGCTCCCGGCGCCTTTCAGGCCGTAGCGGCGGAGGAGCCGCCGCAGCTCCTCGTTGGTCCAGCGTCTGCCCTGCGCGTTGTAGCCGGCGAACTCCACCTCGCGGTAGCCGATCTGGCTCAGGCGGGCAAACACGGCGTCGAAGCCGAGAGCCGCGACCTGATCCCGCACGGTGAACAGCTGGATCCCGATACGTCTGCGCGGCAGGAGCCGAGAACCGCGCCCGCGACCGTGGCGGTTGTTCCCCGCAGCCGCGCCGGGAACTCCGACGGCCGCCCCGGCCGCGGTCCCCGCGGCGGCGCCCACGAAGCCGCGCCGACTGAGCTTGCCCTTGCCGTTCATCCACTGCTCCTTCCGGTCGGGCCCCGCCCGGGCGTGTGCCCCGGAATGCGGACGTCAGTCCTCCGAACAGTACGGCGCGGGCGCAAAGGTGGCAAGGTGACGCCGGCGCCGTCCGCTGAGCGCATTTGACGGCCTCACACCACGATGGAAATCACGACCTGCCTCTCCGAGGACCCGACAAGCGCAGCTCTCAACACGAAGGCGCATGCCCTGGAGCACTGCGCCATCGATCGGGAGTCGCTCCGTGTCCTGGCTCGCGCGGTCGGGCACCAGGTGCTCATCCGGAGATCGTCCATGCGGGTGGCGCTCTATACGGTCGCCGAGCCCATCGACGTTACGGGTGCTGCGGTGCACGTGGGTACGTCGGGGCTGGCGCGCCTCGAAGGCGTGACGGGGGAGCCCCCTTCCGGGAAGCTGGACGCCACGGTCGAGACCGACTTCACCGGGGACGGCCCTCCAGGGTCGGTGCGCCTGACCGAGGAGCTTCTGGGTGATGCGGCGCCGGGCTTGGCGGTCCTCGCGCCCCACGGGGGCCGAATCGAAGTCGGTACCGATGATCAGGCCAGGGCGGTCTACGGGCTGCTCGCATCCGAGGAGAAGAAGGTTCGCGCCTGGATTGCACGCGGGTTCAACCCCACCGGGGCGCACCGATGCTGGCACATCACGTCGTCGGAGATCTCCGAGCAATCGTTCCCGAGGCTGGGTTCGCTCTTCGATCCAGGAGCGTCCCGCGGATCGTTCGCCCATGCCGTCGCCTTCCATGGCCAGAACGACACCGAGGCCATCGTCATCGGCGGCGGGCTTCCGCAAGACCAGGCGCACACCGCGCTGAAGATGGACCTGCGCTCGCGGGTGCAGGAGCCCTTCGGGCGGTGATGGACAACTCGCCTCCGGTCGAGGTGTGCCGATCGGGACCGCTGGCCGGTGCGCAGCGACGGAACATCGTCAATCGTGTAACCACACGCGGAAACGGCATCCAGCTCGAACAGCCGGCCGGGGTCCGTAACGATGAACAGCAACGCGAGGCGATCGCTCGGGCGGTCGCAGAGTTCTACGTTGATCTCATGTAGCGCTACCGGCACCGGCGGTACGCCTTACGGCCTGATCGGTGACGCGTCCTGGACCTTCAGCGGCGTGACCGGCAACCCGTCGCTCCATCGCCCCAGCGACATCACCCGATGGAAAGCCGCCCGCAGACCTCCCGCCGAGCGCGTACATCGCGGTGGTCTACGCCGTCCGCCAGCTTGCCTCGGACGCGCTGGACGACGAGCCGCAGCCGGATCTCGTCAAGTTCGGCGAGGAGCTTCGGATCTGGATCTCAGATCTCTTCCGCCAGCGCTGAGGGCAGACCGGCCGGAAAGTGACCAGACTGTTGGGCATGGATGCGGCGACGGTCCGGGCGATGCTCGAGCAGAACTTCGAATACTCGGGGAGCGATCCTGAGCGAGCTCACGAGATGTACCACGACGACGCGGTAGTCGAGTTCCCGCAGTCAGGCGAGCGCTTCGTCGGGGTCGAGAACTTCCGCGAGTGGCGAAGCATCTATCCCGCTTCTGTCACCTTCGAGTTCCAGGAAATCAGAGGCCGAGACAACTTGTGGGTCACGGAGGTCACTGCCAGGTACGACCAGGGGCCCGTCAACTTCGGGGTCAGCATCCACGAGTTCCGAGGCGACAAGATTGCCCGCGAGACGATCTACGTCGGCGAGGGCTGGGAGCCACCAGAGTGGCGGGCGCAGTGGAGGTCCGCGCCATAGCGCCTTAGCTCGGTACCCGGGCGGGAAGCGGAGTCGGATGGCGGCGCTGTTGTTTGCGCAATGCATGACGTGAGCGACCCTCAACTGCCGATCACTTCGGACGACGTTGCAGAGGCAGCGCGACGTCTGTCCGGCGTCGCGAACCGCACGCCCGTCTTCACGAGTCGGGAGCTCAACGAGCGCGTGGAAGCGGAGCTGTTCCTCAAGGCCGAACAGTTCCAGCGTGGTGGGGCGTTCAAGTTCCGTGGTGCCTACAACGCGGTGTCGTCGCTTTCTGAGCGCGAGTTGGCGCGGGGCGTTGTGGCGTCCTCTTCGGGTAATCATGCACAGGCTCTGGCCCTGGCGGCCGCCCTGGGCGGCACGAGCGCGACGATCTTCATGCCGCAGGACGCGCCGGCGTCCAAGCGGGCCGCGACCGAGGGCTACGGGGCGCGTGTGATCGAGTTCGATCGTTACGTGGACGACCGCGAAGCGATCGTCCGCGAGCTGGTGGAGCGCGACGGGCTGACGCCTGTGCACCCCTACGACGACCCGAGGATCATGGCGGGCGCTGGGACGTCGACGCTCGAGCTGCTGGAGGACTGCGGCCCACTCGACCTCGTCGTGATCCCGGCCGGAGGCGGGGGGCAGCTCTCGGGGGGTGCTGTAGCCGCCAGCGGGGCTGAAAACCCTCCTCGCGTGATCGGGGTCGAGCCGGCCGCGGTTGGCCAGTGGAGAGCATCACTCGCCGAGGGTCGTCCTGTGCGTGTGGAGATCGGACGGACGATCGCCGACGGCCAGCAGCTTCGCTGCCCGGGTGACCTCCCGTTCGCCGTCGTCAAGGCGCTGGCCGAGGACGTCGTCGGCGTGGACGACCAGGAGATGCTGACGGCGATGCGATACCTGTTCGAACGTCAGAAGCTGGTAACCGAGCCGAGCGGATCGAGCGCAGTCGCTGCGGTCATGGCAGGGCTGATCGACGTGAAGGGCCTGCGCGTCGGGGTGATCATGTCTGGCGGCAACATCGCGGTGGATCGCTTCGTCAGCCTCATGTCCGATGACCGCTGAGGCTTCGCACGCCGATCGGTACGGCTGCCGTCCGCGCGACACGCAACGCCGGTGGTCGCCTGAAAGCACTGCAGGCCTCCGCCGGACGTGGCGAGGGCGGCGTTAGGATCGGCTTTGTGGCCAAGCCCCCGCCCCCGGCGTCGTCGCCGTTCTGGACGGTCTTCAACGCTTTCGGCGGCTTGCAGGTGCGTTTGATCCAAGTGACCCGCGGGCGCTTCGGCGGCACCCTGATGGGGGTCCCGGTGCTCGTCCTGCACCATCGCGGACGCAGGAGTGGGCAGGCGCGCGAAACGCCGCTCATGTACCTCGACGACGGTGCCGATGTCGTCGTGGTCGCCTCGAAGGGAGGGACCGACACGCACCCCGCCTGGTTTCACAACCTGATGGCCATGTCCGAGACCGAAATCCAGGTGGGACGTCAGCGTCGGCGGGTCAGGCCGAGACTGGCCGACGCCGAAGAGCGCGTCCGCCTGTGGCCGCGGCTCGTCGAGCTCTTCCCCCCGTACGAGGAGTACCAGACCTTCACGAGCCGGGAGATCCCGGTCGTCTTGCTCGAGCCCGCCGGCTAGCCCCACGGGAGGAACGCTAGCCCCCCGGCCGGTCGCCGCAACTGTTCGAGAACAGCGCGGATCTCCCACGTTCACGTACACCCGAGAGGCGCCTGGGGCCCAGACGAGGGCATTGGACCCCGCGAAGCGACGCCGGCGCGGCTCGCCCTCCGCCAGGTCAAGTGTCTGTGCCTCCCGATCGACCGCCCGGAGCGGCGCGGAGCGCAAGCCACCAGTAACCCGCCTACCGAACGGCAAGTATCCCGCCTTCCACTGATCACGCGCGGCTGAGAGGTTGGGCGGGTCCCCGCAGCCAGAGGAAGGCAGCCCATGTCAGGACAGAATCAGACAGACCGTCATCACGAGCGCCGGTGGCGCATCCTCGGCGTGATCGCGGTCGCGCAGCTGATGGTGGTCCTCGACGTGACGATCGTCAACATCGCGCTGCCGTCGGCGCAGGCCGACCTCGGCTTCGACACCGACTCGCGCCAGTGGGTGATCACGGCCTACGCGCTGGCGTTCGGCTCTCTGCTCCTGCTCGGAGGGAAGATCAGCGACCTGATCGGCCGCAAGTGGACCTTTATCGCGGGGCTCGGCGGATTCGCGGGGGCCTCCGCGATCGGCGGCGCCGCGCCGTCGTTCGAGGTCCTGGTGGCCGCCCGCGCGCTCCAGGGCGCCTTCGCCGCCCTGCTGGCGCCCGCGGCACTTTCGATCGTCACCACGACGTTCACTGATCCGGACGAGCGCGGCAAGGCTTTCGGGATCTATGGCGCGCTCGCGACGGCGGGTGCCGCCGTGGGTCTCCTACTCGGCGGCTTCCTCACCGAGCTCCTGACCTGGCGCTGGACGATGTACGTAAACCTCGCGTTTGCCATCCCCGCGGCGATCGGCGCCGCGCGCCTGCTGGTGAACATGCGTCCCGCCGAACGTCCGCGGATCGACGTGCCCGGCGTGCTGGTCGCCTCCTCCGGTCTGTTCGCGCTCGTGTACGGGTTCTCCAACGCCGAGATGGACAGCTGGACCGCGCCGTTGACGATCGCGATGCTCGCCTACGGTGTCCTCGCGGCGGCGGTCTTCGTAGCCATCGAGCGGCGGGTAGCCTCGCCACTCCTGCCGCTGCGGGTCGTGAGTGACCGCAATCGAGGCGCGGCCTTCCTCGCCGTCGCGATCGCCGGCGTCGCGATGTTCTCGACCTTCCTGTTTCTGACCTACTACCTACAGCAGGGCCTGGGCTTCTCGCCGATCGAAAGCGGCCTGGCCTTCTTACCGATGGTGGTGGCCATCTTCGCTACCGCTCCCGCCGCAGCGAGCAAGCTCCTGCCGCGCGTCGGTCCGCGCCCGCTGGTGCCGTCCGGCATGGCGATCGCCGCGCTCGGCCTTGTCTACCTGACCGGGATTGGGATCGAGTCCTCCTATGCCGGCGCGGTCCTGCCGGCAGTCATCGTCCTAGGCGTCGGGTTCGGCCTGATCATGGCGCCGTCTTTCGCCACCGCCACGCACGGCGTCGAACCGGGCGATGCCGGCGTTGCTTCGGCGATGGTCAACACCTCCCAGCAAGTCGGCGGATCACTGGGCCTGGCGCTGCTGTCCACTCTCGTGGCCGACGCGGTCAGCAGCTACACGGCAGCGGCCGGAACGCCGGCGGCCCTGGCGCAAGCCGAGGCGGCCGTTCACGGCTACACGACCGGGTTCTGGTGGGCGGCGGGCATCCTCGCCGTGGGCGCGATCGTGACCAGGCTCTTGTTCGAACGGGGTCATCGGATCGCACCCGCCCACGGGCCCGCCGCGGTCGTGCCCGAGTCGGGCTGAGGGGAGCGATCGCGCTTCCCCGACTTGGCCGAGGACCCCGTGGACTACCAACCGAATCGATCCGTCGCTGGAAGAGGCGCCAATCACGAAGCGGTTGTGGAGGCGTATCTGGCGGAGCTGGTCGCCGCAGCGGATGCGCAGCTAGGTTCGCGACTGGCCGGTGTGTGGCTGTTCGGCTCCGCGGCCCTCGGCGACTTCGATCCCGACCGAAGCGACCTCGACGTCCAGGCGGTCAGCTCTGCCGTGCTGCCGGTCGCTGAGCGGCAGCTGCTGGCGCAGGCGCTCTCGCACGAAGCGCTTCCATGCCCGGTACGGGGACTGGAGTTCGTCCTGTACGCGCGCGACGACCTGGCCGGCGATCTCGGCCCCGCGTTTCAGCTCAATCTGAACACCGGCAGCGGCATGTCCCACCACGTCGGCTACGCGCCGGAGGACGAGCCGCGGTTCTGGTTCGTACTGGATGTGGCCATCGGCCGCGAGTATGGGCGCTCGTTGATTGGTCCCGCTGCGAGCGAGGTGTTTCCCGTGCTACCCCGGGCGCTGATCTCGCGAGCGCTGCGTGAGGCGCTCGCATGGCAGCAGGACCATGACCCGACCGGTGTGAGCGTGGTCCTCGCTTCGTGCCGAGCTTGGGCCTGGGCCGTGGACGGCCAATGGCTCTCGAAGGCCGACGCGGCGGCGTGGGCAAGCCAGCGGCTCGCCGATCCCACGCCCGTGGCGGTAGCGCTCGCCCGTCGCGCCGACCCCACCCGCCCGGCACTCACCGCGAGCCAGGTCTCGACAGTCAAGAAGCGCGCCGAGCTCGCCATTGAAGCCTCCTTGCCCAACGACTGAAGCGCTTACGAGGAAGCGCGCCCGTCATAACATCGGCTAGGAAGAGAGGAGCTGCGTGGCCGAGCGAACCATCGAAGCGAATGGTGTCGAGCTGTGTACGGAGCCGTTTGGCGACACAGCGCATCCGCCGATCCTGCTGATCATGGGCATCGGCGCGTCGATGCTCTGGTGGGAAGAGGACTTCTGCCGGATGCTCGCAGGCGGCGGGCGGTTCGTAATCCGCTACGACCACCGCGACACCGGCCGCTCTATCACCTATGAGCCCGGCCAGCCCGAGTACACGGGGGCGGACCTCACGGCTGACGCCGCCGGCGTGCTCGACGGCTTCGGTATCTCGGCCGCGCACCTGGTCGGCGTCTCGGCGGGTGGGGGAATCGCTCAGGAGGTTGCGCTCGACTCCGCCGAGCGGGTGCTCTCCCTCACCCTGATCAGCACCTCCCCGGCAACCCCCGGCGACCGCGACCTGCCGCCGCCTACGGCGCGGTTCGGTCGCTTCGTCGCCACGGCCCAGGCCGATTGGTCGAACCCCGAATCCGTCATCGATTACCTGGTCGATTACTCGCGCCTCCTCGCGGGTGGCGAGCGGGCGTTCGACGAGACCCGAGTCCGAGACTTCGTTCGCCGCGACGTCGAGCGGGCGCGTGACTTCGCCGCGGTGCAGAACCACGACCTCATGTCCCACGGCGAAGGATCACCCAAGCCGCTGTCTTCGATCACTGCGCCGACGCTCGTCATCCACGGCACCGCCGATCCGATGTTCCCGGCCGCACACGGGGAGGCGCTGGCGCGGGAGATCCCCGGCGCCAGGCTGCTGCGCCTCAAAGGCGCGGGCCACGGGGTCGATCGAGCGGACTGGGAGCCCCTCGCCCGCGCGATCATCGAACACACCCGTCGAGCTGCATGACCCCGTCGAGTGAGGTTCTCTGGCTCAGGGCGATCTTTCCGTCGCGGTCAGGTGCCGAGGAGGAGGTCCATTTGGGCGATGGCCTGTTGCAACCCCTCGAGCGTGCCCGTGCTCACCCACTTCTCCATGTCCTCGCGGGATTCGAACTTCGAACGCACTTCCATCCGCGTGCCGCTGTCGCGCTCAGCGAGCCGGACGCTGACCCTGTTGACCGGCATGTCCGTGATCGGCGTCCCGTCCGCAGTGGCGAAGGCGTCGGCGAATTCCAGCGACGTCGGCGGATCGACGTCCGTGACGCGCCACGTGCCCCAGTGCCTATCGCCCTCCGGACCGGTCATGAAGTACGTGACCTCGCCGCCCGGGATGAGGTCGTGCTTCTCGAACGTCGCCGGATAGGTCGGCGGACCCCACCAGCGTTCGAGCTTGCGCGGATCCGACCAAAGCTCCCACACCTGCTCGACAGGAGCGTCGAAGTCGGAGATCAAGGTGATGGTCAGCCGGTCGTGGTCCGTGTCGACGCTGGTGATGCTCAATCCGTTCCTCTCATCGTTGAGTCCTTACCTTCTGGCTCGGTGTCCTGGGCGAGCAGGTCCGACATCCGGTCGACCCGTCCGCGCCAGGTCGTCTCGAGCTCGTCGAGGGCCTGCCGCGCGCGGCCGACCGCCTCGGCATCGGTGCGCACGAGCTGCTCTCGCCCGCGGCGCTCCTTGGTGATCAGGCCGGCTCGCTCCATCACGGCGACGTGCTTCTGCACAGCCGCGAAGCTCATCGGATACGCGTGCGCCAGTTGCGAAACCGAGGGCCGGCCCGTGGTGCAGCGACGAAGTATGTCGCGACGCGTCCGGTCGGCCAGGGCACGGAACAGCTCGTCGACCGCCTCCTCCGCCAGCTCATCTACAACCATATGGTTGTAGATTACCGCGCGTCAACGAAGGAGGCACGCATGACAGAGACCGCAACGAGCAATTACTTCGCCGGGCTTCCGCCGATGATTCCCGTGTCGCGAGCCGGTCTCCTATAGATGCAGCAACGAGCTGAGATTTCCGAACGGCGACGCTGGCTGGCCCTGTACGTCCTCTGCGTGGGGATGCTGATGATCGTGCTCGACGCGACGATCGTCAACGTGGCCCTGCCGACGATTCAGGAGGACCTGGGCTTCTCGCAGAACGATCTGGCGTGGGTGGTCAATGCGTACCTGATCGCGTTTGGTGGCCTGCTCCTGCTGTCCGGTCGGATCGGCGACCTGATCGGCCAGCGGCGCATCTTTCTCATCGGTCTCGCCGTGTTCACCGCCGCGTCACTGCTGTGCGCGCTTGCCCAGAGCCAGGGCCTGCTGGTCGGAGCGCGCTTTGTCCAGGGTGTCGGCGGCGCGCTGACCTCCGCGGTCATCCTGGGGATGATCGTGACCATGTTCCCGGAGCCCGAGGAGCAGGCGAAGGCAATCGGGGCCTACACCTTCGTCGCCGTCGCCGGCGGCTCGATCGGGCTGCTGCTTGGCGGGGTGCTCACGGAGACGATCAACTGGCATTGGATCTTCTTCGTCAACCTGCCGATTGGGCTTGCGACCGCGCTGTTCGCGATCAGGCTGGTCCCCGATCGCGAGGGAATCGGTCTCAGCGCCGGGGCCGATCTCCCCGGCGCTGCGCTGTTGACCGGCGGACTGATGCTCGGCGTGTACACGATTCTCGGAGTCGCCGAGGAGGGCTGGGGATCGACCCAGACGCTCGCGCTCGGCACGGTTTCGATCGGGCTACTCGCCGCGTTCGTCGCCCGCCAGGCGCGGGTGGCGAATCCGTTGATGCCGCTGCGACTGTTCCGCTCGCGCAATGTTGCCGGCGCGAACCTGGTCCAGGCGCTGCTCGTGGTCGGGATGTTCGGGATGTTCTTCCTCGGGGCTCTCTACATGCAGCAAATCCTCGGCTATGACGCGCTCCAGGTCGGCCTCGCCTACCTGCCCACGACCGTGGTCATGGGCACGATGTCCTTCCGCTTTACCGGGCAGCTCAACCTGCGATACGGGCCGCAGGCGACGCTCGTCCCCGCGATGGTCTTCGTCGTCGTCGCGCTGCTCCTCCTCGCCCGCACGCCGGTCGACGCGACCTACGCGATCGACTTGATGCCGGCGATGATCCTGTTCGGGCTCGGGGCCGGGCTAGGGTTCCCGTCGCTGATGACCCTTGCAATGTCAGGCGCCACGCCGAGCGACTCGGGGCTGGCCTCGGGGCTGGTCAACACCAGCGTCCAGGTGGGCGGCGCAATCGGTCTCGCGGTGCTCGCCACGTTTGCGACCGAGCGCACCAACGCGCTTCTCGCCGACGGCGAGTCGGCCGCCTCGGCGCTCAACTCCGGCTACCACCTCGCATATCTGATCGCCGCAGGGCTGGTGCTCGTCGCAATCGGGATCGCCGTCAGCGTCCTGCGCGTGCGGCCGCCCGAAGCGGCCCCCGAACCGGTCCCCGACGCGCCCGCCGAACCGGTCCCCAGCACAGCCACCGCAACGGCGGGGGCGCCGGCCATACGAATTCGGCCGCTCCCGACCTACGCTGACGCGCCGGGCGCGGGCTGCGTGGAGACCGGCATGCGAGTCGTGATCGGCTGCGGTGGGTGCACCGCCACGGCGCCGCAGAGCGGCGCGAAGGTATGACACCGGACTACGCTCCGACTCCGGTAGAGGACTTCCTGGATCCCGACGATCCGACGCTCTTCCCCCGGCTCACGCCCACGCAGATCGAGTACCTGGCGGAGATGGGCACCCAGGTTGTCGCTTGCGCGTGGGGAGCTTGTTTGGGAGCACGGTCAGCGCGATACCCCGCTGTATGTGGTGGTCAGCGGGGCCTTGGACGTGATCGACCAGGCGCCGGAGGGTGACCGGTATTTCACCCAATGCAGGGAGGGGACCTTCGCCGCCGATGTCTCCATGTTCACGGGCGAGCCGACGCTGGCCGCCGGGTTCGCGGCCGAGCCCACCTCGCTTGTTGCGCTCGCGCCGGAGGACCTGCGTCGGGTGGTTGCGACCACGGCCGAGCTCGGCGACCTGCTTCTGCGAACCATGGTCACGCGCCGGGAGTGGCTGCAGGGCCGCGGCTTGGGTCAGCAGCGGCTGATCGGCTCACGCTGGTCGAACGAGGCATTCACCGTGCGCGAGCTGCTGGAGCGCAACCTCGTTCCCTTCACCTGGCACGACCTCGCCAACGACCAGGAGAGCCGGGTTTTGCTCGACGGACTCGGCATCGAGGAGACCGACTGCCCGGTCCTGGTCCGTTCCGACAACGTCATCCGGCATGCCACGGTGACCTCGGTGGCCGATCAGCTGGGCCTCCGAGCGCAGGTCGACGGCCAGACCTTCGACGTCGTCGTCCTCGGCGGCGGCCCGGCCGGGCTGGCCGCTGCTGTCTACGCCTCCTCCGAGGGTCTCACCACGCTGGTGGTCGAGCGTTTCGCCCCGGGCGGTCAGGCGGGCACGAGCGCTCGAATCGAGAACTATCTCGGCTTCCCGACAGGCCTTACCGGCGCGGATCTCACCCGTCGGGCGACACTCCAGGCGCGAAAGTTCGGCGCCGTGATCTCCAGCGTCCACGAAGCGTCTCATGTCTCGGAGCCGGAGGCCGGGGGATTGCGCGAGATCCGGCTTGCCGACGGTCAGCGCGTGCGGGGCCGATCCGTGGTCCTGGCCCCGGGTGCGGACTATCGTCGGCTGCCGGCGGAGAATGCGGATCGATTCGAGGGGCAGGGCCTGTATTACGCCGCGACCCACATCGAGGCCCAGCAATGCTCTATGGAGGACGTCGTCGTTGTGGGCGGAGGAAACTCCGCCGGCCAAGCCGCGGTCAAGCTTGCCGACCACGCGCGCGAGGTCCACGTGGTTGCCCGGCGAAGGCTCGAGTTGGCGATGTCGCGCTACCTGGTCGATCAGATCGAGGCCAAGTCGAACGTCCGCGTCTGGCCCGGATGTGAGGTCCGGGCGCTCGAGGGCGACGAGAAGCTCGAAGCCGTCGTGATCTCGGGTGCGGGGCCCGATCGTCGCGTCCCGACCGCCGCGGTGTTCGCGATGATCGGCGCCTCTCCTAGGTCGGAGGGACTGGTCGATTACGTCGGCCAGGACGACAAGGGCTTTGTGGTCACCGGCGAGGAGGCGAGGCGCCACGCGGACTTCTCCCGACACTGGGACGGTGCGGACCGAGTCCCGCTGATGCTCGAGTGCACGCGTAGCGGCGTCTTTGCCATCGGCGACGTCCGCCGAGGCTCGACCAAGCGCGTCGCGGCGGCCGTGGGGGACGGCGCGCTCGTGGTCCGCTCCATTCACGCCTCGCTCGATCCGGGCCAAACCTAGCCGAGCAGCAGACGGCGTCTGAGCTCCAGGGGTTCTCCGATTACGGATCGGCCGACTAGCAGTGGAGCGCGTCCGGAGTGCCCCTTCCGACGAAAGCAGCGCTCTCCCGCTCTCACGCCCGTGCGTAGGTCAGGATCACCAGGCCACTCCCGGTAGTCCGGCTGTCGACCAGCCGCAGCTTGGTCAGCGGGTTGCCGTCCTCAAAGAGCCGCTTCCCGACGCCGCCCACCACGACCGGATGTATCCACAGCTGATAGGTGTCGACCAGCGCTTCGGCGGTCAGCGTCTGGATCAGTTTCGGGCTCCCGACAACGAGGATCCGGCTACCCCGCTGTGACTTGAGCTGGGCGAGCTCGGTAGGCACGTCTCGGATTACGGTGGTCCCGGCCCACTGTGGGTCTTCTAGCGTCGTCGATGCCACATATTTCGGCTTCGTGTTGAGTGCCTTGGCGATCTCGTCGGTCTCGTCGTCGACGTTGGGCCAGTAGTCGACCCAGGCGTCGTAGGTCCCGCGACCGATCAGAAACGCGTCGACCGTCTGGAAGAGCTCGGTGTTCAAGCGGATGTGGTCGTCCATGTGATCGACCGACCACCCACCGTGCTCGAAACCGCGCTCCGTGTCCTCGTCTGGCGCTCCCGGGGCCTGTGCGACCCCATCGACTGTGATGAACTCGGCCACTATCAGCTCCATCGAAAAGTCCTCCAAGATCGGTGCTCAAAGTCGTCAAGAGCTAGTACCGGCCCGTGCGCAGAAACTCATCGCTGCGGCCCGCGACGGAGACGAGAACGCCTTCAGCGAGCTCGTCAAGCCCTATCGCGCCCGCCTGCATGCGCATTGCTACCGGATGCTCGGCTCGCTGCACGACTCCGAGGACGCGCTTCAGGAGACCCTGCTTCGCGTTTGGCGCGGCCTCGCGGGCTTCGAGGAGGAACGGAACCTGCGCCCGTGGCTCTATCGGATCGCCACGAACGTTTGCATCGACCTGCTCGCCAAGCGCACCCAGCGGGTGCTGCCTCCGGACGCGCGGCCGGCTGCAGATCCGACTGCCGGCCCTGGCCATCAACTCCTCGACGCGCCCTGGGTCGAGCCCTTCCCGGACGACGTCCTCGAGATCCAGGCCGGCTACGCCTCGCCCGAGGCCCACTACGAGGAGCGCGAGTCGGTGGAGCTGGCATTCATCGCCGCGCTCCAACACGTGCCCCCTAACCAGCGCGCGGTCCTCCTCCTGCGCGATGTGCTCGGATTGTCCGCTCGCGAAACGGCGGAGGCCCTGGACACGTCACAGGCGTCGGCCAACAGCGCGCTGCAGCGGGCACGCAAGACGGTCTCAGAGCGCCTGCCCGCCCAAAGCCAGCAGGCGACCCTGCGCGAGCTTGGCGACCGCAAGCTGCGCCGGCTCGTCGAGGCCTATATACAGGCCTGGGAGCAACGCGATCAAACGCCCGGGCTCCGCCACATCGAGACCCGGGCGAATGCCCAGCCCGCGATCGGCTGGTACTTGTGGGATGAGGACGAGGAGCGTTTCGCCGCGGCGGCGATCGAGGTCTACTCCTTCGCCGGCGAGCGGCTGACGCAGATCGCGGCCTTTGCGGCGCCGGAGCTCTTTCAGCGGTTTGCCCTGCCCGCTGACCTCGCCGCCTGACCCGTGGCGCAGCCGCAAGGGGTTTCTCAAACGGAGCGGTCCAGACGCCTTCCGGCGGCAGCGAGTGCCGTTCGCGCGTCCTCTGCGAGCCGGACGACAAGCTCAGCGGCAGGGACCGGTTCGGCGAGGCCGTAGGCCTGGCCGGCCCAGAGGTGGAAGCCGTCGGCGTCGCCGCGCTGGCGTGCCGCGGCGCGGAGGGGGGCGGTGAGATGGTGGACCTCGGGGTAGGCACTCGGGGCATCTGCTGAGTGCTCACGTTGAAAGCGGTTGAGGATCCCGCGTGCGGTTCGACCGGTGAACGCCCGCGTCATCGCCGTTTGCGCTCCGCCTTGGGCGATCGCGTCGCGATGCGCGGGAGCCGTCGCCGCTTCGGGGCACAGCATGAACGCCGTGCCGAGTTGCGCGGCTGTGGCGCCGGCCGCGAGGACTCCGGCGACAGCGCGACCGGTAGCGAGGCCACCGGTCGCCACAAGCGGCAGCGCGTCGCCCACGCGTGAGCGTACGAGCTGCAGGAGCACGAGCAGCCCCAACTCGCCAGGCGCCGAATCGTCGAAGCCACCGCGATGGCCGCCGGCTTCGACGCCCTGGACGATCACCGCATCGGCGCCGGCCGCGCTCGCGGCGCGCGCCTCCTCCGGCGTGGTCGCTGTCACCCAGGCCGCCGTCCGCGCGCCGTGAAGGCGTTCGACATCCTCGCCAGAGGGGCACCCGAACGTGAACGAGACGACCGGAACGCGCTCGGTGCAGAGCAGCTCCAGCTTCTCGGCATAGCTGTCGTCGTCCCAGCGCGCCCCGCCGAGCGCGGTGTCGCTGCGTTCGGCCTCGCCGCTCAGCGTCTCGGCGTAGGCGACAACCTCCGCGGCGCCGGCGCCGTGCCCCGGCGGCGCGAAGACGTTTATCCCAAACGGGGCCTCATCCGACAGCAGCGCCCGCAGCTTCTCGATGTCCGCGCGCATTGCGGCCGGAGGCTTGTATCCAGCGGCGAGGAAGCCGAGACCGCCGGCACCGGACACCGCCGCAGCGAGCGCCGGCGTTGAAGCACCCCCGCCCAGTGGAGCCTGAACGATTGGATGGGCGAGCCGATCGAGCTTGAAGGTAGCCATCCACTTAGTCTGCCGACCGGGCTCCCCGTCCGGAAGCCGATCGGCATCCGGACACCCCTGGCCGGTGCTGCGGGGCCCACCCTTCCGGCCTCCCCCCTTATTTTTTTTTTTTTTTTTTTTTTTTTTTTTTTTTTTTTTCCTGTCTCTCTCTCTCTCTACTGGTGCTGCGGCCACCCTCCCGGCCTAGGCGCCCCCGCATCACCAAACACCGGAAGGCTCCTGCGCGTCACAAGGCACGGCGCCTCACCTCCTCGCCCAGGACTGGACCGCCCTACTCGCTCGAGTTCATCGGAGACACCGCCTACGTCACCACCCTGACCGGCAAGGTGATCAAGATCCGCAACGCCGGGAATTCGCGCCTCGAAGCGCCGGCGCTCGCCGCGCGGGCCCCGCTCTAGTGCGGTGCGGGGAGCGCCCACTCCTCGTCCGACTCGGGTGGCGGCGCCGCGCGCGTCTGGATGACGATCGCGACGATCACGATCGCACCGCCGACGAGCGTGAGCGTGCTGGGGCGCTCGTCGAGCACGAGCCACACCCACACAGGGCCGAGCACCACCTCGAGCAGCGTGATGAGGCCAACCTGAGCGGCTGGTATCAGGCGCGCGCCGACGGTGAGGAGCGCAACGCCGAGCCCGATCTGACCGATACCGAGGGCCGCAAGCCAGACGACGTCCTCGCCGTCGATCTCGCCGAGACTGGCGAAGGGAAGGAAGGCCGCGACCAGAATCGCCTGCGCGAGGCACATGGCCGGGGCCATGGAGACGTCGTGGCGCCAGCGGGTGATCACGATCATCAGCGCGAAGGCAAGCGCCGCGACGAAGGAGAGGCCGTCGCCCGCCAGGCTGCCCTCGCCCGGGGCCCCGAGTATCAGCGCGACGCCGGCCAGCGCCATTGCCATCGCCACGACCGTGCGCCGTGTTATCGGCTCGCCGAGCGTCACCCGGGCGAGCAGGGCGGCGAGCACGGGAGCGATGGCCAATATGAACAGCACGCGCGCGACACTTGTCTGGTTGAGCGCCGCGATGAAGCTCCCCGACGCCGTCGCGACGCACAGGGCGACGGCGACGCCCGCCAGCCCCACGGACCTGAACGCCTGCACCACCCGGCCGTGTTCGACGACCGCGACATAGGCCAGCAGCGCGGCGCCCGCAAACGCCGCTCGGCCGACAACCTGGGTCGACGTGTCGAGGGTGAGCTGGCGCTGGAGGACCCCGGCGGTCGACCACGCGACCGCGGCGAGCGCCACGTAAATCTGCCCTCGGCGTTGGCGCCGCGACCCTTCGAGCGACACCCTCGCCGTCGTCACGCCGTCAAGAGATAGCGAATGCCGCGCTCAGCCCACGAGCGCCGCTAGCTGCCGGTGCGGTCGCGATGCTTGCACCCCGGCCAACAGCAGGGCCGGCGCTCGCCTTCCTCCAGCTCCTCCTGTGTCCGGCGAATGCGGCGTTCCCGGGTCGTCTCCTGCTTGGCATCCTCGACCCAGCAGATGAACTCGTTGCGCGCCAAGGGCGTGATGTCCTTCCAGGCATCGAGTGCCGTGGTGTTGGCGATCAGGGCCTTGCGCAGGTCTCCGGGTAGGTTGTGCACCACCCCACCGGGCACTCGCTGGCTGCTCACAGGGCAACGGTAGCGGGGCTCAGAGGAAGCCCGTCGCCGCTCGGCGACCCGTTTATGTCACCGCCTTGTACTTGAGGTGGGTCACGCCGGGCGCCTCGACGGACCGGACCTGCTCGAGCTGCACCTCGGCGTCCCGGAGGTTGTCGAAGAGGCGAGCACCGTCGCCGAGCACCACCGGAACGACGTGGAGCTCGAGCTCGTCCAGCAGTCCCGCTGCCAGGTACTGCTGCGCGACCTGGGCGCCGCCCCAGAGCATGACGTCTTTGCCGCCGGCGGCCTCCCTTGCCTGTTCGAGCGCGGACTCGATTCCGTCGGTCACGAAGTGGAACGTGGTCCCTCCCTCCATCACCACGGGATCACGCGGGTGATGGGTGAGAATGAACACGGGGTAGTGGTAGGGAGGGTCGTCGCCCCACCAGCCCGTCCACTGCCCGTCGCCCCAGTCACCACCGCCGATCGGGCCGAACATGTTTCGGCCCATCACGCCGGCCCCGACGTTTTCGCGCGATTCCTCGACTATCCGTGTGCTCTCGTTCACCTCGCCATCTTGCTTGTCGTGGGATTGACGCCAGGCGGCCAGCGGAACCACCCAATCGTGGAGCCGCTCGCCGCCCTCGCCGAGCGGGTTCTCCTCGCTCTGGTTCGGGCCGGCGACGAAACCGTCAAGCGAGATCGAGATATGACACCTGAGCTTGCTCATCGTGCCTCCTCAGTAGGCGGCGGCTGGGCCGCAGGTTCTTTCTCAATGCCTATTGACCCATTCGCGCCGGAGAATTAATCGCGGCTGCCCCACCAGGGCCTTGCCTGCACAGTCAGCCGGTCGAGATCGCTTCGTAGTGGTCGCGGAAGACCTCAGCGAGCATGTGCTCTTCCTCCGGCTCGACGACGGCCTGCCGCCAGTCCTTCCCGTTACGTGGCTGCAGCCCGCCTGTTCGGTCACCAAGGGCACGCCTGTACCCATCACGAAACGCTCGAACTCGCTCTCCTTGCCAGGACGAATCCGGGCGCGGGAAGCAGTCTCGCCTTCGGCGGTAGGCCATGCCAGCCGCTCGCGGCCTGCTCCTGGCTTGGCGACCGCCGGGGCGACGCCTGGGGCTGCGCTACACCGCCGCCGTGTCGACGTCCGTGAGGACGCGCGCCCTCGGGGCACCGCCGAGCCCCGGGGAGGCCTCGGGGGAGGCCCACACGTTCGTCTCCAGGAAGCGCTGGAACGCCGCTGCCTGTTCGACGCTGTCGAAGTCCAGATCGACGTAGATGTACTTGTCGTCGTCGACCGGCTGAAAAACCCGCTGGGCACGTACGCCGGCCTTCTGACGGGCCTCGTGGAAGCGGCCGAAGGCCCCGAGCCAGGTCGACAGATCGGTGATCGCGTGCTCGATATGAAGCGTTGCCATGCGCGCGAAGACGACTCTACCTCTGCCTACTAGGTGCGCTCCCTGTTGTCCGGGTCGGGGTGGCGCAGGGTGACCACGATCTGGTCGCCTTCAACGCAAACCGCGTAGCGGCGCACGCGCAGGCGGGCGTCGACGGCGCAGCGGCCGGTGGCGATGTCGAAGTCCCACTTATGCCAGGGGCAGCGCACGAGAGTGTCCGGGGCGCCAAGCGCGGGGTGGCCGTCGCGCAGCTCGATCGCGGTGGCGATGCGCCCGCTCGAGCACAGCGGCGCTCCGCGGTGCGGGCAGCGGTCGGCCAGCGCGTAAAGCTCCTCGCCCACGCGGTAGAGGCCGATGCGGTGGCCCCCGAGCTCGACCATCCTGCGTTCGCCGTGGCCGGGGGCTTCGGCGAGCGGAAGGCGCAGCTCGGCGCCCGGCCTGCGACTCACGCGGCGACCGGGGCCGGCAGGCCGAAGAAGCGGCTTGCGTTGCGGTGGGCGACGCCGTCCCGCCAGTCTGCGGGCAGCCGGTTGAGCGTCTGGCGGGGATCGTCGTAATCCCAGTGCGGATAGTCGCTCGAGAAGCAGAGCGTGTCCCACGGACGCAATCCTTCGAGGGCGGGCGCCAGGAGGCGGTCGTCGGGTGGCTCCTCGAGCGGCTGGGTGCTGAAGCGCACGCGCTCGAAGACGTACTCGGACGGCGGGCGTACGCACCACGGCATCTCGCTACGGCAGGCGCGCCACACCGTGTCGAGCCGCCAGAGGAGCCCGACAAACCCGACGAGACCGCCCTCCATCATCATGACGCCGGTCCGCGGGAAGCGCTCCAGGATTCCGTGGCAGAGGATCGAGGCGAGGTGCCCGTGCATGCCCGAGCCGCACAGCGCGTGGTACTCGCCGTAGTGGTCGGGATAGCCGGCCGCGGTCACAGGTCCCGCGATCCCGACGCCTTCGAAGTGCGTGTGCACGACGACCGGCAGCCCGACGTCCTCGCACGCCCGCCACAGCGGGTCGTGGACGGGGTTGCCGTACGGGATCCGGGCCGCGCCCGGGAGGAACACGCCGACGAACTCGTCGCGCTCCCCCACGCGGCGGATCTCGACGGCCGCCGCCTCGGGGTGCTGCGCCGGCACCACGATCAGCCCGCGCAGCCGCGGCTCGGGCTCCAGCCAGTGCTCGATCAGCCAGTCGTTGTAGGCGCGGCTGAGGTGGGCGGCGAGGATGCCGTTGGGGATGATCGAGAACGCGGCGGCCTCGTCGGGCGTGAGGATGCCGTGGTCGACGCCAAGCGGCTCGAGCGCGTTGGCCCGGACCTGATCGAGCGTCTGACCGACCAGCTGCGAACCAACCGCCGTCGACGCGCGGTCGAAGGCGTCCTCGCGCAGCCAGCCAGTGGGGTGATACCAGGGATAGCTCGGCATGCCGAGGCCGTTCGTCCCGCAGTTGACGACCAGCTCGCGGGTGGCCGGGTCCAGGTAGGGCGCCAGATCGAGAACCGTCTCGTAGCCCACATGGATGTCACAGTCGACCAGCACCCGCCCACCTCCCGTCGATCACAATATGATCTACTTCGCTCATTACCGACCGGGCCATTGAACCAGCTGGAGATGGGGGCCGCAAGCGCGTCCACGCGCCGGGGCTGCCCCGCGCGCAGTCGCTGAGCCGAGCGGCCGCACTGGTACGCGCCGCGGGCGCCGGCGGCGCACCGTCCACCGCGCAGCTCGCGCGGACCTGCGGGCTGCCGGTAGCGACCGCCGCGCGCCTGCTTGCCACGCTCTCGGATGAGGGCTTCGTCGACCGGACGGCCGACGGCGCCGGCTGGACCATCGGGCTCCCACTCGTACGGCTTGCCCAGGCCGCCGATCCCGATCGCGCGCTCGTCGCCGTCGCCCGTCCGGTGCTCGAGGAGCTCGCGGCTGACGCCGGGGAGAGCGCCGCGCTGGCCGTCCCGCGCCCCGGACCCGCGATGGACGTGATCGCCCAGGCCGACGCGCCCGGGCTGCTCGGCGCGAGCGACTGGGTCGGCCGTCGCTTCCCGCTTCACGCCTCCGCACCCGGCAAGCTCGTGCTCGCCGAACTCGACGACTCGCAGCTCACCCAGTGGGTCGAGCATGTTCACCCGCAACGATTCGCGCCGCGGACCATCACGACCGTGCGCGGGCTGCGAGCCGAGCTCGCCACGATCCGCGCCCAAGGCTACGCCGAGCTACACGACGAGCTCGAGCCGGCGCTCGCGAGCCTTGCCGTGACCGTGCGCGGCCCGCGCGGCGAGGCGCTCGCGTTCGTCGGAGTCAGCGGTCCGAGCGCGCGCCTGAACGCCGCGCGTCGTCGCGCTCTCGTCGGCCACGTACACGCCGCCGCGGAGCGGATCGCCCGCGCAGCCGCCCAGCAGCGCTGACGACGCCATGTTGCCCACCACCGTCGGACTGCAGTCGGGCCGGTGGTCTCTTCAGGGCCGACGATGCTCGATCCGGCGGGGGCGCTCAACTCGCCACTGCCGTAAGGGCGACGCCGGGGAGCTCGTAGCCTCCATCGGAGTTGAAGGGGACGAACGCCTCGCCGAGCTGCGTCTTGATCGTCTCGCGCTCGCGTTCAGACAGCCCGCGGATCACCATTGCGAATGGGCCGGCAGTCTCGGTTGCGAAGCTCACGTAATCGTCGACGTCGCTGACGGCGAAGCGCACCGGTATCTCTTGAGTGCGTGCGTCGGTGAAGCCCGCGCCCTCGAGCAGGGCCCGGGTGCGTTTCTCGCTCCCCATGCTGAAGACCCCCGGCGCCTCGGGCTCCGGTGGCGGCATGTGACCCCGCTCCACGAGCATCCGGCCGCCGATCGCGACCCACGGATTGCGCTCGGCGGCGGCCCATACCGCCAGCGCCAAGCGTCCGCCGGGACGCAGCACGCGTCGTGTCTCGGCGAGCGCCGTGACCGGGTCCGCCATCAGCATGTATCCGAATCGGCAGAGCACGCCGTCGACCGAGTCGCTGTCGAGCTCGATACGCTCGGCGTCCATCACGCGAGAGTCCACGTCCTGGTGCCCGAGCTCGGCACCGCGGTGGCGAGCGACCTCCACCATTCCCGGGGAGAAGTCGGTGGAGATCAGACGGCCGCGCTCGCCGAGGAGTGCGGCGGCTGCGAACCCGGTGTCACCTGGGCCGGCTCCCAGCTCGAGTACCGTGTCGCCCGGTCTCGGGTCGAGTTCCCGGACCATCCATTCGCCGACCGCTCGCGAGGTCTCCCAGATGTAGGCCCGCCTGCGCTCCCAGCCTGGCGCCATCGCTTCCCAGGTGTCGTAGCTGGTACGACGGTAGCCATCCCGACGGTTGGTGGTGTAGGGCATCGCTCCCCCAAGCAGGCGTCAGGGGCCCGGGCCCAGACCGTGGTGGTCGAGCCAGTTGAGGATCCTGTTGGTCACGTTGTCAGCGGTCCTGTGGAAGAGGCCGACGCGCTTCTCATAGGTCGCCCGCTCGTCGATCGTGTTGGCAGCGAGGTAGGCGCTCGCCGCCTCGGCTCCGCAGAGCAGCACGACCGCTAGACCGAACGCAACCAGTGGTGTCGACCGCATCACACTCCTCCCTCTGTGGAAAGAGACCGCGGCCGCGCGACGGCCGGCTGCGCATAGGCATTGGCCTGTGGCTCCTGGCTCGCTCGCGGTGGTCCGGCGACCGCGCGCGATCCGCTGGCGCGCGCGATGAAGTCGCGGACGAGATGCGCGACTCCCCTCGGGTCGTCGAGCATCGGCACATGTCCGACGTCGTGCAGCGTTCGCAGCTCCGCGGAGGGCAGGGCCTCGCTCAGCGGCCGTCCGTAGCGCTCGAAGGGGAGGACGCGGTCCTCCGCGCCCCAGGCGAGGAGCACGGGGCAGCGGATCTGATCCAGGTCGCGGGCGTGCTCGCGCCTTCCGGCGCGCAGGAGGTCGAGGTAGATGGGGCACTCCATCGCCGCGCGGAAGCCATACATTGCGTCAGCCGGCTCGAGCCGCTCAGGGTGTGCCGAGAACTGACCGAACATCAGCCGCCGGCCGAACGTCGAGCGGCACAGCCGATCGGCGTGCGGGAGGAGCGGCCGCCCGAGTGCACGCCTGGTGGCGAACATGCGCTCGATCCGCTTCACCGCGGCACTCCCGGGCCGCCAGCCTCCCGCAGGCGCCAGCGCCACGACGGAGCGCGCCCGCCCTCGCTTTGCCAGCTCCAGCGCGAGCCAGCCGCCAAGCGAGTTCCCGGCGATATGCGCGCTGTCCCAGCCGAGGGCGTCGAGCCGGCGCTCGAGCCAGTCGGTAAATGCGTCGAGCCGGAGGGCAACTCCGGGAGGGAAGGGCTCGCCCTCGAAATGGCCCAACAGGGTCGGGGCGAGGACCTCGAAGGAGTCCTCGAGGTCCTTTGCGACCGCGTTCCAAACTCGTCCCGTCGCGGCTAAGCCGTGGAGGAGCAAGAGCGGATCCCTGTCATCGGCGCCGCCGTCGCGGCGACGTGTCGGGTTGGTCATGTCGCCACGCTCGCAGCGGTGCGCTAACGCCGCGCGAAACGGGCGCGACAGAAGCGCGAATCGGCGTACGCTTGGCCTGCGATGTTGCGCATCTGGCTGCTCGGGCCGCTGCGCCTCCAGCTCAATGGTGTGGAGGTGCCGCCGCCATCGAGCCGGCGCGCGCGGCTGTTGCTGGCGATGCTGGCGCTGGAGCGGCGGCCACATTCGCGGGAGGCGCTCGCGGCCCGCCTCTGGCCGGACGTGCTGGACGAGAGCGCGCGGGTGAGCTTGCGGACGGCGCTGGTGCAGCTACGTTCGGCCATCGGCCCGGAGGCAGATCGCTTCCTGGACGCGTCCCGAAACACAGTGGCGTTGGCGGGGCCCGACCGGGTCTGGACCGACGTCGGGGAGCTCGACCGTCGGCTTGCGGCAGACAAGGTGGAGGCGGCGCTCGAGCTGAGCGGGGAGGAGCTGCTGACCGGACTCGAGGGCGACTGGGTCTACGAACGCCGCGACGAGCTGCGGCAGCGGCTGTCCGATGCTCTCGGCCGGCGCGCCGGCGAACTCGAGGCGGCCGGCGATCTACAGGCCGCAGCCCGGTTGACACGCCGGCAGACCGAGCTCGACCCGCTGGCGGAGGAGCCCCATCGCCAGCTGGTTCGCCGGCTGGCTGCAGCGGGCGACCGCGCGGCGGCGCTGACGGTGTACGAGAAGCTCGCCAACCGGCTGCGCGAACAGCTCCGCACGGTTCCCTCCGCAGCGACCCGCGAGCTGGCCGAGACGGTCCGCTCCGGCGGCCCGACGTTGAGCGCTCGACAGTCGGCCCGCCCGAGACGCGATACGCGAAGAGTGGCGATGTGAGCATCGCCTACCAGGTCGTCGGCGACGGCCCGCTCGATCTCGTCTTCATCACCGGCGCGGTGTCGCACTTGGATCTCCAGTGGACCAACCGGGCGTGGGCGACATTTCTGAACCGGCTCGCGTCGTTCTCGCGGCTGATCCTTTTCGACAAGCGCGGCACGGGCCTCTCCGACCCGTCGAGCGACGTCCCGGCCTTCGATGAGCACATGGACGACGTCGGCGCCGTGATGGACGCCGCCCGGTCAGAGCGCACGGCGGTCCTCGGCTACTCCGACGGGGGGCCCATGGCGGCGCTCTTCGCCGCCACCCATCCCGAGCGCACCGAGGCGCTGGTCCTATGGGACACCTATGCCACGCCAACGCTTGACGCCGACGACAAGCCGGGAGGTGAGCATTGGCTGACGTTCCGGCGTCGAGCGCTCGACGCGCTGGACCACTGGGGAGAGGGGCGCTTTCTCTACGCGGTCTCCCCGACCGTGGCCACGAATCCCGAGATCCGCCGCAGATACGGCCTCTACGAGCGCGCCGCGTTGAGCCCCGCCATGGGTCGCGCCCTCTGGGAGGCGAACGAGCGCTCGGATATCCGCCCGGTGCTGCCCACCATCCACGTGCCCACGCTCGTGATCGACTTCGCCCACAGCGTGATCCCGGGCCAAGGCGGCCGCTACCTCGCCGAGCACATCCCCGGCGCCCGGTTCGTGGAACTGGAGGGACGCGACCACCTGCCGCTCACGGGCGAGGTGCCCGGCGTCGCGGACGAAGTCGAGCAGTTCCTGACGCGAACTCGCCGCCGGCCGGCCCCGAACCGGGTGCTGGCTACCGTCATGTTCACCGACATCATCGGCTCACCGGGACACGCCGACGCGACCGGCGACAGCAGCTCGGGCGAGCTGCTGAACCGCCACGACACCGCCGTCCGGACCCAACTCAAACGATTCGGAGGGCGCGAGGTAAAGCGCAGCTCACACGGCTTCCTCGCCACCTTCGACGGTCCGGCTCGGGCCATCCGCTGCGCGATCGCGATCCGAGAAGGGGCCCAGCGTCACGCGCTTCAGATCCGAGCGGGTCTGCACACCGGCGAGATCGAGCAAGACGACCGGGACATCTCGGGCATCGCAGTGCACATCGGAAAGCAGATCTCAACTCTGGGCGGGCCTGGCGAGGTGCTCGTTTCGCGGACCGTCAAGGACCTCGTCGCCGGCTCCGGCCTGCGCTTCGCCGACCCCACCACCCACACCCTCGACGCCGTCGCGGAGCCCTGGCCGCTCTACCCGGTCGAGCAGGACCAGCCCGAGGAAATCGCCTGACACGGCACCGCGGCCGGAGCGGCCGCCGCCACGACATCGCTTGACCCCCGCTCGCCCGGGGCAGCCGACGTCCCTGGCCGCTGGTGAGACGTAGCGCCGCTAGCTGTGTCGGGCGAGCTCGACGCGGGAGCGGACGCCGAGCTTGGCGTAGATGTTCCGCAGGTGCGCTTCGATCGTGCGCGTGCTGAGCACGAGTTGCTCTGCGATCTCGCGGTTGGTGTGGCCGTCCGCAACCAGGTCGGCGATTTCACGCTCGCGCGGTGTGAGTGGGCCGTCGGTGGCTCCGCCGGCGGGCCTCGACACGCGGTGGCCGAGGCGTCGCAGCTCGCGGACGGCCTCGTCGCGTCGGCGCAGAGCACCGAAGCCGTCGAGCATGGAATGCGCTGCCACGAGCGCGGGGACGGCAGCCGAGCGGTCACCGGCGGCAGCGCGGGCTTGGCCCTCGGCGAGCAGCGCGCGGGCCGACAGGAGTGGCGCTTCGTCGGCCGCTTCACGCGCCGCGGCCGCGGCGGTGGCGGCTGCGGGCGGGCGCGCTTGGGCGAGCAGAACGGCAGCGTGGGCGAGGCCGGTGATCGCTCGGGCAGGACGGGTATCCGCGCGCGCAGCAGCGGCTTCCGCCTGCACCAGCGCCGCCTGCGCGGCCGCGAGGTCTCCCAACGCCAGCTGCGCGTCGATGAGATCGGCGGCGGCCGCGGGCCGATCGGCCGGTAAGACGCGCGCCAGCTCGGGCCCGCCGAACGCGTCGAGCAAGACGGGCACGGCGCGGTCCGGTCTTCCGGCCGCGGTCAATGCCGCGCCCAGGCACCAGCCCGGTTGCCCGGCGGCGTGGAAGTCCGGGCGGGTGCCCTCCTTCGCGGCCTGTTCGCCGTACTGCAGCGCAGCGGCAACGTCGCCGGCGGCCAGTCGCGCCGAAGCCAGCGTGCTCTGTGCCCACAGCAGCATGCGTGGGCTACCTGCCAGGCGGGCGCGCTCCACGCCCTCCTCGGCTGCTGCGCCGGCCTCGGCCAGGCGGCCGAGGTCGGTGAGCGTCGGTACCGACTCGACCGTGATCATCAGCAGAACGCGCTCGCGTCCGGTCCGTTCGGCGAGCACGGCGCCGCGTCGGAGGTCGACGAGTGACGCTTCCAGCTGCCCGAGCGCGCGGCGGGCCCGGGCGTGCATCCAGAACGCCGGCAGGCGCGTGGCCAGCTGCGGTTCGGTCAGCCGTTCCAGCGCGGCGGCAGACTCCTCGAGGCGACGTGCCGCGCCGGGCCCGTCCGCCGCCGAGGCGCTGGCGAGAGCCCCCACGGCGAGCGCCGCCAGCTCGAACACGGGATCCTCGATCGCGAGCGAATCTGCGCGCGCGTCGCTCGCCTGGGCCTGCGACTCGTCCAGGTCGCACGCGAGCAGCGTGGTCAGGGCGAGCGCGAGGCGCAGGCGAACGCGATCAGGCGACGCCTGCGCGGGCAGCTCGCCCAACGCGACCTGCAGCCGGCGGCGCGCGTCCTCGTGGCCGCCGAGCCACCACTCCTGGTTGGCCAGCGCAACCGTGAGCGCCAAGCGCTCGCCGGACCCGGCGGTCTGCAGCGCATCGAGCAGCGTGGAGCGGGCGGCCGCGGGATCGCCCGCGGCGGCCTGCGCGTCGGCGAGCGAGCGCTGCAGCGTGCTGCGGCGGGCCTGCTGGCCGGGCTGGTCGGGCAGCAGCCGCAACGCGGCGGCGTGACAGCGCGCTGCGCCTCGTGGCGCGGTGGCCTGCAGTTCTCCGGCGGCGGCGCCGAGCAGCGCGATCGCGTCTTCATCGCCGGGGCGGGCGGCTTGCTCAACGTGAAAGGCGCGCCGCACCGGTCCCGCGCCGTGGCGTTCCAGCGCCTCGGCGGCGCGCGCGTGCGCGCCGAGCCGCCACGCGGGCGGGGTTGCCATGTAGACGGCGTGCCGGACGATCGGGTGGCGAAACACGAACCGGCGTGCGGCCGTGGCCGGTCGGACGAGCGCGCGTAGAAGCAGCTCGTCGAGGGCGTGCAGCGCCGCCGGCTCGGGCAGCTCGGCCACGGCGGCGGCCAGTTCGGGCTCGAACGGGTCGCCGGCGACGGCGGCAGCGTCGAGTACCCGTCGGGCATCGGGCGCCAGCCCAGCCAACTCGGCGGCCAGCGCGGCCGCGACCGCGGGCGGCACCGACTCGTCGACGGCGCCGGGAACGAGCGCCGGCGTCGCCCGCACACGCGCCAGCTGCTCGAGGTAGAACGGGTTGCCGCCGGTCTGGGGGAAGATCGCCGCGGCCGCCTCGCCGACCAGCTCGGCGGCCTCGGTCTCGCTCAGCGGCTCCAGACTCAGCGCGAGCACGCGGTTCTCTCCGTGGGCGCCGGCGAGCGCGAGCGCCAGGCGGTCAGGCAGCTGGCCCTCGCGTGCGGCGACCGCGAGCAACATCGGCGCCCCGGGCGGCCGGCGCACGAGTGCCGCCAGGGCGTCGAGCGACGCCGGATCGGCCCAGTGCACGTCGTCCATCCACACCACCAGCGCCCGGCCCGTGGCCAGCCCTTCGAGCAGGTCCCGCAGCCCCCGATGTGTGCGGTGGCGGTCGCCCGCCTCCGCCGGCTCGATCCCAGCGGCCGCGAGCGCGGGCAGCAGCGCCGCAAGGGCCTCGGGGTCGGCGAGCTCCATCCGCGCCAGGTCGCGCTGGCCCAGATCGGCGAGATGGTTGTCGAGCGCCTCCGTCCACAGCGCGTATGGGAGGTCGCTCTCGAACTCCGACGCGCGCGCCCCGAGCACCAACACGCCGTCCGCTTCTGCGCGCGCCAGCAGGTGGTCGAGCAGCCGTGACTTGCCGATCCCCGGCTCGCCCTGGAGTGCTACGACGGCGCCCTGCTGTGTAGGCAGGGCCCGCAGCGCTCCCGCGATCGCCTCGCGTTCGCGCGCTCGCCCCACCAGCGCCGATCGCGGGACGTCGTGCACGACGTGATTCTCGCGCACCAGGGCGACGCCGTATCCCGCGGCTCGGTTAGGTAGTTACACCGATGCCGGGCTGTGGGACAGGCGGCAGACTGCTCGGCATGCACTCCGAAGCCATCCACCCCGCCGTACGCGTCGGCCATGTACACCTGCGCGTCGCCGATCTCGACCGCGCGCTCGGGTTCTACCGTGACGCGCTCGGCTTCGGGGTCAGCGCCGACGCGCGCCATGCCGGCCTCGACATGGTCCTCCTCGCCGCCGGCGACTATCACCATCACATCGGCCTGAACTCCTGGGACAGCGCGGGCGCGACCGCGCCGCCGCCCGGGCATACCGGCCTTTACCACGTCGCGCTCCTGTACCCCGACCGGCGACAGCTCGGCGCTGCGGTGCAGCGGCTGCTCGACCGGGGCTACCCGATCGACCACGCCACCGACCACGGCGGGACCGTCTCGGTCTACCTGTCCGACCCCGACGGCAACGGGATCGAGCTCTACTACGACCGCCCGCGCGCCGCCTGGTTCGACCCCGAGGGCCGCCCGATCTTGAAGAACGACCGCTTCGACTACCACGACCTCCTGCCAGCCCCGGCATCGAAAGGACACTGAAGCCACATGTACGCCCAGCTCATCGAAGGCGGCACCACCCCCGACCGGCGCCCTGAGATGGACCGCCTCGTCACCGACGAGATGGTTCCCGCACTCGAGGCCGAGCCCGGGTTCGCCGGCGCGCTGAACCTCGTCGACCGCGACAGCGGCAGCGCGATGATGATCGTCCTCTGGGACAGCGAGGCCCAGGCGCGGCGCCCGCTCGCCGACTACGGCAGCGCGTTCCTCAAGGCGCTCGCCGGCGTCGCGGCGATCTCCACCGGCACACGCCGGCCGATCTCCGTCTGGCAGGTCAACGCGCGCACCTGACGCCGGGCGCCACCACGCCAGAACTGCACCACCTCACCCGTCCCATCCCGCGCTGCCGCCAGGCGGCGACGGTCCACCGCGTCCTCAGACCGAGGGGGCACAACGGAAGGAGACAGTCATGTCATCGATCCACCCGCAACGAAAGTCCCGGATGCTGCTCGGCCTGTTCGCGCTGCTGCTCGCCGGGCTCGCAGCCACCGCTGCAACGAACGCAGCCAGCGCCGCCGATCAGGCCAGCGGTCCGGCGGCGAGCAAGAAGCCCGCCGAGCAGCGACTCGTGGTCCGCGGCGACGCCATCGTCACCGACGCACCGTGCGACGCCGGTATCTGCATCGAGCTCGACGGCCAGTTCCGCGGCACCCCCGTGGGAACCGGCGCCTACACCGGCTCGATCAAGCTCAAGGTCGCCCAGGGGTTCCCGAACGGCGAGGGCGGCGTCTGCGCCCCCATCAGGGGACGCATCGTGCTCGGCGTGGGCACCCCCGACCGCCTCGTGCTCGGCATCGACGGCGATTCCTGCCAGGACGGCGCGGGCGACCCCACGACGTCGTCGTTCACCGGCCTCGCGCAGTTCACTGTCAGGCACGGCACAGGCACATACGCCGGCGCCACCGGCAGCGGCCTCGGCAGCTTCTCCGAAGACGCCAACGACAACGACCGCATGACCCTGATCGGCCGCATCACGCGCTGACCAGTCGCCGGGCCCGCCCCGGGTGGGCGGGCCCGGTACCCACCTCCGACCACCGCCGAAGACAGGAGAGACAGCACCATGACGCTCGACGCCAACAAGGCCCTGATCCGCCGAATCTTCGAGGAGGTGATCCCCGCCGGCGACACCGCCGCCATGCGCGACCTGGTGGCCCCCGACTGGCTCGACCACGATCCGTTGCCCGGGCAACCGGCCGGCGTGGAAGGACCCGAATACGTGGTATCCACGATGCACACCGCACATCCAGACCTGCAGTTCACCATCGACGACCTCGTAGCCGAGGCAGACCGCGTCGTGATCCGCTGGACGCTGCGCGGGACCAACACCGGCCCCCTGTTCGGCCAGCCGCCCACCGGTCAACCGGTCGAACTGGCCGCCATCGTGATCTTCCGCATCGCCGGCGGCAAGATCGCGGAGCGCTGGGCCGCCTGGAAGCCCGGATTCGCTCCCGCTCGGCGGGCCTAGGCTGGGCACGGATCTCCGCCCGGCTGAGAGTTGCTCGCCCGGGGCTAGGTGCCGCTAGCTCCGGCGTCACCCGCGCCCGCAGAAAGTCTCGCAAGGAGCGCCCAAAGACTCCAGCAGAACTTGACTTAGATCCGTCACGCGATGCGGGAGCGGATACCTGGTGTCTGCCGGGAACTTGTCGTGTGCTCGCCCGCGAGCGGTCAGTCCTTGTCGCCGCTGTCGTTCTCGCCGCCCTGATCGTTGTCTTCAGCCTGGTTGAGGACGTTGAAGCCCTTGTCCAGGTGCACGTCGACCTGGCTGCCGTCGGCGCGGGTCACCTCGACCTCGTAGGCGCCTTCCTCATCCCCGGCTTCGGTGCCCGTCACCTTGCCGCCGCCGGTGTGATCCAGCGCCGCAGCGCTGGCACGCTCCAGGGCCTGGCCGGCGATCGGCTTGTCGGTCTTGTCGTCGTCCCCACCGCCGGCGGCCCCGGCGATGGCCGCTCCGCCCAGCGCCAGCGCCACGATGGCCGCGGCGGCAACGACTGCGCCCTTGATCTTGTTCCTCATCTCGTTCGACCTCCTCATCATCGGATCGATCTCGTGTGATCAGCAAGGTAGGTCGGCAACCTGAGACGACGCTGAGGAGGGACGCCCGCTTCGCTCGTGAGCACTGTTAGGGTACCCTAACTTCACCTGCCGCTCCCAACCTGGAGGTGTGTCTTGTCGTTCGCCGAAACGGTGCTGCTCGGCGCCCTGGCCGGCTTCACCATTTTCCTCGGCCTTCCCCTCGGACGCCTCCAGATCATGGGCCAGCGCGGGCGCGTAGCGCTTGCCATGTTCGCGGTCGGCGTGCTCGCCTTTCTGTTCGCCGACATCTTCGAGCACGCCCTCGGGATCGTCGAGGAGCCGGTGGAGGCCTTCGAGGAAGGCGAGCAAGGCATCGGCGAGGCCATCGCTCTTGTTGCGCTGCTCGGCGCCGGCTTCGCAGCCGGCACCGCCGGCCTGGCCACGCTCGAGCGTCGCATGCGCCCGGCCGGCCCGACGCTCCCTCCCGTCGCCGGGGGCTCCGTCGACGCGCTCACCGTCAAAGACGTCGAACTGCTGGAGACCCAGGCCAGGACCGCCCGCGCCCGATCGCTCCAGGTCGGGCTCACGATCGCCGCAGCCATCGGACTGCACAACTTCGCCGAGGGACTGGCCATCGGTGTCTCCGCCAGCACCGGGGAAATCGCGCTCGCCACCGTCCTGATCATCGGGTTCGCCCTCCACAACGCCACCGAAGGTTTTGCCATCGTCGGGCCGCTGGGCTCGGTACGCCCAACCTGGGGCTGGCTCGGGCTGGCGGGACTGATTGGCGGCGCCCCGGTGTTCCTCGGAGCGATGGTCGGCTACGAGCTCAACTCCGAGCCGCTCGAGCTCGCCTTCTACGGACTCGCCGGAGGCGCCATCCTCTACGTGATCGGCGAAGTCTGGAGCGCGATGCGACGCCAAGGACACCGCGAACTAGGGATGTGGCTACTCGCCGCCGGCTTTCTCGCCGGCGTCATCACCGACCTCGTCGTCGTCTACGGCGGCGGCTAACCGCAATCACACATCCCTCCCAGGCGCCCCCTCACATGCATCCGCGAACGTCGCTCTCCCGAGGGCCTCTTCGAGGCGGCGTTTGCGATCTACCTGATCGTCAAGGGCTTCAGGCGTTCGCCGATCCTTGACGACACTCGGTATGCCGGAGGAGACGGGGGCTCCCTGCGCCCTGCGGCGGCGGCGCCGTAGACGTTGCTACTGCAGCTCACTGGCTCAGGCCCTTCCGACGTAGCGATCACGGTGCACCCGTTGACGGTCTCCATGACTGTCGACCCTAGCCCAGCGGCAAGCCACTTACCGGCGTCGTCTCCGGCCCACGCTTGCGATGAGGCGGACCGAAGACCGGATCCCGCGACACCCAGAACGTCCCTGCCGCTCGTCGCGCGAAGCGGGAGCTCGGTGGACGACCGGGGACCACCTGCTCCGGTGCCGAGCGAGAAACACTGCTGGGAACGGCGCGAGGGCTGATCGTCGCCGCGAGTACGGTGCGCCGCCTTGCTTCTTCCTAGTCCTTGAGTACGTCCCGCGCGACGCGGATGAAGGCGCGTAGTTTCGGATCGCGCGCGGGGCGGCGCCACACCAGCGCGCTGCGAAGTGGCGCCATACCGGTGATCGGAATGAATGCGAGATCGAGCTCTCCCATATAGGGAGTCGCTGACTCGACGGTAGGGAAGACGAGTTCGCCCCGCGCGATTCGAACCGGAAGGCCCAGGAGGGCGCGGTCGCCGACGCCGACCGCCGTGCCGTGAATCGGATGGCCCTTGGGAGTCCGGGACGGCACCGCGGCCTCCCGCAGCTCGGTCGGCCACTTGTCGAAGTGGACGACCCGGTGATCGGCGAGTTCCTCGACATCAACGGCATCGCGCCCCGCGAGTGGATGATCGTGCGCGACAGCGAGGACGCGCGGTTGCCGAGAGAGGGTAGGCCCGACGACGAGGTCAGGCTGTTCCAGCGGCACCCACGTGGCCATCACCTCGACCTCGCCTCCCCGCAGCGATCCGACGGGATCGTCCCAAGACATCTGGGCCACCTCGACGCTGCACTCCGGGTGTGTGGATTCGAAGGCATTGATGATCTCGACGACGTGCGGGCCGCCCGCCGGCCCGCTGAGAACGCCGAACCGCAGCGTCCCCGCGAGACTCCGCGCCGCGGCGTTGTTCCGCTCGAGCACCCCGTCAAGTTGCTCGATCACTGGAGCTACGTCCCGTAGGAACCGCTCGCCGAGCGGCGTGAGGCGGACGTGGCGGCTTGTCCTGAACAAGAGCTGAGCGCCGAGCTTGTCCTCAAGGGCTCGCAGGCTCTGGCTGACCCGTGAAGGGGTTAGTTGAAGACGCTCGGCCGTGCGTCCGAAGTGCAGTTCCTCGGCGAGAGTGAGGAACAGGCGCAGCTCCCGCAGCTCAACGGTCTGCCACATCATGAAGGCAAGCTACACGATGCGTTCGTCGTTCGGCCGTTGATCAGAGCCCCGGACACGGCCACAGTTCTGCTCGTGATGTCAGTTGGAAGAGCTAGCTCATGGCCGCGCTGACCCACTTGGCTCGGCTCGCGAGCTCTCGCCCGCGGCGCGTGCTTGCCGCGACCGCGGCCTGCTTTCTCGTCGCGGTGGCCTTTGGCGCTCCCGCTCCAGGGCTGCTTCGAGGCGGCCACGACTTCGAGGACCCGGGCTCTGAGGCCGCGCTCGCCAGGGAGCAGCTCGAAGCAGCGACGGGTACGGGCGCGGGACCCGGCTTGATCGCTCTCGTCGAGCTTCGGGCGCCCATCGACTCGCAGTCCTCCCGGGCCAGGGTCATGCAAGTCGCCGAGGCCGTCGCGGGCGATCCCGCGATTGCGGGGGTCGAGACCTACTATGACCCCGAGAATCGCGCTCAACTGTCGCGCGATCGGAGCCTGACCTATGTCGCAGCCACCTTTCGTGATCTCGACGACGCCCGGCTCGAGGACGCCGCTTCCCGCATCGACGACGAGCTCACCGACCTCGACGGGGTACGCGTCGGAGGCCGCGAGCTGGTCGGGGAGGCGGTCGGAGAACAGGTTGGCAAGGACCTCGCCAAGGCAGAGGCGCTGGCCTTCCCGATCATCCTGGCGCTCTCGTTCCTGTTCTTTCGCGGCTTCGTAGCCGCGCTGATGCCCTCGTTCGTCGGCGTGCTGACCATCTTCGGATCGTTTCTCGGCCTGCGTCTCATCAACGAGGTCCAGCCGCTGTCGGTCTTCGCGGTCAACCTCGTCATCGCGCTCGGCCTCGGTCTCGCGATCGACTACAGCCTCTTCATCGTCTCGCGTTACCGCGAGGAGCTGGCGCGATCGGGGCCGGGCGCGGAGGCGATCCGGCGCACCCTGCAGACCGCCGGCCGGACGGTCCTCTTCAGCGCCCTCACCGTCGCCGCCGCGCTCGCGTCGCTGCTTGTCTTCCCGCTTCGCTTCCTCTACTCGATGGGACTCGGGGGAATGCTGGCTGCCCTGATCGCCGCCGCCGTCTCGCTGATCGCCCTGCCGGCGCTGCTCACGCTGCTCGGCCCGCGCATCAACGCCCTCGCCCCGGGACGATTGCAGCGCGCGAACCAACGCGTCGCGCTCGGGGAAGCTGACGGGCCCTGGTACCGGCTATCGCAGGTGGTCATGCGAAGGCCCGCCACGATCGCCATCCTCACTTCAGTAGCGCTGCTGGCGCTCGGCTCGCAGTTCCTGCGCATTGAGTTCACGGGCGTTTCCGCCGAGGTCCTGCCAGCGGATTCGGCGCCGCGCCAGGTCGACGAGGCGCTTCGTAGCGAGTTCCCTCCGGTCCCCACCTCGCCGGTGACCGTCGCGGCCGAAGCGGGCGGAGACGCCGGCCCGGCGGTAGCCGAGCTGGCCCGGAGCGTCGACCGGCTGCCTGGCGTTGCGGCCGTGGCGCCGCCGAGCTACGCGGGAGACGGACTGTGGCGGGTAGAGGCCATACCCGCCGAGCGCCCGCTGGCCGGCGCGAGCAAGGAGCTCGTACGCGACATCCGCAACCTCGACACACCCCTGGAGCTCGGGGTGACGGGGCAGCCGGCCGAGTTCCTCGACCAGCAGTCGAGCCTCGTGGCGCGCCTGCCGCTCGCCCTCGCGATCATCTGCCTGACCACGCTCGTGCTCCTGTTCGCGATGACCGGGTCGGTGGTGCTGCCGATCAAGTCACTGCTCATGAATGTGCTTACGCTGAGCGCCACCTTCGGACTCCTCGTGCTGATCTTCCAGGACGGCCGCCTCGAGGGGCCGCTCGGATACTCGGGCCAGGGGGCGCTCGAGGCAACCCAACCGGTGCTGCTGTTCGCGGTGGCCTTCGGGCTCTCGACCGATTACGCCGTGTTCCTGCTGAGCCGGATCAAGGAGGCGCGCGAAGGCGGGCTCTCCGACCATGAAGCGGTCGCCGTCGGACTCGAGCGAAGCGGGCGCATAGTCACCGCCGCTGCGCTTCTGTTCACCGTGGCGATCGGCGCGTTCGCGACCTCCCAGATCATCTTCATCAAGGAGGTAGGGGTGGGCACGGCCCTGGCCGTTCTGATCGACGCAACGATCATTCGCGCCCTGCTCGTCCCGAGCCTGATGGCCTTGCTCGGCCGCTGGAACTGGTGGGCGCCGGCTCCGCTTCGCCGTCTGCACGGCCGCATGGGGCTCAGCGAGGCATGAACTCGTACCGAATGAGAAAGGATCCGAAATGAACACCCCACCTACCGTGTCACCGCAACAATGGGAAGCCGCCCGAGAGGAACTGCGGCTCAAGGACAAGGAGCTGATGCGGGCCCGTGACGCGCTGGCCGCCGAGCGCCGGCGGATGCCGAGGATGGCCGTGGAGAAGGACTACCGCTTCGAGAGCCCGGACGGCCCGGCGAGCCTGCTCGACCTTTTCCAAGGGCGCCGTCAGCTGCTGCTCTACCGCGCCTTCTACGAGCCCGGCGTGGCCGGCTGGCCCGAGCACGCCTGCGTGGGCTGCTCGTTCATGGCCGACCACGTCCCGAACCTGGCTCATCTCAACGCCCGCGACACGACGCTCGCGTACGCCTCCCGCGCGCCACAGGCCGACATCGCCCGCCTGAAGGACCGGATGGGATGGGAGCACATCCCGTGGTACACGGTCACCGACGACTTCGACAAGGACTTCGGCGTCGACGAGTGGCACGGGCACAACGCCTTCATCCACGAGGGCGACCGCATCTTTCGCACCTACTTCAGCAACGGCCGCGGAGACGAGGTGACCGCCAACACCTGGAGCTACCTCGACATGACCGCGCTTGGGCGCCAGGAGCAGTGGGAGGACTCGCCGGAGGGCTACCCCCAGACGCCGGTCCACACATGGTGGAAGTGGCACGACACCTACGACGCCGAGCCGTACTGAAACAGAGAGGAGCCGAAATGAACACGCCCCCGGTTGTGTCTCCGCAGGAGTGGGAGGACGCGCGCCAGGAACTGCTGGTGGAAGAGAAGAAGCTGACCCGCGTCCGCGACGCCCTCGCCGCCAAACGCCGGCGGATGCCGTGGATGGCGGTGGACAAGGACTACCGCTTCGAGGGTCCGGACGGGTCGGCGAGCCTCGCGGACATCTTCGAGGGCCGCCGCCAGCTGATCGTCTACCGCTTCTTCTACGCGCCGGACGTCACCACCTACGCGGAGGCGGGCGGCGCGTACCCGGAGCGGGCCTGCGCCGGCTGCTCGATGATCGCCGACCAGGTGGCACACCCCGCCCACCTGAACGCGCGCGACACCACGCTCGCCTACGCGTCGCGCGCCCCCCAGGCCGAGATCCAGGGCCTAAAGAAGCGCCACGGATGGGAGCACATCCCGTGGTACACGATCACCGACGACTTCGACGCCGACTTCGGCGTCGACGAGTGGCACGGGCACAACGCCTTCATCCACGAGGGCGACCGCATCTTCCGCACCTACTTCGTCCACAGCCGCGGCGCCGAGCACATCGGCAGCACGTGGAGCCACCTCGACATCACCGCGCTCGGGCGCCAGGAGGAATGGGAGGACTCGCCCGACGGCTACCCCCAGACCCCGCTCGGGTGGTGGAACTACCACGACGCGTACGGCGAGAACGGATGAAGCTACTGGTGGTTACCGACGCCAGGCGGCCCGGCGAGCACCGTGGGAACGTACTCGAGCAGCTGGAGCCGACCGTCGAACGTGCGGCTCTCGACCAAGTCGAGGGTGATGTCCGGATACCCGTCGAAGATTCGCTCCTTCCCGGTGGCACCGGTGATGACTGGGAAAACGACCACACGGAAGCGGTCCACCACGCCGGCCTCGAGCAGTGACCGGCATAGGCTGAGGCTGCCGATGGTGCGCAGGGGTCGCGAGCCGCGCCGCTTCATGTCCTGCACAGCCTCGACCGGATCCCCGTCGACCAACTCGGTGTTGCCCCACGAAAGTGGTGCCTTCAAGGTGGAGGAGAACACCACCTTGGGCACTACGGTCAATGCCGCGAGGCCGGGATCGTCGGGCATCTGGGTGGCGTACCCGGACATCAGCCGGTACGTCGTCGCACCCATGAGGGCGGTGTGCTCAATTTCGCCGTCTTCCTCGATCCAGGCGAGATACTCAGGCCCCTCCATGCCCCAGTAGCCGGGCCAGCCGTCCGCGGACGCGTAACCGTCGAGTGAGATGATGAAGTCCACCATCAAGCTTGACATCGGGTTTTCCTTCCTTCCGCAGCTGTGCCGTGCCAGTGGTGACCGAGGGCGAGACGGAAACTCATCGTCTAGCGGCCGAACGGCGTGATGTCCAGCAGGCGCTGGCCACGAGTCGGCGGGCGAGGTAGGGTCGGCCAACTCGAACAAGGAGCTCGCAATGCCGGTCGTACTGATCCACCAGGGTCCGACGGTCACCGCGGAGAACTACCGCGCCACCGTCCAGAAGCTCACGGGCAAGGACAAGATGGAGTCAGTGTCGGACTGGCCGGTCGGGGGCCTCCTTTGCCACTCGGCCGGCGAAAGCCCGAGCGGATTCCGCGTCGTCGACGTCTGGGAGTCCCAGGAGGCGTGCGACGCGTTCGGCCAGCACCTGGGACCGGTCCTCGAACAGGTCGGCATCACGGATCCGCCGGAGATGTACCCGGCGGAGACCTTCGTTTCGAGCTAGTCCCGCGGCTCCGCCAAGAGCGGCGCGTGGTTCGAGTGCTTCTGGCCCTTGCGGAAGTCGCGGTCGATCCTGTCGCGCTGAGGTGGGGGGGTAGCCCGGTCCGATGCCTGCCAAGCCGGTCGGGAATAGGCGGCTCTCGTCGAGCGCGGTCGACGGCCGCTTGGAGTCCGAGATGACCGCGCCCACCGTCCACGGCCTCCCGCGACGGATCTACAACCCCGTCCAGCGCGACGCCGTCACCTTCCTGGAGACCAGCCAGGAGAGCGGCGGCGCGCGGACGCTGGCCGAGATCGAAGTAGCGCCCGGCGGCAAGGTCACCCCCCACTACCACCTCAGCTACAGCGAGCGCTTCACCGTGCTCGAAGGGCGACTGACCGTCGAGATCGACGGCGTCGGGCACCAACTCGAACCGGGTGACGAGGCCGTGGCGGCGCCGGGCAGCCTGCACGCCTGGAGCAACCCGGGCACCCAGCGCAGCGTCGCCCGTGTCGAGCTGCGGCCCGGTAGCCCGGGCTTCGAGAAGGGGCTGCGCATCACCTACGGGCTCGCCGCCGACGGCCTCGTGCTCAAGAACGGGGTGCCCCGCAATCCCCTCCACACGGCACTCGTGCTCGAGCTGGGACAACTGCGCCTGCCCGGTGGCTACGGGGTGCTCCAACGAGCCCTCGGGCTGCTGGCCCGCGTCGCCCGCCGGCGCGGCATCGACCGCGAACTCGAGCGCCGCTACCTCTGACCTCGGCGCAGGAGGCACGCACTAGTTCGCGCGCTTGTTACTCAGGCCCACCGAGTTGATGGCCTCCTGCTCGCATCGACCGGCGGCGACGCGCCACAACCTTCCGTCGCGGAGGCGAGTGGCCACAACGGGCTGCCAGTCAAGATCGACTCCGCTTGCTCTGGCCCGAGCGTGAGCTCGCACCCATCCAACCAACAGGTCCCCGCGGTCCTCAATTCGCTCGATTTCGAAGTGGTACTCGTCGAACGTGTCGGTGAACTCGTGGAAGTAGACGCGCATGCCGGCATGCCCGCGAAAGGGGCCGCCGAGATCGCTCGCGAACGAGCGGAACTCCACGTCCGGGTGGCAGACCGCCAGAAAATCCTCGAGGTCGCGCCGATTCAACGCGCCGATGAAACGGCGCACCAGGTCCGCACCAACCTGCGACATACCTGGCCGAGTATCCCGTTGACTGCAGCGGCTCGATTACCGCCCGTAGTAGCGGCTGAGCCCGCGCTCGAGCAGCTTTGTCATCCGCTTGGAGTTCGGGAACCAGCCGATGTCCTTCTTGAGCCCGAAGCGGGTCACCATGATCGTGTGCGCCTCGGTGTACTTGAGGATGCCCTCGCGTCCGCTGCGAGCGCCAACTCCCGAGTCGCGCGATCCGCCGTACGGCGCCTCCCAGCCGAGCACGTGGAGGTAGCCGTCGTTGACCGCGGTGTTGCCCGCACGGATGCGCCGGGCGATCGCCTCTCCCTTGGTGGTGTCCCTGGAGTAGACCGACGACGAGAGCCCGTAGCCGGAGTCGTTCGCCAGCCGCACCGCCTCGTCGGTGTCCCGCACTCCCATGACGGGCAGCGTCGGGCCGAAGGTCTCCTCGCGCATGCAGTCCATGTCGTGATTGACGTCGACGAGGACGGTGGGCTCGTAGTAGAGCCCGGGCCCGGGCCTGCGCCGGCCGCCTGTGAGCACCCTCGCTCCCTTGGCGAGCGCGTCCGCCACGTGGCGCTCCACGACCTCGATCTGCGGCGGAAACGTCATCGCCCCGACGTCGGCCTCGCCCGCGGACGTGATGCCGCGCTGGCGCAGCTGCTCCACCGCGCGGACCAGCTTGTCGACGAACGCGTCGTGGACCTGCTCGTCGACATAGATGCGCTCGACCGACGTGCAGGCCTGGCCGCTGTTTGAGAGACCCCACTGCGCGGCGGCGTTGGCGGCACGGTCGAGATCGGCGTCGGCGCAAACGATCATCGGATCCTTGCCGCCCAGCTCGAGCGACACCGGAATCAGCCGCTTCGCCGCGCCCGCAGCCACCTTGCGCCCGGTCCGCGTCGATCCGGTGAACATGATCATGTCGACCTGATCGACGAGCGCGGCGCCCGTGCCGCCGCGACCCGTCGCAACAACCAGCACGTCCTCCGGCAAGCCCGTATCGCGAACCCACCCGTCGACCACCATCGCCGTCGTCAGCGGCGTGATCTCCGACGGCTTGACCACCACAGCGTTGCCGGCCATCAGCGCCGGGGCCGCGTCCCCGATCCCGACCAAGAGCGGGTAGTTCCAGGGGGCGATCACGCCGACCACGCCGAGCGGGCGCCGGCGCACAACGAACTTGCGGCCCAGCAGCAGCGGGCTACGTGCCGGGACGCGCTCGTCGCGCAAGAATCGCCCCGCCCTGCGCCCCCAGAACCGCAGCGCGTCCGCTAAGGCGAACACCTCGCTGACGAGCGCATCCTCGTAGGTCTTGCCCGTCTCAAGCATCGTCGACTCAACGACGGCGTGCCGGTTGGCGACGAGCCAGCGACGCATGGCCCCCAGCACCTCGGCCCGCTCATCGACCGGCCGCGCGCCCCAGGCCGCCTGCGCCCTGCGCGCACGGGCGACAAGCGACGGGACCTCACGGGTCATGTCGGGCACCTCGCCGGCGACTCCCCCTGTAGCGGGGTTCTCCACAACGATGTCCGAGCCGGCCTCGACGGCCGGCGTTGCCACGGAAGCGCTCATCTACCCAGCGTCCCACCACTGCGCACGCATGTCCACCAAGCCACACCGCGCCGGGACTCGGTGGTTCACAGCATGGGTGGCGCTGAGCCCTCCGGACGCTAGCCTCGCGGCGTCGTGGACGCCGAGCAGATCCTCGCCTTCCGGCTCGCCCGCTCGGGGCTGGCCAGCCGGGACGCGGAAGTCCTGGCCGAGGCGGCGACCTGCCCCACCTCCGACTTTTCACGGGACGCTGCCCTTCTGGCGCTCGCGGCCCGGTACGAGGGCCTCGACCGAGAGGGCTACGACGGAGCGGTCGACAGCGGTGATCTCGTTCTCGCGCACGTGGTGCGCGGAGCGATCCACGCGGTTGCGCCGGACGGGTTCGCGCTCTACGGCCGGGCTCTCGTGTCGAGCGACGACAACGAGTTGGGGATGCAGCTCGGCCAGCAGGTTCAGAAGCTGGCGGCCGAGAAGGGTTTCGCTCCGACGGACGCGCTCCGCGAGGTGACCGAGGCGACCGACCGCCGCGCTGAGCGACGGTCGCGCGCTCGGCAAGAACGAGCTCCACGAGGAGCTGCGCGGGCGCGTCGGCGCCGATCTCATGCCCTGGTGCAAGGGGTGCAAGAGCCACCACGTGGCGCCGATGCTGTGGCGCTACGCATCCGTGGCGGCCGGGGCCCGCCTCGACTCCAAGCGCCGCTACCTGCTCGGTGAGCCGGCGGGCGAGGCGACGGCTGCCGATGCGGTCACCCGCTTCCTGCATTTCTACGGGCCGGCCACCGCCGGGGAGTTCGCCGAGTGGGCCGGCGTGGCAAGGCCGCACGCCGACCGTCTCTGGGGAGCTGTCCAGGGCGACCTCCGCGAGGTCCCGGTCGGCCGGCGCAGCGGCTGGGTGATCAGCGACGATCTCGAGGCTCTCGATTCACCGCCGGACGCGGAAGGTGTTCGCTTGATTCCGCCCAACGATCCCTATCTGCAGAAGCCCAACCGTCCGCTGCTGACGCCCGAAGCCACCCTGCGCAAGCGGCTGTTCCGGCCGGTCGCAAGCCCGGGTGCTGTGCTGAAAGACGGCCGGCTTGCCGGTCTCTGGCGCGTCAAGGCCAAGGGAAGAAAGGCGGAGATCAGCGTCGAGAAGCTGGGACGGCTTGCACGGAAGGACCTCGAGGAAGAGGCCGAGCGGATCGCCCACCTGCGCGGCGCGAGCGAAGCTGTGCTCGTCGTCGAATAGCCGGGCGCCGCTCACCAACGCCGGGGCGGGCGGCGGGAGGACCGGCCTACTGCCCGCCGAGCAGATACTCGGACAGCGCCTGCACCTGCTTCTCGCTCAGCCGGCCCTCGTAGGACGGCATCACGCCGGACTGGAAGCCCTCGGCGGTGACGGCGTCCGGGTCGAGGATCGACTGCTGGACGTACTCCTCGGGCGATCCCTGGCCCTGCTCGCCGGCGGATGAAGCCAGCTCGTCCAGGCTCGGCCCCACGTTCCCGTTGGTGCCCGCCTTGGAGAAGACGTGGCAGGAGCCGCAGCCGGCCGCCACGAAGATCTCCTCCCCGCTGGTTGCGCCCTCGAGGCCGGCCGTGGCGAGTGCCCCGGTGTCCTCGCCGGACCTGGAGGCGGCATAGGCGACGTAGGCAGCCACGTCGGCGGCGTCCGACCCCGTGACCAGATTGGCCGGCATTTCGCTGCCCCTGCGGACGTTGGCGATCTGGTCCTTGACGATGCCCTCGACCGTCTCGCGGTTGAAGCCGTCCTGAAGCGCCGCGGTGAAGGCGGCGTCGAGGCTCGGGCCGGTCTGGCCCTGGGTGCCGGCCCGCCCCAGCTGGTGGCAGGACCCGCACTTCTGCACGAACAGCGCCTTGCCGTTCGCGAGGTCCGGCTCCTCCCTGCCGCAGGCGCCCAATCCCAGCGCCACGGCGGCGACGACGAGCGCGGCCAGCAGCGGCTTGAGCGAGTTGCGGACGACCCTCACGGGTCGAGAAGACTATCCCCTGGGGGGGCCGGACGGGGAAGCTCGTCGAGCCTTCCCTGGGCCGCCGCGATGACGCCCTCGGCCACGCTTTCCCAGCCGTAGCGGCCTGCTGCCCGCTCGGCCAGAGCCAAGCTGGCGCGGTCGCGCTCGGCCGGGTCGGTGCCCAGCCAGGCGACCAGCTTGGAAGCGATCTCCTCCACCGCTCCGGGGCCGACCTTGAAGGACAGCAGCGGCCGGAGCTCCGCGGGGAGCGCCGGAGCCAGGGCGGCCGTCACCTCGGCCATGCCGGAGTGCCCGGCCGAGAGCGGGAAGGCCCCGCAGGCGGCGGCCTCGGCCGCCACCATGCCGAACGCCTCCGGGAAGGTGCTCGGCATCACCTGCGCCTCGCAGGCGGGCAACAGGTCGGGCAGATCGCCGTGCGCCAGCGCGCCGGTGAAGTGCACGCGGGCCGCGGCGGCCGGCGCCGCCTGAAGCCACTCCTCCCCCGCGCTCTCCAGGAAACCCCGCAGGTACTTCAGCTCGCCCCGTGGCCCGCCCTCCAGCTCGCGGCCGCGGGCGGCGATGTCGAGCAGGTCCTCGCGGTCTCCGCGAGCCAGGGCGTTCACGAAGCGCCCCAGCGCCTCCCGGTAGGTGCCGAAGCCCACGACCACGAGCCGCGCCCGCGGCTCCTTCGCCACCACCAGCGGCCAGGCCGCCAGCAGCAGGTCCACGCCCTTCGAGACGATCAGCTTGCCCACGTAGCTCACGATGCGGTCCCGCCCCGGCTGAAGCTCGTGCAGCGCCCGGGCCGCCCCCTCCTCGCCTCCCCAGGCGGCGTCGCTTCCCGCCTCCAGCTTGCGGGCGAGCCGGCTGAGGCCGTCCGCCGCCTCGGCGGACGGCCGGGGGCGGAAGCTGTGGACGTCGACTCCCGGGGGCAGCAGGCGGGTGTGCTCGGGCAGCGTGGGCTCGTCGACGAGCACCTCCCACAGGCTGTGGGCGGTGTGGCTCGACCCCGCCAGCACTCCCCCGGCCGCGCGCACCCCCTCGAGCGCGTAGGGCAGGAAGCGCGGACCGCCGGGGCGCACCGTGTACTCCAGCGCGCTGCCGTGGACCTTCACCGCGTAGGGCGCCCGGCCGGCGAGGCCGCGGGCCAGGATCACCGGCCCCATCACGAGGTGGTTGGCCAGCGCGGCGTCGGGTGCCTCGAGAGCTCGGACCGCGGCGATGTTGGCCTCGAGGTAGTGGTTCAGCGCGGCGTCGTCGAGCTCCGAGAAGGGGACAGCGTCAAAGCCCTCGTAGGTGTCGGCCACATAGACCGGGAGCACGCGTCCGATGTCGGGGTTGTGCACCGTCACCCCCTCGGGCATCTCCACCTCGCGGTCCTGGCAGACCAGGTCCACCTGGTGCCCCAGGCGGGCCAGCGCGCGGGCCAGGCTCACGTTGTAGATGTTGCTGCCGGTGCCTCGCAGCAGGTAACCGTGAAAGATCAGAATCCGCATAGGGCGACGCTATTGTTCCCGCCTCATGTCGCCGCGCCGCCAGAAGTACCGGCTCCGCGCCCGCTCCGACCGCGAGGTGATTCGCGAGGTCGAACCGGGCGTGACGTACGTCGACCACGAGTCCGGAGAGGAGCTGAAGGTGGTGGGGGCGCTGCTGCCGCTGGCCCCGTCGCCGAGCGATCTCCCGTACGCCGTCGAGAACCTGCGACTGTGCGGCTGCTCGCTCGAGCAGCTTGTTCAGAAGGACCTGAACGACTGCCCGCACTGCGGCCGGCGTCTACCGGCCGTCGAGCGCTGAGCCCGGGTCCGCCGAGACTGGTGAGCGTTTCCGCGCCGGAGGGCGAGCCGGGCGACGGCGGCGAGCGGAGCGAGGGTGCATCCTCGCGAGCGAGCAGGATCGGTGGAGCCGGGCTGAGAACCGCCCTCATCCTGCTACTGCTGCTGGCCGCGTTCGCGGCCGGCTGCGGTGGCGACGACGGGGACGAGGCGGCTCGGACGACCCAGACGCTGCCTGAGCTCACCGTTCCGGAGCCCGAGGCCGACCCGCCGCGGGCGCCCGAGACCGAGACCGAGACGCAGGCCCAGCCGTCCGCGCCCCAGCCCGCCGAACCGGAGCCGGAGCAGCCGGCCGACGGAGGCACGCCTGCCCCTGAGCCGGCACAGCCGGACGCCCCTGCCGATACGCCGGAGAACGACGTCCCGCCGCCGGCAGACAGCCCGGCGGAGCGCTTCGAGGACTTCTGCGAGGAGAACCCCGGCGCCTGCGGGTAGCGCAAGGGTCCGGTCAGGCGAGAACGGCGAGCGCCTTCTCGCGGGAGTCGAAGATTGTCAGGTGACCGGCGAGCCCGGCTATCTGGAAGGGGCGCAGCACGCGCTCGGTCGGACAGACGAGCACCATGCGCGCGTGCCGCAGCGAGAAATGCCGCAGGGCGTGGACGAGCACGCCGATGCCGGTGGAGTCGAGAAAGGTCACCTCGGAGAGGTCCACGATCACGCCCGTCTTGCCCTCCTCGGCCAGCCCGAACAGGCAGCTGCCGAGCTTAGGGGCCGTGTGGGCGTCAACCTCGCCCTGCAGCGCCACCACGTTGTTGGCGCCGTCGACGGGCTCGTTGACCAGCCCGAAATCGATCAGCCCTCCCATCAAGCGACAGAAACTATCACTCGCTCCGAAAGAGCTACTGCAGGCGGTGGGTGGGCACCGGCGAGCGCGGCTTGCGCACCCGTGAGGGAAGCGGGGCCGGGACGGGCGGCTCAGACCCCCGGCGGCGCCGCGGCGTGCGTGACGGGTCGTGCCCGCGGTCCCGGCCGCGCCCGAGTGGCCAGCGTCCGAGCGGGAGGCGGATGCCGTCGCCTCCAGGCCCGTCGCCCGAGGGCCGCGGCTCCGGGCCCTCGCCTCCGCCGCCGCCCTCCTCGTGGGAGTCGTCGTCGTCGTCGCGCAACCGGAAGAACCAGATGAGCCACACGATGAGCAGGCCGACGTCAAAGACCCGAAAGCCGACCATGAAGATCCACCCCTCCGTGGTCACAGCCCGATGCTACCGCGACACCGAGGCCGGCGAAAGAGGCCTCTGCGCCCAGCGGGCGCTACGAGTCGTCGTCGTCGCTGGTGGTCGGCCGGTTGTCCGGGATGTACGTGGCGGTGTAGAGCAGCCGCGCCGTCTTGTATGTGCAACCGAAAATCGCCACCTCGCGCAGGTCCTCGATCGCGAACTGGTTGAAGCTGCGCGGCTGCTCGCAGCTGTTCTTGGCCCGCGAGGCCCGCCACCAGTCCTGGCGCGTCAGATCGCGGGCGAACATCGGCGCCCAGGTATCGACGGTCACCCCGACCCAATTGCCCTCGCGGACCCGCAGCGGCTCCTCCAGCGCGAAGGTGGGGCTCGAGCCGAAGTAGTCGTTCAGCTCGAAGTCCGGCGACTCCGCGAGCAGGCGGTAGTTCAGTCGGGTCCTGCGGGTGTCGCCCCGGCGGAGAACGGCCAGACGGACCTGCGAGGGGCTGCCGAAGTTGTCGTTGAAGAAGTCGATCTGCTCGGCCGTGGGCGCGGACAGCGTGACCGTGAGGGCCACGATCCACCCGCTGCGCCGGATGTAGTACGGGTTCTTCTTGCCGCCCGCGTAGCGGCCCTGAAGGCCGGTGACCCGCACCGCCGCCTCGCAGGGGTTCGCCGGACAGCTCGTGGTGACGGCCGTTGCGTCGGCACCCAGCTCGACGATGCGCGCGGACGCGCCCGCCGGGACAACCAGGCAGGCGATGAGCAGAAGGGCGGTGGGCAGCAGGATTCGCTTCATGACCCGGGTTCCAACACTCGACCAGGCGCCGAGTTTCGGCGCCCTACTTGTAACGGTAGGTGATACGGCCTCTGTCGAGGTCGTAGGGCGACAGCTCGATCTTGACCCGGTCACCGGGCAAGATGCGGATGTAGTGCCTCCGCATCTTGCCCGAGATATGGCCGAGAACCTCGTGCCCATTGTCGAGTTCGACCTTGAACATCGTGTTCGGGAGAGCTTCGACGATCTCGCCCTCCATCTCGATCTTCTCTTCCTTGGGCACGACCCGAAGATGCCTCAGATGAGGCGGACCTTCACCGCCTTGGGCCCCTTGTCCCCGGTCTCCTCCTCGTACTCCACCTTCGAGTTCTCGGCCAGCGACTTGAAGCCCTGGCCGTCGATCCCCGAGTAGTGGACGAACAGGTCCCGGTCGCCATCGTCAGGCGTGATGAACCCGTAGCCCTTCTCGTCGTTGAACCACTTCACGGTTCCGGTAGGCACTTAAATGCCCCTCTCCTGCGTGTGCCCCGGTATCGGTCGGCGAAGCGAGTCCGAACGTCGGCACCTGCATGTTCAACTACGCCGACCCATCGGCCGACCCTACAGGCGGGACGCTACCAGGGGAGCCCGCCGGAGGCGCCTCAGGCTCCGGCCGGCCGGAGCTCAGCGGCCCTCGAAGGTGGCCTTGCCGGGACCGTCCTCGAGAAATGACCTGACCGCCCGCTGAAGATCCTGGGTGGCGAACAGCGGGGCGCCGATCTCGGGAGCGCGCTCGTCGGCTCCCTCCACCCCATGCTCGAGGAAGGCGCGCACGATCCGCTTGGTCGCGTGGTGGGCCCTGGTGGGACCGGCCGCCAGCCGTTGCGCGAAACGCATCGCCTTCTCGGGCAGCTCGGCGTCCGGCAGCACGCGGTTCACCACGTTCCAGCGCTCCAGCGCCGCGGCGTCGTACAGCCCGCTTCCCATCACGAACTCACGGGCCCGTGCCGGCCCGGCGCGCTCGGCCATCCGCTGGGTGCCGCCCATCAGCGGGGTGAGCCCGACCACCGCCTCCACCAGGCCGAACTGGGCCGACTCGGCGGCCCAGATCATGTCGCAGCCCAGCGCCAGCTCGAGGCCGGCCGTGAGGCAGAGGCCGTGCACGGACGCCAGCGTGGGCATCGGCAGCGCCTCCAGATCGTGGGTGATCGAGAGGAGGCCGCGTGTGAAGTCCGCCGCGTCCTCCACCGACAGGCCGTCGAACACGTTCACATCGGCGCCACCGGTGAAGATCTCGCCCTCGGCCCGCACCAGCAACGCCCGGGAACCCTCGGCCTCGCCGATCGCCGCGTGAATCTCGCGGGCCATCTCGAAGCCGAAGAGGTTGAGCGGCGGATCGTCGATAACGAGGACGCCGACGTCGCCGTGACGTTCCAGGCGTGCCTTAGCCACGGAGCTCCGCGGCCACCGCCGACAGCTCCTCAGGGTTCGCCTGGCGCGGCTGCACGGGCAGCTCCAGCGGGTCGTCCTCGTAGCGCGGGATCACGTGCATGTGGAAGTGGAAGACCGTCTGCCAGGCCGCCGGCTCCGTGGCGTTCAGCAGGTTGATTCCGTCGCACGCCAGCACGTCCCGCATTCGTCCGGCCAGGCGCTTGGCCGCCGACGCCGTGTGACGCAGGTCGGCCTCGTCGACCTCCCACAGGTTCTTCGAGTGGGCGCGCGGGATGACCAGCGCATGGCCGCGGGTCCACGGGTTGATGTCCATGAACGCCACCGTGTGCTCGTCCTCCTGGACCGTCTCGGAGGGCAGGTCACCGGCCACGATCTGACAGAAGATGCAGTCGTCGGGCATGAGGCGAGCCTAGTGCTTATCGCAGCCAGCCCACCTTCTTGAACCAGCGGTAGAGACCGAAGCAGATGCAGGCCATCACGCCCAGCACGAGCGGGTAGCCGAAGGTCCAGCCGAGCTCCGGCATGTGCTCGAAGTTCATGCCGTAGATCCCGGCGATCATCGTGGGCACGGCGACGATGGCCACGATGGCCGAGATCGTCCGCACGTCCTGGTTCTGGCGCACCGTGACCTGAGCCAGGTTGGCCTCCAGGATGCTGGTCAGCAGGTCGCGGTAGCTCTCGAGCTGCTCGTGGACCCGGATGAGGTGGTCGTTCACGTCGCCGAAGTAGGCGCGCACCTCCGGGTGCACCTGGTCGTAGTCGCCGCGGGCCAGGTGGCTCACCGGCTCGACCAGCGGCGCGGCGGCCCGATTGAAGTCGAGCACCTCGCGCTTGAGCTTGTAGATCCGCTCGGCCGGATTGGTGCGCGAGTCGGAGAACACCTCGTTCTCCACCTCTTCGATGTCGTCGCCGAGGCCGGTGAGGGCCGGCGAGTAGTCGTCGACCACCCGGTCGACGATCGCGTGCAGGACCGCCCCGGGCCCGCGCTTGAGCAGATCCGGATTGTGCTCGAGGTTCTTGCGCACATCCTGCAGCGCGCTGGCTTCCCCGTGACGCACGGTGAGGAGGTAGTCATGCCCCAGGAAGATGAGGATCTCGCCGAACTCCACCACCTCTCGCTCGTCGACGTAGCGCGCGGTCTTCAGCACGATGAAGACCAGTCCCTCGTACACGTCGAGCTTGGGCCGCTGGTGGGCGTGGATCGCGTCCTCGACCGCCAGCGGATGGAGGTCGAACTCCCGCTGTAGCGAGTCGAATTCCTGCTCGGTCGGCTCGTGGAGGCCGATCCAGGCGAACTTCCCCGACTCTCTGCAGGCCTCGTAGGCGTGGTCGAGCTCCACTTGCCCGTCGCGGCGGCGGCCATCCTCGTAGACGGCGCAGTCGACGATCACGATCCGGGATTGTCGCGCAGCCTGCGGGCGAGCTCCAGCGCCTGGTCGCGATCGGTCGCCTCGCCGGCGTAGGCCGCCTCCTGGAGCTCCGCCAGTAGGCGGCCCAGCTCCGGTCCGGGCTCGATGCCCAGCTCGCGCGCGAGCTCGTGTCCTCGCACCGGCGAGCGCGGCGGTCCGCTCTCCCGCCAGTCGAGCGCGGCCCGCATGAGCTCCCGGGCCAGGTCGAGGTGAGCCTCCGTGGCCGCCGGGGCGTTGCGGCCGCGGGTGGCGAGGCGGTCGGCGCAGGAGAGCAGCGTCACCTCCACCTCCACCGGCGAGGTGAGTGTCAGGTAGCGGTACACGGCGCGCCGGTCGAGCGGCCGCTCGTGCACGAGGAAGCCGAGTCGCAGGTGATGGCGGGCGAGCGACCCCAGGAAGCGACTGAGCCGGTCGCTGGTCCGCAGGCGACGGCAGACCTCGCGCACCATCTCCTCCCCCACCCGGTCGTGCCCCATGAAGGTGATTCGGCCGTCGGCGCGCAGCGAGCGGGTTGCCGGCTTGCCGATGTCGTGCAGAAGCGCCCCGAAGCGCAACGCCTCCAGGCGGCTGAGCTCGTCGGCCAGCGGGGCCTCGAGGAGCGCCCGCAGACGGGGGTCGAACTCCTCCAGCCGCCCCTCCAGGTCGAGCTGCCGTTCCAGGACCTCAACGGTGTGCCCGTAGACGTCGAGATGGTGGTAGTGGCTCTGCTCGACCTCGTGAAGCTCAGCCAGCTCGGGCAGGACCGACTGCACCAGACCGAGGCGATCGGCGAGGGCCAGGCCCGCCAGTACGCCGGGCGCGAGCACCAGCCGGCGCAACTCGCTGAACACGCGCTCGCCGGCGGCCTGCGACACGCGCGGCGCCGCCTCGGCGGTCAGGCGCTCGGTCTCCGAGTCGGCCACGAAGCCCAGCTGTGCGGCAAAGCGCGCCAGCCGCAGCGGGCGCAGGGGGTCGCGCTCGTAGGCCTCACGCCCCAATACGCGCAGGCGGCGCGCCGCCAGGTCGGACCGTCCGCCGAGCGGGTCGATCACCTCGTCGCTGCCGAGCGGCCGGGCCATGGCGTTCACGCTGAAGTCCCGCAGCGCGAGATCCTGCTCGATGGACTCCCCCTGGAGGGGGGAGAGGTCATATACCCGCCCGACGTCGCGCTCGATGGCTCGCCAGGCGCCGAAGCCCTCCGACAGCCGGAACACCGGGCCGCGAACAGCCGCCGCGACGGCCCGTGCCGCCGGCTCCGGGTCGCCGCGCACCGCCAGGTCCACGTCGGTGGTCTCCCGCCCGAGCAGCTCGTCGCGAACGGTCCCGCCGACGACCCAGGCCTCGGTTCCCGCGAGGATCTCAGCTAGGTCGGGGTTCACGGACGTGCTGCCGGCGCACCCGGGGGGTCAGCCCGCAGGTGACCTCGTAGTTGATGGTGCCCAGCCGGCGCGCCACCTCCTCCGCCAGGATCTGCTCGCCGTCCTGCTGCCCCAGCAGCACCACCTCCTCGCCGACCGCGACCCCGCTGTCGTTTCCGAGGTCGATCGTCACGTTGTCCATGCTGACGGCCCCCGCCAGCGGACGTCGCCGGCCGCCGATCAAGACGTCGCAGTCGTTCGTCAGACCGCGGCGCCAGCCGTCGCCGTAGCCGATCGGCACGGTGGCCACCAGGGTCGGCTCCTGCGCTCGCCATTGCCGTCCGTAGCCGGCGCTGTCCCCCGGCTCGAAGCGCTTGACGGCGGCCACGTACGAGGTCAGCGACAGAGCCGGCTCCAGGCCCCGCTCGGCCGGGTCCTCGCCGAAGGGATCCATGCCGTAGATCGCGATGCCGCAGCGGACCATGTCGAAATGCGCGGCCGGCTCTCGGAACGTGGCCGCGCTGTTGGCGGCGTGGACGAGGAAATCCGTCCGGCCCACGGCCTCGACGAACTCGGCGAAGCGCTCCAGCTGGGCGGCGAAGTGGTCGTCGCCGATCTCGTCAGCGGTGGCGAAGTGAGTCATCAGGCCCACCACCGAGTCCTGCTGGGCCAGGCGCACCGCCTCGTCGAAGTCCTTGGTACCGAGCCGGCCCATGCCGGTGTCGAGCTTGACGTGCAGCCGCTCGCCTTCGACGTCCGGCGTCCAGGCGACCACGTCGGCCCGGGCCTCGGCGGCGATGCGCTGCTCCTCTCGCGTGAGCGCGCCCATCACCAGGATTCGCTCGGCGATCCCGTGGCGGCGCAGGTCCTCCGCCTCGGCTGCGGTGGCCACCGCCAGCCAGGAGGCGCCGCCGGCGAGGGCGGCCTTGGCGGCCCAGATCGCGCCGTGCCCGTAGCCGTCGGCCTTGACCACCGCGCAGAGCTCCGCAGAGCCGGTCAGCAGGGTGCGCAGGTGGGCGCAGTTGCGCTCGATCGCTCCGATGTCGACCCGGGCAACCGCGCGCTCGGCGGCACTCACCGCGCGAGGGCGCCGAGCAGGTCCAGCCGCGTGACTACCCCGACCAGCCGGCCGTCCTCCACCACCGGAAGCCGATTGTGGCCCGAGTCGTGTACGAGCCGGGCCGCCTCCTGCACGCTGGTGTCCGGCTCGACCGTGTCGGGATCGGTGGTCATCATGTCCGACGCCTTCGAGGCGAACGCCTTCCGCAGGCGGTCCTCGAAGCGCCCGAGCGGCTCGAGGAACACCGTCCCCCCGAAGAGGTTGATGTAGTGCGGCAGGTGCAGGTCGCCCTGGTCGTCGGGCAGCACCAGATCGGCCTCGGTGACCAGCCCCGCGAGGCGCCCGTCCCCGTCGACCACCGGCACGCCGGGGAGCTCGTGCCGACGCAGGGTGCTGACCACCTCCTCTACCGAGGCGTCCGGCGAGACCGTCGCCGGCTCGGCGTCCATGATGTCCCGCACGAGCACTGGCATCGCTCGCGGACGTTACCTAACGCCGTCTGAGGCCCCGGGGCAGCGCCTCGATCACATCACCGGCCATCACGTGGTCCGCGCCGATGTCCTCGGCGGCGGCCCGTCCCGCCAGGCCGTGAGCCAGAGCTCCGAGGGCGCCCGCCTCGAACGCGGACAGGCCCTTGGCGAGCAGGGCGCCCGTGAGCCCGGACAGGACGTCGCCGGTGCCCGCGGTGGCCAGGGCGGGGGTGCCTGCGCCACTCACCGCCAGCGGCCCCCCGGGCGCGGCGACGATGGTGTCGTCTCCCTTGAGCAGCACCACGGCCTGGCTGCGGTCCGCGGCCTCACGTGCGTGGGCCACGCGCCGTGCGTGGATTGCGTCGGAGTCGAGCTCCAGCAGCCGGCCGAGCTCGCCCTCATGGGGGGTCAACAGGGTGGGCCCGCTCCGCTCGGCGAACAGCTCGATCTGCCCGGCGTGGGCGTTCAGGCCGTCCGCGTCCACCAACAGCGGCGCCTTCACCGAGGCGGCGACTTCGCGGGCGAACTCGACGGCGCTCCGCGCCCGGCCGAGGCCCGGGCCAAGCACCACCGCCCCGGCGCGCTCTGCCATCTCCGCAACCACCTCGGCGCCGGCGGGCGTGTGAAACCCGTCCTCGTCGGGCAGCCCCCGGCTCATCTGCTCGAGCAGTCGCAGGTCCACCGCCGGCTGCACCGGTCCCGGCACCGCCACCTGCACGTAGCCGGCGCCCGCCCGCTGGGCCGAGCGCGCCGCCATCGTGGGCGCGCCCGTGAGTCCCATGGATCCGCCCACCACCACTACGACTCCGGAGGCGAACTTCGAGCCGCTGCGCTCCCGCGGCGGATACAGCCCGAGCACTTCTTCGCCGATCAGGCCGGCCGCCTCGCCCGCCGGCGCTCCGCGGGGGATGCCGATCTCCACCACCTCCACCCGCCCCGCGTGGGACTTGCCGGGCTCCACGTGCAGACCCAGCTTCGACCCGTGGAAGGTGGCCGTGGCCAGCGCACGCACGGCCTCACCCTCGACCTCGCCGCTCGACGCGTTCACCCCGGAGGGCACGTCGCAGGCCACCACCGGGGCGTCCTGGTAGTTGATCGCCGCGATCGCGGAGCGAAGTGGCTCTCGGGGCGAGCCCTCGAACCCGGTGCCCAGAAGTGCGTCGACCACCGCGCCGGAGCCCGCCAGGCGCTCCGCCGAGAAAGGCTCCGGGCCGGCTCCGGGCAGCCGCTCCAGGTTGGCCAGGGGGTCGCCGCGCAGATCGCCGGGCGGCGCTGCGGCCAGCAAGTCCACCTCGTGGCCGTCCTCGCGCAGGAGCCGGGCCGCCACCAGGCCGTCGCCGCCGTTGTTGCCCTTGCCGACCACCACCCGCACCGGCCCTGGCCGGGCCACGGCCGCGACGACCCGGGCCAGTCCGGCGCCGGCCCGCTCCATCAGGTCCAGCGAGGGCACCTGCTGCTCCTCGATCGCCCAGGCGTCGGCGGCGCGCATCTCGGCCGCCTCGAACAGTGGGTCCAGCCAGGCGGGAAGCGGGGTCACGGCCGCTGCAGTATGGCCACCGCTCCCGCCATCGTGTCCGTATGGGTGAGTGAGATCACCGGCTCGGCCTGCAGCTCCCGCGCTCGCTCGGCCACGCCGCCGGTCAGGCGCAGGACCGGGGCCCCCTCGGTGGCCACCACCTCGACGTCCGTGAAGCTCCAGCCCGTCAGGCCGAGTGCCTTGGCGACCGCCTCCTTGGCGCAGAAGCGTGCGGCCAGGTGCAGCCCGGGCCGCGCCCGGGAGGCGGCGTAGGCGCGCTCACCCTCGGTGAACAGACGCTCGGCCAGGCCGGGCCGGCGGCGCAGCGCACCCTCGAAGCGCTCGATGTCGAGAAGGTCGAGCCCGACCCCGCTCACCCTGGATCCAGGCTCACTCGACCGTGACGGTCTTGGCGAGGTTCCGCGGCTGGTCGACGTTGAGGCCGCGGGCGCGGGCCAGGTGGTAGGCCAGCAGCTGGAGGGGAATCACGGCGAGAAGGGGCTGCAGCAGCCAGTCGGTCCGCGGGACCTCAACGACCTCCTCCGCATGCTCGGCCACCCGTCCGCTGCCGGCCGTGGCGATCGCAATCACGTGCGCGCCCCGGGCCCGAACCTCGGCGATGTTGGAGAGCATCTTGTCCAGCACCGGCGAGTCGGTTGCGACGCAGACCACCGGCGTGTTTTCGTCCAGCAACGCGATCGGACCGTGCTTCATCTCCCCGGCGGCGTAGGCGTCGGTGGGGATGTAGGAGATCTCCTTCAGCTTCAGCGCACCCTCGAGGCACACGGGCAGGCCCGCATGGCGGCCCAGGTAGAGGAAGAAGCCGGCGTCCTTCCAGTGCTCGGCGAACGTATGCATCTGCCCGTCGGCCTGATCCACCAGCGAGGCGATCGCGTGCGGCATGTCGCGCAGCTCCGCGCACAGGCGCCGCACGGCATCGGGCTCCAGGGTCTCCTGAAGCTGGGCCAGCTTGAGCGCGAACAGGTACATCACCGCCACCTGGGCCACGAAGGTCTTGGTTGCGGCCACGCCGATCTCGAGCCCGGCCCGGGTGAAGATCACGCCGTCGGAATCCCGGGTGGCCTGACTTCCCATGATGTTGGTGATCGCGAGCACCTTGGCGCCCCGCTCGCGGGCCAGCCGCATGGCGGCCAGCGTGTCCGCGGTCTCGCCTGACTGCGAGATACCGATCACGAGATCGCGCTCGCTGAGGACCGGGTTCCGGTAGCGGAACTCCGATGCGATATCCATCTCCACCGGTCGCCGGGCCCAGGTCTCGATCGCGTAGCGCCCCACCAGTCCGGCGTGGTAGGAGGTGCCGCAGGCCACGATCACCACCCGCCGGACGTCGCGCAGGTAGTCGTCGTCGATGCCGAAGTCGCCCAGGTCGACCTCGTCGCCGGCCAGCCGGTCGGCCACGGTCTCCGCAACCGCGTCCGCCTGCTCGTGGATCTCCTTCAGCATGAAGGTCTCATAGCCGCCCTTCTCGGCGGCGTCGTCGTCCCAGTCCACCTCGTCGACCTCACGGCGCAGCTCAGTGCCGTCGGGCGTGAGGAAGCGCGAGCCACCGGGCGTGAGGGCCACGATCTCGCCGTCCTCCACCAGCTGCACGTGGCGGGTCTCGGCCAGGAATGCCGGGATGGCGGAGGCGATGAAGCTCTCCCCCTCGCCCAGGCCCACCACCAGCGGGCATTCCTTGCGAGCTCCCACCAGCACGTCGGGCTCGTCGGCGGACATGGCGACGAAGGCGTAGTGGCCTCGCAGTTCGTTGTAGGTCAGGCGCACGGCCTCCACCAGATCGCCGTCGAAATGGGTGGCGATCAGGTGGGCCACCACCTCTGCGTCGGTCTCGGAGGTGAACTCGGCCCCGTCGGCCTTGAGCCGGTCGCGCAGCTCGGTCCAGTTCTCGACGATCCCGTTCAGGACGATGTGCACACGGCCGGAGGTGTCCCAATGCGGATGGGCGTTCTCCTCGGTCACCCTGCCGTGCGTGGCCCAGCGGGTATGCCCGATTCCCGTGGAGCCGTGCAGCTGCCCGTTCGAGCGGGCGACCGCTTCGTACAGGTTGTCGAGGTTGCCCACGGCGTGGACGCTGCCGATGTCACCGTTCTTGACCAGCGACAAGCCCGCGGAGTCGTACCCGCGGTACTCCAGCCGGCGCAGTCCGCCGAGGAGCAGGTCACGGCAATCCCGTGGCCCGACATATCCAATGATTCCGCACATGAGAGAAGGTCAGCCTAGCTCGACTTGAACGAGGTTCGCCAGTCGACCAACGATCTCCTCGCACTCTTCCTCACGCGGCGCTTCAACCATTACACGCACGAGCGGCTCGGTGCCCGAGGGACGGATCAGCACACGCCCGCGGCCCTCCAGGCGCGCCGACTCCTCCTCTACCGCAGCCCAGACCTCGGTTGCGTGCTCGATCGCATCGCGATCGGCCACCCGCACGTTCACGAGTCGCTGGGGCAGCTTTTCCATCGCCTGGCGGTCCGCGAGGTCGCCTCCGGCGAGTGCCTCGAGCGTCAGCAGTGCGGCCGCCGTTCCGTCGCCGGCCGGGACGAAACCGGTCTCGATGATGTGCCCAGACTGCTCCCCGCCAAGCCCCCAGCCGCGGCGCAACAGCTCCGCCAGCACGTGGCGGTCGCCCACGGGGGTGGTGGCCACCTCGATGCCTGCGGTCTTCATCGCCGTGTGGAAGCCGTAGTTGGTCATGACGGTCACCGCGACTCCATTGCCCGGGAGGCCCGCCGTACCGCGCAGATGCAAAGCGGCCAGAGCCATCAGCTCGTCGCCGTCGACGACGCTTCCGGCGCGGTCGACCGCGAGCACCCGGTCGCCGTCGCCGTCGAAGGCGAAGCCCACATCATGGCCGTCCATCCTCTCGGCGAGGGCTTCGACATGGGTCGAGCCGCAGCCGCGGTTGATGTTGCGCCCGTCCGGCTCCGTGGCCACTGCGTCGACGTCCGCACCCAGGCGGCGGAAGATCTCCGGCGCCACACGGTGGGTGGCGCCGTTCGCGCAGTCGAGCAGGACGCGACGCCCGCTGAGATCGAGGTCGCGAAAGCGGAGCTCCAGCGCACGCAGGTAATCGGCACCGGCACCGTGCAGCTCACGCACCCGGCCGATGCTCGTGCCGGCGCCCTCAGCCAGAAGCGCCTCGATCGCAGCCTCCTGCGCGTCGTCGATCTTGGTGCCCGCGGCGCCGAAGAACTTGATGCCGTTGTCCTCGTAGGGGTTGTGCGAGGCGGAGACGACGGCCGCCATATCGAACCCGTAGCGGCGCACGAGCACGGCGGCGCCCGGTGTGGGGAGCACGCCTCCGAGGAGCGCGTGGCCTCCACCGGCCGCGATGCCGGCGGCCAGCGCCGCCTCCAGCATCTCGCCCGACTCGCGGGTGTCGCGCACGATCAGGACCTGCGGAGCCTGCGCGTCGGCGATCGTGGCCGCGGCGCGGCCGAGGCCCAGGGCGAGATCGGCGGTCAGGTACTCGCCCGCGACCCCGCGGACCCCGTCCGTCCCGAACAGGCCCACAGGAGGGTTAGCGCTTGGAGAACTGCGGCCGCTTGCGGGCCTTCTTGAGACCGGCCTTCTTGCGCTCCTTCACGCGCGGGTCGCGCGTGAGGTAGCCGCGGCGCTTGAGCTCGCCACGCAGCGCCGGGTCGGCCTCCACCAGCGCCCGGGCCACGCCGTGGCGCAGCGCGCCGGCCTGAGCCGAGACGCCGCCCCCGTGGACGCGGGCGACCACGTCGAGGCGCGTGTTGTATCCGGCGGCCTCGAGCGGCTGCTGGGCCATCCGTTGCAGGCGAACGCGCGGGAAGTACTCGTCCAGATGGCGGCCGTTGATCCGGTAGCTGCCCTCACCGGGCCTCAGGATCACCCGGGCCACCGCGGTCTTGCGCTTGCCGGTGGCGTGATAGCGGGCGTCCCGGGCGAGGTCCAGCGGCTGGCGCTCCACGGGCTCCGGCTCGGCGGGCGCCTCGTCGGCCGGCTCGGCGTCCTCGGCTGCGGCGTCGGTGGTCTCGGCGGCCGCGTACTCGTCGTACTGGCCATACTCGCCCTGCGTCTCAGGCGCCTGCTCCTCGAGCACCAGGTCGGGCTCGAGATGCGCTCCGGGGATGACCTCCTCGGAGGGCTTGTCGTCATCGGAGCGCCGCCGGCCGGGCCGCGGCCGCTCCTCCCGCGGGGGCTCGCCGGCCTCTGCCGGCTCTTCGGCCTCAGGAGCGGCTGCGGGCTCCTGCTCGGCCTCGGGCGCTGCGGGCACCTCCGCCTCAGGAGCGGCTGCGGGCTCCTCGGCGTCGGGCGCGGCTGCCGGCTCTTCGGCCTCGGGTGCTGCCGGCTCCTCCTCGGCCTCGGGGGCGGCTGCGGCCTCCTCCGCCTCGGGAGCGGGCGCACCGCCCTCGTCCGGCGCGTCCTGCGACCGTACGGCGTCGGCCAGCTGGTCCGCGCCCTCGATCTCTGGCCCGGGGGCGCCCTCGCCCGTCTCGGGCGCGTCGTCGTCCGGGCGTTGCGGATCCTCGGCCATCAAGCTTGCACCTCCATCGGCTCTGGCTGCTGCGCGGCGTGGGGATGGTCTGGCCCGGCGTAGACCTTCAGCTTGCGCAGCTGGGCCCGCCCAAGCCGGTTGCGGGGAAGCATTCCCTTCACCGCGCGGCGAATGACCTCCTCCGGCCGCCGCTCGAGCATCTCGGCCAGCGTGCGGCTGCGAAGGCCGCCGGGATAGCCGGAGTGGCGGTAGTAGCGCTTCTCCTCCCGCTTGTTGCCGGTCACCGAGATCCGCTCTGCGTTCACGACGATCACGAAGTCGCCCACGTCCACGTGCGGCGTGTAGTCCGGCTTGCGCTTTCCGCGCAGAGCGTCCGCGATCTGGGTCGCGAGCCTGCCGAGCGTTTTGCCGCTCGCGTCGACCACGAGCCAGTTGCGCTCGCGGGTAGCCGGTGTCGCCACGTACGTCTTCATCACAAAGGGGCCGCCCTGAGGCGGCCGGAGCCACAGTGTGGCAGACGCCGTAGGAGAGCGACAACGAGGACCGGTGGTCACGTCGCCGAGTCACGTGGTTATACTGCCGCGCCAATTGAAGTGCCTGCCGAGTCCTCGTGGCCGCCGCCGTGGCCCCGGGGAGCGGGGGAACCGTTCGGAGGCCGTCGAAAGAGGGTCTTCGAGGGGCGAATCGACCGGATTGCCCTGGTCGTAGCGCTGCTCTTCAGGCGCGAGCCCGTCAGCTAACCCCGTAGGCCGCAAAGAAGAGAGAGGCCGAAGGAGTTTGCGAGACATCCATGTTCCCGCTGGGCGAAGCCTAGGCGCACTTGCGCTGGGCATGCTTGCCCTCGCCCCGGCCGCCGCCGCGGCTCCGGGCAGCGCCGCCGGCGGCGGTGCCATGTACCTGGCGAAGCCGAAGGTGACCAAGGTGAGCTGCCTTCGCGACTGCGGCTCACGCAAGCGCGCCCAGGCCGGCAGCACGCTCAGGCTCCGCGGGACCAGTCTGGCCGGCGCGTCCGAGGTCATCTTCCTCGGCAGTGTCGGGTCTCCCGACAACGCCGAGGTAGCGGTCAGCTCCGCGAGGGACACCCGGCTCAGCGTGGAGGTCCCGATGGGGGCCGTCAGCGGCCCGCTCGCCGTCGTCACTCGCGAGGGCACGCGCTCGCGGGCCACCGCACCGGTGTCGATCCTGCCCCCGCCCGCGCCCACCGCGAACCCGGAGCTCACGCCCGTGCCGGGAGCCCCGATGCTCGAGACGGGCACGAGCCGCACCAAGGCCTATGTGGACGCCCGCAAGGCGGTCACCTTCTCCTTCCGGCTCTCCGAAGCAAGTCCTGCCGCCGTGAACGTCGCGCTGGTCAGCGCTCAGACGGGCACCGCGATCAAGACCTGGGCTCTGGCCGCGGCCGCCCCGGGCGCGGTCCAGAGCGTGACGTGGAGCGGGCGGATCGGACGGGCGGGCGCGCCCCCCGGCCGCTACTCGTTCCAGCTGACCGCGGCCACCGCCAGCGGCGCCCAGCTGCGCAGCGCGCAGGCCAACAGCTACCAGCGCGACGCCTTCGACCTCTACGACCACATCTTCCCGATCCGGGGCAGGCACGATTTCGGTAGCTCCGGATCCCAGTTCGGCGCGGGGCGCTCGGGTCACTCCCATCAGGGCCACGACGTCTTCGCCAACTGCGGCACCCGCATGGTGGCGGCGCGCGGGGGCCGCGTGCAGTACCAGGGCTACCACGGCGCGGCGGGCAACTACGTGGTGATCGACGGCGCGGGCACGACCAACGACTACGTGTACATGCACCTCGCCGAGCCCTCTCCTTTCCAGGCCGGCGACCGTGTGTACACGGGCCAGCGGATCGGCGCGGTCGGCGAGACCGGCAACGCCCAGGGCTGCCACCTGCACTTCGAGTTGTGGGCCACGCCGGGCTGGTACGACGGCGGCGACCCGTTCGACCCGCTGCCCTCGCTGCAGGCCTGGGACTCCTGGTCCTAGGATCCCCCAAAAAGGGGGAACCAATGGCGAACTTCACAGTCGCGGGGCTGGAGGACATCCCCGACGTCCTGGGGGACTACCCGGGTGAGATGCGCATGACCTCGGCCGGGATGGACACCGAGCAGGTCGCCTTCAGCTGGCGCCGGATGCCCGCGCAGACCGGGGGCAAGGGCAGCTACGGGCACCGCCACCGCACGCAGGAGGAGCTCTACTTCGTGTCCTCGGGAACGCTTCAGTTCAAGCTCGAGGACGAGGTGATGGACCTGCCGGCCGGCACCCTGATCAGGGTCGCTCCCGAGGTGGCCCGCTCGGTCTGGAACGAAGGCCCCGAGGACGCGGTGCTGATCATGGTCTCCGTTAAGGGCGACGACCTGGAGAACGAGGTCGAGCAGGTGCCCGACTTCTGGCCCGCCTAGGCGTACGTGGCCGCGGATCAGCGCCTGAGCGACCTCGCACGGCTGCGCCGCGTTCGCGACCGGATCGACCGGGAGTACGCGCAGCCGCTGGACGTCGAGGCGCTCGCCCGCGACGCGCACATGTCGGCCGGGCACTTCAGCCGCGAGTTCCGGCGCGCGTACGGCGAATCGCCGTACAGCTACCTGATGACGCGGCGCATCGAGCGCGCGATGGCGCTGCTGCGCCGTGGCGACCTCAGCGTCACGGAGGTCTGTTTCACCGTCGGCTGCTCGTCGCTGGGCACCTTCAGCACCCGGTTCACCGAGCTGGTCGGCATGCCGCCCAGCGACTACCGGCGCCACGAGTGGGGTGCGACCACGGGGATGCCGCCGTGCGTGGCGAAACGGGTGACCAAACCGGTCAGGAATCGAGAAGCGCCGGTCCCGAGCAGCAGCCTAGCGTGACCGCCATGGACATCACCATTCACCAGACCTTCCTCCCGCACGACGACCCGGACGCGTCGCTGGCCTTCTATCGCGACATCCTCGGCTTCGAGGTCCGCAACGACGTCGAGTACGGCGGGATGCACTGGATCACGATCGGCCCTCCCGGCCAGCCGGCACGTCCATCGTCCTGTACCCGCCGGAAGCCGACCCCGGTGTCACCGACGACGAGCGCCGCACCATCGCCGAGATGATGGCCAAGGGCACCTACGCCAGCATCAACCTGGCCACCCCCGACCTCGACGGGGCCTTCGAGCAGCTGCAGGCCGGCGACGCCGACGTCGTCCAGGAGCCGATCGACCAGCCGTACGGCATTCGCGACTGCGCCGTCCGCGATCCCGCAGGCAACCTGATCCGCATCCAAGAGACGCGCTGAGCGAGCATGGCCACGAAGACGGGCACGAAGGCGCCTGCGCCGCAGGTTGCCGACAGCCACGACCTGATCCGCGTGCAGGGCGCGCGTGTGAACAACCTCAAGGACGTCAGCGTCGAGCTCCCGAAGCGACGGCTGACGGCGTTCACCGGCGTCTCGGGATCGGGCAAGAGCTCGCTGGTGTTCGGCACGATCGCCGCGGAGTCGCAGAGGCTGATCAACGAGACCTACAGCGCCTTCGTGCAGGGCTTCATGCCGACGCTGGCGCGGCCCGAGGTCGACCTGCTCGACGGGCTGACCACAGCGATCCTCGTCGACCAGGAGCGGATGGGTACCGACCCCCGCTCCACCGTCGGCACCGCGACCGACGCCAACGCGATGCTGCGCATCCTCTTCAGCCGGCTCGGGAAGCCGCACATCGGCTCGCCCAGCGCGTTCGCCTTCAACGTCGCCTCGGTGACCGCGAGCGGTGGGATCACGGTCCAACGCGGTGACAAGACCGAGACCAGAGCGCGCTCTTACTCCCGCACCGGCGGCATGTGCCCGCGCTGCGAGGGCCGGGGCTCGGTCACCGACTTCGACCTGTCTGCGCTGTACGACGACGGCAAGTCGATCAACGAGGGCGCGATCACGATCCCCGGCTACAGCATGGACGGCTGGTACGGGCGCATCTTCCGAGGCTGCGGCTTCTTCGACCCGGACAAGCCGATCAAGAAGTACAACAAGAGGGAGCTGCGGGACCTGCTCCACAAGGAGCCGACCAAGATCAAGGTCGAGGGGATCAACCTGACCTACTCGGGACTGATCCCGACGATCCAGAAGTCGATGCTGTCCAAGGACCCCGACGCCATGCAGCCGCACATCCGCGCGTTCGTGGAGCGGGCGGTGACGTTCACGACCTGCCCCGAGTGCGAAGGCACGCGGCTCAGCGAGGAGGCCCGCTCGTCGAAGATCAAGCGCAAGAGCATCGCCGATGTCTGCGCGATGCAGATCAGCGACCTCGCCGAATGGGTGCGCGACCTCGACGAGCCGTCGGTGGCGCCGCTGCTCGAGGCGTTGGGGGAGATCCTCGACTCGTTCGTGGAGATCGGGCTGGGGTACCTCTCGCTCGACCGGCCCTCGGGCACGCTGTCGGGCGGCGAGGCGCAGCGCACCAAGATGATCCGCCACCTCGGATCGTCGCTGACCGACGTGACCTACGTCTTCGACGAGCCGACGATCGGGCTGCACCCGCACGACGTCCAGCGGATGAACGACCTCCTGCTGCAGTTGCGCGACAAGGGCAACACGGTGCTCGTGGTGGAGCACGAGCCGGAGGCGATCGCGATCGCGGACCACGTCGTCGACCTCGGCCCGCGCGCCGGCACCGAGGGCGGAGAGGTGGTGTTCGAGGGCACCGTCGAGGGCCTGCGGGCCAGTGACACGCTCACCGGGCGGCACCTGGACGACCGCGGCTCCCTAAAGGAAACCGTGCGGGAGCCGACGGAGGCGCTGGAGATCCGCGGCGCCGATACCAACAACCTGCAGGGCGTCGACGTCGACATCCCCCTCGGGGTCCTGGTCGTCGTCACCGGCGTGGCGGGCTCGGGCAAGAGCTCCCTGATCCAGGGCTCCGTGTCCGGGCGGGAGGGAGTGGTGACGGTCGATCAGGCCGCGATCCGCGGCTCGCGACGGAGCAACCCGGCGACATACACCAAGCTGCTCGATCCGATTCGCAAGGCGTTCGCGAAGGCCAACGGGGTGAAGCCGGGCCTGTTCAGCGCGAACTCCGACGGTGCCTGCCCCAACTGCAACGGAGCCGGCGTCATCTACACCGACCTGGCGATGATGGCCGGCGTCGCCACCACCTGCGAGGAGTGCGAGGGCAAGCGCTTCCAGGCAGAGGTGCTCGAGTACGAGTTCGGCGGCAAGGACATCAGCGAGGTGCTCGCGATGCCGGTGACCGAGGCCGAGGAGTTCTTCGCCGACGGCGAGGCGGCCACGCCGGCTGCGCACAAGATCCTCAACCGGCTCGCCGACGTCGGGCTCGGCTACCTCAGCATCGGCCAACCGCTCACGACGCTGTCCGGCGGTGAGCGGCAGCGGCTGAAGCTGGCCACCCGCATGGCTGAGAAGGGTGGCGTCTACATTCTCGACGAGCCGACCACCGGCCTCCACCTCACCGACGTCGAGCAGTTGCTCGGCCTGCTGGACCGGCTCGTCGACTCCGGCAAGTCGGTCATCGTCATCGAGCATCACCAGGGGGTCATGGCGCACGCCGACTGGATCATCGATCTCGGTCCCGGCGCCGGCCACGACGGCGGCCGGATCGTCTTCGAGGGCACACCCGCCGACCTCGTCGCCGCCCGCTCCACCCTCACCGGCGAGCACCTCGCGGCCTATGTCAGCGGCTGATCGAGGCTCTCACTGGCGCCATTGGCGCAGACCGTCGCCCCGAGGAAGCGCCTCGTCGAAGGCAAGGCAGGCCGCGGTGAAGGCCACGATCACGAGCACCAGACCGGCGACGCCGTTCGTGCGGCTCACGCAGTACATGGCGACCAGCGCAACGGCGATCCAGCGCCACATGCGCCAGTTCGGCTGCCACGGCGGCCTTCCCTCCGGCCGCTGGTCGGGCTCGCCCGCGTGGACGTAGGCGATGAACGGCATTCCAGCTCCAGGGTAGACCCCCGCCGGCGACCTCGGAGCCGCCTCTGACGGTAGAAGCGGGGTAGTCTCGCCCTGTGTCAGCCGGAGCCTCGCAAGGCGGCCGGCAGGTCCGAAGCGCGGAGCTGGTCGCCGCCCTGTGCCTGGCGACGGACCTCGGCATGGGCTTCCCGTTCGAGCACGGCCTGCAGAGCACGTTGATCGCGATGCGGCTGGCCGACCGCCTCGGCCTAGAGGGCGAGGACCTCTTGCAGACCTACTACGCCGGCCTGCTGGCCCATTCGGGCTGCACCACGGACGCGCACGTCACGCCGGAGGTGTTCGGCGACTCGATCACCACTCGCGCGCATCCCGTGATCTACGGGTCGGGACGCGAGGTCCTGGCCGGGTTCGTCCGCGCGCTGCCGGATCCCGAGAGCAGGGGATTGGGGCGGGCGGGCCAGGTGGCGCGTCGGCTGCCGAGGATGATGCGGGAGCAGCGTCCGCACCTGACCGCCACGTGCGAGGTGGCCGGAATGCTTGCCGATGCGCTGGGCCTCCCGGGCTCGGTGCAGGAAACGCTGGCCGACTACCTCTACGAACGCTGGGACGGACACGGCCCGTTGGGCCGCGCCAAGGGCGACCAGATCCCGCTGCCGATGCGGATCGTGCCCTTGGCGGTTGACGCCGCCTTCCAGCGCATGCTCGGGGGCGAGGAGCGCGTCGTGCGTCTCGCCCGTGACCGCGCAGGGCATGCCTTCGACCCCGAGGTCGTCGCCTGCCTCACCGGGAATGCCGGCGAGATTCTCGCCCTGGACGAGCACGCGTCGGTGTGGGAGGACACACTCGCCTGCGAGCCGGGTCCCCCGCTGATGCTCGAGGGGGAGGCTCTCGATCGCGGGCTGGCAGCGATGGGCAACTTCGCCGATCTGATCACGCCCTACCTGGCGGGTCACGCCACGGCGGTGGCCGAGCTGGCCGCCGCCGCGGCCCGGCGTTGCCGGATCGACGCAGCCGGCGTGGCTTCGATTCGGCGGGCAGCGCTCGTCCAAGACCTCGGGCGCGTGGCGGTGAACGCGTGGATCTGGCAGAAGCCCGGACCGCTGAACGCCGACGAGTGGGAGCAGGTGAGGCTGCATCCGTACCACTCGGAGCGAATCCTGGCGCACTCGGAGCTCCTGGCCGAGCTCGCGCCGGTAGCCGGAGCCCACCACGAGCGCCTCGACGGCTCCGGCTACCACCGCGGATCCGCAGGCGCTGCCCTCCCGCTTCCCGCCCGCCTCCTCGCGGCAGCCGACGCCTACCAGGCGATGACCGAGCCGCGCCCCTACCGCACGTCGATCCGGCCCGAGCGCGCGGCGGCCATCCTGAGCCAGGAAGCCCGCGCCGGACGGCTCGATGCCGACGCGGTGACCGCCGTCGTCGAGGCGGCGGGCCAGCCCGCGCCGCGGATCGAGCGCCCGGCGGGCCTGACCGAACGGGAGGCCGAGGTCGTCGGCATGCTCGCCCGCGGACTTCAGACCAAGCAGGTCGCCCGGATGCTCGGCATCTCGGCCAAGACCGCCGACCGCCACATCCAGAACGCCTACCGCAAGATCGGCGTCTCGACCCGCGCCGCGGCCACCCTCTTCGCCATGGAGCACGGCCTTGTGGCATGGGGAGAACTCCCGATTCCCCCGCCGAGGCTTCGCTCGTAGCGTTTTCGGTGCCAAGCGAAGGAGGGCACATGAGCAGCGAAACCGCCGTCGAGCGGCAGCAGCGGGAGATCTACGAGATCGCCGAGGCGATCGCGCCGGGCTGGGAGCGGCGGCGGCCACTGGTGGAGAAGGTCTGTACCCCGCTCCGGCAATGGATGCTGCGCGAGCTGGCCCCGCGCCCCGGCGACATGGTGCTCGAGCTCGCGGCCGGCGTCGGCGACACCGGCTTCGAGGCCGCCGCGATCATCGGGGAGCGCGGCCGGCTGCTCACCACCGACTTCTCGCCGGCCATGCTCGCCGCCGCCCGCCGCCGCGGGGCCGAGCTGGGCGTTGAGAACGTCGAGTACCGGGGGATCGACGCCCAGCGCATCGACCTCGACGACGACTCGGTCGACGGGGTTCTGTGCCGGCTCGGATACATGCTGATGCCCGATCCGGCCGCTGCGCTCGCGGAGACCCGTCGGGTCCTGCGCCCCGGCGGCCGGGTGTCCCTGGCGGTTTGGGGCGCGATGGAGCAGAACCCGTTCTTCACGGTCGTCCCGATCGGCCTGGTACAGCTCGGCCACATGCCGCCGCCCGAGCCGCCGGGCCCGCCTGTTTTCAGCATGGCCAGCGCCGAGCGCACCACGGCGCTGCTCGAGGGGGCCGGGTTCTCCAACGTGCTGACCGAGGCTGTGCGGGTGCTCTTCGAGGTCCCCGATGTGGAGGAGTACCTGAGCGTGACCTCGGACACCGGCGGGCCGATCGCGCCGGTGCTCCAAAGCCTGTCCGAGACAGACCGGGAAGCACTCAAGGCCAACGTGGAGGACGCGCTCGCGCGCTTCGCGACCGAGGACGGCTACCGGATCCCCGGCGCTGCCCTGTGCGCGGCGGCGGACTGAAGCATGTGCCCTCTGTCACGCGGGCGTGGGGCCGGATCGGCCTCGCGGACGGCGTTGAGATCGCGTACACGGAGCGCGGGTCGGGGCCTCCCGTTGTGCTCGTGCCGGGCTGGACGATGTCGGGCGAGGTGTTCGAGCACCAGTTGGCCGGGCTGGCCTCGAGCTTTCGCGTGATCACGTTCGACCCTCGCAGCCACGGGCGCTCGACGGTCACGACGGAGGGCAACAACTACCCGCAGCACGGCCGGGATCTCCTCGCGGTGCTGGATGCGCTGGTCCTCACCCGAGTCCACCTCGTCGGTTGGTCCTACGGGGCCTTGGCGTGTTTCGCGGCGATCGAGGAGGCCGGCGCCGAGCGACTGCTGTCGCTGACCGTTCTCGACCAGACGCCCAAGCCGCTCGGAACAGATGAGGAGTGGGCGGATGCAGATCTGAACGGATTCCTGGACGAATACCTGGCACCGGTGGTGGCCGAGCCCAAGGGGTTTGCGACGGAGTTCGCCGCGTGGCTGTTGAATCGCATCCCCGAGGCCTCCGAGCAGCTGCTGGCTGGCGGACCTGCATCTGGCCACGCCGCGCCACACCGCCGCGTCACTGCTGGTCAGCGCGATGTTCAGCGACTACCGCGACCTTGTCCGGTCACTCGACTCAAAGCTTCCGCTCGCAAACGCCGTCGCCAGTCAAGGCCTCCAGGCGGCCGAGCCCTGGCTGTCCGCGCACACACCCGGCTCGGCCGTCTGGGAGATGCCGTCCCATCTCGGGTTCTGGGACAGCCCGTCGGAGTTCAACAAGCGCCTCACGGCCTTCCTCGGTCAGCCCGGCACGTAGAGCGCGGGGCTGCTCGCCAGCCGGACTGATCGGGGTAGGGGTCCTCCTGGCTGTCCCCGCCCGACTGGGGCTCTGCCGTGAAGGACCTCCTGATTGTTGGCGTCGTTGGTGCTCGTTTGGGTGCGGCTCAGCTGGAGGACGCCTTGCCGCCCTTGCGGCCGGCCCTCTGCTTCTGGGCCCGGTTGCCGCCGCTTCCGGAGCCGCTGCTCTTGCTGCTGCGGCTGCTGCCACCACCGCTGCCGGACTTCTTGCCCCCCTTGCTGGAGGCGTCCGGGGTATTGGCGATCGCCGCCGCCCTGCTCTTGCTCATCCCCTTCTTGCGTAGCCCCTCGTACTGCTTGTCGTCCTTGACGCTGGGCCCGTGATCCTTCGCCATGTCGTTCTCACCTACCTCTCAGCCGCCGGTCGCCGAGATCGCCTCGACCAGATCGCCGACCTTGTCGTCCTCGACCGATCCCGCCAGGTCGGCGATGCTGACCACGCCGATCAGATCGTGACCGTCGATGACGGGGAGCCGGCGAACCTTGTGCTCGGACATCGTCCGCAGGGCCTCGTCGATGGAGTCGTCGGCTCCGATCGTCACCGGCTTGCCCCCACCCAGCTCACCCGCCGTGACACTCGAGGGGTCGCCGCCCTCGGCCAGCACTCTCACCACGATGTCGCGGTCGGTCAGCATCCCCTTGAGGCGGTTGTCCTCACCGCAGATCGGCATCGAACCGACATCCAGCTGCGACAGCTTCTTCGCCGCCTCCAAAGCACTCTCGTTCTCTCCGATGCACTCGGCCCCGCCCGTCATGACGTCGCGTGCCGTGCCTGCCATGTCGCCTCCTTTTGTTCTCGGGTCACCCTCGGATACCCGGCACCGGCGCGCAAACACCCGCTGCGCGGTTCCGGCGCTTGCTATTGTTTACCTTGTGGTTAACGATCCGTTCAAGGCACTGTCGCACCCGATCCGCCGGGGCATAGTGGAGCGCCTGGCCGCGGGCCCGGCGACCGTCGGTGACGCCACCGGCGGTTTCGGGGTCTCCAAGCCCGCCATCTCGAAGCACCTGAAGGTGCTCGAGGAAACCGGCGTGGTCACGCGCGAGATCGAGGGCCGGACACACCGGCTCTCGCTCGAGCCGAATGTGCTCAGCGAAGCGGCCGACTGGATGGATCGCCAGCGCGCCCTCTGGGGGCGCCTGTTCGATGTAGTCGACGAATACCTCAAGGAGGACGATCCCCGATGAACGCACCCCCCGTCGTATCACCCGAGGAGTGGCAGGCCGCGCGCGAGGAAATGCTCGTGAAGGAGAAGGAGCACACCCGCGCCCGCGACGCGCTGGCCGCCGAGCGCCGCCGCATGCCCAGGATGGCCGTGGACAAGGAGTACGTATTCGAGGGCCCCAACGGCCGCGCGAGCCTGCTCGACCTGTTCGAGGGGCGCCGGCAGCTGGTCGTATACCGCTTCTTCTTCGACCCCGGGATGGACAGCTATCCCGAGCGCGGCTGCGGCGGCTGCTCGTTCCTCGCCGATCAGGTGGCGCACCTGGCCCACCTGAATGCCCGCGACACAACGCTCGTCTTCGTCTCACGCGCGCCCCAGGAGGAGATACAGCGCTGGAAGGCACAGATGGGCTGGGAGCAGATCCCCTGGTACACCGTGACCGACGACTTCGACGCCGATTTCGGCGTGGACGAGTGGCACGGCACCAACGCGTTCATTCGCGAGGGGGACCGGATCTTCCGGACCTACTTCGTCGACAGCCGCGGCGACGAGGCCATGGGGAGCACGTGGGCCTATCTGGACATCACGGCGCTCGGGCGCCAGGAGGAGTGGGAGGACTCGCCCGAGGGCTACCCGCAGACCCCGCCCTACCAGTGGTGGAACTACCACGACGACTACAACGGCGCGAAGTGATCGCTCACGTGGCAGGCGTGCCGGTGGAGGAGGTGCTGCCCGCGCTGACCGGCGCGGGCGGCGGCCTGCTCCTCGCCCGCGCTTGGCTTACGCTGCACCTTCGACGCCGACGGGGACCGCGACCGTGACCGAGAACACCACCCTGCGCATGGAGCGCACCTACCGAGCGCCCGCCCAGGCGGTCTTCGACGCCTGGACCAGCGAGGAGGTGATGCGCCGCTGGTGGCACGCCGAGCACGACTGGGAGACCACCGAGGCGCAGGTCGACCTGCGGGTGGGCGGCGATGTGCGGGTCGTGATGCGCGATCCGCACAAGGACGTCGAGTACGGCGGCGGCGGAAAGTACACGGAGGTCGAGCCCCCGACCCGCCTCGCCTTCACCTGGATCTGGGACGGCGACGACACACGGCAGCTGATCGAGATCGACTTCGAGGAGGCCGAGGGTGCGACGACGGTCCGCTTCACCCACAGCGGCCTGTGGGACGAGGCGGCGGTGCGCTCGCATGAGGACGGCTGGGGCATTGCGTTCGAGAACCTCCGGCGCACGCTGGAGGCTGCTGGTCCAGGGGGTTAGCCGGCCGCCGCGCCGCCAGATGCTGCGCATCCGTCTCCTCGGCGAGCTTTGCCTCGAGCTGGAGGGGCGGCGGCTGGACGACATCGCCAGTCGCCGGGCGCGGTCGCTGCTGGCCTGGCTGGCGTATCACCCGGGGCTGCATTCGCGGACGCGCGTGGCGTCGGTGTTCTGGCCGGATGTGCTGGAAAGCAGCGCTCGGGGGAGCCTGAGGACGACCCTGGCCACGCTGCGCCGGGAGCTGGGGCAGGCCGCCGGCGGGCACGTCGTGGCCGAGCGCGAGCGCGTGGGGATCGTCGAGGGCCCGGAGCTGTGGGTCGACGTGCGCGAGATCGATCGTCTGGCCGCCGCGGGACATCACGCCGAAGCGCTCGCGTTGTGTGAGGACGAGCTGCTGGTCGACCTCGACGACGATTGGGTCGTGGAGGCGCGCCAGGCCCATCGCGAGCGCGTCGGTGAGCTGCTCGTGGCCCTCGGCGATAACGCGGAGGCGGCCGGTGACCTGGAGGCGGCGGTGACCCACGCGGGCCGCCGGCTGGAGCTCGATCCCGTGTCGGAGGATGCGGCGCGGGTGCTGATGCGTCGCCTCGCCCAGAGCGGGGACCGTGCTGCGGCGGTCGCGGCCTACGAGGCCTTTCGAGGCGTGCTGCAGCGCGAGCTCGGCATGGCTCCCTCGGGCGAGACGCGCGCGCTGGCCGAGCAGCTGCGCAGCGAGCGCCTCGCGCCGGCAGCGGAGGCGCCGAGACTGCCGCTGCCCCCCGCGCTCGCGCACGGCGCCCACACGCCGCTCGTAGGCCGGGGCGAGCAGCTCGCCATGCTGCTGGCCGCCTGGGGCCGGGCGAGAGAGGGACCGGCGGCCGTCGTGACGGTGCAGGGCGAGGCCGGCAGCGGCAAGACGCGGCTGCTCACGCAGCTGGCGGACGAGGCTCGCTCCGGCAACTCCACGGTGCTCGCCGGACGCTGCACGGAGGGCGGCGCGGTCGCGTTCGCGCCGTTCACCGAGGCCCTGCGGCCGTATGTCACGGGCTCCGGCGCGGCGCTTCCCGAGTGGGTGGTCGGCGAGCTCTCTCGGCTGCTTCCCGAGCTGGAGCCCCACGCCGGGCCGCCCGAGGGCGAGCCGCAGGACGCTCGCCATCGCCTGTTCGAGGCCGTCGCCGCGGCGATCGGACACGCCGCCCGTCAGGCACCGGTGCTGTTGATCGTCGAGGACCTGCACTGGGGTGACCCAGCGACGCTGGGGATGCTCGCGCACGCGATCAGGACGCTGCCCTCGGCCCCGGTGCTGGTGGTCTGCTCGCTGCGCGACGAGGGCGCCGCGGGCGATCCCGCGCTGCACACGCTGCTCGGCGACCTGCGGCGCGAGCGGCGCCTGGAGCGCGTGGCCCTGGCTGGCCTGTCCGAGCAGGAGACGGGCGCCCTGGCCGCAGCATGGATGGGCGCGCCGGCGTCACCGGAGCTTGCCGCGGCCGTTCACCGGCGCACGGGCGGGAACCCCCTCTTCGTCGAGGAGCTCGTGCGCCACCTGGTCGAGTCCCAACCCGGTCGCTCGGTCGAGGCGCTCGTCGGCGCCGCGGGCGCCGAGGTGCCCGAGGGGGTGCGGTCGCTCATCGACAGCCGGCTGGCGCGGCTCTCGGAGCCGGCCGGACAGGCGGTGCGCCTCGGGGCGGTGAGCGGCGAGGACTTCGCGCTCGCTGATGTGGCCGCCGCCGGCGAGTTGAGCGAAGACGAGCTCGCCGATGGACTCGACGCAGCGGTGGCAGCCGGGCTGGTCGACGAGGCGGCGTCCGCCGGTCAGTATCGCTTCGCACACGCACTCATCCGGGGGGCGGTGCTGGCCGGGCTGAGCAGCACGCGCCGTGCGCTTCTGCACCGGCGGCTGGCGGAGGCGCTCGAGGCGCGGTCCGGCGATCGCCGGCTCCCGGAGCTCGCGCGGCACCTCCTGGACGCGCGCCCGCTGGTGGACGCAAGAAGGGCGGCCGAGTACGCGCTGCGCGCGGCCGGCCGGGCGACCCGTACGCTGGCGTACGAGGACGCCGTCGAGCTGCTCGTGCGTGCGGAGGCCGGCGGCCTCGACGACCGCGATCCGCTCCGCGCCGAGGTGCTGCTGGGCCTGGCCGACGCGCACCAGCGGATGGGCGACGCGCCGGCCGCCAGGAGCTACCTCGACTCGGCGGCACGGCTGGCGCGCGAGCTCGGGAGGGGCGACCTGCTGGCCCGCGCGGCGCTTGGTGCCGCGGGCCTGACGGTCTCCGTGGGTCCCGTACGGGAGACGGTGCGGGCGCTGCTCGAAGAGGCCGTGGACGCCGTCGGCAAGGACTCCGAGCTGCGGCCGCGGCTGCTCGCCCGGCTGGCGATCGAGGTCTACTACGAGCCGCCGGCCACGCTGCGAGAGCGCCTGAGCGCCGAGGCCCTGGATGCGGGCCGGCGCACCGGCGGCCGGGCGCTGCTCGAGGCGCTGGGCGCGCGGCACGTCGCGCTGTGGAGCCCTGCTCACACCGAGGAGCGCCTCGCCATCGCCGACGAGCTCGTCGCGACATCGCATCGGTGGGGGGACCGGGAGGCCGAGCTGCAGGGCGTCAACTGGCGTGTGGCCGACCTGCTCGAGCTGGGCGACCTTGACGGTGTGCGCGCCGCGATCGCCGATCACGCGCACCTGGCCGCTGCGCTCCGGTTGCCCGCCTACGACTGGTATGTCCCGATGTGGCGGGCCACGCTCGCGCTGCTCGCCGAGCGGCTGGAGGAAGCGGAGCGGCTGTCCGAGGAGGGCGCAAGCATCGGTCGCAGCGCTCACGACGACAACGCCGAGCTGCTCTTCGAGGTCCAGCGCAACGGCATCGACGGCGCCGCCGGCCGCTTCGGTGACGAAGCCTACGACCGGATGCGCAGACGCGCCGATCACTCCCCGGCCGAGGGAGCGTGGCGCGCCGCTCTCCTGACCAAGACGCTGCTCCGCGGCGATGTGGACGGCGTGGCGGCCGCCCTCGGAGGCGAGGTGAACTCGCTCGCCTTGGCGCCGCTGGACGCCAACTGGTTGTACACGGCGACCCTGCTCGGCCTGCTCAGCGCCCACCTGGGTGACGCGCGCGCTGCAGCCGATCTCTACCCGCGGCTCCTGCCCTACGGCCACCGCATCGTCACCGTTGGCCGTGGCTGCTCATGCGGCGGGTCGGCGTCGCTTGCTCTCGGGCTGGTGGCCGAGACGCTGGGTGACCGTCCCGCCGCGGTCACGCATTTGGAGGAGGCCGTACGGATGAACGAGTCGCTGGGCGCCGTGGCGTTTGCTGCCGCAACGCGAGATGCCCTCGCTGACGTGCGGAGTGATCGCGGGCGGGCGCCGGCGGTGCCGGACGGCCTGCTCTGGCGTCTCTAACGCACGGGCACGCAGGAGTAACGCTGTTCTCACGCTGGCCTTGCGGGCGGCAGCGATGGTGGACGCACCAACCAAAGGAGCAGCAATGGCCGTCCATTCCATCGTCCGCACCCGTTCCGACAGCTTCGACGCGCTGAGCGCCAGCCTCGCCGGCGAGCTGATCAGGCCGGAGCACCACGAGTACGAGGCAGCCCGCACCGTGTGGAACGGCATGATCGACAAGCACCCGGTCGCCATCGCGCGCTGCGCCAACGCGGATGACGTCGCCCTCGCCGTCCGTTTCGCCGCCGAGCACGACTTGCCGCTGGCGGTCCGCGGCGGCGGACACAATGTTGCGGGCACCGCGGTGGTCGACGGCGGGTTGGTGGTCGACCTCTCGTCCATGCGCGACGTGCGCATCGACAGCTCCGGCCGCACCGTGCACGTTCAGGGCGGTGCGACGTGGGCGGACGTGGACAACGCGACCGCGCCGCTGGGGCTCGCCACGACGGGCGGCGTCGTGTCCGAGACCGGCGTGGCCGGGCTGGCGCTCAGCGGCGGTGTCTCGCACCAGCGCCGCCGCGACGGGATGACCATCGACAACCTCGTCTCGGCCAAGGTCGTTCTCGCCGACGGCCGCCACGTGCGGGCGAGCGAGGACGAGCACGCGGATCTGCTCTGGGCCCTGCGGGGCGGTGGCGGCAACTTCGGCGTGGTCACCTCCTTCGAGCTGCGCCTGCACGAGCTCGGACCCGAGGTGTTCGGACTGAACGTCGCCTACCCGCTCGAGGACGCCGCGCGCGTGCTCAGCGGCTGGCGCGATGCCGTCGCCGACGCGCCTGACGAGCTGTCGACCGCAGGGCTCATCTGGTCGCTGCCGGCCGTCGACGAGCTGCCCGAGGAGCTGCGCGGCGTGCCGTACGTCGGCGTGGCCGGAATGTGGGCGGGCGACCCCGAAGAAGGTGAGCGCGCCACTCGCGCTCTCCGCGAGCTGGCGACCCCTCTCCTGGACATGAGCGGGCCCGTCGAGTACCTCGACTTCCAGCGCTCGCTGGACGCGTTCTTCCCGGCGGGCCGGCGCTACTACTGGAAGGCGCTGTACCTCGACGGGCTCGAGGACGCCGCGCTCGACACGACCGTGGAGTGGTCGAACCGCAGGCCGTCGAACGACACGCTCGTGATCATCCGCCACGTCGGCGGGGCGATCTCGCGCGTCGGCGCCGAGGAGACCGCGTTCGGCGACCGGGACTCCGAGTGGATGCTCAGCATCGACTCGACCTGGCACGACCCGGCCGACGACGCCATGAACGTCGCCTACACGCGTTCCTTCTGGGACGCAGCGGTCCCGTTCTCACAGGGCAAGACGTACTTCAACTTCCCCGGTCTGCTCGAGGACGGCGACGCCGCCGTGCGCTCGAGCTACGGCGGCAACCATGACCGCCTCGCGCGGATCAAGGCCGACTACGACCCGGGGAACGTCTTCCACCTCAACCAGAACATCCGGCCGTCCGAGTGACCACAGGTGGGGGCGGCCACCGCGCCGCCCCCACCGAAGTCTCTGATCAGGCGTCGATTTCGGCCGCCCTGGTTCGACGTGGGTGTAGAAACCACCCCAACCCGACACGAGGAGGCAGACGTGGGAGCCATCAACGTGCATGAGTTCATGAGCCTGGACGGCGTCATCGACGCGCCGACGTGGACCTTCGACTACGGCTTCGACCCCCAGATGGGGGAGGCGATCGGCGCGGTGACGGAACGCAGCCGAGGGATCCTGCTCGGGCGCACGACCTACGAGATGTTCGAGCCGGCGTGGTCGACGCGGACCGTGGAGGACGACCCAGGGGCGCCGTTCTTCAACGACACCACCAAGTACGTCGTCTCGGGCACGCTCACGGAGGCGACGTGGAGGAACTCGGAGATCATCGGGCCGTACGACCCCGACACGATCCGCGCTCTCAAGGACAACGTCGACGGCGACCTCTACGTCAGCGGCAGCGGCACGCTGGTCCGGGGAATGCTCGCGGACGGCCTGGTCGACGAGCTGCATCTGTTCGTCTTCCCGCTCACCCGCGGATCCGGTCCGCGGCTGTTCACCGGCGAGGACGCACCAAGCAAGATGTCCCTCTCGGCCAGCGAGACGTACGAGAACGGCGTCGTCTACCTGGCCTACCGGCCGCAGGCCTAGGCGGCTGCCGGTCGCGTCAGTGCGGTTCCTCCCCCGGCTCCTCGGCCGGTTGTGGCCGCCGTCCCGCCGGCTCGACGCCGGGGGCCACCGCGATCAGGCCGACCTCGAAGTGATCGACCGAGTCGACCGAGGCGCCGCTGATCTCGGCGCGGCGCTGGCGGCGCTCCTCACCGCCGGCCTCGCTGGCCGCCATCGCCCCCTCGTTCTCCCAGATCGTCATCGAGACGGCCCGGCCGGTGTCAGCGTCGACCAGGAAGTAGGCGTGCGAGAAGCCCTCGACCTGTTGAAGCGGCCCGATTGTCTCCTTGAAGGCGCCCATCAGCTTGTCGCTGTCCTCGTCGGCGTGGTACGCGCTTACCCGTGCGAACATGGCTCCCCCTCCGGTCGGTGATCGGGGGAGTATCAAGCGACGGAGGCCGAAGCGCAATCGCGGCTTCGCTCGTCGACCCCGCTCAGTCGACCTCCAGCCCGATCGTCTCGGGTGCGAAGGCCGACGTGTCGAGCGTGTCGTCGCCCGCGCCGGTGTCGAGCACGAGGGTGTCGAGCGAGCCCTCGGTATGGCTGACGTTGACCTTCCAGGGCAGGCCGGTGAGGGTGGCGGTGCCACCGACCACCACGCGCCCTGTGAGCGTGAGGTGGTCGTCGCCGTCGGTGGCGGCCACCGTCACGCGGTCGGCCTGACCGTCGCCGCCGGGCGAGCCGAAGCCGGGCGCCAGGCTCACGTCGACGAGGTCGACCGGGGTGCCGGTCAGGTCCCCGACCGCGAAGTTGTCCCCGCCGCGGCCGGCCAGGGTGTCTATCTCCTCGAGGTTCTCGAGGTCCATCACGATGCTCCCGACGTCGCGGGTAAAGCGCACCTTGCGACCCCTCGCCGCCACCTCGAAGGTCTCGGCCTCGTCCTGTCCCTGGAAGAACAGGGAGTCGCGGGACGGGCCGCCGTCGACGTCGTCGCTGCCGTCGCCAGGCGCCCAGCTGAAGCGATCGAAGTTGGAGCCGAGTCGCGCCACGTCGTCACCCCTGCCGCCGAAGGCGTCGTCGAAGCCGTTCCCGCCGATCAGCCGGTCGTCGCCGGGGCCGCCCCGGAGCGTGCCACCGCCGGCGCCGCCGTCAAGTGTGAGCTTCATGGCGTCGGTGGACGCACTGAGGGCGTCCCGGCCGCCGCGACCGTTGACGGTCAGCCGGTCGCCGGGCTCGGCGTTCTCGAAGCGCACGAAGGTGGGCCCGAGGACGGACACGGCCTCTGTGAAGCGACTGATCGAGATGCTGTCGTCGCCGGCCGAGCCGTCCACGGTGGTTCGGTCCACGTCACCGTCGGCCGCGCCGAGGTCGGCATCGACCTGGAAGGTGTCGGTCGCGTCGAGCGCCTTTACGGCGACACGGTCGGCGCCCCCCTGCGCCGCGAGGCGGAGCACGTCGACGCCGTCGAGTTCGATCGGCTCGTGTCCCCATCCGCGCGCGATGCGGGCGCGGTCACCGGAGGCCGACACACGGAAGCGCTCGTCCGCTCCCGAGCCCTCGAGCACCAGCGTGTCCAGTTCGTCGTCGAGCTCGACCCGGACGCGATCGAAGCGCGTGCGCTCGACCTCGAACCGCTCGTCGCCCAGGTCCACCTCGAGCCGGCCCTGGCGCTCACGGAGTGACACGGTTTCGGCCTCGGGGCCACCCTCGACGATCAGCGTGCGGCGTTCGATCCGGACGGGCGCCGGGCCCTCGATGAAGTCGCGCTCGCCGTAGCGAGTTGTCGCCCGGCGGAGATCGCCACCGATTCGCTCCGCGAAGTCTCGGGCGAGCTGGGCGTCGGCCAGCTCGGCCACCAGCACCAGCCGCCCGTCGAGCGTGACGGACCCACCGAAGAGCTCCTCACGGGCGGTCTGGTCTGCGAGCAGGCCCTCGCGCAGATCCCGGGCCTCCACGCTCGGAACCTCGAGCTCCACGGCGTCGACCTCCTCGTCGGTCGGCGGGAGGTGATCGAAGGTGAGGACCGACTGCTGGCCGAACCGGCCGCGGATCTCGTCGGCGATCCCGTGAAGCTGGTCGTCGGCCACGTCATCGACGTCGAAGCGGCGGGCGCGCTCGAACGTCGTGCTACCGAGGTCGGAGGAGAAGAACACGCCGTCGACCAGCTCGGAGCCGCGCGGCTCGCCGCCGCCGTCTTCGACGATTCGTTTCACCTCGCGGGCGAAGCCCTCGAGACGGTCGTCCAAGCGCGGGTCGTTCGGATCGGTGATCACCGCCGTGTTGTTGGTGGCGAAGATCTCGGCGTCGGGGAGATCGTGCGCCGCGGCTACGGGCGCGCCGACCGCGAGCGCAACGAGCGCGCCCACAAGGGATCGAGTCGTCTTCATCAGTCCTCCATCGAAATCAGGTCCAGGAAGAGGACGCGGATGGAGGGCGCCCTATTCCCGCGACCGCGGGAGCGCCCGCAGTCTTAGGATTGAGCCATGGACCTGGCCGCCTTCATCGAGCGTTACGACCGTGCTTGGAACGAACAGGACGTCGACGCGATCATGTCGATGCACACGCCCGACATGGTGTTCGAGAACCACACCCGCGGTGTCCGAGTAGAGGGTGCCGCCGTGCGCGAGCTGCTCGAGTCGATCTTCGCCGATCAGCCCGACCTGCGGTTCCGCGGTCGTAGGCGCTACCTGGGTGACGACTTCGTGGCCAGCGAGTGGACCGCCAGCGCCACGGACTCCGAGGGCCGCCCCATCGAGTGGGACGGGATCGACATCTTCCCCTTCCGCGACGGGCTGATCGCTCGCAAGGACGTCTACTCCGCATCCCACGCTCCTCGCGTGCTCTAGCTTCGCGGTCGCCCTGACCCGGCGACAGCGACGCCGGCCCGCCTAAACCGCGGGTTGCTGGGGCTTCCCCGAACCCTCCGGACTGCGCCCAAGGAGGGATGATGTGCATCGCGCGGGTGTCGTACGACGAATTGGAGGCCATGCTGATGTTGCGTCAGTTGAGGGATATGCCGGTTGGGACGATTGGGTTCGAGGCGGTCGGTGAGGTCGAGGACGATGACTGGGAGGACACGGTGGGGCCGGTGCTTCGCCAGGAGATCGCCGGGGGCGGCAAGGTGCGGCTGCTCTACCTGCTGGGCCCGCAGGCGACCGAGGTCGAGGGCGATGCCATGAAGGCCGACACGGGGTTCCGGGCGCGACACGCCACGTCGTTTGACCGCGTCGCCGTGGTCAGCGACGAGGACTGGATACGCCCGGCGCTCAGCACGCTGTCGTTCCTGCTGCCGGGCAAGGCCAAGGGCTTCCGAGTCGCCGATCTCGCCGACGCCAAGGCCTGGCTGGCCGCCGACCCGGACTGAAGCAGAAAGGATGAGCCCAGGCGACCGCGAGGAGCCGGAGGGGGCGGCGGGCAACCGCCGCCTGGCCGTGCTGCTGGCGATGGCGATGTTCGTGCTCGTCGTCGACACGTCGCTGATGAACGTGTCGATCGCGAGCGTCGTCGAGGACCTCGACACGACTGTCAGCGGGGTGCAGGGCGCCATCGCGCTTGAGGCGTTGGTGTCGGCGGCGTTCATCCTGATCGGGAGCAAGGTCGGCGACCTCATCGGACGCAAGCGGGCGTTCGTTCTCGGTCTCCTCGGCTACGCGCTGGGCGCCCTGGCGATGGCGTTCGCTCAGGGCCTGACGGCGATCATCGTGTTCTGGGCCATCGTCGGCGGGCTCGGCGCGTCGCTGCTGCTGCCGGCGATGCAGTCGCTGATCCACGGCAACTTCCAAGGTGAGACCCAGAAGAAGGCCTACGCCCTGGTCGGCGCCGCGGCGGCGATCGCCGCCGCCGTCGGGCCGCTGATCGGCGGCTTTCTGACCACCTTCCTGTCCTGGCGCGTCGGGTTCCTGCTGGAGGTCGTCGTGATCGCGGTCGTTCTCAGCGGCCTCAAGCTCGTCCACGACGTGCCCTACACCGGCCCGCGCGTAGTTGACGGTGTCGGCGCGCTGCTGTCGGCCGCCGGCATGGGCGGCGTCGTCGTCGGAATCCTGGTCTGGCAGGAGGGCGGGGAGTTCGTCGGCGTACTGATCGCGGTCGGGTTGGTCGCGCTCGGGTCGCTCGCCCGCTGGCTCGTCCGTCGCAAGCGCGACGGCAAGCCGACGCTCCTCGATCCCGACCTCTTCAAACACGACCTGTTCCGGCTGGGCATTTCGTCGCAGATGCTGCAGAACATCGCGCTCGGAGGGGCGATGATCGCCCTGCCGATCTACCTGCAGATGGTGCTGGAGTACAACGCCATGCAGACCGGCCTGACGCTCGCGCCGCTGTCATTGACGATGTTCGGGATGGCGCTCCTCGCCGGCAAGCGGGCGGGCAAGCGACGGCCCGCGAGCATCATCCGCGCCGGATCGGGACTGCTGACCGTCGGGATGCTGCTGCTCATTCCGATCGTTCCACGCGCGGACTCTGGCTGGGCGCTCGTCATTCCGCTGATGATCGCCGGGTCGGGGCTGGGCTTGCTGGTGTCCCAGCTCAACAACTACACCCTCTCGCCGATCTCCGACGAGCGCGTCAGCGAGGCCGCCGGCGTCAACTCCGCCGCCGGGTCCTTCGGACTGTCGTTCGGGCTCGCGTTCGCCGGAGCCATCATGCTGGCAACGCTCTCGATCGCGTTCACCCAGATGGCGGAGGACAGCACCGTACTGCCGCCCGCCGCCCAGGAGCAGGTCGCCCAAGCGCTCGAAGACGACGCGGAGGTGATGAGCAACACCCAGCTCCAGAAGCAGCTCGCCGACCAGCCTCCGGAGATCCAGGACGAGATCATCCGCATCAACACCGACGCACGCCCGCGCGCCCTGCAGATCGCGCTGCTCATCCCGATCCTCGCCGGACTGCTCGGGCTGCTCAACGGGTTCCGCATGATGCGCCGACCCGACCCCGCCCCATCGGGCGGCGCCGAGATGGGCCTCGCATAGCGAGTCTCCGCGTCCAGGTACTGGCCGACCTTCGCTGCAGCTCGCGCGGAACACGCAGCAGCGCACCGGCGCTATCGAGTTCCATGCATACGGGCCGAGGGCGCCGCACGCTGCACCGGCGGCCGGCGTGTCGTGACCTGCCGGATCAGCAGCCTCCGCGCGGGACGCTCGGCCCAGACGCGGAACGTCGCGCGGCTGCGCGCCCGCCGCAAAGCCGGTCGGCTGCGGAACTCAATTCGTCGCCGATGCCGCGCAGCCCGACCCGGCCGCCGCCAACAACCGCGACCGCCGCGCTCGGCGCTGGCACCGGAGCTGTCCGGGCGCTACCGCCCTGTGGCAACGGCGCCACGGCCGCTGCATATGGGCTCAACGCGGCGTTTACGGCGATCTGGGACGCAAAACGCACCCCAGCAAAGTGGGGTGCGCTTGCGTTTCAATGACCTCCTCGTTGATCGTGAGGTCCTCGACCTGCACCGACGGAGAGGCGGGCGGGCCGGCCGCAGCCAGCCCGCCGTTCTCCATGGTCTTGACTACTTGCGAATGATGCTCAGGTTCCGGACGTTGCGAACCTTGTAGACCTTGCCATCGGCCTTGAACTTGGCGGTGATGGACACCCGGTACTGGCCAACGGCCTTGCCACGGAGATTGACCTTGATCGTCCGACCGTGGACCGGCAGACGCTTGCCCCGCAGCGTGGCGCGAGCGCTGACGAACTTCATGCCCTTGATATTGCGGACGCGAATGGTGCGCATCGAGGCGCCGGCAATCGTGCCACGGTCATGGATGATCGTGGTCGTACCGTTCACGCCATTCTTGCCATTGGCACCGTTGGCACCAGCGGCACCGTTGGCACCCTTCGGGCCAGTGGCACCGGTCGCGCCGGTGTCGCCCTTGTCGCCCTTGTCGCCCTTGTCGCCCTTGTCGCCCTGGTCACCCTTGGCGCCATCCTGACCATCCTCACCATCCTTGGGAGGGACAGGCGGGTTGAGCGGATCCGGATTGTTGACGTGCCAGGAAGTGCTCTTCACATCGTCGAACGTGAAGCCGTTGCCTTTGAGAGCGATGCTCTCTTCGGCAGTCGGCGCCAGATTCAGGCGCCACATGAGGCGATCCGTTGTGTGCGGGTTACGCTGCTCATCGAAGCGGTAGTAGTTCTCCCATGACCCGCCGCGCCACTTCTCCGCGCCGTCGATGAGAACGCGGACGACGTCATTATCGTCACCTCGGACGAACGTAGTCTCCAACTTGATCGTGTGAGCCGAACGGTCCAGCGTGTCGACCAAACGATCGGAGAACGTAGCGTCGCGGAAAACAACCTGCACGCCGTCTGAACTGTCCTCAAAACGCAGATAGCTCATACGCGAGCCACCCGCACCAGTCGGGCTAACGGCAACGCGAAGACCCGGCGTGAACGCATCCGGAGCATCGACCGTGAACTCGTTGACGAGAACGTTGTTGGCCTCGCTCTCGCCCGCCGCGATAGCGACCGGCGCGGAGTACGGCATTCCGGCGAAGCTGCCATCAGTGACAGCGTTGGAAATCCGAAGCGCCTTGCCTCCGGGGACGCCTACAACAGCCTGATCGTACTTGGCATCAGCCGTCCAGCCGCCCTGTCCGTGGACGCTTCCGTCATTGAAGCCGTCAAACGTCGTGGTGACGGTATCGGCCTGAGCGGTTCCTGCAAACGCAAGGGACAGCGCGAGCGCGGTCCCGATGGTGGCCTTACGCATTTGTCAATCTCCTCGTAGGTTGAAATGCGGGATTGGTTGATTCCTGGCGAACGCCAGGCGGCACGACCCACTGCCAATGGGTCCGTCGTCCCGTCCGAATTCGTCAGCGCCGGTGAGCTGGAGCAGCTTGCATCGCTCCGCTGCGACTGGCGTATGAGCCGTGGCGATACTCCGAGTAGGTCACGGCCCTTGTTGACAAGACGCTAACATTGTCCTTGACGGACCGCCAACAACATTTAGGATCCCTTTATGAGCACCACGCCGAAGTACAGCCGCCTCGATCCCGGGCAGCGGCGCGAACAGATCCTCGACGCGGCCAACGCGCTGTTCGCCGAACGCGCCTTCGACGAGGTCTCAGTGGAGGACCTCGCCAGCGCCGCCGGGGTCACGCGCGGGCTGGTACACCACTACTTCGGCGGCCGCAAACAGGTCTACATCGCGCTGCTGGAGCGACTCGGCGCCCAACGCGAGGAACAACTGCGCCCGCCCGTCGGCAGCACCCCCCGCGCCCGCCTAGCCGACAGCGTGTCGCGCTGGCTTGACTGGACCGAACAGAACCGCCAGATCTGGCTGGCCACCATGTCCCGCGGCGACGACATCGCCGACCCCGACATCAAACGCGTGGTAGCCGACCTCGTAGACCGCGCCATCGCGCTGGTCATAGCCCACCACGCCGACATCGCCGAGCAAGACACGCCCAGGCTCCGCTACGCGCTCGAATGCTGGACCGGACTCAACCGCGCCGCCACCCGACGCTGGCTACAAGGAGAAGCCACCCGCGAGACCACCTACGAACTACTCGCCACCACCCTCGAACACATCCTCCGCACCTACGGCAGCGACGACTCCGCCGGCGCCTGATGCGCAAAGGGACTGTGTAGGAAGCAGGCCCGTTTCGCCGTCAATCGGCGCGGCTGTTTAGCCAGCTGACCATCTCGGGGTCTCGGTGGTCGAAGAACAGCGTCGCGCCGGTGTCCATGGCGGCGATGCGGGCCATCTCGTCGTCGGTGAGCTCGAAGTCGAAGACGTCGATGTTCTCGCGCATCCGCTCGGGCCGGACGGACTTGGGAATGACCACCACGTCTCGCTGGATGAGCCAGCGCAGCACGACTTGGGCGACGGACTTGCCGTGGGAGGCGCCGATCTCGCTCAGGGTGGGGTCGGAGAAGATGTTGTTCTGGCCCTCGGCAAACGGCCCCCAGGACTCGATCTGGACTCCGTGCTCGCGCATGAGTGCCTGGTCGGCGGTGCGCTGGAAGAACGGATGGGTCTCGATCTGGTTGACCGCCGGACTGACCTCGTTGTGGTCGATGAGGTCCACGAGCCGGTCGGGATAGAAGTTCGCCACGCCGATGGCCTTGGCCAGACCTTCGCGACTTACCTCCTGCATCGCTCGCCAGGAGCTGTAGTAGTCGCTGAGGGGCTGGTGGATGAGGTACAGGTCTACGTAGTCCAGGCCGAGGCGCTTCAGCGACGCCTCGAACGCGCGCCTTGCGTTGTCCTCGCCGGGCTTCTGGATCCAGAGCTTGGTCGTGACGAACACTTCGCTGCGTGGGATGCCGCTGCTGACGATGGCTCGGCCGACGGCTTCCTCGTTCTGGTAGGCGGCGGCGGTGTCGAGAGAGCGGTAGCCGGCCGCGAGTGCTTCGGTCACGGCCTGCTCGGTCTGCTCGGCCGGGATCTGGTAGACGCCGAAGCCGAGGACCGGCATCTCGACGCCGTTGTTCAGAGTCATCCGGCGGATCGCATTCGTCATGCGAACCACTATGACCTCGGATGAAGGCCTTGAAGGGGTACTGAGGGGGCACCCCTGGAGGCCCTGGACGGGCTTAGCCTTTACGAGGTGGACACGACGAACGAGCTCTCGCAGTTCCTGACGAGCCGGCGAGCGAAGGTCACGCCGGAGCAGGTCGGGCTGCCCAGCTACGGGCGGCGCCAAGTGCCGGGCCTCCGCCGCGAAGAGGTCGCCTCGCTGGCCGGGGTCAGCGTCGAGTACTACAGGCGCCTGGAACGCGGCAGCGCAGCCGGCGCCTCAGACGGCGTCCTCGACGCGCTCGCTGACGCGCTCCAGCTCGACGACGCCGAGCGCACTCACCTGTTCGACCTCGCCCGCGCTGCCAATCCGGTCCCTTCCAAACGGGGCCGTCGCGCCAGTCCGCAACAGGTTCGGCCCGTGGTGCAGCGCATCGTGGACTCCATCGGGTCGCCGGCGACGGTCAGCAACATGCGCGGCGACTGCCTCACCGCGAACCCCCTCGGTCGCGCCCTCTATGCCCCGCTGTTCGACAGCCGCGAGCAGCCTCCCAACTCCGCGCGGTTCACCTTCCTCGACCCTGCCGCACAACAGTTCTTCACCGACTGGGAGAAAGCAGCCAAGGACTTGGTCGCCGCCCTTCGCTCGGAGGCGGGCCGAAATCCGCACGACCGCGCGCTCACCGACCTCGTCGGCGAGCTGTCGACACGAAGCGAGCCATTCCGACAGTGGTGGGCCGCGCACAACGTTCGCTACCACCAGACCGGTCGAAAGCGGCTACATCACCCGACCGTCGGCGACCTCGAGCTCGACTACGAGGTCATGGAGCTCTCGGCCGACAGGGGCCTGCGCATGGCCGTCTTCAGCGCCGAGCCCGGCAGTCGCTCGGCCGAGGGTCTTGACCTCCTCGCCAGCTGGACGGCGACCCCTGACGCCACTGACCGCAGTCCCCAGCGCGGATAGAGGAGAGGTCAATGGAATACCGCCCCCTGGGGCGCACCGGCGTCCAGGTCTCAAAGCTCTGCCTCGGCACCATGATGTTCGGCGCCTGGGGCAACGCCGACCACGGCGACTCGACCCGGATCATCCACGCCGCGCTCGACGCCGGTATCAACTTCGTCGACACCGCCGACATCTACTCCGCCGGCGAGTCGGAGGAGATCGTCGGCAAGGCGCTCAAGGACCGCCGCGACGACGTCGTCCTGGCGACCAAGTTCTGGGGCCCGATGGGCGACGACTTCAACCGCCGCGGTGTCTCACGCCGCTGGATCATCGCCGAGGTCGAGAACTCGCTGCGGCGGCTGGGCACCGACTGGATCGACCTCTATCAGATGCACCGCGGCGACCCGCAGACCGACATCGACGAGACCCTCGGAGCGCTGACCGACCTCGTCCAGCAGGGCAAGGTCCGCTACATCGGCTCGTCGTCCCTCTCGGCCGGCGAAATCGTCGAGGCACAGTGGACGGCTCGGGACCGGCATCTGGAGCGGTTCCGCACCGAGCAGCCCCCGTACTCGCTGCTGGTCCGCGGCATCGAGCTTGACGTGCTGCCAACCGCCCAGCGCCACGGCATGGGCATCCTCACCTACAGCCCGCTCGCCGGCGGCTGGCTCTCGGGCAGCTGGACCTCCGACAGCACGCCGACCTCCCCGGCCCGGCAACGATTGGCCGCGCGCTTCGACATGTCAGTGCCCGAGAACCAGCACAAGCTCGAGGCCACTCAGCAGCTCGCCAAGGTTGCGGATGACGCCGGTCTTTCACTGATCGAGCTGGCGATCGCCTTCGTCGCCAACCACCCCGCCGTGACGTCCGCGATCATCGGGCCGCGCACGATGGAGCAGCTCGACAGCCAATTGCCCGCCGCCAACTCCGCCCTGGACGCCGCGACCCTCGACCGCATCGACCAAATCGTCCGCCCCGGCGCGAACCTCAACTCCGCCGACACCAGCTACGGCGAGCAGGTCCTCCAGCCCGCCCTGCGGCGACGCTAGACCCGGCCGCCGACCAGCCCAGCAACGGCGCTCAGAACGCCGCGGCCGCGGCCTCGGCGACCGTCCCGTCCTGCTCGCCGTCGCCGCCACTGACACCGACCGCGCCGACGACCTCGCCGTCGCGCTTGAGCGGGATGCCGCCGGCCAAGATCATCACGCGGCCCTTGTTGGACTCCTGGATGCCGTAGAACTGGCCTCCGGGCTGGGAATTCTCGGCGAGGTCGGCCGTCGGCAAATCGAACGCCCGCGCCGTGAACGCCTTGTTGATCGCGATGTCCACGCTGCCGATCCACGCTCCGTCCATGCGCACGTGAGACACGAGGTTGCCGCCGGCGTCGACAACGGCGATGTTCTGCGGCTGCCCGATCTCGTGCGCGCGTTCCTCACCGGCGGCCGTCACCCGGCGTGCGTCCTCGAGCGACACGGTTCCTTGCGAGTTGGTAGTGCTTGCCATCGATCATTCTCTCCTTGTCTCGTGTCAGGGCGATCAGCGCGAGCCCCCGCGCCCTGCTGCCTATACCCGCGCGGGTCGTGCGCAAGCCGTAGCAGTCGCAGCCGTGGGCGCCGCCCTACGTACCCGGACGGGCCTCTATGGGGCCCAAACTGAAGACGGCGGAGCAGAAACTCGCGCGGATCGCGGAGACGGCCGGCATCAGTGTCGTGCCCACCCATCAGCCCCGCTGACCCGGGAGTGCTCGACATCCCTGACGCCAGACCGTGTCAGAGCGAGCCGCGAAGCGGGCGAGCGAAACGAGCGAGCGAGCGAGCGAGCAGGTCTGGCGGCAGGCGATGGCGAGTGGTCCCGGAACCGCCGCCCCCCGCCCCTACTCCCACTCGATCGTGCCCGGCGGCTTCGACGTGATGTCGAGCGTCACCCGGTTGACCTGAGAGATCTCGTTGATCATCCGGGAGGCCACGCGCTCGAGCAGGTCGTAGGGGAGCCGCGCCCAGTCGGCGGTCATGGCGTCGTCGCTCGTGACCGCGCGGATGACGATCACGTAGCCGTAGCTGCGCTCGTCGCCCTGCACGCCCACGCTGCGCAGGTCGGCCGGCAGCACGCAGAATGACTGCCAGAGCTCGCGGTACAGGCCCGCGGAGCGGATCTCGTCCTGGAGGATGAAGTCGGCGTCGCGCAGGATGTCGAGGCGTTCCTTGGTCACCTCGCCGCTGACCACCCGGATGGCCAGCCCCGGGCCGGGGAAGGGCTGGCGCCACACCAAGCGCTCGGGCAGGCCCAGCTCGGCGCCCACCTGGCGCACCTCGTCCTTGAACAGCCAGCGCAGTGGCTCCACGAGCTCGAACTCGAGGTCTTCGGGCAGGCCGCCCACGTTGTGGTGCGACTTGATCGTGGCCGCCCCCGTTCCGCCGCCGGACTCGATCACGTCGGAATAGAGCGTGCCCTGCACCAGGTAGCGGGGACCGTCCAGCCTCCCGGCCTGCTCCTCGAAGACCCGGATGAACTCCTCGCCGATGATCTTGCGCTTCTCCTCCGGCTCGACCACGCCGGCCAGGCGGCGCAGGAAGCGCTCCTCCGCGTCGACCGCGATCAGGGGCACCTGAAACTGGTCGCGGAAGGCGGCCACCACCTGGTTGCCCTCGTTCTTTCGCATCAGGCCGTGGTCGACGAACACGCACGTGAGCTGGTCGCCGACGGCGCGGTAGGTCAGCAGAGCGGCCACCGAGGAGTCGACTCCGCCGGAGAGCCCGCAGATCACCCTGCCGTCGCCCACCTGATCGCGGATCCGGGCCACCTGCTCCTCTATCACCGAGGTGGCGCTCCAGGCCATGTCGCAGCCGGCGATCTCCCGGAGGAACGTCTCCAGGATGTGCGTCCCGTAGGGGGTGTGCACGACCTCCGGGTGAAACTGGATCCCGTACAGCCGGCGCTCGGGGTGCTCGATTGCGGCCACCGGGGACTCGCTGGACGAGGCGAGCGCGGTGAAGCCGGGCGGCGCCTCGTAGACCGTGTCGCGATGGCTCATCCAGCAGCTCTGCTCCGCCGGCGTGTCACGCAGCAGGCGCCCGGGCTCCGAGACGGTCAGCCGGGAGCGGCCGAACTCGCCCACCTCGGCCCCCTCGACCCGGCCGCCGAGCTCGAGCACCATCGCCTGCATGCCGTAGCAGATGCCGAGCACGGGAACGCCAAGCTCGAGCAGCTCCGGCCGCAGCCGCGGGGCCCCGTCGGCGTACACCGAGGCCGGGCCGCCGGAGAGGATGAGTCCCTTGGGCGCCCGGCCGCTGATCTCCTCGAGCGGGACGTGGTGCGGCAGCAGCTCCGCGAAGACGCCGCACTCGCGCACCCGGCGGGCTATCAGCTGGGAGTACTGGCCGCCGAAGTCGAGGACCAGGACCTCGTCGGTGGCGGGCGTGCGCGGTCGGGCGCGGGCGGGGCCGGTGACCGCCTGCGTGGTCAATCCCCTACGAGGGCCGGGTCGGTCGAGGGGGTGCCGGGGTCGTCGGCGCCGGGGAGGTGGTCGGTGACGCCGTCGGCCGCGGGGTGGGCCACGGCGGCCGCGGTGGCGCCCATGCCCACCTCCTGGGCGCGCTGCAGCTGCTTGCCCTCGCTCTGCAGGGCGGGAGCCACCATCACCTCGGCCTTGTGGAAGGCGGGGATGTCCTCGTAGCCGCAGGTGGCCATCGAGGTCCGCAGGCTTCCCATCAGGTTGAAGGTGCCGTCGTTCTCGTGCGCGGGCCCCAGCAGGATCTGCTCGAGTGTGCCGTTCTGGGTGGTCTTCACGCGCGCCCCCCGCGGAAGCGAAGGATGGAAGGTGGCCATACCCCAGTGGTAGCCACGGCCCGGCGCCTCGTAGGCACGGGCAAGCGGGGAGCCGATCATCACGGCGTCCGCCCCGCAGGCGATCGCCTTGGACACATCCCCTCCGTTACGCATGCCGCCGTCGGCGATCACCTTCACGTACTCGCCCGTCTCCAGCATGTGCTGCGAGCGCGCGGCCTGGACGTCGGCGATGGCGGTGGCCTGCGGTACCCCGATACCGAGCACCCCACGGGTGGTGCATGCAGCACCGGGACCGACGCCCACCAGCACGCCGACGGCCCCCGTCCGCATCAGATGCAGCCCGGTGGCGTAGGAGGCGCAGCCTCCCACCACCACCGGCACCGGCACCTCGCGGATGAACTCCTTCAGGTTGAGCGGCTCGCTGCGGGTCGAAACGTGCTCCGCCGAGATCACGGTGCCCTGGATCACCAGCACGTCAAGCCCGGCCTCCAGCGCCGTCTCGTAGTAGCTGCGCACACGCTGCGGGGTGAGCGAAGCGGCGGCAACCACCCCGTGCTCCTTGACCTCGCGGATGCGCTCGGCGATCAGCTCCGCCCGGATGGGCTGCGCGTAGATGCGCTGCATCTCGGTGGTGGCCAGGTCGCGCGGATAGCCTGCGATGCGCTCGAGCTCTGCGTCGGGATCCTCGTACCGGGTCCAGATTCCCTCCAGGTTGAGCACGGCCAGACCGCCGAGGTGCCCGAGGACTCCGGCTGTCTGGGGTGACACCACGCCGTCCATCGCCGAGGCCAGCAGGGGCAGCTCGAAGCGGTACGGACCCAGGGTCCAGGTGACGTCGATGTCGTCCGGGTCGCGCGTGCGCCTCGAGGGCACGATGGCGATGTCGTCGAAACCATATGCGCGGCGACCCTTCTTCCCGCGCCCAATCTCTACTTCCATGGACGAATCCTAGGTTCGGAGGCGGACGAACCTGACCTTACCTATGCTGGCCTGCGTGCAAGGGAGACGCGCTTTCGCGACCCTGGCCGCTGCGCTCGTCCTGGGCGTCCTGGGCGCCTGCGGCGGCGACGACGAGGACGCTGCGGTGGCCGACTACCGCGAGGAGGCGAACCGCATCTGCGCCGACAGCAAGCAAGCGGTCGAGGCGCTGCCGCCGCCCACGAGCCCGGCCGGCTTCGAGCGCTACCTCGCGCGCGTCAAGCGGATCGGCCGCCGCTACGACCGCGCCTTCGAGGCGCTCGAGCCGCCCGCCGAGCTGCGCGCGCAGCACCGGCGCCTGGTGGTCCTCTCGAAGGAGGGCGAGGAGCTCTTGAAGGAACTGGAGACCGCTCTGCGCGGCGGCCGTCAGCCGCTGGAAGCCATTCGCAGCAACCTCCCCGAGCTCGAACGTCTCGCCCGTGTGGGCAACGCCCTGGCCAGGAGAATGGACCTGCCCGACTGCGTGACGCCGCTCGCTTTGCCGGGCGCCGCTCCGGAGCCGTCCTAGGTTCCCGGCTGCGTGAGCCCGTCGGTCGGAAGTGTGTCGCTCGCGCTCGCCGCCCTACTGACCGGTGCGCTCTCTCTGTCGGGGCACGAGGTCGACGAACGCAGGCTGCGTCCCGTGGCTGCGCCCGTGGGCGCGGCACTGCCAGACCCGAACGGGGCCCAGCTCGTCCAGCGGGTCCCCAGGCCGGCGAAGCCTCTTCCGAGCGCGGCCGCCATGCGCAGGGCCTGGCGCTACGCCCGCAGGCGCGGCGGTCAGGTCTCGATCGCGGTCGTCGATTCCAAGGGCCACCTCCGCGGCCGCAGAGCGCGGCAGCGCTACGTCTCGGCCAGCATCGTGAAGGCTCTGGTGCTCGTGGCCGAGTTGCGAAGGCTCGAACGGGAGAAGCTACCGCTCGACGCGGGAACGGCAGCGCTGCTCGAGGCGATGATCACCTACAGCGACAACGACGCCGCGAACGTCATCTACTCGCGGTCGGGCGACGCGGGCCTGCTCGACGTGGCGCGGTCGGCCGGGATGCGGCGCATCACGGTGGGCGGCTACTGGGCCTCCACACAGCTGACCGCGGGTGATATGGCCCGCTTCTTCTCCCGCCTCGAGCAACTCGCTGACGAACCGCATCGCCGGTTCGCGCTGCGGCTGCTGGCATCGATCGTCCCCGAGCAGAGCTGGGGGATCCCGCGGGCAGCCGGCCGGCACTGGCGCGTGTGCTTCAAGGGCGGCTGGCGGGCCACCGAGACCGGGCAGCTCGTCCACCAGGCCGCTCGCCTCCGCAAGGACGATCAGAAGCTGGCCGTGGCCATCCTCACCGACGGCCAGCCCTCTCAGCTCCATGCGATTCACACGGTGCGTGGGGTCGCGGACCGGCTGCTGCGGATTCCGAACTAGTGACCTGAGTCGGAAGTTCGGCTTCAGCTTCCCGAGCGGCTGGGCGCGTCCAGGCGCCGGGAAGGTGCGTGCGAAATAACGACTCAGGTCACTAGCCGACGTGCAGCGCCGGCGCGTCAAGTGTCTCCATCCGCACCTCGGGCACGAGCCGCTCGACCTCGCGCGGGTCGAGCACGCCGGCGCCGAAGTGCTGGGTGGACTCCGCGCCGCAGGCCACGGCGAAGCGCAGGCAGGCCTCCGGATCGCGCCCGCCGTAGCGCGCCGCCGCGAAGCCGGCCAGGAAAGCATCGCCCGAGCCGACCGAGGACACCGGCTCGAGCGGCTCGAGGGTGGCCCGGTAGAGGCGTCGCTCGCCCTCGTCCTCGAGCATCGCGAGACAGCCGTCGGCGAGGGTCATGATCGATTCGCGCGCGCCGAGGCTGACCATCTCTCCGACAGCCGTGCGGCGGTCCTCGTCGTCCGAGAACTCGTGGCCCACGAGCCCCTCTGCCTCGAGCTCGTTGGGGCTCACCACGGCCGGGCCCGTGCGCGTGGCGATTCGCAGCGCCTCGCCCTCGGAGTCCAGCATCGTCACCACGCTGAGACGCCGCATCTCCTCGATGAGCCGTGCGTACAGCCCGCTTTCGACGCCCCGCGGCAGGCTGCCTGCGAACACGCAGACCGCGGCGCCCTTGGCCAGGTAGAGCAGCTTGTCGACGAACAGCTCGAGCTCCTGCTCGGACACGTGGGGCCCGCGCTCGTTGATCTCGGTCTGCTCGCCGGAGGTCGGGTCGACCACCGCGGTCGAGGTGCGCGACTCCTCCCGGATGCGCACGAAGTCGTTGAGGATCCCCTCCTCGGTGAGGTGCTCCACGATCCGCGTGCCGGTCGGGCCTCCAGCCACCCCGGTGGCGATCACCGGCTGGCCCAGCGTTCGCAGGGCACGAGCCACGTTCACGCCCTTGCCTCCGGCGGTGGCGGTCTGCTCCACGGCCCGGTGGCGGCGGCCGAGCTGGAAGTTCGGCACCGCGAGGGTCTTGTCGATCGCGGCGTTGAGCGTGACGGTGATGATCATTTGACGAGCCGCACCCGGACCCGGTAGCGGGTCGCGGCGAACGCGGCTGCGCCCAGGATTGCGAGGGCTGCGAGCAAGGTCAAGGGGACCCCCAGTGCCGAAACGAGCACCCTCATTGTGCCCGCTTCGGGTACATCGCGGGCCGTGACCAGGGCCATTCGGCGTACGGGGCGCCCGTCAACGAGCACCGTGACCGACCCTACGCGCTCGCCTGCGGGCAGGGGACCTTCGAGCTCCTTTGGCGCCCGCACGCTGCGCCGCAGCCGCTCGTCCTCGCGCACCAGCACGGTGGCGGCGCGCTTCGGCGTCAGCGCGGCGCGCTCGTCGCGGTAGGCGACGTCGGCTCGGGCCAGCGGACGGGCCGGGTCGAGCGCACGGACGCGGTGGAAGCGGCCGAGGCCCCAGCGCAGCAGCGCCACCGTGTGGGCGTCGCGGGAGGTCTCGCTCGGCTCGCCGAGCACGACGCTGATCACCCGGGCGCCTCCCTTGGCCCGGGCCGAGCCGACCAGCACATCGCCGGCGAGGCTCGTGAATCCCGTCTTGATACCCGTGACCCAGGGGTAGAGCGCCACCAGGCGGTTGCGGTTCTCCACCACCCGCGGGCGTAGCCCCGTCTCGAGCTCGGCCACGGGCATGTCCACGATGCGCCGGAACCGAGGCCTCTGCATCAGCCGGCGTGACAGCGCCGCGAGATCGCTCGCCGTCGAGTAGTTGGCCGGGTCGTCGAGCCCGATCGGGTTCGCGTAGCTCGTGTCCTCGAGGCCCAGCTCGGCCGCCCGCTCGTTCATCTCCGCCACAAAGGCCTCGCGCGAGCCCGAGATCCCCTCCGCGAGCGTGACGGCCGCGTCGTTGGCGCTCTCCAGGAGGAGCGCTTCGAGCAGGTCGTCCACCCGCATCCGCTCGCCCCGCCGCAAGTCGATCCGGGACTCCGGCGGCAACGGGTCGTAGCCCGGTGATGTGAACACCTGGCTGGGCCTGGTGCGCTCCAAAGTGAGCAGTGCGGTCATGAGCTTGGTCGTGCTGGCGATGGCGCGCCGCTCGTCGGGGCTCTTGCTGAACATGACGTCCCCGTTGCGCCCGTCCACCACCACCGCCGCGGCGGCCGAATCGACATCGGGGGGCGCCGTCGCTGCCTGCGCCGGCGCCGCCGCGACGAGGAGGACGAGCGTCGCGAGGATGGAGGAGGCGCGTCTCACTCGCGCAGCTTGATTCTCTGACCGGCCACCAGGGCCTGCGGATCGAGCTCCGGGTTCAGCTCCTCGAGGCGTTCCACGGGCACGCCGGTCTTCACCGCGATCGCTCCGAGGGTGTCGCCGGCCTTGATCCTGTACCGAGCGCGGGCCGGTCGCCGGGGGCGTTCGTTCTTCTCAGTGACCCCGGTGGACGTCTGCTCGGTCGTGCGCTGCCCACCGCCCTCGTCCCCGTTGACCACGTTCGAGCTGAAGACCACGCCGACCAGCGCGCCGGCGCACACCAGAAGCGCCAGCGGTGCAAACAGGCGGGCAAGGCGTCGTCGGCGTGAGTGAGCGGGCATCGGTCCTCCGGACGGGCGCCGCTGAGGATAGGGGGGACGCAGGCCGCCCTGCTGCGTCTATAGGTTCCACGAGACCGCCCGGAGGTCCTCCGCCGCGTCCGCCGCCGCCGCCGCCGGGTCCCCGCCGCGGTCGCGATAAGCATCGACTAGCGAGCGGGAGGCGGCCACCAGCCCGGCCGCCGGATGGGGCTCGAAGGCTGCGCCGAGGGCCTCCACCCTGCCGCCTTGCGCCCCCACGCCGGGTAGCAGGAAAACCGCCCTGGGCATCAGCTCACGAAGCCGGCCGAGGTGCTCGGGGCTGGTGGCCCCCGTGACCGCACCCACGGCGGACAGCCCGCTCTCCCCCACGTGCGCGGCGCCCAGCTCGTCCACGAGTGCGGCCAGGCGTTCGTGCAGGGGCGGCTCGCCCTGGTCCTGCAGGTCGGCCGCCCCCGGGTTCGACGTGCGCACGAGCACGAAGCAGCCGGCGCCGGCCTTCGCGGCGGCGTCGACAAGGGGATCGAGGGAGTCCCGCCCGAGCAGGGGATTGGCGGTGAAGGCGTCCACTCCCAGGCCCTCGACGTCGCCGAAGGGGCCGGGGGTCCGCCCCACCAGCGCCTGCGCGTAGGCCCGCGCGGTGACGGGAACATCGCCCCGCTTCCCGTCGGCCATAACCAGCAGGCCGTGGTCGCGGGCCACAGCAACCGCTCGCTCGAGCGCCTCCCAGCCGGCGGCGCCCAGGCGCTCGAAGCAGGCCAGCTGAAGCTTCACCGCCACGCACGCGGGCCCCGCCGCCACGATCGCGGCCCGGCAATGCTCGGCCACCGCCTCGGCGGTGTGGATCCGCGCGAAGTGCGAGCCCTCCCCGGCGCCGCGAAGCCGCTCAAGCGCGGCCGGCCAGAGGACGGCGGGGTCGGGATCGAGCCCTAGGACGACGCGACTGCGGCGCTCCTCGACGAGCGCCGCCAGCCGGTCGGCGAAGTGTGGCCGCGCGCCCCCGGTCAAGGACCGCGGCGCTTGGCTAGCCCTTGACGGACGATTTCAACGCGGATCCCGCGCTGAAGCGAGGCACCCTCGTGGCCGCGATCTGGATCTTCTCGCCGGTTTGCGGGTTCACGCCCTGGCGCGCTCCGCGATCGGCCACCGAGAACTTCCCGAACCCGGTGAAGCTCACCTCGCCACCGCGGGACAGGACCTCCTCGATCGTCTCCAGTACGGCGTTGACCGCCTTCTCGGCGTCGCCCTTACCTAGGCCTGACTCCTGCGCCACCTGCTCCACGAATTCCTGCTTGGTCACGATCTCCTCCTAGCCGAAGGACCTTCCCGGGGGCAGTATCCGGCCGGAACGTAACAACGCATTCGGACGACGGCGCGGGAAACCCGCTTGCAGAGCCAAAAGAACGCGCTCGTTCCGGTGCTTTCGGGTCTCAGTCGCCCGAAACCGACATCTCGGCGAGCAGCAGCGGGGGCGCTTTGACGCTGCCGGCGAACGGCACCCAGCGCGCCTCGGAGCCCACCGCGCGCACCGATTTCAGCATCGAGACCAGGTCCCCGGCGATGGTCAATTCCCGAACCGGTGCCCCGAGCCGTCCTCCCTCGATCAGCCGCCCGGCCGCGCCCACGGAGAACGTGCCGGCGACCGGGTTGACCCCCGAGTGCAGCCCCGCGACATCGGTCACATAGAGCCCGTCGCCCGCGGCGCGAGCCAACCCGTCGAGGTCGTCGGAGCCGGGCTCGACCACCAGGTTGCTGGCCCCCACCGACGGTGCGGCGCGGTAGGACCGGCGGGTCGCGTTGCCGGTGCTGGCCCGTCCCGCCTGCCGGGCGGTTCGGGTATCGAACAGGAAGCTCTTCAGCCGGCCGTCCTCGAGCAGCGTGGTCGGCCGGCTGGCGGTGCCCTCGCCGTCGAAGGGCGCGCTGGCCGGGCCCTGCGGATCGGTGGCGTCGTCGGCGATACGCAGCGCCGGGTCGGCCACCTCGTCGCCCTCGCGGCCGGCGAAGAGCGAGCGGCCGCGCTGCACGGCCTCGGCGGAGAGCATGGAGCCGATGAACCCGATGAAAGAGGCGGCGACGATCGCGTCCAGCAGCACCGGGCAGCGGCGGCTCCGCGGCCTGCGGGCTCCGACGAGCGCCAGCGCCCTCTCGGCAGCCTCCCGCCCGATGGCCTCCGGGTCGAGGGCGCCGGGGTCGCGTCCGAGGCCCACCCCGAGCCCGGTCATCAGGTCCGAGCCCTCGCCGGCGAAGGCCGACGCATAGGCCCAGGCCTGCGTGGCCGCGTACCCGGCGGCGAAGCCCCGCGAGTTCGCGAGCGCCACCGACCCCTCGGCGTCGGAGTAGACCGCGTTCTCCACCTGGGTCACCCCCTCGATCGCCCGAGCGGCCCGCTCCACCTCGAGCGCCAGCTCGACCTTCTGCTCGGTCGACCACTCCGCCAGCCGGGACGAGGCGAGGCCCTCGACAGGAGTCGCGCCGAACTCGTCGGGCAGGCCGGCGTACTCGTCCTCGTCGGCCACCTCGGCGGCCTCCCGCGCCGAGCGACCCAGATCGGCCACGCCGGCGGCGGACAGGTCGGTGCCGTAGGCGTAGCCGGTGCGACCGCCGACGAAGGCGCGGACGCCGACACCGCGTCCGCCGGCGTCGCTCAGGCTCTCCACCCCGCCCTCGTACACGCGCACCCTGCGGCTCGTGCTCTCCTCCGCCCAGGCCTCGGCGTCGGTGGCGCCGGCCTCCAGCGTCTCCTCGACCGCCCTGCCGGCGACGTCCTCAAGCGTCATCCGGTGCCGCCCACGGTGAGCTCTCGGATGCGCACGTGCGGCTGTCCCACCCCGGCCGGCACGGACTGGCCGGCCTTGCCGCAATAGCCGGTGGCGATCTCGAGGTCGCCGGCCACCCCGTCGATCGCGGAGAGCGCCTCCAGGCCGTTGCCCACAAGCGTCGCCCCGCGCACGGGGGCGGTCACCTCTCCGTTCTCGATCAGGTAGCCCTCGGAGACCCCGAACACGAAGTCGCCGGTGGCCGGCTCCACCTGACCACCGCCGAAGGAGACGGCGTAGAGCCCGCGCCCGACGCCCGCGATCAGCTCCTCGGGCGTGGCCGTTCCGGGGGCGAAAAAGGTGTTGGTCATCCGGGGCACGGGAACGTGGCGGAAGGACTCCCGGCGCCCGTTGCCGGTCGAGTCCACCCCCTCCCGGCCGGCGCGCAGCAGGTCGTACAGGTAGGAGACGAGACGTCCGTCTTCGATGATCGTCGTGCGCCGGGTGGGCGTGCCCTCGTCGTCGATGCCGTCGCTGCCCCAGTCGCCCTCGCGGCTGCCGTCGTCGTAGGCGGTGACGAAGGCCGGCGCCACCTGCTCCCCCAGCTTGCCGGCGTACACACTGGCGCGCTTCTGGACCGCATCCGCCTCGAGGCCGTGGCCCACCGCTTCGTGCAGCAGCACGCCGCCGAAGCCGTTGCCCACCACCACCGGCAGGCGCCCGGTGGGCGCGTCCACCGCGTCGAGCAGGGTGAGGGCGCGGCGGGCGGCGCGCTCGGCCACCTCGCCGGGATCGTCCTCGATCAGCTCCCAGCCCGCATGGCCTCCGCGGGTGTCGGTCCCGGTCTCCACCCGCCCGTCACGGCGGGCCACGACCTGCGCGCTCAGCCGTACGCGGGTCCGGTCGTCGGAGGCAGCCCGGCCGGTGGAGTTGTAGACCTCGACCCGGCGCCGCGACTCGCCGTAACCCATGCGCGCCTGAGCCACCTCGGAGCCGGTCCCCCGGGCCCGTTGCTCGCAGACGCGCAGCATCTCGGCCTTGCGTTCGGCGGCGACCTCCTCCGGTCGCACGCGAACCGGGTGCTCCCGGGCCGCCTCGGTCGCCGACAGGCCGCCCGGCGCCCTTTGCTCGCTGCGCACCGCCTGGGCCACCGAGTCGGCCACCCGGAGCAGATCCTCCTCCGCCAGGCCGTCGACATACCCGTAGTAGGTGGCCTCGCCCCGGATCACACGGACGCACGCGCCGCGCTCGCGGCCGCCCTGCGGGCGCTCGACGCGACCGTCGTCGAGGGCGAGCGTGAAGCCTTCGCGCGCCTCCACGTAGAGCTCGGCCAGGTCGCCGCCACGCCGTAGCGAATGCTCGAGCACCTTCGCGGCCAGCCCGGGCTCGACGAGGGTCATGGCTGCTCGCTCTCGGGCTCAGCCGGACGGCGCGGCCGGGCCGAGGCGCCGTCGTCGCCCGCGGTGAGCCGAACCATGTCCTCGGCTATCTCGCGCATCCGGTCGTGCCCGCGCGCGTCCGGTTGGATCAGGCGGGCGTAGCCGCTGTGGTCGTAGACGAGCACGCGCGGCTCCCGCTCGCGCTGCATGCGCCGCACCGCCGCGGCCACGCCTTCGGCCAGGTCGGCGGCGCGGCCGATCGGCCCCTTGCGCCGCTCCTTCACCGTCGCTCGCCGTCCTCGGCGTCCCGCCCCAGCTCGGGGATCGGCAGATCGCCGGCCGCCTCCTCCTCGGTGACCGGGCCGTGCTCTCCGGCGTCGGCCGCCGTCGCCCGGCGGATCGGCGGCCCGCCCTCCAGCTCGCCCAGGACAGCCCGGAGGTCGTAGAGCATCAGCGACGACAGCGCACCCCGCCGGGCCACCACCGCCAGCGTCCAGCGCGGCGTACGCGAAGCGAACACCGCGCCTCCGGTCACCTGGACCTCCACCTGCTCGGCGGGCTCGGCCTCCCAGTCCCGGGTCGCGCGGTCGACGGTCTCGAACAGCTCCCGCGCCAGGTCCGACAGCGCCCGGGCGCGGCCCGACTCCGGCTCGCTGGCGCCCGCGAGCGCCCCGGCCGCGTCCAGCAGGACGGCGGCGCGAGCGTCCGACGAGAGCTCGCAGAGGCGGTCCCCGGTCCGCGCGGGAGTCAGGGTCCCTGCCATCCCGGTCACAATACCGGCGTGCCCCTGTCCCGAATCTCATGGCTCGTAACCCTGGCGATCTGCCTGGTCGCCGCCGTCCTGCTGCTCATCAACGGCTACATCGGGTACTCGGGCGTGCTCCTCGCCGTGGGGGCGGCGGCCGCGGTCAACCTGCTCTAAAGGACCTCATCCGGAGGCGGGTCCGCCGCCTCCTGCGGCTCCAGGTGGATGAGCACGTCGGCGCCCCGCACGCGCTCGCCGATGGCCCGCTGCAACTCGTGCGAGATCTCGTGTGCCCGCTGCAGCGAGGTGCCCTCGCGGAACTGGACGTGCAGGTCGACGTAGCGCCGGCTTCCGGCGCGGCGCGCGCGCAGCTTGTGGAAGCCCACGATCTCGGCGGCCCCATGCCCCCCGATCGCCTCGCGCACGGCGTCAAGTTCGTCGGCCGGCAGCGCCTCGTCCACCAGGACCCGGCTCGAGCGGCTGATGATCCGCACCCCCGCCACCACGATGGCCACCGCGACCACGAGGGCGGTGATCGCGTCGAGCGCGACGACGCCCGTGAGCTCCACGAGCACCAGGCCGATGAGCACCCCGAACGAGGTGGCCGCGTCCGTTCGCAGGTGGGCGGCGTCTCCCTCGAGCGCAGGCGAGTCGGTGAGCCGTGCCTGCCGGTACAGGTAGCTGGACACCCCGAGGTTGGCCAGCGCCGAGAAGCCCACCACGGCGATGCCGATTCCGAGGGAGTGGACCTCCGCCCCCTCGGACAGCCGGCGCACCGACTCGTAGACGATCACCCCGGCCCCGACCAGGATGAGCATGCCCTCGATCGCGGCGGCGAGGTTCTCGACCTTCTGGTGCCCGTAGGGATGGTCTTCGTCGGCGGGCTGGTCGGCCTTCCGCACCGAGAAGAAGGCGATGATCGAGGCCACCAGGTCGATGGCGGAGTGGGCCGCCTCGGTGAGTATCGCGATCGAGCCGGTGGCCAGGCCGGCGGCCACCTTCAATGCGATCAACAGAGCGTTGGAGACGATCGAAACGGCAGCCGCCCGCTCCTTGCGAGGCGTCTGAGCGGCCGGTCCCACCGCGCTGGCGGTGGCCGCGGCCGCTCCGGTGAACCGGTCCCGCCGCAGCCGGGGAGCGTTCATCGCGAGCCGGCGCCTCCGCGACGCCGCCGGCGCCATCCCCCGCCCAGCCGGAGCTCGTCCTCCGCCCCGAGCAGCCGTTGCACGAGCGCGCGCGCCGCGCGACCGCGGTGGCTGATCCGGTCCTTCTCCTCCGGGCTCAGCTCGGCCATCGTCCGCCCGCCCGGGCCGTCGTCGGGCAGGAATGCGGGGTCGTAGCCGAAGCCGCCCTCGCCGCGGGGGCTGAGCGCGAGTGTCCCTTCGCAGCGACCGTGCACGAGCTCCCGGCGCCCGCCAGGCTCCACGTAGGCGAGCGCGCACACGTACGTCACCCGGCGGTCGCCGTCCGCCGGCACCTCGGTGAGCAGCTTGGCCAGATTCTCCTGGTCGGTCGCGTCCTCGCCCGCGTAGCGGGCAGACCAGACGCCCGGAGCGCCGCCCAGGGCCGCGGCCTCGATACCCGAGTCGTCGGCCACGGTGGGCAGCCTCGTGGCCGCGGCGGCCGAGCGGGCCTTCACCAGCGCGTTGTCGGCGAAGGTCGTGCCCGTCTCCGGAGGGAGCAGGACGTCCTCGGGCAGCGGCTCGAGCACGTAGGGCGCCATGAGCTCAGCCAACTCGCGCAGCTTGTGGGCGTTGCGGCTGGCGAGCACGATGCTCCTCATCCGCCGGGGGTCCTGTGGACGCGGCCCGTCCGCGCGCCGGGCATTCAGCGAGCGGCGGTCGCCACCGCAGCCTCCTGGACGGCGCGCAGGCCTTCGATCCCGGCGGCCGCCAAGGCCAGCAGCTCGTCCAGGGACGCGCGCGAGAGCGGGGTGCGCTCGGCGGTCGCCTGAACCTCGACCAGGCCACCGTCGCCGGTCATCACCACGTTGGCGTCCACCTCCGCGCGAGAGTCCTCGGAGTAGTCGAGATCGAGCAGGGCGCGGCCGTCGACGACCCCGCAGGAGACCGCCGCTATCGACTGGTTCAGCGGAAGGGCGTCCAGCTTGCCGTCCTCCATCACCCGCGCCAGCGCCAGCTCCAGCGCCACGTAGCCGCCGGTGATCGCCGCGCAGCGGGTTCCGCCGTCGGCCTCCAGCACGTCGCAGTCGATCCACACCGTCCGCTCGCCGAGGGCCTTGAAGTCGACGATCCCGCGCAGGGCGCGGCCGATCAGCCGCTGGATCTCGACCGAGCGCCCGTCGGGCCGGCCCTTGGAAACGTCGCGCCGCTTTCGCTCCCCGGTGGACGCGGGCAGCATCCCGTACTCGGCCGTGACCCAGCCCCGCCCCTTCCCTGCCATCCAGCGCGGCACCTCGTCCTCCACCGTGGCCGTGCAGATCACGCGCGTACCGCCGGCTGCGATCAGCGCCGAGCCGGTGGCGGTTCGGACGAACCCCGGCTGGATCAGGACCTCCCGCAGGTCGCCGGGCCGGCGCCCGTCAGCGCGCGGCGGGTCAGTCACGCCGCCCACCGGGGGCGCGCCAGTGCTCGCACCTGAACCTGCTCCACCCCATCGATCGGCAGCTGCAGGAAGCGGATGCCCAGCCGCCGGAACTCGTCCGGATCGCCGCTGGCCAGGAAGCGATAGCTCCCGCGGCGGCGCTCGTCGGCCTCCAGCCCGGCCTCGAGGAGCCGCCTGTCGACCTCGGCCGCGATGGCCTCGCCCGAGCTGACGATCGTCACGCCGCGGCCGAGCTCGCGCTGCAGGACCGGGCGGATCAGCGGGTAGTGGGTGCAACCCAGGATCACGGTGTCCACCCCGGCGTCTCGCAGCGGGCGACACAGCCCCTCCACGCAGGCCACGACCCTCCCGTCCACCTCGCCTCCGGCCTGGATGAGAGGGGCGAGCTCCGCCGAGGCGACGGCGTGCAGCTCCGCCGCCGGGGCCGCGTCGGCCAGCGCCCGGGCGTACGCGCCGCTCGCGACGGTGGCCGGAGTGGCCAGCAGGCCGACCCTGCCGTTCCGGGTGGCGGCCGCGGCCAGCCGCGACTCCGGCTCCACGACCCCGACCACCGGCACCCTGGCCTCGAGCTCTGCCCGCAGCGCGGGCAGCGCGGCGGCGGTGGCCGAGTTGCAGGCCACCACCAGCAGCTTCGCCCCGCGGGCGAGCAGGATGCCGGCGAGCTCTCGCGCGAACTCGAGCAGCTCCTCGGCCGGGCGGTCGCCGTAGGGAAAGCGGGCGGTGTCTCCGAGATAGGTGAAGTCCTCATGGGGCAGCGACACGAGGCATTCGTGCAGAACCGTCAGCCCACCGACTCCGGAGTCGAAGACGGCGACGGGTAGCGATCGCTCGGCCGGGGCCACGGCCGCGAATGGTGGCACGCCGCGGGGCGGGCGGCTGCCGTGGGGCGAGGCCGGCCTGAGCAAGGGGTTCCTGAAGTTCCGTCCCATAGTGGGACGCTTCTGCAGGGACCCCTTCCCGCCGGCATCGGCCCTCCGGGGCGTCAGGCTGCACGGCCGGCCTCCGGCAACGCGAGCATCGCCCCTCGCCGGAGTGCCGGCGCGAGCGCAGGCAGCGGGCGCAGAAGCGGTACGAGCGCAAACGGAAGGTCGCGCGCAAGCTGCGGCCCACGAGCAGGCGCTGCGCGACACCGCCTTGCAGATCGCGGTCGACCAGGCCCGCGCCCGGCAGGTCGGTTTTCAGCAGGCCGACGCTCGCTGGCACGCGCTGACGGACTGCCGCCAGTCACTTGACGACGAGGACGCACGGGTCGCGCTGCGGCACGTGTGGATCGCCCTCGCCGCCATCGCCATCCGGGCCGCCTCAGAGCTACCGGCCCGACGGCGGAGGCACGCTTCGACCCCGGCGCGAAGGCGCAGGCCACGCGGCTCGTGGCTGCCTCGGTGAACGGCGGCGGCTGACGCGGTCAGTCGCCCGCCAGCAGGCGCAGCCGTGCGAGCGTGTCGGCGGTCTCGACCCGGCGCAGCACCCGGCCGATCTGAACGTCGTACTCGGCCAGCACCCCCAACGAGGCGAGCGCGTCGTCACGGTCGCCTTCCTGCGCGTCCGCGGCGGCTCGCCGCAGCAACGTCCGCAGGAACGACGCTCTACCCACCGGCCCCCCGGGAGCCTTCGAGGTCGCGCCGGTCTTCCAGGGTCAGCCTGACCACGACCCGGTCCTCATCACGCATCGCCATGGAGCCGCCAGCCTAGCCCGAGCCCCGGTCTCGCCTTTTCGTAGGACGAAACGTGCGGGTGCGGCCTACTCTCGCAGCCCGGCGGCTTCGAGGGCTTTCTTGGGGTCGAGATACTCGCGGACCCGAATCACCTTGCCACTCTTGAACTCCACGATCCAAGCGATTGCCGATTCGGTTATTGCGCCGCTCTCATTGCCGCGTCCGCGGAGGTGACCGATGGCGACGACTCGCTCGCCAAGGTCCCGGATCTCTGTTTGCTCCGCCTCGATCTCAGAGAAGGCTTCTTCAACTTCCCGGATTCCCTTGCGGACGCCTTGGTGCCCCCGATACACCGTGGCTTCCCCGCCGAGCTGAAGCTGCAACCAGGGGTGCCACTCGACCTCGGGGTGGAGTTCGTCGAGCATCGCTCCCACGTCGCGGCGGTTGTAGGCGTCCGACACGCGCCGAACGATCTCCACGTTCTTCTGCGACATCTCCCGACCAGTATCTGCCGCTCGCAGGACTGCGTCCAGTACCGCGTAAGGCCCACGCGAAGCGAAGGGGCCCCGGCAGCCGACACCGCCGGACCGCTATTTCAGCGGCCGATCACACGGCGGGCGGGGCGCCTGTCCAACTGCGCCTTCCGTCAGGGGTCCTGCCCCCCACCCCTTTCCGGCTGCCCTTGAGCGGCGGGATGTTGAGCGGGCGATGTCACAGGGAACGTCGGACTTCTGAAGCTTCCCGGTGGAGGGCTCGATCGGTTCATGACAATCCGCCGAAGACGGGCTGGTCAGCGTGGACGAGAATCGCCACGCTCGCCGCGAGCATCACGCCCGAAAGCAGTGGTTCGCCCGTGGCCCGGTCGCCGAAGCGGACGTACTTCAGGTAGTCGGTGACGCGGCTGCGGGGGCGGAACGCGATGCGGCCGATCTGCCGTCCAGGCCCGGCCGTGATGTTCCAGTCTTCCCGTAGCAGGGGGCAGCGAAGCCGGTAGCCGTTGCCCCCCGCCACGGCGATACGTCCGCCAGGCAGCGTCGTGCGCGGGTGGTAGCGCAGCGCCGGTCTGGTCTCGCCAGCCTGCCTGAACTCAAGTTGTCAGCCGAAGCGTCCCGCTCGGGACAAGCGCGTTGGCCGCATCGAGGATCTGCCGCTGGCCGGGGTCGAGCCGGCTGTACTTCGGCGTTGGCTCATAGACGAGTCGGGGAGCTTGTTGACGATACGTCAAGAAGCTGTTATCATACCGTCAACAACGGGCGGGGAGAACCTTGATGAAGAAGTTGATTGCAGTGGGAGTGGCCGCAGTGATTGCCGCCACGGTTGCCCTCACGGCCACCGCCGAAGCGAGCTACACGACGCACGTAGCCTGCTGGGGTGGCTGGGGCGGCACCTGGCAGGCGGCCTACAAGGTCAAGCCGACGCGCTGCATGTTCAACGGCGACGCGAGCCACGCCCAGTCCACGCCGATTGAGAACATGCGCTGGCGAAGCTGGGGCGGGCCGACCGCCTGCGGGCGTGGCGTGATGACCTACAACCAGGGCTACCGGGCGCGAACGCGATTCTGTCTGTACATGCGCCGCCCCGACGGCTACGGGCGGATCCGAGGCGTGGTGAGCAGCCGCTACTGCATCAGCGATGGCCGCCACCGCCGCTGCGGTCTCCGCCAGAAGCCGCACCGGTACACGAACTGGACGCTATGAAGGGCCCACGCTTCAAGCGCTACGGCGTCAGCATCTCCGCCGGATCCGACTCCGGCCGACCCTACGCCGTGGTGGACTTCCACGACAAGCAGGGCGGCAAGGGTGCCCGCCGAGTCAGTTTCCACCCCACGGCGGCCGAGGCAAGCCGACTGAACAGCGAAGGGGGTGGAGCCCGATGATCACCGCGACGCTGCTGGCCTGCCTGACCGGCCTGGTGATGCTGACGCTGGCCGACCGGCCGGTCTGACGGGAGTGCGGGCGCGAGCCCGCCCTGCCGCCAGCCGACCGGGCTGGACCCACCCCGCAAGGAAGGAACGAACGATGAGGATGTGCGCGATGACAGGACTGGCTGCGCTGGTCCTTGGCGGCGGTGCTGTGTTTGGCGCTATGAGCGCAGACGCCGAAGACACGAGCAAGATGATTGCCCCCGCCCTAGCCGAGGCCCGAGTGGACGCCGCAGTGGCCGCCGCCGTAAGGGGCGAGGACATCCGTAGCGATCATGCGCAGGCTGCGGCCGTCAAGCGGGTTAAGGCGACCATGAAGCGACGCGCGAAGCGCCGCGTGGCCCGTGCCCGCAAGGCCGGTTACGAGAACGGTACCGCCGACGCGGCTGATGTTGCTCCAGCCCCGGCCCCGGTTCCGACTACGACTCCGGGTGGTGCCACGGTTATGCCGGGGGGCGACTACACCGCCGCTCAGCAGGACAGCTTTGCCAACGGTGGCGACGGCAGCCACGACAGCGAGGGATACGCCACGGGCGAGGGTTGTTCAGACAACCCGGCCGCCCCGATGGGCGCTTGCTGACGCGCTCAGCCGCGAGGCCAAGTGCGAGTTGGAGCGGGTCGAGTACACGCCGCTCCAACCGGGCAACCGGTACGTACAGGTGACCCGGCTCACGCCGCCACCGCCACCGTGATCGGCGGCAGCGCCAGCCCCGGGCCGCCGGTAACTCGGCGCGGGGGGTGCGCGGCAGTTGCGCTCAGTCGGCACCCCTTCCCCGGCAGTTCTGAGCGGTTCTCCAGCGGGATTCCGCTCTATAGAGCCAGATCCGGCTCTACGACGCCCCCGCTCTAGAACTGCACCTTCCTCACCGCCTCCTTGATCTTGCCGATGAGCACGTCGCCGAGCTCCTGGCCCTCGTCGGTCTTGAAGCCCTTCATCGCCGCGATCACGCCGGCCATGACCAGCGCCACCAGCAGGATCAGCGCGACGTACTCGACGGTGCCCTGTCCGGCCTGGCTCCCCGGCCGCGACAGCGCCGTGTGAACACGTCCCATCAGGCGGTACATCGATCGTCCTCCCTCGGTTCGGATTGCGAGTGAGGCGCATGCTCCGCCGGGTCGGCGCACGGCTCCAGACCTGGAGGTGACAAGTCTGTGACAAGTGGACCTCGTCACCACGTTCCCTCGAATCTGCGGCCCCAGAAACCGTCAGGCGGGGTCCTCGCGTCCCGGCCTGGCAGCTCCTGGGACTCGCATCTCCGCGACAACATCGTGACTCGGCCCACAACTTGCCCCCCTGCCATGATCAGCGCCCATGTGCGGGATCGGAGCGATCCTCGACCCGACCGGGGAGGCGGGGGCCGACCAGGGCCGGCGGATGGTCGCGGCGCTGCGTCACCGGGGACCCGACGGCGAGGCCGTGAGGAGCTGCGGGCCGGCCCTGCTGGCCCACACCCGGCTGGCCATCATCGACGTGGCCGGCGGCGACCAGCCACTCGACTCCGAGGACGGCCAGGTCACTGCGATCGTCAACGGCGAGATCTACAACCACCGCGAGCTCCGCGCGGCGCTCGAAAGCGCGGGCCACCGCTTCGCCACCGGCTCCGACTCGGAGGCCGTGGTGCACGCCTACGAGGAGTACGGCCTCGATTGCGTGCGGCGGCTCAACGGGATCTTCGCGTTCGCCCTCTGGGACGCCCGCCGCGAACGCCTGGTTGCCGCCCGCGACCAGTTCGGCGTGAAGCCGCTCTACTGGTGGACCGACGGCCGCCGCGTGGCGCTGGCCTCCGAGGTAAGCGCCCTGCTCTCCGCCCTGGAGATCCGGCCGGCCCTCGACCGGGTGGCGCTCGACCACTACCTGGCCTGCCGCTTCGTGCCCGCGCCGCGCACCCTGTTCGCGGGGATCAGCAAGCTGCCGGCCGCATCCACGCTCGTGGCCGAGGGGCACGCGGCGCCGCGGATTGAGAGCTGGCGCGATGCCCCGGGAGCGCCGTTTCGCGGCCTGGCCGACGACGAGCTGGCCGATCAGCTGGCCGAGCGCTTCGCTGACGCGGTGGAGCGCCAGATGATGTCCGACGTCCCCTACGGCGCCTTCCTCTCGGGCGGTGTCGACTCGGCCGCCGTGGTGGCCGCGATGGCCGAGCGCTCGGCGGCGCCGCCCGCCACCTTCACCATCGGCTTCCCCGGCCACGGCGCGACGCTGGACGAGCGCGGGTACGCGGCCGAAAGCGCACGGCTGATCGGCACCGACCACCACGCCACCGCGATGGCGGAGACCGACTTCCTGGCGGAGCTGGCCCGGGCCGTGCCCAGGCTCGAGGAGCCCTGCGGCATTCCCAGCGCGCCCGCCCTGATGCAGCTCTCCCGTTTCGCCGCCGGGCAGGTGAAGGTGGTGCTGGCCGGCCAGGGCGCCGATGAGCCGCACGGCGGCTACGGCCGCCACCAGGCCGCCGCGCTGATGAGCCCGCTCCGGCTGGTCCCTGCGGCCGCCGCCTCGCCCGCGGCCTCGCTGGCCCGGGCGCTTCCGCGGGCCGCCCGGGCCCGCCGTGCCGCCCACCTGCTCGGCGGCCGAGGCGACACCGAGCGCCTCCTGCGGCTGGTGGAGATCACCGACGAGCCGGTGCGCACGGCGCTGCTGGGCGGGCGCGGGGACGAGGCAAAAAGCGAGCGCCTGGCCACGGCCCGCGGCATTCTCGAGGACACCCAGGGTCGCGACCTGCTCGAGCAGGCGCTCTACCTCGACACCCGCATGTTCCTGCCCGACGGGATCCTGCTCTGCAACGACAAGGCCTCGATGGCTGCGGGCCTGGAGCTGCGCGTTCCCTTCCTGGACCTGGAGCTGATGCACTTCGTCGAGCGCATTCCCGCCCGGGCCCGGGTTCGCCCCCGCGCCGGCAAGCGGCTGCACCGGATGGCTATGGAGCGGCTGCTGCCGCCCGGCCTGGCCGACCGGCCCAAGCATGGCTTCGCCACTCCGTACGACGACTGGCTCCGGCGCTCTCTCGGACGAGAGGTCCAGGCCCGCTACGCGCCCGGGTCGGCGCTGGCCGACCTCATCGCGCCCGCCGCAGTGGCCCGGCTGGTGGACGAGCACCGCCGTGGCCGGGCCGACCACAAGTCGGTCCTCTACTGCCTGCTCGAGCTCTCCGAGTGGCACGCCGCGTTCGTGGAGGCGCGGGAGCCCGTGGCCGCGTGACCCGCGCCCGCATCCTCTACGCCTACAGCCGAAAGGCGAGCTTCGTGGAGATCGACCGGGCGATCCTGGCCGAGCGCTACGAGATCGAGGACCTGTATCAGCCCGGTCGCCTCCCCCATCCCCTCAAGCTGGTCCGCGGGGTGGTGCGGGCCGACCTCGTGTTCGGCTGGTTCGCCTCCTGGCACACGTTCTTCCCGATCACCCTGGCCTGGCTGCTGCGCAAGCCGTCGGTGATGGTGATCGGGGGCTTCGACACCGCGAACATGCCGGACATCGCCTACGGGCACCAACGCGGCGGCCTGCGGCGCTGGGCCAGCCGCTGGATCATGCGGCGCGCCGGGCGGCTGATCACCAACTCGGAGTACAGCCTGGCGGAGATCGAGCGCAACACCCCGATCCCGCCCTCCCGGGTGACCGTGGTGCACCACGGCGTGCCGGACCCGTTCGGCCGGCCTCCGGGTGAGAAGCGGCGGGAAGCCCTGACCGTGGGGGCGATCGACCGCACGACCCTGGTGCAGAAGGGCCAGGCTCCCTTCGTACAGGCGGCGGCCGAGCTGCCCGATGTCCGCTTCGTGCTCGCCGGGAAGTGGCTCGACGACGCGGTCGGCCGGCTGCGAGCGTTGGCGACGTCCAACGTGGAGCTCATCGGGTGGCTCTCCGACGCCGACCTGCATGCCCGCTACCGCTCCGCGGCCGTCTACGTGCAGGCCTCGCGGCACGAGGGCTTCGGCCTCGCGGTGGCCGAGGCCATGCTGGCCGGCTGCGTGCCCGTCGTGGTGAACGTCACCGCGATGCCGGAGGTGGTGGGCGACGCGGGTGTGCTGATCGGCTCACAGCGCCCCGAGGAGGTCGCGGCCGGCGTGCGCCGCGCGCTGGAGCTGGGCCCCGAGGCGGCGCACAGGGCCCGCGAGCGCATCCTCGGCCACTTTCCCATGGAGCGCCGGCGGGAGGGCATCCAGGACGTGGTCGAGCAGGTGCTGCGGCCCCGGGCTCAGAGCTCCCAGTAGCGGCCCAGCCGCTCCGCCGCCGCGTCGGCCAGCGCGTGGCGCCCGATGTCCCCCGACGGGTCCCCCTGCTCCAGCCCCTCCATCAGCGCGGGCACCGAGCCCGCCAGCGCCTCGAGGTCGTAGCCGCCCTCGAGCACGGCACCCACGGGAGCACCGACATCGTCGGCGAGCGCTCGGGCGCGGCGCCCCAGCTCCGCATAGCTGGACGTGTCGAGGCTACAGCCGCCGACGGGGTCCGCCCGGTGGGCGTCGAAGCCCGCCGAGAGCAGGATCAGGTCGGGGCGAAACTGCCGCGCGGCCGGCTCGGCCACGTGCTCGAGCAGGGACAGGAACACGTCCTCGCCGCTGCCCGCCGGCACCGGCAGGTTGAGCGAGTAGCCCTCGCCCGCGCCCGTCCCCACCTCGTCGAGCCTTCCGGTGCCGGGATAGAACGGCCACTGGTGAATGCTGGCGAAGAGCACCTCGGGCGAGTCGTAGAAGATCCGGTTGGTGCCGTTGCCGTGGTGCACGTCCCAGTCGAGGACGAACACGCGCTCCGCGCCGAGGGAGTCGATCGCGTGGCGGGACGCGACCGCGACGTTGCCGAACAGGCAGAAGCCCATCCCCCGGGTGGGCTCGGCGTGGTGACCCGGGGGACGCAGCGCCGAGAAGCCCGTGCGTTCCCCGTCCGAGAGCAGGGTCTCCGCCAGCGCGCAGGCGCCGCCGGCGCCGTGCAGGGCCGCCTCCCAGGATCCCTCGCTCAGCGGCGTGTCGAGGTCGAACGCGCCGCCGCGCGAGCTGAGCGCCCGAACGGCCGCGACGTGCGATGCCGGATGGACCGCGAGCAGCTGCTCCTCCGTGGCCCGGGGCGCCTGGCGGCGCTCCCAGCCGAGCCAGTCGCGGCGCTCCAGCTCGGCCTCCACGGCGCGAATGCGATCCGGCCGCTCCGGATGGCCGAAGCCGGTGTCGTGCTCGAGTGACGACGAGTGATGAAGGTAGACGGGCATACGCGCCGATACCGTACCGGCCCCTGCCCGAGCCCCTTCGCACCGACGTCGCAGTGGTAGGCGCCGGCGCCGCCGGCCTGTACGCGGCGTTGGTGGCCGCGTCCGAGGGCGTGCACGTCACGCTGGTCAGCCGCTCGCCGCTGGCTCAGACCGCCAGCTTCTGGGCCCAGGGAGGCATCGCCGCGGCCCTGGCGGCGGACGATTCGCCCGAGCGGCACAGCGATGACACGGAGGCCGCGGGCCGTGCGCTGGCGCGCCCGAGCGCCGTCCGCGTGCTGTGCGAGGAGGCCCCCGGCCGCGTCCGCCACCTGCAGGAGCTGGGCGTTCACTTCGACGCTGACCGTGACGGGCGCCTGACCCTCGGGCTCGAGGGCGGCCACTCCAGGCGGCGGATCGTGCACGCGGGTGGGGCCGCCACCGGACGCCGGATCACCCGCGACCTCTCGGCGCTGGCCGCCACCCACGATCGGATTCGCGTGCTGGAGCCGTTCGCGGCCACCGGGCTGGCGGTCGAGGAGGGGCGCTGCACCGGACTCACCGCACGCACGCGCCGCGGCGACCCCGTGCAGGTGGCGGCCGCCCGTGCCGTGATACTCGCCACCGGCGGGATGGCCGCGCTGTGGGAGCGGACCACCAACCCTCGCGGGGCGGTGGGGGCCGGCCTGGCGCTGGCCCTCGGAGCCGGCGCCGAGCTCGCCGATCTCGAGTTCATGCAGTTCCACCCGACCGCCCTGCGCCACGACGGCCCGGGTGACGGGTTTCTCATCACCGAGGCGGTGCGGGGCGAGGGAGCCATCCTCCTCAACGCCCAGGGTGAGCGCTTCGTGGACGAGCTGTCGCCCCGCGACGAGGTGGCGCTGGCCATCGAAGCGGAGCTCGAGAAGAGCGGCGAGCGGGCGGTGGGCCTGGACATGCGGGGAGTGGACCTCGCCCGCTTTCCCAACATCGCCGCGGCGCTCGACGAGGTGGGCATCGACCCCGCGCGCGAGCCGGTTCCGGTGGCCCCGGCGGCGCACTACACGATGGGCGGCGTCGCGGGCGACCTGGACGGGCTCTCCTCGGTGCGGGCTCTGTACGCGGTGGGCGAGAGCGCCTGCACCGGGCTGCACGGCGCGAACCGGCTCGCCTCGAACTCGCTGGCCGAATGCTTCGTGTTCGGACGGCGGGCCGCGCTGGCGGCCTGCCGTGAGCCTGCCGCAGAACTCGCCCCGGTGGATCTCGGGCCGGCGCCCCCCAGCCTGCCCAGCGACCAGACCCGCGCCGCGCTCTGGCGCCATGCCGGCCTGCGCCGGGACGCGGACGGGCTGCGCGCGCTGCTGGAGGAGCCGCTGCCCCTCGCCCGTTCGATTGCGCTGGCCTGTCTGGCCCGGGAGGAGAGCCGAGGCGCACACCAGCGCAGCGACCGGCCCGGCCTCGATCCCGCGCTCGACGGGCTGCATACTCTGGTGACCGGCGCCGAGAACACCCGCTTCGAGCGCTGGGAATGAGTACCGAACCGACGCTGCACCACCTGTTCCGCGAGTCGATGACCCACCTCGCCTCCGGCGTGGCGGTGATCACCGCGCGCAGGGCCGACGGCGGCGCATGCGGTCTGGCCGCCACCTCGCTCACTTCCTTCAGCGCACACCCTCCCTCGCTGCTGGTGTCGGTCTGGCACGGATCGCGCTGCCACGGCGCCCTCGAGGAGTCCGAGCGGTTCGGTGTCCACCTGCTCCGGAGCGACGAGGTGGAACTGGCCCACCGCTTCGCCGACCGGGCCCGCGAGGACAAGTTCGAGGGACTCGAATGGCATTGGGACGACGGCGTGCCCGAGCTCTCCGGAACGCTCGCCTACCTGCGCTGCCGCCGGGTGGCGAACTACGTGCTCTACGACCACACGGTCCTGATCGGCGACCTCGAGGGCGGCCGGATCGAGAGGGGCGAGCCGCTCCTTTACGCCCGCCGGAGGATGGACTGGCTGATGCGTCCGATGCAGTGAATACCCGCCTGCCCCAGACCTCGCGTTTGTCCCCCACGAGGGCTGCGTTCCGGTACTAACTTCGTACTTACTGAACGCTCAGTCGGTTTAATCTGTGCTTAACCTAGATCCCTTGCGGCAGGGGCATACCTGTTGTTGGATCGAGGACGTATCAAGGCCGCCGCAGTTCATGGGTGAGGGAGGCCCGATGTATCAGTTCAGTCGCTCGCTATACCGCGAGCTGGCATCCGACGTGGTGCCATGTAAGGGCGAGGAGGTAGGCCTCGCCCGCCAGCGATTTCTACGTGCCTGCGAAACCTCGGTGGAGCGCCTCGCGCTCGACCGGCACTATTTCGCGCGCCCGGTCGCCACGCTGTTCAACGACGTTCGATGCTTCTTCCCGATGACGGAGCAGCTGCGCGTGTACCGCACCTGCGAGCGCCATATGACGCTCGCCGTCGGGTACGTGGACAGCCAGCTCAGTCAGGGTGTGACCTTCGACGGCAGCCCCGCCTGCTGTCACGCGAGCACGCGCAAGGGGAGCGCGTGCAAGCGGATTCCGCTGGCGGGCAGCCGCTACTGCCCGTCGCACAAGCACCTTGACGACGAGCTGATCGAGGTGGCCGCTTAGCCGCGCGAGCGCCGGCACCCTCCGTCCCATAGCTTCCCCAGGGTGATCCTGGGGGTCGACGTCGGCGGCACCTTCACCGACGCGGCGCTGCTGACGTCCGACCGGCTCGTGACGGGCAAATCGCCCACGACGCCGGAGGACCAGTCCGACGGCGTGATGCGGGCGGTGGACGAGGCGCTGGAGGGCGCAGGGGCCTCCAGCTCGGACGTGGAGCGCTTCGTGCACGGCATGACCGTGGGCACGAACGCCCTGCTCGAGGGACGAGTGGCCCGCACCGCCCTGCTGGCCACCGAGGGCTTCACCGACCTGGAGGAGCTGGGCCGCCAGGCCCGGCCCGAGCTCTATCGCCTCTGCGCCGGCCACCCGCCGCCGCTCGTCCCGGCCGATCTGAGGGTGGCGGTGCCGGAGCGCTGCGGGCCGGAGGGCGTGCTGCGGGAACTCGACGAGGACGCGCTGCGCGAAGCACTGGCCGGACTGGACATCGAGGCGGCCGCGATCTGCCTGCTGTGGGCGTTCCGGCATTCCGATCACGAGCAGCGCGCCGCGGAGCTGGTGGCAGAGGAGCTGGACGGGGTCCACGTCTCCACCTCCCACGAGACGGCCGGCGTGTTCAGGGAGTACGAGCGCTGCGCCACCACGGTCGTGGACGCCGCGCTGTCGCCGCTGCTGCGCGGCTACCTCGAGCGCCTTTCGGAGCGCACGCGTGAGGCGGGGCTGCCCGATCCCGAGGTGATGCTCTCCAGCGGAGGCACCGCGGCGGCCGCCACCGCCGCCCGCCACGGCTCCTGGACCGTTCTCTCCGGCCCGGCGGGCGGGGCGGTGGGCGCGGCCCGGGCGGCGGAAGCGGCCGGGGTGGGCGATGTGGTGGGACTGGACATGGGCGGGACCTCGTGCGACGTCTCGGTGGCGTTCGACGGCTCGGCGGCCGTGGGCACGGGCCGGACCGTGGCGGGCCGTGCCCTCGCCCTGCCGATGGTCGACGTGCACACGGTGGGCGCCGGCGGCGGGTCGATCGCCTGGCGGGACGGCGGGGGGGCCCTGCGCGTGGGGCCCGAATCCGCGGGCGCCGACCCCGGGCCCGCCTGCTACGGCAAGGGCGGCGAACGCCCGACGGTGACCGACGCCAACCTGCTGCTGGGCTACCTGGATGCCGGCTCGCCGCTCGCCGGCGGGGTGGAGCTGGACGTCGACGCCGCCGAGAAGGCGCTGGGCGAGCTGGCGGGCGAGCTGGACCTGTCGGTCGAGGAGACGGCCGCCGGTGTGGCGAGGGTGGCGAGCGTGGAGATGGCCCAGGCGGTGCGGGTGGTGACCGTTGAGCGGGGAATCGACCCCCGGGACCTGGCGTTGGTGCCGTTTGGGGGCGCGGGACCGCTGCACGCGGCCCGGATCGCGGACGAGTTGGGCATGCGGCGGGTGCTGGTGCCGGTGGCGAGCGGCGTCCTGTCGGCGCTCGGCCTGGTGGTGTCGGAGCGACGGCGAGACCTGGTGGAGAGCGTCCTGCTGGGAGGTGACGACCTCACGCGGGAGAAGGTCGCGGAGGTGGTGGAGCGGCTCGCCGAGCGCGGCCGCGACGAGCTGGACGCCCCGGACGCGGAGCTCCGGGCCACCTACGACCTGCGCTACGCCGGCCAGGCCTTCGAGCTCTCGGTGCCCGGGGAACCGGAGCCCGACCCGGACGACCTGCGCCGGGCGTTCGACGAGGCGCACGCGGAGCGCTACGGCTACGAGGATCCCGAGGCCGAGCTGGAGCTCGTGAGCGTGCGCGTGGCCACCGCGCAGCCCGGCGCCGAGCTGCAGCCCAGCACACCCGAGAAGGCGAGTGAACACGGGACCCGCAAGTCCCGCTTCGGCGACGAGCTGGTCGACGCCACCGTGTTCGGCGAGGGTGAGGTCGAGGCCGAGGGCCCGGCGATCTTCGAGCTGCCCGGCTCCACGCTGGTGGTGCCTCCGGGCTGGAAGGTCCGGGCGGGCGGCGACGCCGTGGAGATGGAGAAGGACGAAAGCCGCAAGCAGCCGGCTCGGCCGGCTGCGCGCGGAGGGCGATCATGAGCCGGCTCGACCCGATCACCTTGCAGGTCATGCTCGGCGCTCTGCGCGCCGCCTGTGACGAGATGGGCGCGGTGCTCGTGCGCTCCGCGCACTCGGCCAACATCAAGGAGCGCCGTGACGCCTCGACCGCGCTGTTCGACGCCGAGGGTCAGATGGTGATGCAGGCCGAGCACATCCCGGTCCACCTCGGCGCGATGCCCTCGGCCGTGGCGGCGGTGCTCGACGAGGAGCAGCGGCCCGGCGAGCCCTGGATCCTCAACGACCCCTACCAGGGCGGCACGCACCTGCCCGACATCACGGTCATCTCGCCGCTCTTCTTCGACGACGACCTGGTCGGGTTCGCGGCCAGCCGCGCCCACCACGCCGACGTGGGGGCGGAGGAGCCGGGCAGCATGCCGGCCGACTCGCGCACGCTCGAGGAGGAGGGCGTGGTCATTCCGCCCACTCGACTGACCGACGAGGTGCTCCACGACCTGGCCGGGCAGATGCGCAACCCGCGCCAGCGCGAGGCCGACCTGCGGGCGCAGCTGGCGGCCGGACGAGCGGGAGGCGACCGTGTGGCAGCCCTGATCGACCGCTTCGGCCTCGACACCGTCCAGGCGGCGATGCAGGAGACCCTGGACTACGCGGAGCGGCGCACCCGGGCGCGCATCGAGGAGCTCGACGACGGCGTTCGTGAGGCCCGCGACGTGCTCGAGGCTCCCGACGGCGACCTCGAGCTGACGCTCGAGGCCACGGTGGAGGCCGATTCGGTGACGCTCGATTTCGCCGGCTCGGCCGAGCAGCACGAGGGCAACCTCAACTGCCCGCTGGCGGTCACGCTGTCCGCGTGCTACTTCGCGCTGCGCGTGCTCACCGACCCGGACGTACCGCCCTGCGCGGGCGCCTACCGGCCGGTGACCGTGTCGGCGCCCGAGGGCTCCCTGTTGAACGCCCGCTCTCCGGCGGCGGTGGCGGCGGGCAATGTGGAGACGTCATCCCGGGTGGCCGACCTGGTGCTGGAGGCCTTCGGCCGGGCGCTGGGCCAGGGAACGATGAACAACGTCACGCTGGGCAACGACGACTTCACCTACTACGAGACGATCGGCGGGGGCCAGGGCGCCTGCGACGATGCCGACGGTCCCAGCGCGGTGCACGTGGCGATGTCCAACACGCTCAACACGCCCGTCGAGGCCCTGGAGCTGGAGTTCCCGCTGCGGGCGGTCGAGTACGCGCTGCGCAGGGACTCGGGCGGCGCCGGCCGGCAGCGCGGCGGTGACGGCGTCGTCCGCGAGCTGGAGGCGCTGGCCGACATGCGCTACTCGCTCATCACCGAGCGCCGCCGCAACCCCCCGCCCGGAGCGGACGGCGGCGAGCCCGGCGAGCCTGGTAGGAACCTGCTGAACGGCGAGGAGCTGCCGCCCAAGCATTCGGGCGAGCTCAGCTCCGGTGACCGGCTGCGAATCGAGACTCCCGGAGGTGGTGGATATGGAACAAGCTGAGCGGGTCGCCTTCTGCGGGCTCGGAACCATGGGTGGGCCGATGGCGGCCAACCTGGCTCGCGCGGGCTTCGACCTGTCGGTGTGGACCCACACCGAGGGGAAGGCCGAGCGCTTCGCGTCCGAGCACGGCGTCCAGGCCGCCGGCACGCCCCGGGAGGCGGCCGAAGGGGCGGGCATCGTCGTCACGATGGTCGTCGACGCGCCGCAGGTGGAGGCGGTGCTGCTGGGCGACCAGGGGGCGGCCGAGGCGCTCGAGCCAGGCTCGCTGTGCCTCGACATGTCGACGATCGCCCCCACCGCCGCCCGCGAGCTGGGCGAGGCTCTGGACCAGCGCGATCTGGCGCTGCTGGAGGCCCCGGTTTCGGGCTCCCGACCGAAGGCGGAGGACGGCACGCTCACGATCATGGCCGGAGGTGAGCGCTCCGACTTCGAGCGCGGGCTGCCACTGCTGGAGGCCATGGGGGAGCTGATCGTGCTGGTGGGGCCGCGTGGCCACGGCCAGATGGCCAAGGTGCTGACCAACACCCTCGGGGCGGTCTATGCAGCCGCGATCGCCGAGGGCGTGCGAATGGTCGAGCGGGCGGGGATCGACAGCGACCGTTTCCTCGAGGTTGCGGCCGCCAGCGCGAGCGGATCCACCCAGCTGGATCTCAAGGCGAAGCCGATGATCGAGGGCGACTTCGAGCCGCTGTTCAAGCTCGATCACATGCTCAAGGACGTGCGTGCCTGCCTCGCCGAGGCGGAGGCGCTCGGCGTCGACCTCAGCCTCGGCCGGGACGCGGAGGCGCTGTACGCCCAAGCGGCCGGTGATGGCCACGGCGAGGAGGACTACGCGGCCGTGGTCAAGGCAGCGCGCTGAACGGTCGCACGCCGGATGTGAAATAGGGACGCAAGTTCCCTTGAAACACCGACCCGCTTTCGCAACAATTTGTTCCCCGCGTCTCACCCACTGCAAGCCGTCCGGGACGCGGTATGGAGGGTTCCTCTTCAATGCCTCAAGCTTTCAAGGAATGGGCTGTGACCGTGCGTGCCCTCGCCGAGGGCGAGCAGCTCCTGACGCTGCGCAAGGGCGGGATCCGTGAGGAGAACCGGCTCTTCGAGATCGAGCACGATCGCTTCTTCCTCTATCCCACGTTCGATCACCAGCGCAACGATCTGGTCCGGCGCTCTCACCATCCGGAGCTTGCTCGCGCCCTGGAGGAGGGCGTGTGGCCGGAGGACGATCCGCCTGCCGAAGCGCTGATCCAGGACGGCGGGATCCCGCAGCCGGAGCGGGTGCGGATCCGGGCCTGGGCCGAGGTGTCGGCGAGCTACCTGATCACCGACCCGCGCGCCATCGACGCGCTCTCGCCCTACTACATCTGGACCACGGACTACGCGGAGAAGCGCCTGCACTGGAAGCGGCGCCACCCGCTCCACGTGATGGTGCTGCGCACGTACCGCATCCCCCGCCCGGTGACGGTCAAGGTGCGGCCGGAGTACCACGGCTGCCGCTCCTGGATCGAGCTGTACCGCGACTTGCCCTTCGAGGGCACCCCGGTGCTCTCGGACGACGAGTTCGAGCGCGCCTCGGAGCAGATCGAGGCGATCGCCTCGGACGCGGTTCCGGTCCTGGCCTAGGGGCAGCACCAGCCGGCTACGCGGGGGAAGCCCGCGCCGGCGCTCACCTCGTCGCTGACCCGCGACAGCGCCCGCACCCGGCGCCGGGGCCCGAGCAGCAGCCACTGGTCGGCATCGCGCCAGGACAGGAGCAGCCTGCGGCCGTCGGGTGACCAGGCCAGGCCGTCCACCCGCCCGAAGCCGTCGAACAGGCTTCGCGAGGCCACGCGTCGCCCGAGCGTCACGTCGACCACCCTGGTGCCCCTTCTTCCGCCGACCGTTACCGCCGCGCGGCGGCCGCTCGGATGGAGGGCGAGCGTCCGGGCGCGCTCGAGGGGCCGGCTCAACAGCGGCCGGCCACGGCGGTCGTAGACGCGCACGCCGCCGGCGAACAGCGCGACCAGCCGCCGGCCGTCGCGGGTCCAGGCCAGCCCGCGGAGCTCACCACCGGTCCGCCGCGCCCAGAGCCGGCGCCTGGAGTCCACGTCCACGGTCTCGATCAGGCCGCCTGCGCCGGCGTAGCTCACCACCCAGCCCGATCCCGGCCGCCATGCCGGAGTGACCGGCGCGGCCGCACGCCGCACGAGGCGGTCGGCCGTGCCGTCTCCCACCACGGCGCGCAGGGTCGTCCCCTCCAGGTAGGCGACACGGAACCCTTCACCTCCCGACCAGGCAGGGTGGTGGACCGGCCGCGGCCGCGTGACGGTCCAACGCAGGTCTCCGGTCGGAGTCACGGCCACGAGCCGCCGGCCCCGCACGCCGATCACGAACTTGCCCCGGGGTGACCATCCCGCTTCGGAGAAGGCGCCCACACCCTGCAACGAGCCGTCCTGGCGGGCGACCCAGGCTTTGTCGCGACCCACCAAGAGCACCCTGCCGCCGGGCAGCTCCGCGAACGCGGGCGTGGCCATATCCGGCGCGGGGGTGAAGCGCTGCTCGATCCAGTTGCCCATGCGGGCGCCGGCCGGGCTCAGTGCCACGGCCAGTGCCACCAGGACAGCGGCGGCGGCCGCGGCCAGGGCGAGCGGGCGCATCGCGCGCGGCCGAGAGGTCGTGGAGGGGCGCCCGGCGTAGGCGGCAGAGATCACGGCCCATCCGCGTTCGCGCGCATCGCCCTCGCCGGGCAGCGGCCGCTCGGACAGTCGCCGTAGCCGCGTCTCCACCTCGCGCCGCCGGCTCACCTCGTGTCCTCCTCCTCGAGCAGCTCGCCAAGGCGATCGAGGGCGCGGCGCAAGCGTGAGTTGACGGTGCCGCGGGGCAGCTCGAGCAGCGCGGCGATCTCCCCCGGCGTGTACTCGAGCAGGTAGCGCAGCGCCACCACCGCACGCTGCTCGGGGCCGAGCTCTGCGAGGGCGAGCGTCAGCGCATCGGAGAGGCCTTCCGCCGGTGGGTCTGCGGCCGGCACGTCGGCGGCCGCGCTGGCCTGCACCTCGTGCCGCAAGGCGTGCGCCCGCGCCGCGTCGATCGCCCGGTTGACCACGATCCGGTGCAGCCAGGGGCCGAACGGGCGCCGGCGGTCGAAGCGGTCCAGCGCGCGCACCGCCGCGAGGAACGACTCCTGGGCTATGTCCTCGGCCGCGGCGCTGTCGCGCACCACGAGCCACGCCGCCCGGTACGCGGCCGTCCAGTGCAGGCGGAAGAGCGCCTCGAAGGCGTCGGAGGAGCCCCGCTGTGCCTCGGCCACCAAGCGCCGCTCCTGACGCCGCCCTGGCAGGCGGCCCCGGGCGAGCCGGGCGGCCGCGGCTCTCACGCCAGGGACGGCCGGCAGCGTCGCCGTTCGCCCATCGCCGGTCATGCCTGCCGCAGAGCCTTGCACGCGCTTCACCCGAAGTCACTACGAGCACCGGCGCTCGAGAGGTCCCTGGCAGAGTTCGGCCCCTCCCATGCCATGGGTGGAGTCCCACTCTCCGGCCTTCTCGGCCCGCCACGACTCCTCGCGCAGCGACGAGGCGAACCGGGTGCTGGATCAGCTCGAGCGCTTCCGGCGCGAGGTGCTCGGCCTGTTCGCGCGGGTGCCGGAGGAGGTGGCGGTGGTGCTCCACCCCCGCTCGGTGGCGCTCACGCTCGCCCACCCGTGGCTGCCGCTCGCCCGGCTGGTCGCCGCGCCCGCCAGCAGGCGCTACTTCGCCGGCTGGTTCACCGAGGGCGAGATCCACGTGCTGGGTCCCCAGGCACTCGAGCACCGGGCCTCGCGCGTGCCGGGGTCCCGTGAGGCCCTGCTGCTCTCGCCCCAGCACGAGTACTCGCATCTCGTGATCGGGGCCAACAACCCGGCCCTGCCGCCGCCGATGTCGGTGGCGAACTTCCGCAGCTACGTTCGCTGGGCCTGGCTGTGCGAGGGCGCGGCCACCTGGCTCGCGGGCCAGGCCCCACATCTGCGGCCGGCCATCGTGCGCCGGCTGCGGGAGGGCCGCCGCCCGGATTTCCCTCCCGCGGCGCCCGACGCCACGCTGCTGGGCGCCACCGTGTTCGCTCTCCTGGAACGCCAGGAGGGGGCGCGGGCCGCCGCGAAGCTGGCCACCAGCCCGCTCGACGGCGGGCCGCGCGTGCTGCTGGCGGAGGCCTTCGGGCGCCAGACCGCTGCCGTGGAGCGCGACTGGCGGGCGGAGCTGGATTCGCTGCGCGCGAGCTAGCTACAGGCCCAGCGTCTTCGCGATGATGTTCTTCTGGATCTCCGACGTGCCGCCGTAGATCGTCGTGACCACGGCGGCACGGAGGTTGCGCTCCATCGGGTACTCGAGCGCGTAGCCGTAGCCGCCGGCGATCTGGACCCCCTCCAGGGCGCAGCGCTTGGCCAGCTCGGTGGCAGCCAGCTTGGCCATGGAGGCCTCCTGGGGAAGCATGCGACTCGGGTCCTCGTCGGTGAGGCTCGCCACCCAGCGCACCAGCAGCCGCACCTGTGCGAGCTCGGTGGCCAGCTCGGCGAAACGGTGGGAGATCGCCTGGAACGAGCCGACCGGGCGGCCGAACTGGCGCCGCTCCTTGGCGTAGGCGAGCGCGTCGTCGAAGGCCCGCTGAGCCAGCCCGAGCGAGGTGGCGGCCAGGATCGTGCGCTCGTAGTTCAGCCCCGCCATGAGCTGCGTCCAGCCGCTTCCCTCGGTGCCGAGCAGGGCGTCCTCGGGCACGCGCACCCCGTCCAGGTGCAGCTCGTTGGTCTCCTCGCCACCGAGGGTCTTGATCGGGGTCACCGTCAAACCCTCGGCCTCGCGCGGGACGAAGATCATCGACATGTCCTCGTGGCGCTCGCCCTCGCCGGTGCGGCAGACGATCAGGGTGTGGCTCGCCTTGTGCGCGTAGGAGCACCACATCTTCGCGCCGTCGAGCACCCACTCGCCGTTCTCGCGGCGGGCCTTGGTCTTGAGCGCGGCCACGTCGGAGCCGGCGTCGGGCTCGGACATGGCGATGGCCAGCGTGCCGCCCTTGACCACGCGGCCGAACAGATCGCCCTTCTGCTGCTCGGAGCCAAAGCGGCCCAGCGCCCCGACAACGATCAGCGTGACGCCGTAGCCGCCGATCGGGATACGGCCGCGGGTGGTCTCCTCCAGGAACAGCGTGGCGTCGAGGAAGCTGCCGCCCGAGCCGCCGTACTCCTCGGGTATCTGGAGCCCGTACCAGCCCAGCTCGCCCATGCGCGCGGCCGCCTCGTCGGAGTGGCCGTCCTCCTCCGGCACCTCGAAGCTCTCGCGCGCCGCGAAGTCCCGGATGGCCTCGACGAACGCGTTCTGTTCGTCGGACAGGCCCGTCTTCACGCCTCTACGGGCTCCCTGGGCTTGAAGCGGTTCAGCTCGCGCAGCGCGATCACCATCTTGTGGACCTCGTCGGGGCCGTCGGCGATTCGCAGCCAACGCCCCTGCCGCCACATGGCCGCAAGCGGAGTGTCATCGGACATCCCGAGCGCGCCGTGCACCTGCATGGCGCGGTCCAGCACCCGCTGGTGCATCTGGGCCGCCACCACCTTGATCATCGAGATCTGCTGGCGGGCGGCCCGCTTGCCCTCGGTGTCCATCTTCCAGGCCGCATGCAGGACCAGCAGGCGGGCGGCGTCGATCTCCAGGCGTGACTGGGCCACGAAGTCCTGCACGAACTGCTTCTCGGCCAGCGGGCCTCCGAAGGCCTCGCGGTCGTGCGCGCGGCGGCACATCATCTCGAAGGCCCGCTCCGCGGACCCGATGGCGCGCATGCAGTGGTGGATGCGGCCCGGCCCCAGCCGGTCCTGGGCGATGGCAAAGCCCGCTCCCCGCTCACCGAGCAGGTTCGCGGCGGGCACGCGGCAATCCTCGTAGCGCACCTCCCAGTGGCCCGGGCCCTCGTCGTGGCCCATGACCGGCACCGGACGGACGCCCTCGAAGCCCGGGTTGTCGATGGGCACGAGGATCATGCTGGCCCGCTTGTGCGGGGGCGCGTCGGGGTCGGTGACCACCATCGCGATCGCCACCGCGGCGCCGTTGTAGCCCGAGGTGAACCACTTGTGGCCGTTGATGACCCACTCGTCGCCGTCGAGCTCCGCCGACGAGGTCAGCCGGGTCGGATCCGAGCCGGCGCTGTCCGGCTCGGTCATCGAGAAGCACGAGCGGATCTCGCCCTCGAGCAGCGGCGTGAGCCAGCTCTCGGCCTGCTCCGGCGTGCCGTGCTCGGCCAGGATCTCCATGTTGCCGGTGTCCGGAGCCGAGCAGTTGAAGACCATCGGGGCGACCGCGCTGCGCCCCATCAGCTCGCACAACATTCCGTACTCCCAGTTCGTGAGCCCGGGGCCGTAGCGCTCGTCGGGGAGGAACAGGTTCCACAGTCCTTCGGCCTTCGCCCGCTCGCGCAGGTCGACGATGATCTGCGGGTACGGGACACCCGGGCCGACCTCCCTGTCGAGTGCCTCGCTGGCCTCCAACTCGACGGGGTCGACGTGCTCTTCGGTGAACGCGCCCACCCGCTCGAGCAGGTCGGCCACCCGGTCTGACGGCGCGAAGTCCATGGGCCGCGGAGCCTACCGCTCAGAGAGACGACTGGAGCAACCACGCCACGAGCGCAACACCGGCTCCACCGAGCAGCACCGCGGCCATCAGAACGAGCGGCCGGGGGTGCGGCGCGGCGCCTTCGGTGGGCGCGAGATCGCTCTGCAGGAGCACATCCCTCGCCGCCTCCAGGCCGGCCTGCGGCACGAGCACGTCACGTGGGCCGGCGGCGAGGAAGTCGGGGACGTCGAAGCCCGCGGAGCGCCGCAGCAGGCTCGGTACGCCCTCCTCCAGCAGCAGGCCCTGGATCAGCTCGGCCTCGGCCTGGTTGCGCCCGCCGGCCACCCGGACGAGCCGGCCCTCGGTGTAGATGGGGTTGATCTTTCGGGCCCGGCCGTGGGCGTCGCTCAGCGGCTCGTCGAGCGACTCGGCGCCGGCGGGTGTGAGCGGCATGCCGCAGTGCCTGCAGAACGCGTCGGAGCCCGGGGCCTCCGCGCCACAGCCCGGACACGCCAGGAGCGATTCACCCGTCAACGAGGACCGGCTCCTCCTTCACCCGGCCATCGGCGATCCGCCAGCCGCGCACCACGGGCGCGTCGCCGTTCTCCAGCGACACGATCAGGTAGGTCCAGTGCGGATAGCTGGCCAGGTTGATGTCCGTCTGAGAGGGCTCGGCCGGGCTGCGCGGATGGGAGTGATAGACGCCGACGTCGAAGCCCTCGTCGTCCAGCTCGTTGACGCGGAACAGGCTGCGGTGGTCGAGCTCGTAGCCGTAGGGGGAGTGGCGCTCGTTGACGGCCCGAACGACCTCGTCGACCGTGCCGTCCCGGCCGCTGACGTAGCCGCAGCACTCGTTCGGCGCCTCCTCGGCGGCGTGCGCGACGAGCTCGTCCCAAAGCGCCTGTGAGATCCGCATGCGAACCGAACATTAGTGTGGGCCTTTCATGGCCTCGCTGACCAGACGGACCGCGCTCGGCGGCTCGGCGGGGCTCCTGCTGGCCGCTTGCGCATCCGAGGACGAGCCGCCCCCGGGCGCCCGCCCGGGCGAGGGCACCGGGCTGCTCAACTCCCTGCTCGTGCTGGAGCACGCCGCGGTGGCGGCGTACGACATGGCCGCCGGGCTCGTGCGCGGAGAGGCGCTCCGCTACGCCCGCCGGATCGCCGGGCAGGAGCGAGGGCACGTGCGCCGGCTGGAGGTGCTGATCCGCACCCGGGGCGGCACCAGCGCGCGCTCACGCACGCCCGATGAGTACGCCCGCTCGTTTCCCCGGCTTGCCGCCCCCGGCGACGCGCTGCGCTTCGCGGCGGACCTGGAGGAGCGGCTGGTGCGTGCCTACCTGCAGGCGCTGCCGAAGCTCTCCGATCCGGAGCTGCGGCGAGCGCTGGCGGAGATCGGCGCCGACGAGGGCGCCCACCTGGCCGTCGTGCACGTGCTGCGAGGGGAGCCCGCCGCCCCGGAGGCGTTTGTGACGGGAACTCTGTGAGACCCACGCGCCGCGGCCTGGTGGCCCTGGGCGCGGTCGCGGCGCTGCCCGCGGCCGCCCGTGCTCAGCCCGCGTCCGACGCCGCGGTGCTGGAGGAGCTGCTCGTGTTGGAGGGGCGCCTGGAAGCCGCCTATGCGGCCGCGCTGCGGCGCGGCCTGCTGCCTAGGTCGACGGGAGCCCGTCTGCGTGATCAGGAACGCGAGCACCGGGTTGGCCTGAGGCGTGCCCTGTCGGTCCGAGGCCGTCGGGTCCCCCCGGCCCCCGGCCCCGATCCGAAGCTTGCCGGAGCCCTTCGCAGCGGGGAGGCCTTCGGCCGCTACGCGCTGGGGCTGGAGGCGCGCGCGCTGAGCGCCTACGTGCGCGCCGTTGCGGGCGTGCGCGACGCGGGCCTGCGCCAGCCGCTCGGGGCCATCATGGCCAGCGAGGCGCAGCACGAGGTCGAGCTCCGCGAATGGCTGGGCGCACCGCTTCTCGGGGTGTAGCCTGAAGGGGCGATGGGCTTCTTCTCCGCCCCCGGTCCGCTCGAGCTGATGGTCATCCTCGTGATCGCCCTGATCGTGCTGGGACCCAAGAAGCTGCCGGAGGCCGCCCGGTCCGTGGGCCGGGGGATGCGCGAGCTCAGGGAGTCGATCCAGGGCGACCCGGATCCCTACGAGGACTACGACCCGGAGCCCGACCCCGAGGACGAGGCCACGACCGCGACGAAAAGCGCGTCGACGTCCTGACTACCAGAACGAGGCGGTCTCGAGGACGCCCTCGTCCTCGAGCTGCTCCACGGTCTTCGTGTAGACGCCGGAGCTGAGGTACTTCCAGCCGTCGTCGGGGGCCACGAAGACCACGTTGCCCTCGTCGAGCTCGGCGGCCACGCGAATGCAGATCGAGGCCACCGCTCCGGTGGAGACGCCCACGAACAGGCCCTCCTCCTCGAGCAGGCGCTTGGTCCACACCACCGAGTCGCGGTTCGACACGAAGATCTTGCGATCGAGGAGCGATAGGTCGAGGATCGGCGGGATGTAGCCGTCCTCGAGTGAGCGCAGGCCCTGCACCAGCTCGCCCTGAAGCGGCTCGGCGGCCACGATGATGGTGTCCGGGTTCTCCTCCTTGAGGCGCCGGGCGTTGCCCATCAGCGTGCCACCGGTGCCGAGCCCGCCCACGAAGGCGGCCACCTCCTCGAGCTCATCGAGGATCTCCACGGCGGTGCCGTTGTAGTGCGCCTCGGGGTTGGCCGGATTCCCGTACTGGTAGGGCAGGTAGTAGGAAGGGTCCGACTCGGCAAGCTCGAGCGCCTGCGCCACCGCTCCGTTCGAGCCCTGCTCACCCGGGGAGTACAGGATCTCCGCCCCGTACATGCGCAGCAGCTCCGTGCGCTCGCGGGTGACGTTGTCCGGCATCACGACCTTGAGCGGATAGCCCTTGCGCCGGCAGATCATCGCGAGTGAGATCCCGGTGTTCCCGGAGGTCGGCTCGAGGATGGTCTGGCCGGGGCGGATGAGCCCTTCCTCCTCGGCGCGCTCGATCATCGCGCGGGCCACGCGGTCCTTCACCGAGCCGGTCGGGTTGTAGCTCTCGAGCTTGACGTAGATGCGGACGCCCGGGTGCGGGCTGAGCCGCTTCAGCTCGACCAGCGGCGTGTTGCCGATGGCCTGCACGAGGTCGCCGTACTTGCCCCCGCACGGCTTGTTGTCGAGGCCCCCCTCAAACACTTCAGAAAGTGTAGCTCCGGGCCGCGGTGGGCAAGAGGTGCGCAACCCATGGCGATGTCGTATCCCCCCGAGCCGCCGGGCGACGAACCCGTCACCGATCCCGAGCCGCCGGGGCGTCGCAGGCGGCGAACGCAATGGGCGGGTGCGCTGACGGTCGAGGACTTCCGCTCCGTGCGTCGCTGGTTGGTGGTGATCGGGATCCTCTCGCTGCTGGGAACCGCGGTCGCGGTGTTCGCGCTCGTCAAGGCCTACGAGGCCGAGCAGCAGGCCGCCGACCGGGAGCGGGTCGCACAGCTCGAGCGGACGCTCCGCGCTCGTCTGGCCGAGCTTGAGACAGTGCTCGGCCGCGCCGGCGAGGAGGCTGACGTCGCCCGCCTCGAGCGCGAGGTCAGGCGCAGGGCGGAGGAGTCCGACGTAGCCCGCCTGGATCGCCGCGTGCGGCAGCTGCAGGGCCAGCTGAGCTCGATTCAGGATGCCGCGGCCGACACCGAAGGCTCGGTCGACGATCTCAGTGGGCGGGTGTCGGACCTGACCGAGGAGCTGGAGCAGCGCGGGCAGGGGCCCTAACCGCCGTCCTCGGTGATGACCGTGTCCTCGTGGGAATACGCGGGCGCGCAGCAGCAGAGCAGCCGCAGCGGCTCGGTCCCCGTGTTCCAGAGCTTGTGAGGCGCGCCCGCCGGGATCACGACGCACGCGCCCGGACCTACGTCTCGCTCACCATCACCGAGACGCATCCGCCCGCTTCCGTGGGTGAAGAAGTAGATCTCCTCGCTGGTGCGGTGGTAGTGCTCGGCGGTGTGCCCGCCGGCGGGCACCGTGGCCTCGGCGAGACTCTGGTTCTCGGCGTTCCCGCTGGCCGGTCCGGCGACCTCCCGGATGGTGGACCCGTCCAGGGTCGTGAAGGGCTCGGCCTCGTGGAGGTGGCGCAGATCCACGGCGGCCAAATCTAACGCCGGTAGCGCACCTCCAGGAGGTCGGCCCAGACCTCCTCGCGCTTCTCGGCGCCGTCGCGGACGAAGCCGTGGCTCTCGTAGAAGGCGTTCGCTCGCTCGTTGGCCGCGAACGACCAGACCGTGGCCTCGCTGTGGCCCATCGACGGCAGCTCCTCGAGCGCGCGCTTCACGAGCGCGCTGCCGACGCCGCTCCGCCACTCGACCGGACTGACGTAGAGGGCGCGGATCTCGCCGGTCTCCTTGGACGCATCGGCGTCGCGGCTCGCCCCGAAGGTGATGAACCCGCACACCTCCTCCTCCTCGGCCACCAGCATCACCGCCTCGGGATCGTCCAGCAGCGCCTGGAAGCGCTCGTACGGCCACGCGGGAAACCCGTGACCGGCCGGCAGCAGATCCGCGAACCCCGCGCGCGCCGACTCCTGCGAGAAGGCCGCGACGGCGGCTGCGTCCGTGGTCTCCGCCGGCCGCAGCCGGAGACTCAACCGCCGGCCATCGCCGGCAGGATCACGAGCGTGTCGCCCTGGCCCACCGCGGTGCCGAGCCCATCGAGCACCCGCACGTCCTCGTCGTTGAGGTAGACGTTCACGTAGCGGTTCAGCTCGCCGTCCTCGGAGAACAGCTGCGACTCGGTGGCCGGATGCTGAGAGGCGAGCGAGCGCAGCACCTCGCCCACGTCGCCGCCCTCGGCGTCGACCTCCTTGGCGCCGCCGACCGAGCTGCGCAGGACGGGGGGAATCTTGACGGTGCTCACGGGGGCGGCAGCCTAGCCGAGAGGAGAGCGCCCCGGGGGCGGAGCTGAGCGGTCGAAAACCGAGGAGGCCAAGGAAGCAGGGAGCGACGCCTGCGAACGCAGGGCGCTCAGCCCGCGCCCGCGCAGAATGCCTCGTAGTCGGGGAAGACCCCCATCTCCTCGTCGGAGATCGACTCGGGGTCGCGCGAGCAGATCGGGCAGTCGGGGTCGCGGCGGACCTTGAGCTCCGTGAACGTGGTGCCGAGGGCGTCGTAGAGAAGCAGGCGGCCGGCCATGGTCTCGCCGGCACCCGTGACGAGCTTGATCACCTCGACCGACTGCAGCAGCCCCATCACGCCGGGCAGGACGCCCAGCACCCCGGCGGCGCCGCAGGACGGAGCCAGCTCGGCGGGCGGCGGCGTGGGGTACAGGCAGCGGTAGCAGGGGCCCTCGTAGGGATGGAAGACCGACAGCTGGCCCTCGAAGCCCAGGATCGAGGCCGACACCACGGGGATCTGCTTGCGCACGCTGGCGTCGTTCAGCAGGTAGCGGGTGGGGAAGTTGTCCAGACCGTCGAGGACCACGTCGTAGCCGTCGATGATCTCCATGATGTTGGACGCGTCGAGGCGCACCTCGTGCTTCTCGACGTTGACGTCCGGGTTGATGTCGTGGACGGCGATCTCGGCGGAGTCGACCTTGGGGATGCCGATGCGGTCGTTGGAGTGCGCGACCTGGCGCTGGAGGTTGGACAGGTCGACCACGTCGTTGTCAACGATGCCGAGCGTGCCCACGCCGGCGGCGGCCAGATAGAGGGCGGCGGGCGAGCCCAGGCCGCCGGCGCCGAGCAGCAGCACCTTGGCGTCGAGCAACTTCATCTGGCCCTCGAGGCCGATCTCTGGAATCAGCACGTGGCGGGAGTAGCGCTCGCGCTGCTCGGCGCTCAACGCCCTGGGCACCTCGACGTCGTAGCCGCGGTCCTTCCAGAGAGTGATGCCGCCGCGCATGGAGGCCACGTCCTCGTAACCGAGGAGCTCGCCGAGCGTGTGCGCCGCCAGGGCGGAGCGGTTGCCCGAGGCGCAGTAGAGGATCACACGGTCGGAGCGGTCGGGGGCGGCGCCCTCGATGCGGGACTCCAGATGGCCGCGCGGGACGTGGACGGCGCCCGGCAGGTGCGACTCCTCGAACTCGTGCTGCTCGCGGACGTCGACGATCACCGCTCCGTTGCCGTTCTGGGCGAGGTCGTGGACCTCCTTCGGATCCACCTCCTCGATCTGCTCCTTGACCTTGCGGATCAGCTCCGCGCCGCTTGCCATCCCTCAGAACACCTCTAAACCCGGTCGGAATTCAATACTTCAGAAAGTGTAGCGACTGGAACGGGTGCCGTGACCTGGGAAACGTTACCGCTCGGATTGAGGCATTACCCCGCTACCACCCCTTTCGACACGCCCGGTCGCACCATGGCCCGGGCTCCGGCACGACCTAGCTTCGCGGCCCCCGAAGAAGCCGTTTGCGGGGTGCCTGACGGTTGGCCCGCTGCTGCTCGCTCCGCCTCGAGAAGTGAGCTGCCGGAGGCGCCCGCTGTGCGGCCCGGCCGGCCGTCGCGGCGGGGCCAGCTGTAGCAGCGACTACACCGGCGCAGCTGTGCGCTCCAGTCCCTTCAGGAAGGCGAGGCCCTCACTGACGAGCTCGTCGCTGCTGGGCGCGAGGTCCCGCCAGATGCAGGTTGCGCCACGCATTGCGTCGGAGACCTCGGCGAAGGACTCGAGGCCGACGTGGCCGGCGTAGCCCGCTTCGCCGAGCGCGCTCATGATTGCCTCCCAGTCCACGGTGCCGCGACCGGGAATCCCGCGGTGGCTTTCGCTGAGGTGAAAGTGCAGGAGATGCTCGGCGACCAGAACCACAGGCGCTCGGAACTCGTTCTCTTCGATGTTCATGTGGTAGGCGTCCAGATGGATGCCGACGTTCGGCTCGCCGATCAGCTCCATCAGCTCGAGCGCCTGGGCGGCCGTGTTCACGAGGAACGACTCGTAGCGGTTTACGGGCTCGATCCCCAGCCTCACCTCGCGGCCGGCGGCGTAACGCGCGGCGGCGCGCATCACTTCAGCGGCCCGGCTCATGTCCTCACGCGCCGGACGGCGCTCGAGCCGGCGCCCAAGAGCCGAGTAGGTCACGCCGGTGAAGACGTCGGCCCCCATGTCCGCCGTGGCGTCGATGCATCTCTTCAAGAAGTCCAGGCCACGCTCGCGCACCCCATCGTCCTCGCTCGAGGGATCGGCGTCCTCCGGGCATACGACCGAGGTGAGCAGCCGGATCCCGGCACGGTCGGCGCGCTCGCGGATGGCCGGCGGATCCACCGCGTCGAGCTCCATCAACGGGATCTCGAGTGTGTCCAGCCCGAGCCCCGCCGCGCGGTCAACGATGGCGAGGTCCTCGTTGCTCCAGCTGGAGGTCCAAGCGTAGGCATGGACCGCGTAGCGCATTCGATCGCCTGTCATCTCTGCTCCTCTTGGGTTCCCGGTCGCGCGAACTCCGCGTTGCGCGCGAGCAGTTTCAGCTGGTCCCCCGAGATGGACAGCTCGAAGACTTCTTCCATCACCGAGGTCCAGCCGTGGATGAAGTACGTCCAGCCGTCCTCGACCGTGAGCCCCCGATCGGGGGCCTGGGCACGAGCCTGGCGGAGGAACTCGAGCTCGCCGCGGTAGTTGAGCTCCCACGCGACCGCCTCCTCCGGGAACAGCGCGCGCGTCCCGAGGGGAGAGCCGGGCACATCCTTGCCCATCCCCGTGGCGTTCACGACGAGCGAGCGCGGTGGCAGTTGCGTGAGCAGACCGTCGTGCTGCTCCGGACCGGTCACGGGCACCGTCTCGAGTGCCACCGGCACCTCGATCCGGTCCAGGGTCGCCCGCAGGCGGTCCAGGCGCTCCTCGGAGCGGTCCGTCACAACCACCCGCCGGGGGCGATCGTCGGCAGCCCGGCGAGCCGCAAGGTAGAGCGCGATCGCCGTGCCCGAACCGCCCGCTCCCATGCAGAGGGCCTCTCCGCCGCCGCGGCTGAAGTGGTTCGGGTCGAGCATCCGCTCGAGTGAGCGACCTGCCGCAATCGGATCCTTCGCCCAGCCGCGCAGACCGCCGTTGCGCTTCGCGATGCACGAGACCTCCCCGCACAGCTCGGCCAGCTCGTCAACGGCATCGAACAGGTCGCTCGCCGCCTGATAGATGCCGATCTTGTGGGTGGTCACGAGCGCGCCAAGGTTGGCCGGGTCGCCGCGCAGGCCCTCGATGGCCTCCCGGTAGCGCTCGGGCGGCGCGCCGAGCGCGATGTCGCAGCCTGTGAGCTCGACGTCCGCGCCCAGGCCGAGGGCGTCGCGCCAGCGCGGGAAGATGCGGTTGATCGAGGAGCTGCCGGTGGTCACTCCGATGAACGTGAAGCGGCGCTCGGTCACACGACGGTCCTCTCGCCCGAGGCGGCGGCCGCCTGGAAGTCACGCGCTCGACGGGTGAGCTCGTCGAAGCGTTCCGCAGCGATCAGAGCCCGCGAGCACAGCTCGCCGCCGACCCCGACCGCGAGGGCGCCCGCCTCCAGCCACACCGGCACGTCGGCGAGGCCGATCCCGCCCGTCGGCACGATCCGGACGCCCGGGAAGGGGCCAAACAGCGATCTGAGGTAACCGGGACCGACCGTCCCGGCGGGAAACAGCTTGAACAGCTCCGCTCCGGCGTCCATGGCCGCCACCAGCTCCGATGGCGTCAGCACTCCCGGGATGGTCGGCACCCCGGTTTCGAGACACGCTCCGAGCAGACGGGAATCGAGGTGGGGCATCACGAGGAAGTCGGCGCCGGCGCCGGCCGCGGCACGGGCGTGCTCGGCCGTTCGAATCGTGCCGGCGCCGAGCAGGAGCTCCGGATGGGCGGCGCGCGTCCGTTCGAGCTCGGCCGTCACGCCCGGAGTCGTAAAGGTCAGCTCAACTGCAGCGAGCCCGCCGGCCGCGAGCGCGGCGACAGCCGGCTCCACGTGCTTCAGGTCGTCGACCCTCAGCACTGCCACGAGCCGCTCCGCGGCGAGCCGGGCCACTGCCTCAGCCATTTGCCGAGTCCTCGACCGGGTTTTCGGGCGGACGCCCCTCCAGCACGGCCAGCAGGTCGTCCAGGGCGAGCCGCCCCATCGCGGCGCGCGCCTCCTCGGTGTCCGCGCCGGCGTGTGGCGTGAGGATCACGTCGTCGCGCCCAACCAGGGGGTGGCCGCGCCTCGGCGGCTCCTCGCGCAGCGCGTCGAGCGCAGCCCCGGCCAGGCGCGAGTCCTCCAGCGCCTGCACCAGATCTTCTTCGATGACCAGGTCGCCGCGGGCGGTGTTCACCAGGAACGCGCCCTGTTTCATACGCGCCAGGAAGCCGGTGTCGACCATGTCTCGCGTAGCCGCCGTCACGGGCAGGTGAAGGCTGAGGAAGTCGGCCCCGGCCACGACCTCGTCCTGCCCGGCGGGCGTGGCTCCGGCCCGACTCAACTCCCGATCGGACAGGGCCGGGTCGAACCCCATCACCGTGCAACCCAGCGCCACGGCCCGGCGCGCCACCGCGCTGCCGGTCCGGCCCATCCCCAGGAGCCCGACGGTACGGCCGCCGAGCTGGACCCCGGGCAGCATTCGGTATTCCCCCGAGCGGATCAGACGATCGCCCTGCGGGATATGGCGCGCCAGGGCGAGCATCAGCCCGACGGTCAGCTCGGCCACGGCGTCGGCATTGGCTCCGGGCGTGTTGGTGACCACGATGCCGCGACGTGCGGCGGCCGCCAGGTCGACGCCGTCGGTGCCCACGCCGTAGCGGGCGATCACCCGGAGCCGACCCCCGGTCGCGATCACGCCCGCGTCGAATTGGTCGACGCCGGCTATGACGCCGTCCACCCCGACCACCGCCTCGCGCAACTCGGCCGGATCGAGCGGACGTCCGAGGTCGTTCCAGCGCACCTCGCTCACCGCCGCTTCGAGCTCCTCCCGAAGCTCGGGCTGGGCGCGGCCGAACGAGCGGGCGGTCACCAGAACGACGGCGTCGGAGGGGCCCCTCAAGCCGCGACCTCCGCGTGCTCGCCCAACAGCCGCACGGCGTTGCCGCCCGCGAACGCGTCGAGCGGCTCCCCCTCCACCCCCTCGCGGCGAAGCCGCGCCAGCACTCCGAGCGGCAGCGCCCGCAACCCGGGCCCGCCCGCCACCCGCCAGGCCGCGTGCTCCACCAGGTCCGTGCCCAATGTGACGTTCCGCCACAGGTCCTCGTCGACCATCGCTCGCAGGAGAGGCCAGACCCCCTTCTCGGGGTCGTACCTGGGCCTCAGGAAGGTGTCGTAGCCGAGCACGAAGCCCGCGCGCGCCATCTCAGCGTGGAGACCGTGGTCTGGACGCTTGTCGACATGCGAGAGCTGCACCCGTCCGGGTGGCAGTCCGGCGGCCTGGATCAGGTCGCAGAGCTGCTCGACCGCGTGACCGCGCTCGGTGTGCACCAGCAGGGGCGCCCCCGCCGTCCGAGCAGCGTGGAGGGCACTGCGGAGCAGCTCCCGCTCGACCCCGGGCATGCCTGTCCAGGCGCACTTGACCACCCCGGCACGCGCGGTCGGTTCCTCGCATAGCCCTTCGCGGAGCTCCCGCAGGAAGAGCGCGGCCGCGCCGTCCGGATCGCCCCATGGCCCGCCGCCGCCCGGATAGTGGCGGCGCATGTGGAAGCCGGTGACAGCCACGATCGCCACGCCGCTGTCTCTCATCAGGCGTCGCAGCACCCGGCCGTCGCGGCCGCAGCCGCCGGGTTGGCAGTCGATCAGAGCACGGCCGCCGAAAGCACGCAGGTCGCGGAGCTCGCGGAGCGCCAGGGACTGGTCGGCCAGCTCGGGGCTTCCGCGCGGTGCCCCGGCGATCCAGACATGGGCATGGGCGTCCACGACCCGCAGCCCGTCGCCGTCCCGGGGGCCGAGCACCGTTTCGATCCGGGTCACGGCTCGATCACCACCTTGAGCAGGTCGCCCGAACGGGCCGCCTCGAAGGCCGCGGCGCCATCATCGAGCGGTCGCCGCTGGCCCACGAGCGCGGCGGTGTCGACCTGCCCCGAGAGAACCAGCTCGAGCGCCTCGCGGCAGTCCTGGGTGGTATTGGCCGTGGTGCCAGTCACGACCAGCTCTCGGTAGTGGATCAGGTTCGTGTCGAGCTCCACGTGGGAGCGGTCACGGGGAAGCCCGCCGAAGAAGTTGATGCGGGCCCCTGCGGCGCCCAGCTCGAGCGCCTGCTGCTGGGCGGCAGGGGATGGTGCGGCCGTGATCACCACATCGGCGCCGCGACCGTCGGAATACTCGGCCACCGCGCCGGCCAAGGCCTCCGGCTGCACGGCGACATCCGCGCCGAAGCGCAAGGCCTCCTGCCGGCGAGCGTCGCTCGGCTCGCTCACGATCACCGCTGAGGGCCCCGGCGTGCGGGCCACCTGGACGTGCATGAGCCCCACAGGCCCGGCACCCGTCACCACCACGACGTCGCCCTCAGCGATGGCGCACGCCTTTGAGCCGCGCAGCGCGCAGGCCACCGGTTCGACGATCGCGAGCGCGGCCATGTCCTTCTCGCCGTCCACGAGGAGCACGTTGCCCTGGGAGATGACATCGGCGCCCAGCAGGACGAGCTCGGCGAAACCGCCGTCTCGGGTGATCCCGAGCGCCTCCGGCTTCCGGCACAGGTTCAACCGGCCGGCACGGCATGGCCGGCACTCGCCACAGCCCACGTTGGGTGCTACGAATGCGGTGGCCCCGACCTGCAGCTCGACGTTGCTGCCCACGGCCTCCAGCGTTCCGGCGATCTCGTGACCCGGCACTCGAACCGTGCCGTCCGGATAGGCCCGGTGAGAGCCGGCCGTGATGCGCAGGTCGGTGCCGCAGATTCCGCACGCCCCCACCCGCAGGACCGCCTCGCCCGGCCCAGGCTCGGGATCGCGCCGCTCCTCGACACGTAGGTCCTCGGGTCCGCGATAGACGAGCGCCTTCACCGGCCCGCCTCCTCGGCCACGAGAACCGGACGTCCTTCCTGCCAGGACCGGTTGGCGGCCCGCACCGCAGCCACCGCGGCGCGGCCGTCGGCGCCGGTCACCGCGGGGGCTTCCCCGGCGAGTGCGGTATCCACGAAGGCGCGCAGCTCGGCGCGGTAGGCCTCGCCGAAACGGTCGGGCCAGGTGCGATGAAGCGGGGTTACCGTACCGACGTCGCGGTCGCGGGCCTCGACTATCGCCTGTCCGCGCAGGTCGCCGATCACAAGCAGCCCCTCCGTGCACACGACCTCCACGCGCGCGTCGTAGCCGTAGTCGGCCGGACAGGTTCCGTCGATGGTGCCGATCGCGCCACTGACGAAACGCAGCGAGACGACCGCATTGTCGTAGAAGTCGTCCACGTCCACGCCTCGCTCGGCGCCCTTGTGGTTGGCCGTCTCGGCGTAGACACGCTCGATCTCGGAGCCCGCGAGCCAGCGGACGCAGTCGAAGTCGTGGCTGTTCACCTCGGCGAGCATGCCGTTCGACCTGGTGAGGTCCCAGGCCCAGGGCGGCGGCAGGCCGGGGCCGCGGGTGAGTGACTTGATCACCATCGGCTCACCGACCCCGCCGGCCTCGATGCGCCTGCGCGCCTCGGCGAACTCCGGCTGGAAGCGGCGCATGAAGCCGATCTGCAGGACCACGTCCGCCGCCTGCGCCGCTCTGATCATCGCGTCGCACTCCTCGACCGTCAGCGCCATCGGCTTCTCGCAGAACACGTGCTTGCCTGCCTCGGCCGCGAGGACGGCAAGGTCGCGGTGCGTGAAGGTGGGAGTGGCGATCACGACCGCATCGGGCGTCGCGCGCTCGAGGGCATCCTCCAGGTTGCGCATAGCCATGGCGTCGCCGCCAACCTGCCGGAGGAGCGCGGCGGCAGCGTCCTCCCGTTCGTCCACCACCGCCACGACCTCGGCATGAGCGGCGTAGTCGGCCAGGTTGAGTGCGTGCACGGCGCCGGCCCTCCCGCTTCCCACTATCGCCACGCGCAGACGGGTCACCGCGCCTCCTCCGAGACGAGTGCCCTGCCTGCCGGGCCGAGCGCGTCCAGCAACCGGGCATAGACGGCGGCTTGGCGCACGTACACCTCGTGCTCGGCCGGGTCGGGTGCGAAACGCTGCTCCACCTCCGTGGCACGGCCGGCCGCGGTCGCCAGGTCGTCGAAGAGCCCGATCGCCTTGCCGGCCACGAGGGCCGCGCCCCAGCACGAGAACTCGCCCCGCGCGAGCCGAGCGTAGGGCACGCCGAGCACGGAGGCCTTGATCGCGTTCCAGCTGTGACTGCGGGCGCCGCCTCCGACCACGCGCACCTCGTGCAGATCGATCTCGGGGTGCAGCTCGCGCAAGATGCGCAGGTAGATGGCGTATTCGTAGGCGACTCCCTCCAGCACCGAGCGAACCAGGTGGGAACGGCGGTGGTGGCGAGTCAGCCCCGCCCAGGCTCCCCGCATCTCCGGCTGGCTGGGCAGCAGCCGGCCGTCCACGTGGGGGACGAAGATGAGCCCGTCCGAGCCTGGCGGAGCGTCACGCCCGACACCGGTGAGCTCGTCGAAGTCGGGAGCCGAGGCGTCGGGTCGATCCCAGAGCGTCTGGGCGACCCATTCGAGCAGCGACCCGGCCGACAGGTAGGCGAGCGAGACCCACTGCCCCTCCAACGCCCCGCGCATCACGATCAGCGTGCGGTGCTCGAGGTCGGGAACAAACTCAGTGCCGCTCGCAGACAACACGGCTGCGGTTCCGGCCACGTCCAGCACCTGACCGGTCGCCACTACGCCCGCTCCCAGCACGCCGGCCGCGGTGTCTCCGAGCCCTGCGGCGACCGGGGTGCCCTCCGCCAGCCCGCTGTCGGCCGCCGCTGCAGCCGACACCGTGCCCACCTGGTTGACCGGCTCGACGATCCGGGGCAGCTTGCGGGCGGGCACGCCCACCGCATCTAGCAGCTCGTCGGACCAGCGACCCGAGGGCGTATCGGCCAACCCGGTGAAGTGCAGATAGGTTCGATCGATGAAGGCGTCGGCCGCCTCGAGGCCGGCGATCCTGCCGGCCACATAGCCGCTCGGCGGAAGGAACTTCGCGGTGGCAGCGAAGGCGTCGGGGTGCTCCCGCCGCCACCAGCGGATCTTCGGCCCGTGGTTGACCATCGCCGGGCAGCCGGAGAGCTCGACCAGCCGGGAGCCCAGCTCGCGGTCGAGCGCCTCCACGTCCGGGGTACAGCGCAGGTCGAGCCACGAGTCGTACGGGGTCGAGGGACGCCAGTCGGCGTCGATCCCCAGGACCCCCGCCATCTGCCCCGTCACACCGACCGCCTCGACCCGCGGCGGATCCACCCCCGCGCGGGCGACGCACTCCCGTATGGCCCCGGTGGCGGCGGCATAGAAGTCCTCCGGGTCCTGATCCACGTCGCCGGGGCCGCGCCAGCGGAGCGGCGTCTCCGCTCCTGCCTCGGCGAGCGTCTCGCCGGCGGCCGTGTAGAGCGCTGCCTTGGTGCCGGTCGTTCCGAGATCGACACCGACGAGGAGCTCGGTCATCCGGCGTAGCGCGGGTTGGGGACGACCTCCGGCGCGCCGTCGCGTTCGACGACCAGCACCGGAAAGCCCTGCTCCTCGATCGTCTTGTAGTCGTAGCCCGCGTCGGCGGGAAAGGCGGCAAAGAAAACAAGCGGCGCGGCGCCGACGTTGACCGAGCGGTGAGCCCAGCCGCCCGGGACGTAGTTGACGGTGCCGCGTCGCATCGGCTCAACGGCCGGCTCGCCCTGCTCCGTGGCCATGACGAGCCGCCCCTCCCCGGCCAGCGTGACGTAGATCTCGGCCCGGTCGAGCTGAGCGTGGAAGTGCCCCTTGGTCATGTGGTACTCACGCTCGACCCTGCCCGGCTCCAGCGTGGTCGTGGAGGACAGTAGGCCCCCTTCGCTGATCGGGACGGGTATCTCCGAGATCATGTAGACGCGCTCGTCAAGACGCTCCTCGGGCACCGGTGCGGCGTATAGGCCCTGCATGTCGCCGAGCCGGCGCTCGACCAGCTTGCGTTCCGGCTCGAGCACGCCGGCGGTCAGGTCGAGCACGGTGGTGAACGGCGCTGGCCCGGCCCCCTCCATCACGCACGCTCCACCCTCGCCTGGCGGCGGCGCCACTGGTCGAGCGCCACGACGGCAATGATGATCAAGCCGTTGACAACCCGCTGCCAGAACTCCGCCACGCCCAGGATCTGCAGCCCGTTTCCGATCACGGCGATCACCAGGATCCCGATCACGGTGCCGCTCACCTTCCCCTCGCCGCCGAACAGGTTCGTGCCGCCGATCACCACGGCGGCGATCGACTGCAGCTCCATTCCCTCGCCCATCAGCGCGTTGGCGCTGCCCTGGCGCCCGGTCAGCATGAAGCCGGCCACCGCCGCGAACAGGCCGGAGATGATGTAGATCCACACCTTCGAGCGCTCGACCCTGATGCCGGATACGCGGGCGGCTTCCGGGTTGCCGCCTATGGCATAGGCGGAGCGCCCCAACCTCGTGCGCCCGAGGATGAGCGCTCCGACCAGCACGCAGACGAGGGCGACAACCGCGATCAGCGGCAGTCCGAGCACCGACTCGGAACCGAGCTTGGTCACGGACTCGGGAACCGTGCGCCCCTCCTGCGCCTTCGCGAAGTCCGGCACGGGCAGGCCGTCGGTGATCAGAAGTGCGACGCCGCGTACCGCAGAAAAGGTCCCGAGGGTGGCGATGAAGTCCGGCACGTGCCACTTCGTGATCACGAAGCCGTTGAACGCTCCCACCGCAAACCCGGCTGCCAGGCCAAGCGCAAGCGCAGCCGGCTCAGGCCAGCCCCAGTGAGCGAACGCCACGCCCATCAGGCATCCCGACAGCGCCGAAGTCGAGGCCACTGACAGGTCGATGCCGCGCGAGACGATCACGATCGTCTGACCGACGGCCAGGATCATCGGGACCGAGTACTGGCGCAGGATGTTGAGCAGGTTGTCCTTGGTGAGGAAATCCGGAGTCGCGATCGCGAACCCGATCACCAGCGCGACCAGGATGATCAGCGCGCCGCCTCGGCCACCGCCCACCGCGGCCACCCGGGCCGCGCGGGTCCGCAGCGTCGCTCCGGCCGGCGCGGGAGCGCTCGGGGCGGCGTCAGACATCCCTGCCGCCCGCCCCTCCCGCCGCGGCCATGATCTCGTCCTCCGCCGTCTCCGGCGGCACGTCCTTGACGATTCGGCCGCCCGACATCACGACCACCCGGTGGGCCAGCCTGCGCGCCTCCCGTATCTCGGACGTCAGGTAGAGAGTCGCCACCCCTCGCGCCGACAGGTCACGGACCAGGCGGAAGACCTCCTCCTTGGCGCCCACGTCGATGCCGCGGGTGGGGTCGTCGAGAATCAGCACCCGCGCCCGTGAGCAGGTCCAGCGGGCGAGCACGACCTTCTGCTGGTTGCCGCCCGACAGGCTCTCCACGGGCTGGTCGATCGAGGCGGCCCGAATCGCCAGCTCGTCGACGTAGCGGCCGGCGAGCTCACGCTCGGCCCCGAAGTTCACGACCGGCCCACGCGCGACCTCGGTGAGCGACGCGAGCGTGATGTTCGCGGCCACCGACATCCTGGGCACGAGCCCCGCGGCTCGGTCCTCCCCGACGTAGCCGAGGCCCGCCCCGATTGCGGCAACGGGCGAGTCGACCTTCACGGGCTCGCCCCCGACCTCGAGCTCCCCCTCAGTGGCCGGCTCGAGCCCGAACAGCGTGCGTGCGAGGCGGGTCCGGCCGGCCCCCACCAGCCCGAACACGCCGACGATCTCGCCCTCGCGCAGCTCCAGGTCGATGGGCTTGAGACGCGGCGCCCGCGCAAGGCCGCGCGCCCGCAGCGCGACGGGCGCGTCATCCAGTCGAGGCCTCGCGTCCGGTGTCCCGCCCAGGTCGGTCTCGCGCCCGACCATCATCCGAGCGAGCTGTCCCTCCTCCACACCCGTGGCCCCTACCGTGTCCACGCGCTCACCGTCCCGCAGAACGGTGATCCGGTCGGCGATCTCCAGGATCTCGGTCAGCCGGTGCGAGACATAGAGAATGCCGACTCCGGCCGATTTGAGCTCGCGGATGATGTCGAACAGGCGACTTGCCTCCCGCACCGATAGGGCCGAGGTGGGCTCATCGAGAAGGAGCACACGGACCTCGCTCGACAGCGCCTTTGCCAACTCCACCTGCTGCCGTGAGGCCATACCCAGATCGCCGACCGGCTGGTCCTCGTCTACGTCCAGCCCGACGCGGTCGAGGTGTCGACGCGCCTCCGGGCGAAGCCGTTTCCAACTAACCAAACCCAGTGGTCCACGCGGCCAGCGGCCCATCATCACGTTCTCGGCCACAGACCGCTGCGGAACCAGGCTCAGCTCCTGATAGACGATGCCGATGCCCCGCATGCGGCTGCCCTCGGCGTCCCCGAAGGGCACCTCGCTCCCGTCGAGCAGCAGCCGACCGCGATCGGGCACCACCGATCCCCCGATCACCTTCATGAGAGTCGATTTGCCCGCCCCGTTCTCACCGAGGAGGGCATGCACCTCGCCGGGGTCGACCGTCAGATCGACCCCGGCGAGCGCCGTGACGCCCGGGTAGCTCTTTTCGATGGACTGAGCGTCGAGCAGCGGCATCGGGCTGTCTAACAGCTCTCCTTGATCGTCTTCCAGTCGATCTCGGGAAGCTGCGGCTCGGGATAGAACTGGTCGGCGTTTCCTTGCCAGACCGTCCGCGGACGGATGTCCTCGGTCTGCGGGACCTTCTGGTCGCAGGCCAGCTTGACTGCGAACTCCGTGCCGAACCAGCCCCACTCCGGGAAGCCGTGGTGCGTCTCCGCGATCAGCTTTCCGTCGCGGATCGCATCGGTCGACTCCGGTGTGACGTCGTTCGTGAACACCGCGACCTTGCCCTTGGCCGGAGGGGTCTCGCCGCCACTGTCGTCGAGCACGCCCTTGCGCTCCGCAGCGTTGATGGCGCCCAGCCCCATCTCGTTCGAGGCCGCCCAGATGAAGTTCATCTCGGACGGGCTGTAGCGAGACAGGAAGTTCTCGGCGGCCTTGACGCCCTTCTCGCGGTTCCAGTCCGCGGCGATCGGCTTGCCGAGAATCTCGACCCCTGGGTATTGGCTCATGACCTCGTCGAAGCCGTCCAGGCGCTCCTGGGAGAAAAACGTCCCGGCGATTCCCTCGATCACCGTGCCGGACGCCTTGATGTCGTCCTTGTTCGCGTCGGAATAGGTCTTCTCCCACCACGCTAGGTCGAGGTACTGGTCGGGCTTGACGTCGACCTTTGGTCCCGCCCCTAGAACTCCCGGTCCGCCGAAGTAATCGAGCACCGAGTAGGCGGAAACCGAGGCCGCCTCGGAGTTGTCGAAGCCGATGTAGCTGGCGACCTCAATGTCGTCCTGAGGCTCGAGCAGGTTGACCATGATCACGGGGATGCCGGCCTCGTTGGCCTGCTTGATCGCGGGCTTTACCGCCTCGGTGTCGGCCGGCGAGACGGCGATCACGTCGACCTGCTGCGAGATGAAGTTCTCGATGATCGCCAACTGGTCCGCGAATGCCGTGTGCGTCGCGGGTGAGCGGCTGGTCACCTTCACGTTGAAGCCGTTCTTGTTGGCGTCGTCCGCGGCCCGCTCGAAGAAGTCCGTCGCGGTCTTGAACACGCCGGTGATGTCCGGCGGCGTCCACCCGATCACGATCTCCTCTTCGGAGCGGCCACTGCCTCCCCCACCTCCCTCATCGGAGTCGTCGTCGCCGCCGCAGCCCGCCGCGAGCGGCGCGCACAGTGTCAAGGCGCATAGCAGCCCCAACCCTTTCTTCCACATCAGGACCCTCCTCCTCTAGGCGGCGGTGTAGCCACCGTCCACCACGATTTCCGTCCCAGTCATAAAGGACGCCTCCTCGCTTGCCGCGAACGTCACCGCGGCGGCGATCTCTTCCGGGGTTCCGAGCCTTCGGGCCGGTCGACTCGAGGCGAGCCGCTCCTCGTGTGCCGTGGGGTCGGCCGCCCGCCGGATGGCCTCCTCGACGAGCGGCGTGCGGGTGGTCCCGGGGCAGATCGAGACCGCCCTGATCCCGTCAGCCGCATGGTCGACGGCGATGCAGCGAGTCAGCATGATGAGGCCCGCCTTCGTGACGTTGTAGGCGACCTGACCCGGCACGGCCACCAGCCCGGCCTCACTCGACACGTTGATGATCACGCCGCCTCCGGCAGAGCGCATGTGACGCACCGCCAGGCCGGCGAGGCGGACCGAAGCCCGCAGGTTCACGGCCAGCAGGGCGTCGAGGTCCTCGTCCTCCAGGTCGGCTGTCGTGCCCTGCGTGTACAGCGCGGCGTTGTTGACGAGAGCGTCGAGGCGCCCGGCCTCGGCGAGAGTCGCCTCGATCAACCGAGCGGGGGTGTCATCGCGGGCCAGGTCGGCCACGGTATGGGCGCCGCCGGGGCCCTCGAGCGCCTCAACAGTCGCGCGGGCGCGGCCTTCGTCACGGCCTGCCACCATCACCCACCACCCGGCACGGCTGAGCGCCTCGGCCGTAGCACGGCCGATGCCGCTCGTCGCCCCGGTCACGACCACGGCCTTCACCGGTCGGCGATCCTGGAGGCGATTGGTTCGAGACCGGCCTCCTGGACGAGGCGCTCGCTCACAACCTGGACCTCGATCGTCGTCCGGTCCGAGCGATGCCAGGCCCGGTAGCACTCGAACGGGCGCAGCTCGGAGTTCCACGAGACGGCCTCCACGAACAGAACCGCCGCACCGGGATCGATCCCCAGCGTGAGCGCCAACTCGTCGCGAGCTGTCGTCGCCTCCACCACACGGCGACCGCCGGCCACCTCGACACCCCGCCTCTCCTGGAGCGCGCGGTAAAGCGAACCGTGCTCCAGGTCGGTGGCCATGATCAGGTCGGCCAGGTCCTCCAGCAGGTGGCTGACCACGTACATCACGAGCACGCCGTCCACGTAACGCACCCGCTCGAGAGTGACGCCCATGCTGCGGGGCGACAGATCAAGGGCGTGTCCCGCCCACTGAGGCAGTTCCTCGACCTCGCGGCGGAGTATTTCTGAGGTCACGGTTCGGCCCGCCCGCGTGGCCTCGTCGTGGAAGCCGTGTGAGGACTGCAAAAACCAGGAGTTTGAGCGTCGCTCGGCCACGAAGGTGCCGCGGCCTTTCTCCTTGAGCAGAAGCCCTCCGTTCTCGAGCTCCGACATGGCCTGGCGGACCGTCGTCCGCGAGACGCCGAAGTGGTCGCAGAACTCCTGCTCGGAGGGGATGCGCTCGCCCGCCCGCCAGCGACCGCTGGCGATCTCATGCGTGATGAGCTGCCTCAGCTGGAAGTAGAAGGGCACCGGGGAGCGGCGATCGATTCGAGCGAGACGACTGAGCATGACGTCATCCTGTAGGGACAGCATGACTTCTAGCGGTTGCCCGGCGGTCTGTCAAGCCGCTTCGACCCCCGGCATGGCCGGGTCCGGCGGCCCGTCGCGAAATCGGCTGTACTAGCGCAATGAGGGCCGAAATCCGTACACGGCTACGGCCCGGCGACATCGGTGAGATCGTGCGCCTGCACGGGGAGATATACGCGGCGGAGTACGGCCTCGGCGGGATCGAGGCGTCGATTGCCGAGAGCCTGGCCACGCTGGTCAAGCAGGGCTGGCCGAGGGCACGCGAGGACGTCTGGATCGTGGAGGCCGGCGGCGAGCGGGTGGGTTGCGTGATCCTGTACGAGCGCGAAGAGGGGTTGGCCCGCCTGGGCATGCTGGTGCTGCGGCCGGAGCACCGCGGCGCGGGGCTCGGCCGGCGGCTGGTCGAGCTGTGCCTCGAGCGCGCCCGGTCCGCGGGGTACGAGCAGATCGAGCTCATGACGCTGGGCGAGCTCGAAGCCGCCACGCATCTCTACAGCGAGGCCGGCTTCCGGCGCGTGGGCGCGGGACCGCGAGAGAGCTGGGGGCGCGAGATCACCCTGGAGCGCTGGGTGCTCGACCTGTAGGCGGGGGGTCCATGCAGAAGCGTCCCATAGTGGGACGGAACTGCAGGGACCCCCTTCACTAGCCTCGAGCCCGTGAACGCGCGAGTGCTGATCGCGCTCTTCCTGCTGGCCGTTTTTGCCCTGGGCGCCGTCGTGCTGGTGGCCCGCGCTCGCCAGGACGATGCAGCGGTGGTCGGCTCCGGCAGCCGCTTCGAGGGCGCGGTCCTCCCGGAGGGGCTCAAGGCGCCGGACTTCGCCCTGCGCGATCAGGACGGCGAGCACGTCTCCATGCGGGACCTTCGCGGCCGGCCGGTGATCGTGACATTCCTCTACACGACCTGCGAGGACACCTGCCCCGTTCAGGCCCAGACGCTGCGGGGCGCGCTCGATCAGCTGGGCCATGACGTGCCGGCGCTGGCGATCGCCGTCGACCCGCCGCGGGACACGCCCGAGCGGGCCCGCGCCTTCCTCTCGGAGCAGCGGGCCACGGGGCGGATCGACTTCGTGCTCGGGACCAGGGCGGAGCTGCGACCGCTGTGGGAGGGGTTTGCCATCCAGCCCCAGTCCGTCACGCAGGAGCACCAGGCCCGCTTCACCCTCGTCGACGCTCGCGGCTACCAGCGGGTGGGCTTCCCCGGTGCGGAGGCGACGCCGGAGCGGTTGGCGCACGACATCAGGTTGCTCGAGAAGGAGAGCTGAGCCCGGTCGTTATCCTACTCCGGAGGTAGGATTTGAGCCCATGATGTTCTCGACCAAAGCTGAGTACGGCGTGCGCGTGATGGCGCATCTCGCCCGGCGCGAGGGAGAAGCCCCGATCTCGCTTGGCTCGATCGCCGACGCCGAGGGCCTGCCCCTGGCCTATCTCGAGCACCTCGTGCAGCGGCTGCGCCGCGCCGAGCTGGTCGAGTCACACCGGGGAGCGCACGGCGGCTACACGCTGGCCCGGCCCGCCGAGCACATCAGCATGGCCGAGGTCGTGACGGCGCTCGAGGGCGACATCGCCCCCATCGAGTGCATCACCGCCGACCCCGAGCGCGGCCTGGTCTGCGTCCGGGAGGACGAGGCGGGCCACGACCCCTGCCCCACCAAGCTGCTCTGGACCCGGGTGCAGGGCTCGATCGTACGCACCCTGAATGAGATGACGCTCGCCGACCTGGTACGCCCCGCCCGCACCCCGAAGAAGACTTTGGAGAAGGCCACCGTATGACCCTGGAGATTCAGAACCTGCACGTCCGCACGGAGGATCGGGAGATCCTCCACGGCGTCGATCTCGTCGTGAAGAAGGGCGAGACCCACGCGCTGATGGGCCCCAACGGCTCGGGCAAGTCCACGCTGGCCAACACCCTGATGGGCAACCCCGTCTACGAGGTGACCGACGGCCGCATCCTGCTCAACGGCGAGGACCTGACCGAGGCCGACCCCGACGAGCGTGCGCGCGCAGGTCTGTTCATGGCCTTCCAGTACCCGGCCACGATCCCGGGCGTCTCGGTAGCGAACTTCCTTCGCATGGCCATGAACGCCGGCCGCGACGAGCCCATCAAGGTCAAGGAGTTCGGCCAGCTGCTGGGGCGCAACATGGAGCTGCTGCGGATCGACCGCGCCTTCACCAGCCGCTACCTGAACGAGGGCTTCTCGGGTGGCGAGAAGAAGCGCGCCGAGATCCTCCAGCTGGCCATGCTCCAGCCCGACTTCGCGGTGCTCGACGAGACCGACTCCGGCCTCGACATCGACGCTCTGCGGATCGTGGCCGACGGCGTGAACGAGATGCGCGGCGCCGAGCGCGGCTTCCTGATCATCACCCACTACACCCGCATCCTCGGCTACGTGCAGCCGGACTTCGTGCACATCATGATCGACGGCCGGATCGTCCGCGAGGGCGGAGCCGAGTTGGCCGGCGAGCTCGAGGAGAAGGGCTACGAGTTCGTGCGCGAGGAGGTGGCGGCGAGTGCCGGCTGAGTTCGTGGAAAGCCGGCGCAAGGCCGCCCTCGAGGTCTTCGAGGCCGAGCCGCTGCCCACCTGGCGGCGCTCGGGCTTTTGGACCACCACCGTCCGCAAGCTGGCCCTCGACGAGCTCGAGCCACGGCGCTACGAGCCGGTCACCGAGCTGCCCGAGATCGTCCGCCAGGACCTCGGCGACGAGGAGCACGCCGGCCTGATCGTTCAGCGCGGCGCCAGCGTCGTGTACTCCGACGTGGCCGACGAGCGCATCCTGATGATGCCCCTCGAGCAGGCCGTCGAGGAGCACCCCGACCTGGTGGAGGAGTACTTCGCGAAGCGTCTTCCCCACGACGAGGGCAAGTTCGCCGCCGCCACCGCGGCCTTCTGGACCGGCGGCGTGTTCGTGCACGTCCCGAAGAACGTGCAGATCGAGAAGCCGATCCAGGTGGTCTGGCTGATCGACGAGCCGGGCACCGCCCAGTACGCGCACACCCTGGCCGTGGTGGGCGAGCTGGCCGAGTGCCGGATCCGCGAGTACTTCGTGGCCCCCGACTTCGAGGGTCAGGCGTTGCACGCCGGGGCCTTCGAGCTCTACGCGCTGCCGGGGGCGCAGGTCAACCTGGCCCACTACCAGGACTGGGGCTCGGCCGAGATCTTCGACATCTCCACCCGCCGGGTCGAGATCCGGCGCGACGCGCGCGTGAAGTGGGTACCGATCCACCTCGGCGGACGGCTGACCAAGCAGACCCTCGACATCATCACCGCCGAGCAGGGCTCCGACATGCGTCACTCCGGGCTGTACTTCACCGAGCACGACGAGCACCTCGACCTGTTCACCAGCGACAAGCACGAGGACGGCCACACGACCGGAGACACCGTCTGGAAGGGCGCGCTGACGGGCGACTCGCGGGCCTCGTACGAGGGCCTGATCCACATCCTTCCGGGCGCGCAGGAGACCGACACCTACCTGCAGACCCACCAGATGCTGCTCTCGCCGCGGGCCAAGGGCGACGCCATCCCCTCGCTGATCGTGGAGACCGACAACGTCAAGGCCTCGCACGGCGGCACCGTCGGCGAGCTCGACCAGGAGCAGATCTTTTACATGATGACCCGCGGGCTTCCGCGCGCCGAGGCGGTCCGTGTGCTGGTCGAGGGCTACTTCGAGGAGGTCGTCCAGCGGCTCGAGGACCCGGGCCTCGAGGACCTGGTCCGCCGCCGGGTGGCCGAGAAGCTGCAGGGCGCCGAGGAGCAGGTGCGCGAGTTCATCGGGGAGCGGGCCGAGGCGTCCTGATGGCGGCGATCGCCGAGCAGCCCCTGGTCGACGTGCGCACCGACTTCCCGGTGCTCATGCGCGAGTTCGGCGGCCGGCGCGTGGCCTACCTCGACTCGGCGGCCACCTCGCAGCGCGCCGAGCCGGTGATCCGTGCCATGGACCGCTTCCAGCGGGAGTCCTACGCCCCCATCCACCGCGGCGTCTACGAGCTGGCCCGCGAAGCGACCGACGCGTTCGAGGCCGCCCGTGAGCGGATCGCCGGCTTCGTGAACTGGGACCCCGCCTGCTCGATCTTCACCCGCAACGCCACCGAGGCGATCAACCTGGTGGCCTACGCCTGGGCCCGCGAGCGGGTGGGCGAGGGCGACGAGGTGCTCATCACCGAGATGGAGCACCACTCCAACATCGTTCCCTGGCAGCTCCTGTGCGAGGCCACCGGCGCGCGCCTGCGCTACCTGACGGTGTCCGATGAGGCGGAGCTGTCACTCGACGAGCTCGACGCCGTGCTCGGCGAAGGCCGCGTGAAGCTCGTAGGCGTCGGCCACATCTCCAACGTCCTGGGGACGATCAACCCGGTGGCCGAGATCGTCCGCCGCGCCCGGGCCGCCGGCGCGGTCACGCTCGTCGACGGCTCGCAGGCGGTGCCCCAGATACCCGTCGACCTGCGCGAGATCGACGCCGACTTCTACGCCTGGACCGGCCACAAGGCGCTGGGCCCGACGATCGGGATGCTGCATGGCCGCCGGGAGTTGCTCGAGGAGATGCCTCCATTCCTCGGCGGCGGGCACATGATCTCGCGGGTCGAGCGCGAGCACTCGACCTGGAACGAGCTCCCCTACAAGTTCGAGGCGGGCACGTCGGCCGCCACCGAGGCGGTGGGGCTGGGCGCGGCCGTGGACTATCTGTCGGCGCTCGGTATGGAGAACGTGCGCGCGCACGAGCGCGACCTCACCGCCTACGCGCTGGAGCGCCTTCCCGAGATCCCGGGGATCACCCTGTTCGGCCCCCCGGAGCTCGACCGCCGCGGCGGGGTGGTGGCCTTCGCCATCGAGGGCATCCACCCCCACGACATCGCCGAGCTGTGCGACCGCGAGGCCGTGTGCGTGCGCGCCGGCCACCACTGTGCCCAGCCGCTGATGCGAGTGCTCGGCGTGGGCGCCACCGCCCGGGCGTCTTTCGGTGTCTACAACGCGCGCGACGAGGTCGACCGGCTGGTGGACGCCCTGGGTAGCGCGCGCGAGGTGTTCGGACTCTGACGGCATGGACGCGCTGTACCGGGACTACATCCTCGAGCACTACAAGAACCCGAAGAACTTCGGGAAGCTCGACCCCCACGATCTCGAGTGGCACGACCACAACCCGCTCTGCGGCGACGAGCTCGGCGTGCACATCGTCGTGGAGGACGGCAAGGTCGGCGAGCTTCGCTTTCACGGCCAGGGCTGCGCGATCTCGCAGGCCGCGGCCTCGATCACCTCGGATGAGCTGATCGGGATGCCGGTCGACGAGGTGGAGAAGCTGGACGCCGACTGGGTGATCGATCAGCTGGGCATCGACATCTCCCCAACGCGGCGCAAGTGCGCGCTGCTCTCGCTGAAGGTCATGCGCGGCGCCACCACCGGCGACGCGTCGTGGCCGCAGTGAGCGCGCGGACCGCCCTCCCGGGCCGCTAGAATTCATTTCCTACCTCGGAAAGCGGAATTTGGAGCGTATGGCAGCCACAGACAAGACGCGAGTCCCCAAGGCCAGTCCGATCAAGGAGAATGAGCAGGGCCAGCTCGTCGCCAAGAAGGGCATCTCCCGCGAGGTGATCGTGGAGCTGTCCAAGATCAAGGACGAGCCCGAGTGGATGCGCGAAAAGCGGCTCAAGTCGCTCGAGATCTTCGAGCGCAAGCCCGTCCCCACCTGGGGCGTGGATCTCTCCGATCTCGACCTCTCCGAGCTCGTCCTCTACTCGCCGCCCGAGGCCGGCCGCTACGACAGCTGGGACGACGTGCCGCAGGAGCAGAAGGACACCTTCGAGAAGCTCGGCATCCCGCAGGCGGAGCGTGAGCATCTTGCCGGCGTGGTGGGCGTCTGGCGCCAGGAGCCCTTCTACGAGGGCCTCAAGAAGGAGTACGCCGACCAGGGAATCATCTTCTGCGCCATGGACACGGCGGTCACCGAGCACGAGGACCTGGTCCGTGAGCACTTCATGAACAAGTGCGTGCCGCCGCAGGACAACAAGTTCTCCGCCCTGCACGGCGCCGTGTGGTCAGGCGGATCGTTCCTGTACGTGCCCAAGGACGTGAAGGTCGACCTTCCGCTGCAGGCCTACTTCCGCATGGAGGGCTCGGGCGAGGGCACCTTCGAGCACACGCTGATCATCGCCGACGATGGCTCCGACGTGAACTACATCGAGGGCTGCACGGCGCAGACCTACAGCGCGAACTCGATGCACTCGGCCGTGGTGGAGATCTTCGTCAAGGAGGGCGCCAAGGCCCGCTACACCACCGTGCAGAACTGGTCCAAGGACGTGTTCAACCTGAACACCAAGCGGGCCATCGTGGACGCGCACGGCACGGTCGAGTGGGTCGGCGGCTCGATGGGCGCCAAGAAGGTCATGCTCTACCCGGGCTCCTTCCTCATCGGCGAGGGCGCACGGGCCGACCACCTGAACGTGGGCGTGGCCAGCGGCGAGGTGTGGAAGGACACAGGCGCCAAGGTCGTCCACCTGGCCCCCAACACCACCTCCAACATCCTCGCCAAGTCGATCTCCAAGGACGGCGGGATCATGGGCTACCGCGGCCTGGTGCGCATGGGCCACAACTCGCAGGGCTCCAAGGCCCACGTGCAGTGCGACGGCCTGATGATGGACGACCGTTCGCGCTCGGACACCTGGCCCGACATCCAGATCCAGAACCCGCACGTGACCGTGGCCCACGAGGCCGTGGTGGGCAAGATCTCCGACGAGCAGCTCTTCTACCTGCAGTCCCGCGGCCTCAGCGAGGCCGAGGCGGCGGGGATGATCGTGAACGGCTTCATCGAGCCGGTCACGAAGGAGCTGCCGATGGAGTACGCCGTCGAGCTGAACCGGCTCATTCAGCTCGAGATGGTCGACAGCATCGGCTAGGAGCCTGCATAGCCTTCGCCTGGCGGCGTCATCGGTCGCTCGCGTGCAGAGCACGCGTCGCTCCCTGCTTCCTTGCCAGACTCGGCTCTCGCGCCCCCGAAACTGTCGACTTCGTCGACTCGACCGGCTGAGCCGCCCACGAAGCATCGTCAGCCTCGCCGGCTAATCAGGTGCTAGGAGGCGCTGGAGGTCGCGTCGGCCGCGGTCGCCAGGTCGCGGTTTTCGGGCACGAACTTGGTCGCGGTGAACATCGCGCCCTGCGGGTCGGCGATGACGGTCATCCGGACCCACGGGGCATCGAATGGTGGGACGACCACCTTGCCGCCGAGCTCGGTCGCCCTGTCAGCGATGGGATCCGCCTCGTCGACCGCGAATGTCACGCCCCAATGCGGCGACGCGCCCTGTTGCCCGTCCGCGATCGGGGCGAGCGACGCGACCACGTCCTCAAAGCCCTCCGGAGCGTTTAGCTCGGCGGACTGCTTGCGGAGATCCGGATTGTCGCGCTCCAGGTAGTCCCCGTAGCCGGGCAGCGTCCACATCCGGAAGCCGCCCTCGGGCTCGAGCGTCTGCCAGCCGAACACCGACTCGTAGAAGGACCTGGCGCCTTCCGGGTCGCGGGTATTGAGGTCGTTGAAGCTCAAGCTGCCGTGCTCGTTGACGATCTGCGCGCCCTTGTGCTCCTTGGCCTGCCAGACGCTGAACGCTGCCCCGTCCGGATCGGTGCATACAGCCATCCGGCCGGCGTCCATGACGTCGAACGGCTGCATCACGACCGTGCCGCCGGCCTCATGGACCTTCGCCGCGGTCTCATCCGCGCTCTCGACCCAGACATAGGTGTTCCACTTCGCCGTGGGCGGCGCTCCCTCGGGGGCCGATCCGACGGCCGCGACGTCGCCGCCTCGGATCCGGGCGATGAAGTACTTGCCCTCGGACCCGGGTGGCATCACGTCCTCGAACTCCCAACCGAAGAGGTCGGCATAGAAGGCGACCGCGGCCTCCGGATCGGGCTGGCTCGTGTCAATCCAGCAGGGGACACCGGCGATATATCCGTCTCGTGCGGGCACTCGCTGCTCCTTTTCCGTTGCCGACAGCCGGGAACACCCTACGGGCGATTTAGGTCAGATCCTGTCCTCAGTCGGCGAGGGGCTTCGTGCGCTAGCTAGAGATAGTCCCCGAATGTGCGCTCGAGGAACTCGTTCAGCAGGATGCCGGTGGGGTCGAGATCGCGCTTCAACTCGAAGAAGTCGCGGGCGTTCTGCCCGTACATCTCGGCGAGGGTGGACGTCTTGGCGCTCACGTTCTTGACCAGGTAGACCCGCCCGCCGTAGTCCTTCCAGAGATCCTCCGAGAGCTCGCTGAAGGCCTTCTTGACCTTTCGGATCTCGTCCTCGTCCGACGTCTCGAAGGCGTAGCTGACGGCGAAGCCCGCCATGTCGGCCGTGGCCGACATCAGGAAGGGCAGGTCCGTCGGCAGCCAAAGGATGTCGTGGAGCGTGGGCTCGAGCTCGTTCGCGGCGAAGTAGGCCCGGGTGTGCTCGAGCCATTCCGTGAGCCGGTGTCCGGACTCACGCCAGCCGTTCTCGGGGTCGCTCGGAACCACGAAGGTTTGCTGCACCGTCTTGAGCGTCCCGAAAGGCCACAGCCTCTTCGCCCGCGCGTTCCCGTCGACGAAGAAGGTGAACCCGTCGAGGTGGTCGATGTACCACGCGCGGTCCTTGTACTCGAAGCGCCAGGCCCACCACCAGATCAGGCGCCGGAGCAGGCGCACGCGCATTCCCCACTCGATCAGCAGCCGCGCGAGCATCTCGGGGCGGTGGAGCTTCATGCGCTTGAACTTCGGGGCAGGGACGAACGCCGAGGTGAAATACAGCGCCGAGGGCTCCCGCTTGCCGCGAGGGACCAGCGCCGAGTAGATGGCGTCGAACTTGTCGCGGTCCTGCGGATCGGAATCCTCCTCGAACGTGCGGCGCGTTTCGGGGATGAGGTCCTCCGCCAGATCCCGGCAGGTTTCGTACTTGCGCACGATCGTCTGCACGCCGAACGTCTCGCCGGGCTCGGCTACCCGCAGCACCCGGTAGGTGATCGAGACCACGGCGCCCAGATAGCCGAGACCGCTGACCACCCCGGCGAACGCGCGCTCCTCGTCGTTCCACCCTGAGCGCGGCGAGTCCTTTCGGGCCGGGCGGCAGTCGAGGATCCTACCCTGCGGCGTGATCAGCCTGAAGTGCTCGATCCAGGTCCCCTCCTTGCCGTAGGCCGGTGAGAAGCGCGAGAGGCAGTCCCCCGACAGGGTGCCGCCTGCGGTGGCGTGGGCAGTGGTGACGGTGATGGCCGGAACCAAGCCGAGGGGCTGAAGGCGAGCGAGGATCGCCCCCCACGTCGCCCCCGGCTCCACCCGGACGCGGAGCCCGCCGGGGAGAGGCTCGATCCGGTTCAGCCGGCTCATCGAGACCACGATCTCGTCACCGAGCGACTGCGAGTCGAACGAGTGCCCCCCGGCCCGGAACGTCACCCGAAGCCGCTTCTGACGGGCCCGGGCGAAGATCGTATGGATCTGCCCCGGATCATCGGGGTAGAAGACGCGTACGTCGTCGCTCGTGTAGAGACCCGAATAGCACCCCAGGGACTCGACCTTGCTGTCGATCCCCGGGATCGGGTCAACCGGCGGGGGCATCACAAGTCGTCCTACGCGGTGGCCGCCACGTCCACGAGCCGCGCCGCGCGCCGGGCGCTCAGCCCGTAGCCGTTGCTCTGCGCCAGCTCCAGCGCACGCTCGGCCATGCCCCGGCCCTCGTCCGCCGAACCCGCCGCGACCCGCGAGCGCGCCCAGTAGCAGAGGTTCTGCGCCTCCCACACGCGGGCGCGCTGGAGCTCGTGGCGCGCCGAGGCCGCCGCGAAGTGCTCGTTCGCGCGCTCGTGCGCGCCCAGGGTGGCCGCGAGCATCCCGAGGTAGGACTCGGCCGATCCATAGCCGCTTGCGCCGTTCCAGACGAAGCTGTCGCCCCAGGGCTCGATGAGCTCATAAAGAGGCGCCGCGGCCCGCTCGGAGCCGACCTCGGCGGCGGTACGGGCCCACATCGCCAGCGCACTGGAGTAGACCTGGTCGCGGGGCACCTCGGCGAAACCGTCCGCCGCCGCCCGCTCCAGCATCGGGGCGGCATCGGCGCTCCTCCCCGAGTCACAGAGCGCGGCGGCGAGCCCCGCCTGGAAAGCCGGAATGCCGGGGTTGGCCACGGCCGCGAGCTCGAGCAGCTCGAGCGTCTCCTCGGTCCGGCCCTGGTCCGAGCGCACCGCGCAGATCTGGCCCCAGTAGATGACCATCGTGTCCGGGTCGTCCCCCTGTCCCAGACGGGCCGCCGCCTCCGCCAGCCGCTCGGCCTCGTCGAGCTCGCCGCGCATCTGGGCAAGCCCGGAGGCAAAGTAGGCGGCATGCCAGCGCAGGTCCGGCTGCCCCAGCTCACCGGTGAGGTCCACCAGCTGCGCCGAGGCCTCGGCCGCCTCGGTCAGCCGGCCCGACTCCGCTGCTGCGTGCACGGTCCGGTCCAGCGCCCAGATCCGGGCGAGCGGATCGTCGGCGCGGCGGGCGAGCTCGATCATCTCCTCGGCGACCTGCCGGCGAGCGGAAAGCGTGTCCGCCGACCAGACCGCGTGGAAGTAGTCCCGCAGCACGTACGGCAGCACCTGGACGTCGTGCGCCCTCCGGGCGAGCGCGAGCGCCTCCTCGGCCAGTGCCCGCCGGTGCTCGTGGCGTGGGTCGAACTGCAGCTCCATCGCGTGAAGGGCAAGCAGGCGGGCGCGGCGCGATGCATCCGTGCCGTCGTCAAGCTCGATGGCGCGCCGGAGGACGGCGACGCGCTCCTCGTCCACAACGCCGAAGGCGCTGGCGAAGCCCCGGTTGTTGGCCAGCGCCGCCCGGGCGGTCCGCTCGGCGTCGTGGAGCTCCTCGGCCAGCGTGGCTGCGCCCAGAAGGGTGTCGCGAAACTCGGGCCTGCCGGCCTGGCGCTGAGCCTCCCCGAGCGCGACCGCGAGGTCGCAGCGCTCCGCGGGATCCGGTTCGGCCTCCTTCTCCAGCAGCTCGATGGCCTGCGCGAACCAGCGCACGGCCTCGTCCGGCGCCAGCTCGGCGAGGGCGCGCTCGCCCGCCCGCGCGCTGTAGGAGACCGCCTTATGGGCGTCGATCGGAGCCGTGGCCGCGGTCCAGTGGCGGGCCAGCTCGGATACCCGGGCGCCGGGATCGCCGCCGCACAGGCTCTCGAGAGCCTCGGCCGCGCGGCGGTGCAGGCGCGAGCGGCGGGTGGCCCCGAGGTCGTCGTACAGGATGTGGTTGATCAGGTTGTGCGCGAACGAGAACGAGCCCGTCCGGTCGGCGTGCTCGACCAGCAGCGACGCCTCGACGGCCGCATCCAGAAGGTCGATGAGCCGGTCCTCGTCGGAGCGCGCCATGCGGACCAGGAGCTCCACGTCGAAGGTGCGCCCGATCACCGCCGCGCAGCTGAGGACGGTCCGGCAGTCCTCGCCCAGGCGCTCGATCCGGCGGCCCACCACCTCGCGCACGCTCTGGGGGAGGCCGAGAGCGTCGGGCTGCTGCCGCAGCTCCCAGCGGCCCTCGGGGGCCCGCACCAGCGCCCCTGACTCCAGCAGGTGGCGCAGCATCTCCACGACGAAGAAGGGGTTTCCGTCGGTCTCCGCCGCGATCTCACGGGCGAGCGCGATACCGGTGGCGCCCAGCTCGTGCCGGGCGGCTACCTCCATGAGCGACACCACCTCGTCCTGGCCCAGCCCGCGGAGCGTCAGCCGCTCGACGCCCTCCTCGCGGCGCAGGTCCGCCAGCACTCCGGTGAGCGGATGCGAGCCCGAGAGGTCGCTGTCGCGATACGTGCCCAGGAGCAGGAGCCGGGTCGGGCGCGCCTGACCGAGCACGTGCTTGAGCAGGGCGAGCGTGGGTCCGTCCGCCCAGTGCAGGTCGTCGAGGAGCAGCACCAGCGGGCTGTCGCTCCCGGCCCCCTCCAGCAGTCCGCCCACGGCCGAGAACAGCAGGTAGCGCTCTGTCTCCGGGTCGGTCTGCTTCGGAGGAGGCACGTCGGGAACCCGGCGCACCAGCCCAGGCACGAGCCGGGAGAGCTCACCTCCGTGACGATCGATGTGCTCGTCGAGCAGGTCCTGCGGGGCGTGCTCGACGTAGTGGGAGAGCGCCTGGATCCAGGGGCCGTAGGGCGCCTGCAGCTCCTCCGGGCAGTGGCCGAAGAGAACGACGGCGCCGTCGCCGTGCAGCCCCAGGGCGGCCTGGGTCAGAAAGCGGGTCTTGCCGATACCCGGCTCCCCCGACACCAGCAGGCCCTGACGCGGGCCGGTGAGCGCGGCATCCCAGCGCTCGCGCAGGCGGCTGCCTTCGCGTTCCCGCCCCACGTAGCCGGCGGAGGCCAACGCCTCCAGCGACCCCGGCAGGGGCACCGCGGCCGCGCCTCGCTGCGCCGACTCCCAGCTCACCTCGAAGGCGGTCAGCGGCTCGGGCAGCCCCCGCAGCTCGAGCTCTCCGACCGGCACGAAGACGTGACCGTCCCGTCCCCCGATCCGCTGCACCAGCTCGCTGGCCAGGATCCGCCCGCCCGCTGCGGCGTCGGCCAGCCGCGCCGCCTCGACCACGGGCATGCCGTAGTAGTCGCCCTCGTCGCAGGTGGCGTCGCCGACTGCCACCCCCACGCGGATCGCCAGCGGCACCTCGGCGGAACGGTTGCGCCGCTCCATGCGCTGCTGGATCGAGATCGCGCACCCCACGGCATCGGCGGCGCCCCGAAAGACGATCATGAGACCGTCGCCCGTGCTCTTGACCTCCTCGCCACAGGAGCACGCCGCCGCCTCCCGCAGCACGCCGAAGTGCTCTTGCCGGAGCTCGTCGGCGGCCACCGGCCCGAGACGCGACGCCAGGTCGGTCGACCCGACCAGGTCGGTGATCACAACGGTGACTGTCTCCGAAGAAGGCATCGGGGTATCGGACCCCCTGCCCCGCGAGTCAAGGCGATCGTACAACGGAAGCCGTGCCCCCGCGACCTTGCCCGGAGACGCGACGGGGCGGCCCGCAGGCCGCCCCGTCGATGCGTCAGGACTGTCAGGCCCTTCGGCTCAGCACTTCCTGTCGTCGCGCGAGACCGGGGTCCGCGGGCCGGGCCCGCCCCCGGCCGCCTCGGCCACGAAGGTCACCTGAATCGAGCGGGTGTTGCCCTTGCAGCCCACGGCGTTGTAGAAGCCGACCGTGCGGCGCTTGCCCGCGACCTTCCTCTTGGCCGTCCGCTTGCGGATGAGCGAGGTGACGTCACGCACGGTGGCGTCGAGCCCCTGAACCGGGTGGAGCAGGTCGCTCGGAACGGTGAACCGGAGCTCGTCCGAGGTCACGCCCTTGATCTTGACCTTCTTATAGGGGGCCAGGATCGCCTTGTGCTGCGCGGTGAGGCACTTGCCGCCCCTCGAATCGATCACCGAGTCGTCGAGGATCGACGGCGTGGGCGGGTCGGCGTCGAGTCGAATGGCCAGGCCGCCCTCCTTCTTGCCGATCTTGCCGAACTGCCCGTAGTTGCCGGGCTTGAGGTTCCACAGGGTCAGCTTGATCACGCAGTTCTGGCCGCTCGTGATCAGCGGAGTGGAACGGGCGCCGACCAGGACCTTGATGACGCCCTCGCCCATCTTGGCCTTCTTACACTTGGCCGTCACGGCGGCGAGTGTGGGGCCATTGACCCCGCTCGTCCCGCCGGAACAGCTCGGGAAGGCATCGGGGTAGGTCACAAGACCCTCGGCCCCGATGTTGTACTGGTAGACGGGAACGCCGCGGTTGAGCGGGTTCGTGTCTCCGACCGTGTAGTCGAACGACAGCGACACCGGCTTGGGCTTCTTGGCGCTTCCCTTGGTGACCGGCTTGGTGTTGCCGTCCACCGTGTAGGTGTTCTCGGCATACGCGATGCCGGCCAGCGCGAGCACTGCGGCAGCAGTCAGCGCGGCGATCAGAAACTTTCGCATTCCGCCTCCTGGAATGAATGATTTGCGTCTAATAGGACGCCCCGCGCTGCTCTCCGCGATGCGGAAATCGGCGCCGAAGCCACCCTATAACACGCCTTGCGGGATTTCGATGCGGAACCGTCGCCCCGCTGGGCGCACGCGGTGCGGCATGCTCTGGCGCCGTGCGGCTGCCCTCCGACGCCGAGATCTACGCGCCCGAGTTCCCCTCGCGCCTGTCCTGGCTGAACGTCCCCTTCCTCCGGATGGGCACGCTGATGGGACGCAGCGCCGTGCTCGTCGAGTTCTGGGATTTCGCACGCGTGAATTCCCTGCGCACGCTGCCCTATCTCAAGGGCTGGCACGAGCGCTACGCCGATGCCGGCCTCAGGGTGGTGGGCGTGCACAGCCCCGGCTACTCGTTCGGGCGTGACCCCGAGCTGGTGGAACGAGCGGTGAAGCGGCTCGAGATCGCCTTCCCGGTCCTGCTCGACCCGGACTTTCAGGTCTGGCGCCTGTACGGGAACGAGGGCTGGCCGGGGCGCTACCTGTTCGACGGCACCGGCAAGCTGCGCCTGGTCCACTACGGCGAGGGCGAGTACCTCGATACCGAGCTGGCGATCCAGGAGACGCTGGACACCGAGGCGCCGCCCGAGCCGCTTCCCGCCCTGCGGCCCGAGGACGAGCCCGGCGTGCTGCTCCGGCCGCAGACGGCGGACATCGCGCTGCCGGCCGACCGCGCCCGGCTGGAGCTGGTGCGCGACTGGAGCGACGGCGAGGACTGGATCGAGGCCGCCGACGCCGGCGCGGCGGCGAGTTTCCGCTTCGACGCCGGCGGCGCCTTCGCGGTCCTCTCAGGCGGCGACGTCGAGCCCGGGCTCTACGAGGCCGACGGGGTGGTGCAGGCGGACTCGCCCGGACTGCGGCTGCACGGCGTGCAGTTCACGCCGCTGCCCCCGGACCCGGGCTAACCGATCCGCGCGCAGCCGGCCGAGCCGGCTGCTTGCGGCCTAACCGGCGGTCGGCAGCGCGCGGGCCGCCAGCGCGTTGCGAATCTCCTTGGGCAGCATGAAGCGCACGTCCTCCTGCACCACCTCGAACTCGGAGATGTCCTCGGTGCCGCGCGCCCGGAAAAAGGAGACCAGTCGCTGCACCAGCTCCTCGGGCGCGCTGGCGCCGGAGGTGATCCCCACCACCTGCTTGCCCTCGAGCCACTCCTCCTGCACCTGGCCCTCGTTGTCGATCAGGTGGGAGTCGGCGCCGTGGTCGCGGGCGACCTCGACCAGCCGGTTGGAGTTCGAGGAGTTGCGCGAACCGATGACCAGCACCAGATCGCACTCGCGGGCCATCTGGCGGACGGCCAGCTGACGGTTGGTGGTGGCGTAACAGATGTCGTCCGACTTCGGCCCGGTGATGTTGGGGAAGCGCTCGCGCAGGCGCTGGATTATCCGATCGGTCTCGTCGACGCTGAGCGTGGTCTGCGTCAGGTAGGCCACCCGATCCGGGTCGGCCACCTCCAGCCGGTCCGCGTCCTCCTCGGTCTCGATGAGCACGAAGTTGTCGGGCGCCTCGCCCATCGTGCCCTCGACCTCCTCGTGCCCCTGGTGGCCCACCAGGACGATCGTGTAGCCCTCGGCCGCGAACTTCTTGGCCTCCACGTGCACCTTGGTCACGAGAGGGCAGGTGGCGTCGATGGTCTTGAGCCGGCGGGTCCCCGCGTTGGCGTGCACGCTGGGAGCGACGCCGTGTGCAGAGAAGATGACGGTCTGGCCCTCGGGCACCTCGGTCTCCTGCTCGACGAAGATCGCCCCGCGGGCCCGAAGCTGCTCGACCACGTGCTTGTTGTGGACGATCTCCTTGCGCACGTAGACCGGCGGCCCGTAGAGCTCGAGGGCGCGCTCGACCGTCTGGACGGCACGGTCGACGCCCGCGCAGTAGCCGCGCGGCGCCGCCAGCAAGAGCTTCTGAGGTGTGGCTGCCATGCCCGACGAAAGTTAGCGATCCCGGGGGGCGCTCAGAGCGTTCGCATCAGCTCGAAGATCGTCTCTCCCACCGCGTCCACGCTGCGCGGAGAGACCGCCGACAGGTCGTCGCACCGGCGGTGGTAGCAGGGAAAGCCGAAATCGATCAGGTCGATGGCCGGCACGCCCTCGCGCAGGAAGGGCAGGTGGTCGTCCAGCACGACCGCTTGGGTCTCCTGGGGGAAGATCCGCTGTGTCCCGACCTTCGCGGCGGCGGCCCGCAGGCGACGCCAGAGGCCCGGCCGCGAGTAGCCCTCGCGGGAGATCAGCAGCCGGCGATCGCCAACGAAGTCGAGAAGCACCATCGCACGGGCGTCGCGAAAGGCCCGGGCCGCCACCCTGCTGCCCCGCAGGCCCTCCGACTCGAACTCCGAGTCCGGCGTGTCCCGCGGGCTCTCCTCGCCGTCGAAGAGGACGAACTGGATCGTGTGACGCGGGCGCCTGAGCTGCCGGGCGATCTCGGTGACCACGGCGGTGCCCGCCGCGCCGTCGTTGGCGCCCACGAAGCCGGGAAGGTCCTTCGTGTCGTAGTGGGCGCCCAGCACCACGTAGCCCGGCTCACGCCCGCGCACCGTCCCGATCACGTTGCGCAGTCCATCCGGCACGGGCTGGAAGCGGCCGCGCGGAAGGAGCTCGCGCAGGCGCTCGGCCAGGGCGCGCGAGGCCTCGGAGCCTGCCGGCCGCGGCCCGAGCTCCACCTGCTCTCGCAGCAGCCGCCAGGCCGCCTTGCCGTCGAAGCGGTCCACGGCCGCGCGCGGAGCGGGCGCGCCGTCGGCCTCATCGTTTCCGAAGGGCACGTTGTCGGTGGCCACGAGGGCGATCAGCAGGAGGCCGACCGACACCTGGACGGCCACGATGATCGCCAGCGGCTTCACAGCCGAGATTGTCGCGGGTAGGCTGCGGCCGTGCCGAAGGACGACCACAAGCAGCGCCTGACCGCCATCGACGCCTCGTTTCTGGCGCAGGAGAAGGAGGCCTCCCACATGCACGTGGGTGCGCTGGTCACCTTCGAGGGACCGCCACCGGCCCGGGACGAGTTCTGCCGCCACATCGAGGGGCGACTGCCGCTCGTGCCGCGTTACCGCCAGAAGCTCGCCGTGCCGCGGCTCGAGATGGGCCGGCCCTTCTGGGTCGACGATCCGAGCTTCAACCTCGACTACCACGTGCGCCATTCGGCGCTGCCGCGCCCCGGCAGCACCGAGCAGCTGCAACAGCTCGTGGGGCGGATCTTCTCCCAGCGGCTCGACCGCTCGAAGCCGCTCTGGGAGCTGTGGCTCGTCCAGGGTCTCGAGGACGGCCGCTTCGCCCTGATCTCCAAGACCCACCACGCGCTCGTCGACGGTGTCGCCGGCGTGGACATCGCCACCGTCCTGTTCGACCTCCAGCCCCGGCCCGCCGAGGTGGAGGACGACGAGTGGGTCGCCGAGCCCGTGCCCTCGGACACCGACCTGGTGGTCGAGGGCATCAAGGGGCTCGTCCGGACCCCGGTGGGGCTGGCTGGGCGAGCGCTGGGCGCCGTTCAGCAACCCGGGCGCACCCTCGGGCAGGTCCGCGAGGCGGCCGAGGGTCTGGGCGAAGTCGTCTGGGCCGGGCTGAATCCCGCGCCCGACGTCCCGCTCAACGTCGAGATCGGCCCCCACCGGCGGCTCTGGTGGGTGCGAAGCCGGCTCTCCGACTTCAAGGAGATCAAGAACGCCCTGGGCGGCACGGTGAACGACGCGGTCCTGGCCGTGGTGGCGGGCGCGCTCGGGCGCTGGCTGAACAGCCGCGGCGTGCGCACCGAGGGACTGGAGCTGAGGGCGCTCGTGCCGGTGTCGATCCGCACGGAGGAGGAGCACGGGACGCTGGGCAACCGCATCGCCGCGATGCGGGGGCCGCTTCCCGTCTATGTGCGGGACCCGGTGGAGCGGCTGCGCACCGTGCAGCAGATGATGGGGAACCTCAAGCAGTCCAAGCAGGCGCTCGGCGCGGAGGTGATCTCGGGCCTCCAGGACTTCGCTCCCCCCACCCTGCTGGCCCAGGCGTCACGGCTCAACTTCTCCACCCGGCTCTTCAACCTCATCGTGACCAACGTGCCGGGGCCACAGTTCCCGCTCTATCTGCTGGGGCGCGAGATGGAGGAGATCGTGCCCATCGCCTTCCTCCCCGAGAATCACGCGCTGGCCATCGCGATCATGAGCTACAACGGCAAGGTTGACTTCGGCCTGCTGGCCGACTACGACGCGATGCCGGACCTGGAGACCGTGGCCGATGCTCTCGAGGAGGCGCTCGACGAGCTGCTCAGCGCCGCCCGGGCTCGCTCGGCCCCCGTGTCCGGCGGCGACACGTCGTCGCCCGAGGCCAACGGCGGGCAACGCGCCGCGCCCGGCAAGAGCGCGGCGACGCCCGATTCCTAGTGGAGGGGTCCCGCGCCGAGACGCCCGGGACGGCTGTCCGGCTCGGCCTGGTCGGCGGCCTGGGGATGCGCCTTGACCGCGTCTGAGCCGTCGCCGTACGCGTCGCCGTCCTGACCCGCGGCCGCGTAGCCGGCGCCGCCGAGGCAGAGGACCACCGCGGCCAGCGTGACGGCCGAGCGGGCCGTGAAGCGCCCGGGGCGCCGGGGGCCGCCGCCACCGCCGCTGCGCGGGGGCTGGGGCGGGTACAGGGGGTTGTGTCGAGAACCGTGGAGATAGAAGAGTCCGTAGTGCAGCATGCTCACTAGGACGCCCTGGGCGTGCCGGCATTCCCAAGTCCCGTGCTCGCTAGGGTCACGGCCGTGCCCGAGCAGTTAGCGCAGGTCGGCGAGATCGAGCTCGCCTACGAAACGATCGGCGACCCGGACGACCCCGCGCTCCTACTCGTCATGGGGCTTGGGATGCAGCTCATCCACTGGGATCTCGCGCTCTGCGAGGAGCTCGCGCACCGCGGTTTCCGCGTCATCCGCTTCGACAACCGCGACGCGGGCCGTTCCACACAGATCGACGCCCCGGTGCCCAACCTCGCCCGCGTGCTGGCCGGTAGGAGGGTGAGGGCGCCCTATCTGCTCGACGACATGGCGGCCGACGCCTTCGGCCTGCTCGACCACCTGGGCATCGAGCGCGCCCACGTGGTCGGCGCCTCCCTGGGAGGCATGATCGCCCAGTCGATGGCCATCGCCCGGCCGGAGCGCGTGCTGTCGCTGGCCTCGATCATGTCCACGACCGGCAACCGCCGGGTGGGCGTACCCCGGCCGCGGGCGCTCGGCGTGCTGCTGCGCCCTGCCCCGCGCACGCGGGAGGCCTACATCGAGTATTCGGTCCGGATCTTCCGCGTGATCGGATCCCCCGGCTTCGAGACAGACGAGGCCCGCCTGCGCGACGCCGCGACGGCGGCGTTCGACCGTGGAACGCATCCCGCGGGCACCGGCCGCCAGCTGGCGGCGGTCATGGCCTCCGGGGACCGGACCGCACGACTCCGCGAGCTGGGGGTGCCCACCCTCGTGATCCACGGCAGGGACGATCCGCTGATCCCCTTCCGGGCGGGCGTCGCCACCGCCCGAGCGGTGCCGGGAGCCGAGCTGCTGCCCATCGCGGGCATGGGTCACGACCTCCCCCGGCAGGTGTGGCCCCAGGTGATCGACGCGGTGGCGGTCAACAGCCGCCGGGCGCGGGCGAAGCAGCCGGTCTGATCAGGCCGGGAGGTGCTCGGCCGCAAGGCCGCGGGCCAGCTCGAGCGTCTCCGTGTCGAGCTCCGCCTCCACGAGCTCGTGCTCACGCCCGTACTCGGCCAGCAACGCGTCGGCCACCGCGGTCCACGGCGAGGCCTCCGATGGGCCATCCAGTTCCTCCTCGACCGCCCCCGCCGTGGCCGGGTCCCAGCCGAGGCCCAGCGCCCCGTACACGGGCACGAGCACGTCTCGCACCCGCGCGGCCTGACCCACCACGATCACCCCGCCCATGTGCGAGCCGCCGGCGACGATCCGCTGGCCGATGCCCGCCAGCTTCACCGCTCCGCGAGCGTTGACGCTGTAGCCGCCGGGGCAGTACTCGCCGGCCACCTCGCCCACACGGGCGTCGGCGCCCAGGCCGCGCAGCGCGCGCACGATCAGCCGGGCGGTCCAGTCGAAGCGGGCGTGGATGCCGGCGCGGGGCTCAGCGTCCGGCACCGCGTGCGCGAGCGCGATCGTCTGGTCGTGGAACACGGCCGCCCGGCCACCCGCCAGCCGCAGCACGGCCTCGAAGCCCTGCCCTCGGGCGGCCGCCACGGCGGCCGCATACCCGGGCGTGACCGCATCCTGCTTGGCGAAGGCCACCATCGCTCCCGGCCTGGTGAGACGAAGGGTCTCGGGCAGCTCCCCTTGGGCCACCCGCTGCATCAGGGCGCGCGACACGGCCACGTCGAGGGCCGGGTCGCCGGGGAAGGCGTCCCGGATGAGGCTCAGCCTGCTCAGTAGCCGAGGGCGAACTTAGCTTCCTCGCTCATCATCTCCGGGGTCCAGGGCGGTGAGAAGGTCATCTTCGGGTAGACCCCGGAAACCCCGTCCAGCTCGCCCACGAACTCCTCGATCTGCTCCGAGACCTGGGGCCCGATGGGACAGCCCGGTGACGTGAGCGTGAAGCTGACGAACACCTCGTCCTCATCGACCTCCACGTCGTAGATCAGGCCCAGCTCCACGAAATCGAGCCCCAGCTCGGGGTCGATCACGTTCGTCAGCGCCTCCTGCACGTCGTCGACGGTCGGCATGCAAACGAGGATAGTAGGGTCAGACTTGATGCCCCTGCTGGCACTGGTCGTGGTGTTCATCGTGGTGCCGATCGCGGAGCTGTACGTGATCTGGAAGGTCGGGGACGCGATCGGCATCTGGCTCACGCTTGCGCTGCTCGCGGCCGACTCCGTGCTCGGCTCGCTGCTGCTACGCGCTCAGGGACGAAGCGTGTGGGGGCGCTTCAACACGGCCCTGGCCGAGGGCAAGATCCCCCATCGGGAGGTGATCGACGGCGTGCTCGTCGTGTTCGGCGGCGCCTTCCTCATCACGCCGGGGTTCCTCACCGACATCGTCGGGCTGGTGCTCCTGATCCCGCCCACGCGGGCGCTAGTCCGTCGCCTGGTGGTGCGCCGCCTGGGCCGGCGGATCGTGGTGAGCACGGCCACTCGGAGCCGGGTGCCCTACGACGTGGACGGCACGGCCCGCGAGGAGACCGCCCCGCCCGGGCGGCTCGAGCGGTGAGCGCGCTCGCGCTCGCGTTCTTCGATCCCGCGCACGACCTGTACGGCACGGCGCGGTCACACACGACGATCGTGTTCGAGGGCCGCACCCCGGTTCCCCATCCCCAGGGGCCGGCGCTGGAGCGGTCGGGCGACGGGTGGCACGCCGAGCTGCCGGAGGTGCTGGAGCTGGACCTCGAGCCGGTCTCCGAGGCGATCGGACTCGACGGCCTCGAGGTGCGGCTCTGCAGGGTGCGCGGAACGGCCGCCGGCCGGCGCGTCGACGGCCTCGGGACGATCGCCGAAACGCACTCGCCCCCTGAATGGGATCAGCTCGACGCGTTGCGTACCGTGTCGGCGCTGGTGGATGAGCACCATGCGTTCGTCGCTCTCGCGCGCAGGCCGCGGGGGGCGCGAGGCCACGGCGAGGAGTCGGTCAGCGCCGTCCTGGTGGAGAACGGCACGCCGACCGTGGTCGAGGACGCGCGCATCTCGACCGTCTACGACGGCCAGGGACGGCAGCGATAACGCGGGGCTCGAGCTGTGGCTCACCGGTGAGGAGCTTCCGCGGCGCGGTTCGGGAACCGTGATCGCCGGCTCGTCGCTGGCTCTGAACGGCCTCGAGGTCCACACCGCGGTGTTTCAGTGGCGGCTGGAGGGTCGCGACGCAATCGGCGCCTACGAGCTGACTGTGCGGTCCGAGCCTCCGGAGGCGGCGTGAGTCCCGCCGCGCGGGCTCTCATCAGCGACTTCGGCGGCGTGCTCACCACTCCCCTGCAGCAGGGCTTTCTGGCCTATCAGGACGAGTCGGGGGTCACGCTCGAGCAGCTCGGAATGGCGATTGCGCAAGCCGGGGCAGAGCACGGCGAGAACCCGCTGTTCGCCCTCGAGCGGGGCGAGATCAGCGACGCGGAGTTTCGCCGGCGCGTGGAGGCCCACCTCGACGGGGAGTTCGATCTCGCCCATCTCGAGTCGCTCTACTTCGAGCACATAGAGCCCAACCCGGCGATGATCCACTTCGTTCGGGAGATACGCGGCGACGGCGTGCGCACGGCTCTGCTGACGAACAACGTTCGCGAATGGGAGTCGCGCTGGCGCTCGAAGCTCCCTGAGATCGACGAGCTCTTCGAGATCGTGGTGGACTCCGCCTTCGTCGGCATGCGCAAGCCCGAATCCGCGATCTATGAGCTCACGGTCGAGCGCCTGGGCGTGCGGGCTCAGGAGTGCGTGTTCGTCGACGATCTCGAGATCAACTGCGAGGCCGCGCGTGAGCTGGGCATGGCGGCGGTGCGGTTCGAGAGCGCGGAGCAGGCGATCCCTGAGCTGCGCTCAGCTCTGGCCGAGTAGCCGCGCCAGAGCGAGCCGCATGGCGGCACGCGCTCTCGCCGCGCCCAGCCCCTGATGGAAGCGGTAGCTCTCCCAGGCGGGCCAGGCGGCGGCCGTGACGAGAGCCGAGCCCAGCGCGGCACGCTCGTCCTCAGGGGCCTGCTGGATCTCGCTGCCGAAGACCCGCAGGACCTCGTCCGCCTTGGCGGTCCGCGCGGTGGCCAGCCAGCGAGCCACCGCATCGGAGTCCGGCTCGAGCAGCAGCGCGGCGCGGCGCACGCCCTTGATCAGCTCGTAGAGCCGCGCCCGCTGCGCCACGAAGGCGTCGATCCGCTCGGCCAGCGGCAGCGCCGGGTCCACCGGGCGCAGGGTGGGCAGGACGCGCTCGTACTGCTGCCGGGCGACCGCCTCGAACAGCTGCTCGCGATCCGGGAAATGCTGGAAGACCGAACGCTCCGACACGCCCGCGCGTGCCGCGATCCGCTCGGCGGTCGGACGCAGCTCACCCTCGTCGAGCAGCGAGAGGAGTGCCTCGACGAGCGCCTGGCGAGTCCGCTCCCCGCGGACGGTGCGGCCGTCGCGCGACTTGGCAGCGGCTTCCATGCTCTTGGAGCATAGGCGCGAGGCCTGCGGGCGGGGCGTCGACGGCCTTTTTTCCCGCAACGAGCGGGCACTCCGTTCCCGGGGGTCTTGCGGGTCGAGGGCGCCGTTGATTCACTGCAACGCAGAGACGCGAACCGAGCGCAAAGAGCGAAGCCACGAGGTGTAAGGCTCGCCGCGCGACCCGCGGGTTTCGGCCCAAGGGGCGCGCTCCTCAAGCGCGACGTTCGCGTCTCGTTTTTTTTGTGCCCCGCGCCCGGGCGAGAGGGCTCAGCGGCGCGCGCGCAACTCCTGTCGCGCCCTGCGGTGGAAGCGGACGATCCGGCCCAGGTTCCCCCGGTAGCGCTGGAAGGCCGAGCCCGGCGGCAGCTCCAGACCACCGACGAGCCGATGCGGGATCACGCTCCAGCCGTCCTCGTCCTGCACCAGGTCGCCCCGGACCTGGAAGTTCCGCTGCCAGAGGAACTGCGGGTGATGGTCGTGGGCAGTCAGGCACACCAGCCCCGCCTGCACCGGCAGGCCGAGGACGCCGGTGCCGATGCGCACGCGATGACGGGCAGGGTCGACCGTGATCGGCACCCGCAGCGAGAAGGGAAAGCCGTCGGGAGCGACCAGCGACATCACCGCCGACGGATAGCGCGCGCCCAGTTCGTCCATGCGCGGGTCCCACACCTCGCCTCCACCCTCGGGTGCGGCGTGGGGCGCGGGCGGCTCCTCGTCGTGTCCTGACCGCACCTCCTCCAGGTGGGCGTCGTAAAGCTGCGGCTCGGCCAGCGGATCCCCATGCGGCCAGACGTACACCCGCTCGGGCCGCACGTGGACGTAGATGCGCGTGAAGTACCAGTTGAACAGGCCCTGAACCGCCCGCGGGGGCCTCAGCTTGGCGGTGGCGGGAAGCTTCTGGACCGACTCGCGCGAATAGCGCTCACGGTTGTGGGCCAGATCTCTGTCGTCCACCTCGGCGGTGCCCTGCACGAGCACCTGTGGCGGCGCCTCGAGGCCGCTGCCGGTGGGATCCGAGAACAGCAGTGACACCTTGGGGTTGAGCGCCGCGTCCCTGGCCTTCTTGGGATAGCCGAGGCCCGTCGTCACGTCGATGCAGGGCCCACCGGACCGGTAGTAGGGGGTCACGGGCCAGGTGATCGGCTGGCCGGCGGCGTCCACGGTCGTGTACTCGGTGGTCACGAAGCGGTGGAAGACCTCCTGGACCTCGCGCGGCAGGCTGGCGGTCATGCCGCGATTCAATCACCTGGAACCGGACCGGCGGCGGCACCGGCGGCGTCCAGGAAGCGCTCGATCTCGAAGGCCACCAGCTCCGGCGCGTCGGCGACGGCGCCGTGGCCTTGACCGTGGAGCCGCCGCACCGAGACGCCGTCCAGGGCCTCGGCGTAGGCGTCGGTCGAGCGGACCGCCCACGCCGGGCTCCGGCTCCCCACCAGAAGCAGCGCGGGATGGGAGAGCCGTTTGAGCGCCTCGCGGTCGATCCGGTGACCCTGCTCGGCCTCCAGTTCCCGCGCGACGGTGGGCGCGGCAGCCAGACGGCCCTCCCAGGCCGGTGTCTCACGCAGAGCGCCGATCTCCGCCGGCGTGTATCCGCCAATGTCGTGGAGGAACTCCTCCACCATCTGCTCCCGCTGTCCGTCCTCGGTCAGGTCGCGCCAGCGGGCGATCTGGGCCGGCGGGGCCAGGACTCCGCCCATCGGCGGCTCGTACAGCATCAGCGCGTCGAGGCGACCGACCAGCGGGGCGGCCCCGGCGGCGACCAGCCCGCCGTACGAGTGGCCGAAGAGGAGGACGCTGCCGTCGCCCTCGTCCCGGACCGCCCGCACGACTGCGGCCACGTCCTCGAACTCACTCTCCAGCCGGTATCCCTCGTCGTCGCCGGAGTCCCCGCGCCCGCGGCGGTCGATCGCGACGACCGTGAAGCGCCGCTCGAGCAGCGGCCTCAGCAGACCGAAGGTCCAGCGTGCGGAACCGGCGCCGTGCACCAGCACGAGCGGCGGGCCTTGACCGGAGACCTCGCAGGCGATGTCCACCCCGTCGGGGGCGGTCACACGGCGCAGCACGACGGCGAGATTACCCGGCGCACCCCGGCCGGCGCCAGAGCCCCAGCGACGCTTGTCGCGCGCCCCGAGCGGCGTCCACGAACACGTCGGCGTACTCGTCGTTCGGAGGAATGGTGAGCGGCTGGGCGTAGCCGCGAACCACCAGCAGCCGGTTCAGAAAGCGACCGTCGCGCAGCCACACGTACGCCAAAGCCCGCCCGTAGCGGTCCCGCTCCTCCACCCCCACCCGGTACCGCACCCGGCTGCCCAGCGGCGCCACCCGCTCCACGAACCCGGAGGCCCTCCGCCCGAAGCACTCGACGCCGCCGTAGACCTCAGGCGTATCCACCCCGATCAGGCGCACCTTGCCGATGCCGGACAGGTAGAGCGTGTCGCCGTCGGTGTGCTTGGTGACGCGGGCGGGGGTGCGCCCGCCGGGAGCGACGGAGCCGGATCCGTTCCCCGGCGGATTCTGCGCCAACCGAGAGAACCAGCCGCAGGCGAGCGAAACCACATCAAGGACGCAGGGAGCGACGCGTGCTCTGCACGCGAGCGACCGATGACGCCGCCAGGCGAAGGTTTGCAGCCGCCTAATTGTCCGAGCCGAGGCGGTCCCAGCAGTAGAGCTCAACCGCCTCTGAGGCCAGCTCGATCAGCCGCTCCTGGGACAGCCAGGGCAGCACGGTGCCGAGCGCCTGGTCCTCGCTGACGCCGGCCTCGAAGGCGACGTCTCCTCGGAAGCCGGCGGCGATGCGCAGGGCCTCGCGGCGGTGCTCGCCGAGGCGTGGGAAGGCGCCCAGGAGGAACTCCTTGTTGGCGATTGGGTGGCCGACCTCGAGCGAGGCGTGCCAGGCGGCGAGCATCGAGAGGTCGTCGTCGTCGAGCTCATCGACCGCCTTGGCGTAGTGCACCTGCAGCTCATCGTCAGGGATCTCGTCGACCCAGGCCCGCACGACCTCTCCGAGCAGCTGACGGCGAGCCTCGCGGCCTACGCTCTCGGCGACGACCCTGATCGCTTCGTGTGGCTCGATGAAGCAGAGTGGCATCTGCTCTCGGTCTCCTCGGGGTTGCACTGCTGACTAGGTCGGAGAGTAGGACCCGGTCCTGACGGAATGATCGAGCGGGCTCAGCGCAACGTCTGCTCGGGCCCCCAGCTGCAGAGCGCAGCGCGGCCTGGGCAGTCGCCGCAGAGGCCGTGGTGCGGCTCGGCAGCCGGCTCGAATCCGCCCGCTACCAGCCCCGCCGCCAGCTCGAGGAGCTCCGCGTCGAGCCGCTCCGCGTCGCCGGCCTCGTACCGCGCCAGCGCCGGCTCGTCGGGCCGCTCGAGGAAGCAGTGGGCCACCTCGACTCGCTCCGCCCCCGAGCGCAGCGCCGCGAGCGCGTAGATCACGCGTTGGGTGAGGTATGCGTCCGCCACGAGCTCGCCGGGGTCGCGGCCATCGAGGGGGTCGCTCTTCCAGTCGACGACCAGTGTCCCCCCGTCCTCGGTGGCGTGAACATCGACTACCCCGCCCACCAGCAGGCTGCGCCCGCCCGCGCCCGGTGGGGCCAGCGTGAAGGCGAAGGGCAGCTCGGTTCGCAGGCGCCGGGCGCCGGCGAGCCGCTCCCGCAGCGAGGAGTCAGTCACGCCGGCGACCATCCCGCGCAGGTCGGCCACGTCCTCGGGCCGGGGTGGCCGCCCGTGGGACTCGATCAGCGCCGCGATCTCCTCGTCGCCGGGTGTGCGGGGCCTGCGGAAGTCCATCCGCTCCAGAAGCTCGTGCACCAGCGAGCCCCGCAGAAGCGGCGGCAGTCCGGCCTCCGGCGGAGCCTCCGCGGGTGGTGGGGCCTCCACGGGCGGAAGCCGAAGCGCGCGTTCGAGGTAGAAGCGGTAGCCGCAGCGGCGGTAGGCCTCGAGGCTGGAGTAGCTGAGCCGGCTGACGGGCAGGGCGCGTGGCACGGGCGAGGTGCCGAGCTCCAGCTTCGGCTGCTCGAAGCCCGAGCCCGCCGCGCTCCGATCGGCATCGCCGTCCCGACGGCCCGGTACCCGGTCGGCCTCCGGGAGCAGCTCGTCGAGGGTGTCGGGTACGCAGCGGGTCCAGCGCACTCGCACCTCGCGCCCCTCGCGATGGTCGACGTGCTCGCCCGACGCGCCCTCGGAGGGCAGCCCGGCACAGAAACCGCGCCACAGCCAGCGCATCGGCTCGTTCAGCTCGGCCGGCTCCGGACGGCGCTCCAGGTCGGTGGCGCCGCTCAGGACGAGGTGCTCCTCCGCCCGGGTGCAGGCCACGTAGAAGATCCGGCGCTCCTCCTCCTCTGCCGCGCTGCGCTGCTCGGCCTTGATCCGCTCCAGCCGCTCGCTCTGTATGGCCCCGCCGCCCAACCGGGCCAGCCGCAGCCCCACGCTGCCGTCATCGGAGATCCGCAGCGCGCCGTCGTCGTCGCGCCCGTCCTTGCCCAGATCGGCGAGGCAGACCACCGGAAACTCGAGCCCCTTTGCCCGGTGGATCGTCATCAGCCGCACCGCATCGAGCGCCTCTGCCTCCAGCGCCGCCTCCCCTTCACGGGTCTGGATCGCGTCCCGCTCGGCGATGCTGTCGATGAACCCGCGCAGATCGCGGCCCTGCTCGGCCTCGAACTCCCGGGCCAGGCGCATCAGCTTGCGGACGTTGGCCATGCGCCGCCTGCCGCCGGGCAGAGCGAGCACATGGCGGTCGTAGCCGCTCAACGTGACCGCGCGGTCGATGAGCGCTTCGAGCGCCACCTGGGTCGCGATCGCGCGCTCGGCGGCGAAGCGACCGAGGAACGAGACGATCCTGCGCCGGTCCGCGGCCGGAAGGAGCCCGGGAAGGGCTCGGTTGCCATTGGACGCACCGGGGCCGAACTGCTCCTCGAGCACCCACAGCGGATCGCGATGCCGGCGGCGCGCCTCGAGCCCGATCAGCGCCACCGAGTCGAGCGACAGCCCGACCAGGGGCGAGGCCAGCACCGAGTACACGGCCAGCCCGTCCAGGGGGTTGGCGAGCGCGGAGAGCCAGTGGCGCAGGTCGGCCACCTGCTGCTGGCTCCAGTAGCCGCGCCCGCCGACCACGTGCACCGGGATCCCCCGCTCCTCGAGCGCCCGCTCGAACAGTCCGATGGCCGTGGTGGCGCGGAACAGCATGACCACCTCGCCGTATCCGAAGGGACCCTCGCGGGTGAGCTCGTCCACGCGCTTGGCCAACAGGCGTGCCTCGATGGCGCGCCAGGGCGGCACCGCGTGCGCGGCCGCGCCGAAGGGGTCGTCCGCCGGGTCGAAACGATCGTCCCAGCGCTTTCGCGGCCGGTCCACCACGAGCAACTCGACGTTCGGCCGCACCCGCGCCGGCGCCTCGCGCGAGCCCGCGGCCTCCCGCAGCGGCTCGAAGCGGTCGCCCCAGGTCCGCTCGAAGGCCAGGTCCACGGCGTCGAGCACCTCTCCGCGCGCGCGGAAGTTGACGCTGATGTGCTCGAGTCGGCCCTCCGCGGCCGCGCGCTCCGCGTGCTCGCGAAACACGCCCACGTCCGCGGTGCGGAAGCGGTAGATCGACTGGTGCTCGTCCCCGACCCGGAAGAGGTTGTCCCGCCCCAGCAGCCCGATCAGCTCGTTCTGCAGCGGGTTGGTGTCCTGGAACTCGTCGACCAGGACGTGCGCGAAGCGCTCGCGGTACTGCTCGCGCAGGCCGGCATCCCCGGCGAGCAGGTCGCGGGCGATCAGCTCCAGGTCCTCGAAGTCGAGCCCCGAGCGCTCACGCTTCAGCCGCTCGTGGCGCTCGCCGTACAGCTCCAGGAGCACCCGTAGCATCGTGTGGTGGCGGTACTCGCCCTGGGCCAAGCAGAGCGAGCGATACGCCGCCAGCGCCTCCGTGTACTCGGCGCAGGCCGGGCCGGACAGGGCCTGAGCCCGGCCCTTGAGCTCCAGGCCTTCGAGATCGCCGGGCTCGGCGAGCTCCTCCACCGCTACGCGCTCGAGCAGCGCAGAGCACGCGTCGAGCACGCCCATCGCCTTCTCGACCGTCTTGGACGTCCGGGCCACTCCCAGCTCGGCCAGGGCGCCGGACACGGCGGCCTCGAGGCGGGCGCGCTCGCCGGCGGGGTGCGGTGGCAGTGCCTCCTCGAGCGCCGGTCGCCGCTGCCCCCGGCTGCGCAGGTGGGAGTGGGCCGTCCGGACCATGTCGCGCAGACGGTCCGGGGTGTGCGAGGCCACGAGCTCGATCCGCTCCACGTCGTCGGACATGAAGGCCTCGAGCGCCTCGTCGAAGGCCTGGACGGCGATCCGCTCGGCCTCCAGCTCCTCGAGCACGCGGAAGTCGGGGTCGATCCCGGCGCTGAGGGCGTGAGCGCGCAGGAGGCGCGAGCAGAAGCCGTGGATGGTCGAGATGGAGGCGCCCTCCGCCTCGCGCGCCTCCGCCCGGCGGCCCTCCTCCAGCAGGCGCCGGCGCACCCGGCTGCGCATCTCCGCGGCCGCCTTCTCGGTGAACGTGATGGCCAGAATCGAGGCCACCGGCACGCCGTCGTCGATCACCGCGCGCACGAAACGCTCCACGAGGACGGTGGTCTTGCCGGTGCCGGCACCGGCGCGCACGAGCAGCGAGCCGTCGCGGCGTTCGACGGCGCGGCGCTGCTCGGGCGTGAGCTCGCTCACCGGTCGCTCCGGCAGATCGAGGGGTAGGCGCAACCGCCGTTCCAGGCGCAGCTGTCGGGAGCGCGGCAGAGCTCGCCGCGGCGCATACGCGCGTTGGTCTCCCGGATGCGCTCCAGGGCCCATTCCAGCGTCGCCCGGAAATCCTCGGGCGGCAGCCGGTCACCGGCGAAGAAGCCGCTGCCGAGCTCGTCCACCTCGGCCGCGACCATCCCCCGGGGCCTGGGGTCGTCGCTGCCAAGGGCGACGTAGACCCCGCCGGCAGCCCGGAGATCAAGCAGCCGCTCGACCACCAGCATGTAGAGGGCCGCCTGGAAGCGGTTCTCCTTCTCCCAGCTGGCCACCTTGTAGCGGTCCACCTTCTTGCTGCTCTTGTAGTCCAGGACCAGCGCCTTGCCGTTGTTGGTGTCGACCCGGTCGATACGTCCCCGCACCCGCAGGTCCTCGGCTATCTCCACCGGCTCGTGTCCCTCCCCATAGCCGAAGCGCAGCTCCAGGTGCTCGGGCTCGAAGCCGCTGTCCGAGTCGGCCTCGGCACGCAGGTAGCGCAGCAGGTCGAACTCCAGCCGGCGGGCGGCCGCCCGGACCCGGGTCTCCCGGGGCGAGAGCCGGAACGCCTCGCGACGCTCTCGCAGCTCCTCCAGGAGGATGCGCTCGGCGCGGGCCAGGTTGTCCGAGTGACGCGGCGTGCCCCGCACTCGGCCCGCAGGCGGCGGTACGTGTGCTCGAGCACCGCATGGGCATAGTCGCCCCGCACCATGGCCTCGGGGTCGGGCGCCAGCTCCTCGGGACGAAGGACCTCCTCCACCAGCCACTTCACCGGACAGTCGGCGAAGCGCTCCAGCGCACCGGCGGAAACCGCTTCGCGGGCCCCGAGCTCCGCCAGCAGAGGCTCGGAGGTGAGCGCCCCCGGCTCCCGCTCCTCACGCCTCGGGCCGGCGGCCGCCAGCGCCCGGTCCCACTCCGCGGCCGTGGGGGCCTCCTCCGGTGTCCAGGTGATGTCCGACAGCGAGCGCTCCCTGGTCTCCGCCCGGTCCTCGAGCAGCAGCTCGCGCACGTCGTCGACGAAGAACGACTCGGATTCCGGGTTGCCCTCCTCGTCGCTCGAGCGCGAGCTCAGGACCAGCAACCGCTCGGCCCGGGAGGCGCAGACGTAGAACAGATAGCGGTCGCGGTCCAGCCGGTCCTCTCGGACACCGAGCACCAGGCCGCTCGCCCGCGCGATGGCGCGGCGGTCCTCGTCGGCGAGGAAGGGCTCGGGGGAGGCGCCGCGCGGGAACTCGCCCTCCTGCAGACCGCAGACGATGACGGCCTGGAAGCGGCGCGCGCGAATCGCTTCGGGCGAGGCCACGTGCACCCGGTCGGGCTGCGGGTTCTCGCCCACGGGAACCTCGAGCTCCTCCAGGACTCGCAGCACGCGCTCGGGAGTCGGCGGCCGCCCCGGCAGCGCCTGCAGGGCACTGAGAGCCGCCGAGGCCGTGGTGAGCGCACGAGCGTCCTCGAGCTCGGCGCCGGCCAGCACGGCGGCCTGTCGCTCCCGCGGGCGGCTGAAGAGGCGCTCGAGACGGCGCTCGAGCTCCGCGGGGAAATCGCCCTCGTCACGCGCGCGGCGCAGCCGGTCGAGCTCGTCCAGCGTCCAGTGCTCCCGCTCCCACAGCGCCCGCGCCTGGGCCGCCGAGTGGGCCCCCTCGCGCCGGACCTGGGCCTCGAGCCGATCGGCCAGGCCGGGCGTGCGAAGCAGTCCGGGCGTGCGAAGGTAGGCCAGCAGGTCGGCCGCGCTGCCGTCGAGCAGGGCGCAGCGCACCAGGGCGACCAGACCGCGACCGAGGCCCGTGTGCCCCAGCGGGATCCGACGGTCGATCGAATAGGGAATCCCGTACGCGCCGAAGACCTGCTCGAGCAGCGAGGCGAGGCGAGCGGGGCGGCGGTAGACGAGGGCGATCTCCCCGGGCGGCACCCCCTCCCGCAGCAGCTCGAGCACGCGAGCCGCGGCAAGCTCGCACTCGGCTCGTTCTCCGCCCGCCCGGTGAAAGGCGATCGCGCGCCCGGGATCCACTCGCTCGGGCGGGCCGATCTCGAACAGGTGGCGCTCCAGATGGTGCAGGGCCGCCCTCGAGCCCTCGGCGTAGTGGGTGTCCACCGGAGGCAGAGTCCGCTCCTCCGCCCCCCGGTCGAGCAGCTCCGCCCGCACACCCGCCACAGCGCGGAACGCCGGGCGGCCGGCCTCGAAGGGCAGCGACACCGTGACATCTGCGCCGCACCGGCGGCCGACCGTCTCGAGCGCGTCGAGCTCGAGCGGCGTGAAGTCGTCGAAGCCGTAGACGAACAGCGGAGTCCGCCCCCAGCGCTCCGGGTCGCGGCGCAGGGCGTCGAGGGCTCGCCAGGCGAACAGCTCCTCGTCGACGAGCCCTGCTGCCTCGAGCCCCTCCCGGTAGGCGCGGTAGAGGGCGCCCACCTCCTCGGCGTAACGGCGCCTCGGCCCGTCGCCCGCCCAGCGGCGCAGAGCGCTCACGAACCGCGGGGGATCGACCATGTTGCGCCCCAGCTCGGCCACGAAACGGACGGCGGCCCGCACGAAGCCCGGCTGGGCGGCCGATTCCGCCAGGGCCTCCAGGCGCGCGGCGCGCACGGCCGCCTCCACGATCAGCTCCCGCTGGACCTCCGTCGCCACGGCGGCGTGATGTCCCGCCCGTCGCGCCAGCTCGCCGAACAGGCGCTCGAAGCGCAGCACGCTCGCGCCGAACACCGCCCCGCGCTCGGCCAGCTCACGCTGGGAATGCTCGACGTCCTGGTAGGTGGGCACGACCAGGATCGGCTCCTCCTCCAGCCGGCCCCGAAGCGCGCCCAGCACCGCGCCGGCCTTGGCGGCGTTCGCGGGTCCTGTGACGAGAGTGAGAGGCACGAGGGTGACTACGTGTAGCGCGCGGGGGGGACGGCAGGCACCCTGGGAGTCGCTCTCAGGGCTGCGGTTCTGACGCCAGCACGCCCCGGCCGGCCGCCGCGGCGAGCGCCTGCTCGAAACGTTTGGGCGGCAGGAGCACCGGCGCCTCCTGCAGCTGCCAGCCGGCGTTGGGACGAAGGACCCAGCGCGCGATGCGAACGCGAGCGCCGTCCAGCCGCTCGACCCGTAGCTCGTCCTTCAGGTCGCCGGCGCGCCCCGGGCTGGCGCCGTGCTCACCGGGGGCCACGGGGCCCGCCTCCGGCGACACGGGCGGCGAGATCAGCTCCCTGGTGGCCGCCTCGGCCAGCAGCGTGGCCACGTCGCCCGCCGGTAGCACCGGCGCCTGGCGCGCGATTTCACCCGCCTGCCAAGCGGCCAGCCGCAGGCCGCCGGGCACCCGCTCCAGGCGAATCTCCCTGCCGTCCTCGTAGGGACCGGCCGCCACGAACGGCCCACGCGAAACGCGCGCGGATCCAGGGGCCGGCGCGCGGCGTCCGGAGCGCGCCCCTCCGACGCCGGTCCGTGCGGCCGCCCTGCGCGGCTTCGGGGCCGGACCCGTCAGCGTGTCCTTCGAGCAGATCGGGCACTCGACGGTGAGGCGGTTGTGGCGGCAGAAGCGGGACACCGGCCTCCCAGAGTATCCGCGCCGGCGCGCCGGGCTGCCACCATCAGGCGGATGGGCACAGCGGTCGTCTCAGACCTGCATCTCGGCAGCCTCGGCGGTACCGACCTGGCCTCCACACCCGCCTACCGGCGGCGCCTGCTCGAGGCGCTGGAGGGCGCGGACCGCGTGGTGCTCCTCGGCGACGTGCTCGAAGAGCGCGAGCGCCCGCTGGCCGAGCTGCTGGCGGTGAGCGGGAGCTTCTTCGACGAGCTGGCCGCCGTGACCGCGGGCGCCCGCGTGACGATCGTCCCCGGCAATCACGATCACGGCCTCGCCGAGCCCTGGCTGACCGCTCTCCGGCTCGAGGGCGGAGCGCTCGAGGCCGCACAGGAGTGGCCCGTGGAGCCCGGCCAGGGCGCCGCCGGGCGGATCGCCGCCCGCCTGCCGGACAGCGAGCTCACGCTCGCGTATCCGGGGCTGTGGCTGCGCCCGGACGTCTACGCCACGCACGGCCACTACCTCGACCTCCACCTCACGGTCCCGCGTCTGGAGTCGATCGCCGCGTCGGCGATGACCCGAATCAGCGGTCGCCCGGCCGCCTGCGCCTCGGCCGCCGACTACGAGGCGGTGATGGCGCCGATCTACGCGTTCTTCGCCGAGCTCGCCCAGGGGGCCTCACCGCGCTCGCTGGCTCGCGGCAGCCGCACGTCGAGGGAGGTCTGGCGGCGGGTGAACGGTGGCGGGTCGCTTGCCCGCTTCCTGCTCGGGCGGGTGACCATCCCGGGGGCGGTCGCCACCCTCAACCGCCTGGGCGTCGGACCGTTCAAGCCGGTGCTCACCGGGGAAGAGCTGCGCCGCTCGGGCCTGCTGTCCATGGGTCGCGTCGCAGAGACGCTCGCCCCCGGGGCCGAGCACGTGCTCTTCGGCCACACCCACCGCCCCGGGCCGCTTCCGGGCGACGATCGGGCCGAGTGGACCACCCTATCCGGCACCCAGCTGTGGAACAGCGGCTGCTGGATGCTCGAGGGCTCCTTCATCCGCGGAACCGGGGAGCGCAGCCCCTACTGGCCCGGCACCGTGCTGCTGCTGGACGACGAGGGCCCACCGCGGCGGGAGAACGCGCTGCACGATGTGGAGCTGGAGCCTGCCTAGCGAGGCCTGAGCAAGGGGGGTTGTCGACGTTCCGTCCCATATTGGGACGCTTTGTCGACAACCCCCTACCCAGCCGCCGTTCGCAACGGCAATCAGCCCGCGGCCCGGGCCGGTAGCTTCTCGAGCGGTCAGCCGGCCGCCGTTGGCCGCGGCGATCAGCCCGCGGCCCGGGCCTCGGCCTTCTCGGCGTCGTCGGCGGCTGACGGCAGCTCGGCCGGCTGCTCCTCTGCCTCCGCCTGCTCCTTCGGCGGTTCCTTGGCCCAGTCCTCGTCGAAATCCACCCGCCACTTGCCTTCGTCCTTCTGCTCGAGCTTGAGCTTGGCCCGGAAGGTCCGCCCCGAGCGTCCGCGGAAGCCGGTAACCGCCTTGGCCGTCTTGCCCACGCCCGGCTCCTCGCCCCGCTCGCGCGAGGCCTTGAGCGAGGCGATCAGCTCCTTGGCAACCGACACGGGCAGCGACTTGCCCGCCTTGCGCTTCCAGATGACGAAGCCGCAGCCCGGATCGTCGCGCGACCAGCAGGAGTAGCCCTTGCGGTTCTCGGTGATCTCCCGCCCGCAGACGGGGCAGGGGCCGAGCTTGGCCCGCTCGATGCGGACGCCCTTCAGCTTGTCCAGCTCCTGAACGGTCTCGGTGGTGAAGCTGGCGATGTCCTTCATGAAGGCCGGCCGCGTGTCCTCGCCGTGCTCGATCAGGCGTAGCCGCCGCTCCCAGTCGCCGGTCAGCTCGGCGGAGGTCAGCGCGTGGCCGTTGAGCAGGCGGATCACCTGGATCCCCTTCTCGGTGGCCATCAGCGCGCGCCCCTCCCGCTCGATGTATTCGCGGCCGATCAGCAGCTCGATGATGCCCGCGCGGGTGGCCGGCGTGCCGATCCCCGAGTCCTTCATGGCCTCCCGCGCGTCCGCGTCCTCGACGTCGCGGCCGGCCGTCTCCATCGCGGCGAGGAGTGAGGCGTCGCTGAAGCGCCGCGGCGGCTGGGTCTCCTTGCGCAGTGACTCGACCGAGAGCGTCTGCACCGCCTCGCCCTGCTCCAGCTTGGGCAGCAGCTGGTCGCCGCCGGAGTCGTCGTCGGCGCGGCTGGGTGTGGCCTCCTCGCCGTAGACCGCCTTCCAGCCGGGCTCGATCAGGCGGCGGCCGCTCGTGCGAAAGACGTGCTCGGCCACCGTGGTCTCCACACGGGTGCGCTCGAACACCGCCTCCGGGTGGAAGACCGCAAGGAAGCGCTTGGCCACCAGGTCGTAGACCTTCAGCTCGTCCTGGCCCATCCGGCCGAGGTTGTGCTCGGAGCGTGTGGGGATGATCGCGTGGTGGTCCTCGACCTTCTTGTCGTTGACCACGCGACCCAGCGGCAGTCGCTCGAGCGAGGTGACGTACTGCGCCGCCCGCGCATAGCTGCCGCTCTTGCCCACCAGCGCGGCTGTGGGCTTGATCTCGGCGATCATGTCGCCGGTCAGAAAGCGCGAGTTGGTCCGCGGATAGGTGATCGCCTTGTGCTCCTCGTACAGGCGCTGAGCCGCCGCGAGCGTGCGCCGGGCCGCGAACCCGTAGAGCGTGTTGGCGTGGCGCTGCAGGCTCGTGAGGTCGTAGAGGAGCTGCGGGCGCTCGCGCTCCTCCTTCTTCTCCAGCTTGGTGATCTCCCCCGGCTGGCCGTCCACGGCGGTGACGACGGCGTGGGCGTCGGCCTCCGCCGGCAGGCGCTTCCCGCCCATGTAGCGGCCGCTGTAGCGCCGCTCGCCCGAAGCCTCGAAGCGCCCTTCGACCAGCCAGTAGGGCTCGGGCTTGAAGGCGCGGATCTCCTCCTCCCGCCGGGCGATGAGGGCGAGGGTGGGAGTCTGGACCCGCCCGAGCGACACCGCTCCGTCGAAGGCCGCCCGCAGGCGAATCGACGCCGCCCGGGTGGCGTTCATGCCCACCACCCAGTCGGCCTCCGAGCGCGAGCGCGCCGCGGCCTCAAGCGGCTTCATCTCCTCGCCTGGACGCAGCTGTGAGAAGGCCTCCTTGATGGCGGCCTTGGTCATCGAGGACAGCCATAGGCGAAGCACCGGCTTTTCGACCGGCGCGGTCTCGTACAGGTAGGCGAAGATCAGCTCGCCTTCGCGACCCGCGTCGCAGGCGTTGACGATCGATTCGATCTCGTCGCCGGCCATCAGCTTGTGGATCGCCCTCAGCTGCTTCGCGGCCCTGTCGTCGTTGGGGACGAGCTTGAAGTGGTCGGGGATGATCGGAAGGTCGGCGAAGCGCCACTTCTTGAGCTTGGGGTCGTACTGGTCGGGCTCGGCCAGGCCGACCAGGTGCCCGATCGCCCACGTGATCACGTAGTCGTCGCCCACCAGATGGGTCTTGGCCTTGGCCTGCGTGAACGATCCCGGCAGCGTGCCCGACAGGTCGCGGGCCACCGACGGCTTCTCGGCGATGACTAGGGTCTTGGCCATAGAGGTCCCTCTTCACGATACGCACATAGGCCGCCACACCGCTACGGGCTGGTGGCTCGAGGAGGCAGGTCCGGTCGAGCCGCAGGCCCCTCTGGCGGGCCCGATCAGCGCGGACGTTCTGATCATCGGCGGCGGCTACACCGGCCTCTGGACCGCGTGGCATCTGCTCCAGGCCGAGCCCGGCGCGCGGGTTGCGCTGCTGGAGGGGCAGGTGTGCGGCGAGGGCCCGAGTGGGCGCAACGGAGGCTTCTGCGAGTCCATGTGGCTGAGCGCGCCGGCACTGCGGGAGCGCTTCGGCGACGGGCCCGCCCGCGACCTGCTGGAGGCGTCGAGCCGGAGCGTCACCGAGATCGGCGCCTGGTGCGCCGAGCAGGAGGTCGACGCGTGGTTTGACCAGTCGGGCTACATCTGCGTCTCCACCGCGGCGGCGTTCGACGACGTGGGCCGGCCGGCGGTCGGGGCCGCAGCCGCGCTCGGCGCGCCCGAGCGGGTGGTGGGCCTGAACGCGGGCGAGGTACGAGCGCGCTGCGACGCGCCGCGCTTCCGCGGCGGGGTCCTGATCCCTGATTTCGCAACGGTCCAGCCCGCCCGGCTGGCGCGCGGATTGCGCCGCCGGCTGATCGAGCGCGAGGCGCTCGTGTTCGAGAACTCGCGCGTGCACCGCCTGCGTTCGGTGCCCGGGGGTGTGGTGGCGGAGACCGCAAGTGGGAGCGTCCGCGCCCCGGCGGCCGTGCTTGCCACGGGTCCGGCGGCCCGCGGGCTCCGGCCGCTCCGGACCCGGCTGTCGGTCACCTCCTCCCACATCGTCCTGACCGAGCCGGTGCCCGAGCTTCTCGAGGAGATCGGCTGGACCGGAGGCGAATGCCTGACCGACGGGCGCACGCTCATCCACTACTTCCGGACCACCCGCGACGGCCGCATCGTGTTCGGCTGGGGCGGCGGCCGGCTGGCCTGGGGGGCGCGGGTCAACGGTCGGGCCGAGGTCGACCGCGAGGTCGCCGTCCAGGTGGCGGCGGACCTGGTGCGCCTCTTCCCCGGCCTGCGCGACCGGCGCCTGACCCACGCCTGGGGCGGCCCGATCGACGTCTCTCCGAGCCACATTCCCCAGGTCGGAAGCCTTCCCGGGGCGCCCGTGCACTTCGCCTTCGGCTACACCGGCAACGGCGTGGGCCCCAGCCAGCTGGCGGGCCGGATCCTGGCGTCCCTGGCGCTCGACCGGCGCGACGCACCCACCCGGCTGCCCATCGTCGACTCCGGCCCCGGAGCATTCGTTCCGCCCGAGCCGCTGGCCTGGCTGGGCGGATCGCTCGTGCGCACCGCGCTGGTCCGCCGCGAGCGAATCGAGCAGGAGGGCGGGCAGGCGGACGCGCTGACCCGTGCCGCCTGCGCCGCCCCGCGGGCGCTGGGGATCCACCTGGCCAGGTGAGAGTGTGCGCAACCGCACATAGCAGCGGACGAACCTGAGGTAAACCGGAGTCGTGCACCGTAATTCGGCCGGCCCCGGCCGGTTGGACGGACGATGGAGAGTGTTGCGCACCCCTCGTCCGTGCCCCTCCGCCGGCGGCCGGGACACGGGAGGATGAGCGGCGTGCCCAAGGCCGCCGACCCATCGGCGGACGAAGCCCGGCTTGCGCAGGAGGCTGCCGCCGGGAACGGTGAGGCCTTTGCCGAGCTCTACGAGCGCTACGAGCGGCGCGCCTACAACCTCTGCTACCGGATCCTCGGCTCCGAGGACGACGCCGCCGACGCCACCCAGGAAGCCTTCGTCGGCCTGCTCCGGCGCCTGCCCGGCCTCGAGGGCCGCGACCTGGCCTTCGGGTCCTATCTCTTCACCTCGGCACGGAACGCCTGCTACGACCTGATCGAGCGCCGCCGCCGCGCCGAGCCGAGTGACGAGATCCCCGAGTCGTCCATCCCGGTGGGCGGCGGGGCGGGCGGAGGGGGCTTCGGGTTCGATCCGGGCGACCCCGAGGACGACCCCGAGCGCAACGTGCTCCTCGACGCTCGCCAGGAGGAGATCCGAGCCGCCAACTCCACCCTGCCCGAGCGCCAGCGTGAGGCGCTCGCGCTGAAGGAGCTCGAAGAGCTGTCCTACGACGAGATCGCCGTGGTCATGGGCATGAACCGCAACTCGGTGGCCCAGCTGATCTCGCGGGCGCGGATCAACCTGCGCGATGCCCTGCGCGGCAGCGCGCTGGCGTCGATCGCCGCAGCCTCACCCGAGTGCGAGCGGGCGCTCGCGCTGGTGGCGGCCGGCCAGGACGCGCAGCCTGCGACCGACGCAGCCTGGCTCGAGCTGCATCTGCACGACTGCGAGACCTGCCGGCTGGGCCGCGAGGCCATGGAGGAAGCCGGTGTGTCCTACCGCGCCTGGCTGCCGATCGCCGCGGGGCCGGTGCTTTTCCGCGAGACCATGGCCGAGGCCGCCGAGGCGGTGGGCGCCGACTGGAGCGACGTGGTAGCCCGCCGGCAGCGCGCCCGCGGCCACGGCGCCCGCTTCTCGCTGAGCGGATCCTCGCCGGTGTTCGCCCACCGGCGGCGTGACCTGGCGCTGATCTCTGTCCTGGCCCTCGCGCTCGTGGCGGTCGTCTTCGCCGGAGCGACCAGCGACGACGCGCCCCCGACCGACGCCGCCCCCGCCGCCGAGAAGTCGCCGGTCACGGTGGCAAAGCAGCCCGAAGACTCCAAGCCGGCGACGAAGCAGGCGGACCGCCGCCGGCAGAAGAAGGGCGACGAGCCGCACGTTGCCGGGCCCGGCCCGGACCCCACCGAGCCCGGCGGGCCGGCCGAGAACGCGGACGAGCCCTCCGGCCCGAGCGTTCAGGGTGAGCAGCCGGCCAAGCGCGCCGGTCAGACCGGCACCGGCGAGCGCCGCCGAGGCTCCGGAGGAGGCGGCGACGTGGCCGCCGGCGAGCCGCCCAGCCGGACGACGGCGCCGGATCCCCCGACTCCCTCGGACCCGCCGTCGCAGCCGCCACGGCCCGATCCGCCCGCGGAGCCGCCACCGCCTCCGCCCGAGGTGCCACCCGTACGCGAGCCGCCGGTGCGTGAACCCCCGGTGCGCGAGCCGCCTCCAGTGCGCGAGCCGCCGGCCGGCGTTCCCCCGCGGCGCCCGACCCCACCGCCCACCCGGCCGCCTCCCCCCTAGATCCGGGCGGGCAGAGGCTACGATCGCGACGAGCATGCTCGTCGGTCTCGCATCACGCCTCGGACGCCTCGTGCGCTCCGTGGCAACCGAGCCCCTGCTCGCTCTCGTACCTCCCCGCGAGATGGCTTCTGGCCTCGCACTGCCCATGACCGCACGGCGGCCGCTCCTGCGGCGGCCCGCATCGGGCAAACGCCCGGGCCGGAGCTTCATGGGCGCGCTCCAGCGCCGTGACCGTTCTGCTCTGGAGAGCCTCTACCGCGAATACGCCCCCACCGTGCTCGGCTACCTGATCAACACGCTCGGCGATCGCGGCACGGCCGAGGACGTCCATCAGCAGGTCTTCCTCGAGGTCTGGCAGCGCGCGCCCGCCTACGACCCCGAGAGGGCAAGCCTGCTGACATGGATCATGATCATCGCCCGCAGCCGCGCCGTGGACGAGCAGCGACGCCGGCGGCCCGAGCCCCAGGATCCGAGCGCCGGTCTCGAGCTGCCGGGCGAAGAGGACCCGGAGCAGTCTCCCGACGCCCTGGTCGAGCGCTGGCGGGTGGCGCACCTGCTGTCCCGGCTGCGTCCCGAGGAGGCCGAGCTGCTGCGCATGCGCTTCTACGAGGGCCTGAGCCAGACCGAGATCTCGGAGCGCACCGACATCCGGCTGGGCACGGTGAAGATGCGGATGGTCGCCGCCCTTCGCCGCCTGCAGGACATGATCGAGGAGGAGGAGTCGTGAGCGACAAGTCGCTCGACGATCTCGCCCGCCGGCTGGAGCAGCTGCCTCGGGAGGCCTGGGACCGACCCGACCCGCCGCCGCCCCCCTGGCCGGCCGAGGAGCGGCCGGCCCGCCGGCGCGGGCTACTCCTGCGCCCGGCGGCGGCGGTGGCGGCCTCTGTGGTGTTGCTGGTGGCCGGGCTCGCGGCCGGACTGTTGCTCGGTGGCGGCGACGACGACCCAGCCGCGCCCGACGGCGTCCAGGTCGCGCTCGGGCCCGTGGAGGGCCGGGGCGAGGGCGCCTCGGGCGAGGCGAGCCTGGAACGGGAAGCGGGCGGGCGAGCGGACGTGCGCGTGACCGGCCTGCGTCCCAGCGGCAGCGGCGATTTCTACGAGCTGTGGCTGATCGGCGACGCCGGCGAGCTGGTGTCACTGGGCTCGTTCCGCGTACCGCAGTCGGGCACTGCGGAGCTCAACGTGCCGCTTCCGGTCGACCCGGAGCGCTTCAGCTTCGTGGACGTCTCACGCGAGCCCGACGACGGCGACCCGTCGCACTCGAAGGTCTCGGTGCTCCGCGGGCCTACCTAGGGCCGGGGTAGCGCCGGGGGTCGAAGCCGCGCCCGCGGTCGGTGCCGCGGCAGGTTCCGCGGCCCACGCGCTTGCGGAAAGGCAGGCGGACTATCACCTGGGCCTCGTTGTTGTCCTCGTCGGACTCGTAGATGCCGTTCTCCGGGTCGGCGATGTGGACGTAGGCGAAGCATCCGCGCAGGCCGGTCACGTCGATCCACTGCTCAGGGTAGGTGGGCGGATAGACGTCAGCCCAGCCCCTCGACGTTCCCAGCGCCACCCGCGCCCGGTTGGGATCGGTGTTGCAGGCCGGGTAGACCCGCCGCCGGGGCGAGCCCGGCAGGTCGGCACGGGTATGGGAGAGGTCGCGCAGGCAGTAGGCCACCTTCGGGCCGGTCCGTACCCGCCGCACCCGGCGGCCCCTGGCGTCGACTCGCCAGAGCTCGAAACGAGCCGCGTCGCGGAACTTCCACCAGTAACGATCCTGATGGGCGAACTTGAACTGCAACCGGGCGCCCGTGTTCACGTCGATCCGGCCGCCGTTCCTGGCGTAGATGCGCTGATAGGCGCGCATGGACAGGGCGCTGGTACGCACACCGCGCAGCTCCACCGGGCCCGACCCGACGCTGTCGATCGCGTTGCCGGCACGGAGCACGATCCGGCCGCGCACCACGCGGCGGTCGGTGTCGAGGCCGTACGGCCGCCGCATGACGAGGTCGGGACAGCTCAGCAGGGCCGCCTCGGGGGCGATGCAGGGGTTTTCGTCCACCTGGACCTGCGCTGCAGGCCCGCCCGGCGGTGGCTCGGCGAAGCCCGTCGCGGCGAGAGCGGTCGCAGCGACGAGCAGCGTTGTACACACGGCACGCACCCGAGAGAGTTGTAGCGGGTACCTTCGACGGCATGCGAATCCTCGCCATCGACGGAGGCGGCATCCGGGGGATCATTCCCGCGCTGGTGCTGGCCGACCTGGAGCGCCGCGCCGGACGCCCGGTCTTCGAGCTTTTCGACCTCATCGCGGGCACCTCGACGGGCGGGATCCTGGCCTGCGCCCTGTGTGCCCCCGAGTCGCTCCCGGCGGAGCAGCTGGTGGCCCTGTACGAGGAGGAGGGCCCGGAGATCTTCTCCCGTTCCGCCCTCCAGCGTGCCCGCAGCGGCGAAGGGCTGCTGGACGAGAAATACGACTCGGCGGCCCTCGACCGCGCACTCGAGCGATTTCTGTCCGACAAGCGTCTCAGCGAGTCGCGGCCCGACCTCATCGTGCCCGCGTACGACACCGCCGACCCCGGCCCCTACTTCTTCAAGTCGAGCAAGGCACGGGAGAGCGAGGCCGACGACTTCGCGCTCTCGGTGGTGGCCCGCGCCACCTCGGCCGCGCCCACGTACTTCGAGGCCTCTGCGGTGGACGGGCGAGCGCTCATCGACGGCGGCGTGTTCGCGATCAACCCGGCGATGTCGGCCTTCGCCGAGGTCATGCGCCACCAGCCGAGCGCAGAGGTCGTCCTGCTCTCGCTCGGCACAGGGCAGCGCACTCGCCGCCGGACCTACGCGGACATCAAGGACTGGGGTCTCGTCGAGTGGGCCCGCCCGATCCTCGACGTGGTGTTCGACGGGGTCTCGGACGCCGTCGACTACCAGCTGTTGCACATCCTCGGCGAGGAGCGTTACTGGCGGCTGCAGGTGGAGCTGACCGAGGCGAACGACGACATGGACGACGCGAGCGAGGAGAACCTGCGGCTGCTGCGGCGCCAGGCCGAGGAGCTGACAGCGGCCTCCGGCGAGCGCCTCGATGCGCTGATCGAGCGGCTTTAGCGGGCGCAGGGGCCGGTGTCGACCGGGCCGTCCGCCTGCCCGAGCGCGTCCTGCACGATCGAGTCCGGCACCCCGAAGCCGCTCCGGCCGTTATCCGAGACCGAGGCGGCGAAGATCGTCGTGACCACGCGGCCGGCGCCGTCAACCACCGGGCCGCCGGAGTTGCCGGAGCGAACGCGCCCGCGCAGCGAGGTGATCGGCCGCTGGACGGGCCCGCGGCCGTACGCGTCCTGGGTGACGACGGTCGAGGTGCGGCCCAGGCGGCCCGGGCGCACGTCGTACGGACCGTTCTCGGGAAACCCGAGGATCGCCGCCGAGGTGCCCTGAGGCGCCTGCGTGCGCAGCCGCAGTGCGGGCGTGCCCGACAGCCCGGGAACGCGCAGCAGCGCGAGGTCGTTGCGGGGATCGAACCAGACCGCCTCGGTGTCCAGCCGGGGTCCCTCGCCGCGCAGCTGCACGCTGGTGTCGTCCTGGCCGGCCACGACATGCGCGTTGGTGACCACAAGCCCCTCGCCGGCCACCCAGCCGCTTCCCTGGACCCCCAGCCCGCAGGCCGTGCCCAGCACCTTCACCACGCTGTCACCCGCCCGCGCCACCTGGGGGTCGCGGGCGATGGCCGAGTCCGGAGGGCCCACGTTGGCGTCGGGGCCGGAGATCCGAGGAAAGGGGTCGAAGCGCGCCAGCGCCTGCAGGACCGGCCCGGAGGGGGGCAGCCGGTCGTTCAGCTGCTGCAGGATGGATGAACGCTGAATCGGCTCGCGCAGCTCTCTCGCGCCCGGGGTATGAAGCGCCACCGCACCGGCGATCCAGGCGAGACCCAGGCCCAGACAGGCCAGCAGGGCTGCGCCGCCGATGCCGTCCAGGACTCCCAGCCGGGCGCCCATGCGGCGGCGGAGGCGGAAGCCGAGCAGCTCCAGGCCGGAGGCCAGGACACCGCCCACGAGCAGCGCGCCCACCAGCGCGGTCAGCGGCGCGTAGGGCGACCGCGAGCCCTCCTCGAGCAGCTGCGGGCCGAGACGGGACCCCAGCACGGCGCCGGCGGCGAAGCCGACCAATGACAACGCTCCCACGATCAGGCCCTGGCCGTAACCCCACAAGGCCATGAGCACCGTAAAACCGACGATGATCCAATCGAGCGGCGTCACGGGCCCCACGCAGCGTAGCGGCGCGAACGCGGCTCCCGTCCGGACGCTGGGTACCATCGGCCGGGGCCCCCCGTGAGCCAGCTCACCACCGAGCGCCGCCGGCGCCTGACCCATCGAGCACTTCCCGCCGTCGGTGGGCTGGCCGCGGTGGCATTGGCCGCGGGCGCGCTGGTCGGATCTCAGGCGGGCAACGCCGAGGAGGCGGCCGCCCGGGACTTCACCGAGGCCTGGGTACGGGGCGACGAGCGGGCGATGTACCGGCTCATCGGCGAACGGGCCCGCGCATCCTGGTCCTTCGAGCGCTTCCGGCGCGCCTACGACCGGGCCGCCGCGACGGCCACGCTGGTCGCCGTCGCGGCCGAGGAGCCGGACGGCACCCGGGCCGGCTCCGTGGTGGTCCCGATGACGCTGCGCACTCGCGTGTTCGGGCGCTTGCGCGGCGACCTGCTGGTGCCGGTCGAGGAGGAGCGCGTGGCGTGGATGCCGCGCATGGTCTTCCCCGAGCTGGGCGAGGGCGAGCGACTGTCGCGCCGGAGCAGGCCGGCGGAGCGGGCCACGCTGCTGTCCCGCAACCGGAGGGTGCTGGCGGAGGGCCCGGCCGACGCCCGCAGCTCGCCGCTGGTCGGGGTAGCCGACTCGATCGCCGGAAGCATGGAGCCCGAGGAGACCCGGGAGGAGCGAACCGCCCTGTACGCACGCGGCTTCCCGCCGGACTGGCCGGTCGGGCAGAGCGGGCTCGAGGAGGCCTTCGAGGACCGGCTGGCCGGGCGGCCGGGCGGCGAGCTGCTCGCCGGCCGCCGCGTGCTCGCCCGCGCCCGGCCCCGGCCCGCGCCGCCGGTGCGCACCAGCATCGACACGCGAATCCAGGAGGCCGCCGTGGTGGGGCTGGCCGGTCGCTTCGGTGGCATCGCCGCGATCGATCCCCGCAACGGGGAGATCCGGGCCCTGGCCGGTATCGCCTTCTCGGCTCCCCAGCCTCCCGGCTCCACGTTCAAGATCATCACCACCACCGCCGCGCTCGAGGACGGGCTCGTGAAGCTGAGCGACGAGTTCCCGGTCGAGACCGCGGCGACCATTGACGGGGTGCAGCTCAACAACGCCAACGGCGAGGCCTGCGGGGGGAACTTCCGGGAGAGCTTCGCCCACTCGTGCAACTCGGTGTTCGCGCCGCTGGGGGTCAAGGTCGGCTCCGAGCGCCTCGTCGAGGTGGCCGAGCGGTACGGCTGGAACGCCGAGCCCACCATCCCCGGCGAGCTGGCCAGCACGCTCCCCCCGGCGGGGGAGATCAAGACGCCGCTCGAGGTCGGCTCGACCGCCATAGGCCAGGGCAAGCTGCTGGCCACCCCCCTGCGGCTCGCCTCGGTCGCGCAGGTGATCGCCGCCGACGGCGTGCGCTACGAGCCCACTCTGGCCGCCGGCGAGGAGAGCCGCCCTGTGCGGGTGACCTCCCGCCGGGTGGCGCGCACCATCGGCTCACTGATGGTGGACGTGGTGGCCTACGGCACGGGCACGGCCTCCGCGATCACCGGCGTGAAGGTGGCGGGCAAGACCGGCACGGCCGAGCTCGAGGACACCCGTGGTCCCGAGGCCGACGCGGTCAGCGACGGGTCCAATACCGACGCCTGGTTCACCGCCTTCGCGCCGCTGCGGCGCCCGCGGATCGCGGTGGGAGTCATGTTCGTCCGGGCCGGATCCGGTGGCACCACGGCGGCCCCGGCGGCGCGGGTGGTGCTGGAGGAGGGGCTGAAGCGCTAGCGCCTGAGAAGCGCCCGACAACCTCCGCGCGCAGCCGGCCGAGCCGGCTGCTTGCGGCTACAGGTCCAACTCGAAGGTGAGCGTGCCCTCCTCACCTTCGATCTCCAGCTCGAGCGGCCGGTTCTCGGTGTTCTGGAGCGGGAGCCGGAACAGCAGCATCGTGCCCGCGGAAGGGCCGAGCTGAGCCACGCTGCCGGCCTCCGGGATGCACTGGTCGGGGTCGAGCACCGTGGGCTCGTAGAGGAAGTTGTTGTCCTCCAGATCCACCTCCTCCGGCTCGAACTCGTTGCCCTGGTTGTCCGTGATGACGAAGCTGTCCGCGGTCTCGAGGGGCTCGTCCGAGTTGTTGCAGACCTGTATGAAGACGCCGTAGAGGAGCTCGTCCGGAGGCGGCTCGGGGCCGGTGTAGTAGGCCTCGTCCGGCGTGACCTCGGGGTTGAGCTGGCGGGTGATGAAGACGTTGTAGTCGATGTCGTCCAGGGACAGCGCGAGGCCCTCACGCGCCGGCTCGTCGAACCCCGGCTCCTCCTCGCCGCAGGCGGCGGCCCCGGCGGTCAGCGCCAGCAGGCAGGCCATGAGGGCGAGGCGGCGTAACGGACGGACCATCGGCCGCGCAGTCTATTCCTGGCCGGAGCGGGCCGGATCCATGCCGGTCGCCGTGCCGTACCGGGCCGCCTTGGCGGGATCGTAGCCCCCTATCGAGGCGCGCTCCAGCGGCTTCCTGTGGGGCTCCTCGAAGATCTTGCGCAGCCGTTCGAGCGACTTCTTCGTCTTGCGTTTTATCCAGCCGGCCGCCCCGATCTCCTTGATCCGGTCGACCGGAGTCGCGGGCTCGCTGTAGGTCGTCAGCTCCACGCGCGTGGTGCCGGCCGCCTCGGAGATGAACTCGTAGAGCGCCAGCGAGCGGTTACGTCCGCGGCGGCCGACGCGGATCTCCTCCAGGATGCGGCGGGGACGGTCGACCTCCATGACCTGTAGCTCGCCGTACAGCTTGGCCAGGGGCGGCCTCAGCCGGAACCGCGCCGCCGCCCCCACGCCGACGGCGTTCACGCGGGCCAGACGGTAGTCGCGCAGATAGTGGTCGGTGTAGGCCGGACGGGCCGCCAGGTCGGTCACGAAGTCGAACACCTCCTCGCGGGGGGCGGAGATGACCGTGGACACCGTGACCTCGCGCATGGCGCGAGGATTCTACGGGGCGAGTGTCAGGCGGCCCGGCGCGCCACGGCGAGACGGCGCTCGCTGGCGTGGACGCGTTCGCTGCGGACCGCCTTGCGCCGGCCGTCGGGAAGAGCGGCGAAGCACAGCTCGCAGAGCGTCCGGCCCGAGTCCAGCTCATGCATGCGCTCGCCGGCGAGCGGGGTGCGCCGGCACTCCGCGCAGCGGTCCCCGGAGGGGGCCAGGCGGCCGAGGCTGCTGCGCAGGAGCATGGCGGCCAGATCGGGCATGGTCCTATCGTTCGCGCCCGTCCCGGCGTCTCCTCCCGTTCTGTCCGAGCCCGTCGAAACTCGCCCATCGGGGTCCGGCACCCGGGAGAAAGCTTGCAAATAGCGGGTTTTTGGCTTGGTTTGGGGGCCGCTCCCAGTACCATCCCCGCTACCCCCACCCCCGAGGAGAGACTCAACCGATGGAAGCATTCAGCGCCGGAACCCTTGCGGGTGCCGGCTCGTTTCGGTGTGACTCGTGTGGATTCGCCGTCGCTCTTCACGAGCTTGATCAAGTTCCGTCCTGTCCGGAGTGCGGAGGCCGCAGGTTCCGCCGCTCCTCCCTGTTCGGCGAGGAGCTCCCGAAGCCCGACCACCGCGACGTGGAGGAGGGCGTGCCGCGCTGGCTTGCGGAGGCGCGCGAGGCGTTGGTGCGCGAGGGCGACTATCTCGCCTTCGAGGACGACCGCCGCGTCCGGGTCATCCCGCTGCAGGACGGCTGGACTCGGATCGGGCGCAGCCTGTCAGCGCACGTTCGCTTCGACGACCCGACCGTCTCGCGCCGGCATGCGCTCCTTTACCGGGACGAGGCCGGGGCCCGGGTGCTCGACGACCGCAGCCTGAACGGTGTCTTCCGCAACGGCGAGCGCGTGGAGCTGGCCGAGTTGGAGGATGGCGACGAGATCGAGGTAGGCCGCTTCCGGCTGTTCTACATGAGCCTCAGCGGCGAGCCCGCGGCGCGCAGCGCAGGCAGCCTGTACGCCTAGGCCGAAGCGAGCTCCGCGAGCCCCTCCTCCCGGCTCTTCACCGGGCGGTAGCCGAGGTCATGCTCGGCTCGGCTGATGTCGAGCGTGCACTCCTGCGAGGAGATCCAGACCGCGAAGCGCGTGAGCGGCGGGGAGCCCGGCCGCTTGAGGCGGCGCCACGCCAGCTCCGACCCGGTGGCCAGAGCGCGGGCCACCCCCGGGGGCACCGACTTGTCGGGCGGGTCGACTCCCTGTGTGCGAAGCATGCGGGTGACGAAGTCGCGGAACAGGACCGGATCGCCGTCGGTCACGAAGTAGACGCCTCCGGCGGGTGCCTTCGTGGCCCCGAGCCAGAGGCCTTCGACGGTGTTCTCCACGTGAGTCGTCTCCGTGAGGTGCACGCCGCCGCCGACCCAGCGAAAGCGCCCTGAGCGGACCAGGTCCACGATGGCCGGCAGCAGTGTGGTGTCGCCGCGGCCCCACACGAAGCGCGGCCTGATCACCACGGTCTCCAGGCCCTTGCCGTTCGCGGCGCGCACCCGCTGTTCCGCCTTGGCCTTGGTGGAGGAGTAGAGCGCCGGCGAATCGGGGCGGAGCGGAGCGTCCTCGTTGACGTGCACCAGCGGCTCGCCCGCCATCAGCGCCGCCTCGGTGCCCACGTGCACCAGCCTTCGCACCCCGGCCTCACGACAGGCCGCGATCACGTTGTTGGTGCCGCCCACGTTGACCCGTTCGAACTCGTGCGGGTCGCCCCAGTCCTCGACCTTGGCCGCGGCATGAAAGGCGACCTCGCACCCCTCGGCCCCAGCGCGCAGGCTCCGGCCGTCGCCGAGGTCCCCGGTCACGGGCTCCGCGCCCAGATCGCGCAGCCGTCCGGCCGCGGCCTCCGAGCGGGCCAGGGCGCGGACGTCCCAGCCCTCCGCCCGCAGGCGCTTGACGAGGACCCCTCCGATGAACCCGGAGCCTCCGGTGACGAACGCGCTGGTCATGGGCTGACCCCTATCCGCGCAACGCCTGCCGGGCCGCCTTCGACGGCTTGAACGCCGGGCAGACCAGCGCGCCGCGCGGGCCGCCGACGGCCACCGAGGCGAGCGGGTCACGCCGAACGTTGGGCGCGGTCACGCTTCGCATGCGCGCCGCCGCTGCCGTCGAGCGCCGGAGCCTCAGCACCTCTATGCCGCGGTTCATGTCGAACAGGTAGGCAAAGCGCCCCCTCCAGGCGAGGTCCCAGGAGTTCGAGCTCGGGTTCGTCGTCGCGTCGGTCCCGGTCACGCGGTAGTAGCCGACCTGGCGCACCTCGCGAGCGTCGGACACGTCGAGCAGCCGCAGGCCCTGCCCGTACCAGGCGACCCCGAGCGTCGAGCCGCTGAGCTCGAAGTAGTGGGCCGAGCAGCCCAGGCTCGCGTCCACGGCCTCGCCGGTGTCCGTCGGGTGGAAGCTGTCCAGCGCTGTCATCCGGTAGGGACTCTCGGGCGTCGAGTTCGCCGCCGGCTCACCGCCGAGCGAGTCGGTGATGTCGGACAGGACCACGCGACCGCTCTGGTCGCAGGGCGTGGTGAAGTCCTCCTCGGTCCCGATCAGAACGTTGCCGCGGCGCACGCCATCGGCCCGGGTGGAGCTGTCGACCGGGCGCAGCGAGTTGTGCATGAAGCCGGTCTGCGGCTGGGCCACTCCGTCCTCGCCTCCGGCCAGGCCGCCTCCGGCCACCAGGATCGGATCCCAGGGCTCCGCCTCGCGGGTGATGTTCATCAGCGGATCGCGCCAGCGGCCCTCGGTGGCGTAGCCGCGGATGCCGCCGCGCCCGCTCACCCAGGCGATGCCGCGCTCGTCCACGTTCACGTCGTGGGAGTAGTCGGTGAGGCTGTCGTTCCGCCACAGGTCGATCGGCTGCCCGAAGACTCGCGGGCGGGCGGGGTTGCGCAGGTCGGTGACCCAGATCGGCCGGCCGTCGCCGCGGGCGCCCGGCGTGAAGGGCCCGAGGTACGCCAGGTCGTTCCGCCGCGCCGGGCCACCGGTCCAGATGTAGTTGCAGTCGTCGATGCAGGTGGCGGTGTGGCCCGCGGGCAGCTCGACGAAGTCGCCGATCTGGCGCAGGTTGCGCGGGTTGCGGTAGGAGATGACGTAGAAGCCGCTGCGGCAGTTCGGGTTGCGGGTCTTGGTGGACAGCGTGCCGACGCCCGGACAGCCGGTCGTCAGGTCCTGATTCACGTTGTCGTGGCGCGGGTCGAGCGCGCCGATGATCAGCTTGCGCCGCCTGTCGATCTCCATGTCCTCGTCCTGCCAGTAACCGTTGGGGCCGAGAATCTCGGCGGGCTGGTAGGAGCCGAGCAGGCGCGGGTTGCGAGGATCGTTCACGTCGTAGGTCTTGAACCCGAAGCGGCCGGTGACCACCAGCACCCTCCGGTTGCCGACCCGGTCGAATTTGCCCTCGGTGATCATCGCCGAGTCGGGCACCCGGGTGACGTAGCGAAGGCTGTCCGAGATGACAGCTCCGGGAGGCGGCTCCGCCCCGAGCGCGGTGGCCGGCAGCAGTGCCAGCGCCAACAGGATGACCGCCATCACTCGCATACCCATTCCCTCCTCCAGGGACAGAGACCGCCGGAACCCTACCCGGAGCCCGGCGGGACGATGCGGCCCGTCAGGCGATCTTGCCCGGGTTCAGGTTGTCGCCCGGGTCCATCCCCTCGAAGAGCGACTGGATCATCGCCACCCCCGGGGCGGAGATGTCCTCCTCGAGCCAGCGCGCGTGCTCGGTGCCCACGGCGTGGTGGTGCGAGAGCGTGGCGCCGGAATCCACGAAGGTCTGCTGGATCGCCGACTTCACCGCGTCGTACTCGTCGAGCGGCTCGCGCCGGCCCGACGGCTTCAGGGCGAAGGTGAAGTACAGGCACGCGCCCGCGTGGTAGGAGTGCGAGAGGTGGCACATGATGTAGCCCGGCACTCCGAGCTGAGCGAACGCGCCTTGCGCCGCCGACATCACGTTGCGATACAGCGTGGGCAGCGCGCTCCAGGGCGCCGAGGTCTCGGACACGTCGGCCAGCGCCCCGCGGTCGAGCAGATAGTCGCGGATGTAGGGGGTGTCGAACTTCTTCTGGTCGTAGAGAGTGCCGGGACCGCTTCCGATGCAGAGCCCGCCGTGGCTCTTGACGATCTCGCCCACCAGCTTGCGCTGGCGGGACACGTGCCGCTTGGAGCCCTCATAGCCGATGAACGACAGGCACATGGCCTCGAGATCGAAGTGGTGCCGGCGGGTGAGGTAGGCCGCCATGGCCTTCGAGGTCACCTGGTCGACCAGCGTGGGGTCCTTCTTGGTGGCGAACGAGAAGCGCGTTTCCGGCGCGTCGGACACGCGGGTCACGGACGGCGTCGCCTCGCCGGAGGCGATGTCGTGCATCGCCGCAACCGCCTCCTCCCAGCTGGGGAACAGGTAGCCGAGGATCGTCCGCCGCTCGGGCAGGCGATGCACGTGCACCGTGGCCTCGGTGATGATCCCGAGGCGGCCCTCGCTGCCGAGCACCATCTCGCGCACGCTGGGACCGGTGGAGGTACTCGGCACCGGGCGGGTGGCGAGCATCCCCTTCGGCGTGGCCACCCGCAGGGCCCGGGTGAGATCGGCCACGTCGCCGTACTTGTCGGACTGCATGCCCGAGGAGCGGGTGGCGATCCAGCCGCCGAGGGTCGAGTGAGTGAAGCTGTCAGGGAAGTGGCCCAGCGTCCAGCCCCGAGCGTTCAGCTGCTCCTCGAGATGGGGCCCGAACACGCCTGGCTGCACACGCGCGAGCCGGGCGCGCTCGTCGAGCGCCAGCACCCGGTCCATGCGCGTCAGGTCGACGGAGATCACCGGACGCGTCTCGGTCGCCGGAGCGTCCAGGCTGCCGGCGATGTTCGTGCCGCCACCGAAGGGGATCACGACGGCGTCGGCGTCGAGCACGGCACGCAGGACCGCCTCGGCCTCCTCCTCGGAGCCCGGACGTACCACCGCGTCGGGCAGTGGGGTGACGTCGCCGCGGCGGTGCCGCACCAGGTCGCGCAGGCTCTTCCCGCGGGCATGCACGATCCGGTCGAGGTCGTCACAGGAGACCTCGTCCGGCCCTACCGCCTGTTCCAGCGCCGCCCGCAGACCGGGCGGCAGCGACGCCTCGGGCAGCTCGAGATCCTGCAGAGCGGCCGGCTCGGAGGTCGCCCCCTCCACGTCGAGGTCGAGGGCCTTCTTGATGAAGGGGGCCAGCTCCGGCTTGTCATCGTGGGTGAAGGAGATCCCTTGCTCGCCCCAGCCCCACCACTTCATCCCCTGGTGGCGAGTTGTCCGTCTGCCGGCGGTGGCGGTCTCAGTCTGCATCCATTCAGTCCCGAGGGCCGGACCAGAAGGCGTCGCCCACGGTCAGGTTGCGAGCGATCTCCGCCTGGTGGCGCAGCGAGTGCGGATCGCCGTCCTCGTAGTCGAACAGCGAGTCGGAGGAGATGCGGCGGACCTCGCCGGTCCCGCCCAGGGCCTGATCGACCACCCGTGCGCAGCGGCGTCCCTCGGCGATCGCGGTGACCACCAGCGACTGGCCGACGCGGGCGTCGCCGCAGGCGAAGATCCCGTCGATCCGCGTGCCGTACACCGGCGCCTTGATGTTGCCGCGGCGGTCCAGGTCGAGCGAGAGCTCCGTGACCAGGCCCTCGTGCTCGGGATGGCTGAAGCCGATGGCCACCAGAACGAGCTCCGCCGGCACGTCGAACTCGCTGCCGGGGATCGCGCGCAGGTCCCGCGACGAGGTGCCCTCCACGCGTCGCGCCCGGACGCCGGCCACGCAGCCGTCCCGTCCGTCGAGGCGAACCACCTCCGCCCCGAAGCGCCGCTCGCCACCCTCGTCCAGCGCGTAGGTCGTCTGTGTGCGCTTGGGCGGCAGCGGCCAGGGAGCCGTCGGCGGGCGGCCGTCGGCGGGCAGATCGGGGTAGACGTCGAGCAGCAGCACGTCCTCGGCGCCTTCGCGGAGGGCGTTGGAGATGCAGTCCATGCCGGTGTCGCCGCCGCCGATGACCACCACGCGCTTGCCGGCGGCCGTGATGACCTCGTCCGGGGCCTCGGCGGGCGCCGCCCCGCCCTCCTCGGCGGCCACCGCGCGGTTTCGCTGGTAGAGGTACTCCATCGCGTTGTGCACGCCGCCGAGGTCGCGCCCCGGCACGTCGAGGTCGCGGTGCAGGCGCGAGCCGATGGCCAACACCACCGCGTCGTGGCCGACGCGGAGTTCGGGAACGACCAGGTCGCGGCCGACGTCAACGCCGTACTCGAAGGCCACCCCCTCCTCGGAAAGCAGCGCCACCCGCCGATCGATGATCCATTTCTCGAGCTTCGCGTCGGGCACGCCGAACCGCAGCAGCCCACCAGGGGCCTCGTCCCGCTCGTACACCGTCACCTCGTGGCCGCGCTTGTTCAGCTCGGCGGCCACCGCCAGGCCCGCGGGACCGGACCCCACCACGGCGGCCGTGCGTCCGGTGCGCACCTCAGGCGGGTCGGGAGTGATCCAGCCCTCGTCGAAGCCCCGGGTGACGATCGCCAGCTCGATCTGCTCGATGGTCACCGGATCGTCGTTGATGTCGAGCACGCAGGCCGACTCGCAGGGCGCAGGGCAGATCAGTCCCGTGAACTCGGGGAAGTTGTTGGTCGCGTGGAGCTTTACGAGCGCGTCGCGCCAGCGATCCTTGTAGACCAGGTCGTTCCAGTCCGGGATCAGGTTCCCCAGCGGGCAGCCCTCGTGGCAGAAGGGCACGCCGCAGTCCATACAGCGGGCGCCCTGGTCCCGCAGGGTGCGATCGTCGGGGAGCGAGAAGTACTGCCGGTAGTCGGCCACCCGCTCGTGTGGGTCGCGCTTGTCGAAGCCGACACGCTCCAGTTTGAGGAAGCCGCCCAGCTCGCCCATCAGGCGGCCACCTCCTCCTCGGGCGCCAGCTCGGAGAGCGCGCGCTTGTAGTCGTGCGGCATCACCTTCACGAAGCGGTTGAGCGTCCCGCGCCAGTCCTCGAGCAGCCGTTCGGCCACCGGGGAGCCGGTGCGCTCACGGTGCTCCTCCACCCAGGCCCGGAGCTCCACCGCCTCGTCCGGGGTGATGCCGTCGAAGCCCACCAGGTCCATGTTGCAGCGATCGCGGAAGCTGCCGTCGCCGTCCAGCACGTAGGCGACGCCGCCGCTCATGCCGGCGGCGAAGTTGAGCCCGGTGGGCCCGAGCACCACCACCCGGCCGCCGGTCATGTACTCGCAGCCGTGGTCTCCCACGCCCTCGACGACCGCGAGGGCGCCCGAGTTGCGCACCGCGAAGCGTTCCCCGGCGAGGCCGCGGAAGAAGGCCCGGCCCGAGGTGGCGCCGTAGAGCACGGTGTTGCCCACGATCACGTTCTCCTCGGCGGCGAATCGCGCGGAGGCCGGCGGCCGGACCACCAGCGTCCCTCCGGAGAGCCCCTTGCCGCAGTAGTCGTTGGCGTCGCCCTCGAGCAGAAGCGATACGCCCGGCGCCAGCCATGCGCCGAAGCTCTGCCCGGCCGAGCCGTCGAGCCGCAGCTCCACCGTTCCGTCCGGCAGCCCCTCGGCCCCGTGTATGCGCGCGATCTCGCTCGACAGCAGGCCGCCGACGGCGCGGTTGCGGTTCACGATCGTGCGCTCCACGCGGATCGGGCGGCCCGTTTCCAGGTCCGCGCGGGCGTTCGACACCAGGTCCACGTCGATGGCGTCGTACAGCACCGCATCGGGACGCCGCGTACAGTGCAGCGGGCCCTCGGTGGAGGGCAGCTCGAGCAGCGGGCTCAGGTCGAGCCCACGCGCCTTCCAGTGCTCAACCGCCTCGTCGGGAGCGAGAAGGTCGGTGCGCCCGATCAGCTCGTCCAACGAACGCACCCCCAGCCGGGCCATGATGCGCCGAACCTCCTCGGCGACCATGAACAGGTAGTGGACCACGTGCTCGGGCTTGCCCTCGAAGCGGCGCCGCAGGTCGGGATCCTGGGTCGCGATGCCCACGGGGCAGGTGTTCAGGTGGCAGACGCGCATCATCACGCAGCCCAGCGCGATCAGCGGGGCGGTGGAGAACCCGAACTCGTCGGCGCCGAGGATCGCCGCGATGGCCACGTCGCGGCCGGTGCGCATCTGGCCGTCGGCCTCGACCAGGATCCGCGAGCGCAGGTCGTTGCGCAGCAGGGTCTGCTGGGTCTCGGCGATCCCGATCTCCCACGGGATCCCCGCGTGCTGGATCGACGCCTGGGGCGAGGCCCCCGTGCCGCCGTCGTGGCCGGCGATCACCACATGGTCGGCGTGTGCCTTGGCCACGCCGGCGGCCACCGTGCCCACCCCGACCTCCGACACCAGCTTGACCGAGATGCGGGCGCGGGGATTCGCGCAGCGCAGGTCGTAGATCAGCTGCTTGAGGTCCTCGATCGAATAGATGTCGTGGTGAGGCGGGGGTGAGATCAGGCCCACCCCGGGAGTCGAGTGCCGTAGCCGGCCGATGTAGCGGTCGACCTTGTGCCCGGGCAGCTGGCCGCCCTCTCCGGGCTTCGCGCCCTGGGCGACCTTGATCTGGAGCTCGTCGGCGTTCACCAGGTAGTGCACGGTCACGCCGAAGCGGCCGGACGCCACCTGCTTGATCGAGGAGCGTCGCTCGTCGCCGAAGCGAGCCGGATCCTCGCCGCCCTCGCCGGTGTTCGACTTGCCGCCGAGCCGGTTCATGCCGGCGGCGAGCGTCTCGTGCGCCTCCGGGGACAGCGCCCCGAGGCTCATGCCCCCCGACTTGAAGCGCTTGACGATCTCCGTCGCGGGCTCCACGTCGTCGACCTCGATGGACTCGACGTCGTCGCTGAAGCGCAGCAGGCCGCGCAGGGTGGACCGGGGCACCGCCACGTGATTGACGTAGGTGGCGAAGCGCTCGTAGGCGTCCGCCCCGTCCTCCCCGCGGGCCGCGTGCTGAAGCGTGGCGATGGTCTCCGGATTCCAGCCGTGGAACTCGCCGTCCCGCCGCCAGGCGTAGATCCCTCCGGCCGGGAGCAGCTCCGACTGCGCGGTCGGGTAGGCCCGCGCATGCCGGTCGAGCGCCTCCACCTCGAGCACGTCCAGGCCGATCCCCCCCACCCGGGAGGGGGTGCCGGTGAAGTGCCGGTCCACGATCTCCCGCTTGAGCCCAACGGCCTCGAAGATCTGGGCGCCCGTGTAGGAGCGGATCGTGGAGATCCCCATCTTCGAGAGGATCTTGAGCAGCCCCTTGCCGATCCCCTTGATCGCTCGCTCCTCGGCGTCCTCAGGGTTCATTCCTTCGGGAAGGCGGCCGTCGCGGTGCACGGCGTAGAGCGACTCGAACATCAGGTAGGGATTGACCGCGGCGGCCCCATACCCGATCAGGCAGGCCAGGTGGTGGATCTCCTTGGCCTGGCCGGTCTCCGCCACGAGCCCGATCTGCAGCCGAGTGCCCTCGCGGACCAGGTGGTGGTGCACCCCGGCGACCGCGAGCAGCGCGGGCATCGGCGCGCGCTCGCTGCCCAGGTTGCGGTCCGAGAGGATGATGATGTTCACGCCGCGGGCCACCAGCTCGTCGGCCTCCCGGCACATGGCGGCCAGCCGGCGCTCCATGCCTCCGGGGCCGTCGGCCACCGGCCAGGTCGTGTCGATGGTGCGGGCCTCGAAGACGCGGTGATCGACCTGCCGCAGCTTCTCCAGCTCCGAGTTCCGCAGGATGGGCTGGGCCATCACCAGCTGGTGACAGTGGTCGGGCGTCTCGCCCAGAAGGTTGATCTCCGGGCCTATGCAGGCCTCGAGGCTCATCACGATCGACTCCCGCAGCGGGTCGATCGCGGGGTTGGTCACCTGGGCGAACAGCTGCTTGAAGTAGCTGTACAGCGGCGGGCGCATGTCGGACATCACGGCCAGGGCCACGTCGTTGCCCATCGAGCCGGTGGGCTCGGCGGCGTCGCGCGCCATCGGCACCAGGAGCACGTTCAGGTCCTCCTCGGTCCAGCCGAAGGCCAGCTGCTTGGCCCGCAGAGGCTCCACACGGGGGACCCGGGGACTCCTCTCGGGCAGGTCTCCGATGTGCACCACCCGTTCCTCGAGCCACTGGCCGTAGGGCCGCCGGCCGGCCAGCTCGCGCTTGACCTCGGCGTCGGGCACGATCAGGTCGCGCTCCAGGTCGACCAGGAACAGCTTCCCGGGGAGCAGGCGGCCCTTGGCCTCCACCTGGTCGGGGGCCACCTTGAACACGCCGGTCTCCGAGGCGAGCACCACCCAGCCGTCCTTGGTGGTCAGCCAGCGTCCCGGGCGCAGGCCGTTGCGGTCGAGCGTGGCGCCTATCACCCGCCCGTCGCTGAAGGCGACCGCGGCGGGACCGTCCCAGGGCTCGACGAGCGACGAGTGGTAGGCGTAGAAGTCCACCACCTCGCGGGGCAGCTCAGGCCGGCCCCGGTGGGCCTCGGGTATCAGCATCGACATGGCGTGCGCCGCGGAGCGGCCGCCGAGCACGAGCAGCTCGAGCAGCCCGTCGAGCGAGGCCGAGTCGGAGATGTCGTCCCTCAGGAGGGGACGGATCTTCTCCACGTCCGCGCCGAGCAGCGGGGAGGCCAGCTGCATCTCCCGCGCCCGCATCCAGTTGCGGTTGCCCCGCAGAGTGTTGATCTCGCCGTTGTGAGCGAGCATGCGGTAGGGGTGTGCGAGCTCCCAGCTGGGGAAGGTGTTCGTGGAGAAGCGCGAGTGGACGAGGGCGAGGCGGCTCGCGAAGCGCTCGTCCTTGAGGTCCGGGTAGTACTGCGAGAGCTGCGGGGCGGTGAGCATGCCCTTGAAGACCATGGTCCGAGAGGACAGGCTCGTGACGTACAGATCCTCGAGGTGCTCGTGCTCGACCACCCGGCGGATCACGTAGAGCCTGCGCTCGAAGGCGTCCTGATCCTCCATCTCCTCGCCGGCGCCTATGAAGAGCTGCTCGATCCGGGGAGCCACCGCGCGGGCCGCGGTGCCGCAGGCCTCGTCGACCACCGGCACCTCTCGCCAGCCCAGGACCCGCTGCCCCTCGTTCTCGACGACGCGCTCGATCAGCTGCCGCGCCCGGTCGCCCTCGACGCGGGGAAGGAAGCACACGGCCACGCCGTAGCGGCCGGGCTCGGGCAGCTCGAAGCCGGCCTCGCCGCGCAGAAACGCGTCGGGGATGCCGACGAGTATCCCGGAGCCGTCACCGGAGTCGGGGTCCGCGCCCGCCGCGCCGCGGTGCTCCAGGTTCTCCAGCGCCCACAGCGCACGCGAGATGGTCTCGTGCGAGGCGGGAGCGCGCAGCCGCGCGACGAACGCGACGCCGCAGGCATCGTGCTCGTAGCTCGGGTCGTACAGGCTGGGCGATGCCTGCAAGGCGTGGGTTCACCTCCTGGGTTTTCGGCGCGGCTCGGGGGCAGTGACGGGGCTGCAGAAGTGTAAAGCCGCGCTACCCTGCTCGACTCCCAAGGCGGGCCGCGCGTGTCACAGACGATCACAGTTCTCTCTCAGAAGGGCGGCACCGGGAAGACCACCACGGTGCGCACCCTCGCCGACGTCTACCGGCGGATCGGCATGGACGTCCTCTGCGCCGACCTCGACCCCCAGGGCAACCTTTCCGACTACTTCGACGTGCCACCGGACGCGTCGCCGACGGTGGGCGACGTGCTCGCCGGCCAGGCCGCGGCCGCCGACGCTGTCTACGACGGCGTCTTGCCCGCCAACCTCGGCTTGGCCGAGGCCGAGCTGATCCTGGCCGGCAAAATGGGGCGCGAGCTCACGCTCAAGCGGGCGCTACGCGACCTCGAGCGGCGCCACGAGCTGATCCTCGTGGACTGCCCGCCGGCTCTGGGGCTCCTGACGGTAAACGCCCTCGTGGCCGCCGACCACGCCCTCATCTCGAGCGAGGCCGAGTACTTCTCGCTCCAGGGCGTGGAGCAGGCGCTGGAGGTCGTGGAGCTGGCCAAGGAGTCGCTCAACCCGGACCTCGACTGGCTTGGCGTGTTCCTGAACATCGCCGACATGCGGCTCGTGCACTCGCGCGAGGCGCTGGTCCAGCTGAAGGAGCGCTTCGGCGAGCGCGTGTTCGAGTCGGTGATCCGGCGCAGCGTGCGCTACGCCGAGTCGGCTGAGCGAGGAGTGTCGATCCTCGACTACGCGCCCGACCTGGGCGCCGACTACGTGGCCCTCGCCGACGAGCTGCTGGCGCGCCTGGGCGGCTTCGATGAGGAGCGCAAGCGGCTGTCAGGGCTCACGGAGCAGCGCACGTAGCTGGTCCGCGACTGCGCCTTCTTCTCGTTCCAGCGCCGCCCCGGCCCAACGCCACCCGTTAGGCTCGCCGCCCGATGTCGGACCTGCTCTTCAAGCCCGCCGGCGAGCTCGCGCGCCTGATCCGGACGGGTGAGCTGTCCTCGCGGGAGCTGGTGGAGGCCTCACTCGCCCGCATCGAGGCGCGCCAGCCCGAGCTGAACGCCTTCTGCCATCTCGATCCCGAGGGCGCGCTGGCCGCCGCCGACGCCGTCGAGGCCGACGACCCGCGGCCGTTCGCCGGCGTGCCCATCGCGATCAAGGACACGGCTCCGGTGGCGGGCATGCCCTTCAGCATGGGCTCCGACCTCTTCGGCGACTTCACCGCTCCGCACGACGCCTTCCTGGTCCGGCGCCTGCGCGAGGCCGGGTTCGTCGTCGTGGGGCGAACGAACATGCCCGAGTTCGGGATCCTGCCGGTCACCGAGCCGCGCCGCTACGGCCCCACGCGCAATCCCTGGGACACCGAGCGCACGCCTGGAGGCTCGTCGGGCGGAGCCGCCGCGGCGGTGGCGGCCGGCATGGTGCCGCTGGCGCACGGCAGCGACGGCGGCGGCTCGATCCGCATCCCCGCGTCCTGCTGCGGCCTGGTGGGGCTCAAGCCGAGCCGCGGGCGCATCTCGCGCGGCCCCGAGCAGGGCGACGACTTCCTGGTTCAGGACGGCGTGCTCACCCGCACGGTGGCGGAGACGGCGGAGCTCCTGGATGTGCTCGCCGGGTACGAGCCCGGGGATGCCACCTGGGCGCCGGCGCCGGAGGAGCCCTTCGCCGCGCTCGCGAGGCGTGATCCCGGTCGGCTGCGGATCGGCGTGACGCTCGAGCCCCCGATCGAGGCCCCACTCGACCCGACGTGCGAGCGGGCGGTCCGCGAGGCAGCCGATCTGTTGTCCTCGTTCGGGCACGAGGTCGACGAAGTGGACGCCCCCTGGGCGGGCCAGGACCTTCTGCAGGTGTTCACTCTGGTGTTCGGAACGCCCGTGGGCCTGGCCATGCTCTTCGGCGGCATGGTGAGCGGGCGCGAGCCCAGCGAGGAGCTCGTGGAGCCGCTCTCGTGGACGATGTGGACAGGCCTCCAGGACCGCAGCCCTGTGGACTACCTCCTGGCCCGAACCCAGCTGACCGCCTATGCGCGCGAGGTCGTCGCGCTCTGGGAGGACTACGACGCCGTCCTCACCCCGGCGCTCGCGCAACGGCCCGTGCGCATCGGCGAGATCGACGCCTGCAGCGAGGAGCCGTGGGAGGACTTTCGCCGCTCCGGCCGCTTCACGCCCTATACGGCCATCTTCAACGTCACCGGCCAGCCGGCGATCTCGCTGCCGCTGGCCCAGGGCGAGGACGGGCTGCCGGCCGCGGTCCAGATCGCCGGCCGCCCGGCCGACGAGGGCACGCTGCTGCGGCTCGGGGCCCAGCTCGAGTCGGCCCGCGGCTGGGCCGACAGACGGCCCGAGCCGGCCGTGGCCTGACCGCGGCGCGCCTACACGGCCAGCAGCACGTCGTGGTCGCGGTCGTAGGTGAGTAGCGCGAGCGCCGCCTCCGGCGGCAGGTGCCGCAGCTCGTCCACCTCGTTCCCGGGCACGAAGCCGAGGTCGGCCTCGACCTCCATGAGCCAGTAGCGGACGAGCTTCCACCTGCCCTTCTGGTCGGCGTACTCGGTCGCGGGCAGCTCGCGAACCAGCCGGCAGCGCAGCCCCGTCTCCTCCTCCACCTCCCGCCGGGCCGCCTCCTCGAAGGTCTCGCCCGGGTCCAGCTTCCCCTTGGGCAGCGTCCAATCGTCGTACTTGGGCCGGTGCACCAGCACCACCCGGCCGGCGCGGTCGATCACCACCCCACCGCCGGCACGCACCTCGGCGTCGGTCATCACAGCTCCCTCACGTCGGCGCCGCCGGTGGCGAAGGTCACGCGGCGCACGTCGGCTCCGTTGGCGGCGCCCCGCAGACGCTCGATCAGCGGGCCCGTCTGCTCCCAGTGGCACCAGAACAGGACGGTCGGCCCGGCGCCGGAGATCGTGGCGCCCACCGCACCCAGCTCCTCGGCCTGCTCCACCAGCGCCAGCGAGCCCGGGTAGAGGTGCGCGCGCCGGGGCTGGTGGATGCGGTCGTGGAGGCCCCGCCCGATCAGGGAGAGATCGCCACTCGCCAGGCCCAGCACGAGAAGCGAGGCGCCGGCCACGTTGTGCACCGCGTCGCCGATCGGCACCTCGGCGGGCATCGCGGCGCGGGCCGCCGCGGTCGAAACCCGGTGATCCGGCGTGACGAGCACGCCCTCCAGGCCGGGGGCGGGATCGAAGCGCACCGGCTCGCCCTCCGCGGGACAGATCACAAAGCCGCCGTGAAGAGCCGCGGCCACGTTGTCCGGGTGGCCCTCGAGCTCCCGCGCGAGGGCGAACAGCGGGGCGTCGAGCTCGAACATGTGGTCCGCGGCGCAGAGCCCCGCGACGATGGCGGCGGCGCTCGAGCCCAGCCCGGCGGCCACCGGGATCTCGGAGCGGATCCGGAAGGCCAGGCCGTCGGCCGGATGCAGCAGCTCGAACGCGCGCACGCAAAGGTTGGAGCGGTCGTCGGGCAGGCCGGCGACCTCCGAGTGCACCCCGAACTCCCCGCTCTCCTCCACCTCGAGCTCCAGGGCCAGCTCCAGCGCCGCGGCCAGTACGTCGTAGCCGGGGCCGAGATTGGCGGAGGAGGCCGGCACAGAGACCAGCCGCCGGCGCCTCACCCCAGCACCGCCCGCTCGACGCTGTCGAGGTCGGGCTCGCACGGCACCACCGGCGCCGCCCGGTTCATGGCGGTCTGCGGGTCCTTCAGCCCCTGCCCGGTGAGGACGCACACCACGAGCCCCTCGGCGCCGTAGCGGAGGAGGCCCGCCACAGCGGCCGCCGACGCCGGCTCGCAGAACACGCCCTCGCGCGCGCCGAGCAGCGAATAGGCCTCCAGGATCTCGTCGTCGGACACCGCGCGCACCTCGCCGCGAGACGCGGTGAAGGCGTTCATCGCGTCCTCCCAGCGCGCCGGGTTCCCGATCCTGATCGCCGAGGCCACCGTCTCCGGCATCTCCACCGGCGCGCCCCGCACGAGCGGCGCGGCGCCCTCGGCCTGGTAACCGTGCATCCGGGGCGCGCTGTCGTACTCCTGGAAGCCCTTCCACCACGCGGTCACATTGCCGGCGTTGCCCACGGGGATGCAGACCACGTCAGGAGCTCCCTCGAGCTCGTCGCAGACCTCGAAGGCCCCGGTCTTCTGGCCCTCCAGCCGGTAGTCGTTGACCGAGTTGACGAGCGAGATGGGATGGCGCCGGGCCAGGTCGCGCACCAGCGCCAGCGCCTCGTCGAAGTTCCCCCGCAGGGCGATCACCCGAGCGCCGTGCATGAGCGCCTGGGCCAGCTTGCCGGTGGCGATCTTTCCCTCGGGCACGATCACCGCGCCGCGCAGCCCGGCCCGCGCGGCGTAGGCGGCCGCGCTGGCCGCGGTGTTGCCGGTGGACGCGCACACCACGGCCTCCGCCCCCTCGCGGACCGCCGCCGACACGGCCACGGTCATTCCGCGGTCCTTGAAGGAGCCCGTGGGATTGGCCCCTTCGAGCTTGAGCCAGACCTCGGCGCCACTGAGCTCCGACAGGTGCGGAGCGAACACGAGCGGGGTGTCCCCCTCCCCCATGGTCACCAGCGGCTCCACCGGCAGCCGGTCGCGGTAGCGCCAGAGCGACATGACTTCCTAGAAGACTTCCTCGATGACCCGGATCACGCGCGGCGGCTCGCGCACGAAATCGAGCCGCCCGATCAGGTCCACCGCCGCCCGGAACTTCGACTCCAGCACGGGGTGCATCACCATCACCAGACGTGCCTCCTGGCCCAGGCCCTTCTGCACCACCGACCTGATGGACACCCCCTGGAGCCCCAGGATCTCGGCGACCTGGGCCAGGACCCCGGGCCGGTCGGCCACCTCGAGGTGGAGGTAGAACGAGAACTCCACGTCGGTCACGATCGGATGTGGCTGTGCGGGCGCGGGCAGCGACGGGGGCGGGATCATCGCCGAGACCACGTCACCCAGCACGGCGCTCGCGGTCTGGATGCCCCCCGCGCCCGGGCCCGACAGGGTGATCTCGGTGATGGCGGGCGACTCGACCGTCACCGCGTTGAAGGCCCCGTTCACCGAGGCCAGCGGATGCTCGGCGTACAGGAAGGCCGGATAGACGTGCACCGCCACCCCGCCGTTGATTCGCTCTGCCGAGCCCACCAGCTTCAGCGACAGCCCCAGCTCCTTGGCGTAGGCGATGTCGTCCGGGGTGATGCGCTCGATTCCCTCGCAGCTCACGTCGTCCAGGCGCACCGCGGCGTTGAAGGCCAGCCGGGCGAGGATCGCCATCTTGGCGGCCGCGTCCTTGCCGGTCACGTCCTCGGTGGGGTCGGCCTCGGCGTAGCCGAGCTCCTGCGCGTCCCGGAGCGCCTCGGTGTACGTGGCCCCGGTGCGCGTCATCTCGGTGAGGATGTAGTTGGTGGTGCCGTTCACGATCCCGTGGACTCGCTCGATGTGGGCCCCGGCCAGGCTCTCCGCCATCACCCGGATGGCCGGCACGACCCCCGCCACCGCGCCCTCGAAGCGCAGCTGCACACGGTGCTCGCGGGCGGAGTCGAACACCTCCTCGCCGTGCTGGGAGAGCAGTTGCTTGTTCGCGGTCACCACGTGACGGCCGGCCTCCAGCGCGCGCAGGACGTACGCGCGGGCGGGATCGATGCCGCCCATCAGCTCGACGATCAGGTCGCTGCGAGCGACGATGTCCTCGAAGTCGCCCCGGCTGCGCGTTAGCACGCCCGAGAGCTCCGGCCGCCGTCCCACCTCGGCCTCGATCGCGCCGGCGCGCTCTTCGAGCAGCTCCGCGAAGGCCGAGCCCACGGTGCCGTGGCCGAGCAGCCCCACGCGGAAGGGATCAGGCATCAGGCATCCCGCAACCTCAGGTCGGCGTAGGTCTCGCGCCGAACGACCACGCGTGCGTCGCCGTCGCGGCAGAAGATCACCGGCGGGCGCGGCACCGCGTTGTAGTTGTTGGCCATCGCGTGGCCGTAGGCGCCGGTGGCCGGAATCACCAGCGTGTCGCCGGGTCGGGGGTCGTCGAGCAGCGCCTCGCGCACGAGCACGTCGCCCGACTCGCAGTGCATCCCGGCGATCGCGCAGGGCTGGTCGCCGCCGAAGCGATCGGCGATCTCGGCCTCGTAGCGCGCCCCGTAGAGCATCGGCCTGAGGTTGTCGGACATCCCGCCGTCGACGGACACATAGGTGCGCACATCGGGGATGCGCTTCACCGTGCCCACGGTGTAGAGGGTCACTCCCGCGTTGCCCACCAGCGAACGGCCGGGCTCGCACAGCACGGTCACGTCCCCCGGAGCCCCCTGCAGCAGCGCGTCCACGTAGTCGTCCACCGAGGGCGGGTGGTCCTCCTCGGTGTAGGCGATGCCGAGGCCGCCGCCCAGATTGAGCAGAGGCCAATCGCCCAGCTCGGAGAGCACTCCGGCCAGGCGCTCGAACCCCGCCAGGGCGAAGATCTGCGAGCCGATGTGGGCGTGCAGGCCCCGCACCTCGAGGCCCGCGGCCCGGCAGGCCTCGACCGCCCGCGGGACCTCCTCGAGGCCGAAACCGAACTTGGAGTCCTCCTGGCCGGTCTGAATGGCCGCGTGCGTGTCCGGCCTGATACCGGGCCGCACCCGCACCAGCACGCGCTGGGAGCTGCCCCGAAGCCGCTCGATCTCGTCGAAGGAGTCGACCACCACGTGGCCGACGCCCTCCTCCACCGCGTAGCGCAGCTCCGCCGGGGACTTGTTGTTGCCGTGCAGGTAGAGGCGCGCCGGATCGACCCCGCCCGCGAGCGCGAGGTGCAGCTCGCCGCCCGAGGCCACGTCGGCGGCGAGCCCTTCCTCGGCGAACAGGCGGAAGGCCGCCGTGCAGGGAAAGGCCTTGCCGGCGTAGATGACCTCGAAGCGCTCGACCCGCGCCCGGAAGGCCTCGATGTACGCGCGCGCCCGCGCGCGCATGTCGTCCTCCGCGTACACGTACGCGGGCGTGCCGAACTCGCGGGCGAGCTCGACCACGTCGCAGCCGCCCACCACGAGGCGACCGGCCTCGTTCAGGTGGGAGCCGAGCGGAAAAACGGGCGAGACCGCGAGCGCTGCCATGATCGGCGGCGATTATGAAGCACGCCCCGCCGGCCCCACCGGAGCTCGGCTCCCAGGACGGGATCTCGTATGCGTTGTTCCTGCCCGAGACCGAGCCAAAGGTGGCGGTGGTGATCTGCCACGGCGCCGGCTCCGCCAAGGAGAGCCACTTCGACTTCGCCCGCGGATGTCGCCAGGAGGGGATGGCCGCGCTCGCCTTCGACGCGCGGGGCCACGGCCGCTCGGAGGGACGCTTCGGTCCCGGGGCGCTGGACGACGTGCTGGCCATGGTCGCCCTCGCGCGGGGCCACGCGCCGCACGTGGCGCTGCGTGGCTCCAGCATGGGCGGCTTCTGTGCGATCCACGCCGCCGCCCGCGACCGGTCGGGGATCTCCGCGGTGGTGGCGATCTGCCCGGCGCCCGACGAGGGGCTGGCGCGAATGCTGCGCTCGGGCGAGCCCCTGCGCTTTGCCTGCGACGTGCCCGCCACCGTGGAGTGGCTGGGCACGCTGGACCTGCGCGAGGCCGTCGGCCGGCTCGGCCCCGGCACCGCGCTCCTGCTCCTCCACGCCCGGGGCGACGAGCAGATCCCGTTCACGGTGAGCGAGGAGCTTCACGCCGCCGCGCGAGAGCCCAAGCGGCTGCTGATCCTGCCCGGGGGCCACCACCGCTCGCTTCAGCACGACCTGGAGCTGCAGGCGGTCTCGCGGCGTTTCATCCGCGACTTCCTGCCTGACTGAGAATCATTCTCGTTAGGGTTTCGGAGGTGCCCTCGCCGTTCGACCTGGTCGAGCTGCCCTTTCTTCGCGACGCGCTGGTCGAGCTGATGCTGCTCGCGGTGGCGGGCGGCTTCCTGGGCGCGTGGATCGTCCTGCGCCGGCTGGCCTTCTTCTCCCACGCGGCGGGCTCGGCCACGTTTCCGGGGCTGGTGGCCGCCGACGCGTCCGGGGTGAGCCCCACGCTCGCCGGCATCGCCGTGGCGCTGGGCTATGCCGGAGGGGTGGAGCGCGCCGGACGCGCGGGCCGCGAGCCGGGCGAGGCCACGGCGCTCCTGCTGGTGGCGGCCCTCGCCGGAGGCGTGATTCTGGCCAGCGACGTCTTCGAGTCCGGGGGCGTGGTCGACCGCCTCCTGTTCGGCACGCTGCTCGGCCTGGACTTCGCCGACCTGGTGCTGTCGGGCCTCGTCGCGCTGCTCGCCGTCATCGCCACGCTCGCGCTGGGGCGCACATGGGCCGCCGTGACCTTCGACCCCGATGGGGCCGCGGCCCTGGGCGTGCCGGCCGAGCGCGCCGACCTCCTGCTCCTGCTCATCGTCGCGGTCGCCGCGGTGGCGGCGATCCCCGCCGTGGGCGCGCTGCTCGTGACAGCCGTGTACGTGCTGCCGGCGGCGGCCGCCCGCGTGCTGGCCCGGACGACGACGGCCCTGATGGCCATCGCTCTCGGGCTGGCGGTCGCCGAGGGCGCGGCGGGCCTCTATCTGGCCTACTGGCTCGACGTCCCTCCCGGCCCCCCGGTGGCGGCGCTGGGGGCGCTCGTCTACGCCACCCTGGCCCTGTTCGTCGCCCGGAGAAGCGCGTGACCGCCGAGCCCACGGTGGTGGCCGATCAGCTCGCCGCGGGCTACGGCGGGGAGCCGGTGCTGCGCGACGTGGCCTTCGTTGCCACCGGAGGCCAGTCGGTGTGCGTCCTCGGTCCCAACGGCGGCGGGAAGAGCACGCTCTTCCGGGTGCTGATCGGCGAGCTCGAGCCGTCTGCCGGGCGATTCCTTGTGGCCGGGCGACCCGCCTACGTGGCCCAGACCGACCGGACCAGGCTCGACTTCCCGGTGACCGCGCTCGACGTGGCCCTCATGGGAGCGCTTGCGGGTAACTCCTGGTGGCGGCCCGCGCGCCGGGCCGAGCGCAGGCGGGCACGGGAAGCGCTGGTGCGGGTGGGGCTCGGGGCCGAGGCGGGCGCGCGCTACGGGGAGCTGTCGGGCGGCCAGCGTCAGCGGGCGCTGCTCGCCCGGGCGCTGGTGCAGGACAGCCCGGTCCTGCTGCTCGACGAGCCGCTGTCCGGGGTCGACCCGGCCAGCGCCGCCCTGATCACCAGCGTGTTCGGGGAGCTGCGGGCCGAGGGGCGCACACTGCTCGTGGCGAGCCACGACGTGGAGAGCGCGCGGCTGTTCGACCTGGTGCTCTGCCTCCACGGGCGCCAGGTGGCCTTCGGGCCGCCGGCCGAGGTACTCCGGCGGGAGACGCTCGAGGCCACCTACGGCAGCGAGCTGATCGTGCTGGAGGAGGGCGCGCCGGCTCGGGCCGTGACCATCCAGCACCACGAGCACGAGCACTGATGGAGCCGATCGACTTCCTGCTGGAGCCGCTGCGCTCCGGGATCGGACGGCGCGCTCTGCTCGAGATCGCCCTGGTGGGGGCGTTCTGCGGGGCGCTGGGCTTCTGGATCGTGACCGAGCGGCTGGCCTATGCGGCCGAGTCGCTCTCCCACGGCATGCTGCCGGGCCTGGTGCTGGCCGCCCTGGCAGGGACGTCGCTGCTGCTGGGCGCGGCCGCGGGCGCGCTCGGCGCGGCGGTTCTCGTCGCGCTGGCCACTCGCGACGAACGCATCGGGCCGGACACGGGCACCGCCGTGGCGGTCACCGGCCTGGTGGGGCTCGGCGCCCTGCTGGCGCTCGCGCCGGACGCGCCCCAGCGGCTCGAGGAGCTGCTGTTCGGCGACCTGCTCGGCGTCACCGACGCCGACCTGGCCGCAGCCGCCCTGCTGCTGCTCGCCGGGACCCTTGCCCTGGCGGCCCTGCATCGCCCGCTTGCCGCCACGGCCTTCGACTCGCCGGGAGCCGCGGCGGCCGGGCTGCGGCCAGGGCTGGTGCGAGCGGGCCTGCTGGGCCTGCTCGCCGCCGCCATCGCGGTGGCCGTGCAGGGCCTCGGCGCCCTGCTCGTGCTGGCCGTCCTGGTGGCCCCAGCGGTGGCGGTCCGCCGGCACGCGGCCACCCCGGCGCGGACGATGCTGGCGGGTGCGGGGCTGGCGGCGGTCGCGGGTCTGGTCGGTATCGAGCTGTCCTACCACGCGGGCTCGGCGGCGGGCGCATCGGTGGCTCTCGTGCTCTGTGCGGCGGCCGCCCTGGGGGCGCTGCTGCCTAAGCGGTCAGGGCGCGCGGGTTCCTCCGCGACAGGATGATGGCCGTTCCCAGGGCGAGCAGCCCGATGCTGACCAGCTGCGGCTGCGTCAGCCCGGCCACCACGGAGTCGTTGCGGCGCACCAACTCCACCAGCAGGCGCTCGCCCCCGGCGAAGACGAGGTAGAGGCCGAACAGCACGCCCGGGGCAAAGCGGTCGCGAAGGTGCCACAGCACCAGCGTCGCGAAGCCCATGGTCAAGGTCTCGTAGACCGGCGTGGGGTGCACCTCCTCGGTGGTGGGCACAGTGGCGTCCGGGTAGGCCATGGCCCAGGGAAGGTCGGAGGCGATTCCGTAGTCCCCGTCGCCCGACAGCTGGCACCCCACTCGCCCAATCGTGTAGCCGAGGGCGAGCGGCAGGCAGTTCACGTCGCACATCTGCCACGTGAGCCAGCCGCGCCAGGCCGCCCACAACAGCACCCCGATGGCGCCGCCCACGACTCCGCCGAACCAGACCAGCCCCGAGCCGGAGAACAGGTTGCCCAGCAGGTCGTCGGAGACCTGGTCCCAGTTCTGGATCAGGTAGTCGAGCCTCGACCCCACCAGGCCGCCGATCAGGGCGGCGAAGACGATCTCGTAGGTCCAGTCGACCGGCTTGTCCAGCTCCCGGAGCCGGCGGGTGAGAAGCGCGCCGGCAGCGAGCCAGCCCAGCGCGAAGCAGATGCCGAAGGTCTGCAGCTCGATCGGCCCGATGTCGATCTCCGGCAGCACGCCGGGCCGGAGGGTAGTGGCTGCGGTCTAGCATGCGGAGCGTGCGCAGAGCGGTGCTCGCGATTCTCCTCTGCGCGGCCCCGCTGCCGGCAGCGCCCGCGCTCGCCTCGGACGACCTGCTCGAGCGATCCGCGCTCCGCGAGGCGTATCGCCTTGGCGCCGGGCCGTCCGCGGCCGGCCGTCTACGGCCCATCCCGCTGCCCGAGAGGCCGCCGGCGGCCGCCGCCGCCGCGGCCGGCGAAGCGAGCTCCGTGGCCCGCAGCCGCGGCCCCGAGCGGGTGCTCGTCGGGCTCCGCCGCCACGGCGACCGGGCCGGCGTCTCGGCGGCGCTTCGGGCCCTGGGGGCGAAGCCGCGCGCCCTCCGCCCGCTGGGCGTGCTGATCGCCCGGGTCCCCTCTGGCGCCGAGCTCGTCGCCCGGCTGGGAGGCGACCCGCGCGTGGCCTACATCGAGCGGGACACCAAATTGCGAGCGGCGGCCGATCCCTTCGACTCCCTCGACCCCGAGACCGGGCTCAAGTACACCTGGTTCTACGACGAGGTGCGAGCGGCGGCCGCCCTTGCCGCGGCCGGCGGCGGCTCCACCCGCACGGTGTCGATCATCGACACCGGCCTGGACCTGAACCACCCGGAGTTCGCAGGTCGCATCGAGCGCACCCACGACACGCTGACCGGCGGCAGTGCGGTAACCGACAACGTCGGCCACGGCACGTTCGTGGCGGGCCTGATCTCGGCGATCGACGGAAACGGTCGGGGCGGCAAGGGGGTGGCGGGCGCCACCAGGCTGCTCCCCGTCCGCGGCTCGCTCGACGGGACCTTTGCCCTGACCGACGTGCTCCGGGGCATCGTCTTCTCGCTCCAGAACGGAGCCGACATCCTCAACCTGAGCCTGGCCGGCAGCGGCTTCTCGCGTACACAGGCGCGGGCCTTCGAGGCGGCCTATTTCAGCGACGTCCTGCCCATCGCGGCCTCGGGCAACCTGGCCGAGAACGGCAACCCCGTCGAGTTTCCCGCCGCCGCGCTCGGCGGCGTGCGCGGCGAGAGCGGCATCGGGCTGTCGGTCGCGGCCAGCCGGCCCGACGGCCGGCGCGCCTCGTTCTCGGGCTACAACCGCTTCGTCAGCCTGGCCGCCCCCGGAGCGGGGGCCTCCGGCTGCCGCCACGGGGTGTTCTCTGCGCTGCCGGCGAACGTCACCGCCTGGGACGACGCCGCTCGCTCCTGCTCCAAGACGTTCAGCCACGGCGGCGCCCGCTACGCCTACGGCGAGGGCACCAGCTTCGCTGCCCCGATCGCGGCCGGCATTGCGGCGCTCACCTGGCAGGTCGAGTCTCGCCTGGCCTCCGAGCAGGTGGCCGACGTGCTGATCCGCTCGGCGCGCCAGACCGTGGGCCGCGGCTGGAACCGTCAGACCGGCGCCGGGATCGTCGACGGCGGGGCCGCCACGGCGCTCGCCCGCCGCTACGACGTGACCAATCCGCTCGCGCGTGCGCGCGCGCGGCGCGTGGGCGACACGGTCGGCGTGCGCATCCGCCGCTCGAGGGACCGCACCGAGGCCGGGCGCGAGCTCGCCGGAGGGGTGAGGTACCTGCTGCTGGTCTCGCGCAACGGCGGCCGGCGCTTCAGGACCGTCGCCGGGCCGCGCCGGCGGCCTTTCACCCGGCGCGTGGGGCTCACCGGAAGCCGGGACAACGTGCTGGTGGCCGTGGCGTGCGACGCCAACGCCAACTGCGACAGCAAGCGCCTCGGGCGCTTCCGCCCCTAGAGATATCCCATCGGGTCGACGGGCGAGCCGTTCAGGCGCGTCTCGAAGTGCAGGTGGTCGCCGAAGCAGTGGCCGGTGCAGCCCACGTTGCCGATCACCTGGCCCTGGGCCACGGAGGCCCCGTTCGAGGTGCTGAAGCTCGATTGGTGCGCGTAACAGGTCGACAGGCTGCCGCTGTGCTGGATGCAGGTGTAGTTGCCGTAGCCGCCCACCCAGCCCATCAGGATCACCCGTCCCGCGTCGGCCGCGCGGATCGGCGTGCCGCCGCCGACGGCGATGTCCACCCCGGCGTGCAGACGTCCCCAGCGCTGGCCGAAGGGCGACACCACCGGCCCGTTGACCGGCCAGACCAGCGCGCCGCTGCCCTGCCGGATCGGCCCGGCGGGGCTTGCGCCCATGATCGCCGCCTGCACGCGGGCCTGCTCTTCCTCCAGAGCGCGAAGGTCGCCCTCGAGCGCGCTGCGGCTGTCGCGCACCTGCGCCAGGGCACCGCGCCGGTCGGCCCGCGCCGAGGCCAGCTCGTCGCGCGCGGAGACCAGCTGGCCCTCGACCGCCGCGATCAGGTCACGCTGACGAAGCAGCTCTGCCGCGATCACCTCCTCGCGCTCCTCGAGCTTCGCCAGGGTCACGGCCTGGCGCTCCGCCTGGTCGCGAAGCCGCCGCACCTGGTCGGTGATCTCGCGGTCCTGGTGGGAGATTCGGTCGAGGAACTCGGCCCGCTCGAGCAGGTCGCCGAAGCCGTCGGCTTCCAGCACCACGGTCAGGGCGTCGGGTGAGTCGGCCTTGTAGATCTCGACCAGGCGGGCGGCCAGCACGGTGCGAGCGGTGTCGAGCTCACGGCGGAGGCGCTCGAGGCGGTCGCGGGCTTCCTCGAGCTTGTTGCGCACCTCGAGCAGCTCGGCCTTCTGGCGGTCGAGGCTCGTCTGGGCGCGGCTCAGCCGCTGACGGGTCGCGCCGATCTCGGCCTGGACACCGTCTATGCGCGTGCTGTAGCGCTGGATCGTCGTGGTGAGCACGCCCTCCTTCTGCCGCTTCTGTTCGATCTGGGAGCGCTTCTGCTCGATCCGCTCGGACAGCGGCGCCGACAGCCCGGACAGCGGCAGCACCAGGAAGGCCGCAAGGGCAAGCGTCAGGGGAATCCAGAAGAGCTTCTTCATGAGCGCCCGGAGCGACCGACTCCTCCCGTTTACCGCCGTTATGCAGGGAAATTCGGCACTCCGAAGGCGGGCAATGTAGCACGGCGTCAGCGGCTTTCCGCCCGTTTTCCAGCGCCTGCAACAGCCCTTGCGGCAATCACTAATCTTCCTGTCAATGGCACAGCCGCGCACGATCTTCCCCCGTGACACCGGCCTTCAGGTCCGGATGCTGTTCACCCTCTTCCTGCTGGGCCTGCTCTACGTGGTCTTCGTGGGCGCGCTGATCGCGGCCGGCGCCGGCGTGATCACGATCGTCGTGGTGATGGGGGCGCTGAGCTTCGCTCAGCTGTTCTTCTCCGACAAGCTGGCTCTGAAGGCGATGGGCGCCAGGGAGGTCTCTCCCGAGGAGGCGCCCGGTCTCCACGCGATGATCGAGCGCCTCTGTATCCAGGCCGACCTCCCCAAGCCGAAGATCGCGGTCGCGGACACCGAGATGCCGAACGCCTTTGCGCTGGGCCGCTCGCAGAAGAGCGCCACGGTCTGCGCGACCACCGGCATCATGCGCACCCTCTCACCCAGCGAGCTGGAGGGCGTGATGGCCCACGAGCTCTCGCACGTCAAGCATCGCGACGTGCTCATCATGACCATCGCCAGCTTCTTCGCGAGCCTCGCGGCGATGATGATGCAGTTCGGCTTCTTCTTCGGCGGCGGCGGCGACGACGAGAACCCGAGCATCCTCGTGGTCCTGCTCGTCTCCTTCCTGGTCTACATCCTCTCCTTCTTCCTGATGCTCTCGCTCTCGCGCTACCGCGAGTTCGCGGCCGACCGGGGCGCGGCCATCATGACCGGCCGCCCGAGCGCGCTCTCCTCGGCGCTGGTGAAGATCTCCACCAACATGCAGCGCGTGCCCACCACCGACCTGCGCGAGGCGGAGCGCATGAACGCCTTCTTCATCGTGCCGGCGTCGGTCAAGGGCGCCGTGCAGACCCTCTTCTCCTCGCACCCGCCGATGGAGAAGCGGATCGCCCGCCTCCAGCAGCTCGAGGCCCAGCTGCAGGGCACCGCGTAGGCTTTCCCGCCTCGTGGGTTTTCTCGACGCGCTTCTGGGAGGCCGCAACAAGCAGGTCAAGGGTCCGGCGCCCGACCGCCTGTTCGCCATGGTCACGGCCCAGATCACGCTCGAGACCGGCCTCGGGCTCACCCACAAGCGGCAGGCCGGCATCGTCTTCCAGCCGCTGGGCACCGGGGACTTCGAGCAGATCCTCACCGAGACCAACGAGCTGCTGGCCAGCGCCGCCGCGGACACCGGCACCCAGGTGGAGTCCGCCGACGACGAGTTCGGCTACCGCTGGCTCATCCTGAGCGACGCGGACTTCGAGGACCTCGTGGTCTCCCTCAACACGGTGTCGAACCAGCTTCAGGGCGGCGGCTACGGCGATCGCCTGCTCTGCGCCGTTTTCGCCTTCGAGGAGAAGGACCGGCCGCTCTATCTGATCTACAACTTCAAGCGCGGCACCTACTACCCCTTCGTGCCCGCCTCCGGGGACAAGGCGCGCGACACCGAGCGCGAGCTCCGTCTGAAGGCCCAAATCGGCGCCGAGCTGCCCATCGAGGAGGACACCACCCGCTGGTTCCCCCTCTGGGAGATCCCCCTCTAGGACGTGCGGGCCCGATGACGGTCTACGTCGTCGGATCGATCAACGGTGACGTCACCCTGCCCGTCGAGGAGCTGCCGGCGCCGGGAGCCACCGTCCTCGCCGGTGAACCTGTGCGCTCCGGCGGCGGCAAGGGCGCCAACGTGGCGGTGGCGGCAGCCCGCGACGGGCAGCGGGTGCGGATGGTGGGCGCCGTGGGCGATGACGAGACGGGCGAGCGGAGCCTGACCGAGCTGCGCCGGGAGGGGGTGGACACCGGCGGCGTGGCGCGGCTGGAGGAGACCGAAACCGGCCTCGCGATGATCTGCGTGGACGGCGAGGGGGAGAACTTCATCGTCGTCGTCCCGGGCGCGAACTCGGGGCTCACTCCCGAGCTGGTGGACGACGCTCTCGAGGATCTTGCCGGCGACGACGTGTGCGTGGTCAGCTTCGAGATTCCCGACGAGGCCGTGGCCGCCGCCGCCCGGACGGCGGCTGACCGGGGCGCCGCTCTGGTCGTCAACCCGTCACCCCCACGCCCGCTCGGACGGGAGGTGCTCGCGGCGGACCCGGTGGTCGTGGTCAACGCGGGCGAGCTGGAGCGACTGAGCGGCGAGGACGAGATCGCGTCCGGCGCCGCCGCCCTGCTCGAGCAGGGGTGCGCAACCGTGGTGGTGACCCTGGGCGCCGACGGCGCCCACGTGGCCGGCGCCGGGGCCGAGGAGGGCTCGGTCCCCGCCTACCCGGCCGAGACCACCGACACCACCGGCGCGGGCGACGCCTTCACGGGGCTGCTCGCCGCCGCCCTGGCCCGGGGCGCCGGCGTGCTCGACGCCGCCCGCCGGGCGTCCGCCGGAGCGGCCCTTTCGACGGAGCAGGTCGGCGCCCGGACGGGGATGCCGGTGAGCGCCGAGATCGACCGGCTGATCAGGGGGCGCTGACCCCGCGCTGGGTGGTCGCCCCGGCGGATCCGGGGCGACCACCCACGGCGTTCAGGAACCCAGCACCGCCATGATCCGCAGCGGGCCGCCCGAGCCGCCCTGGATCTTCATCGGCAGCGCGACGATCTCGAAGCCGCGGGCCGGCAGCTTGCCCAGCCGGGCGACGTTCTCGAACACGGGGACGTTCGCCGCCCCGAGAACGCGGTGGCTGCGGAAGTCGGTCGACTGCCCGCGGTCGATGCTCGCGGTGTCGATTCCCACCGCCTTGACTCCGCGGCGGCGCACCAGCCAGCGCGCGCCGTCCTCGCCCAGACCGGGGAAGTGCAGCTTCGGAACTGCCTGCTCACCCCGCTCGGCGGTCCCGAGATAGCGCTCGGCGTTCGGCCAGTAGCGGTCGAAGCCGGTGCGCAGCAGGACGATCGTCCGCCGCGGGATGCGCCCGTGCTCGCTCTCCCAGCCCCGCAGGTCGGAACGCGAGATCAGATAGTCGCGGTCGGCCAGCGCGCGCTCGGTCACATCCACGACCACCGCACGTCCCACCAGCCGGCGCAGCGGTATCTCGTCGGCCGTGTCGCCCCCTCGGGCGAAGTGGATCGGCGAGTCGAGATGGGTGCCGCCGTGCTCCGCGGCCTCGAAATCGTTCGCGGCGTAGAACCAGCCGCCCTCGGTCTCCCCCTCCGCGACCTTGGTCAGCTTGAACCTCCGCGCGGTGGGCCAGTAGATCGTCCGCTCGTTGAACGGATGGGACAGGTCCACCAGGGTCCCGCTGAAGCCGGACGCCGATGCCCGTTCGCCGGTCGAACGATCGGCGAACGCACCGCTGATGGCGCCGAGCACCAGGCCGGCCGCCAGGCAGGCCGACAAAGCCAAGAGACGCCGCATGGGTCTCCACCTCCTCGAAGTTGGTTCGCGGCCTTCAGGGACAGCCGCCGCGAGTCCCCTACCCGGAGCGCGCCGAGAGATCACAGCGGCGCCCTGAGCACCCCTGGCTTCTTGCGATCATGCGGCCATGCCACCGCTGACCGCCAAGCAGCGCGCCCAGCTCCCCGACAGGGCGTTCGCGTACATCGATTCGAGCGGCCGGCGGCGGCTGCCCATCCACGACGCGGCGCACGTGCGGAACGCCCTGGCCCGGTTCAACCAGGTGGCGTTCGAGGACGACGCCGCACGCGACCTGGCCCGGAACCGGCTGCTGCGGGCGGCCAAGAAGCACGGGATCATGCCCATCGGCTTCATCAGCGCCCAGCTGGAGCCGCAGAGCAGGCTGCCCACCGGCCAGCTCACGTTCCTGCTGACCGATCTCGAGCGCTCGACCGAGCTGCTCCGCCGCCTGGGCGATCGCTACGCACCCCTTCTCGCCGACGTCCGGCGTCTCGTGAAGGCCGCGGTGCGCTCCGCCGGCGGCCACCTGGTGTCCGCTCGCGGGGACGACGTGTTCGCCGTGTTCGAGCGCGCCACGGACGCACTCGACGGGGCGATTGAGATCCAACGCGGGATGGAGGCCGAGGACTGGGCCGACGGCAGCGAGGTGCGCCTGCGCATCGGCATGCACCGCGGGCGTCCGAAGATGACCGATACGGGCTACGTCGGCCTCTCGGTCCACGCCGCCGCGCGCATCTGCTTCGCGGCTCACGGCGGCCAGACCGTCATGTCCTCCGCGGTGCGGACAGCCGTCCTGCCGTCGCTCGCGGACGGGGTCGCTCTGACGAGCCTCGGCGCCTGGCGCTTTCAGGGACTCCCCGAGCCGGTCGAGATCTTCCAGGCCGACGCGACCGGCCTGCCGGCGGACTTCCCGCCGCTTCGGTCGGGCACCCGCGCAGGCCGCTAACGCCGGGGAAGGTTCGCAGGCCGCTCATCCGCTGGGGTGGATCGGTGCAGCGATCCCGCCCGCGCCCGTGCCTCCCGTGCCGGTCCCGCCGGCGCCGCCGGGGCCTCCGGCTCCCGCCGCCCCGGACTGCACCGCGGAGTCTTCGCTGACCGTCGCCCTGGACTCGGCGGCCCGCAGGATGCCGACGCTGGGGCCGCCGGTGCCGCCGCCACCGCCGCCGCCGTGGCCGCCGGACCCGCCCGGCCCGCCGTCGCCGCCCTCGCCGATCTCGTCTACGCAGTAGTCGGCGCCGCCTCCGCCGCCGCCGCCGAAGGCGCCCTGCCCGCCGTTGCCGCCGCGCCCACCCGTGCCGCCGTCGCCGGGGGTGATGCTGGAGTCGTCGATGATCATGGCGCTCGAGTCGAGTAGGTAGAGGCCGAACGAGCCGCCGGCAGGTCCGCCGCCGCGGCCGCCCTGGCCGCCTCCGCCGGCGCCACCGCCGCCTCCTCCGCCGTTGCCGCTGCCGTTGTCGCACAGAGTGCACTGCTGCCCGCCGCCGCCACCGCCGCCACCGCCACCGTTGCCCGGCGTGGCCGCGAAGGCGCTGCGGCCGATGGCCCCTTTCCAGACCTCGTCCTGGATTGCCGGCAGGCTCGCGCCTGCGCCGTCCATGCCGTCTTGGCCACTCGTGCCCGGCGAGCCGTGGCCGCCGTCGCCCCCGGGGTCCTCCCCCGGCCCTCCGTCGCCGCCGGGTGCGCCGAACAGGCCGGACGCGCCGGTCAGGCCGAAGCCGTTGACCCCGCCCACGTCGAATCCGCCACGGCCGCCTGCACCTCCGTCGAGGCCGAACACGCCGGCTCCCCCGGCTCCTCCCGCGCCGGGCGTGTCGCCGTCGCACTCGCCGTCGTGGCCGTCCCTACCGGGCGCGCCAGCGCTGCCATTGAGACCGCCCGCCCCGTCGGCTCCTGGCTGGCCCCTGCGCGCCGTCACCGCGACCCGCTGGAGGGTGAGACTCGCGCCCTCGACGGCGCGGACGCCGTAGTAGCTCGTCCCCAGCGGCGGGTTGACCTGGTTCGTCGTTCCCTGGACCTTGAGCAGCTGGAGCACGACCCGCGTCGCAGCGCGCGCGAAGACGCCCTCGGGGGAGCCGGCGATGAAGGTGATGAGATCGACTCGCCGCGCCCACGTCCGGGGCTCGTAGCCACCGTAGATGCCCACGCCGGTGGCGGCCTCGACCCGATCGTACGAGCCTGCCGTCGCGTAGACATCCTTGCCCGCCGCGAGCGCCGCCGCGACGGCGGCCGAGATCTGGCGCTTGGGTTCCGCGCGCGTGCCCGGATCGACGTCCTTGCCGTCCGGCGCGACGAAGATCGCGTTCCGCACGTTGCCGTCGATGCCGTCGCAGTTCGCGTCCGTGAAGCGGAGATCGGGCGGGTCCGGCGCGCCCGGATGGATCGCCGGATTCCGCGGCGCGCAGTCCCGCGCGTTTTCGACCCCGTCCCCGTCGCGATCGGTTGGGGTGGGCCTCCCGGAGCCGGGGCCGGTCCCCGCCCGATTGCCGTGCGCCCGTGTGCGCCGGAACGTCTGTCGCATCGCCTGCCTGCGCGCCCTGTCGACGACGCGCCCCGCGCGGGTCCGCCGGTAGCGCACATGAGGGCGCGCGTCGGGATCGGCGGCCGCCTTCTCGGCGAGGCGCAGGGCGATCCTCCGGCCCAACGCCTTCGCCACCGAGCGGACGCGATAGCCCGCCACCCGGAACGGATAGCGCTTGTCGCGGTCCGCGGCGTGGCGGACGCGCTTGGAGTACCTCAGTCGCAGCCCGTCGGCGCGCCCGTCACCGTCGCGGTCCTGCATGACCGCCGCGACCATTCGCGGCGCCTTCGGGTTCGCCTTCGCTGCGCCCGTTGCCGGCAGCAACAGACAAGCCGCCAGGACCGCGCCGACAAGGACGGTCGAGATCTTTCCGCGGCGAGGCCACCCGCCGTGTGTGGACAGGGTCATGCTGCTCTCCTTGCTTCGAAGTAGAGGACCAGCATCCGAGCGTCCCCCGCAGCCGGGTATGGGGAGGCCGCCCTACTCTTTGAACTGAACCCCCAGGCCGTGGTGAGGCCGCGTGTGACGAGCGAGCCCCGCCTACCTCTTGGCGAGGGCCTCCGGCAGGTCCCCGCGCCCGCTGATCGCGAGCTTGCGATAGGTGGCGGTGAGGTGCTTCTCGACGGTCTTGCGGCTCACGTAGAGCGCCTGGGCGATCTCCCGGTTCGACCGTCCCTCGGCGGCCAGCGCAGCCACCCGCTGCTCGTTCGTCGTGAGGGCCTCGACCCCGCTCAGCTGGGCTCGGCGCGGACGCGCGCCCGCAATGAGCAGCTCTGTCCGGGCCCGCTCGGCGAGCGGCGTGGCGCCGCAGCGAGTCGCGAGATCCAGCGCCTGGAGGAGCGGCGCCCGTGCGTCGGTGATCCTGCGCCGGTGACGGAGAGCCGTCCCCAGGTCGGCTAACGCGCGGGCGTGTTCGAGCCGGGCCGGTGAGGCGGACAGTACGTCCACCGCCTCGTGAAGATGGTCGAGCGAGTCGGCGATCACCCCGAGCGCGCGCAGCGCGATGCCGATCGCGCGCGCGGCCCCGAAGCGACGGGCGAGCTCGAGCTCCTCATGCGCCAGCTCGAGCGCGGCCTCCGGCCGGTCGAGCGCGGCGTGGGCGAGCGCGGCCTGTGAGCGCCAGTCCACAGCGGCGGGGTTCGGCTCAAGCATCGCCTCCTGCCGCCGCCCTACCTCGAGCAGGTCGGCCAGCGCGGCGCGCGCGTTGCCCTGCGCCAAGCTCAGCCGGGCGCGCGCGTTCAGGACCAGGGTTCCCGTGTAGGCGTCCCCGATGGCCTCGGGTGGGCCGTGCGCGTCGGCAGCCTCGAGCGCTCCCTCGGCCGCTTCGTAGGCGCCGAGCTCGGCGAACGCCTGCACGAGGGCGCTGGTCGACCCGAGAACGCTCAACCGGCCGGCGTGCGCGTACGCCACGAGCGCATCCTGGGCGTCGACCACCGCGTCGCCGAGCGCGCCGGCGCGAAAGCGGGTGTCGGAGCGGAACACGAGCAGCGGGCCCACCCGGTAGTTGGCCCGCTGGCGGCGGGCCTCGTCGATCGTCGTGCCAAGGACCCGCTCGGCCTCGTCGAGACGGTCGGCCACGGTCAGGTTGCGCACGGCAAATCCGACCACCACCGCGAGGATCGGATCGCCGCGGAGCGCGTCGATCGCCCGACCCGCCAGCGCCGCCGCGCGCTCCGCCGACTCGCCGGCCATCGTCACCTCGGTGGCGGCGACCGTCAACTCCATCGCGCCGTCGAGCTCGCCTGACTCCACGCCCTCGCGCAGCCGTTCGGCGCGCTCGAACGTGGCCCGGCGCGAGCCGAGTCCCCAGCGGCCCATGTTGACCATGTGCCCCTCGATATGCAGGGCCAGCGAGGGGTCCGCGTCCGGGCTCGCGGCGAGCGCCCGCTCGACGATCTCTACCGCCTGCGACGGGTCGTTCATGCCCACCATCGCCGCCAGCGTGCGCGCCGCATACAGTCGCGAGACCGTGTCCCTTGTCGTCTCGACCCCGCGGCGCAGGTGCTCGATCGCCGGCTCCCGATCCAGCGTGAGCGACTCGGCGAGCCCCAGCTCCAGGAGCACGGCGGGCCGGTTCTCGGTCGAGGGCGGTTCCTCGAGCGCACGTCGCAGGTAGGTGACCGACGCGTCCGGCGCGCCGCGCGGCACGGCCTCGCGCGCTGCCTCGCGGAGCCTCGAGCAGACCCAGTCCGAGCCGTGCGGCTCCGTTGCGAGCAGATGTGCGGCCACGCGCTCGGAGGCCGCATCCTCCGTCGCGAGCATGCGCGCCGCACGGTTGTGGCCGGCTGAGCGCGCGGCCGCCGACAGCTGCTCGTGGACCGCGCTCCGGATGATCGGATGCGCGAACCTCAACGTGCGCGTGTCGGCCAGAATCCGGCCTGCCCGCAGGGCGTCCGCCGCCTCGTCCGCCTGCGGGTAGTCGATCTCCGCGAGCGCCGCGGCGTGCCGGATCAGCGTACCGTCGCCCACGATCGCCGCTGCGCCGGCGAGCTTCTGGGCGGATCGTGGAAAGCGGGCGAGCCGGGCCCGAACCGAGGCGACGACGCCGTCTGGCGCGGCCCCGAGCACGTCGGCGGCGCGATCGGCTCCTGCTTCGCGCAGCGCGTCGGCCAGCTCGCGGAGAAAGAACGGGTTCCCTCCGGTCAGGGCATGACAGGTGCGGCAGAGGGATGTCGCGGCCCCGGGGACGGCGGTGCGCAGCAGCGCCGCCGACGCGTCGTCGCCGAGCGCCGGCGGACGCAGCAGCGCGGGCGCGCCCCCCTCGGAGAGCATTTCCGCGACCGCGGCGCCGCCGGGCTCACCGAGCGGCCGCGCGGCGACCACGAGCAGGACGGGCACCTGGCTCAGCCGGTTCCCCAGGTAGGCCAGGAAGCGCAGCGACGCAGCGTCGGCCCAGTGGGCGTCGTCCACCAGCAGCGCCAGCGGCCCCCGGCGCGCGAGGTTGGCCGAGAGGCGATAGAGGCCGTGCGTCACGGCGTACGCTCCCTCCGGCCCGAGCGGCAGGTGAGCCGGCTCGGCCAGGGGCACGTCGAGCAGCGCCGCGGCGTAGCGCGCCGAGCCCTCGAAGGCTTTCGCGCCCTCACCCTCGTGGACCGCGGGCTCGAGCAGCTGCCGGACGACCCCGAACCCGAACGCGCGCTCCAGCTCGGTTCCCCGCGCGGCGAGTGGCCTCAGACCGATGTCGAGCGCGTGGGCGCGTGCCGCCGCCACGAGCGCTGTCTTGCCGATCCCGGCCGGACCCTCCACGACCAGCGCGCGCCCCTCACCGGCCGCCACCGCCTCGGCGCCCTCACGGATTGCGTCGAGCTCCCCACTCCGCTCGAGGAGCTCGCCCGGCTCGCGGTGCCCCGTCATGCTCATCCGTGGGATCCGGCGTCGAACCGACTCTACAGCGGGGGTCGCGCCCTCGAGAGGGCGCAGGCTCCTTGGACCGTCAGCCCGCCACCAGCGTCGGGCCCGCCACCACGCCCCGGTCGTGCAGGGATCCGATCTCCGCGTCGCTCATGCCGAGCACTCCCGCGAGCACCTCGTCCGTGTGCTCGCCCAGGTTGGGAGCGGGTTCGGGAGGCAGGCGCTCGGCGTTCGAGAAGGCGGCGGGCGAGCCGGGCATCAGGTAGGTGCCGATATCCGGCTGCTCGACCTCCTCGAACATGGGGTTCTCCGGCGAGCAGCGCGGGTCCTCCTCCACCAGCTGGGTGAACGTCTGGTACTGCCCCCAGGAGACGCCGTGGCGGTCGAACAGCTCGGCCAGCTCCTCGAGCGTGTGACGGCGCACCCAGGGCCGCAGGGTGGCGGCGATCACCTCACGGGCGGCGAAGCGCCCGCCCTGCTCGTTGAGATCGACCTCCATCAGCTTTGCGACCGTGTCGAATGCGTCCCCGAGCCCGGTGGCCTCGACGAGGCCGTCCCACTGGCGCGGGGTGAGCGCGACGATCATCACCCGCCGGCCGTCCTTGGTCCCGAAGTCTCGCCCGAAGGCGCCGTAGAGGTAGTTGCCGTCCTTCTGCCGCTCGTGGTGGGTCACCTGCACCTCGGCGATCTTGCCCAGGTTGCCGACCATCCAGAACGCCACGTCCGAGAGCGCCACGCGCACGAGCTGCCCCTCCCCCGTGCGGGTCCGATGGCGCTCGGCGGCGAGCAGGCTGGTGGTGGCGAGCATGCCGGTGATCGCGTCCCACGCGGGAAGCAGGTGGTTGAACGGCACGGCCAGGTTGCGCGGTCCGGTGGCCCAGGCGAAGCCTGTGGCCGGGTTGACCGTGTAATCGAGCGCCGACGATCCGTCGTGGTTTCCCAGGACGTTGACCATGATCAGGTCTTGGCGGCGGCCGGCCAGCGCGTCGTAGTCGAGAAAGCCGCGAGCGGGGAAGTTCGTGAGAAACAGCCCGGCCTCCGGGCCGGGCGCGGTCACCAGCGCGGCCACGAGCTCGCGCCCCTCCTCGGAGGAGAGGTCCACCTGAATCGAGCGCTTGCCCTTGTTGAGCCCGGCCCAGAACAGGCTCTTGCCGTCGGCGGTGACGGGCCAGCGCTTGCGGTCGAGTCCGCCGCCGATCGGGTCGAAGCGGATCACGTCGGCGCCGAGCTGGGCCATCGACATGCCTCCGAGCGGGGCCGCCACGAAGGCCGAGCCCTCGACTATCCGCATCCCTTCCAGAATCCCAGGCATTGATCCCTCCTCAGGCCACGAGGGCCACGAATCTCCAGTCGAGCACGGTTTCCGGCTCAGCGTCGTCCCGCGCGGCCGAGACGAGGGCGCGAAGGCGCGCCGTGCCTCCGTCCGACTCCAGCGGCGACGTGTCGTCCACGTGGAGCTCGGTGCGCAGCACATCACCCTCGAACACCGGGCCGAGGTGGTCGCAGCTCTCCCACGCGAGGACGGTCGCGATGGCCGGTATCGCGCGGGTGGCGTGCGCGGCCGCAACCGAGATCGTGTGCCCGCCGTACACGAGGCGGCGCCCGTAGGCGCTGCCGGTGGCGTCGGTGTGGGCCATGGCCACGTTGAGCGTGAGACGTGCGAGCTCGGGCGCGCCCGTGATCGTCTCCCCACCCTCGATCGTGAACGAGCCGCCGGGCTCGAGGTCGGCGTGGTGGGGCCCGGGCGTGTCCTCGCTCAGGGCGCCGAGGTTCCATTCCGGCGGCACGGCTCGCGCCACGGCGTCGCGGTCGAGACCGCGCGGGATGTCCTCGAAGTCGTCCGCGTGTCCCGTCTCGGTCTCCGCGTCGCGCAGCGGGATCATCGGGCAGCGCCAGAAGTCGAGCACCGGCTCGCCGGCGGCGTCCGTCGTCCGTATTCGCAGGGCCACGAGGCCGGCTGCCGCCGCGCCGGGCCGGCGCCGGTTCTGCTTCAGCCCCACCACCTCGGTGCGGGTGCGCAGCGTCTCGCCGATGAACACCGGTCGCTCCAGGACCAGCCCGCGATAGAAGAGGTTGCCTCGCACACGCTGGGTGGGACCGGTCGACTGCCCGATCGCGACGTCGCAGACCAGGTTGGGGTGGGCCAGCGGCTCGTCTCTGCCCGTGACCGCGCACGAGAGCGGCCCGTCCAGGGCCAGCCGCAGGCGGTCGCCCGTGATGGCCTGGTGGAGCGCGGCCAGGCCGGAGCTGAGGGTCAGACCGGGCGCGTCGTCGAACACCTGGCCGCGCTCGAAGTCCTCGAACCAGGGGCCGCCCACCACCTGCGGCGCCCGCGCCGGCAGCGGCTCCGAGGCGGTCATCGGCGCAACCCCGCCGCCTGGCCGCGCGCGAGCACCTGAAGAGCCTGCTTGCGGCTCGCCTCGTCGACCATCTCCCCGTTCACCTCCGCGACGCCGGCATCCTCGAGTGCGGCGACGATCGCGTCGGCCCGCTCGAGCTCATCGGACGCGGGAGTGAACACCTCGTTCAGCACCGGCACCTGCCCGGGGTGGACCGCCCACTTGCCGTCGAAGCCGAGCGCTTGGGCGTGCTCGGCGTGCCGGCGGAGCGCCACCTCGTCGCGGATTCCGAGGAAGGGGCCGTCGATCGCCTGAACGCCCGCAGCGCGAGCTGCGACGAGCAGCGACTCCTGTGCGTACAGCCAGCGCTCCGGCTCGTCGCCGGCGGCACGGCCGATGGACGCAGCCAGGTCGGCGTAACCCACGATCAGGGCCTCCACCCGCGGGCAGGCCGCCGCGATCTCGGCCGCGCGGACGAGCCCCGCGGCAGTCTCCACCAGCGCCTGCACGCCGATGCCGGCCGCCCCCTCGCCCAGCATCGCCAGAAAGCGGTCCAGCCAGAGCACGTCGTCGGCCTGCTCGACCTTGGGCAGCACCAACGAATCGATCGCCGGCCCCGCCTCCTCGACCAGGTCCAGCACGTCGCGGTGGCACCAGCCGCTGTCGAGCGCGTTCAGCCGCACCGCCACGGTGCCGGAGGCGCCGAGACCCTCGTTCAGCACTCGCCCGACCAGCCGGCGCGCATCGTCTTTGGACGCCGGGGCCACCGCGTCCTCGAGGTCGATCACGATCTCGTCGGCCGGAATGTCCCGAGCCTTGGCCAGCATCTTCTCGGACGAGCCAGGGACGGACAGCGCAGAGCGCCGCGCACGCATGGCGTGACACTAGCCGCTGGCGTTCGGCCCGCGCGGGCCGCGGAGGAACTCCGGGCTTCTTCCGATCATGCGGCGATGCCACCGCTCACCGCGAAAGAGCGTGCGCAGCTTCCCGACAGCGCCTTTGCCTACATCGATTCAGGCGGGCAGCGCCCCCTGCCGATCCACGACGCGGCGCACGTCCGGAACCCCCTCGCGCAGTTCAACCAGGTGGCCTTCGAGGACGACGCCGGGCGTGACCGCGCGCCGGGCTGCTGCGCGCCGCCAAGAAGCACGGGATCATGCCCATCGGCTTCATCAGCGCCCAGCTGGAGCCACAGCGAAAGCTGCCCAGGGGCCAGCTCACGTTCCTGCTCACCGATCTCGAGCGGTCGACCGACCCGAGCCGGTCGAGATCTTCCAGGTGGATACGGCCGACCTGCTGGGCGACCTCCCGCCGCTTCGGTCGGGAATGCCGGCGGGCTAGATCGGCCGGCTCTACCGGACCGTCAGCGGCGGCGATCGCTGCATCAGAGCCCTCGTTTCCCCTCGCATACCGCGCGGTCGCGGCCGGGGCCGCCGAGGCAGGCGTCACGGGCCGGCCCTCCGCGCAGGGTGTCGGTGCCGGGCCCTCCGACGAGGCGATCGCCCCCGCCCTGGCCCAGGAGGCGGTCGGGGCCGCTCTGCCCGAGCAGCCGGTCGCGGCCCGACCCGCCTTCGAGCCGGTCCGGACCCGGGCCGCCGAGCATGCGGTCCGCACGCTTCTGCCCGTACAGCCGATCGCGCCCAGCGCCGCCGCAGACGAGGTCGTTCCCGGCCCCCGAGTGCACCAAGTCGCCTCCGGCCAGGCCGACGATCACGTCGCGCTGGGGCGTCCCGCGCAGCACGTCCCGACGGGCCGTGCCCACGATGCTTGCCGCCATGCCGGCGCACCGTGGCGCCTGGCTGCGCGCACCGGTGCGGCCGCTCGGGCCGGGGCCGCCGCGTGGGCCGGGCTCCCCCGAGGCACGCGGGTCGCCCTCGAGGCGCGCGACGAAAGCCGGGCCGGTCACGCCGAGGTACCCCGCGACGACGATGCGGCCGTCGGCCTGCAACGCAACGGCATTGCCAGCCCCGGGGCTGATCGTCCGCTTGCCGGTTCGGTTGCCGTCTTGGTCGAAGCCGCCGAAGGTCGTGTCGAGCAGGCCGCCCGGCTGCAGGCGGGCGATCGCGAGGTCGTTGGCCGCCCATCCAACGGCGACGACTTTGCCATCCGGCTGTGACGCCAGGGCCCCGCCACCCTCGAAGGAGGTGCCGAACCGGACGTGGCGGACTCCTCCGCCTCCGAAGCTGTCGTCGTCGGAGCCGTTGGGGTTGAGCCGCATCACCCAGAACTGGTCGGAGGCGGTGCCGGCCATGACGATCTTGCCGTCCGGCTGGAGGGCCAACGCCTCGGCCCTGGCGACGGGGGCGGGAGAGATCCTTCGTCTGCCCTGGACGCCGAATCCCATGTCCGGCGCGCCCCCCGGGTTCAGCCGGGCGATCGCGACGTCATCGAAGTTGTTGGTCGATCCGATCGTAAAACCGGCGACGACGATCTTGCCGTCGGCCTGCAGCGCGAGCGCCCGGCCCTCCTCGGGGCCCAGGCCGAAGTCGATTCGGGCCGTGCCGCCGCTGCCGAAGTCCGTGTCGTTGGTGCCGTCCCCGTGCAGGCGTGTCACGAGGAGGTTGCGGTCGGCGCCCCCGAAGCCGGCCACGAGGATCTTTCCGTCCGGCTGGACGGCGACGCCCTCGGCGCCGTCCCGGCCCCCGTAATCAATGGTGCGCTTGCCACCGCTACCGAAGCCCATGTCCAGCGAGCCGTTGGCGTTCAGGCGGGCGATCGTCACGTTGTCGCTCGTTCGACCGACAACGACGATCTTGCCGTCGGGCTGGAGCGCGACCGCCTGGCCGAGGTCAAAGCTGCCGAAGTCCACAAAGCGGGTGCCGCCGAACGCGGGATCGTTCGAGCCGTCGGGCTTGAGGCGCGCCACCGCGACGTTTCCGTTCCAGCCGACCACGACGACCCTGCCGTCCGGCTGAATGGCCAGCGCTTCGGCCGCGTAGGCGTCCGTGATGATTCGCCTGCCGTCGGCGCCGAAGCCACGGTCCAGGTCGCCGGGACCGCCGAAGGCGACCCCGGCCATGAGCAGCAGCGAAGCGACTGCAGTGAGAGCGAGGCCGGTGCCGCCCGAACGGCCGGGAAAACGCGCCGTGCCGGCGTTGCCGAACCTGTCACGAGCGACCACCGCGCCGCCCATGTGGGCCGTTCGCAGCTTCACCAGCCTCCCGAGGGTCGCCATTGTCAACGCACCACACTGATTCGGACCGAACGCGGCCTGCCGGTGTTGCCCGCCGCATCGGTCGGCGTGGCGCGGAGCTTGTAGCGACCCGGGCGGAGAGCGCGCCCGCCGATCCGGCCGCTGAAGGCGAGGTTCGAGCGGCCGGCGGGGCGAGCACGGGTCATGCTTCCCCTGCGGCTGAGCCGCGTGCATCGCCTCCGGCTGCGATTCGCCCGCGCGAGCTTTCGACAGCGACCTTCGACCCTGCGGCCCGCGAGCATCCGCTGAACGTCGAAGCGGACGCTCGCCGGCTCGCTCAGCGCGAGCGTCAGGCTGGTCCCCTTGCGCCGGCGAAAGCGGCGCGGCGACGCCCGGAAACTGGACAGCACAGGCGCTGTCCGGTCGCCGACGGAGAGACCACCCCGGCCGGAGCGTTGCCCGGGGATCGTGACCGCAACGGTCGACGGGGTTCCGGTCGCGGCATCGCCCTGGGGGGCGTCGATCGCGACGGCGAACGTCTCGGGAGACTCTCGGGCGGCGTCGGTGAGCGCGTCAATCCGCACGGTCTTCTCCGTTTCACCGGCTGCGAAGTCGACGATGGTCGAGACGGGCGTGAAGTCGCTGCCCGAGGTCGCAGTCATCGGGCGGCTGCTCACCCTGACGGCGCCGGCGCCGGGCTCGGTTGCGGCCAAGCGCCTGAGCGTCAGCGAGCGGTTGGTTCCCTCGGCCAGCTCGACGGCACGCTCGGAGAACGCGACCCTGGCCTTCGGCCTGGTGGAGATATCCAACCCGAAACGGTCCAACGTGAAGCCGATAGCGCCGCTGGAGTCGTCGTTGACGAACAGGCGCCAGTCCCCGTTGGGGTCGGTCAGGTCGAAGGCCGAGAGCCGAACGGCGTACGGACCCGGGGGAGCGGGCGACGGCCAGTTGTCACCGCCGCCCTCGCTGTTGGTAGGCCAGTAGAAGGGTGCGGGAAAGCCGCACGAGACGGCCGATGGCATCGGGCCCACGCCCTCGTCGTCCCAGTGCCAGTTGTGGAAGCGTGTCTCGACAGTGCCGCAGGAGTCAGACATCAGCACCAACTTCTGGCCCCGCGGACCGACCAGCAGAAGATCGAGGTCCTGCGGGCGCTGGTGCGAGACGCCGGGGAGAAACACGTCGAGATCGGTGATCACGCCGTCGGCGCCCGAGACCGTTCGGACGGCGGGATAGGGGGAGGCGGGACCGGCCGTGCCCGCCCCGGGGACCGCCGTGTCGACATCGACGGTCGTCAGCTCGAGCGACCAGCCCCCCTCGATGTCGCCCACCTTGTCGAAGGCGAAGTCCGCGACATAGATGCTCCAGGTTCCGTTGGTCTGAGCGCCGATCAGGTGACCGAAATCCTGCTGGTGAGGACCGCCCGGCGCGGGAAGCGGCCACGACCCCTGGGCCGAGCTGCTCGCCCGGTAGAAGGACCCGTCGCAGGGCCCGTCGGCGGGCATCTGCGGGTTGAGCGCGAACGCGGTGAAGGTCCACGTCTTGTCCTCCACGGCGGTGAAGCCACAGCGCCTGTGCATGACCATGAATGACCCGCCCCACGGTGACACCAGCAGCACCCCTACGTCGATTGGGCGCTCGTGCCCGAAGTCGTGCAGGGTGAGCTTTGCCTCCCTGACCGGCCCGGTCATCCCGCTCACCTCGATCGACGAGGGATAGGGCTGGGCGGCCCCGACGCTCCCGGAGGCTGGGATCGCAATCGGGGCGGAGTTCTGGAACGTCCGGGTGGTATCCGCGGACGCCGGTCCGGCCAGGAGCAGCAGCGGGCCGAGTGCAGCGAGGGCGGTGACGGTCCAGCCGGACTTGAACATGCACCCAGCATCCGGTCCGCTCGAGCGGCTGGGTATGGGGAGGCGCCCCTACTCTTTTCCAGAGGCCCGCCATCCTCGCGCCCGCCCACCCGAGCTCGCGGTAGGCGGCCGTGAAGTGCCTCTCGACGATCTCCCGATTCTGAACGTCTTTCGGCGGCCAGCCGCCACCGGCCGTTGCTCATACCTCCGATCCGGCGTTCCGCCGACTCCACAGCGGCGGGGGCTCCGCCCTCGACAGCCGACTGACTCGCCCTGCCCCTGCCTTTCGGATACGGTCTTCGCCACGGTTTGGACGCCAACAGGGAGGTAGAAGTGCATAGGGCACCACGGCGACGCAGGCTGATCACGACCGGCGTGGTGCTCGGCACGCTGCTGCTCCCCGCCATGGCGTTCGCTCATCTCGAGCGTCCCTCCTACTGGCCCGACCCCGCCCCCGACAGGTCGGTGACCCCGGCCGCGGGAGGCAAGGTGCCCAAGCTGCGCTCGCTCCGCTCCGCGGTAGGCGACCTGGGGCGCCGAAATGTGCCGGTGGTCGCAGGCAAGGTGCGCGAGAAGGTGCGGGTCGTCTGCCAGGGCAGCGGCGGCGCGGCGTCCCTGCGGGCGCTCCGCGCGTCGGTGGCCGGCGCCCGCAGGCACGGCTACCAGATCCGTCCCAGCCAGGGGAAGCTCCAGCTGACAGACAAGCAGGCGCGGAGGCTCCTTCGGATCAACATCGCCCTCGCCAAGAAGTGCCGCTACCACCAGATTCAGCCCGCGGTCTTCGACTCGAACAACAACGACCGCGTGGTGATCATGCCGGGCCGCTATACCGAGCCCAGGTCGCGGCGCCAGCCGCTCAACGACCCGCGCTGCGCGAACCTGACCCAGCGCGATTCCAGTGGCGCTGAGACGCCGAGCTATCGCTACCAGGTCACCTGTCCGAACGATCAGAACCTGGTCTACGTCCAGGGCCGGGCGGTTCCCCCCACCCCGCCGCCCGAGCCGCCACTGATGGACCGCCAGGGCATTCCCGACCTCGGTCGCTGCCTGCGCTGCAACCTCCAGATCGAGGGCAGCGGCGTGTCCCCGACGGACGTGATCGTCGACGGAGCCTCGGGCTACACGTCAGACAGCCCCGAGGCCAGGCCGCGCAAGCTGCACAAGCACGTGGTGATTCGCGCCGACCGCACCGACGGTTTCGTGGTGCACAACCTCACCGCCCGAGGGGCGCTCGAGCACGGGATCTACATCGAGGAGGCCGACGGCTACCGGCTCGACACCGTGAAGATGTTCTGGGCCGCCGACTACGGCAACCTGACCTTCACCTCCGACCACGGCCTGTACACGAACTGCGACGGCCTGGGCGCGGGCGACGCCGTGGTCTACCCCGGCGCGGCGCCGGAGACCGGAGAGCAGGCCGACCTCTCCTTCTATCGCGATGCCCCGCGCATCAACACGGTGGTGAAGAACTGCGACATGCGCGGAAGCGTGCTCGCCTACTCCGGCTCCATGGGCAACGCGGTGCGGATCACGAACAACCACATCTACGGCAACACCGCCGGGATCTCCACCGACACGATCTCGGCCGCCGGACACCCGGGCTTCCCGGCCGACAGCGTCCAGATCGACCACAACTACATCTACTCCAACAACCTCCACCTCTACAAGCCGAACCCGCCGGTCGAGCCCGTGGTGGGAGTCGTCCCCGTGGGGGTGGGGATCTGGTGGGCGGGCCACAACAACGGCCGGGTCTTCAAGAACTGGATCTGGGACAACTGGCGCAGCGGCGGGTACCTGATCTCGGTCCCGGACTTCCTGCTCACGCCCGAGGGCAGCGTGAGGCCGGGCGGCTCGTGCAACAACCCGATGCTGTCCACGTCGTGCGGCAACCGCTTCTACGCCAACCAGCTCGGCCGGGTGCCGAAGGGCTTCAAGCCGTTCCCCGCGCTGCGCAAGTTCGGCAACCACGTGGGCGCGACCACAGGCCGGGCCCCGAACGGACTCGACTTCTGGTGGGACGAGGGCCTCGTCGGACAGGTGGTGAAGAACTGCTGGTTCGACAACAAGGGCGCCGACGGAACGGCGGCGTCGGTGACGGGCCCCGGGGCGGGCGACGGCAACGACACGCTGCCCTCCAACTGCGCCACCAGCGTCCGTAACGGCGACGAGGTCAAATTCGCCTACCTGCTGTCCTGCTTCCTGGCCCGCGAGGGCGACTCGCCGCCCGAGAGCTGCGACTGGTACGAGCTGCCGCCCAAACCAGGATCGTCCGCCGCGGCGCGCAAGCAGCGCGCGTTCGCCAAGCGGCGCCCGCGAGTTCCTGAGAAGCGCGCGGGCGAAGCAACTCGAGGACCAGGTCGGCCAGGTCACCGGGATCGCGGACTCACAGCCGTCGCCGTGACCGTTTCAAGATGCGGGCTGGTGGCGGTGCTAGCGATCGCCGCCCTGACCGCCACCGCGTGCGGATCCGACCCCGAGCCCGCTGAGAAGGCCAAGCCGGTGGGCGATGCGCTCGTGGGGTCGGTGGCGCCCCTGGCGCAGTGCGCCGACTGGAGCGCGGGCACCCGGGCCGAGCGGATCGCGACCATCCACGACATCCGCGAGCAGGTGAACCTGCAGGACAGCGCGGTGAAGACGCCCGAGCTTTCCGACAACGCCGCCTACCGCGTGCTCGACAACACCTGTCGCAAGGTGTTCGCGAAGAGCTTCCGGCTGTACAAGCTGTACGCCCGTGCGGCCAGCTTCGCCGCGTTTGCCGAGGAGTAGCGTCGAGGAACGTGGCCGAGCTGCGGCTCGCTCACACCGCCGACCTGGACGCCGCGACCCTCGAGGCCGCGCGCGCACTGCTGGACCTGGCCTTCGAAGGGCACTTCAGCGACCACGACTGGGAGCACAGCCTGGGCGGGATGCACGCCCTCATTTGGGAGCGGGGCGAGGTCGTCGGGCACGCGTCGGTGGTGCAGCGCCGGCTGCTTCACGGCGGGCGGGGGCTGCGGACGGGCTACGTCGAGGGTGTCGGGGTGCGCCCGGACCGGCGCGGCCGGGGGCACGCGTCGGCGATGATGGTGGAGCTGGAGCGGGTGGTTCGCGGCGCGTACGACCTGGGCGCGCTGAGCGCAACCGCACCGGCCGCACGGCTGTACTCGGGGCGGGGCTGGCTGCTCTGGGAGGGGCCGACCTCGGCGCTCACCCCGGCCGGCGTCGTGCGAACCGAGGACGACGACGGGTCGGTCTTCGTCCTCCCGGTGTCGTCCTCGCTGGATCTCACCACCGAGCTGACCTGCGACTGGCGCGAGGGAGATCTCTGGTGATCGCGGGCGGCACCTAGGAGGTCGCCGCCCGGCGATACTTCGCCACGGCCAGGGGCGCGAAGACCGCGACCAGGACGAGGCACCAGACGACCGCCAGCCAGATGCTGTCGCCGGCCGGCGCGTCGAGCCAGAGAGAGCGCAGCGCGTCCACCACGACGCTCACCGGGTTGGCGTCCGCCACCTCCTGGAGCCCGGTCGGCATGGACTCGACCGGCACGAACGCCGACGAGATGAACGTGATGGGGAAGATCAGCGTGAAGCCGATGCCGTTGGCCGCCTCCGGCGTGGACACCGACATGCCGATCAGCGCGAAGATCCACGAGAAGGCGAAGCCGAACAGCAGCAGCAGGCCGAAGCCGGCCAGGATCTCGAGCGGTTCCGCATCGAAGCCGAAGCCCACGATCAGGCCGGTGACCAACAGGATCACGATCGACACGCCGTTGGTGAGCACGTCGGCCAGCGTCCGGCCGGCCAGCACTGACGCCCGCGCGGTCGGCAGCGAGCGGAAGCGGTCGATCAGCCCCTTCGTCATGTCCTCGGCGAGCCCCAGTGCGGTGACGAAGCCGCCGAAGGCGATGTTCTGGGCGATGATGCCCGGGATCAGGAAGTCGACGTAGTCCGCGTAGCCCGGCGTCTCGATCGCGCCGCCGAACACGTAGACGAACAGCAGCACGAACATGATCGGCTGGACCGTGAAGCCCAGCAGCAGGTCGGGCGCGCGCGGCAGCCGCACGAGGTTGCGCTCGGCCATCACCAGGGTGTCGCTCGCCAGGCGGGTCATGCCGCCACCTCCTCCGGCTCGTCCCCGGTCTCCGCGGTGTGCCCGGTGAGCGACAGGAACACGTCGTCGAGCGTTGGCCGGCGAACCGCGATGTCCTGCACGCCGACCCCCGCCCGGTCGAGCCTGCGAGCCGCCTCCATGATCGCGCCGTCACCGCCGCTGACGGCCACGCGGACCACGTCCTGTTCGCTCTGAGGCGCATCGGCGCCCATGTCGGCGAGCGCCGAGCTGGCCGCAAACGCCGCCTCGGGATGGGTCAGCTTCACCTCCACGCGTTCGCCGCCGACCCGGTTCTTGAGCTCGTCCGAGGTACCGTCGGCGATCACCCGTCCGCGGTCGATCACCGCGATCCGGTTCGCCAGCCGGTCGGCTTCGTCGAGGTACTGGGTGGTGAGCAGGACGGTGGTGCCGTCGGCCACCAGGTCCTCGATCGTGGCCCACAGGTCGATCCGGCTGCGCGGGTCGAGGCCCGTGGTGGGCTCGTCGAGGAACAGCACGGGCGGGTGGGCGACGAGCGCGGCCGCCAGGTCCAGCCGGCGGCGCATTCCGCCCGAGTAGGTCTTGGCCACTCGGTCGCCGGCGTCGCCGAGCCCGAAGCGTTCGAGCAGCTCGTGGGCCCGGGTGCGTGCCGCCCGACGCCGCTCGCCGTACAGGCGTCCGACCATCACGAGGTTCTCGACGCCCGTGAGGTTGTCGTCGATCGCCGCGTACTGGCCCGCCAGGCCGATGCGGGCCCGCAGCTTCGCGGCGTCCCGGACCACGTCGAGGCCCGCGACCTGCGCGCTGCCGGCGTCGGGAGCGAGCAGGGTCGTGAGGATCCGGACCGCGGTGGTCTTCCCGGCCCCGTTCGGGCCGAGCACGCCCAGCACGGTCCCGGGCTCGGCCTCGAGGTCCACCCCGTCGAGAGCCCGCACCTCCCCGAACGACTTGACGAGGCCCCGGACCGAGATCGCCGGGGCGCTTCTTGATGGAGTGATGATCATGAGGTCAGCTTCCCACTCGTTTAGGCCAGCTTCTGTCCTCAATTGAGAGGATGATGGCCGGGCCATGGGCGAAACCACCTCGAGCCGGCTGCTGACCCTCCTCTCGCTGCTGCAGGGACGGCGCGAATGGCCGGGCGGCGAGCTGGCCGACCGCCTCGACGTCTCCGGCCGGACCATCCGCCGCGACGTCGAGCGCCTGCGCGAGCTCGGCTATCCCGTCGAATCGATGACAGGGCCCGCCGGTGGTTACCAACTGCGCGCCGGAACTGCCATGCCGCCGCTGCTCCTCGACGACGACGAGGCCATTGCGATCGCGGTTGGACTGCGCACCGCAGCGGGCGGGTCGGTGACCGGGATCGAGGAGACCTCGGTGCGAGCCCTGGTGAAGCTCGAGCAGGTGCTTCCCTCGCACCTGCGCCGCCGCGTCCGGGCACTCCAGACCTCGACGCTCACCCTCGCCGCGGCCCCGGGCGGGCCGCAGGTCGATCCCCAGCACCTGACGGTGATCGCGGCCGCCTGCCGTGACCACGAGCGGGTGCGGTTCACCTACCGGGCCCGCGACGACGCCAGCACGCGCCGGGAGGCGGAGCCGGACTCACTGGTCAACGTGGGCCGGCGCTGGTACCTGGTGGCCTGGGACTGTGGCCGCGAGGACTGGCGCACCTTCCGCGTCGACCGCATGTCGCGGCCGGCCTCCACCGGCGTGCGCTTCGACCCCCGCACCCTGCCCGCCCGCGACGCCGCCGCGTATGTGGCCCAGAGCCTCTCGACGGCGCCCGCCCGCTACGAGGCCCGGGTGACCGTCGCTGCACCCGCCGAAGAGCTGGGCCGCCGGCGCTGGCTGGGCGGCACCGTCGAGCCGCTGGACGACGAGCGCTGCCTGTACTGCACGAGCGACGACAACCTCGACTGGCTGGCCATGCGCATCGCCATGCTGGGCTATGAGTTCGAGGTGCACGAGCCGCCCGAGCTGATCGAGCGCCTGCGCGAGATGAGCGAGCGAATCACCCGCGCGACCCGGTAAGGGAGACTCTGGCAATGCTCCAACGAGTCAGCCTGATCACACTGGGGGTGCGCGACCTGGCTCGCGCACGCCGTTTCTACGAGGCCGTGGGCTGGGAGACGGAAGCAGGCCCCGACGATGACGTGGTCTTCTTCCAAGCCGGTGACATGGTGCTCGCGCTCTGGGACCGCGAGCGGCTGGCCGAGGACAGCGCCGTGGAGGACACGCCCGGCTGGGGCGGCATCACGCTCGCGCTGAACCTCGGCTCGCCGGCCGAGGTGGATGCCGCCACAGAGGAGGCCCGCGCGGCCGGCGGGACCGTCGGGCGCGAGCCGGCGGAGACCTTCTGGGGCGGCTACAGCGCGATCGTGATCGACCCCGAGGGCCATCCCTGGGAGATCGCCCACAATCCGCACTGGACGCTCACGCCGGAGGGGGGTGTGCGACTGAGCTAAGTGCTCCCCGGCTGCGTCGCCGGCTCCGGGGCCGCCTCCACGCGGCCCGCGGGCATGGCCACAAGCGCGACCAGGAACGCGACCAGCATCACGCCGGCCATGACGTAGAAGACCACCTGCACGGCCAGGGCGAAGTCGTGCTGCACCGTGGCCAGGAGCGTCTCCGCCCTGCTTCCCGCGCGCTCCGCGAAACCGGAGCCACCGCCGCCGTGGCTCAGCGCGTCGGCGATCTGGTCCGCCCTCCGGGTGGGCACGCCGAGCGCCCCCAGGGAGGACTCGATGTTCGCCTTCTCGCGCAGGATCAGAACGGTGCCCAGCACGGCCATGCCGAGGCTGGCCCCGAAGTTCCTGCTGGTCTGGGTGATGCCGGTCACCTCTCCGTAGCTCGTGCTCGGCGCCCGGTTGACCGCGTCGGTGGACGACGGGCCGAGCAGCAGACCGATGCCGGCTCCCGCGAGGACGATGAAGTACCACTGGTTGTTGAGGTCGAGATCGGGCAGCCGCCAGGCCCATAGAGCGAAGCCGATGGCCGCGAGCAGGCAGCCGGGCACCACGGCCACCCGGGCTCCGCGCTGGTCCAGCAGCCGCCCCCCGAACTGGGACGCGGTGGCGAAGCCGGCGAAGAAGATCAGCAGGTAGAGACCAGTTTCCGACGCGCTCTGCTCCAGCCCGATCTGCGCGTACAGGCTGGCGAAGAAGAACATCGGCAGGAACACCGCCGACATGAGGAAGAGCACGGCGTTGTCCACCGCGAAACCCCGGTCCCTGAAGATGCCGACGCGTATCAGCGGTTCCTCCACCCGGGTCTCGTAGGCCACGAAGACGACCAGCAGCACCAGGCCCGCGCCGATGCAGAGCCAGGTGACAGGGTCGCCCCAGCCCCAGACGCTCGACTGCTGCAGGCCGAGCACGGCAAGGCCCATGCCCACCGAGATGAGTATCGCGCCGCGCACGTCGAGCTTCGCCGGCTGGCGGTCCTCCGCGGGCTTGGCCAGCAGAGTCAGGACCACGGCCGCGATCGCCACCGGGATGTTGACCCAGAAGATCGCGCGCCAGTTGATGGCCGTGAGGTAGCCCCCCGCCATCGGCCCCACCGCGGTCAGCCCTCCGGTCACGCCGAAGAAGATCGCCATCGCCTTGCCGCGCTCGCGCAGGGGGAAGGCGGAGACGACGATCGCCAGTGCGGCCGGGAACATGATCGCCGCGCCGGCCCCCTGGATCACCCGGAAGGTGATCATCCAGGCCTCGGCGCCCGAGCCGGTCGGCGTGGCGCCGCAGAGCGCCGACGCCGTGGCGAACACCACCACGCCCAGGAGCACCATGCGACGGTGCCCGGCGATGTCCGCGAGCCGCCCCCCGAACGCGAACAGCGCAGACAGCGACAGCAGGTAGCCGTTGACGATCCACTGCACGCCCGTGGCCGAGAGGGACAGGTCCTTCTGGAGCTCGGGAACCGCGATCGCGACGATCGTCTGGTCGATGAACGTCATCGCGACGGCGAAGATCATCGCGACCAGCACGAGGCGCTTGTTGGGTGCCGGGCCCATCGGCCGGCCCATCATATTTTGCGTCAGTCCGGCGAGGCAGCGCTGTCCGAGAGCGAGATCCGGCCCTCGATCACGATCTCCCGGTCGAGCCCTTCGACCTTCAGCGTGGCCCGCGCCGGCAGGGTCTCCTCGCCCTTCAGGCCGCCCTCGTCGAGCTGCTCGCGCACGCCGAGCTCGATCTCGCGCTGGGCGGTCACGCCGAGCTTCTTCAGGAACTTGCGGAGCGACAGGTTGAAGGCATCCTCGTCCATGTCAGTCGGGGATGAGCCCCTCGCCCGTGAACTCGCCGCGTGCCTCCTCGAAGGAGACGTCGCGCGGGGGCAGGATCACGTCCGACTCCACCAGCTCGTCGTCGTCGAGCGCGTTGCCGTCGCTCGCCACCAGCTCCAGCATCTGCGACCAGAGCTCGTGGAAGCCGGCCTCGTCACCCTGCTCGACCGAGGCCACCGCGCGGTTGTCCAGCTCGTTCAGCCGCTCGGCGTCCTCGTCCGGGAGCCGATACTGGCCCTGGCCGGCGACCCGCACGATCATCAGGCCGAGCCCTCCTTCTCGCCCTCCTCGAGCGCGGGGGCGTCGCCGCCGCCGGAGCCGAGCTCGGCCTTCATCTTGGCCAGCTCGTCGTCGACCTGAGCGCCGCTGGTGAGCTCCCGGAGCTGCTTGTCGATGTCGTCCTCGGGACCGCCGAGCTGGGTGATGTCGTCGAAGGTGCCGGCCGCCTCCAGCTCCTCGATGGCGCCCGAGCGGGCACGCATCTGCTCGGTCTTGTCCTCGGCCCGCTGGATGGCCAGGCCGAGGTCGGCCATCTCCTCGCCCACGCCGTGGGCGGCCTCGCCGATCTTGACCTGAGCCTCGGCGGCCGAGTACTGCGCCTTGATCACTTCCTTCTTGGTGCGGAACTGCTCGATCTTCTGGCGCAGCTTCTGCTCGTTGGCCGTGAGCTGCTCCTGCTGGCCCTCCAGCTCGGTGATCTGGGTGTCGAGCCCCTGCAGCTCCGTCTGGGCCAGGGTCTTGCGCTCGAGCGCCGTCCGGGCCAGGTCCTCCTGGCCCTGGGAGAGGGCCTGGCGGGCCTGGGTGTCGAGCTTGACCACCTGCTGCTCGATCTTCGACGACTGCATCTGAAGGCGCTTCTTCGACGTGACGACGTCGGCGATCCCCTTCTTGACGTTCTGCAGCAGCTCGACCTGCTTCTGGTAGCCGTAGTCCAGCGTCTCCGCCGGATCCTCCGTCCGGTCGAGCAGCTTCGAGATCTTCGCCTTGAATACCGTCGACATGCGACCGCCAAGCCCTGGCATGCCGCGCCTCCTTCACGCTCGAGAATCGGTCCTCGCAACCTAGACTACCCGGCGCCGTGCAGCCACGACCGCCGTCAGCCTCGAGCTCCGTCCTCACGCGTTGGATGGGCGTGACCGAGGCCAACGTGGCCGGCAACGTGCACGGCGGCGTGATCATGCACCTCTGCGACGAGGCGGCCGGGATCGCGGCCGTTCGTCATTCGGGCAACCGGGTGGTCACCGCGGGCGTGGACCGCATGACGTTCCTGCACCCGGTCTACGTGGGGCAGCTGCTGATGCTGAAGGCGACGGTGAACGCGGCCTGGCGGACGTCGATGGAGGTGGGCGTGCGCGTGGAGGCCGAGAACGTCCGCAGCGGAGAGCGCACACACACCTCCACCGCCTACGTCACGATGGTGGCGCTCGACCACGAGGGACGGCCTGCGCCGGTGCCGATGGTCGAGCCCGTGACCCCCGAGGAGCGGCGCCGGGCGCGCGAGGCGCAGCTGCGACGCGACAGCCGCCTGGCCGAGCGCGAGCAGATGGAGGCCGGGCGAAGGGCGTAGGCCGGCGGCGTCAGGCCGGGTCGCCCGCGGACGGCGGCCGCTCCGGCAGCTGTCGCCACTCGACGAACTTGCCCCTGCGGATCGTGTAGCGGACCCGGACCGTGCCGCTGCAGCGGCCCCCGGGCCCGCGGCGGAGGCGGAAGGAGGCCAGCACCGTGCGGCCCTCGTCGCGTACGCCGGCCAGGTCGGCGCGACAGGGAAGGGAAGCGTTGAAGGCCCGCGCCGCCGACTGGTCCTTCAGCCGGTAGGGCTCGCCCTGATCGATGATCGCCCCCCTGGCGAAGTAGTAGGCCGCCCCGTCGTAGTCCATGCGCTCCAGGGCCAGCAGCCAGCCGCGGATCACCCGCTCCTCGTGGGAGTAGCGCTGCCCGGCCTGCGCCTGCTCCGGCGCCTGCTCCCGGGGCGGGTCCGAGTCGCAGCCGCCGAGCGCGACGAGCGCGAGCGCGACTGACGTCAGGAGAGCCGGGCGCACATTCAGAGACTACGCGCGCGCCGCGCGCCTGGATGTGTCCGGCACGCTGGCAGCGGGCATCCTCCCGGCCATGCGACCGGTCCTGACGCTGCTGGGCGTGCCGACGAGCGCCGGCGCCTTCGCGCCCGGACAGGAGCAGGCGCCGCGTGCGCTCCGCCGCGCCGGCCTCGTGGACAAGCTGCGCCAGGCGGGTACCGAGGTCGACGATCGCGGCGACTCGGACGTCTGGCGCTGGCGTCCCGATCCCTCCGGCCCGAGGGCCCAGAACCTGGGAGCGGTTTGCGAGATCGTGCGCACCACCGCCGACCGGGTGGAGGCCGCGCTGGGGAAGTCCGGGCGGTCCCCTGCTCGTGTTGGGCGGAGACTGCACGGTGGAGATAGGCACCGTCGCCGGCCACCTTCGCCGGGACGAAGGCGCCGTCGGGCTCGTCTACATCGACGTCCACCCGGACCTGAACACGCCCGACAGCGTCCGCCCGGGCGCGCTCGACTGGATGGGCATGGCCCACATGCTCGACGAGCCGGGGGCCGCGCCCGAGCTCACCCGCATCGGCCCCCGCGCCCCGCTGCTGGACGACGACCAGGTGTTCTTCTTCGGCTATGGGCCCGAACAGGCCACCGCGCACGAGCGCCGGGTCCTCGAGCGCCGCGGCCTGTCGCGGATCCCCGTGGACGAGGTGGCAAACGACCCCGAGGGCACGGCGAGGCGGGTGGTGGAGGACTTCGCTCCCCGCTTCGATCGGCTGCTCCTGCACCTCGACGTCGACACCGTCGACTTCACCGACGCTCCGTTGTCGGAGAACACAGGGCGCAACGAGGGTCTGGCGCTGGATGTCTGCCTGCGCGCTCTGGCGGTCCTGGCCGGCGCGGAGCAGCTGAGCGCGCTGACGGTCACGGAGCTGAACCCGCTCCACGGCGACGAGGAGGCCCACACCCTGGAGCGCTTCGTCGATGGGCTCGTCGGCTGCCTGTGATCACCGCTACGAAATCGGAGTGCTGTCCGAACGCGGGACAGTTAGGCGCTCGTTCTCGACAACCGGAACGGCAGGACGTCCGGCAGCGATCGCGACAAGCGCTCGGAAGCCCCGCCAGGGGTTCGCGGGCCGACTAGCGGACGGCGATGCACCGGGGTGTGCGGGCGCAATGCGGACTCGCAGGGCAGCGGGCAGGATCCGGAAGCGGAGGGGCGCGGTGAGCAGGGTCGCCTCGCCGTCTATACCTGCGGGCACCGGCTCCGCCGAGTGAACCTCGAAATCGGGCGCCGACCACTCGTGCCAGGGTCGCCGGGGCACGAGCCGGCGCAGCCCCTCGTTCCGGCGGGACTCCGCGATGGCGATCCCGAGCAGTCCGTCGTCTATCCGCGGACGCGTCCCGGAACCGAGCCCGCCGAACCGGTAGTTGTTGTTAGAGATCAGCAACACCGTGCCCGAGGAGTGCGAAGTGCCGTGCGGCCCGGTCCAGCTGAGGTCGGGAGACCGGCCGCCGGGGCCCATGACGTCCGGGATGGTGGCGAGAAGCGTGCGTATCTTCGCCGCTCGATAACCGTCCCGCTGAACGGCGGTCGCGTAGAGCCCGAGCGAGACGTTGTTCACGAACACGCGCCCGTTTACCTCGGCCAGGTCCACGACGCGCTCGCCCCCATCCACGAATGCATCCAGCGCTCCGACCACGTCCTTGCGGTCGACGCCGAGGTCGAGCGCGAAGTGGTTGCGGGTGCCGGCGGGAATGCACGCGTACGGCAACCTGCGCTCGGCCGCAATGGCCGCGACGACGGCCTGGGATCCGTCGCCCCCCGCCATGGCCAGCGCGTCGGCCCCGTCGTCCACCGCCGCTCTCGCCAGCGTCCCGAGATCGTCTTCCGGCCCCAGTTCGACCGTGTCGATCCCGCGCTTCCTCGCCTCGTCGGCCAGCTGGAAGCGTTCGGCCTTGCCGCCTCCCGAGCGCGGATTGAGAAACAGCACCGGCCGGCGTGGTGGAGAGGCCTGCGGCAGCGGCACGTGGACCAGAAACGCCGCGGCGGCTGCGGAGACGGCTAGCCACAGCATCCCGACGATCGTCACGCGGTCCAAGATCCGGGCGTCCAGAAGCTCCTCCACCGCCCCCAGAGCCAGCATCCCGGCGAGCACGAGAGCGATGACCCGCACCACCCCGCGGCGCACGAGGCCAAAGCAGGCCACGATCACCGCGACCGACAGCGTGAGGACGAGGCCGAACGCCTGTTGCGGGTCATCCGCCGCGTAGCCGACCGCCGATAGAACCGCCAGGGGCGTGAGCAGGAGGGCGGCGACGGCAAGGAGACGCCTGCGCGTCATACGATCTGCCGCCTATGAACGCACGCCAGTGGCTGGGCTATGCCAACCGCGTCGACACGGCCCTGTACGCCGCGGTCGCGCGCATCGACAGCCCCGCACTCGATCGCGCGATGCACCGGGTGTCCGGTGCCGCCAACTACTCCCGGCTCTGGCTCGCCGTCGCCGGCCTTCTTGCCGTGGGTGGCGGCCGCCAGGGCCGTCGCGCCGCGGCTGACGGCCTCGCTTCGATCGCCATCACGTCGGTGTTCGTGAACGCGGCGCTGAAGCCGCTCGGTAGACGGCGACGTCCCGATCGAGGGACCCCGCTCGCCCGCCATGTGCGAATGCCGAAGTCGCGCTCGTTCCCGTCCGGACACGCGGCCTCCGCCTTCGCGTTCGCTACGGGAGTGGCCGCGACCCTGCCGCAGATCGGCGTGCCTCTGCGTGCGCTCGCCGCCGTCGTGGCCTACTCGCGCGTGCACACAGGCGTCCACTTTCCCGGCGATATCGCGGTCGGATCGCTGCTTGGGGTGGCACTCGCCCGCATGACTACCCTCCCACACAAGCGGCGTTCGTCTTGAGCAGCTCACGTCACCTCCTCAACCGAGAGCGGCCTGGATCTCGCAGCGACCCTACGGGGGCGGGGCGTCCCCCGCAAGGGCTGCCGGCCGGCTCGGGGCGTCGAATCCGTCCCGCTAGTGTCCTCGGCGTGCACGGTCCGAACCTCCGCCGAACCGCCCGCCGGCGCCTGCTGCTGCTCGCGCTGGCCATCGCCGCGGGATTCGGGGCCGCCGTCGCGTTCCTGCCCCACGATCCGGCGGCGGTGACGCGGCTCGTGGCCCTGCCCGTACCGCTGCTCGCGGCCGGCGCGATCGTGGCCTGGACGGCCCTCACGCCGGCGCTCGTGTCCGGCACGCTTCTGGCTGCAGCCACCGGCATGCTCCTCGGCGGAGCGGCGGGCATGCCGGTCGCGCTGCTGGGCGCCACGCTGGGAGGAATCGCGGCGTTCCTCGTCGCCCGCCGCCTCGGCCGCGGCCCTGCCGAGGCGCTGGCGGGTCCGCGGCTCACGCGGCTGAGGGAGCGGGTCGAGCAGCGGCCGCTGCTCACCATTGCCCTCGCACGCCTCGCGCCGGGATCACCCGCGACGATCGTGAACTACGCCGCCGGTCTCACCCACATCCGGCTGCGCCACTTCGTCGCAGGGAGCGTGATCGGCGGCGCGCCGCGTGTGCTCGCCTACACCGCCCTCGGGGGCGCGGCGGCCGAGGGCGCGCTGTGGCCGGCCGCCGCGGGGGCGACGCTCCTTGCCGTGATCGGTGTGGCGGGCACGGTGGTCGCGCGCCGCCGGCGCGCCGGCGCACCGCTGCCGGCGACCCCCTGAGCGTCACCGAGATGGACGACCCGCTCGGGCTTCACGGCCTCGCGTGCGTTGCGCACGTGCACTCCACCTACTCCGACGGCACCGCCACCGTGGCCGAGCTGGCAGACGCGGCGGAGGTCGCAGGCGCGGACTGCTTGCTGCTCACCGATCACGACACGCTCGAGGCACGCCGCCGCGGCGAGGAGGGCTGGCGCGGGAGCGTGCTCGTGCTCGTCGGCCACGAGGTGTCGCCGAAGGCGGGGCACCTGCTCGTGTTCGGCCTCGACGAGGAGATCCCCCACGCGGGACGCACCGAACGGGAAATCTGCACCGCCGTGCTGGAGGCCGGCGGGGTGGCCTTCGCCGCACATCCCTTCTCCGAAGGTTCGCGCATGTCGACGCTGATCGCGCCGCCTCACGCTTGGACCTTGCTCGACGACGCGGTATGCGGGGGCATCGAGCTGTGGAGCCTGACGAGCGACTCCGCCGAGGCCTGGCGCACACCGTGGGAGGCGGCCGCCTTCCTGCGCGATCCAATGCGCACGCTCACCGGCCCCCCGGCACGCCATCTCGAGATCTGGGACCGGCTCTGCCTGCGCCGCCGGCTTCCGGCAATCGGTGGCCTCGACGCTCACCAGCACGGGATCCGCCTCCGCGGCCGTGTGCGCTCGCCGATGCCCAACTCGCGCTACTTCGCGATCCTTCAGACCCACGTGTTGCTGCCCTCGGCGCCGACCGGCGACGTTCACACCGACCGCGCCGCCGTGTACGCGGCACTCGGCGAGGGCCGCTGCTATCTGTCGTTCGAGGCGCTGGCGCCGGGGAGCGGCTTTCGCTTCTGGGCGGAGGCCGACGCCGGCGCGGCACCGATGGGGGCCAGCGTAGACCCCGGGCGGTGGACCTTGAGGGCGGTGATGCCGCAGCGCGCCCGCGTAAGGCTAGTGCGCAACGGTGTGCGGGTGCACGAGGCCGAGGGCGACCGGCTGGAGCACACGATCGAGGAGAACGGCTGCTACCGGCTCGAGGCGCGGCTGCCTGAAGACGAGCGCGAGCGGCTGTGGCTGGTGAGCAACCCGGTCTACGTGCGGCCGGCGGCCGAGCCCCCGCTCAGCGGGGCGGTCTGACCAGCATCGACGCGGGTACCCGGCGCGTCCTCCACCCCGCCCGATCCCAGAACACGAGCAGGACCGCCCCCGCCGCCGATGCCGCGAAGACGATCGCCATGTGCGCAATCAGCTCACCGAATGTGAACGGGCGGGCGTCAAACAGGCCGTTGGAGGCCCATGCGCCGATCTCGTACAGCATCCCCACGCCAAAGCCCAAGCAGGTTGCCGTAAGCAGGATTCCCGTCCGCTCGTGGATGTCCGTCTTGCCGGAGAGGTCCGGCACGGCGCGGATTCGGACGAGCAGAAGGTAGAGCATGGAGGCGATCGACAGCGAGGCGACGATCCGGGCGGTCACCTCGTAGCCGGCGATCGAGTCGTATGCGCCCGTGAAGGCGCCCCAGGCCTGAAACGCCATGCCGAGCGCGAACGCTGCGTCGAAGGGCCGCGGCGCCTCGGCCAGGCGCACGAGCGCCGAGAGCCCGAAGCCGACGAAAAAGCGCGCCGCGTGTTCCCAATCCGCCTGGACCACGGCCACCAGCGCACCCGCCAGCAGGCTCAGCCGGATCAGGTCGACGGGGTCCCGGAGGATCGGCCCCCAGTCGCCTACAAGCCATCGCGGCAGCGTCGGGTAGGGGCGACCCTCCTCAGACTCGTGTCCCCGCGGCGGCCGCAGCTGAGCGATGCGGTTTCCAAAGCGGATGAGGAGGTCGCTGTCGCGGTCCGGGGGCGCGGTCGGCATCGGCTCCTTGCCCTGGAGGGCTGCGCCCGGCGTGCGCCAGGTGCCCCAGCCGCGCCCGGTCCAGAAAAGGAGGATGACGCCGCCCATCAGCGCACCCAGCGTGTCATCGATCAGGTCACCGATCGAGTCGCCGTAGGTGACGAACATCTCCGTTCCGAACACGGTGTTGGAGAACCACTCCCACATCTCGAAGATGCCGCCGACAGTGAGGCCGAAGGCGAGCGTTATGAGCACCATCGCCACCCGGTCGTGCAGGCCGGCGTCCTCGGACAGGTCGGGCACGATCCGCAAATGGCAGAGCGTGATGTAGAGCATCATGGACGACCCGCACGGCAGGATGAAGTGGACGACCTTGTCGTAGCCGTAGATCTGGTCGAACAGTCCGAAGACGTTGCCCCAGATCGCGAGGTTCAACCCGAGCTGGAAGATCAGATCGAAGGGGCGCTGCACGTTCAGCACGCGGGGCGCCAGCACGATCACGAACCCTCCGAACAGCTCCCCGGTGTGGGTGGTGTCACCTATGACCAGCGTGGTGATCGCGCCGATCAGCGGCGCCAGGCGCAGCAGATCGAGCGGGTCGCGGATGACCCGATTCCAATCGCCTACCAGCCACTTCGGCAGGCCGGTCGGCATCGGCTTGGGGCGGACCACCACGCGGCGCCAGAGCGCAGGGGGCCGCTGGCTCGACGCTTGGCCAGTGCGCGCCATCGGTAGGCCCACCCTACGGACCGCGGGCAAGCCGTGCAAGGGGGCGCCGGGTTGCGCGGCCGGGGTCAGAACGGTAGCGTCGGCCGACTGGCCCGGCGCGCTTCAGGGGAGCGGGCGCGTTCTGCACCCAACGGATGGGAGTCCGCATGCCTTCGAAGCCCACGCTGCACGCCCTGGCTTTCGGGATCATCCTCGTGCTTCTGGCCCCCGTCAGCACGCAGGCAGCGCCGGCCGAGGCTGAGGCATCACAGATCGGCTGGAGTGCCTGTGGTCCCCGGCTCGAGTGCACGACCGTGCAAGTGCCGTTGGACTGGCGCCGCCGCGGGGGCCGCAAGATCTCGCTGGCGGTGGTGCGTCACCTGGCCAGCCGTCCCGACCAGAGGATCGGCTCCCTGTTTGTCAATCCGGGCGGTCCCGGCGACTCCGGCGTGGCCACGGTGACCCAACGCGGCGAGAGCTTGGACGCCCTTACGGCAGGTCGTTTCGACATCGTGGGATGGGATCCCCGCGGCTCCGGGGGCAGCGCGCCGGTGAGCTGCTTCGCGGACCCGGCGGGGCGCGCACGCTTCTGGGATGGTCTACCCGTGCCAAGCACGCGCCGAGGGGAGCGAGGTTACGTGCGCAAGACAACCGCGTTGGCACGCCGATGCGGAGCCCGCAACGGGAAGCTGCTCGCGCACATCTCGACCGCCGACACCGTCCGCGACCTCGATCGCCTGCGGCGGCTCGTGGGCGACCGGCGGCTGACCTTTCTCGGTGAGTCCACCGGAACCTTCTTGGGCCAGACCTACGTGAATATGTTTCCGCGCCGCGTGCGGGCCGTCGCCCTCGACGGCCTCGAGGATCCGGTCGCGTACACCTCGGGAACGGCCGCGCTGCTCGCCCGCAGCCTGATCGACGTAGACCGGCTCTTCAACAGGTTCATCGCGCTGTGCCAGAGAGCCGGGCCTGCGCGCTGCGCTCTGGCGGGCCACGGTTCGGTGGCCAGACGCGTCAACCGGCTGCTCGCCCGGCTCCGCCGCCGCCCGCTCCCCGCTCCCGCGGCGAGCCCACCGGGCGTGCTGACCTACGGCGAGGCGCTCACCGTGATCAAGCTCGAAGGCCTGGCACAGCCGCGGGGATGGCCTGACCTCGCGCGCCAGCTCAACGCGGCGGCCGAGGGTGACGGCTCGGCACTCGAGACCACCGCCAACATCGGCTTCGGTGCGGATTTCCACGGCCGGCTGGAGCCGGGCCAGGCCCTGTTCTGCGCCGACAGCCCGGCCCGCCAGAACGCCCGGCGCTGGCCGCGCGCCGTTCGCCGGCTCGAGGCCAGGAGCCGCATCGGCGGATCGGTGATGGGCTGGCTGATCGGCGCCCCGTGTGCGTCCTGGCCTGTGCGCAGCGCTGAGCGCTACACCGGGCCGTGGACCGCAGACACCCGAAATCCGATCCTCCTGATCGGGACGCGATTTGACCCAAACACCCCGCTGGCCAACGCCAGACGCGTGAAACGGCGGCTCGGGAACGCCGCACTATTGACCCACGACGGCTACGGCCACCTCAGCAGTGCCGATCCCAGCGCCTGCGTCGAACGGGCGCTGGGCCGCTATTTAGTAAGCCTCGCGACTCCACGCCGTGGAACCGTCTGTCGCTCCGATCGCCGGCCGTTCGACCCCCTGTTCGGACAGCCGGTCCCCTAGGAGGAAAGGCCATGGCACCTGAACAGAGCGCGACCGGCTTCGGGCGGAAGATCGCCGGAGCATTCGGCCTCAAGGGCGAGAACTGGATGCGGCACGCCAACCCGGCGAGCGTATGGACCCGCTTCACCGTCCTTCCGCTGCTCGCAGGCTCGATCTGGAGCAGGAAATGGATCGGCAGGCGCTCCCTCGTCCCGATAACGCTCTCCTCGGTATGGCTCGTCGTGAACCCTCTCTTCTTCAAGCAGCCTGGATCGACGAGGAACTGGGCCTCCAAGGCCGTCTTCGGCGAGCGGATCTGGGTGGAGCGCGACCGGTCCGAGCTCCCGGATCAGTTCCAGTCGGCGATCCCCACGGCGGCCAGCGTCTACCAGGCGGTCGGCATGGTTCCGCTCGTGTACGGGCTGGCCGCGCTGAAGCCCACCCCCACGGTGGCCGGTCTGATGATCGTCCAGGGCGGCAAGCTCTGGTACCTCGATCGGATGGTGCTGCTGTTCGAGGACATGAAGGCGCAGAACCCCGAGATCGCGGGCTGGGAGTACGGAACGTGACGATCAGCCGGCGGCCCGGTCCAGGCGCCGGCGCAGTTCCTCGCCCCGACCCGCCCCGACGGCCCGGGCGGCTCGGGCCTCGCTCAGCTCCAAACCGTGCGCGCTGGCGTACTCCACCAGCGCCTGGCGCTCCTCGGACTCGCGAGCGGCCTTCAAGAACAGCCAGCCCAGCAGCACCACCGTGACGATGCTGCCCTCGAGCATCATGATCGTGCCGGCGATCCCCTGGTCCTCGAGCGGTGTGATGTCCCAGGCCGCCTGACCGCTCCGGTAGGCCGGGTAGAAGTTGCTCTCCGACCACAGGAAGACGTTGGCGAGCAACGCGCCGGTGAGCCGCACGCCCACGATGTAGAGCAGCTTCGCGCCGTTGCCGAACCACTCCGGCTGCGGCAGCGGACCGAGCAGGGCGAACCACATGGTGACCCCGAAGAACACGAAGGTGGTGTGCTGAAGCGCATGGAGAGCGGGTGAGCTGAGCGAGGCCTCATAGAGCGCGGGCAGGTGCCAGACATACAGGTCCAGCGCCCACAGCACGAAGGCGACGATCGGGTGGGCGAGCACCCGAAGGGCGCGTGCCAGGCGGGTGGCCAGCAGCGGCTGGAGGAGCGGTCCGGTGAGGCCGACGACCAGGAAGAGCGCGCCCAGGTCGGCCATGACCAGGTGCTGAGCCATGTGCGCGAGCAAGAGCTCCTCGCCGAGATGCGCGACGGGCGTGACGAGCCCGGCGACGATCAGCGCGAGACCCACCCCGAAGCAGGCGATGCGGGCGGGCGGCACGGGCCGGCCCTGCCCGGCCAGGGTTCGGGCACGGACCACGTACGCGGCCAGCGCGAGCGCGGGCGGCAGCAACTGCAGCGGCTCGAAGACGCCGCTCCCGACGTGAGCGAGGGGCGCGATCACCGCCCCCGAGGATACGCCCGGGTTCAGCCCGCCCCTTGGCCCACGGGGTCGCCCGGCGGGTTGCCCGGGGCCTGCTCCAGCACCTCGGTGAGCCGGCGCTGGTGCTCGGTGCGCTGCATGCGCGAGACCACCAGCCGCTGGACCTGGGCCGTGCCCTCGAAGATCTGGTAGATCTTGGCGTCCCGGAACCACTTCTCGAGCGGGCAGTCGGTGGTCTGGGCGTAGGGGCCGACAAGGTCCATCAGGGTGGTGGTGGCCCACATCGTCACGTCACCGGCCTTGAGCTTCGACATCGAGCCCTGACCGGCGGTCATTGGCAGGCCGTTGCGGCCCATCCAGGACGCGCGCCAGACCAGCAGGCGGGCCGCCTCGATCTCGGTGGCCACGTCGGCCAGCACCTGCTGCACGCGCTGCTGCTCGAGCAGCGGAACGCCGTCCTCGGACTTGTCCTCGAGGTACTCGAGCGTCCACTCGTAGCCGGCCTGCGCGATGCCCAGCGCCGAGGCGCCCACCAGCGGGCGGGTGATCTCGAAGGTGGCGAGAGCGCCGGAGGAGCGGCCGGTGGACTGGCCGGAGCGGGCCCGTTCGAGCTTGCGCTGAAGCTTGTCGTAGCCACCCAGCAGGTACCCCATGGGCAGGCGGCAGTCCTCGAGCACCACCTCCGAGGTCTGGGAGGCGCGAATGCCGAGCTTGGACTCCTTCTTGCCCATGGACAGCCCCGGCGTTCCCTTGGGCACGACGAAAGAGGCCTGGCCGCGGTGGCCCAGCTCGGGATCGACAGTGGCCACGACCACGGTCACGTCGGCAATGCCGCCGTTGGTGATGAAGATCTTGGTGCCGTTGAGGACCCACTCGTCGCCGTCCTGCTTGGCCGTCGTGCGCAGCGAGCGCACGTCGGAGCCCGCGCCCGCCTCGGTCACGGCGTAGGCGCCCAGCTTGATCTCGTCACCGAGGCCGAAGCACTCCGGGACCCAGCGGCCGACCTGCTCGGGCGTGCCGGAGCTGGCGATCCCCGCCGCGGCGAGGGAGCCGCCGGAGATAGCCAGGGCAATACCGGCGCAGCCCCAGTGCAGCTCCTCGGCATAGATGGCGCTCATGAGCCCGCTCTCGTCGGTGCCCATGCGCTGGATGTGCTCGAGGCCGTGGAGGCCCCACTCGCGTGCCGCCTGGATCGCCTCCCAGGGCACGCCCTCCTCGCGGTCGTAGCGCGGCGCGATCGGCCGGATGACCTCGCGGGCGAAGCTCCGGCAATGGGCCCGGAACTCGAGTTGTTCGTCGCTGACCCTGAAATCCACGCTGTCGGTGCCTCCCGGCCGGGCCGCCGGGGCGGCACAGTTGCCTTTGACTGACCAGTCAATCATACCCCGGCGAGGCCGAATTCGCGCGCTATCGGCGTCTCGACGCCAGCTATCGTGCCCGGCGCCCGTGGCTCGCCCCGCCGCCCTTCTTCTCGTGCTCGTTCTCGGCCTAGCCGGCTGCACCAGCGACGAGGGCGACAGCGGCGACGGCAACGCCAACGGGGACGGCCCGCCCCTGGCGCCGCAGGTGGGCGCCACGTCCGAGGACGAGGAGGCCGCGGAGAAGCTCGGCTTCCCCTCCACCGCCACCCGTAACACGATCCGCGTGGGCGGCGGCGACGCGGCCGCCGACGCGGCGGGCGTGGCCGGTGCGCTCTTCCCGGCCACGGGAGACGACGATCGCCCGAGCGCGGTGGCTCTGGTCGAGAAGGACGACTGGGTCACCGGGATCGCGGCGTCCGTGCTGGCGGGCGACCCGATCTCGGCGCCGCTGCTGCTCTCCGACGGCGACAGCCTGCCCGCCGTCACAGAGGAGGTCCTGGGACGGCTGGAGCCGACCGGTTCCGACCTCGCGAAGGACGCGCAGGTGATCCGTGTGGGCAGCCAGGTCGCTCGTCCGGAGGGGCTGCGGACCGCCGTGGTGGAGGGCGATGACGCCTACGAGCGGGCCGCGGCCATCGACCGGTTTGTGTCCGCCGCGCGCGGGGCGCCCTCGGGCGATGTGGTCCTCTACTCGGCCGACAGCGCGGAGTGGGCGATGCCCGCCGCGGCCTGGGCGGCGCGGTCGGGCGACGCGGCGCTTCCCGTGGCTTCGGGGTCGATCCCGCCTCCGATCCGCAAGGCGCTGGCCAGTCACGAGAGCCCCGACGTCTACCTTCTCGGCCCCGAGAAGGTGATCTCCAGGAAGGTGGCCGAGCAGCTGAAGAAGGGCCGCCTCGCCCGCTCGGTGAACCGCATCGAGGGGCCCACTCCGGTGGAGAACGCGATCGCGTTCGCCCGCTACCAGCGCGACGACTTCGGCTGGGGCGTGGTGGTCCCCGGCTACAACTTCAGCGTGGCGAGCAGCTCACGTCCTCTCGACGCGGCGGCGGCCGCCGCCCTCGGCAACAACGGGGTCTTCGCGCCGCTGCTGCTGTCCGATCAGGCCGAGGAGCTGCCGAGGCCACTCGAGCGCTACTTCCTCAGCGTGCAGCCGGGCTACGAGGACGATCCGGGTGACGCGGTCTACAACCGGGTCTGGATCCTGGGCGACGACGAGGCGATCTCGGTGGCGCAGCAGGCGGCCATCGATCGCATCACCGAGCTGGTGCCGGTGGAGCCCGATGAGGGTTGACGGGATATAACCTCGCCTCGATGAGCGAGTTCGAGCGCCCCGATCGCGCGACGCGCGAGCCCACCGTCGAGGACGTGCGGCAGCTGATGGGCGCCTCCACGCCGCACTTCGCCCTGCAGCTTCGCAACCGCATCGCCACGCTCATCGCCGGCCTGCCGGCGGAGCACCCGGCCCGGATCGAGGGCGAGCGGGAGATCTCCCGGCTCGACGCCATCGCGCTCGGCTCCGAGCGGCGCGGCCCGATCCAGGAGCACGAGCAGGGGCTGCCGAGTTATCGCGGACCCGAGTGAGGGTGATCACATCGCTCCGGGCCGGGCCGAGCCCGGCCCCTCACGCACGGATCACATCGCTCCGGGCCGGGCCGAGCCCGGCCCCTCACGCACGGACGACATCGCTCCGGGCCGGGCCGAGCCCGGCCCCTCACGCACGGCGCCGGCTCTCGCGCTCGAGCGGGCGCTGCCGCTGCTTCTCGACGAGGCGCGGGAACGCGGCGTGCGTACGGACGCCGGCTACCTCGACCTGCTGACCGGCGGCGATGAGCCGGCCTCGACCGGCGCGATGCAGGACCTGATGCTGAGCGGCATGGTGCCTGCCATCTACGAGCGCTGGTGGCGCCCGGCGCTGGGCCGTGTGTTCAAGGGGGCCTTCGGTCCCGGCATGGCGGACGAGCACCGGATCGCCCGCCTTCTGCTCTCGCTCTGTCCGGGCGACGGCGTGCTCGACGTCGCCTGTGGCACCGGGAACTTCAGCCGGGACTTCGGCCGTTCGGTCGGCTCCGAGGGACTGGTGGTGGGAATCGACGTGTCGCCGACCATGCTGGAGCGCGCGGTTCGGGACACGAGCCAGGCCGGACTCGACCAGGTCGCCTTCATCCGCGGCGACGCGCAGAACCTGCCTTTCCGCGATCACGCCTTCGACGCGGTCTGCTGCTTCGCCGCCCTGCACCTGTTCGCCGACCCCGAGCGCGCGCTCGACCGGATGACCGCCGTGCTCACCCCCGGGGGCCGGATCGCCCTCTTCACCACGGCCGGTTACCGCTCCGCCGCCGCCCGCCTGGCCGAGCCCGTGCTCGCCGGCAGCAGCGGAGCGCGGGTGTTCGAACAGGAGGAGCTGGCCGACGCGCTCAGGCAACGAGGCTTCGTGGAGATCCGCCAGCGAGTGGGCGGGATCACCCAATTCATCGGCGGTCGCCTGGAATAACCGCCCGCGCCGCCACGTCCTCCGGATCGGAGACCAAACCGACCAAGGAGTGGAAGTGGCACGAGCTATTCGAAAGCGTAGAACGCCCGTCGGGGTTCTAGCCGGCGCCGCAGCCGCGGCGCTGCTGGCATTCCCGGGCGCGGCGAGCGCGGCGGTGACCTCGTCGGTCGCCGGCGGTGCTCTTACCGTCAACAGCGACGCGGGCGACACCATCGCCATCACGTGCGTCGCCAACGCAGTGAAGGTCAATGGTGCCGACCCGGGCACGGGCGGTGCTGCCTGTGACGCGATCACCTCGATCACGGTCAACGGCGGCCCCGGCGACAACCTGCTCGACCTGTCCGGCGTCCAGGACCGTGACGACACCGTGAACACCGACTATCCCAACGTCACGTCGGTGACGATCCACGGCAACTCGGGCGACGACGACATCCTGGGCAGCGAGCACCTCGACACCATGCGCGGCGGCGACGGCGACGACCGCATCGTAGGCGACGAGAACAAGGCCCCGGGCTCGTTTGAGGTCTTCGAGGGCGGCAACGGCGACGACACGCTCGTCTGGAACCCGGGCCACGACAGCGACAAGATGGACGGCCAGGCCGGCACCGACACCATCGAGGTGAACGGCGGCGGCGGCGGCGAGCAGTTCGTTGTCAAGCCTTCGGCGACGGCGGGCCGGGTGCAGTTCGATCGCACCGGCGCACCCGGACCGTTCACCCTCGACATCGGCACCTCCGAGAAGCTCGACATGAATGCGGGCGGCGGGGATGACGAGTTCGACGCGGAGGGCGCGCTCGACGCGCTGGGCTTCAAGCTCGACGTCGACGGCGGCCTGAACAACGACAACATCGACGGCGGCGACGGCGCCGACACGATCGGCGGCGGCGACGGCAACGACACCATCACCGCCGACAACAACCCGCTGAACACCCTGGACGTCGTGAGCGGCGACGCCGGCGACGACACCATGATCTGGAACGGCGGCGATGGCAACGACCTCAACGAGGGCGGCGCGGGCAACGACACCGTGCAGGTCAACGGCGCTGATGCCTTCGGCGAGGAGTTCACGATCGGCCCCTCGGCCACGGCGGGCCGGGCGTTCTTCGAGCGCCTGAACACGACGCCGGTCGGTGGGTTCACGATCGACATCGGCACCTCCGAGACCCTGGACCTGAACGCCAACGGCGGCGACGACAAGCTCAACGCCGCGGGCGCCACCCGGGGCATCGAGTTCCTGTCGCTCGACGTGGACGGGGGCAACGGCAACGACACGCTGAACGGCGCCGACGGAGCCGATGTCCTCAAGGGCGATGCCGGCAACGACCGCCTGGCGGCGGGTCAGAACCCGGCCGGCACGCGTGACGTGATGAACGGCGGCGACGGCGACGACACCCAGGTCTGGAACCCGGGTGACGACGACGACACCATGAACGGTGAGGCCGGCAACGACACCACCGAGGTCAACGGCGGGCCCGGCGGCGAGGACTTCACGGTGAAGCCCTCGGCGACTCTCGGCCGGGTGCAGTTCGACCGCACCGGCCCCGACCCGCCCGGCCCGTTCAACCTGGACATCGGCACGACCGAGAACCTGGTTGTCAACGCCAACGGCGGTAACGACACCATCAAGGGCGCGAAGGGGCTGGCCGGGCTCATCGACAGCACCTTCAACGGTGGTGACGACAACGACCGGATCAAGGGCACCGACGGCAAGGACGTGCTCACCGGCGGCAAGGGTCGCGACCTGATCAGGTCCTTCGACAAGGCGGCGGACAAGGTCCGGTGCAACGGCGGCTTCGACATCGCGTTCGTCGACCGGCGCGACAGCGTTCGCAGCTGCGAGATCGTGCTCGGCGGGCTGCTGCGGGTCAAGGCCCTGGCGAAGTCGGTCAACGTGACCGGCGACGTCGCGAGGCTGAAGCTCAAGTGCGTCGGCACCGCTCGCTGCGAGGGCCTCGCGGTCCTGCGCAAGGGCGGCAAGTCGCTCGGCGGCAAGTCGTTCGCGATGAAGCGCGGCAAGACCAAGACCGTTCGGATCGAGCTCAAGAAGCGTGGCCGCAATCTGCTGGCCAAGACTTCGGGCTCGAGCCTGAAGGTCCAGCTGCGGATCGACGCGAAGGACTCGAAGGGCAACGGCTGGCGCACGACGAACCGGATCAAGCTCAAGGGCTAGAGCCGGTATCGAGCGCGAAGGATCCTGGGGCCGTCCGCTCAGCGGGCGGCCTCAGTCGTTCCGGGACGCGCGGTATTCTCGTGACAATCGCGACGAGCAAGGGAGGTTCCGATGGCCTGGAAGTTCAACGTGCTGGTACTGGCCAACGTCACCGCCGCGTCGGACGAGCTGCTCGCCGCGCTGAAGCGCCGCGCTGAGCGGGGGCAGTGCGGCTTCACCCTGCTCGTGCCCGCCACCGGCGGCGGGAGCGCCGGGCGCGAGGCGGCCCAGAAGGGGCTCGACGACGCGGTCGCCCGGATGGAGGCGGAGGGCCTGGAGGTCAAGAGCCTGATCGGCGACCCCGACCCGGTGGTGGCCCTGCACGAGGTCTGGGACCCGCGCCAGTTCGACGAGATCGTGATCTCGACGCTGCCCACCGGCGCCTCGCGCTGGCTCGCCCTCGACCTCCCGCACCGGGTGGAGAAGCTCACCGGCGTGAGCGTGGAGCACGTGGTGGCGGCCGAACCGCGCCCGCCCGCCCGCACGGAGCAGGTGCCCGAGCCGGAACGCTACGGAGTGCTGTCGCCGCTCTCGGCCATCACCGGCAAGCGCGGCGCGGGCTGACCCCGGACGTTCAGGCCTCGCCGTCGAAATAGCTCACAGCGCTCGATCGGGGCAGGAACAGATCGTCGTTCGGATTGCCTACCCACACGCCGAGCTTGTCGGAGTCCGGGTACACCGACACCGCCGTGGGGCTCACGGTCGAGTACATGAGGACGCGGACGCGCTCGTCGGTCTCATTGCGAACGCCGTGTGCGCCCCTGGGGCCCGCGGGAAAGCACACGACGTCCCAGGGCTCCAGCCGGTCCGACCCCTCGGGATGGCGTAGCGTGGGATGGCCGGCCAGGACTAGCAGCCATTCCTCTTCGCCGTACTCGTAGTGGTAGGGACAGACGGCCTGACCGGGGGGTAGCTCATAGACGCTCGTGCCCGTCCGCTCCGCCCCGAGTTGCTTGCCGAAGCGCAGCATCCCTGAGCGAAAGCCCTCCGGATCGTCCGCATCGTAGGAGAATTCTGGTTCCGCGATGTTCACCGTTCGCATGCGCCCGATGATCCCAGCCTGACTTAACAGGCAGGCGCGTCTGATCGAGCGCAACGGTTTTTGTTGCGCTAGGATTGCAGCGTGGCGGTAGCGACTGCGGACAAGGTGGTGGCGCTCAGCCGTGATTTCGGCTCCCAGCGCCGGCTGGCGGAGCTACTCGACGTCAGCCCGGCGCAGATCACGCGCTGGCGTCGCGGCCAAGGGATCGATGACCTCAACGCCGGGCGCGTGGATCTGCTCGAACTGGTGATGGCCAGCCTGCTGCGCCTGTATGCGGCGGAGGCGGCCGAGCGCTGGCTGCTGGGCGCCAACCCGAGCCTGGGAGGGCGGCGTCCGCTGGACCTCATTCGCCGCGGTCATGCACGCGAGGTGCTTGACGCGATCGCAAGCGAGCGGGCCGGCAGCTTCGCGTGAGGCTCTGGCGGGTCCTCCCATGGGACCCGTCCGCGGCCGCTGGGGAGCCTGGGGACCCGCTGTGGGTACCCCGAGCGTTTCAAGGCACCGCCCGCCACGACGCCCCGGATCGCTATGGCTGCCTGTATCTGGCCGAGGACGCCGTTTCGGCGATCGCGGAAACTCTGGCGCCGTTCCGTGGCACCGGTGATCTGCAGCCGGAGCTGCTCGTTCGCTCCGGCCGGCAGCTGGCGCTGGCCGAGCTCGAGCTCGATGCACAAGCCGTGCTCATTGATCTCGATGACCCGGCCGTCTTGACCGCGGAGAAGCTGCGGCCCTCGATCGTTGCGACGGGTCGCCGCACCGTCACCCAGGGTTACTCCGTGGCGCTGTTCGAACACCATCCCGACGCAGCCGGCCTGCGCTGGTGGTCGACACTAGAGTCCAGCTGGATCCACCTCACGCTCTTCGACCGAGCGCTCGACGCGCTCACCGTAGGCGACGTGCGGGCGCTCACGATCGACGATAAAGCCGTCAGCGACGCCGCCGCGCACCTCGGTCTCGCCTAGACCATGGCGCCGGGAGGTGCCCATCCCGAGGCGGAGCCCGCGAGATGAGTGGTGCAGGCGGGAGGTCAGGCTGTGCGGGTGCTGAGGGGGGCCGGCTATTCGCCGGCGCGGTCGACGCCGTGGGGATCGAGGTGGCCCGGAGCGTAGTGCTCGGCGAACAGCTTGGCTACGAGCTCGCCGCGGCTGGAGACCCCGACCTTGTCGAAGATTGCCTTGACATAGTCACGCACGGTGTGTGTGGAGAGGTAGAGCTGGTCGGCTATGTCCGCTGTGCCCAGGCCGCGGGCGACGAGCTGGGTGATCTGCTGCTCCCGCGCCGAGAGCTCGTAGGCCTGGGTGATCAGCGGGGCGATCTCGGAGGCCGCGGCGGGCTCGATCACGAGCGCGGTGTTGCCGAGGGCGCCGCCCGCGTCGCGCAGGCAGGAGGCGTGGCAGACCAGCCAGCGGCCGGTGGAGCGCGACTGCATGCGCGCCCGGGCGCTCCCGCTGTCGCGCTCCGCGGCGATCGCCCGCGCCCGCATCAGCGTGCCGACAACGATCATCGGCAGGGGGAAGGCGAAGGCATCTGCCTCCACGACCTCCCCCGCCAGTTCGTCGAGCCAGGCGAGCGAGTCGTCGTTTACGGAGATCAGCTCGCCACTGGGGGCGAAGAGCATCAGGCCGGGACTGCGCTGGTCCGCACACCCGAGCGCGTGGGTCACCGGGCGCGCGTGGTCGCGGACGGCCGCCGCAAGCGGACCGGAGAGGCCGGCGACCAGCTCGCTGTCGTGCTCGTCGAACGCCGCCTCGCCATCCTCACGGAATAGCGCCAACAGCGCCCACGGCTTGCCGTCGGCGCGCAGCACGGCGCGCAGCTCGTCCGCGAAGCCGTGGGGGCGGATCACGTCGCGGTAACGCGGGCTACGTGCCGGACGATCGCCGGTTGCCTCGCGCAGGCCGGCGGCGGGCGATTTCGCCCGGGCCAGCACGCCGTAGAGGTTCACGTCCTCGACCATGAACTCGAGCTCCCAGCCGCGCAGGCACGCATCGAACCCGAAGTGCCCCATGTTCTCGGTGCGTGTCGGAGCAGTCGGCAGGCCGGTCGCAGGATCGCTGGCCACCCACACCGCGGCGTCGAAGGGGACCAGCCGACGCAGTCGCTCCGAGGCGGTTGCGAACAGCTCCCGCACGCTGTCGGCCTCGGCGGCCCGCTCGATGAGCTCGCTGCGAGCGTTCGCGGCGGTGGGGGCGAGAGTCGTCACGACACCTCCAAGGGTGACAGCCTCGCCGTGTGCTTCAACCCCTCGATTGAGGGGCCGAAGTGCCCCCCAACTGCGGGATCGGTCGCGTGGCACGATCCCCCGGCCGCGGCCTTGGCCGCGCGCCGCTGACCGAGCACCCTGACGTTCGTCATGCGCGTGCTGGTCACGACAACCGGCTATCCCGGTCACGTCCTTCCCGTTGTGCCGTTCGCCCGCGCGTGCGTTCGATCCGGCCACGAGGTCTGCGTCGCCGGGCCGCGCGCAGCTGCCTCGATGGTCCGCGAGCTCGGGCTGGAGTTCTGCGGCTGGCCTGACCCGCCGGAGGAAGAGGTCGCGAGGATTGTCGCCACGGCCGCGCAGCTCGCTCCGCCGGACGGGCACGCGCTGATGATCGCGGAGGGGTTCGGCCGGGTCGCCCCGCGCGCGGCGCTGCCCGGAGCGCTGCAGGTGATCGGCGCTTGGCGGCCGGATGTGGTCGTGCGCGAGAGCCAGGAGTTCGCCGGCTACCTGGCGGCGGAACGCCACGGCGTCCCGCACGTCCGCGTCGCGCTTGGACTCGCGTCACCCGAGAGGGAGACGCTGGCGCTCGTCGCCGGAGTGCTGGACGAGTTGCGAGTGGAGCTGGGGCTGCCCGCCGACCCGGCCGCCGAAGGAGCGGGCGACGCTCCGTGCCTGACCCTCGTGCCCGCAGCGCTCGAACACCCCGCAGAAAGCGGGCCCGGTGAAACGCACCGCTTCCGCGAGCCCCGCGGTCCGGTCGTCTCGCTGCCGGACTGGTGGCGGGGCAGCGGCGACCCGCTCGTCTACGTGACGTTCGGGTCGGTCGCCGGCTCGCTGGGCTACTTCCCCGCGCTGTACCGGGCCCTCTGCGAAGCGCTCGCCGAGCTTCCTGCGCGCGTGCTCGTCACCATCGGCGCGGACGGCGATCCCGCCACCCTCGGCCGGCTGCCCGGAAACGTCCACGCCGAGCGATGGGTGGCACAGGAGGCCGTCCTCCCACACGCCGCAGCGGTTGTCTGCCACGGCGGCTACGGGTCGCTGATGGGGGCGCTTGCCCAGGGGGTGCCGTCCGTGATGATCCCGCTCTTTGCCGGCGACCAGTGGCACAACGCGCGACGCGTGGCGCAACTCGGCGCCGGGATCGCCCTGGAAGGCTTACGCCAAGGAATGTTCGACCACCCGGGAGCCGACGTCCTCACGGCGCTCCCCGGCGCAATCCGTCAGGTGCTCGACGATCCCGCCTACGGCATCGCCGCCCGGGGCGTCGCCGCCGGGGTCGCCCAGTCACCGCCCGTCTCCGCCGCGCCCGACCTGCTCCGGACGATCGCGCAGCGTACGTAGCCAGCCGCGCCGGCCGAACTCGAGCCAGGCCGGAGCTCGGAGAGTCGACGCGGATGAGACGGTCGCCAATGTGGCGGCAATGGTGATCGTCGCGGCCGGGGCGTCGCACAGCGACCTCACCGGAGCTGGTCCGCTCCCCCGCAGCTGCGGGGGACGGCCACCGACGGCATCCCACAGGCGCGGTCTTGGCGGCCCGCCCTACGCACGGCAATCTGGGCGGGATGATGACGCGAGATGAGATGGACGCGCTGGTCGACGGTCACTATCGCGCCGAGGAGGCAGGTGACATAGACGCGATCGTCGAGGGCTTCGTGCGCGGCGCCGAGCACGACGTCGCGGGCCGGCCCGGCCATCAGCTGCGTGGCGCCGAGCAGATCGCCTCCTACTATCGCGGTCTGCTCACCGAGCTGCGCATTGACCGCTTCGAGACCGTTCGGCGCTGGTACGGCGAATGTCACGTTGTCGACGAGTCGATCCTTCACGGCAGCGCCGTGGGCCGGGTGTTCGGCCTCGACGGCCACGGATCCACGCTCGGCGTACGCCTCCTGCACGTCTTCGACTTCGCCGACGGACTGATCAGCCGCGAAAGCGCCTGGCTCGATCTGGCCGGCCTTCAGCGCCAACTGGGCGACAACGGGAGCGAGGCGGGCGATGCCTGAACCAGTCGGTCATCTCTACGACCCTCGAAACGGCGTGAAGCTCGACGTACTCGGGCCGACGATCCAGTACGTGACCACACCCGACGCTCACGACCGCGACCCTTGTGTCATGCGCGGCACGATCCCGCCCGGAGTTGTTGTGCCGCTGCACAGCCACGCGGACCCGGAGACCTTCATCGTCCTGTCAGGCAGGCTCGAGGGCCTGGCCACGGCGCGGGAAGGCGTCACATGGATCCCAGTCGGGCCGGGCGACATCTTCCACGTTCCCGGAAACGCCAAGCACGCCTGGCGCAACCCGTCGCGAGAGCCGGCCGTGACGATCATCGTCAGCACCGCGAAGATGGGCCGGTTCTTCCGCGAGCTCGGTATCCCGATCGGACCTGCGAATACCACCCCCCGGCCCCCGTCAGACGCGACGATCCAGCGGTTTCTCGAGACGGCCGAGCGATACGGGTACTGGAACGCCACGCCGGAGGAGAACGCCGACGTGGGCATTGTTCTCACCCCCGAACGGGGATTGGCAGAAGGGAGCCCCTCATGAAGGCCGCCGCACCGTCCGGACGGACGCAATCGCTCTGGTTCATCGACACCCTTGTCCACGTCTGCGTGGACGGGGACACCAGCGGCGGGGCGCTCGCGCTCCTAGACGAGCGCGGGCGGTGCGGCCACATGCCTCCGCTGCACGTCCACCGTCGCGACGACGAGACCTTCTATGTGCTCGAGGGCGAGCTCACGCTGTTCGTCGCGGGCGGGGAGATCGAGCTCGGCCCTGGCGAAGCGGCGCTCGCCCCGCGCGACATTCCGCACACCTACCGCGTCGAGTCGGAGGAGGCTCACTGGCTGGTGATCACCACGCCCGCCGGCTTCGACGCCTTCGTCCGCGAGGTCGCCGACCCCGCCCCGGCCGAGGAGCTGCCGCCGGCCGGGCGCCCGTTCGACCCGGCCGTCCTGCGTCAGGCCGCCGCCAAGGTCGGCATCGAGATCCTCGGCGCTCCGGGCGCCCTGCCGGCCTAGAGGTGCTGTCGCCGCTCTCGGCCATCACGGACACGCACGGCACGGGCTGAGCCGCAAGCAGCCGGGCTCAGGCGGGCGCCGGCGCGGGCTCGGCGGCCTCGAGCCCCGACAGCTCGGCCACGTTCTCGCGGTAGTCGGACGCCGACCCGTACAGCAGGCCATCGACCTTGGCCCTCTTTAAGAAGAAGTGGAGGTCGTGCTCCCAGGTGAAGCCGATCCCGCCGTGCACCTGGAGCGCTGCCGCACTCACCCTCCAGCCGGCGTCCGAGGCGTAGGCCTTGGCCATCGAGGCGGCCAGCGGCAGCGTCTCCGGCTCCGCGTCCGCGCACCAGCCCGCGTAGTAGCTGGCCGAGCGCGCGCACTCCACCTCCAGCAGCATCTGGGCACAGCGGTGCGACACCGCCTGGTAGGCCCCGATGGGGCGGCCGAACTGCTTGCGGTCGCGCGCGTACTCGACGGCCATCTCCATCGCACGCTGGGCCACGCCGGTCAGCTCCGCCGACAGCGCCGTGGCGATCCGGTACGCAGCTGAGCCGTCTCCCGCCATGGGCTCGCCGCCGTCGGCCCGCACGCGGGCGAACCGGCGGGTGGAGTCCATCGTCTCGATCGGCTCGATCTGGGCGTTCGAGCCCTCGACCACCCTGCAGCCGCCCGGTCCGCGGAGCACGATCACGTCGGCCCCCTCGGCGTCCGGCACGAGGCGGGCCTCGTCGTCCTCGAGCCATGCGAAGGTGCCCCGGGTCTCGCCGCTGGCGATGCCGGGCAGCCAGCGGGCCTTCTGCTCGTCGCTGCCGCCCTGCACCAGCGCCAGCCCCGCGGCCGCGTTGGAGAGGAAGGGCACCGGAGCGAGGGCGTAGCCCAGCTCCTCCATCAGAATCACCAGCTCGACCACGCCGAGGCCCTGGCCGCCGTGCTCTTCGTCGATGAAGATCCCGGCCCAGCCCAGCTCGCACATCTCCCGCCAGGCGGCGTCGTCGTACTCGCCGGCCTCGGCCAGCTCGCGCACCCGCTCGCTCTTGAAGCGGTCGGCCAGGAAGTCGCGCGCGGTCCGCTTGATCGCGTGCTGGTCGTCGCTGAAGTCGAAGTTCACGCAGGCCCCTAACGCAGCTTCGGGAGGCCGAGCACCCGCTCGGCGACGATGTTCTTGAGGATCTCGGTGGTTCCGCCCTCGATCGAGTTGGCCCGGGCCCGCAGGAAGCGGTAGGCCCAGGGCGAGTCCCAGGCTGCGCCGTCCTCACCGAGGATGTCGATCGCCAGCTCGGTGAGCGACTGGTTGATGTCCGACCACTGCCACTTGGGCAGCGAGCCCTCGGGGCCGGGCACGCCCTTCTTCATGATCTGGGTGAGCCCGCGCCAGGCGTTGAGGCGAAGCAGCTCCACCTCGATCGTGAGCTGGCCGATCCGCTGCCGGACCAGGGGGTCGTCGGCCACGCCGCGCTCGATGGCCAGCTCGCGCAGCTCGTCGAGCGCTATCCGGACGCCGGCGGCGGACGCCGCCCCCAGGCCCGCGCGCTCGTTCATCAGCGTGGTGATGGCCACGGCCCAGCCCTCGCCCACCCCGCCGACCACGTTCTCGTCCGGGATCCGCGCCTCCTCGATGAAGAGCTCGTTGAACTCCGGCTGGCGCGTGATCTGGTGCAGCGGCCGCACCTGTACGGCCTCCTGCTCCATGTCCATGATGAAGTAAGTGAGGCCCTGATGCTTGGGGGCGTCCTGGTCGGTGCGGGCCACCAGCATGCACCACTTCGACTTGTGCGCGAACGTGGTCCACACCTTCTGGCCGGTGACCACCCATTCGCCGTTGCTCTTGACCGCCTTGGTCTTGAGCGAGGCCAGGTCCGAGCCCGACTCGGGCTCTGAGAAGCCCTGGCACCAGATCTCGTCGCCGGTCAGGATAGGCCGCAGCCAGCGCTCCTTTTGCTCGTCGCTGCCGTGGTGAATCACCACCGGACCGCCCATCACCGTGCCCAGCACGTTGGCCGGCGCGGGCGCCTTGGCGCGGGCCATCTCCTCTCCGAAAATGGCCTGCTCGATCATCGTCGCCCCGCGACCGCCGTACTCGGTGGGCCAGGAGAAGCCCGCGTAGCCGGCGTCGAACAGCGTGCGCTGCCAGGTACGGCGGTGATCGAAGGCCGCGTCCTCTCCGGACGGTTCCTCGCCGGGGTGGTTGTCGGCGAGCCACGAGCGCAGCTCGTCGCGAAACTCCTGCTCCGAGGGCGAGAGGGTGAGATCCATGGGACGGGTAATGTACCAGCCCGTACACAATGGCCGCCGAGCCTCAGGACATACCTCGCCGGCTGCCGCGGGGCAGCCACGGCCTCGACCGCGAGCTGGTCGTCGCCTCACAGCGCACACGCCTGCTGGAGGCTGTCGGCCGGGCTGTGGCCGACAAGGGTTATGCGAGCGCGACGATCGACGACATCGTCCGCGGCGCCGGTGTCTCCAAGAAGACCTTCTACGAGCACTTCCGCGACAAGGAGGACTGCTTCTTGGCCGCCTACGAGACCGCGGCGGGCGAGCTCTTCGAGCGGGTGCGGGCCGCGCAGCACGAGCCCGGTGACTGGCTCGAGCGCGCCCGGGCCGGCATCCGTGCCTACCTGCGCTGGCTGGCCGGCGACCCGGCGCTGGCGCGGGTGTTCCTGATCGAGGTGGCGGCCGCCGGGCCCCGGGCCGCCGCCTGCCGTGAGCGGCTGCGCGACCGCTACGCGGAGCTCACGCGCGACACCGAGCGGCACGCCCGCAACGAGCGGCCCGGCCTCCCGGTCCTGCCCGACGAGCTGGTCCATGCGCTCGTGGCCGCCACCGACGCCGTGGTGGTGCGCCGCATCAGGGAGTCCGGCGCGGAGGCCCTACCTGAGCTCGAGCCGATCTTGCTCCGCCTCCAGGTGTCGCTGCTCGCCGGCCCGGAAGCCGCAGCGGCGACCGCCTGAAAAGCCGGCGGCGCAACCGGGGCCCGCTCGTGGCCGGTTTCACGATTCCACTTGATATATTCCTATATAGGTATATATTGTTTCCCCATGGCACGAGCAGCGACCACCGCGGACGCGTTCAACGCCGTGGCCGAGCCCCGGCGGCGGCAGATCCTGGACGTCCTGGCCGGCGGCGAGCGCCCGGTGAACGACCTCGTGCGCGAGCTGGGGCTCGCTCAACCTCAGGTGTCGAAGCATCTGCGGGTGCTTCGCGAAGTGGAGGCGGTCGACGTGCGTGACGAAGGACGCCAGCGGCTCTACCGGCTCAACGGCCGCGCGCTCAAGCCGATCCACGACTGGGTCAAGAACTACGAGAGCTCGTGGTCCGAGCGGTTCGAGCAGCTGGATGTGGTGCTGGAAGACCTCAAGCAAAAGGAGGACCGAGATGGCAGCGACAAGTAGCGGAACGGCGAAGGTGACGCTCCCCAGGGACGAGCAGATCCTCATCACGCGCGAGTTCGACGCGCCCAGGCACCTGGTCTACAAGGCCTGGACGACGCCCGAGCTGGTGATGCGCTGGTGGAGCGGTCAGCGGGGCGAGATGAAGATCGCTGACATCGACCTGCGGGTCGGCGGCACGTGGCGCTACGTGATGGTGGCCGGCGAGGGCGGCTTCGAGGTCGCCTTCCACGGCGAGTACCGCGAGATCGTCCGCAACGAGCGCCTCGTCCACACCGAGATCTACGAGGACCCGTCGGCCGAGGGCGAGGTCGGGCTCAACACGGTGACCTTCACCGAGGAGGACGGTCGCACGACGCTCACGCTCCTCGCGGAGTACTCGAGCAAGGATGTCCGCGACGCGATCATCAACTCCGGGATGGAGGGCGGCATGCAGGAGCAGATGGACCTGCTCGAGGAGATCGCGGCGTCGCTGCGCTAATCGATCACCAGCACGGCCTTGCCCCGCACGCGGCGCTGGATGAGCGCATCCAGCGCCGCGCCGGCCTCTCGCCAGCTGCTGGTGAGGGAGACCTGCGTGTCCAGGCGCCCGGCGGCCACCTCTTCGGCGAGGAAGCGCAGGTCGCGCACGGCCGAGTCGTGGCGCTCGAGCTCGTTGAAAACGCGCAGCCCGTACAGGCGCGCGCCGGAGCGCGGATAGAAGGTGCTGACGTCGAACGTCGTGGGCTCGCCGGACGAGATGCCGTAGGCGACGATCGTGCCCCAGCGGGCCACCCGCTGCAGCGCCGCGGCGAGGCTCGCCCCTCCCACCGACTCCAGGATCACATCGACGTAATCGCCCTCGGAGGAGAGCTCGCTCACCAGCTCGTCCGCACCGAGCTCGCGCAGGCCCTCCTGCCGCTCCGGGCTCGAGGCCACACCGATGACCCGGGCGCCGCCGCGGTGGGCGAGCTGAACGGCGAAGCGGCCCACTCCGCCGGCGGCGCCGGTGACGAGCACGCTACGACCCAGGAGCGGGCCCGCCACCGCCAGCGCCCGAACGGCGGTCAGGCCGGCCACCGGGAGGGTCGCCGCGTCCTCGAACGAGACTCCCTCGGGTAGCTCGGCCATTCGGTTCGCGGGCACCGCGGCGAGCTCCGCCCAGGCACCCTCGTCCACGAGGCCCACCACCCGGGCGCCCTCCTTCGGGCCGCTCTCGCGGGCCGCGGCGTGCCGCACGACGCCGGCCACGTCCCAACCGTGCACGGTGCCCTCCTCCCGGCGCGGGAGATAGCGGGCCTCTCCGCGGTTGAGGGACACGGCGCGCACCTCGACCAGCGCCTCGCCGTCGGCGGGCGCCGGGTCTGCGACCTCGCCGAGCTCCACTCCCCCGGGTGCCGAGCGTCTGGCCACGAGTGCGCGCATGGCGGGCATATTCGCAGCGGCGCACCAGCGGCGCCGCGCCGGGCGTAGGCTGCCCGCGTGCGGATCGGCCTCTATCTGGCCTACTGGCCTTGGTTCTCGCCGGAGGAGCAGGTGGACCTGGCCCGCCGGGCCGACGCGGCCGGCCTCGACTCGGTCTGGGTGGCGGAGGCCTGGGGCCAGGACGCGGTCTCGGTGCTCGGCCATTTGACGGCGGTGACCGAGCGCATCGGTCTGGGTTCGGGGCTGATGCAGATCCCCGGCCGCACGCCGGCGATGACCGCGATGACCGCGGCCACGCTGGACGTCCTCTCGGGCGGCCGCTTCCGGCTCGGCCTCGGCGTATCCGGGCCCCAGGTGTCCGAGGGCTGGCACGGTGTGCCGTTCGCTCGCCCGCTCGCGCGCACGCGGGAGTACGTGGAGGTAGTCCGGCGCGCCCTGGCGCGCGAGGGCCCGCTGGAGTACGAGGGCCAGGAGCTCCGCCTGCCCGTGAACCCGGACGGCCTGGGAAAGCCGCTCAAGCTGTTGGTGCGCCCCGTCCAGGAGCGCATCCCGATCTATCTGGGCGCGATGGGCCCGAAGGCGGTGGAGCAGACCGCCCGGATCGCGGACGGCTGGCTCCCTTTCCTGTTCGATCCGGACCAGCTCGGGCCATTTCGCGAGCGGAGCGTGGACATCGCGCCGGTGGTGATGGTGTGCGTGGACCAAGACCCGGGCCGTGCCCGTGACCTGGCCCGGCCGTGGCTCGCGCTCTACCTGGGCGGAATGGGCGCGAAAAGCATGAACTTCTACGTTGAGACCGCCGAGCGCTTCGGCCATGGCGCCTCGGCCCGGCGCGTCCAGGAGCTCTTCGCCACGGGGGATCGCGCCGGCGCCGCCGCCGCGCTCAGCGACGACCTGATCGACAGCTCCGCGATCTGCTGCCGCCCCGGCGAGCTGGGCGAGCGCGTCGCCTGGTACGAGCAGGCCGGGGCCACGACGCTGCTGGCGATGCCCTTCGGAGACCGGCCGCGGATCGTGGAGGAGCTGGCCGGGGTGGCCGCCTAGCCGCCGGCGGCCCGGGCCAGCGCGAGCTCGCGCTTCACCGTTCCGCGCTGGTTGGGGATCGCGAGCCGGCGCTCCAGAATCGGAACCGCCTCGGCCGGCCGTCCCGCCAGCCGCAGCGCTCGGCCGAGGTTGAACAACGCGTAGGCGTAGCCCAGGTCGGAGGTGCCCGCCGGATACGAAGCCACCGCCCGCTCCAGCAGCGGGATGGCCTCGTCATAGCGCCCCTGGTTCATGAGCGCGAAGCCCTGGTCGTTCAGGCTCGCGCCGTCGGCCTGAGCGGGGGCTGGGGCGTCGTCGGCGGGCGCCGAAGGCTCCTCGGAGGGCGCCTCGGCCGCCGGCTCCTCGGGCTCCTGTGTCTCCGGCTCCGCCGGGGCCGCGGGGGTGGGCTGCGGCGCGGGCGCCGGCTGAGTCTCCTGGGCCTCGGCGCGCTGCTGCCGCCTCTCCTTTCTCGCTTCTCTCTCCTCGCTCCGGTCGGGCTGGGCGCTCTGGGCACGCGGGCGCTCGTCATCGTCGCCCCCGGTCACCACCCCGGCGACGACGGCCGCCGCCAGCGCGAGGGTGGCCAGCGCCAGCAGCACTCCCACCAGGCCGGGCCTGCGCCGGCCGGCCGCCCGATCGAGGGCGGGCGGGTGCACAGGGACCGCCGGCTTCGCCTCGAGCTCGCGGCGCAGGCCGCGCCCCAGCTCGCCGGCCGAGGCCGGACGCTGCTGCGGGTCGCGGGCCATCCCTGCTGTCAGCAGCGCCGCTGCCCGGGGCGGCGCCCCGGGCAGCGCCTCGCGCAGGTCCGGCGGTGGCTCGGTGGCGATCCGGTGGGCGATCTCCATCGCGGTCCGGCCCGTGCGGGCCCTTCTCCCGCTGAGGGCCTCGAAGCAGACGCAGGAGTACGCGTAGACGTCGGCGGGGGACTCCGCCGGGCGCCCGTCCAGCTGCTCGGGCGCCATGTAGCTGGCCGTGCCCAGCACGACCCCGCTGCGGGTGATCCGGGTGTGATCGGCGGCGGTGGCGATCCCCAGGTCCACCAGCTTGGTCGCCCCGTCGGTTCGCAGCAGCACGTTGGCCGGCTTCACGTCCCGGTGGACGACACCCTGGGCATGCGCGTGATCGAGCGCATCGCCCAGCTCGACCGCCATGCGGCCGAAGCGCTCGGGTTCGAGCGGGCCGTGGCGCAGCACACGCGACAGCGGCTCGCCCTCCACGTACTCCATGACGATCAGCACACCCTCGTCATCGGTGGCGGTGTCGTAGACCGCCACCAGGTTGGGGTGATTGAGCGACGCGCCGACCTTGGCCTCGCGCGCAAAGCGCCGCTCGACCTCTCTGGCCTGGTCGGAATGCAGCCGCTTGACCGCCACCCGGCGGCCGAGCCGCTCGTCGGTGCACAACAACACCGACGCCATGCCGCCCGAGCCGAGGTGCCTCAAGACGCGATAGCGCCCCGCCAGAAGTGTCCCCTGCAGGCCCACTGGCATCAGTGCCGTCTACCCGCGGCGGGTGCGGGGTAACCGTCCGCCGGGCGCCCCGCTAGACGCGCTGGATCAGCGTGCCCGTGCCCAGCCCGCCGCCGCAGCACATGGTCACGAGGCCGACCTCGCTGTCGGAGCGCTCGAGCTCGTGGAGCAGCGTGGTGAGCAGACGCGCTCCGGTGGAGCCGAGCGGGTGCCCCAGGGCGATCGCGCCGCCGTTCACGTTCACCCGCTCCATGTCCGGATCCAGCTCACGGCGCCAGGCGGCGAGCACGGAGGCGAACGCCTCGTTGACCTCGAAGCGGTCGATGTCGCCGATCTGCATGCCGTTGCGCTCCAGCAGCCTGCGGGTGGCCGGGATGGGCCCGGTGAGCATCATCACCGGGTCGACGCCGACGGTGGTCTGGTCGAGAACCCGTGCGCGCGGTTCGAGTCCCAGCGCCTCGGCCTTCCCGCGCTCCATGAGAAGCAGCGCGGCGGCGCCGTCGGAGATCTGCGAGGAGTTGCCGGCCGTGACCCGGCCGTCCTCCTTGAACGCGGGCTTGAGCTGGGAGAGCGCCTCCAGGTTGCTGTCGGGCCGGATGCCCTGATCGGTGACGTAGGTGTCGCCGTTCACCGCGAAGGGCACGATCTCGCGCTCGAAGCGGCCCTCCTCGGTGGCCTGGTGTGCGCGCTGATGGGAGCGAAGGCCGATCTCGTCCAGCTCCGGGCGGGGGATCTCCCACTTGTCGGCGATCATCTCGGCCGAGATGCCCTGCGGCACGAGGTTGTAGCGCTGCATCAGCTCGGGCGGCCAGGGCGAGCCGACGTCGTCGACCCACTTGAACCCGACGCCCATCGGGATGTGCCCCATGTGCTCGACGCCGGAGCCGATCGCCACGTCATGGACGCCGGCGGCGATCAGCGCGGCCGCGAAGTTCACGGCCTGCTGGGCGGAGCCGCACTGGCGGTCGACCGTGGTGGCGGGCGTCTCGACCGGCAGGCCGGCCTGCAGCCAGGCGTTGCGGCCCACGTTGAACATCTGCTCGCCGTACTGCTGGACGCAGCCGGTGATCACGTCCTCGACCTCGGAGGGATCGATGCCGGCCCGCTCGATGACCTCGGTGTAGGTCTTGCCGAGCAGCTCGTTGGGATGGGTGTCCTTGTAGTAGCCCTTCTCCGGGTGTCCGCGCCCGATGGGCGTGCGGACGGCCTCGACGATGACTACCTCTCGCCCATTCCCGTTCTGCATCTGACTGCGTCCTCCAGGAGTTGCTTTGTGCAAGCCTACTCGATTGACTGACCAGTCAACCAATGACCGATTCACTGGGAATAGCGGGTAGCGGGAGGATTGCGTGCGGGCTCGCGCGAGCCGCTGCGGACACCCACGACGTGGTCCTCTGGGCGCGCAGCAACGGTTCGGCGGAGCGGGCGTGCGGCGCCATCGAGGACGCTGCGCAGGTGATCACCGACCTCGCCGAGCTGGGAAATTGCGACCTGGTCGTGGAGGCGATCGCCGAGGAGGCCGAGGTCAAGGGCCGGCTGTATGAACAGCTCGGAGGGGTGCTCGCCGACGACGCGGTGATCGCCACCACCACCTCGTCGCTCTCCGTGGCCGGCCTGGCCCTCGCGAGCGGCCGGCCGGACCGCTTCGCGGCGCTCCACGTGTTCAACCCGGTCGAGAAGATGGCGCTGGTCGAGGTCTCCTTTCCCGCCGAGGCGAGCGACGAGACCCGCCGCCGTGTGCACCGGCTCTGCGAAGCGCTCGGCAAGACCGCGGTCGAGGTGCCCGACGCCCCCGGCTTCGTGGTCAACCGCTTGCTCTTTCCCTACCTCTTCGACGCCGTCCGGCTGCTCGAGCGCGAGTCGCTGGACCCGGCGACGGTCGACAGCTGCATGACCCTCGGCGCCGGGCACCCGATCGGCCCGCTCGCCCTACTGGACTTCGTGGGGCTGGACGTGGCCGCAGCGATCGGCGACTCGATCGGCGTCGAGGTGCCTGACCGCGTCCGGAGTCTGATCGACGAGGGGCGGCTGGGAAAGAAGGTCCGCGCGGGCTTCTACGAGTACGAGCCGGCGAAGGCCCGCACCTGAGAGCACCCCCTGCGCAGCCGGCCGAGCCGGCTGCTTCGGGCTAGGTCGTCTTGACCACCAGCACCGCGCAGGGCGCCTTGTGGGTGATCGTGTTCGGGACGCTGCCCAGCACCCGGCGCTGCATGCCCTTGTTGCCGATCACGAGCAGGTCGGCGCCGCACTCGGCCGCCAGGCGCACGATCACCTCGCCCGGGTCGCCCTCGTCCACGAGGATGCTGCACTCCAGACCCTCGCTGCGGAGGTCTTGCTCGGTCCGGGCCAGGATCTCGCGCACCCGGGCGGAGGGGCTGAGGGCCCATTGCAGCTCGACGTCCGAGCCCGCTGGGTCGCGCGGCGTCCAGCCCGCGTCCTGGAATGCGCTCAGCAGCACGACCTTCGCGCCGTAGCGGCGCGCCAGGTCGGCAGCGGCGTTGACCGCCCGGGAGGCGGTGCCCGAGCCATCGGTGCCCACGGCGACGGTGGAGAACATGCGGCCGCGAGTATCCCAGTTCAGCGCCGCGCGGCCTTGCGGCGCCGGCGGGCGGCCGGTGGCGGCGACGAGCCGGCCGTGAGGTCCCAGACCACGTCGGCCTCACCGATCCCCTGCCGGCTGGCCAGCTCGACCACGCGATCCCAAGGCAGGGTGGCCTCGGGTAGGTCGTCCCAGCGGGCCAGCTCGAGCGACTCGAGCGCTCCGCTGAGCACATGCCCCAGTTCGTCCTGCTCCTTGATAAGGGCGCGAATGGCGTCCCGTTGCGAGTCACTCAGCCTGGCGCACCACATCCGGCGAGACCTCCGTTGGAGACTGCGCTCGAACGTAGCCCCCTAGGCGGACGGATCGCCCACCCGTGCTCAGCCCTGGCCCGCCTCCTGGCTCTGCGCCGCCTCTTGGCGCTGGGCGCGAGGCGTGGAGGCGGCCTCCTCGACCGGCCGCCAATTGCGCGCCGGGCCGTCCTCGCCACGACCGTGGTGGTCACGGATGCGCACCGCCTCGATCCGGTTCTCGCGCACCGACTCCACCCGCAGCGAGTAGCCGTTCGCGCGGACCATGTCCCCGCGCTTCGGCAGCCGGCCCAGCTCTCCGAACACGAAGCCGCCGACCGAGTTGTACGCCTCCGAGTCGACCGGGAAGTCGAGCCCGTAGTCCGCGAGGTCGGTGATGGGCACATGGCCTCGCACCCACCAGTCGCCGTTGGCGAGACGTCGGACGCCGCCCCCGGCCGGATCGGTCTCGTCGGCGATCTCGCCCACGATTTCCTCGATCAGGTCCTCGATGGTCACGATGCCCGCCGTGCGGCCGTACTCGTCCACCACCACGGCCATCGAGGCGCGTTCGCGCTTGAGGTCGGCCAGCAGATCGTCCAGCGGCTTGGTCTCGGGAACGATGAGCGCGTCCTTGACGCTCGACAGGATCGACGCGTTCGGGCCCTCGGTCATCAGCCGGCGGGCCAGCGAGTTGGCGTGCACGATGCCCTTGATGCGGTCGGTGTTGTCGCTCTCGGTCACCACCAGCCTGGTGTGGCCCGAGTCGACGCAGCGCTTCATCGCGGCCTCGGCCGTCTCCGACACGTCCACGGTCACCACGGCCGGGATCGGCGTCATCACCTGCCGGGCCTCCTGCTCGTGCAGGTGGAACACGCCGGAGAGCATTCCCGCCTCGCCCGGGTCGAGCTTGCCCCCGTGCGCGCTGCGCACGATCAGCAGCTTCAGGTCCTCGGACGAGCTGATCTCCTCGAACTCGGCCTTCGGGTCGACCCCCAGCAGCCGCAGCCCGGCGTTCGAGGCCGTGTTGAGAAGCCAGATCAGCGGCTTGAAGACCACCCGGAACCACTGCAGGAGGCGCGCGGTGCGGACGGCCGTTCGCTCCGCGTGAACGATCGAGTAGATCTTGGGTATCTGCTCGCCGGCGGTGATGTGTAGGGCGGTCGTCACCGCGTAGGCGAAGGAGATGGCGATCGCCACCGCCACGCCGTGGCTCACGACGCCACCCAGGGCACCCTCGAGCAGGCTGGCGATTGCGGGCTCGCCCATGAACCCGATGCCCAGCGACGCCATGGTGATGCCCGAGCTGGCAGGCCGAGAGGTACTCGTCGATGCGATCCACCTGCGCCAGCGCGAGGCCGGCGCCCTTCTTGCCCTCGTCGCGCAGCGCCTCCAGCCGGCTCTGCCGCGCCCGCACCAGCGCGAACTCCGAGGCCACGAAGAAGCCGTTGGCGGCGACGAGCACGGCGACACCGAGCAGCAGCAGCAGCTCGGTCATGCGGAGGGCCGCCCCTGCGGCCCGCTACTTCGAGGAGGTACGTCGTCGCTCATCCAGAGACTTCGCGAGCGTAGCAGAGCTTTTTCAGGCACCCGCGTCGATGCGGTTGGTCGTCGATCAAACGTGCCATCCTCGTCTCCGTGCGCGTCGCCTCTCTGGTCCCGTCGGCTACCGAGATGCTGTTCGCCCTCGGGGTCGGAGACCGCGTGGTCGCGGTCACCCACGAGTGTGACTACCCGGTCGGCGTGGAGCAACTCCCCCATCTCACCCGCACCGTGATCCCGGCCGGCCTGGAGCCGGCGGAGATCGACGCAGCGGTGCGCGAGCGGACCAGCCGCGGGGAGGCCCTGTACGAGCTCGACCAGGAGCTGCTGGAAGAGCTCGACGTCGATCTGATCGTGACCCAGGCGGTCTGCGAGGTGTGCGCGGTCTCCTTCGACGACGTCCGTGCTCTCGCCGCCGGCCTGCCCACGGAGCCCCAGGTGCTCTCGCTCGACCCTTCCACGTTGGGCGAGGTGCTGGCCGATCTGGCCCGGCTGGGCGCGGCCGCCGGCGAGCCGGAGGCGGGCGAGCGGGTCGCGGCCGAGGCGGCGGCGCGCATCGAGGCGGTCGAGTCGGCCGTGGCCGGAGCTCCCAGCCCGCGGGTGGCCGCGCTCGAGTGGCTCGATCCCGTCTACGTCGGCGGCCACTGGGTGCCCCAGATGATCGAGCTGGCGGGCGGTGAGGACGTGCTCGGCCTTCCCGGAGAGAAGTCGCGGACGGCCGACTGGGGCGAGGTCGTCGCGGCGGCGCCGGAGGTGGTCATCGCGATGCCCTGCGGCTACTACGCCGAGCAGGCCGCCGCCGAGGCCGTTCGCATGCGCGAGCGCCTGGCCCCGTTGGGCGCGCGGCTGATCGCCGTGGACGCGGCCGCCTACTTCTCCCGCCCCGGCCCGCGCCTGGTGGACGGGATCGAATTGCTCGGGCACCTGCTTCATCCCGAGCGGGTGCCCCCTCCGCCCTCGCGGCGCTCGATCGAGGTGGACCTGGCCGCGCCGGCGCCGCTCAGCTAACCGGCCACGGCGATCGAGCCGGCGACCGCCAGCGCCCCCAGGCCGGCGCAGAGGGCGGCGGGGACGGCGTCCGGAAGCCGCACACGGTCGCGCAGGTCGAACAGGACGAGAGCGCACACCGCTCCCCCGATCAGACCCCCGACGTGGCCGCCGATCGAGATGTTCGGCACGGTGAAGGTGATCAGCAGGTTCAGGCCGATCCAGATCCCGAGCCCGCTCTCCATGATCCCGATCCCCCGGTTGCGCAGCACCACGGCCGCGGCGGCCATGAGGCCGAAGATCGCGCCGGACGCCCCCACGGTGGGCGCGGTCGGCTCCAGGAGCAGCGCGCCGAACGAGCCGGCCAGCAGCGACACGAAGTAGATCAGCGCGAAGCGGAGCCGCCCGACCGCCGGCTCCAGCATCGAGCCCAAGATGTAGAGCGACAGCATGTTGAACAGCAGGTGGAAGAAGCCGGCGTGCAGAAAGCCCGCAGTGAGCAGCCGGTAGTACTCGCCGTCGCCGACGGTGAAGCGGGACACCGACCCCTCCTGCAGCAGCGTGCTCCCGCCGATCCCGCCGGTGGTCGCGCTGGCGCCACCCATCAGGGCGCCGAGCGCCACGGCCACGTTGATGCCGATCAGGATGTATGTGAGCACCGGCGCGTCGGACGTGGCCCGCATGGTGCGGACGTCCTGGCGCTGGCCGGCGCACTCCGGGCAGCGCATGCCCACCGACGTCGGGGTCATGCAGTCGGGGCAGATCGGCCGCCCGCAGTTCGAGCAGCTCACGCCGGTCTCGCGATTCGGGTGGCGGTAGCAGGCCTCCATCGGCGCAGATCACAGTAGTGGAGCGGGCCGAGCCCGAAGGCGCCTGTGGCCGGGAAGCCTCAGAGGGTGACGCTGAGAAGCGGCTGCTCGCTGGGTGCGCGCGACCCGCCCCGCGGCTCGCGGGTCACGAGCACCGCCTTCGCGTCGCTGAGATCGTCCGGAAGCGCCACGGCGCCGCTCCCGTCCTGGCCCACCTCGAAGGTCGGCTGAGGCACGACCGTTCCGTCGCGCTGCACCCAGGCCTGATAGACACGATCGCCTCCGGGGGCAGGCATCCCCTGGAGGCGCAGGATGGCGCCGTTCTCGCCGTCGCCCTCGAGCTTCACGTTCCCGCTGGCGCTCGGAAGCCGCCCCTGGTCGACGGTGGCCGCGAACGTGCGCACCTCGTCGCCCTCTTCGCCGCCCAGCTGCGCCACCCCGAAGCCGACCAAGAGCCCGACGGCCAGGGCCGCGCCCACCAGCGCGGGCCGGAACAGCCCGCGGGGCAGCAGCCGCTCGCGCAGGGAGCGCCGCGGTGCGCGGGCGGCGGGTCGCTCGCGCGCCTCCTTGGCCACCACGTCCATGAGCGACGTGCGCAGGCTGCGCGGCGGCTCCACCTGCTCCACCGAGCGAGGAAGAGCCTCGGCGGCGGGGCGCAGCCGCTCCACCTCGTCGCGGCACTGCGCGCAGCTCTCCATGTGGTGCTCGAAGGCCTGCAGCTCCAGATCCGTGAGCGCGCCCAGCAGATAGGCGCCGATCTCCTCGCGGTAGGCGGTGTGGTCGCGCGCCGTCATGCGATCCCTCCCGTCGCCACGCTGTCACCCAGCTGCCTTCGCATCTTCTCGAGGCCGAGTCTCATGCGCCCCTTCACGGTTCCAATGGGCTCATTTAGCAAATCGGCGATCTGGCTGTGGGAGAAGCCCCCGAAATAGGCCAGCTCGATCGTGCGCCGCTGCTCGTCGGGGAGAGTGTCGAGGGCGGTGCGGATGCTGCGGGCCTCTTCGCGCCGGGCGGCCTCGACGTCGGTGCGCTCGCGCGCCTCGTGACGCTCCTCGATACCTTCCATCGTCTCCCGCCGGCGGTCGTGGACGACGCTGCGACGAAGCGCATCGATCGCCCGGTTGTGCACGATTCCCAGCACCCAGGTGCGCACGCTTCCGCGAGTCTGGTCGTATCGCAGCCGGCTGCGCCAGATCGATAGGAACGCCTCCTGGGTGATGTCCTCTGCGGTCACACGATTTCCCACCATCCGGTACGCGAGCGAAAAGGCGGCTCCGCCGTGGCGGTCGTAGATCAGCTCGAAGGCACGCGGGTTGCCGTCCTGGACGAGCTGCATCGCCTCTTCGTCCGCGAGATTGCGGATGTCTGCCATGGCGTCACGTTCCTACGCGGTCGGGCGCTAACCGGATCATTGCGCGGATGACCGGCGCGGCGGACGCGCTCAGTGGCGCCGCATGCGCTTCTCGAGGTCCGTGGCCACCCCGCGCACGCTGCGCTCGAGCGCCTTGAAGCCCCGGGCCTGCTTCTTCTTCTGCTGCTGGCGCGCACGCACCAACACCAGCGCACCGCCGGCCAGCGACCCCACGATCACCGCGGCCGCGGGCCGGGCCCAGTTGCGCGGGTCGCGCATGGCGGACATCTCCCAGTCGGCGAGCTCGTCCGCCGCCGCCTCGGTCAGCTCCGACAGGCCGCGCTCCAGCCGGTCGCCCAGCCGCTCCGGCGGCTCGACCGGGGTCAACGCCAGCCGCAGCAGCTTCTCCACCCGTTCCGCGTCACTCATCTCGGCCGTCCTTCAACTCCTGCTCCAGTTGCCTGATCGCACGGTGTAACAACACCTTGGTCGCCCCTTCGGAGCGTCCGAGCGCTCGCGCGATCTCCCGGTTGTCCATGTCCAGGGCGAACCGCATGATGAGCGCCTCGCGCCGGTCGTCGGGAAGGTTCGAGACGCCCGCCAGGACCTCCTTTACCTCCTCGCGGCCCTCGACCATCTCCTCCGTGCCGTGCAGGGCGGTCAGCACCGTGGCGTCCTCCAGCTGGGTGAGCGGCCGGCGCGAGCGGTCCCGGTAGTAGTTCGCGGCGAGGTTGTGCGCGATGCGAATGAGCCACGGACGCAGCGGGCGCCCGTCCGACTCGCGTTGCGCCCGGTCGAAGTGACGGTAGGCCTGCAGGAAGGTCTGCTCGGTGAGGTCCTCCGCGTCGTGGTGGTTGCCGATCCGGTAGTAGGCGTAGCTGTAGACGTCGCGAAGGTGGGCGCGATAGAGGTCGGAGAAGTCGCGGTCGAGCCGCTCCTTGTCCGCTGCTTCCGCCACTCGTCACTGAGCCTACCCCCCGGCCCGCTCAGGCCGCGCGCCTTCGGCCGCGGGGCGCGGCGGCTCGCACGCTCTCGAGCCACTGGTCCGCCGAGAGGTCTCCCGCGAGCATTCGGCGCAGGCCGGTGGTGACCGGGGCGTCGATCCCGTCGCGCTCGAAGGCCATCCCCAGCAGCGGCACCGTGGCGAGCGACTCGGCCCCGCCCGGCTCGCCGGCGCGGGCCGGTGCGACGGTCGCAGACAGCGTGGCGGCCACGAGGTCGCCCGTCCCGGCCAGTCCGGCGAACGTCTCGCTGTGTGCCCCGCGCGACAGCGCCAGCTCCTGAACCTCGGCGAAGACCCGTCCGGCGGCTGCCCCGGCCAGGCCGGCGCCGCCGGGACCCGCTGCCGCGGAGGCCAGCGTGGCGGCGTTGCGCGCGCACGCGGCGAGCTCGGCGCCGGTCACGTCCTCGGTCGCGTCGGCGGCAAAGCCACCGGAAGCCAGCACGTCGCTGAGCTGGTGGCGCAGATCGCCGTCGCGGCTGGCCACCACCACCGACGCACCCAGCTCGACGGCCTCGTGCGCGACCGCCGGCCCGGCCAGCGCAGCCACCGCGCGCGCACGTGTGCGGTCCGAGACGTAGGCGCAGGGCAGGGTTCCGAGGGGCGGTACCAGGCCCTTCGAGGCCACCAGGACCGCCGACCGCTCGCCGATCCGGGCGCCCACCTGCCCCATGGCTGCGGGCAGGCTCGCGCAGGGGACCGCCAGGACCACCAGGTCGACCCCGGCAAATTCGATGCGCGACGCGCTGGTCACCGTGATCGCCCGGTCCAGCGGCACCCCGGGCAGGTGCGCCGTGTTCTCACGCTCGGCCGCAAGGCGCTCCGCCTGCGCCGCCGTGCGGCAGCCCAGCTGCACCTCGAGCCCCGCGCGCGCGAGCACCGCGGCCAGGGCGGTGCCCATCGCTCCGGCGCCCACCACAGCCGCCGTGCGCAGCTGAGGCAGGCCGCCCAGCCACTCCCACTGCAGCTCCACGCAGGGCCAGATTCTCTCGGTCACCTCCCGCGCCAGGAACGGCGACGGCCGCTCGACCGTCGGGAAGGTGAGCGGCGCCCCGAAGCGGACGTGAACCTTCACCGGCCGTATCCGCCAACCGCGGCGCGCGTGCTCGCTGCCCTTGACCGCGATCGGCACCACCGGGGCGCCCGTCTCGAGCGCGAGCCGGCCGACGCCGCGCCTGGGCCGCGCCAGCGAGCCCGGGCGGATCCGCGTGCCCTCCGGGAAGATCACCACCGCATGCCCGCCGGCGAGCAGTTGGCGGGCCGTCTCGACCGACTCCTCATCGGCCTCGCCCCTACATACCGGGAAGGCACCCATGCAGTTGAGGATCCAGCCCTGTAGCGGGTGGCGGAACAGCTCGCGCTTGGCCACGAAGAAGACCGGGCGACGCAGGCAGATCCCGATCGCGAACGGATCCAGGAAGCTGCGGTGATTGGAGGCCAGGATCACCCCTCCGTCCGGAATGTGCTCGCGGCCGAGCCGCCGCACGCGGAAGTAGAGGAGCACGAAGGGCTTCACCACGCAGCGGACAGGCCAGTAGACGGCCTTGTTCACGCCCCGCCGCCGCGTGCGCTCGTGGTAGACCGCGAGCGGGCGCGCGGATCGCTTCCGCGTCTTTCCTCCTCCGGGCATCGACAACAGCTACCCACCTCCGAAGCGGTCGTTACGCTGCACCAATGGAGCTACGCCGCCCACTCAACGGAGCGCTGGCGGGGGCTCTGGCCGCAGCCGTCTGGGCCGGCCAGCAGCCGCTGGACAAGCGCGTGTTCGACTCCGAGTACGACGACGTCGAGCTCCTGGGCAAGCTCGTCACCCGCGGTCCGGGCTGGCCGGCAGCGGGTCTGGCGGTGCACATGGTCAACGGCGCGGCGTTCGGCGCCACCTACGCGCTGGTGCGCCCGGTCACGCCCGTGCCTCCGCTGGTGGCCGGGGTGGGCGCGGCGCTGATCGAGCACCTGGCCCTGTGGCCGCTCGCCGGGCTCATCGACCGCCACCACCCCGCCCGCAGCGAGCTCGAGCCGCTGATCGGCAACCGACGCGCGTTCGCGCAGGCGACGTGGCGGCATTTCCTGTTCGGCGTGGTGCTGGCCGAGGTGGAGCGACGCCTGAACGACACCGCCCGCTTCGAGCCGCTGGAGCAGGTGCCGGCCTCCTCGAACGGCCACGGCGACATCGAGCAGGCGACGGTCGCGGTCGGCGAGTCCTGAATCTAGACTCCTTCGCGCTCCGCGCCGGAGTAGCTCAGAGGCCAGAGCAATCGCCTTGTAAGCGATGGGTCGCGGGTTCGAATCCCGCCTCCGGCTTTCAGTCCTAGAGCGGGATCCCGGGCCCTACGACGAGACTCCCGACGGAGGAGGATGCGGAGGGTTGGCAGAGCTTCGTCTCCGACCCGGAGGTCCCCCCGATCTTGCAAGAAGCCGGGCACAAGGGCAAGCCACAAGCGTTGGAGCTCGGCGGCCAGTACGACGCTTAGCATTTGCTCACTATGCGGGCGCACAAGAGAGGCGGCTTGACCTGAGAGGCATCCGGCGGACGTTCAGCGGCGTGGGATGTCCCCGCATGCGATCACTTCGTATGGGTGCGCGGGCTCGTGCACGTTGATCGAATAGCCGCCATTCGTCCGCGCGCTCAGCTCTGTCGTGATCTCGGTCTCTGACCGCCCGTGATCGAGCGCGCTCAGCCCGTCCTCGACCGTCGCCAGCTGCTCGTCAAAGCTGCCCATTGCCCGGTACTGGGGACACGTCACGTCGTGGATGTGGGCCGGGTTGCTCCCGCCGGTGTCGGGGCTGATCCTGATCGTCACCCGCGTCCCCTCGCGTTTGGCGCCGCCCGCCACCGAAGCGGTCGCCTCGGCCGCCTCCAGGGTCGCCTCGCCGTTGCGGCCCGAGTGATTCTCCTCATGCAGCGCGAAGGTGATGGCGGCCGCCTTTGAGTTCCCCTGACTCGGCGGTCGCGCAGACTGATCATCGCCACATCCGACGAGGCCCAGCGCCCCGACGATCACAGGACATACGCAGAGAAGCCGCATGGCGTCAGGTTTCGCCACCGTCGCAGGAACGGGCAGCGATTACAAGCTCGGCGAGGTGTCCTGCCACGAGCGGAGAACGGAGAAGGGTCGAGACGCGGCGGGGCCTTATTGCAAGCGATGGGTCGCGGGCTCGAATCCGGCTCTCACCCGCGTCCTAAAGCAGCACCTGGCGGGAGGTCAGGTGCGCGCCCACCTTGCGCTTCACGCGCTGAAGCGCGTTGTCCACCGTCTTCGTGTCGCAGCCGAGCCGGCCCGCCACGGCCTCGTAGCTGTGGCCGTCGAGGTAGAGCGAGAGCACCGCGCTCTCGAGCTCCGACAGCACGCTCGACAGGCAGGCCACCAGGCTGTGCAGCTCCTCGGAGGAGATGACCTGGTTCACCGGATCATGTGCAGTGGGGCCGGGAAGAAGCTCGTCGAGCGTCGGGTCGCCGTCGCCGCCGCCCGCCGCCGGCGTCTGCGAGAAGCTCACGTACTCGTTGAGCGGAGTGTGCTTGTTGCGGGTGGAAGTCTTCACCGCGGTGATGATCTGGCGCGTGATGCAGAGCTCGGCGAAGTTGCGGAAGCTCGACTCGCGGTCGGTCCGGTAGTCGCGCACCGCCTTGTAGAGGCCGACCAGCCCCTCCTGGATGAGGTCATCGGCATCGCCGCCGATGAGGAAGTAGGAGGACGCCTTCAGTCGCACGAAGCCGTAATAGCGCTTGACGATCCGGTCGTAGGCGTCCTTCTTCCCCTGCTTGGCAAGGGCGATCAGGTAGTGGTCATCAAGGTCGACCTCAGTGTGAGACTTTGAGGGCGATCGTCCCACCGGTGCCGACGCCGCGGCGGAGCGCACGCGCGCGGGGCGGGGACTCGCGGAAGTGGCCATCCACTGCTCCTCTCGGCCCGCTTGCGGGCCCACGAAGCTCGTGGCGCACTACCTCCCCTGGCGCCAGGTTCTCTGAAGCCGTTACCTAAAGCTCGACTTCAGCCTGATCTGCGCGCGAGTATGGCCGGGTTATGGAGCCCTGTCAAGAGCGCTACGGAAATGCAAGATTCCGTACACCAGCGCGGCTGCCGCGGTAGAGACGTTGAGCGAGCCGATCCGGCCGCGAGTGGGCAGGGCGACGAGCTCGTCGCAGTGCGCGCTCACGCGCGGCCGCAACCCCCGCCCCTCCGAGCCGAGCACCAGCACCACACGCCCGCCGTAGTCCGGGCGCTGGTAGGGCACCCGCGCGTCCGCGGCCGCGCCGTACACCCACGCCTCGCGCTCCTTCGCGGCCTCGAGCCAGTCGGCGAGGTTGCGCACCCGGGCCACCGCCAGGTGCTCCACCGCCCCCGCCGAGGCACGGCAGACCGCCGGGGTGACCTCGGCAGCCCGTCGCTCGGGGAGGACGACGCCCGCACAGCCCGCCACCTCGGCCACGCGGCAGATCGCGCCCAGGTTCTGGGGATCCTGTATCTCGTCCAGGCACAGGACCAGCGCCTCTTCCGGCTCGAGCAGAGCGTCGGCCTCGGCGTAGGGGTAGGCCTGGGCCTCCGCGCAGATGCCCTGGTGGTCGGGCGAGCCGCAGCGCTCGGTGATCTCCGGCGGCTCCACGACCCGAACCTCCACCTCGCCGAGCCAGACCTCACGGGCGGCGCGCTCGGTGGCGAACACCCGCTGGACCCGGCGCCGCCCGCGCAGCGCCTCGCGGACGGGGTTGCGGCCGTAGACGATCACGGCCGACGCACCAGACGGGCGCCCTCGGGCGTGTCCCGCACCTGCCAGCCCTGCTCGGCGAGCTGGTCACGCAGGCGATCGGCTCGCTCGAAGTCACGGGCGGCCCGGGCCTCGTCCCGCTCGCGAGCCAGGCGCACCAGATCCTCGGGGGCCTCGTCGCTCTCCGGCTCGAGCAGCCCCTCGAGGCCGAGGGCTTCGAGCATCTCGTCCAGCCGCCCTGGCCCGAGGCTCTCGCCGGCGTCCAGGCGCCTGTTCCCCTCCGACACCCAGTCGAACAGGATCGCGCGCGCGGCCGGGGTGTTGAAGTCGTCCGCGAGAGCATCGAAGAAGCGCTCCGCACGGGCGTCCAGGTCGTCGGGCGCCGGGGCCTCCGGGTCCAGGCGGCGACAGAACTCGCGCACCCGCTGCACCGCCCGGCCGGCGTCCTCCAGGGCGTCTTCGCTGTAGGCCAGAGGCTTGCGGTAGTGGCCGCCCACCAGCCACATCACCACCGCGTCCCGGCCGAATCGGTCCAGCGCTCCCTGCAGCTGGGCGATGTTGCCCTCGGACTTCGCCATCTTCGCCGCGTCCATCTCCACCATGCCGTTGTGCATCCACACCCGGGCGAGGGGGCGCTCGCGGGCGGCCTCGGTCTGGGCGATCTCGTTCTCGTGGTGGGGGAACACCAGGTCGGAGCCGCCGCCGTGGACCTCGAAGTCGAGGCCGAGAATGGCCTCGGCCATCGCCGAGCACTCGATGTGCCAGCCGGGCCGCCCCCGGCCCCAAGGGCGAGTCCCAGCTCGTGTCCTCGCCCTCCTTGTGGGCCTTCCAGAGCGCGAAGTCCTGGGGAGCGTGCTTGCGTTCGGCGGCGTCGTCTCCCTCGCCCTGCTGCATGTCCTCGAGCGGACGGTTGGAGAGCTTTCCGTAGCCGGGGAAGGAGCCCACCCGGAAGTAGACGTCACCGTCCGCCTCGTAAGCGTGCCCGGAGTCCACCAGCGCCTCGATCAGCGCGACGATCCGGTCGATCGTCTCGCTCGCTTTCGGCTCGGCGCTGGGCCGTCCCAGCCCCAGCCGGTCGGTGTCCTCCACGTAGGCGGCCGTCATCTCCTGTGCCAGCTCCGCGCTGGGAACCCCCTGCTCGCGGGCGGCGTCATAGATCTTGTCGTTCACGTCGGTCACGTTGGCCACGAACGTGGCCTCGTAGCCCTCCCGCCTCAGAAAGCGCGCCAGCAGCGAGAAGACGACGTACGGCCGGGCGTTTCCGACGTGCACCCGGTCGTACACGGTCGGCCCGCAGGCGTAGATGCCCACGCGCCCGGGCTCGCGGGGCTCGAGCGGGACGACGCCGCCGGTCAACGTGTCGTGGATGCGCAGCTGCCGCACGCCGCGAAAGGCTAGGCGCTGGTGGCGACGGCGGGGCGGCGCGCCGGCCAGCCGAGCCGCTCCTCGAGCTGGGCGCCCAGCGCGAGCAGGGTGGCCTCCGCGCCGTGGCGGCCCACCAGCTGCACTCCGATCGGAAGCCCGTCGTCGCTCATCGCGCCGGGAAGGGCGAGCGCCGGCTGGCCGGTGAGGTTCCACTCCAGGGTGAAGGGATAGGCGAGCGCCATGCCCAGCAGGGTGCGAACGGCACCGCGCCCCTCCCACTGCCCGGCCGGCCCCGGCGGACCTGCGGTGACCGCGGTGAGCAGCACGTCATTGCGCTCGAAGAACGGGCCCATGCGCGCCGCGTGATCCTCGCGCCGGGCCCAGGTGAGCACCGGCGGCAGCGTGGCGTCGCCGAGCCGCGCGAAGCCGCGGGTGCGGCGCTGGAGGCGGTCGGGCCGCGGCGCCCGGGCGGCCTCCTGTGCGATGCCGGCCAGGTAAAGGGTGGTGGACGGGTTGAGCAGCGGGTAGTCGGGGTCCTCCCGCGCGGTCGTGTGGCCCAGGGCGCGCAGCGTGGCCTCCACACCCGCCACAACCCGCCGCACGGCCGGCTTCACCGGGGCGGGGAGCACGGGGCGGGTGGAGACGGCCACGCGCAGCGCCTGGGGCGGCCGCCCGGGCGCGGCCGCCAGAGAGCTGTCGCCGCTTCCCACGGCCAGCAGGAGCGCGGTGTCGGCGACGGTGCGCGTCTCGAAGCCCGCCACGCTCAGGCCGTACCAGTGCTCCGGGCGCGGTGAGAGCGGGATGCGATCCCGGGTCGGCTTCAGACCGACCAGCCCGCAGTGGGCAGCCGGGATGCGGATGGAGCCCGCGCCATCCGAGGCGGTGGCCGCGGGGCAGAGCCCGGCGGCCACCGCCGCCGCGCTGCCGCCACTCGAACCGCCGGGGCTGCGATCGCTGTTCCAAGGGTTGCGTGTGACCCCGAACGCCGGACCCTCCGTGTCACCCATGATCGCCAGCTCGGGCAGGTTGGTCTTGCCGATCACCACCGCGCCGGCCGCACGCAGCCGCCGGACCAGCTCGCCGTCGGCCCGCGCCGGCTCGCTGTACGCGCCGGTTCCCCAGGTTGTGACCACCCCGGTCACGTCCTCGCTGTCCTTCACCGCGATCGGCACGCCCAGCAGCGGACGATCGTCGCCGGCGCTGCGGCGAGCGTCCGCCTGACCGGCGTCGGCCAGGGCGCGCTCGCTCATCACCAGCCGGAAGGCGTTGAGCTCCGGTTCCAGCTGATCGATGCGTGCAAGGCAGAGCTCCACCAGCTCCCGCGACGAGACCTCGCCGCCGCGGACCAGCTCGGCCTGCCGCACGACGCCGGCGAAGGCCAGCTCGTCACGGTCCATGGCGGCGCGCAGGCCTACCTGGAGAGCGGGCCGACCGATGCCACTGCCAGCGCGGCCACTCCCTCGCCCCGCCCGACGAAGCCGAGGCCCTCGCCCGTGGTGAACTTGACGCTCACCGCGGCCGGCTCCAGTCCGCTGGCGGAGGCGAGGCGCTCGCGCATCGCCTCGCGGTGTCGTCCCAGGCGTGGTTGCTCGCAGATCACGGTCGCGTCCAGGTTGAGCGGCTCCCAGCCGGCCTCGGCAATCACGCCCGTCACCTCACGCAACAGGGCCAGCGAGTCGGCGTCGCGCCAGCGCTCGTCGGTATCGGGGAAATACATGCCGATGTCGCCGAGCGCCGCCGCTCCGAGCAGAGCGTCGATCACCGCGTGGGTGAGCACGTCGGCGTCCGACCAGCCGGCCAGCCCCAACTCGGCCTCCGGAACCTCAACGCCTCCGAGCACCAGGCGCCGCCCCGCCTCGAGGCGGTGAGAGTCGAAGCCGATCCCCGAGCGCGGAGTCACCCGAGGGGCTCCAGGCGACGGTCGCGGCGCTCGAACACCGCGATCTCGGTCACACCGAGCCCCTGGAGCCAGTCCACCGCCCGCTCGTACTCGTGCCCGAGCTGCTCCGGCGTGTGGGCATCGCTCGACAGCGCAACCGGGCGGCCGGCCTCGAGGCACATCTCTAGGAACGCGGGCGCCGGGTAGATCTCCGCCGCCGGCTTGCGCAGCCCGGCCGTGGAGACCTCGATGGCCACGTCGGAGTCGGCGATCCCGTCCATCGCCCGCTCGTAGAAGCGCCGCAGGTCGCCGTCGGGGCGGGGCACCTGGTCACCCCAGACCTTCACCAGGTCCGGGTGGGCCAGGATGTCGAACAGCCCGCTCCGGGCGGCCTCGCCCAGCGACTCGAAATAGCGCGCCCACACCTTCTCCGGGTCGGCTCCTCGCCAGATGTCCCAGGGCTCCCAGCCGGGCTCGCCATGGAAGTCGACGGCGTTGTCGCGCAGGAAATGGATCGACCCGAGCACGTAGTCCCAGCGGCGCCCATCGAGGAAGTTGGCCACCCGGTCCTCGCGCCCCGGGAGGAAGTCCGCCTCGATGCCGAGACGAAGCCCGGCGCCCAGGACGAACTCGCAGTACTCGTCAACGTCGTCGGCCGCCCAGTGCCGGTACCAGGCATGACCCCAGATGTCGAGCGACTGCACGAAGCGGTGGATGTGCTCGGCCACCCCCAATTCCTCGATACCGCGCTCCGACGCGGTCTCGCGGTAGCGCTCGGCGTTGGCGGCCGTGAAGTAGCGCTCGGCAGTCGAGCCGTCGTCGTCGGGCCGCAGGTGCACGTGGTAGTCGGTGAGCATCCGGGCGCGTCAGCGCAGGAGCGCCTCGGCGATGCGAAGGTCCGACTCACGGGTGACCTTGATGTTCTCCGGCGGCGCCTCGACCACGCGCACGGTCCCGCCGAGCTCCTCCACCAGCGACGCGTCGTCGGTGGCGATGGCCAGGGCGAGCTCGTCCCGGGAGAGCGCCTGGCGCAGGACCTCGGCCCGGAACACCTGAGGCGTCTGGATCCTCCACAGCAACGAGCGGTCCAGCGTGCGAAGAACGCGACCGTCGGAGGCCGCCTCCTTCACCGTGTCGGTCATCGGCGCCGCGGCGACCGCAGCGTCGACCCCCGGCTCCAGTGCGGCCAGGCAGCGCTCCACCAGGTCCCGGGTGATCAGGGGGCGGGCGGCGTCGTGCACCACCGCCACGGTCGCCTCCGGCGCCGCCTGGAGTGCGTTGCGGACCGAGGCCGAGCGCGACTCTCCGCCCGGAACCCGGTCGGGCCCCTCTCCTTCGTGGCCCTCCGGCAGAGCCACCACGACCCGGTCGCAGGTGGCCTCCAGCACATCGAGGCTCCAGTCGAGCAGTGGCTTGCCGGCGCAGACGACGAGCGCCTTCGGCCGGTCGGCGCCAAGGCGTTCGCCGTGGCCGCCGGCGGCAACGATGCCGACGACGGACAAATCTATGCCAACCGGGGGCTCGCGCCCCCGGACCCCCGCGACACCTGGCCGGTAGCCGGCAACCGGGGGCTCGCGCCCCCGGACCCCCGCGACACCCGGCCGGTAGCCGGCAACCGGGGGCTCGCGCCCCCGGACCCCCGCGACACCTGGCCGGTAGCCGGCAACCGGGGGCTCGCGCCCCCAAGCCCCAAGCAGCCGGCTCGGCCGGCTGCGCGGGGACGGTCCTCTCCCCGCCGCACCCGGCCGGCAGCCTTCAGCCCGGGGCTCACGCCCCGGGGCCTCCCTCTGGCAGCCGGCCGGTAGCCACTCCTTCTACGCCGTGGCTCCTGCGCCGTTGCGGCCCGCGTGGGCCTCGGCGATCAGCTCCTCCAGATGAGTCTCGGCTTCGTCCTCCTCCATCACGAGCGCATACATCAGCTCGGACGCGAGGATCTTCTTGGCCCGGGTGTACATCTGCTTCTCACCCGTGGACAGGCCCTTCTCGCTCTCCCGGATCGCCAGGTTGCGCACGACCTCGGCGAGCTCGAAGACGTCGCCGGTCTTGATCTTCTCGCGGTTGTGCTTGAAGCGCCGGTTCCAGTTCTTCGGCATCTGGCTCACGTCGTCGCGGAGGACGGCCAGCACCTTCTTGACGTCGTCCTCCCCGATCACGCGCCGGAGTCCCGCCTTGTCGGCGTTGCAGCACGGGACCATGACGGTCATGTCGTTGTGCAGGATCTTGATCGTTAGGTACTCGCGCTTCTCGCCGAGAACCTCCTTCAACTCCTTCTTGAGGACCTTGCCCGCACCGTGGTGCGGATAGACGACCTGATCACCGACCTCGTAGAGCGTCGGCTCGCGGTCGATCTCGATTTCGACAAGATCCTGCTCAATCACCACGTCGCTGATGGTTCCCTCCTACGTCGCATCGGCGCGTCGGCGCCGAATCAGTTCAGGTTTGCAGATAGCGGTCCACGAGGTTCATCTCCTGTAGGCGGCGAAGGCCCTCGCGGATGTCCTTCGCGCGCATGTCGCCCACGCCGTCCACGGACTCGAGCTCCGGGTCCGACGCAGCAAGGATCTCGTCCAGCCCGCGGAACTCGCCGACGATGCTCTGCACCACCATCTTGGGAAGGCGCGGAATGCGCCCCAGGATGCGGTAGCCGCGCGGAGAGGCAGGGTGGTCGAGGGTGTTCAGCTTCCGGTCGTGGCCGAGAAGCTCGGCCAGGCGGCCGAAGTCGAGCAAGTCCTGATGCGGCAGGCGGGCCAGCGAGTCGAGGACCATGGCGAAGCCTTCGTCGGAGGGCTCGACGATGTAGTCGCGCACTAGAGCCGACTTGTCGGCGGCCACGCCGACCATGGTCTCCTCCAGCTGCATCTCGATCAGTCGCCCCTCGGCGCCGAGCTCGACGATGTAACGCTCGATCTCGACAGCCATGCGCGTGACCAGCTCGGCGCGCTGCAGCACCGTGAGCACGTCGTGCAGGGTCACGCCGCCCTCGAACTCGAGGGCGGTCAGGCGCGTTGATACCTGGTCCAGGCGGCTGCGGTACTTGTCGAGCGTGGCCAGCGCCTGGTTGGCCTTCGCCAGCACCACCGGAATGTCCTCGAGGATGTACTTGGCGCCGTCGAGGTAGAGCGATACCACGCTGCGGCTGGCCGAGATGGCGATCACCAGCGCGTCGGTCTGCTTGGAGACCCGCTCGGCGGTGCGGTGGCGGGTGCCCGTCTCCAGCGACAGGATCGTCGGATCCGGCATCAGCTGCACGTTCGCCCACAGGATCTTCGTCCCGTTGGAGGCCAGCAAGATCGATCCGTCCATCTTGGCCAGCTGGTAGAGCAGAGCGGGGGTGTAGTCGACGTCCAGCTTCACGCCGCCCGACAGCAGGAAGCTCAGCTCCTCGGACTCCCCGATACAGATCAGGGCCCCGGTTCCGCCCTGGACGATGTTGTCGAGGCCTTCGCGCACGGCCGTGCCCGGGGCCACCATCTCCAGAGCTCGAACAAGCCTCGGTTCCTGCCGGGCTTCGAGCTCTGCGACGTCGTCCCCGGCGTACGGCATGGCCACCGATGATACGTGAAAGGACCGCAAGCTGCGTCGTTTTGGGCTTTGTGCAGCGGAATCCGGTCCCGACGGCGCGGGAACGGCTGTGCCGTGGGCTCCGCCTCCCGTCTCAGCGCCCGGCAGCGGCCGCGGCGTGGCTACGTCTCAGCGCAGCGGCGGCGGGGCCTGGCCCACCCGGGTATCGCGGCGCACTCGTGTCCCGGCGCTCAGGCGGCCTCCGTTCTGCGCGCCCCGCCCAGCGCGCCGGTCAGGGCCTGGCGGACGGTCTGGGCGCCACCTGCGCCGGGCCGGGCCACGTCGGTAAGGCCGAACTTCGCGGCCTCCGCGAGCCGGCGTTCGGGGTGCCCCACGTGGCGCAGCTCGCCGGTGAGCCCGAGCTCGCCGAAGGCCGCGAGGGGGGCCCGTTCGCCCAGGGAGATGCCCTTGGCCGCCGAGGCCAGCGCCAGGGCGATCGCCAGGTCGGCGCCTGGCTCCTCCACCCGAATGCCTCCCGCGACCGAGACGAACACGTCGCTGCCCCCGAGGCTCACTCCCGCGTGGCGAGCCAGCACCGCCAGAACCAGCGCCAGGCGGTTGCGGTCCACGCCGTTCGCCACCCGCCGCGGGGGCTGCAGCTCACTCGGAGCCACCAGCGCCTGGACCTCCACCAGCAGGGGTCGCGAGCCCTCCATCGCGCAGAGCACCACCGAGCCAGGGGCCCGCGTGGCCTCGGTCACGAACCGGGCGCTTGCGTCCTCCACCTCCATCAGGCCCTGTTCGCGCATCTCGAAGACGCCGACCTCGTTGGTGGAGCCGAAGCGGTTCTTGAGCGCGCGCAGGGTGCGGTACGTACGCTCGCGCTCGCCTTCGAAGCTCAGCACACAGTCGACGAGGTGCTCCAGGACGCGCGGGCCCGCGATCGCGCCCTCCTTGGTCACGTGCCCGACGAGGAGGACCGCGATCTGCCGCTCCTTGGCCAGCCTCATCAGCCGGCCGGCCACCTCGCGCACCTGGCCGACTGATCCCGGGCCGCCCGACAGAGCCGGGTCGTGCAGCACCTGAACCGAGTCGATCACGCACACCTCGGGCCGTTCCGAGTCGACGGTGGCCAGCACGGTGTCGAGGTCGGTCTCGGCCACGATGGGCACGCTCAGGGCGGCCTCGCCGAGCCGCTGGGCACGGAGCTTCACCTGCGCCGCGGACTCCTCGCCCGACACGTACAGAGTGGCCCGCCCGGCTGCGGCAAGGTTGCCGAGCGCGCCGGTGGTCAGGGTCGACTTCCCGATCCCGGGCGAGCCGCCGATCAGAACCATCGATCCGGGCACCAGCCCGCCGCCCAGCACCCGGTCCAGCTCGCCGATTCCGGTGCCTAGGCGCTCGACCCTGGGCGCCTTGACCTGCCCCAGCGGCACCGGTGCGAGCGGCCGCGGGCCCTTGCGTCCCCGCGGGCCCCGGCCGCCGCCGGACGCGGCTCGCGCGCGTGCCTCCTCCACCATCGTGTTCCACTCGCCGCATCCCGGGCAGCGCCCATGCCACTTCGGGCTCTCGTGCCCGCAGGCGGAGCAGGCGAAGACGGTGGCTGATGGGGCCATACGTCGAAGCTAAGGCGCGGGGCGGACGACCTCGCCCCGCTTGCGGACCTCTGCCCGAAGCCAGGCCGTACGTCAAGGCGATGAGCCGTTTCGGATGGCTCGTGGCGGCGGTGATTGCCGCGGCGGGCGTGGCGGCTGCCGCGACCGCGGACGGTCCGCCGACGCGGGAGACCGCCTATTCGGGCCTGATCGCCCGTCTGCCCCACGTCGGTGCCCTCACGTGGCGGTGCGACAGGGAGAAGCGCTTTTCCACACTGCTCCGTCTCCCCAAAGCCGGGGCCACGGTCTACGTCGGGCTCGTGTCCGACGGCAGGAGGATCTGGCGCCACCGCCGGGTGGACCCCGCTCCGGCACCGAAGCGAACGATCGTGGGTCCGTTCCGGGCGGATCGCCGTCAGGGCTGGACGATCCGCTATCACCACAAGCCCGCCAGCCTGGTTGTCGGCGTGCGCCTGCAGTTCACCGCCGGCCCCCCCGTCTTCTCGTGCCGGGTCTCGCGATCGTTCATCGACGTACGCGATACGACTCGCTGGTCGATGCGCGGCCGCTGAACCCCCCTTCCCGTCCGGCGGGGATGCGAACATAGGTTCGATGCGCAAGCCATCCCCCAGTCCGTCCGATCAGGGGGGTTCCATCGCTCCCCCGTGAAGCTGCTCGACCAGCCGCTGGCGTCCGCCGAGTTCGTGGCCGTGGACACCGAGACCAACGGGCTCGGGGGTGACCTGTGCGAGCTGACCGAGGTGGGGGCCGTCCTCGTGGGAGGAGGAGAGCTTCACGAGACCTTCGACTCGCTGGTCAGTGTGGAGCGGCCTTTGTCGCGAGGTATCCAGCGCTTCACCGGCATCACCCAGGGGATGGTCGACGGCGCACCGCCGGCCGGCGAGGTGCTGCCGGACGTCGGGGAGCTGCTGGATGGCAGGGTGCTTATCGCCCACAACGCCCACTTCGACCGCGGGGTGCTGCGGCAGGCTTTCGAACGCGCCGCGCTGCCGTGGCCCAAGCCTCCGGTGCTGTGCACCGTGCAGCTCGCACGGCGGTTCGCCCCGCTCGTGACCCGGCGGGGGCTCGCCTCCCTGGCCGACGCACTCGGCATCGAGGTGCGCGAGGTCCACCGGGCGCTGCCCGATGCCCTCACGTGCGCGCACGTGTTCTGTGCGCTGTTTCCGAAGCTCTGCGCGAACGCCATGACGATCGGCGAGGCGCTCGACCTGCTTCGTTCCCGGCGTCGCGCCCGCAAGACCGAGCCGGCCGAGCGGATCCCGCCGTCGGAGCGGCCGGACCTGTCCACGCTGCCGGACGACCCGGGCGTGTACGTGTTCCGCGACGAGCGGGGAAAGCCCCTGTACGTGGGGAAGTCCGTGTCGCTGCGCAGCAGGGCGCGGGCGCACTTCTGCGCCCCCGCCGGGTGGACGGAGCGGGCGGCCATCGTCGACTACCGGCCCACCAACTCCGAGCTGGGAGCGCTGGTGCTGGAGAACCGGCTGATCAAGTCGTGGAAGCCGGCCGGGAACAAGAAGCTGAAGCGCACCGACCGCTACTGCTACCTGCGTTGTCGGCTCGACATCCCCTACCCGGTGCTCGAGGTGGCCGCCGAGCCCGCCCCCGGCCACGCCGTGAACGTCGGGCCGCTCGGAAGCCGGACCCTGGCGCGTGAGCTCGCCGACCAGCTCACGTCGCTCTATCGCCTGCGCCACTGCGGCCGCAAGCTGAAACTGCGCGAGCACCCGTCGGCCTACGGCCAGATGGGCCGCTGCGTCTCCCCCTGCCTCGGCGATCTCGATCCCAACGCATACCGGCGCCAGGTGGACGCCGCGCTCGCCCACTTCGAGGAGCCGGGAGCGGGCGAGGCGCTGGTCGCGGAGATCGACCGGCGCATGCGCGAGGCCGCAGCCGCTGCGCGCTACGAGCGCGCCGCCGCCCTGCTTCGGCGCCGGGACCGGCTGGCCTGGGTCGTGGAACGCCTCGAGGGAGTGCTGCGGGCCACGCACGCCGCTCCGCGCCTGGTGCTGGCGCGCCACCCGGTCAAGGGGCGACTCGACGCCTTCTGGATAGTGCAGGGTCGGCTGGTGGACTGGGGCCCGCTGCCCGCACACTCCGAGCTCGCGGAGCGCACCGAGGCGGCGCTGTCCCGCTCACCCGGCCGGACGGTCGTGCCCGCGACCGAGGTGGACGAGGTGCGCATCCTGGCCGCGTGGATCGCCGAGCACGAACCCCCGGCGCTCGCCCTCCAGCCCCGGCCGAGCGCGCCGGCGCTGATGCGGTTTGCCGCCCGGGCGACGGGCGAGGCGCGGCCGCCGGCCCCCGAGGCGCGTGAGCCGGCGACCGTGTCCTAGCCGGATTCCCTGACCGCCCGCTCGGCTGCCTCGAACCCCTTCCGCGAGTGGGTCCCGTCGCAGAACGGCTTCGTCGTGGAGCCGCCGCAGCGGCAGAGCGCGAGCGCCTTGCCCTTGGTCGACAGGTCGTACTCGGTGCCGTCCGCGTCGATCACCTTCACCGGACCGGTGACCTTGTAGGGCCCGTTCTCGCGGGCTGTGATGACGACCTCGTCCTCGTCCATCGCTTTCCTCCATTACTCCGCTCCCGGGTAGCGTTGCACGCCTCCGTGCAGCGCGTCGCTCGTCTCGATCATCCAGAGGTGCGGGAGATCGTCCCCTCCCACCACTGCGTGGTCCGCTTCCGCCAGCGCCGCCCGGTCAGTGAGCGCGGGGCGGCCGCGGTGGCCGAGGCCCTGGTCGCCGCGCTCGAGGACTCCGACGTAACCCGCTGGCCGCCCGCGTGGACGGTGAGCGATCGTCAAACCGAGCTGTGGGCGGTGAACGGCGCGCTGGCCTTTCCGCTGCAGCGCACCGACCGGCCCGGACGCTGGCTCGCGGTGACCTGCCTGACCCGGTGAGAGCCGAAATCCGGGACTGACCGCTAAGTACAATCGGACCTGCGGCAGGCATGCGCCCGAAGGAGGACATTCGCGCTTCCGCCCGCTCGCGGGTCCAGACTGCACGGGGGGAAGAGTCGGGCGCGCCGACCGCGGGCATCGTCCTGGCCGGCGGGCACTCGACCCGGATGGGACGCCCCAAGGCGGCTCTCGAGTGGCACGGGTCCACGCTTCTGCACCGGGTGGCGGGGATCGTCGGCCGGGCCGTCCGCGGCCCGGTGATCGTGGTCGGCGCCCCCGGCCAGGAGCTGCCCGATCTGCCCCCGGGCGCAAGCGTCGCCGAGGACGCTCGCGAGGGAAGGGGCCCGTTGCAGGGTCTCGCCGCCGGTCTTGCCGCCGCGGCGCCCGATGCCGATTGGGCGTACGTGTCATCCACCGACGTGCCGCTGCTGCATCCGGCATTCGTCGGGCGGGTACTCGCGGTCGCGGAGCGGGAGGATGTGGACGTGGTCCTTCCCGTTGCCGACGGCTTTCGCCATCCCCTCGCCGCCGCCTATCGGACCGCACTGCTTCCGGCGGTCGCGGAGCTGATCGCACAGGACCGGTTGAGGACTACCTCTCTGTTGGAGCTCTGCCGCGTGAACGAGCTCGACGAGGAAGAACTGCTGGCCGATCCGCGGCTCGCCGCGGCCGATCCCGAGCTGCTCTCGCTGCTCAACGTCAACGATCCGGACGAGTACGAGCGCGCCCGCCGCCAAGCCGCCCCGGCGGTGACCGTCCAGCGCTTGGGCACCCTGGCGCCGGCCGAAGACCGCGCCCCGCTGTCGGTCCGGGCAGCCAGCCTGGGCGCCGCCGCGGAGGCCGCGGGCGTCACGCTCGACCGCCATGTGATGGCGGCCCTGAACGGGGACCCGATCAGCAGCCATTCCGAGCTCCCGCTGGCCGCGGGCGACCGGGTGGCCTTTCTGGCCGCGGACGCGGGAGGCTAGGTCGTGCCGCTGGACGGCATGGTTCGCGCGGTCCGGGTTCCGCTCGAGGGCTCGGTGTCCGCCACGGACGCCTGCCTGCTGCTCCGCGATGATGCCCACCCGTTTGCGCTGAGCGGGGGCTGGGCGGGAGGTGGGGCGCTCGCGGGCTCAGAGCCGGTGGAGGTGGCGAAGCCCGATGCGGACCCCTTTGCTCTGTTCGATCGCCAGCCGCCTGTCACCGGCGCAACCGAGGACATGGTCGGCGGAGGCTGGTTCGGCTATCTGGGCTACGGCCTCGGGGCGCGGCTGGAGCCCGTGCCACCGCCTCCGCCCCGGCCCGTGTTGCTGCCCCCGTTCGCACTCGCTTTCTACGACCATCTGCTCCGCTTGGACGCTGCCGGGCGCTGGTGGTTCGAGGCGCTGTGGAGCGAGCCTCGCGACGCGGAGCTGCGGCGGCGACTCAACGAGCTGCGCGACCGGCTGGCACGGGGCGTGCGGGCACGGACCGTGCGGGTGGGGCCGCTCGCACCCACACCCCCAGGGGCCGCCGGGCACCTGGCGGCGGTGGAGGCCTGCCGGGAGCGCATAGCCGCGGGCGAGATCTTCCAGGCGAATATCTGCCTCCGCCTCGAGGGGCGCTGGAAGGGCGACCCGGTAGACCTGTACGCGCGCGGCGCGGGCGCGCTGAGCCCGCGTCACGGGGCGCTGGTGGCGGGGCCGTGGGGGGCGCTGTGCAGCCTCTCCCCGGAGCTGTTCCTGCGCCGCCGCGGCCGGCAGGTGACCAGCGAGCCGATCAAGGGCACCGCGCCGCGCGGGGCGAGCGCCCCCACCGCGCTCGCGGCCTCGGCGAAGGACCGGGCCGAGAACGTGATGATCGTGGATCTGATGCGCAACGACCTGGGGCGGGTCTGCGAATACGGCTCGGTGCAGGTACCCGCCCTGTACGAGCCGCGTCCGGCACCCGGCGTATGGCACCTCGTGTCGACCGTCACCGGCACCCTGCGCCCGGAGGTCGGGGACGGCGACGTCGTGCGGGCCAGCTTTCCGCCCGGCTCGGTGACCGGCGCGCCGAAGATCCAATCCATGCGGGTCATCGCCGAGCTCGAGGCCAGCGGCCGCGAGGCCTACACCGGCGCGATCGGATACGCCAGCCCGCTCGCGGGGATGGAACTCAACGTGGCTATTCGGACGCTCGAGACACGAGGAGAGCGCGTGTGGCTGGGAGCCGGTGGCGGCATCGTGGCCGACTCGGAGCCCCAGCGCGAGCTCGAGGAGTGCCTGCTGAAGGCGCGGCCGCTCATGGCTGCCGTCGGCGCCTCGCTGGCCGGGCCGGCCCGGGCCCCTATCCGCGCCGCCGGCCCGCGGGCGCTCGCCGGCGTGGCCGAGCGCCCCGACCCCGCACAGGGTGTCTTCGAGACCCTGCTCGCGCGCGATGGCGAGCCGGTGGACGCCGACGCGCACCTCTCCCGCCTCGCCCGCAGCGTGGAGTCGCTCTACGGGCAGGAGCTGCCCGACGACCTGCCGGACCGGGTTCGGTGGGCCTCTCGGGCCGGCGGCCGGCACCGGCTACGGGTGCTCATGTCCCCCGGCCCCGGCCGGGTCGCGACTGTGGAGGTGGAGAGCACCGCCCTCACCGTGGAGGCGCAGGACGGGCCGGTGAGCCTGGCCGCGGCTCTGCTGCCCGGAGGGCTGGGCGAGCACAAGTGGCGTGACCGGCGGCTCCTGGCCGAGCTCGAGCGCCGGACCGGGGGCGTGCCACTGCTGATCGACCTGGACGGCGATGTGCTCGAGGCGGCCTGGGCCAACGTGTTCGTGGTGGAAGGCAGGACGCTCACCACCCCGCCGCTCGACGGGCGCCTGCTCGGCGGAACCGTCCGCGCCCGGATCCTGGCCGTCGCGCCGGCTCTGGGCCTGGAGACCCGGGAGGAGCCGTTGTCGCTCGAGCGGCTGGCCGCCGCGGACGAGGTCCTGCTCAGCTCCTCGGTTCAGGGGCTGCGAGCCGCCCTGCCGCCGGGCGGGCGGCGCGCCCGGTTCGAGACCGGCGTCCGTCTACGGGAGCTGGTGACTAATCGTGCGCGCGGGCCTCGCCCGCCCGCCGGCGGGCCTCTCGAGCCCGCTCGCGCAAGGGATGATCGGGCCGGCGCTCGAGGTTGATCTCCACGAGCGCCGCGGCGGCCGCGGTGGCCGCCTCGGCCAGCAGGCAGGCGGAGAGCGCGTCGCCACGGACGCTGGGGTTGGCCGCGTTGACGAACGCTGCTCCCAGCTCGGCCGTCTCCGCCGCCGCCTCCGCGATCTCGGCCGGCGGCCGGCTGGCCTCCTCCAGCGCGTCGTCGAGCCGCCGCCCGCGTTCCGGGTCGTCCCCCGGCACGCGCTGTGCCTCGAGCACCCGCTCGTAGGAGGTCAGGTCGCGCTCGGCCAGGTCGAGGGCGGTGGCCCGGAGCGAGCGCGCCCGGCTCACCCGGCCGGAGTCGCCCTCCACGATTCCGGCCACCATCTCCACCAGGGCAGCGGCGAGCGCCACGGTCACCGCGCTCGACGAGCCGCCCCCGGGCGCGGGACGCGGGCGGGCCACCTCCTCGAGAAACTGGTCGAGAGGCTGCTCGGAAAGACCGGCCACGGCCGCGATCCTAGACCTCGTTACCCTCAGGGGCGATGGCGACCGCGACCGTCCTCGAACGCTTCACCGACGAGCAGGTGGAGAGCTTCCGGCGCGATGGCTTTCTCATCGTCGAGGAGGGGCTTCTCTCGCCCGCTGCGATTGAGGCGCTGCGGGAGCGCTTCGCCGCCCTGTTCGACGGTGAGTACGCGACCGGCATCGCGCCCGACGAGGTCAACTGGAAGGCCGGGCGCGACCCGGAGGACGTGACCCGGCAGATCTGCAACGGCTGGCGCTCGGACGACGTGATCGCCGCCCAGGTCCTGAGCGAGCGCACAGGCCGCCTGGCCGCGCAGCTGATGGGCTACCGCGGCACGCGCATGCTTCAGGACAACTGCCTCTGGAAGCCGCCCGGGGCCCGCTCGCTGGGCATGCACCAGGACGGCTCCTACGCCGGCTACCTCGTCCCGCCCGAGATGATCACCTGCTGGGTCGCTCTGGACGACACCCAGGCGCAGGGCGGCACGATCGAGTACGTGCCCGGCTCACACCGCTGGCCGCGCGTGCCCCCGGATCGCGGCAGCTTTCATGCCCCCGAGGACTGGCTGGCCCCGGTGGCCGCCGCGACCCCCGGAGGCGTGGAGCCCGAGCGCGTGCCCGTGGAGGTCAAGGCCGGCGGCTGCTCCTTCCACCATTCGCTGACCTTCCACGGATCCGGGCCCAACGAGGCCACGCGCGAGCGGCGGGCGCTCGTGTCGCACCTTGTCCCCGAGGAGACCCGTTTCCACCCGACCGAGACCGACCTCATCTACTCGCGCTACCGCCGCCGGGGCGACCTCTCGCTGGACGAGTCCTACTTCCCGGTGGTGTGGGACGCCGAGGGCGGCCGCAGCGCCTGGCTGGAGTCGCTGCCCGAGCTTCCTTAGCGGCGGCCGCTCAGTCCAGCGACTCGGCCAGCAGCGTCGACAGGTCCACCACCCGCATGTCGTCCCCGCGCTGGCGCACGCCGTCGTCCAGCATCACGGTGCAGAAGGGGCAGGCGACGGCCAGCGTGTCGGCGCCGGTCTCGGCCGCCTGGCGGGCGCGCTCCTCGTTGATCTTCCCGCCCCGCTCCTCCATCCACATGTGGGCGCCGCCGGCGCCGCAGCAGAAGGTGCGCTTGGCGCTCTTCTCCATCTCGACCGGCTCTCCCACCGCGGCAACCAGCTCGCGAGGGTCGGCCGTCACGTCGTTGTGGCGCGCGAGATAGCAGGAGTCGTGGTAGGTGATGGCGCGGCCGTCGGCGTTCGGCTCGAGCCGTCCGTCGCGCACGAGCTCCGCCAGCAGCTCCGTGTGGTGGACGACCTCGTAGCTGCCGCCGAAGTCGGGGTACTCGTTGCCGATCGTGTTGAAGCAGTGCGGGCAGCTGGCCACGATCTTCGTCACCCCGGTCTCATTGAGCGTGGCCACGTTCTGTTCGGCGTAGGACTGGAACAGGTACTCGTTCCCCATGCGCCGCGCCGGGTCTCCGGTGCAGGACTCGCGCGGGCCGAGGATCGCGAAGTCCACTCCGGCCGCCTTCAGGAGCTTGGCGGTCGACTCCGCCGCGGTGCGGGCGCGCTCGTCGAACGACGCCGCGCAACCCACCCAGTAGAGCACCTCGGGCGCCGGGTCGCCGGGCTCCAGCACGCGCACGCCGAGCCGCTCTGCCCAATCTGCGCGCTCGGTCTGGGGCTTGCCCCAGGGGTTGCCGGCACGCTCCACGTCGCGCAGCATCGGCTCGGCCTCGGAAGGGAAGCGCGACTCCATCATCACGAGGTGACGGCGCAGGTCCACTATGTGGTCGACGTGCTCGATGGACACCGGGCACTCGCGTACGCAGGCGCCGCAGGTCACGCAGTCCCAGACCACGTTGTCGGTCACCGCGTTCGGCACCAGCGGGTCGGGCTCGAAGCCCTCGGCCCCGCGGAGCAGCGGTGGCCCTTCCTCGAACACCTGGTCGCGCAGGGCCATGATCAGCAGCTTCGGTGAGAGCTCCTTGTCCGTGGCCCAGGCCGGGCACACGTCCTGACAGCGCCCGCACTCGGTGCAGGAGAAGGTGTCGAGCGTCTGCTTCCACGTCAGGTCGGACACGGTCCCGGCTCCGAAACGCATCTCGTCGTCCGGAACGTCGAAGCGCAGCGGCTCGATGTGCCCACCAGGGGCCGTGCTGCCGAAGAACACGTTCACCGCCGCGGTGGCGATGTGGAGGTGCTTGGAATAGGGCAGGTAGACGAGGAAGCTGAGGATGATCAGGACGTGGGCCCAGACGAAGACCCGTTCCAGCACCTCAGTCACGGAGTCGTCGCCGAACAGACCCGAGAGGGCGTCGGACACCGGCGACCAGGCGGCGGGCCACTCGTTGATGCCCAGCGCGATGCGGGTCGCGTGCCAGAGCAGGAGGGTGGTGACGATGCCGGCGATCAGCGCGAGGATGAGGTCGGCCTCCCCGAGGTGGCTGCCCTGGAAGCGGGCGGGGCGCTGCAGCTTGCGGATTCCAAGAGCCGCCAGCACCCCGACCAGAACGAGCACGCAGAACACGTCCACCAGCAGCGCGAACCAGCCCTGGTGGCCCAGCCAGGGGAGGGTGGCGTCGCGGTCCACCGCGCCGATCATCGCCAGGACGATGGTCGGGAACAGGACGAGGAAGCCCCAGAAGATCAGCGCGTGCATGAGACCGGGCCCGAGCCGCTGGAGGAGCTTTCGCTGCCCCAGCACGATCTCGGCCTCGTTGCGGGCGCGAGCCGGCAGGTTGCCCGAGCGGTCGGCCGGGCGGCCCATCCGCACGAGGCCGACCAGCAGCTTCGCCCGGCGCCCGAACAGGTAGCCGCTCAGGCCGAGGGCAGCCGTCAGCGCGACCGCTCCGAGCGCGACCTCTACGAGCTCCCCTTTCGAATCGCCGCCGTGATCGCGGGAACGATCTCGGCGAGGTCGCCGATCACCGCGTAGTCGGCGCTCGCCATGATCGGCGCCTCGGCGTCGGAGTTGATGACGAGGATCTTCTTCGCGCCCTTGCAGCCCGCGATGTGCTGGGTGGCGCCGCTGATCCCGCACGCGATGTAGAGGTCGGGTGAGACCTTGGTGCCGGTCTGGCCCACCTGGTCGGTGTGAGGCCGCCAGCCGGCGCTGGTGACGACCCGCGAGCAGCCGACCGCCGCGCCCAGTGACTCCGCCAGTTCCTCGAGGATCGCGAAGCCGTCCGCTGAGCCCACGCCGCGCCCGCCGCTCACGACCACCTTGGCGTCGGCGAGCGAGACCCCGGAGGTGACGGTGCTGACGTGCTCGGTGACCCGCACGAGCAGATCGGCGTCGTCGAGGCCAGGACCGAAGGCCTCGATGGCCGGCGGGTCGGCGCCGGCCGCGGGGTCCACCGCCACCGTGTGCGGCGCGACCGTGAGCAGCGCGGGCGTGCCGTGGAGGCGGGCCTCCTCGAGCAGGCTGCCGCCCCAACGCACACGTGTCACCTCGAGCGGCGAGTCACCCCCTACCGCGGTGCAGTTCGCCGCGAAGGGAAGGTCGAGACGGGCCGCCACGTGGCTCAGCACCTCGTTGCCGCGGTTGCTGCCCGCCGCCACGACGGCGCTCGGCTCGAGCCCCTCCATCAGCTCGACCGTGCTCCGCGCCCAGCCGCCCGGGGCGTAGGCGGCCAGCCGCTCGTCCTCGGCCACGTGGGCGGTCCCCACGCCGTGGGCTCCGAGCTCCACCGCGGCCTCGCGTCCGCCCTCGCCAACCAGCAGCGCGTGCAGCGGCTGCTCCCCCGCCAGCTCGCGAGCGAGCGTGAGCGACTGCAGAGACAGCTCGTCGACCCCTCCGCCGGCGTGCTCGACCAGGACGAGGACCGTCACCGGGCCACCCCCAGATCGCGCATGACCTCCAGTACCGCCGGGGCCGCCTCGGCGCCGCTGCCCAGTATCTCGGCCTGCTTGCCCTGCCCGGCCGGGACCACGAGCCGGATCTTCTCCAGCCGTGCCGCGGGCCGCTCCGGGCTGCGCTGCTCGACCTGCTTCTGGCGGGCGCGCAGCTTCGCCGGCACCGAGGGATAGCGCGGCAGGTTGATGCCCTCCAGCACCGTCACGACCGCCGGCAGCGGGAGCGAGTAGACATCGCGGCCGCCGCTGACCTCCTGCTCGCAGCGAACGCGGCCGTCCTCCACGGACAGCCCCTTGAGGCCGGTGGCCACCGGCCGCCCGAGCGCGTAGGCCACGCGGATGCCCACCTGGAAGTTGCCCGCGTCGGCGGACTCGTTGCCGAAGACGATCAGGTCGTAGTCGCCGCCGGCCCCTTCCTCCTCCCCGATCGCCGCCACGATCGCCGCGGCGGTGGCCTGTGGATCCCACTCCTCGCCGTCGCCGGCCAGCAGGACGCCGCGGTCGGCCCCGGCGGCCAGCGAGTCGCGGACCTGATCCTCGGCCTCGGGCGGGCCGAGTGTCAGCACGGTCACCTCGCCGCCGTGCTGCTCGACGATCTTCACGGCCTCCTCCACCCCGCACTCCTCGTGCGGGCTGATCGTGAAGCCGAGGTGACGCGTCTCGATCGCCTGCTCGTCGGCCGTCAGGACCATGCGCCCGCCCGTGAGCGGCACGCGCTTGACACAGACCAGAACCCTCACGTCACTGCCGCGCCCGCCGCCTTCACCCGCTCGTTGTCGGGATCGAACAGCGGCGTGGAATCGGCGCGCTCCACGGTCACCGGGTAGCGCTCGCCCATGTACAGGACGGAGAGCTCCTCGCCCACGTTCGCGTTCTCGGGCGGCAGGTAGGAGAGCAGTATGTGCTTGCCCACCGATGGGCCGGCGCCGGCGCTGGTGACAAACGAGCGTCGCCCCTTGCGGTCGCTGAGCGGCGCGCCGTCGCGGGTGAGGACCGGCTCTCCGCCGAGCATGTAGCGCTGCTGTCCGCTGCTCGACGTGTGGTCGTCCACCGTGAGGGTGCACATGATCGCCGCGGGGTCCTCCTCGCGCTGGCGGACATGAGCCTCCTTGCCCACGAAGTCCTGCTCTTTCACCTTGCCCCAGGCCATCCCGGCCTCGACGACGTTGTACTCGCCGTCGAGCTCGAAGCCGAAGGCGCGGTAGCACTTCTCGAGCCGGCCGGTGGTGGCGTACACGCCGATGCCGGCGGGCACCACGCCGTGCGGGCGGCCGGCCTCCCAGACGATGTCCCACAGCCGGGCGCCCTGCTCGATCGGCACGTAGAGCTCCCAGCCCAGGTCGCCCACGTACGAGATGCGCGAGGCGAGCACGCGCAGGGTGTCCACCTCGATGGTCCGGCACGTGGCGAAGGGAAAGCCCTCGTGTGACACGTCGTCACTGGTGACGCCCGCCAGCACCTCGCGGGCCCGCGGGCCCCAGAGGCCGAGCGTGCACCAGCTCGAGGTGAGGTCGAAGATCTGCGCGGTTCCGTCCTCGGCGAGGTGGTCGCTGAACCACTTGAGGTCGGCCATTCCGTGCGCGCCGCCGGTGACCACCCTGAAGTGGTCGTGACCGAGACGCATGATGGTCAGGTCGGAGCGGAAGCCTCCTCCCGGGCCGAGCACCGGCGTGTAGACCACGCGGCCCAGCTTCACGTCCATCTGGCGAACCGCCGCCCGCTGCACGCTCTCGAGCGCGCCAGGGCCGACGATGTCGAAGACGCAGAAGGCCGTGAGGTCGAACATCGCCACGCGGTCGCGCATGGCCAGGTGCTCGGCGTTGATGATCGGCGACCACCAGCGCGAGTCCCACTCGGCCTCGCGGCCGTTCACCTGGTCGGCGAACTCGTCGAGCAGCGGCTCGTTCGACGCGTACCAGTGCGGGCGCTCCCAGCCGGCGGCCTCGAAGAACACCGCGTCCAGCTCACGCTCGCGCTCGTAGAAGGGCGACAGCCGCATGGGGCGGTTCGACGCCCACTGCTCGCCGGGATGCACGATCCCATAGGTCTTGTTGAAGCCCTCGGCGGCGCGGGCCTTGACGTGGGCCACGCTCTTCTGGTGCTCGTAGAAGCGGGCGACATCGGACGCCTGGAGATCGATCTCGGACTCGCCATCGACCATCCACTCGGCGAGCGCGCGACCCACACCCGGACCCTCCTTGACCCACACCGCCGCTCCCGACCAGAGCCCCGCGACCTCGGGCGTCTCACCGAGGATCGGCATGCTGTCCGGGGTCAGCGAAAGCAGCCCGTTGATCGCGTACTTGATGCCCACGGACTCGTCCCCCACGATCTCCGGCATCAGCTCCAGCGCGTGCTCCATCTGCTGCACGAAGTCGCTCTCGGTGAAGGGAAACTCGGTGGGCGAAAGCGCGGCCTCCTCCACGGAGGGAATGTCGTCGGGGTCGTGGAGGATCGGGCGATGCGCGTACGAGCCCACCTCGAGCCCCGTCCCGTCCTGCCGCTCGTACATGTTCGTGTCCATGTCCCGGACGATCGGGAAGTCGATGGCGCTCTTGGCATCCGCAAAGCGGGGCACCGGGCCGATGTCGATCATCTGGTGCACCGCCGGCGTCAGAGGGATCGACGCCCCCGCCATGCGCGCCAGCCGGGGGCTCCAGACGCCGCAGCAGATAACGACCACGTCGGTCGCGATGTCGCCCCGGCTGGTGCGAAGGCCCGTTACCCGTCCGGCCTCGACGTCGATGCCCAGCACCTCCGTGTTGGCCGACACGGTGAGCGCGCCGAGCTCCTGGGCCTGCTCGCGCATGAGCGTGCCCGCCCGCAGCGAGTCGGCCACCCCCACGCCCGGCGAGTAGAAACCGCCGACGATCACCTTCTCGTCGATGAAGGGCACGAGCTCCTTGACCTCGTCGGGGGTCAGGAGCGAGACCGCGTCGACTCCCCACGAGCCTGCGGAGGACATCCGCCGCTGGAGCTCCTGCATGCGCTCCTCGGTGCGGGCCACCTCGACCCCGCCGCAGATGGTGAGCACATCCAGCTCGGAGTACTGCTTGATGCTGTCCGCCGTCAGCAGGGTCATCTCCCGCGAGTGGTCGACGGGATAGATGAAGTTGGACGCGTGCCCGGTCGAGCCGCCGGGGTTCGGCAGCGGCCCCTTGTCGATCAACACCAGGTCGCGCCAGCCCAGCCGGGCGAGGTGGTGCACGAGGCTGTTGCCGACGATGCCGGCCCCGATCACGACCGCGCGCGCCGCGCCCGGAAGAGACCTCACTGGTTCGGGTTGATCAACCATTTGTCACCTCGCCTCGAGAGCCTGATATATCACACTTGTAGCGAGTCCCGGCGCGTGAATGCGGCCACGATCTCACGCTGGAAGGCGAGGATGTGCTCGTGCATGAGCTCGCGGGCCCGTGGCGCGTCGCGAGTGAGCAGGGCCTGCAGCATCTCGCGCTGGTCGTGAACCGCGGTCCAGAGGCCCGGCACGCGGTCGATCACCAGGTACCAGATACGCAGCGAGAGGGCGAAATAGCCCTCGAGGGTGTCGAGGAGGTAGGGGTTGCCGGCCGCCTCCCAGGCGAGCCGATGGACGCTCTCGTCGATACGCATGAGCGTCTCGCTGTCCTCCGGGTCGAGCCGCTCCAGCTCGGTGAGCAGGGCTTCTGCGCGGGCGCGACCCTCGTTCTCCATGCGCATCGCGGCGAGTTGAGCGGCGTGACCCTCGAGATCGGCCCGGACTTCGGTGATGTGCACGATGTCCGCGACATTGACCTCGGTGACGTAGGTGCCCCGGCGCGGACGGACCTCCACCAGGTTCTCCAGCGCCAGCCGCTTGATCGCCTCGCGCAGCGGGGTGCGCCCGATCCCGAGCTCCGTCATCAGCTGATCCTCGATTAGGGCCGTGCCCGGCGGCAGTTTCAGGGTCACGATCTGGTCGCGAACCTCGAAGTAGGCCCGATCGGCGATCAGCCGCCGGGCCGGCGGGCCCGACGCGTGGGGGGGGTCGGGTTGACCGCCGCCGTCCTGTCGTGATATTTCAGACCTGTGCGCCAAGCGATATCGCTCTCGGACGGCCGGCTGCCCACTGGAGCCGCCTCGCCATGATACGAGGCCTGAGCCATTTCGCGCTGCTCACATATCAGCCCGGACCAGGGGCGACCACCAGCCGGGGATGAGCCTGATCGGATCCCCCGAACGCAGCTCATCCGGCACCGGGCAGAAGGCCGAGCGGTCGCTGGCCGACGCGCTGCGGAGGCCGCGCTACGAGATGCTGCCGCTGGACGGCGTTGCCGACGCGGTGCGCGCGCACGTGCCGCGGGAGGTCAAGCTCACGATCACCGCCTCGCCGACGAAGGGCCTGGACGCCACCCTCGACCTGGCCGAGGACCTGAGCCGCGACGGCTACGCGGTGGTCCCCCATCTTTCGGCCCGGCTCGTGCGCGACCGGTCGCACCTCGACGAGATGATCCGCCGGCTTGACGCGGCGAACGTGCGGGAGATTTTCGTGATCGCCGGGGATGCGCCTCAGGCGACCGGCGAGTTCTCGGGCGCGGCGGGTCTGCTGTCGGCAATCGGCGAGCGGCACGCCCGCTTCAAGGAGGTCGGGGTCGCCGGGTACCCCGAGAGCCACCACTTCATCAGCGACCAGGACACCATCGACGCGATGTTCGAGAAGGAGCCGATGGCGACCTACATCGTCAGCCAGATCTGCTTCGACGCGGACGTGATCGCGACGTGGGTCCGCCGGGTCCGTGCCCGGGGCACCTTCCTGCCGATCTGGATCGGCGTGCCCGGCGTCGTGGACAATCGCAGGCTGCTGAGCATCTCCAGGAAGATCGGCCTGGGCCAGTCGGCCCGCTTCCTCAGGGCACATGGAGGCTTCTTCCGGCGAATGCTTCTTCCCCGGCGTCACACCCCGACCAAGCTGCTCCGGCAACTGGCCCCGTCCTTCGCCGATCCGGCCGCCCGGATCGCAGGCCTGCACGTCTATACCTTCAACGATCTCGAGCACACCGAGCGCTGGCGGCAGCAGCTCGTCGACCGGCTGACCCGACCGTAACCAGGAGGCGCACCGTGGCCCAGACAAACGACATTCCAGGAGTCCTGCTCTACACCCGCCTCAAGAAGTCGCCGTACTTCTACGCGTCGCGGCGGCACGGGCCGAAGCTGTACAGCACCTACAACCACCACTACCACCCACGGCACTACGGCGACCCGGTGGAGGAGTACTGGCAGCTCTTGAACGGCGTGACGCTGTGGGACGTCGGGGGTGCCGAGCGCCAGATCGAGATCAGCGGCCCCGACGCGTTCGACTTCACCAACCTGCTCGTTGCGCGCGACCTGAACAAGTGCCAGGTCGGCCAGTGCAAGTACGTGTTCAACACCCTCCCGGACGGCGGCATCATCAACGACCCGGTGCTGCTGCGCGTGGAGGAGAACCGCTTCTGGCTCTCGCTCGCCGACAGCGACGTGGAGCTTTGGGCCCGCGGCGTGGCCTACGGCAACGACTACGACGTGACGGTGAAGGAGATCGACGTCGGGCCGGTGCAGGTGCAGGGGCCGAAGTCGAAGGACGTGATGGTCGACCTGTTCGGCGACGAGATCCTGGAGATCCCCTACTACTTCGTGCGGCCGTTCGAGGTCGAGGGGATGCGGGTGCTCGTCTCGCGCACCGGCTACACCGCCGAGCTGGGCTACGAGATCTACCTGTACGAGGCGAGCAAGAACGGCACCCGGCTGTGGGACGCCGTGCTCGAGGCGGGCAAGCCGCACGACCTCGCGGTGATCGGCCCCTGCCACATCCGCCGCATCGAGGGCGGCATCCTCGCGCTCGGATGCGACATGTGGTTCGACACGAATCCCTACGAGGTCGGGATGGGATACGACTGGATGGTCGATCTCGAGCAAGGAGCCGACTTCATCGGCAAGGACGCCCTGCACCAGATCAAGCTGGAGGGCCCCAAGCGCCAGCTCATCGGCGTCGAGATCGAGGGGGCCAACTTGGGGTCATTCAACGACGGCTCGATGATCGACGTGTTTCCCGTGCACAAGGACGGCAAGCGGATCGGAGAGGTGACCTCGGCCTGCTGGTCGCCGCGGCTCGAGAAGAACATCGGCTACGCGATGGTGCCGACCGAGCAGTCCGAGCTGGGCACCGAGTACGAGATCGAGAAGCCCGACGAGACGGTCGGCGCCGTGGTGGTGCCGAAGCCGTTCGTCGACCCCGAGAAGGAGACGCCGAAGCAGGAGGTCGCGGCGGACGCCGGCTCCTAATGCGGAGAGCCCCGCCGGGGCGGGGCTCTCTCACACAGCGACGTCGTCAGGCGCGGTGGCTCAGCTGCTGCCCAGCCACTGCTGCACCTTGTCCTGGTTTTCCTTCACCCAGTCCTGGCCTGCCTGCTCGGGATCCTGCTTGTCGCCGGCAATTGCCTTGGCGACCGCCTCCTGGTCTGTGTTCGTGAGCTTCATCCGCTTCAGCACCGGGTAGGCGGGCGAGCCGCTGTCGGCGAACTTCTTGCTGAAGAGCTTCTGGATGTGGTTCTCGATGTACTCGCACTTGTACTGCTCGGGGTCGCCACCTGCCTTGGCGTCCTCTTTGCAGCCCTTGAAGATGGGCGGCAGCTTGACCTCGGCGAGGTCGTACTGCTGGTTGAGGTACTGGGGCGTGTACCAGTAGAAGAGCACCGGCTCCTTCTGCTTGTAGGCCTGGCTCCAGCGCGCGACCTGGGCCGGCTCGGCACCCGCGGTCACGTGCTTGAGGTTGAGGTCGAGCGCCTCGATCAGCTCCTTGTCCTTCTGGACGTAGGACGGGTCGCCTCCGAGGAACTGGCCCTGGTCACCCGTGTCCGGGGTCGCGAACAGGTCTTCCTTCCCCTTCAGGCCCTTCCAGGACTTGAACTCCGGGTGCTCGTCCATCAGGTACTGAGGGATGAACCAGCCGATGTGCCCGATCACGCCCAGGGGCCCGCCCTTGACGACGCTGCCCTGCTGGTCCACGTACTTCTTGTACTCGTCGACGTGCTGCCAGTCCTCGAGCACCGCGTCGGTCTTGCCGTCGGCCATCGCCTGGAAGGCCGGGATCTCGGTGATCTTCGTGATCTCGACCTCGCAGCCCAGCTCGTCCTCGAGCACGGCCTTGGCGATATAGGTATTTGCAGTCGAGCCGGACCAGGCCTGCTCGTTGAGCACGACCTTGCCGCAGTCCTTGCCGCCGCCGCTGGAGGCGCTCTGATCGCCGCCCCCGCCGCGGCTCCTCCTCCTTCTCCTCGCCGCACGCCGCGATGAACAGCGCCAGCGCGACCGTCAGCGCGACGATCCACACGCGCTTGCTGCGCGTTTTCCTCCACTCCCTCATCAAGCACTCCCTCCTCATAGTTGAAGTCGACGTCTCCGTAGCGTCCAGCCTCCTCCGGGCCCGCGGCCGCTGCGCCGCTCTCGCGCCGCTCGCCGCCCCTGGGTGACCCGGTCGAGCGCGATGCCGAGCGCGAGGATCGCCAGCGACGCCACCACCCCTGCGCCGAACTCGTTGCGCTGCAGGCCGCGCGCGATCTCGTCGCCGAGCGCCCCGGAGCCGACGAGCCCGCCGATCACCACGACGGCCAGGACGAGAATGATGCCCTGGTTGACTCCCGAGCATGATGCTGTCGCGGGCGAGCGGCAGCTTGACCTTCGCGAGCACCTGCCTCCGCGAGGCGCCGAACGCCGAGGCCGCCTCCACCGCATCCGCCGGCACGCCCCGCAGGCCCGACGTGACCAGCCTGATCACGACCGGGACCGCGTACAACACCGACGCCACCACGCCCGGCACGCGCGAAACCGGCATCAGGTAGATGAACGGGATGATGTAGACCAGCTGCGGCAGCGTCTGCAGCGTGTCGAGCAGCGGCCGCAGCAGCTTCTCCACACGCGGGCTCTCCGCCGCCCAGATGCCCACCACCACGCCGAGCGCCACCGCGAGCGCCGTGGCCACCACGACCTGCGAGGCCGTATCCATGGCCAGGTCCCATACCCCCATGACGCCGATGGCGGCCAGCATCAAGAAGGCGATCAGGGCCGGACGCGGTCCGCTCACGACCAGCGCGATCGCGGTCAGCCCGCCCAGCACCACGAACCACGGGGTCTCCACCAGCAAGACCCGAAGCGGCTCGAGCAGGCGCTCGAGTATGAAGTTGCCGATCGGCTCGGTGATGCCGAAGATGAACGACGCCGGGTCCTGCACGTAGTCGAGCACCGACTGGATCCAGCTGCGCAGGCTGTCCTCGATGGTGGCCTGGTAAACGAACGTGGCGGTCTCGAACTCGTCCGGGTAGATCGCATCGGCCCCCAGCGCCCGGGCGACGGCGACGACGAGAACGATCGCGGCGAACGTCGCCAGAGTGGCCCGCCGGGCGCGCCGCCGTCCCGCGCCGGTCAGGTGGCGGCGGGTGGGGTCGGTGCGGTCGGCGATCGCCGACGTGGCCCGGTCCAGGGCGATCGCCATGATCACGATCGCGATTCCGGCCATCAGCGCCAGCGCCGGGTCGGAGTACAGCCCGTTCGTGACGACGTCACCCAGCCCGCGCCCGCCGATCAGGCCGGCGATCACCACGAGCGAGAGAGCGAACATGATGGTCTGGTTCACCGACAGCAGAAGCTCTCTGCCGAGCGAGCGGCAGCTGCACCTTGAACAGCGTCTGGGCGCGGGTGGCGCCCATCGCCTTGGACGCCTCCACCGAGTCCGCGGTGACGTTGCGGATCCCGAGCGCGGTGATACGCACCGCCGGCGGGACCGCGTAGATCATCGTGCAGATCACCGCCGCAGCCGGGCCGACCGAGAACAGAATCACGATCGGCATCAGGTAGGCAAAGGCGGGCACGATCTGCATTGCGTCGAGAGCCGGGGTGATGGCGGAAAGGAAGCGCTCGTTGCGCCCGGCGATCACGCCCAGCGGCATGCCGATCGCCAGCGAGAGCAGCACCGCGGCGGACATCAGGGCAAGGGTCTGAATGCTCTCCTCCCAGAGGCCCATCAGGGCGAAGGACACGAAGGCGGCGAACACCACCAGCGCCGCGCGCCAGCCGCCGAAGCGCAAGACGATCAACACCGCCGCGGCGGCGGTGCCCACCCAGGTGAGCCACAGGAGAACGTCGTTCAACGCCGTGACCAGCCACTCGGCGAGCGCCCGGAAGCCGTCGAAGATCGCGAAGACGATGTTCGGGTCCTGGGCGGTGCGCTCCTCGAGCAGCCAGGTCTGCAGGCTGTCCAGCCGCTCCGGCAGCGCCTGCCAGGTGAGCGACTCCGGCCAGGGGAAGTCGTCGCGGAACAGGACGAGCGCGGCGAGCATCACGAGCAGGATCAGGCCGACCTGCGCCGGCCGGCCGCGCCACCGCGACGCGGGCGCCGCGAAAGCCGGGGCCGCGATCCTGCCGCTAGCGACCGCCACCGGCGGCCCCCGGCTCTTCCGCCATGGCGCCCAGCACGGCCACCCGGTCGACGACGCCCACCACGCGGCCGTCCTCCACACACCGCACCGGGCGATCGCTCGAGGCCACGGCGTCGACCGCGTCTTTCACGGTGGTGCCGACGTCGAGTTCGGGGCCGTCCTGCTCCTCCCCGGGTCGCGGGTCGCGCATGATCCAGCGCAGCGTGAGGACGTGGGTGCGCGGGATGTCGCGAACGAAGTTGGCGACGTAGTCGTCGGCCGGGGAGCCCGACGAGCTCCTCGGGGGTGCCCAGCTGCACGATCGCGCCGTCGCGCATGATCGCGATGCGGTCGCCGAGGCGCAGCGCCTCGAGCAGGTCGTGGGTGATGAACAGCATCGTCTTGCCGGTCTCGGCCTGCAGCCGGATGACCTCGTCCTGCATGTCGCGGCGGATCAGCGGGTCGAGGGCGCTGAAGGGCTCGTCGTAGAGCATCAGCTTGGGGTCGACAGCAAACGCGCGCGCGACGCCCACCCGCTGCTGCATGCCGCCGGACAGCTGGTCGGGGAACTGGTTGGCGGCGTCCTCCAGACCGACCAGGCCCAGCATCTCCTGGGCCCGTTCCAGCCGCTCGGCCTTCGCCACGCCCTGGATCTCGAGCCCGAAAGCGACGTTCTCGATCACGGTCCGGTGGGCCAGCAGGCCGAAGTGCTGGAAGACCATCGACACCGTGTGGCGGCGCAGTTCGACGCAACTCGGCCGTGTCGGCCGCCATCACGTCGTGTCCGGTGATCCGGATCTGCCCGGCGCTCGGCTCGATCAGGCGGATGAGGGTGCGCGCGAGCGTGGACTTGCCCGAGCCCGAGAGGCCCATCACCACGAACACCTCGCCGGGGAGCACCTCGATCGACACGTCGCGCACCGCCACGACGCAGCCGGTCTTCTCGCGCAGCTCGGCTCGCGGGAGGTCGGCCTCGGGCGTGCCGACGATCCGGTCCCCGTTCGGCCCGAACACCTTCCACACCCCCTCGGCGCTCACGAGCGGCTCGTCCCCGCCCGCGAGGTCCCGCGGCGCATCGACGGTTCCCGCGGCCGCATCGCCGTTCGCGTCGGTCATTCCCGGGTCATGATATATCTGCACTCAGTCGCCGCGCCAGCGTCACACCCCTCAGGCGGCGAGGCTTCAAGCGGTCCTAACAATCGGCCGGCGCCGCGTCAGCTCGCCGCGGCCGGCGCCGCCGCCTCCTCCCCATGGCGGTAGTAGGGCACCGGCTCGGCCTCCAGCGGCGTGTTTTCGAGGATGAGGTCGGCTGCCTTCTCGGCGGTCATCATCACCGGCGCGTAGATGTTCCCGTTGGTCACGTAGGGGAATACCGCCGCGTCCACCACGCGCAGCCCCTCGGTTCCGTGCACGCGCAGCGACGTGGGGTCGGTGACCGCCATCTCGTCGGTGCCCATCCGGCAGGTGCAGGAGGGGTGGAGCGCCGTCTCGGCATCCTTCGCCACCCACTCGAGTATCCGTTCCTCGCCGTCGACCTCGGGGCCGGGCGAGAGCTCGCCGCCGTCCAGGTCCGCCCAGGCGGGCTGGGACAGGATCTTCCTCGTGACGCGGATGGCCTCGACCCACTCGCGCCGGTCGCTCTCGGTCGAGAGGTAGTTGAACAACAGCGCCGGGTGCTTGCGCGGATCGCTGCTGGTGATCTTGCAGGTTCCGCGCACGTCCGAGTACATCGGCCCCACGTGCACCTGGTAGCCGTGGCCACCGCCGCCCTCCGGCAGCGTGCCGTCGTAGCGGACCGCGATCGGCAGGAAGTGGTACATGAGGTTGGGCCACTTGACGTCGTCGTTACTGCGGGCGAAGCCGCCCGCCTCGAAATGGTTGGTGGCTCCGGGACCGGACCGGCGCAGCAGCCACTCGAGGCCGACCTTGGGGCGGCGCTTCATCTCGAAGTAGGGCGCCATCGACACCGGCTGCTTGCAGGAGTGCTGGACGTAGACCTCGAGGTGGTCCTGCAGGTTCTCACCCACGCCGGGGAGATCGTTGACGACGTCGATCCCCAGCGGGCCGACCTCGTTGGCCGCACCCACGCCCGATAGCTGGAGCAGCTGGGGTGAGTTGATGGCCCCGCCGCAGAGGATCACCTCGCCCCCGCGTACCTGCTCGGTGCGCCGGGGCGGGCGTGCGTACTCGACGCCGACGGCGCGCGTGCCCTCGAACAGGACCCGCGTGGCGAAGGCAAAGGTCTCGACGTCGAGGTTCGGCCGGTCCATCACCGGGTGCAGGTACGCGCGCGCGGCCGACAGACGCCGGCCGTCGTGCACGTTGCGGTCGAAGGCCGCGAACCCCTCCTGGCGGTAGCCGTTCACGTCGTCGGTCAGCTGATAACCGGCCTGCTGAACGGCGGCGAAGAAGGCGTCGAAGAGAGGGCCTCGCGCGGGACCGCGCTCGAGCACCAGTGGGCCGTCGTGACCGCGGAACGGATCGTCCGGAGCCGCCGCCAGGCAGTTCTCCATGCGCTTGAAGTAGGGCAGGCAGTGGGCGTAGTCCCAGGTCTCCATGCCGGCGCCCGACCCCCAGCGCTCGTAGTCCATCGGGTTGCCGCGCTGGAAGATCATGCCGTTGACGCTGCTGGAGCCGCCCAGCACCTTGCCCCGTGCGTGGTAGACGCGCCGGCCGCCCATGTGCGGCTCGGGCTCGGACTCGTACTTCCAGTCGTAGAAGCGGTTGCCGATCGGGAAGGCCAGCGCGGCCGGCATGTGGATGAACACGTCAAAGGACCAGTCCGGCCGGCCCGCCTCGAGGACGAGCACCCGGTTGGCCGGGTCCGCCGACAGCCGGTTGGCGAGCGCGCAGCCCGCCGAGCCGCCGCCCACGATGATGAAGTCGTACTGCGAAGTCATGTCTATCTCCCGTTCTGCGCGGGTTCGGAGCGGATGAGCACCGTCTGGAACTCGGTGAGCGTCTCCATCGGGTAGTGGCCGCCGACGCGGCCGATCCCGCTCTCCGAGCGGCCGCCGCCGCCCCAGGGCAGGTGCGGCTCCCAGTAGTTGGTCGTCTCGTTGATGTTCACGAGCCCCATCGGGACGGCGTCCGCGAAGCGCAGGCCGGCCCCGAGGTCCGCGGTGAAGATCGCCGCCATGAGCCCGAACGACTGCGAGTTCGTCTGCTCGATGGCCTCCTCGAGCGAGCCGACGGAGACGATCGGGGCGATCGGGCCGAAGGTCTCCTGCGTGACTGCGATCGAGTCCGGCGGCACCTGGTCCAGCACGGTCGCGGGCCAATAGAGGCGGGTGGGAAAACCCTCCGCCCGCGCGCCGCCGGCCACCACCTTGGCGCCGCGCTCCACTGCGTCCGCCACGTGCTCGTCCATCTTGGCCGCGCCGGGCTCGTTGTTCAGCGGCCCGAGCGTGGTCGACTCCTCCAGCGGATCCCCGAGCCTGACGTCGCGCTCGCACCTCCTCGGCCAGCCGGGCGACGAACTCCTCGCGCACCGCCTCGTGCACGAGCAGCCGCTCGGCCGCCGAGCAGCTCTGGCCTGCGCCGAGGAAGCAGCCCACCTGAGCCGCGGCCGCCGCTGCCCCGAGGTCGGCGTCGTCCATCACGACGAACGGGCCGTTGCCGCCCATCTCGAGCAGGTGGACCTTGCCGGCCGCCCGGCGCGCCACGATCAGGCCGGTCTCGGTCGAGCCGGTGAAGGCCACGGCGTGCGTGCCCGGACTCCCGGCCAGCTCGTCCCCGACCTCGGGGCCCGGGCCGAGCACGAAGTTGAACACCCCCGGCGGCAGGTCCGCCTCGGCCACGCACTCGGCCAGAGCGCCGGAGCACACCGCGGTCGAGGGGGCGGGCGTCCAGACCACCGCGCAGCCGCAACCCAGGGCCGGCGCGAGCACCTCCGCGGGCATCGTGTAGGGCCAGTTCCAGGGAGTGATCAGCCCGAGTACCCCGACCGGCCGCCGCAGGAGCAGCACCCGGAGGCCCGGCGCGGCGCTCTCCGGGACCCGGCCCTCGAGGCGCTTGGCGTCCTCGGCGGCCATGCGGAAGAACTCGATCAGCTCCCCCACCTCGCCCTCGGCTTCGGCCTTCAGCGGCTTGCCCTGGTCGAGGGTGCAGATCCGGGCCAGGTGATCGCGCCGGCGCTCCATCTCGTCGGCCGCGCGGTGCAGCAGCTCAGCCCGCTCGAAGCCGGTGCGGGCGGCCCAGGAGCCGAAGGCCGCATTCGCGGCCGCGATGGCGCGCCGCGCGTCCTCCCGGCTTCCCTCCGCGACCGCACCGAGCGGCTCGCCGGTGGCCGGGCTCATCGCCTCGGTCGTGGCTCCGTCGGCGGCGTCGCACCACTCGCCGTCGATGAACATGCGCGTGGCCATGTCCCGGCCTATTCCGGAGAGGACCCGGCGGGGGCCGGCCGCGCCGGGGCCGCCGGAGCGACTCCGGCCTCCTCCGCGGCTTCGAAGGCATGCGAGGCCAGCACCCCGGTCTTGTGTCGCTGCACCAACCAGTAGTAGGCGAGCCCGCCGAAGAAGACGACCCCGATGAACAGGATCGCGCCGTACTGGAGGTACCAGTGGAAGGGCTCGGTAGCGTTGTAGACGTCCTTGCGGGGCCAGGCGAGGTTGATCGACATGCCCACACCCCACACGACCGCCAAGATGTTGATCGGCAGCCCGAGCTTCCCGAGGCTGAAGTAGCCCTTCTCGCGCGCCTCCGCCGGAGGCCACCGGCCACGCAGCCGGCTGCCCAGCATCGGCACCGTCACAAGGAGGTAGGCGATGTAGATCATGATGATCCCGATGCTCGTGATCACCGTGAAGATCTGCGGCTGCCTGATGTTCACCACGAGGATCAGCAGCGCCAGGAAGCCGATGAGGACGGCGGGGACGATGGGCGTCTTGGTCTTGGGGTGGACCTTCGCGAGTCGCTCGCCCGCGGGCAGGTTGTTGTCGCGGGCCATCGCGAACATCATCCGGATGGTGGCCGTATGGACGGCCAGGCAGCAGACCGTGATCGCGATCGCCACGCAGATGAGGAAGATCTTCCCGACCGTGTCGCCGAGCACGTCGAGGACCACGAACTGCAGTCCGCCCGCCGCGATCTCGGGGGAGTTGATGTTGCTTACCGAGAGGATCGCGAACAGCAGGATCAGGCCGCCCAGCAGGAAGGAGGCGATTACCGCGCGCATGATCGCCGCCGGGGCGGTGCGGCGCGGGTCAACTGTCTCCTCGCCGAGCGAGCTGGCGGTGTCGAAGCCGTACATCACGTAGGCGGAGGCCAGCGCGGCAGTCAGGAAGGCGCCGAGGTAACCCCAGTCGTGCCCCTCGCCCTTACCCTGAGTGTCGAACAACACTTCAGGTCCGCGCGTGATGTTGGCGGCAAGCAGCACGATCAACAGCACCGCCGCGATCAGCTCGATGAACACGCCCGCGCTGTTGATCCGCGCCATCAGCTTGACGCCCAACGCATTGATGACCGTGGTGAAGACAATCAACACCGCGCCGAGAAGCACGGCGTTGACGGCGTAGTCGTACTTGCCGGTCCCGTCGCCCACGAACTGGAACGCCGACGAGATCTGGGGCAGCGTGTACTGGTAGGCCAGGGCCACGGCCGCGAGCGTCACGATCGAGGCGGTGAGCATCATCCAACCGCCCAGCCAGGCGACCGTGGCGGTGCCCATGCGCTTGGCCCAGTTGTAAATGGATCCCGCGACGGGGTAGTTGGCGGCCAGCTCGGCGAAGGTCAGTGCGACCATCAGCTGGCCGACGAAGACCATCGGCCACGTCCACCAGTAGGCCGGCCCGCCGAACGCGAAACCGAAGAAGAAGAGCTGGAAGACGCCCGTGAGGATCGAGATGTAGCTGATGCCCGCCGCGAAGCTGGCGAACTTCCCGATGCTGCGGTCGAGCTCCTGCTTGTAGCCGAACTCAGAGAGCTCGTCCGAGTGGGCTGCGGCCTCTTCCGTCGCCACGGGCGATCCCCCTTCTGCGTTCGATGCTCGTTGCCGACTGGCCCGTCACGAGAGCCATTTCCGCCAAACGTTCGGGTTCTCGTCGACCCACCGCTCGGCGGCCTCGCTGACCGGCATGCCCCTCGCGTCCACCAGGAAGGCGATCTCCTGCTGGTCGTCTGTCGTGTAGTTGAAGTTCTTCAGGAAGCGGAACGCCGCCGGCGCCTTGTCCTCGAGCCTGAGCGACAGCGCCTTGAAGAGCCTGTCGTTGGCGTAGTCGCAGTCATAGCCCTCGCCGTCCCGCTCTCGCGCCGACGTCTCGCATTCCTCGTCGAAGGCGGGAAGCTGAACCTCCGTGAGGTCGTACTTCCGATGGGCCCAGTGGGGTTGATAGAAGTACGCCAGCACGGGCCGCCTTCTCCTGTACGCATCGTCGATCGCTTGGATCAGGGCCTTCTCGGAGCCGCTGTTCACGACCTCCAGATCGAGGCCCAGGTTCTTGATGATCTCGTCGTCGTAGGAGACGAAGGTCGGGTCGCCGGCGACGAACTCCCCCCGCACGATGTCCTCGTTGCCCCTGAGACCCTGCCAGCGAGCGAGTTCCGGGCGTTCGTTGATCAGATAGGTCGGGACCCACCAGCCGATGTTCCCGATCAGGCCCAGCTCGCCCCCGTTGACGATTCCGCCGTCGCGCAGCGCCCCACCGCGGCGCCCTTCGATGTAGCGGTTGATGTCCTCGGCGTGCCCGGAGGGCCAGACCTCGAGCGAGGCGTCCAGCTCCCCGGAGGCGATCGCCGGGAACTGGGTGTTCTCGTCGATCTCGACGAGCTCGACGGTGTAGCCGAGCTCCCGCTCGAGGACCACCTTCGCGACGTTCGCGTTGACCGCCGATCCGGTCCACGGGTTCACGGCGATCCTCACCGTGACCCCCTCGCCGGACTCGCGGCTCGGCGGGGACGAGTCCTCGTCATCGCCGCCGCAGCCTCCTCCGAGAACGACCAGTGCCGTCGCGATGGCGACGAGACCGGCCCGTGCTCTAGCTCCGCCCAACAGCTCGTGCCGCGTAACGGCTCCTCCTACGCACTCCGCCGAGAGTTCGATGCTTCAGGCGCAATATCCCAGGTTTCGCGGGCCTGTCAAGGCTGATATATCTGTACACCGCGCCGGCTCGCCATGCACGACATCGCCGACTTTCTAAGCCGCCATCCCCCGTTCGACACGCTGACCGAGGACGAGCTGGAGCGGGTCGCCGCGAGCGCGGAGATCGAGTTCCACGCGGCGCGGGCCCCGATCCTTGCGCAGGCCGAAGAGGCGGTGAAGCACGCCTTCGTGGTCCGGCGCGGGGCTGTCGAGCTGGTCGTGGACGGCCGCCTCCTCGACGTGCTCGGAGAGGGCGAGATGTTCGGCTTCACCTCGCTGCTCGAGGAGGCTCCGCTCGGCTTCGTCGCGCGCGCGAGCGAGGACACCCTGCTCTACCGCATTCCGGAGCACGCGATCCGGCCCGTGCTCGAGCGGCCCGCTGCGGTGCGCTTCGTGGCCGGATCGGTGGCGAAGGGCCTGCGCCTGCTCGCCGGCCACGAGCAGGAGCCGCAGCCGGATGCCGCCGGCCGGCAGGTGCGCGAGCTGATCCGCGCTCCGCCGCTCATGTGCGAGCCGGGCACAAGCGTGCAGGAGGCCGCCCGGCGAATGGTCGAGGCCGGAGTGGGCTGCGTGGTCGTCGACCTGGGCGAGCGGCTCGGAATAGTGACCGACCGTGACATCCGCACGCGTGTGGTGGCGGCCGGCGCCGGGCCGGACACCCCGCTGTCGGCCGTGATGACAGCGCCCGCGTGGACGGTCGCCGCCGACCGCTCGGGGACCGAGGCGCTGATCGAAATGCTCGACCGCGGGGTCCGGCACCTGCCGGTGCTGGAGGCCGGCGGTCGCCTGGTGGGCGTCATCGACGACCTCGACCTCATGGCCAGCGAACGGCGGGCCCCCTTCCGGCTGCGCGCCTCGGTCGCCCGGGCCGTCGATGCGGCCGGGGTGGCGGCGGCGGCCGCCGAGCTGCCGGACACGGTGATCGCGCTGCACGACGCCGGGCTCGCCGGCGCGGCGATCAGCCGAGCGATCGCGAGCATCCACGATACGGCCACCCGGCGGCTGATCGAGATCGCGCACGAGGAGCTCGGTCCGCCGCCGGTCAGGTACACCTGGCTCGCGACCGGAAGCCTCGGCCGGTTCGAGCCCTTCCCCAGCTCGGACGTCGACTGCGCGCTCGCTTGGGAGGGAGGCGACGACCCCGAGCTGCGCGCGACGATGCGGACGCTCGCGGAGCGGGTGCTCGAGGGACTCGCTGCGAGCGGCCTGCCACCAGACAGCCACGGCGCCGTGGCGTCCAGCCCGCTGTTCGCCCGCCCGATCGAGGGCTGGGAGGCCGCAGCACGATCGTGGGTGGAGCACCCCGACCGCGATCGCGGGCTGATGCTGCTCTGCGTGGTCGTGGAGAGCGACCCGGTCTGGGGCCCGCCGACGGCGGCCGAGCGCCTGGCGGCGGCGTTCGCCCGCAGCCCCAACCGCGAGTTCATGCTCATGCGACTGGCCGCCGCGGCGCTGGCCGCCCGACCCCCCACCGGCTTCCTGCGCCATTTCGTGCTGCACTCGAGCGGGGAGCGTCGGGGCGTACTGGACATCAAGCACGGCGGGCTCCTGCCGATCGAGGCCATCGCACGCTGGAGCGGGCTGGTCGCGCGGGTGGGCGCAGCCTCGACTCGCGCCCGGCTGCGTGCTTCGGAGGCGGCCGGCACTCTCGATCGCGATGACGCCGTGGTGCTGCGCGACGCCTTCGAGCTCGTCTACGCCCTGCGCATGGAGCATCAGGTCGAGCAGCTGCGGGCCGGCCAGCCACCCGACGACCTGATAGATCCACGCAGCCTGACGCCGCTCACCCGAACGTCGCTCAAGGACGCGTTCCGCGCGGTGGCGAGCGTGCAGCGGGGCATCGGGCTCAAGCTGGGCTTCGCCGCCCGGTGAGCGTCCTGCGGGCCAAGTCCTGGCGGGCCGCCAGCTTTGTCGCGGTCGATGTCGAGACCACCGGCCTCGATCCCCGCCACGACGAGGTGATCTCGTTCGCGGCGGTCCCGGTCGAGCAGGCGCGGATCGTCGCCGAGCGGGCGGTGGCAGGGCTGGTGAGGCCGGAGCGGTCGCCACCGCCTCGCACGATCGAGATCCATGGGCTTCGCGCCGCCGACCTCGTGGATGCCCCGTCCGCGCCCGAAGCGCTACGTCCACTCGCCGCGGCGCTTCGGGGCCGCATTCCCGTGGCGCACTCGGCGTGGGTCGAGCGAGCATTCCTGGCGCCCCGGCTGCGGTCGGCCGGCGCCCGCCTTCCCCGCCGGATGGTGGACACCGCGCTGCTCTGGCGCCTCTTGTGCATCGACCGCGGCGAGGGCGACCCGGGGACGACGGCGCTCTCGGACGTCGCCTCCGGGCTGGGGCTGCCGGTTCACCGCCAGCACGAAGCCGAGGGCGACGCGCTCACCACAGCCCAGGCGTTTCTCGCGCTGGCGACCCACCTCGAGGCGCACGGACGTGGCTCGGTGCCGGTGCTGGTCGGGGCGCGCTGGCACGTGCGTGGCTGGCAGCTCTTCCACGAGTTCGGCTCTCAGCCCTGACGCTGGTACCGTCGTCTGCATGGAGGTCACCGCAACGCCAGAGGCGGTCGCCCTCGTCCGCGAGCGCGGTGGTCGTCTCTACGTCTGGCGCACGCCCCGCGCGCGTTGTTGCTCGGGGATGACTTTCCTCAAGACCGCGGGTAAGCGGCCGCGTGGGATCGAGTTCAGGCGCTACCCCTTCGAGCCCTTCGAGCTCCACCTCGCACACATGGCCGCGCCGCCGGCCGTGCTCGGGCTGGACGCCCGCGGTAAGCGGGTCGAGGCCTACTGGGACGGCTGCGCCTGGGTGATCTAGCTCCGGCGCTCAGGCCGCCTCGGAGGTGGCAGCGGGCACGACTTTGGGGCCCTCCACCAGCCCGAGCCGCTCGGCCAGCCAGGCCGCGGGCAGGGCTTGGAGCAGAAGCGTCAGGAGGATCGCCAGGGCCACGACGCTGGCGTAGATCTCGGTGTGAGGCACGCCCAGCCCGGCGAGCACCCCCACCAGTGCCGCCGGCACCACCCCGGTCTCCCGGGTCCAGCACAGGAAGATGCGCTCGTTGCGGGTCCAGGCGGCGCCCCGGTCGGGCAGCGTGCAGACCAGCACGGTCAGGGGCCGCGCCACCAGCAACAGGGCCGCCAGCACCGCGATGGCGGGCAGGAGGTTCGCGCCGAGGTCGGCGAAGGGGATGTTCGCCCCCAGCACGACGAACACGAACAGCGTCACCAGGTCGGCGGCGTTGAACGCGAACGCCCGCATCTCCTGCTCGTGCTCGGAGTGCATCGCCAGCCCGAGGTGCTCCATGTTCCCCACGAGCAGACCGGCCAGGAAAGCGCCGAGGTAGCCGCTGCCGCCCGCGGTGTCGAGCGAGAAGAAGCTGATGGTGACCACGGTCAACACCGCCAGCGCGGAGGACTCGCGCCAGATGCCCGAGCGGTGGCTCGAGATCGCCGCGGCCAGGAGCACGCCGGCCACCAGGCCGATGACGGTGCTGATCCCCAGGTCGACCACGAACTCCACCGCCGGCTCGCCCAGGGACGCGTCGCCCGAGAGCAGCACCCCGGCCAGGGTCAGGGCCAGCACGGCCCCGATGGGGTCGTTGAACGCCGACTCGGCGATCACCGTCTGCGCCACCTTGGGACGCAGGCGCGAGCGGACGAAGAGCGGGATCAGGATCGCCGGGTCGGTGGGTGAGAGGACCGCCCCCACCAGCAGCGCCGCCGACCAGGGCAGGTCGAACACCAGGTAGGCGGTCCCGCCCACGACCAGCGTGGTGAGGATCACCCCGGGTACCACCAGCATGCTCAGGCCCACCCAGACCCGGCGAAGAAGCGGGAGCGACAGGTTCAGCCCGCCGTAGAACAGGATCAGGGAAACGCCCAGGGTGAACAACAGCTGGGCGCCGAGCGAGTCGAGCGGCACGTCGATCACGTCGAGGGCGGACGGGCCCATCAGTGCGCCGATCACCACCAGCACGAGGATCTCGGGCACCCGGATGATGCTGGCCAGAAAACGCGCGACGAGGGCCGCGACGAGCAGCAGGCTGAGCGTTAGTAGGACGTCCTCGGTCACGTGGTCCGGCGGCGGCCGGCGGAGCGCTCGCCCTCCAGCGCCATCCGGGCGATGTCGTTGGCCGTCACGAGCAGCAGCACGACCACCACCGCCGCCCCGAGGGCGACCGCGATGAGACGGCGGCGGGCGTCGTCGCGCGCCTGATCGAAGGCGCGCCCGGTGGCGGTGGCCCGGCGGGCCTCGTAGCGGGCCAGTCGCCCGGCGGTGGCGGCCAGGGCCTCGAAGCGCTCGATCTCGGGCCCGAGGAAGATCTCTCGCACACGCACCTCGCGACCGCTGCGGAGCGCGCGATAGGCCACGGCGTCTAGATCCATGAACTCGCCGAACTCGGCCCGCAGCTCCTCCAGCAGCGCCCGCTCGCGGGGCTCGCGCAGCGTGGCCGCGGCCCGGCGGAGATCTCCCTCGAGCCCAGACGCCGAGGTCTCGAAGCGCGGCCGGGAGCGGCCGCCGTCGTAGCCGTAGGCCGTCTGCCAGCCGTTCATGTCGGTCACGTCGAACTTCAGCCGTAGAGCCAGCGCCTCGTGACGCGCAGCCTGCCGGACCTCGTCGAAGCGGTCGCCCAGCTCCGACATCCCGTGCAGGGCTACGGCAATCGTGGCCAGCGGACCGATGATCGTCAGCGCGATGGCCGTGTACAGCTTGGCCCTGATCGTCACCTCCGGCCGCCTGTACAGTGGCTCAAGCCGTGATCCTGTTCGTGCTCACCGGTCAGGCGCCGCCGATTCTGGTGGTCACCCTGCTGATCCTCGCCTACCTCACCGGCCTCGAGCTGTCGAGGGAGCGCGACCTGCCTTTCCTCTACAAGGCCTGGTGGGTCCTGCTCGTGCTGCTGCTGAACATCGTCGGCTTCGCGGCCTTCTGGATCTGGCTCGCGGTCCGGCGCCGGCAGCGCCGGGAGGCGTAGCTCGCTCACTCCGCCCCGGCGCGGACGCGGTGCAGGCGGGCCAGCTTCAGCGCCAGCTCGAGCGACAGGAGGTCCTCGTCGGGCAGGCGCAGCCCGGAGATCCGCTCGATGCGGTCGAGCCGCTGCCTGACCGTGTTCGGGTGGATGTAGAGGGCGCGCGCGCTCGCGGTGACGCTGCAGCGGTCGGCCAGGAACTGCTCGAGGGTCTCGAACAGCCGCGAGCCGCGGCGCCGGTCGTAGGCCACCAGCTGCTCGACCGCCTGCCGGTAGCGGTCCTGGGGCGCATCGTCCAGCTCGAGATGCACCAGGTACTTGTAGGCCCCCAGCCCCTCGTAGGAGACCGCGCCGCCGGCGGCAAAGAGTGAGCGGCCGATGCGCGCGGCGTCTGCGGCCTCGCGCATCCGGCGGCGAGCGCTCGCGGCGCCCCGGTCCACATCGCTCAGGCCGACCACGAGCCCCTCCTCGCGAGCGATCTCCTCGCAGGCGTCGCGCAGGCGGTTCAGCGCCGCGGCGTCTCCGGTGGCCAGCGGGGCGAGCGCACGCACGCGGTCATGGCGGGCATCGAAGAACGCCCGGGGGCAGAACTGCCGCAGCCGCGCCTGGAGACGTTCGGCCAGCTCGGGCCAGCTCGAGGCTTCCTCGCCCGCCTCCAGCGCGCGTTCGACGTGGAGGAACAGGTGCGGCCGGCTGAGGTCGCAGCGCGCCTCTCCCGCCTTGGCCTCGGCGCTCGCCGCTCGAGCCGGCAGCCAGCGCGTCGAACATGTCCTTGACGATGTTCTCCGCGGTCAGGCGCTCGATCAGCTCGGCCTTCTTCAGGCCCACCGCCGTCTGGTGCGCCACGGCGTCCAGCAGCTCGCGGTCCTCCGGCGTGAACTCGCGCCCTCGCGCGACGCAGGACAGGATCCCGAGCTGCTCGTCGCCGGCCACGAGCGGCGCCACCAGCAGAGCGTCTGCGTCGAGGCCGGGCCAGAGGGCGCGCTGCACCCGGCGGTCGCCGCGTCCGTTGGCCCGTCGCATCAGGTCGAGAACGAGCGCCGCCCCGCCCGGACGCAGGCTCGCCGCCGAGGTGTCCGGAGGATCGGAGCCGGCCAGGCGCAGCTCGTCGCTGTCGGCGTCGAGGCGGTAGACCCGGCAGGCGTCGGCGTCCAGCAGCTCCCGCAGGCCGCGCGTGACCGCGTCGTAGAGGTCCTCGCGGAGCGTGACCGCGGCGAGCGCCTGGCTCAACCGCGTGAGCGTGGTGAGCGACTCGACCCGGCGGCGCGTCCCCTCGTAGAGCTGGGCGTTCTCGATCGCGCCGCCCACCAGCGACGCCGTGTGCACCAGGAAGTTGAGCACGTCGTCGTCGAACTCCCGCGGCGCCTCGGTGTGCAGCACCACCACGCCGATCACGTCGCCGGACTTGGCCAGGATGGGCACGGCCACCATCGACTGAAAGCGCTCCTCCTCGAGCTCCGCCACGTAGCGCATGCGCGGGTCCTCGAGCGCGTTCTCGCGGATGAAGGCGGGCGCCTTCGTGCGGGCCACCCAGCCGGTGAGCCCCTCGTCCAGGCCCCAGCCGAGCTTCCCCACCAGGCGCTCGTAGCGGCCGGACGCCGCCCGCAACGTGAGGCGGCTCGACTCCACGAAGTAGATGAAGCAGGCGTGGCAGCCGGTCGCGTCGGTGGCGATGTCCACGATGCCCCGCAGCACGCGGTCCAGGTCCAGCGAGGACGAGACCGTCTTGATGACGGCGTACAGCGTCTCGTTCTCGCGCCGCGCCCGCTCGAGGGCGTTTGCGGCGCCGATGGTCGAGGGAACCGTCACGGCGGGGCACATCGTAGCCTCGGGCCCAAGTCGGCCCGTATGTGCGGACCGCACGTACGAAGCGCTCAAACGGAGTGACTTCCTTCCATTGCACGCGCGCCGCTCCGGCCATAGCGTCGGGACTGTTCGTAGCTTGTGAGCACCGGCACGGGAGGGTTGGGGCATGATGGACGTCCTGTTCGCGCAGGTGGAGAACCTCGAGGACGCGGCTCCGGTCGAGTCCCAGGTCCTCGACAGCGCGATCCTGGGCGAGCAGTTCTACTTCTGGACCGTCGTGGTCATGTGGCTCATCCACGTGGGCTTCATGAGCTACGAGGCGGGCGTGGTGAGGCGCAAGAACGTGCTGGCCACGGCGATGAAGAACATCCTCACGATCGCCGTCGTCACGCCCACCTTCTACTACTTCGGCTGGTGGATCTACAACTGCAACCAGCCCGGCCTGCCGATCGGTCCCAACTCCACCGACTTCACCGCTGCGGCGTGCCAGGGCGGTATCCCGTGGAGCGACGCCTTCGGGCCGAACCTCACCAACAACATCAACCTGATCTTCTTCCTGGCCTTCCTGCTGTTCTCCTGGACCACGGCGTCGATCATGTCCGGCGCGCTGCTCGAGCGGGTGCGGCTCTCCGCCTATCTCATACTGGCCGTGATCCTGGGCTCGGTCGTCTGGATCCTCGACGCCGCCTGGGGCTGGAGCGCGGGCGGCTGGCTCACGCTGCGCTTCGGGTTCCACGATTCGATCGCCTCCGGCCGTCGTCCACGGGGTGGCGGGCGCCTTCACGCTCGGTGTGCTGTTCAACCTCGGGCCCCGAATAGGCAAGTACACCCGCGACGGGCTCACCCGGGTCTTCCGGCCCCAGAACCTGCACATCACGCTGATGGGGCTGATGCTGATCTTCACGGGCTTCTACGCCTTCTACGGGGCCTGCCTGGTGATCGCGTCCACCGCCTTCCCCGGCTGGGCCTCCATCTACCTCAGCCCGACCACGCTGGGGTCGATCACGATGGTGATCACCTTCGGCTTCGCCGGCGGCTTCACCGGCGCGCTACTTCGCCTCCCGCGGCGACCCCTTCTGGACGATCTCCGGCGGGCTCGCCGGGGTGATCGGGGTGTCCGCGGGCGCGGACGTGTACGCCCCCACCCTGGCCTACCTGCTCTCCGTGGCCACCGCCGTGATCGCCTACTACGCCGGGGGCTTCATCGAGCGCCGGATGCGCGTGGACGACGTGGTCGGCGCGGTGGCGGTGCACGGCGTCTCGGGCTTCCTCGGCGTGCTTTGGGTGGGCGTCTTCGCCGCCGGCTATCCGACCGGCCTCAACAACGTCGAGAGCTCGATCGGCGGTCAGCTGATCGGCATCGCCACCTTCCTGCCGCTCGGCTTCCTGAGCGGCTGGGTGGCGTCGTTCATCCTCAAGAAGCTGAACCTGCTGCGGGTCCCGCCGGAGGTCGAGCTGGAGGGTCTCGACCCGGTGGAGTACGAGCCCGATCTCTACTTCCCCGAGGTCGCGCGGGCCGGGGAGATGGTGGTGGAGCCGGACGGGACAACGGTGGCGGCAGCGGAGCTGCTCGAGGTGATCGCACGCGACGAGGTGATCAGGAGATGAGGAAGGGGACGCAATGCCTGGTCTGATCAACAGCGCGCCGGAGTGCGTGACCACCGTGGACGGAGCCAAGCCGGCCGACGACGTCGCTGACTTCATCATCCAGGCCGCCTACGAGGACTGCGCCGGCATCATGACCTTCGGGCCCGGCAGCACGTACGGCGACGAGGGCGCAGCCGCCGACACCGCCTACTACATCCTGACCGTGCTGGGAATCGCGGTCACCGTCCTGGCCCTGATCGCCTGGATCGTGTACGAGAACCGGCGCCTGCTGGCCTATGCCCTCGCGGCTCGCCGCGGCGCCGGCCACCTCGAGGCCGACCAGCCCGGTCCTCTCGGTAGCGGTCCCCCAGGACCTACCGCAGGCGCCCCGCCAAGCCGTCCATGAGGAGAGCCGATCCATGATCGACAACGGTTCCAGCAAGCGCCAGATCGAGTTTCCGCCGCTGCAGACGCACGTCAAGTCGTTCGAGCTCGCCATGCTCGCGATCTCGATCCTCTGCGTGATCATCGTGCTGGTGATCGTGCTGTTCACGAACCTGGGCACCGAGTTCCGGCCCACCGCCTGACCACACGTCGCGGTGCCGGTAGGCTCCGCGCGTGACGAGTGCCAGCCGCCGCACCTGGACCCGGGTGGCGCTGCTCATCATCGTGCTGGGGCTGGCCTTCGTGGTCTCTCGCAGCTGCCAGCAGTCGCAGATCCGCATCACCAAGGAGCAGGCGATAGCCACCGCCGAGCGGGAGATCGACTTCGATCCCGCCAATACCCAGGTGCGCCTGCTGCGCCAGGGATTGAGCTCCGAGCCCTTCTGGGTGGTATCGCTCTCGATCCCCACGGGTGAGCGCGACCGCTTCCGCCAGCTGGCGGTGGTGCGCGTGAACGCGAACACGGGCGAGGTGGCGGAGGTGAAGCGGCAACGGCCGCTGCCGGCGCCGTAGGGGCCGCCCTCAGGGCGGGTCCATCGGCTGCCACAGCTGGATTCCGTTGCCCTCGGGGTCGCGCAACTCGGCGAAGCGGCCGTTGGGATAGCGCTCGGGATCGACCTCCACGGTCTCCCCGGCGGCCCGAAGCTGCTCGACGAGCGCATCGAGGTCCTCCACGCGGAAATTGATCATCCAGGTGTGCGCGGGCGGTCCGATCATCTCGGAGTCCTGGGGGAAGGGCGCGAACACCGTCTCCCCCTCGTCCTGGCGCCACGGTCCCTCGTCGTAGCTCTCGGGAACTGTCTTGATGCCGAGGCGCTCCTGGTACCAGACCGCCAACCCGCTCGGGTCCCGCGAGCGGAAGAAGAAGCCGCCGATGCCGGTCACGCGCTCCACTGGCTGGGCAGCCTACGGCCGGTAGGCGCGGAAGCGGTAGCTGTCGCGGTCCGCGTCGACCTCGACCTCTTGGAACCCGGCGGCGGACAGGCGCCGCTTCATGTCGTCTGGATCGATGACCAACTTCACGTCACCGACATGCAGCAGCTTCCAGCCGAGCCGCCTTCCTCGGCTGTCGGTGCCCGCGAACGGGGCGCCCGGGCGCAGCACCCGCCGCACTTCGGCGAAGACCCGGTCCTGCTTGGCGGACGAGGGCACGTGGTGCAGCATCGTGAAGCACACTGCGGCGCTGAAGCTCTCGTCGCCGAAGGGCATTGCGGTGGCGTCTCCGTCGACGATCTCCGCACGGCCCCCGAACTGCTCGCGCAGGGAGCCGGCCAGGCCCGGATCGATCTCCAGCGCGGTGAGCCGGCCCGCACGTGCCGACAGCACCTCGGTGGCCGGGCCGAAGCCGGGGCCTACCTCGAGCACCTCGTCACCCAGCTCGAGGCCCTCGATCGCGGGTGGCACGAGGTCCTCGCGCACGTGACGCTTCCAGGCGTCGCGGTTGCAGTACCAGTGGTGGAGGCGGTTCACGTGCTGGGCAGGATGGCAGGCGACGAACCTAGGGGACGCGGATCTCGCCGGCTCGTCCTTTCAGGGTCTTGCCGTGCTCCACGCCCGGGTCCACCGCGACCGCGAGGGCGCCCAGGGCCAGCGCCACGACAGCAACCACGGCGGCGGTCCGCAGCCGGCGGCGCCGCCGCTCGCGGCGTCGGACCGCCAGGCTCTCGAGATCCACGAACTCGGCCACGACGCCTTCGCTGAGACCCAGCCCGCGCTCGCGGCAGTGGGCCAGGAGCGCGTCGGGCCCGTCGAGGCGCAGGAGCTCGGCGCCGTAGGCCTCCGCCAGCCGTTCGAGCCTGGGGGCGTTGCCGTTGGGCAGCAGCACGAGCGCATGCGGGCGCCCGCGCTGGGCGCGGAACCCGTCAGCGTGCACCTCGACCGCGCCGGAGGCCTCGAGGATCCCCGGCACCTCCCGCCGGACAGCACACACCTTCCGCGCAGCGAGCCGGCGCGGATGCCACGCGTGCAGGCCGCACGCGCAGGTGGCGCCCGGCGGCTCGTGGGCTGGCGTAGCCGAGCACTCGGCCTCCAGCAGGTCGCCACCGGGCGGCCAGTCCCCGCTGCGATGCGGGCCGGCGAGACGCTCCCGGCCGGGCGCGCCGGCCACCGTCCAGGTGCGCAGCCCGTAGATCGGCCCCGGCACGAGGCCGGGGTCGCTCATGACTGTGGCTGTGGCTCCGGCTGGTATTGAGGCTGGACCACGGGCTCGTCGGCGGGCTCGTCCGCCTCGGCGGGCTCGAGGAGCACCGGGGGAGCGGGCGCGACGACCTCGACCACGATCCTGCGCGATGGCTGCTCGAGGCGCATGACTAAATCGTAGCTCTTGGCGGGGTGAAAACGTCAAACTCGCGAGCCCGCGAGGTTCTCGCCGGCCCGTCACGATCGGCCCATGCCGAGCTGGTCCGAGTTCGAGCAGCAGGCGCCGGAGCTCGCTTCGCGGGTGCGCGAGCGCCTGGACGCCCACGTCCACAAGACGCTCGCCACCATCCGCCGGGACGGCTCGCCCCGCATCTCAGGCATCGAGACCGAGACCAAGGACGGTGAGCTCTGGATCGGATCGATGCTGGCACGCCCGGAAGGCCCGTGACCTCCAGCGCGATCCCCGGTTTGCGCTGCACAGCGGCTCGGAGGACCCGCCCGGGTGGCCGGGCGACGCCAAGCTCGCCGGCACCGCCGAGGAGATCACCGACCCCGAACGCGTGGCACAGATATACGGAGAGAAAGCGCCGCCGGACCCGTTCCACCTGTTTCGCCTCGACCTCCACGAGGTCTCCACGGTCGGCCTCAACGAGAAACGCACCGCGCTGGTGATCGAGGTCTGGACGCCGGACGGCGGCGTGAGGACGATCGAGCGCTACGCGTTCTGCCCCAGCCGCTCGTAGCGGCCGCCGTGGAACAGCAGCGGCGCGCCGGCCTGGTGGCGGGCGTACTCCACGCGGCCCAGGAACAGCGAGTGGTCGCCACCCCAGTAGGAGCGCGACACGCGGGCCACGAAGTGGGCCAGGGCGCCATCCACCAGCGGGGTGTCGTAGACCAGCTCGAAGCGGGGCACCGGCAGGTCGTCGCCGGTGCGGCCCGCGAAGCGGTCGGAGAGCGCGGACTGGTCGGCGCACAGCACGCTCACGCCGTAGTGCGCGCCCTCGTGGAGGAGGTTGCACATCTTGGTGCGGCGGTCGACCGAGATCAGCACGAGCGGAGGCTCGAGCGACACCGACATGAAGGCGTTGGCGGTCATGCCGTGCACCTGCTCGCTGGCCCGGGTGGTGATCACGGTCACCCCGGTGGCGAACATGCCCAGCGTGCGTCGCAGCGCCACGGCGGGGTCGTCGCCGATCTCGTCCGAGACGTCTGGGGCCTCCTCGTGGGTGAACTCGTCGAACGGGCTGGCGCCGATCCCGTCCGGCCCCGTCCAGCTCAGAGGGAAGTCGAACTCGGCCGGCGGGCGGGCGGGATCGGCCATCTCAGGACCGCGGGCGCGTCTTGTCCGGGTCGTAGAAGGGGAAGCGCACGACCGTGGCGCCGATCCGCTTCTGGTGACCGTCGAGCTTGCCGACCTCCACCTCGGTGCCGATCTCCGAGTACCGGGTCGCCATGCGGCACAGTGCCACGTTCTTGCGCAGGATCGGGCTGCGCGTGCCGCTCGTGACTACGCCCACGCGGCGCCGGTCCACCCAGACCTCATCGCCGTGGCCGGCGGTCTCGTTGCCCTGAAGCTCCAGGCCCACCAGCGTCCGCTGCGGATGCGCCTTGCGCTCGATCAGCGCCTCCTTGCCCACGAAGTCGTCCTCGGAGTCCAGCTTCACGGCGAAGCCGATGCCGGCCTCGAACGGGTCGACCTGGTCGTCGAACTCGTAGCCGGCGAAGATCAGCCCGGCCTCGATGCGGATCATGTCCAGCGCCTCCAGGCCGAGCGGCTTGAGCCCGTGGCCCTGGCCAGCCTCCCAGATCGCGTCCCATACCGCAGGACCGTCGCTCGGGTGGCAGAACACCTCGTAGCCCAGCTCGCCGGTGTAGCCGGTGCGCGACACCACGATCGGGATCCCGTCGTAGCCGCCGATCCGGCCCACCAGGAAGCGGAACCACTTCAGCTCCTCCAGCGCGGGATGGGTGGGCGGCGTCCAGACGATCTGCTTCATCAGCTCGCGGCTCTCCGGCCCCTGTACCGCGATGTTGTGCAGCTCGTCGGTCGAGGGCTTCAGCCACACCTTCAATTCCAGTCGGGCCGCAAGGTCCTCGAGCCACACGCCGGTGTACGGATCCCCGCCGACGAAGCGGAAGTTGTCCTGACCCAGCCGGAAGACGGTGGCGTCGTCGATCATGCCGCCCGTCTCGTTGCAGACCGCCGTGTAGGCCACCTGCCCCACGGCCAGCTTGCGGACGTCGCGCGTGATCGCCTGCTGGATCAAGGCCTCGGAGTCCGGGCCGAGGACCTCCCACTTGCGCAGCGGCGAGAGGTCCATCACCACGGCCTTCTCGCGGCAGGCCCAGTACTCGGCGATCCCGCCCTCGTTGTTGTAGCAGTGCGGAAGCCAGTAGCCGCGGTATTCGACGAAGCTCTTCGTCAGCTCGGCGGTCCGGGGGTGGAACGCGGTCTCCTTGGTGAGCACTGGCTCGGCCTCCGGGGTCACGCGGTGGGCGATGGCCGTCTGAAAGCGGTTCTCGGGCGGGTACACGCGGACGTGGACGTCCGTGATCTCCCAGCCGTTGGCCGGGTCGATGTCGTCCGGACAGGCCGACGACGCGCACACCAGGTCGTTCATCGCCCGCAGCAGCACGTAGTCGCCGGGGCGCGACCAGGGCTCGTCCATCACCAGCTGGTGGTCGCGGTCGAAGCTCGTGTTGTAGAAGAAGTTGAGCGCCTCCCAACCCTGCCGCTCGGCGATGCCGTACGGACTGACCTGGCGGTTGAAGTTCTCGGTGCAGCTGATGTGGCCGGGGTAGCCCAGGTCCTCGTAGTACTTGGGCTGACAGGCCAGGGCGAACATGTCGTGACGGCCGACCGTGTCCTGCACCTTCTCCACCAGCGGGTCATGGTCGACGTCGTAGAACTTCGCGTACAGGCCGGGCGTCGGGACCGCCGTGCCCATCAGCGTGCGGGTGGTCACGCCGTCCAGCCCGCGCTCCAGCCCGGCCTGGAGCTTGTGCTCGTTGAAGGCGAGGAAGTCCGAGCACTGCTTGCCCTTGACGTCGATGATCTGGATGTACTCGCCCTCCCGGACCTCGTAGGCGAGGGCCGAGGCCTTGTCCACGCGGAAGTCGAGCCGTGGCTCGGCCAGCGGCGGCGGCAGCTCGAGGTCGACCTCCGCCCGCGGGCGGGCCCGCTTGAGCTCGACGATGAGGGCCGACGACGGCAGCCCACGCTCGGCCGGCCCGTCGCCCGGGGCGGCCACCACGGCGAGCACGTCGCGCTCGGCCATGAACGACTGCGAGGCGCCGGCGGGCCCGTCCGGGCCGAACAGCCGCAGCGCCCGGGCGTCATGTGGTTTCAGCCCGCGCGCGGGCAGGGCGCTCAGAAAACCGTCGCCGCTCCCCTCCGACACGAGCCCGCGGAGCACCGTGGCCGGCGCGTCGGCGACGGCGCCCAGGGCCCCGAGGTCCTCTCGCCCGTCGGGTGCCAGCGAGGTGAGCTCGGCCGGCTGGCCGCCGTCGGGATCGATCACGGTCAGGCGGTCCCCGGCCCGGACCTCCACCAGCGTGGCGGCGCCGGGCCGCACCCACCAGGACTCGAACGAGCGGTCCACGGGCTTGAGGCCCGCGACCAGCGACGGCGGTGCGGCCTGGACGCTCACGCCTTGGCGGCCGGCTCCTTGGCCTCGTCCTTGTCGGCCTGCTCGGACAGCTGCTTGGCGAGGTCGCGCTTGCCGGCGGCGTCCAGCTTTTTGACCTCGTTCTCGACCACCCGTCGGTTGTAGGTCTGGTTCCAGTAGTCGAGCGCGTCGAAGCCCATCAGCACCGCCTTGCCCACGAACTGGCGCAGCACCTCGTTGGTCGGGCCCATCACCCAGCCCGCCTTGGCGTCACGCACGTAGCGCTCGAGCTCCATGTCGCGCTTGTAGCCCGATCCGCCGCAGGCGTGCAGCATCTTGTCCACGTGGTGGGCCGTGTTCTTGGCCGCCTCGAACTTGATCTGCCAGGCCCAGTGCAGGTAGTCGGCGCGAGCGGTCTCGCCCGGCTCCAGCACGCGCCGGTTGTCGTCGGTCACGCGGTCCATCGCGTTCGCCACCGAGAACACGAACACGCGGCAGGTGTTGGTGTCCATCACGGCCTCGCCCACGTAGTCCTGGATCGTGGGGTAGTCGGCCACGCGCATGCCCACGTCCACGTGGCGCTTGCGGGTGGTGTGGCGCCGGGCGATGTCGATCGCGCCCATGGTGATCCCGTTCCAAACCGACGAGGAGCCGACCAGGAACCAGGGGTCCACGGCCTCGTCGTTGGAGGTGGCGCCGTCGCCGATCGGCCCGACGATCTGGTCGTCGGGGATCTGCACTCCGTCCACCTCGATCGGCCCGGACTGGTTGCCGCGGAGGCCCAGCGCGTCCCAGAGCGAGGGCTTGGCCTTCACGTGCTCGCCGTCGATCACGAATACCGACAGGTCGTCGTAGCCCTTGAAGTCCGGGCTCGTGGTCTGCACTACGTAGAAGTCGGCGAATCCCCCGGACGTCGTCCAGGAGGCCTTCTTGTTGACCTTGTAGCCGCCGTTCGAGCGCTCGGCGCTGGAGGAGAACGGGTACCAGAAGTGGGAGCCGGTCTCCGGGTCCGAGTAGGACAGCGTGCCCACCTTGCCGTCGTTGAGCGGCCGGATGTACTTGTCGATCAGCTCCGGCGTCGGGCGCAGCATGAGCGTGGCCACCGCGCTGATGTGCATCACGTAGCACATGGCCGTGGAGGCGCAGCCGTAACGGGCCAGCGTCTCGCACACCATCGCGTACGCCACGTGGTTCTCGCCCAGCCCGCCGTACTCCTCCGGCACGGTGAGCGACATGAACCCGTTCTCGGCCAGAATCTCGAAGTTGCGGCTCGGGTAGAGCAGCTCGTCGTCCGAGCGCTTCGCGTTGGCCCGCATCTCCTGCTCGCACAGCTCGATCAGCTTGGCCCGGAGCTCCTTCTGGCGCTCGGTCAGGAGCCAGTCCGGGTCCCAGTCGTAGCCGAGTCCCCAGAACGGCTCGCCACCCCACGTCTTCTCCACGATCCTCAACCCCCGGGTCGAATACCAACTGCGCGCACTTCGTACAAATTAGTACATGCAGGCTTGTAGCGCATTCAGCCGTCCGGGGCAACCCAGACCAGGCAGCCCGCCTCGCGCCTGACCTTCCGGGCCGCGCGGCGGAAGCGCAGGCGCCCCACCATCGCCAGGTGGGGGCCGAACACGAGCAGGCCGGCGTCGCGCTCGCGCAGGACCTCCAGCAGCGCCCTCACCGGGTGGCGCGTACGGACGCGCAGCAGCTCCGTCTTCAGTCCGAGCTCGGCCGCGCGGTGGGCCGTCGCGCGAACCTCGTCGAGATCCTCCTCGTGCGGCAGCGTCGTGGCCTCGGGCCCGGCCAGAACCAGCGTCCGCGGGTAGGGCGGAAGCGAGATCAAATTGACCAGCACGAGCGGCACGCCGGCCTCGAGCGCGCTCTCGATGGCCATCCGCTCCGCCGAAGGGTCCACCCGAACCGAGAGCGTGGCCAGCACGACGGGCCGCGCCGCAGTGGGCTCGGCGGCCAACCGGGCCTGACCCTCGTGGCGTTCGCGCAGGCGGGTCATCGCGCTCTGAGCGGATGGTAGGGCGTTGACCGCGTCCGAAGCACATGGTAGAAAGCGCGTGGCTCGCGTGTACCAATTGGTACGAGTGCGCGCCGGGGGGTCCACCACAGGGGGAGGAAAGCGGGTATGGCGCACGCCGAGGTCGAGGAGAGGCAGCTTCTCAAGGCCATGACGTGGTGGGACGGCTTCGTGGTCGCCCTCGCGAACCCGGCCTTCCTGATCGCCTCGCTCGGCGGTTCGATCGGCGCCCTCGGCACCACCGGCGCCTGCGTGCTCTGGACCATCTCCATCTGCCTCGGCGCGCTGCAGAACAACATCCACGCGGAGCTGGCGGCGATGTTCCCGAGCAAGTCGGGCGGCATCGCCCTCTACGCCCACGAGGCATGGCGCAAGTACCTGACCATCATCGGCCCCCTGGCCACCTTCGGCTACTGGATCGGCTGGTCGGTGGTCCTCTCGATCAACGGCCTGGTCGCCGGCACGCTGATCCAGGCCGAGTGGTTCGAGGACTCGACCTGGACCGAGACCGTCTGGACCTTCGACTTCAACCTCCCGATCGTGATCGGGATGGGCCTGATCATCCTGGTCTGGCTCTTCAACATCTACGGCGTGCGTCCCGCCGTCTGGTTCGGCTATGTCACGGGCGGGCTGCTCTTGATCCCCGCGTTCACGCTGATGTTCCTGCCCTACATCACGGGCGAGTGGTCGAGCTCCAACATGACCTGGGAGATCGGAGCGAGCGGCGGCTTCCCCGTCGCGATCGTCTGGCTCTACCTGATGTGCTGGTCCTCTTACGGCATCGAGGTCGTGGCCACGTTCGCGCCCGAGTACCAGGACACCGAGCGCGATACCGCCAGGGGACTACGTGCCGCGGCCCTGTTCTCAGGGGTGGTGTACGTCCTGCTGCCGCTGGGCCTGGGCGGCACGCTGGGCACTGCCGCGGTGGCCGATGACGCTACGTTCATCGCCTTCTACACACAGGCCTTCGACGTCATCGTCGGCTCCGGGCTGGCCAACGTGATGATCTTCTGCCTTGTCGCCGGGCTGATCCTGTCGATGAACACGTCGACGATGGACGGCTCGAGAGCCCTCTACGGCATCTCGAAGGACGGCATGACGATCCGCGAGCTCGGCGTGCTCAACAAGCACAGCGTCCCTGGCCGCGCGATGACCCTCGACGCGATTCTGAACATCGTCCTGATCAGCGGTTTCGCCGGAGTGTTCGAGATCCTCGCGGTCTCGAACGTGGGCTACGTGTTCGCCACGTGCGCGGCACTGGGCGGCTTCGTGCTGCTCCGCCGCGACCGTCCCAACTGGCCGCGGCCGATCAGGCTGCCCAATTTCTGGGTCCCGCTGGCGGTGGTCCTGTTCCTCATCAACCTGACGCTGCTGATCGGCGGCGCCTTCATCTACTCGGGCGGTTTCCTCGGCATCGAGGGCTACGAGTACTACGGCTGGTCGACCACCCGCACGGGCCTGATCGTGCTCCTGGCCGCCGTCGTCCTCTACGTGTGGCGTCACAGCGTGCAGGACAAGATCCCCATGCGCTGGCGTGAGGAGATTCCGCAGACGCCCGAGGAGGAGCGCGCGCACGCGGAGCTCAAGACAGCCCCCACCGCCCCGTCGGTCTAGCCCCGGCTACTCGGCCCGCAGCTGCCAGCGAGGCAGGTCCTTGACCGCCTCCCGGTAGCGCCTGCGGTGGATGGGGCGTACGAAGACGAACCAGAAGGTGAGCGACACCGGCAGCAGGAGGAAGACGCTGAAGGTGTTGCCGGTCAGGATGAAGAAAAGGGCCACCGTGGCCACCAGTGCCCCGAAGGCCACGGGCAGCGCCCGGTAGCGCAGGCTGGTGCGCCTGATCTGCTCGTACTGCTCGCGCGGTATGCGGTTGGTGTCCCACGCCCGCCCGCACTTCTCGCACTTCCAGCGTTCGCCGTAGGGCAGATCGCGTCTCACACCGCATTCGCAGGTGACGGTGATCGGCGGGCCCTTGAGCACCGCCCCCGGCTTTTCCCGGTCGCGCAAGCGCCGCCCGCGCGGCTCGTCCTGCTCGCTCCGTCGCCGCTCGCGCCGGCCCATGGTCCGAGCCTACTCAGTGAATCGCGAACTTGAGCGCCACCATCACCAGCCCCAGGGTGCCGCTGAACGCCGTGACCGCGACCGTACCCAGTGGAGAGAGCCGCCTCTGGCGTGCGATGACGAGCCCGCAACCGGCCAGCGCCGCGACGCCGGCGCCGATCGCCAGACCGACGGCAGTGTCGAGGGAGATGAGACCGACCCAGCCCAGCGCCAACGCGGCCAACGCCGGAAAGGCCCCCACCACCAGGGGCCACTGGCGGCGCATGGCCCCCCGGATCTCCCCGAGGCTGAGGCGCCGCGAGTGCACCAGGCCGGTTGCCACCCAACGGGCATAGACGTGCGCCAGCCAGAACACGTGCGCGGTCACCGCCACGGCGGCAAAGATCCCGGCAGCGGTGATCTCCTCGTCCTCCGACAGTGCGGCGACCACGGCCGTGCTCAGTATCAGGCCGTAGATCGCCTCGGCGATCTCGTCCAGCGACTCCTCTTTGGTCAGGCGCTCCTTCGAGGACGCTGACGGTCCACCCGTCAGGACGGCGCGCCCAGCTCCGCCCGCTTCGCGTCCACGTCGATCCCGTGCAGGCGCGCGAGGTTCTCGCCCAGGATCTTTCGCTTCGCCTGCTCGGTCAGCTGCGGATAGCCGCGCTCCTCGACGATGTCGCGTGGCAGCTCGAAGTTCCAGAACTCCTCGAGTGCCCATTGCGGGTGCCAGATCGGCGACTCGCCGCCGTAGATGATCTTGTCCTCCCCGCACCACCACATCATCTTCCCGAGCGTCTCGGCGAAGACCCGTGGCTGGCGGGCGATGAAGTTCACGGTGGCGGCGATCGAGGCGTACAGGTTGGGGTAGCGAACGAGCTGCCAGAGCACCTCGTCCAGCCACGGCAGCCCGACGTGGAAGATCACGAAATTGATGTCAGGGAAGTTGGCGGCCGCGCCGTCCATGTCGAACGTGCGCGTGTGCTCGATCGGCTGGGGACCGAGCGGCACGCCCTTGTGGACGCCGATGAGGTTGACGCCCAGCTCCTGAGCGCGCTCGAAGGCCGGATAGGCGATACGGGGGTCGTCCATCCGCCACGGGAAGGGCTGACCGTAGTCGTAGCGCACGTTGTAGAACTTGAACGCCTTCGCGCCATGGTCCTCCACCTGGCGCGTCATGAGATCAAGCGCCTTCTTGCCCTCGAGCGGGTTCACCGAGCCCCAGAAGACGGCCCGGTCAGGGTGCTTGGCCGCCATCTCGGCGCACTTCTCCCACGGCGAGAGGCCGTCCTGGAACAGATCGGTGAGCGGCAGGGGCTGGGCCACGATCATGTCGGTGTCGGAGCCGCTGATGACCATCTCGTAGATCTCGTCCACGCTCCACTCGCGGAAGAACTCGTCCCGCGAGAGCACCGTCTCGCCCTCGCGCGTCAGCAGTTGGTGGAAGGCGTAGAGGTGCTCGTCGAAGAGCTCGCCCGGCGGTCCGAGGGCGTTGGCCTTGTCGAAGTTGAAGATGTGGCAGACGCAGTCGAACACGAAGGCGTCCACCTTGCGTTCGGCGGCCGGCGCCCCTTCAGGTCGAGTCTCGGTGGTGGCCATGCGTTCAGGCTCCTCCTTCGCTTTGTTTCAGCCGCTCCCGGCGATACGGCTCCAGTTCCTCGAGCGGCATGCTGAGCTTCGCGCGCGCCGACTCCGACAGGCGCTCCATGGTCCAGACCGGCTCCCAGACGACCTCGACCTCCACGCTCTCGACTCCCTCGATCTGCTGCAGCCGATCCGGGATCGCCCGCGACATCGAGGCGACGAACGGACACAGGCCGGTCGTCGGGACGAGGTCCACGGCCACGTGCGAGCCGTCCACGCGCACGTCCTCGACGACGCCCATGTCGACGATGCTGATGCCACGGTCCGCGCAGCAGGGGTCGTAGACGTCACGCAGGGCGTCGATCAGGGCGGGCGCATCGGGGGGCCGCGTGTCGGTCATGGGTCGATGGCGATGCGAAAGCCCGTGGTCGGTGTGGGACGAGTCGCATCGGCGGGAAGCGCGCGCGAGGTGCGCACGCCCCAGGCGTGGTCCAGGTATGAGCCTCCCCGCACCGTGCCCCAGCCGTCGGCGTCCGAGCCGGCGACCCACTCCCAGACGTTTCCGGCGAGCTGCTCGGCCCCGAACGGACTCGCACCGTCGGGATGGGCGGCCACCGCCGACGTCCAGCCCCAGCCGGCCTCCGCGCAGGCGCAGCACTCGGGGTCGAACACCTCGCCCCAGGGCCAGGGGCGGCCGTCCACACCACGTGCGGCCGCCTCCCACTCATCTCCGGTCGGCAGGCGGACATGGGCACCGAGCCGGCCGCCGGCCCAGGCGCAGAACGCTTCCGCGTCGGCGAGCGACACGTCCGTGGCGGGGTGGTCGGCGAGTTGAGGGTCCGCGAGCTTGGCGCCGAGCACCGCGGAGACCCGCCGGCCCGTCGCCGCCACGAAGGCGCGCAGGTGAGCGTTGACGACCGGCCAGCGGCCGAGCCGCACGGCACGCAGCTCGACCCGGCGGTCTTCGCCCCGCTCGCCCAGGAGATAGGAGCCCGAGGGCACCGAGACGCAGGCGTCAAGCGCCGGGGCCTCCCGGACCGCCGCCTGCCCGGCTCCGGGCGCCGAAGATTTGGGCGCGCTCGTGGTCGTGGTCAGCCTCCTCCTCGTCGCTCGCCGCAGCGCAAGCTTCGCTTGCGGGCGGCGTTAGCGCTCGCAGCCTAGCTCGCCGGGGCGGCGGCTCGCAAGGCAAGCCGAATCAGCTCAGCCGCCGGCGCGGGTCGAACCGGTCGAGTCGCTCCTCAACCACCGTGTCCGCCTCCCGCGCGCTCGACCGGTAGCCGCTCACGGCGGAAACGAAACGTCGCCGGTCGAGGGCGTAGAGGCGGAGCTCGGTGTGAGCCCGCACGGTGCTCGTGCGCAGCGTGTCACGCAGCAGCGCGATCTCGCCGAAGCCCTCGCCGGGTCCGATCGTGGCGATCACACGCTCGTCGCGGATCACCTCGGCGTTGCCGGCCTCGATCACGTAGAAGAGATCCCCGCGGTCGCCCTGGTGGAAGACCTCGTGGCCCGCCGCGACCTGGACGTGGCCCACATGCAGCGCCAGGTCATCGATCGCCGGCATCGGCAGCGGCCGGAGGATGCCGACCTGGTTGAGCACCTCGACCTCCCTGTCGCGATGTGCGATCGAGGCGTCGATGGTCCGCAATCGCCGCCAGGCGAGCGCCACGAGCGCCGGGGCCAGGAGACCCAGGGCCGCCAAGGCGCCGCGAATCCCGAGCAGGTCGATTGCGGCTGGGGTGACCAGCGATCCGACCGCCACGCTCAGGGCGATCAGGCTCTCCAGCGCGCCAAAGACGCGGGCCAGCAGCTGTTCCGGCACCAGGCGCGGCACGAGCGTGAACAGGCCGACGTCGACGAGCGCATTGCCGACACCGATCGCGCACATCAGCACCAGCACCACCGGGTCGTACGGGAAGGCACCGCTCAGCGTGAGAGGTAGGCCCCAAAGCGCCACGCCGATTCCCTGCACGACCGCCAGCCGGCGGCCGGTGACGAACATCGATGCGCCCAGCGAGCCGGCGACCGCGCCCGCGCCGACCGCGGCGGTGAGCAGGCCGACGCCGGGATCACCGGTGCCGAGCAGCTCGAACGCGATGACCACCAGAAACACGTTGAGGAAGCCCCGTGACGCGGTCTGCGCGAGGGTGAGGCCGACCAGCAGGCCCGCGGCCCGATGCGTCGCGAGCGCCTGGAAGCCCTGAACGGTCTCGTGGACGATCCGCCGAAGCGGTTCCGGCGAGCCGCGTGGCGGCGCCTCGTACGGAAGCCGCAGCAGCAGCGCCGCCGAGACAAGCGAGAGGGCCGCGACGAAGGCAAACACCCCCGCGGGACTGCCGAACTCGAGTACCACCGCAGCTGCCAGCGGGCCCAGCAGCGTGCTGAGCGAGTCGACGAAGCCGCGCACCACGTTTGCGCTCGTGAGCTCGAGCGGCGTGGCGCAGAGCGCCGGCAGCAGCGCCGAGTGCGCGGGCCTGAATACCGTGAAGGCGGCGGTGGAGAGCACCGCCAGCGCGTAGACGCCGACCGTCGACCCCCCCGAGGCCAGCACCACCGCGGCCGCCGCCGTCGCGACGCTTCGGACGAGGCACGACCAGACGAGGACGCTCTCGCGCTGGAAGCGATCGGCCATCGCGGTGGCGACCGGAGCCAGCAGCACCGCCGGAGCCATCCGCACGAACGCCACGACGCCCACCGCGGTCGCGCCGCCGGCGCGGAAGGCCACCACGCTGAGTGCCACGGTGAACGCCCACTCCGCGGTCCATGCGGCACCGAAGGCCAACTGGGCGCGCCGCAGGCCGGGGTTCCCCATCGTCGCCGAGAACGCCTGAGCTCCTGCCTGGAGCCGCGTGCCCACCCGGGACGATGCGTCTGCCCGCTGCGTCCCCGGTCAGCTCCAGGGGTACGGGCTGTGCGACACCGGATGCAGGTCGCCGCTGGCGAAGCGCTCGTACCGGAACGGGTGCAGCAGGGTCGAGTGCTCGCCGGTCAACACCCGGGCGATCTCCCTGCCGACCGCGATCATCTTGTAGCCGTGGTTGGAGTCGGCGGCCACGAACACGTTCGGCCGCATGTAGTCGAACACCGGGAAGTTGTCGGCGGTGAACGCCCCCACCCCTCCCGAGCGCGTGGCCCGGTACTTCGGGCGGGCGCCCTCGAAGCGGCTCATGCAGTGCGAGAGCGCAGCGCACCAGAGGTCGGGGAAGCCCGGCTCGACCGTGCCGGTGGGGTACGGGTCGAGCTCGAACTCGTGGCCCTTGGGCAACGGCTCGGCGCCGCCCTGCACCGAGTGCTTGTCCTGCTTGAAGTAGATGCCCCACTGGTCGCCGGTCACGAGGTGTCCGGCGTCGTCGTGCAGAGGGGCGCGGCTGTCCACGTGCAGCACCGGCGGCAGCGAGCCGTCTGCGGTCACGAAGACCGACGGGTCGACGCCGATCTCACCCTCCTGGAGGTACCAGTAGGTCCACATCTCCCGCTCGGTGCCGGCCACCTCCAGGCGTCGCGGCAGCCCGAGCTGCTGCCACAGGCCGGCCACCCACGGGCCGACGGCCACCACCACCTGCTCGACGGCGATCGGACCGGCACTCGTGTCCACCCGAGTGACCGCGCCGGAGTCGTCGAGCTGGAAGCCGGTGACCTCCACGCCCTCCTCGATCGTCGCCCCGGCCGCCCGCGCCTTGGCGGCCAGCCCGTACATCGAGTCCTTGTTGAAGGCAAAGCCGCCCTGGCGCTCGTGGAGGCAGACGCTGAGCCCGGGCGCGCGCCAGTCCGCGAACAATGAGCGCATGTGCGAAGCCACCTCGGCCTCGCCGGTGATCAGCTCCGAGTCGTAGCCGATGCGCTGCTGGCGCTCGAACACGGTGGAGAGATCGGCCTCCTGCTCGCCGTCGCCGAGCGCGATGTAGCCCGAGCCGTGATAGGCGAGCGTCTCGGGGTCCGACTCCCATATCTCCACGCAGGCGGCCATCAGGTCCTGCATCGCCGGCTGGAAGTAGTTGTTGCGCACCACCCCGCAGGCGATCCCGGACGCGCCGGCGGCCACCCCGGCCTTGTCCACCACCAGCGCCTCCTCACCCGCCTGCGCGAGGTGCCAGGCGGTGGACAGCCCGTGCACCCCGGCGCCGATCACCAGGTGCTTGACGCTGCGCATCAGTGCAGCGGTGGTTCCCAGCCCTCGAGCACCGGCGGCCGCCAGTCGGCGCCCACGGTCTTCGAGTCCTCCGTCCAGGGACCGAGCTCGGGCTGGGGGAACTTGCAGTGGGTCTCCTTGAGGCGGATCCCGTACGAGTTGCCCGACTGGAGGTGCGCCATCAGGACCTTGCGGGCGATCTCGTCCTCGCGTCCCTCCGGGATGTCGAAGTAGATCTTGAGGAACGAGTTGGAGTAGCGATCGAACACCGCGGGCGAGCCCTCCTCCTCGAGCAACTCGATGTCCTCCAGCCAGTTGAGGTCCTCGCCCGGGGTGGACGCCTCGAGGTCGATGTCCTCCACCAGCGAGATGTCCTCCTGGTAGGGAAAGCGCCGCCCCGCCAGATACTCCGCGTCGATCGACTGGATCTTCTGGGGTTCGGCCGTCATTGCTGCACGCGCTCCGCGGCGGGGAGCGCGTCGATCGGGTTCTCCAGATAGCGGTCAAGCATCGTCTTGATCTCCTCGAGCGCCTGCGACTCGCTCTGCCCGGGCACGTAGTCGGTGCCCGCCAGCGGCACGCGGGCCATGGCGGCCGCCTCGGTGGTCAGCGCGGCCAGGTCCTCCGGCTCGAGCGAGTGGACGTTGGTCTTCCCGCAGGCCCGGGCCAGCATCTGCACCTCGAGCGTCATCGTGTGCAGGAAGTTGTAGACGCGCCCGGCCGCCTCCTCGACGTTCAGCCGCTTGCGCAGCTCCGGGTCCTGGGTGGTGATCCCCACCGGGCAGCGGCCGGTGTGGCAGTGGTAGCACTGGCCGGCCGGCACTCCGATCGTCCCCTCGTAGTCGGTGACGCCCGGGATCTCCTTGTTGCAGTTGAGCGCCATCAGCGCCGAGTGACCGATGGCCACGGCGTCGGCGCCCAGCGCGATGCATTTGGCCACGTCACCGCCGTTGCGGATGCCGCCGGCCACCACCAGGTTGATCTCGTCGGCCAGTCCGACGTCCTCGAGCGCGCGACGGGCCTCGGGGATCGCGGCCATCAGCGGGATGCCCGTCTCCTCGGTGGCGGTGTGCGGGCCGGCGCCCGTGCCGCCCTCGGCGCCGTCCAGGTAGATGATGTCCGGGCCGCACTTGGCCGCCATGCGCACGTCGTCGTACACGCGCGCGGCGCCCAGCTTGAGCTGGATCGGCACCTCGTAGTTGGTGGCCTCGCGGGTCTCCTGCACCTTGAGCGACAGGTCGTCGGGGCCGAGCCAGTCCGGGTGGCGGGCCGGCGAGCGCTGGTCGATGCCGGGCGGCAGCGAGCGCATCTCGGCCACCTGCTCGGTCACCTTCTGGCCCATCAGGTGCCCGCCCAGGCCCACCTTGCAGCCCTGCCCGATGAAGAACTCCACCGCGTCGGCCAGCATCAGGTGGTGCGGGTTGAACCCGTACCGGCTCTGAATGACCTGGTAGTACCACTTCGTGGAGAGGTCGCGCTCCGGCGGGATCATCCCGCCCTCGCCCGAGCAGGTGGCGGTGCCGGCCATCGAGGCGCCCTTGGCGAGCGCCATCTTCGCCTCCAGCGACAGCGCCCCGAAGCTCATCCCCGTGATGTACACGGGGATGTCCAGCTCGATCGGCTTCTTCGCGAAGCGCGCGCCCAGCACCGTCTTGGTCACGCACTTCTCGCGGTAGCCCTCGATCACGAAGCGCGTGAGCGTGCCGGGCAGGAAGATCAGCTCGTCCCAGTGCGGGATCTTCTTGAACATCGAGAAGCCCCGCATGCGGTAGCGCCCGAGCTCGGCCTTCATGTGGATGTCGTTGATGACGTCCGGGGTGAAGATCTTGGAGCGCCCGAGGACGGTGCGCTCGGCCGGTGCGTTCTCGTCGGGCGTTGGGGGGTGGGCGGGTGGGTTCATTTACAGCACGAGCTTCCTCTCGCTCGGCTCGAGCGAGTCGTAGTTGTAGAGCTTCTTTCCGCAGACGAACTTGGTGAACTCGGGCGGCGCGCCCAGGCCGTAGATCGAGAACTTCCGCTCGATCAGCTCACTGTCGGCGTCGGTCCACTCGCCCTCGACGCAGTCGATCCCGAGCGACGCGATCTTGCCGGCCACGTAGATGGTGCCGTCATACATCGAGTCGCCCAGGCCGGGACCGACGTCGCCGCAGATGATCTGGCGGCCGCGCTGCATCATGAAGCCGGTCATCGAGCCGGCGCTGCCCATCACCAGGATGGTGCCGCCCTTCTGGTCGATCCCGGTGCGCGCGCCCACCTGGCCCTTGACCACGAGGTCGCCGCCACGAAGCGCGGCTCCCGCCAGCGAGCCGGCGTTGGACTCGATGACCACCACGCCGGACATCATGTTCTCGGCCACCGACCAGCCCACCCGGCCGTTGATCTGCACCTCGGCCCCGTCGATCAGGCCGCAGCCGAAGTAGCCCAGGCTGCCCTCGAACGTGACCCGGCAACGCGCCAGGATTCCGACCCCGAGCGAGTGGCGGGCGCTGGGGTTGAGAACGGTCACGTCTCTCACTCCCTGCTCGTACAGCAGCCACTTGAGCTCCGCGTTGATCTTGCGGGTCGAGAGCTCCCGGGCGTCGAGCACCGCGCGCTCCCCGTCGATCTCCGCGATCTTCGGGACGCTGCCGTCGAGCTCGACCAGCCCGCGCGGGTCGTAGGTGATGGTCACGTCGTCCAGACCATCACCTCCCCCTCGTAGGGATCGTGGGTCTCGATCTCCCGGTCGACCACCTTGCGGATCGCGATCTCCTCGGAGGCCAGCGCCACGATGTCGTCGGACTCGTACAGAACCAGCGGCTTGGCCCCCAGCTCGTCCTTGGCCATTCCGAGCGCGTCCTCGGTCACGCAGATGTAGGTGAAAACGCCGTCGAGCTCGCCCAGGCTGCGGCGCATCGAGTCCTCGAGCGAGTCGCCCTGGGCCATGCGCTCGGCCAGGTAGACGGCGATGATCTCGGAGTCGCAGTCGGACTGGAAGCGGTGCCCGGCGCGCTCGAGGCGACGGCGCCACTGGTGGTAGTTGGTGAGCTGCCCGTTGTGAACCACGGCCACGTCCGGGAAGGGATAGGCCCAGTAGGGGTGGGCGTTGGCGATGTCCACGTCGGACTCGGTGGCCATCCGCGCATGGCCGATCGCATGCGTGCCCACGTAGCCGTCGAGGTTGTAGTCGGCGGCCACGGTCCGGGCGTCCCCGAGGTCCTTGACGATCTCGAGCGAGCGGCCCAGTGAGAGCACCTCGGCGCCCTTCACGTCCTCGACGAAGTCGGCCAGCCGCTTGAGGTCCCCGTCAAAGCCGAACATCACCGTCATCGCGTGCTCGGTCGTGGCGTCGATCGAGTCGATCGTGGCGCCCGAGGCCCGCAGGCGATTCTCGATGTCCGCCCGCTGGCGGCGCAGGCGCTCCTCGAACTCGAAGTCCTTGCCGCCCGCGTCGGCCTCGATCAGCTTCACGTGCATCACGTAGCCGTCGGAGGCGGGCCGGTAGAGGGCGTAGCCGGTGGAGTCCGGGCCGCGGTGCTTCATGGCCTGGAGCATGGCCGTCATGTCGCGGCCGACCCGGCGCTCACCGCCCCCGTCGCGGTAGATGATTCCGGCGATCCCGCACATCGGTTAGGGGAGCACCTCCAGGTACTCGTCGCGCTCCCAGTCGGTGACGGCGGCCAGGTAGCGCTCCCACTCGTCGCGCTTGTAGTGGTGGAAGACCCTCCACAAGCGGCCGGGCATGGCGCCGTCGCGCAGCACCTCGTCCTTCTCGAGCTCCACCAAGGCGTTGCCCAGGCTGTCCGGCACGCGCTCCAGCGAGGCGGAGCCGTTGCCCTGCAGCAGGTCGTAGGTGTTCGCGCTCTGCGGGGGGCCGGGGTCGCTCTCGTTGCGGATCCCGTCGAGGCCCGCCACCAGCAGCGCCGCCACCGTCAGGTAGGGGTTGCACGAGGAGTCGACCCCGCGGTACTCGAAGCGCCCGCCGGAGGCCACGCGGACCGTGCAGGTGCGGTTCTGCCAGCCCCAGTTCTTGTAGACCGGCGCCCAGAAGCCCTGATCCCACATGCGGCAGTAGGAGTTCACGGTGGGATTGCCGACGCACATGAGCGCGCCGAAGTGGTCGAGCATCCCGCCCAGGAAGTGGCGGGCGATGTCCGAGAGCTGTGCCGGCCCGTCGGTGTCGTGGAAGACGTTCTTCGCGTCCTCGTCCACGAGCGTGAAGTGGTGGTGGTGGCCGTTCGCGGAAACGCCCACGAAGGGCTTCGGCATGAAGCATGCGAGCAGGCCGTGCTTGCGCGCCACCGCCGCACAGATCTGGCGATAGGTGGTGATGTTGTCGGCGGTCTTGACCGGCCGGTCGAAGCGGAAGTTCAGCTCGAGCTGGCCCGGCGCGTCCTCGTGGTCGCCGTAGCTCATGTCCAGGCCGAGCGCTTGGCCGTACTCCACCACGTCGAGCAGCACCGGACGCAGTTCCTCGAACTGATGGATGTGGTAGCAGTAGGGCTCCGTCACGCCCTCCGGGGCGCCGCCGTCCTCGGGGCGCTTGAGCCACATCATCTCCGGCTCGATGCCGATCAGGAAGCTGTGGCCCAGCTCCTCCTCGAACTCGGCCACCACCCGCTTGAGGTTCTGGCGCGGGTCGGCGTCGAGGAGCTCGCCCGTCTCGGTGTCGTAGCAGTCGCAGTACACCCGGGCCACGCGCGGGTCCCAGGGCAGGGGGGCGAAGGTGTCGAGGTCCGCCACCGCGGCCAGCTCGGACTCCTCGGGGCCGAAGCCGATGTAGTCCCCCACCCGGTCCACGAACAGGTTGGCGGTGGCGCCGTAGACCAGCTGGTAGCCCTTCTCGGCCACCTGGGGAAAGAACGACGACACCACGCCCTTGCCCATCACGCGGCCCGTGACCGAAACCTGCTGGAAGAAGACGTACTTGATCCCCTCGGCCTCGATCCGGCGGGTGATCTCCTCGATGCGCTCGCGCCGCCCGGGCTGATTGCGCGCCTCCTCGAGGGTGGCGGGGGCGGGCGCGGAGCGGGAGGTCCCGATCACCGTGCTTACGTCGCCCCCGAAGGTCGTGGACGCCTGGGCGTCGACGGCAACGCTTCCCTCGTAGGGGTTGGTCATTCCCTCTCCTCCGGGTGTGGTGTTGGGGGACAGGCCCACGCTGCGAAGCGCGAGCCGACTATATCAAGAGCTTTGAGCAAATTGGTCTATTCGTCCGCCGCCTAAGTCAGCGTCCGGGACGCCCGCCGGAGGCGCGGCCGATCGCCGGAACCGGAGGTTGGTCCTCCAGATAGCGCATCACGTGCAGGTCGAGGCTGCGGGGCAGGAACACGTCGGTCGAGTGCTCCACGGGAGCGCCCTCGGCGGTGCAGGTCACGTGCTCGATCTCCAGCGCCGCCGTGGTCTCAGTGACCCCCAGCGCGGTGCCGACCCGGTCGCGCTTGGTGAGCACGCGGGCGAGGATGTGCGCTCGCGTGTAGGCCACGGGCACGCCGTGCTTGAGCAGCACGTCCAGCACCATCTGCCCCCGATCAAGCGCCTGGCGCAGCCGGGCGGTCGACGGCAGCGCCACCTCGGGATGCACCACGTCCCGCATCCATGAGCCTGGCTGGCCGTCGAGCAGGAGCACGCGGGTGATCGTCGGGGCCGGCGTGTCGGGAGCGACGCCGAAGAGCTCGGCCACCTCGTCACCGACGCGCCGCTCCTCCACGCTCAGCTCTCCCAGCTCGAGCGTCACGCCTCGGCGCCGGGCCAGCTCGCTGTAGGACACGAGCTTCTCGAGCCCCTCGTCGAGCGTGGTCGAGGGCGCCTTGCCCACGTAGGTGCCGCTGCCCTGGCGGCGCACGATCTCGCCGGTCTCCTCCAGCCGGCCGAGCGCTGTGCGAAGCGTCCCGCGCGAGATCCCCAGGTGGGCCGACAGCTCCTGCTCCGGAGGCAGCCGCTCGCCGGGCCGGTGCCGGCCGCCGGCCAGCCAGGTGCGCAGCGCCTCCTCGGCGATGTCGACCAGAGAGGGCTTGCCCTCGCGGGTCAGCGAGGCCGACGCGGCTTTGGTGGTCATAGAGACCTCATGGCATCAGAAGAGCCCAACCGTGCGGCCCTCGTCGTCGATGTCGACGTTAAGCGCGGCCGGCGCGGTCCCCAGACCCGGCATCTGCTGGATGTCACCGCACAGCGGCACGAGCCAGCCGGCGCCGGTGTAGGCCCGCAGATCCCGGACCGGGAGCGTGAAGTCCTCCGGAGCGCCCAGCAGGGTCGGGTCCGCGGAGAGCGACAGGTGGGTCTTGGCCATGCAGATGGGCAGGTGATCGAGACCGTCATCGTTGTACTGGCGGATCTTCCGCTGCGCGTCGAGGTAGAAGACCACGTCGCCGGCGCCGTAGACCTTCTTGGCCACCTTCTCGATCTTGACTTCGATCGGGTCGTCGTCCTCATAGGTGAGAGTGAACGTGGAGGGCTGCTCGCAGGCGTCGGCCACCGCCTCGCCCAGCGCGGCCGCGCCGGGGCCGCCGGAGGCAAAGCCGTCGTTCACCTCGGCGGCGTGCGCGCCACCCTCCAGGGCGAGCGACTTCACCAGGTCGACCTCGTCGTCGGTGTCGCCCGGACGCCGGTTCACCGCCACCACGCAGGGCAGTCCGAATCCGCGGACGATCGCCAGGTGCCGGTTCAGGTTGGCCGCGCCGGTGGCGATGGCGGCCAGTCCGCGCACGCGCTCCACCCGCGGGTCGTCCTCGATTCCGCCGTGGTGCTTGAGCGCGCGTACCGTGGCCACGAGCACAACGGCGCTCGGGCGCACACCGCCCTTGCGGCAGACGATGTTGAACAGCTTCTCCATGCCCATGTCGGAGCCGAAGCCCGACTCGGTGATCACGTAGTCGCCCAGCTTGAGGCCGATCAGATCGGCCACCAGCGAGGAGTTGCCGTGGGCGATGTTCGCGAACGGGCCGGCGTGCATGAGGCAGGCCTGGCCCTCCAGGGTCTGGATCAGGTTGGGCTTGAGCGCCTCCTTGAGGAGAACGGTCATGGCCCCGGCCGCGCCGAGGTCCTCGGCGGTCACCGGCCGGCCGCCGGCGAAAGAGTGGGCCACGGTGATCGCCCCCAGGCGGGCCCGAAGGTCGTGCAGGTCGCGCGACACCGCCAGGATCGCCATCACCTCGGAGGCGGCGGTGATGTCGAAGCCCGACTCGCGCGGGTACCCGTTGGCCCGGCCGCCCTGCCCCAGGGTGATCCTGCGCAGAGCGCGGTCGTTCATGTCCAGCGCGCGCTTCCAGTCCACGCGCAGGGCGTCGATCTCGTGCGGGTTGCCGTGCAGGATCGACGCGTCCATCAGCGCCGCCAGCAGGTTGTTCGCCGCTCCCACGGCATGGATGTCCCCGGTGAAGTGGAGGTTCAGGTCTTCCATCGGCACCACCTGGGCGAGGCCGCCCCCGGCGGCGCCGCCCTTGATGCCGAACACCGGCCCGAGCGAGGGCTCGCGCAGGCACAGCACCGGCTCGCGACCGATCGCCCCAAGGCCCTGGGTCAGCGACACCGCGGTGGTGGTCTTGCCCTCGCCCGCCTTGGTCGGCGTTACCCCGGCGACGCAGACGAGCTTGCCGTCGGGCGCGTCCGAGAGCCGATCGAGCACGTCGAGGGAAACCTTCGCCTTGTGCCGTCCGTAGGGCTCGAACTCGTCCGGCACGAGACCCATGCGCTCGGCGATCGACTCGATCGGCTGGAGCTCCGCCTCCTGCGCGATCTCCAGGCTGCTCTTCATCCGCTCTCCTCCCGCTTCTTTGATCGCCTCCAGCCGCGCGGCCAGACCCGCTCCGGCCGCACGTCGCCGGCGCGCCGGCGCCGGTATTCGTCCAGGGTCATCCCCTCCGGCACGTCGCACTGCTCGTACTCGAGCAGCTCGGGCCGGGTGGCGTTTTGATGCTTGTCGTCCATCAGATCAGTGACTCACCGCCGCGGCGGCGAGCTCGGAGACCAGCTTGTCCTCATAGAAGCGCTCCAGGGCGAAGGGTGCGATCAGCTCCGGGGTGCGCCCGCTGGCCGCCAGCTCGGCCAGCGTCTTGCCCACGATCGGAGCGGCCTTGAAGCCGTAGGTGCCCCAGCCGGAGCTCACGTGGAAGCCCTCCACCGACGTGGCGCCCAGGATCGGGCTGTAGTCGGGGCTCAGGTCGCAGAGCCCGGCCCAGCTGCGCAACAGGCGCGCGCGCTCCAACTGGGGGAACAGCTCGAGCGAGTGCCGCGAGACCTCCTGGAGGAAGTTGAGGGTGCCCTGCATCCGGTAGGTCGTCCAGGGCTCGATCTCGGCACCCATCAGGAACTCGCCCCGGTCGGTCTGGGAGATGTACACGTGCATCTGGGAGGAGACGATCACCACGTCCAGCAGCGGCTTCAGCGGCTCGGTCACGCAGGCCTGGAGGATGTGAGTGGTGATGGGCAGCTCCACCCCGGCCATGTCGGAGATCTGACTGCTCCAGCCCGCGGTGCAGTTGAGCACCGCGCCGGCCTTGATCCGCCCGCGGTTGGTCTGGACTCCGCTCACGCGTCCGTTCTGGCGCTCGATGCCGGTGACCTCGGTGTAGGGGTGGATCTCGGCCCCGCCCCGGTCGGCCCCTCGGGCCAGCCCCCAGACCACGGCGTCGTGGCGGATGATCCCGCCCGGCGGGTGGTAGAGCGCGCCCATGATGGGGTAGACCGCATCGGGATTGTCCACCTGCATCGCCGGGGCCAGCTCCTTGATCTCGTCCGGGTAGATCAGTCGCGAGTCGATCCCGTTCAGGCGGTTGACCTCTGCCCGATTGGCCATCACGAACATGGCCCGGTCCGAGTGGGCCAGCGTCAGATGCCCGTTCTGAGAGAACAGGAGGTTGAAGTCCAGCTCGGCGCCGAGGCCCTCGTAGAGCTTGAGCGAGGCGTCGTAGAAGCGGGCGCCCTCGGGGGTCTTGTAGTTGGAGCGCAGGATCGTGGTGTTGCGGCCGGCGGCGCCCGAGCCGATATAGCTCTTCTCGAGCACCGCGACGTTCTTGATCCCGTGGTCGCGGGCCAGGTAGTAGGCGGCCGCCAGCCCGTGCGAGCCGCCGCCGATGATCACCACGTCGTAGGAGTCGCGCAGCTCGCCGCGCCGGCGCCACATACGGCGGGTGCGGAAGAGGTCACGCACGGGGCGCTGTCTCCGTCGTGCGCGAGGGCGCGGGCTGGCCCGCGCCGGAGCGATCGTCTTCGCCGGGCTCGTCCACGGGGTCGAGCGCCTGGCTGCCCACAGGCCCGCCGCCCAGGTCCCGGGCGGCGTCGTCCACCACGTTCCATACGTAGCGGCCGAGCGCCGCTCCGAACAGCATCAGCCAGCGCTCCTCGCCCTCGCGCAGGATCGCGCCCGGCACTCGCGCCACCGAGCCTGGGCGAAAGCCACGAACCGGCGTGGCCGGATCGCGCAGGTCGATGGCCGTGAAGCGGGCGAAGAGCTCGCGGGCCAGCGGCCCGACCAGGGTGAGGGCGGCGTAGACCGCCGTCACGTCGGTCACGCTCACCGGCTCGGCAGCGGTGTCCGCCGCGTCGGTCAGGCGCCGGCGCAGCGCGCCGGTGGCGGACGGCTCGCACAGCACCAGCGCCCGCTCGGCGCTGTAGGAACACCACCACGCTCCCTCGGCCCGCTCCGCGCGCCCGAGCTCGGCGGCCGCCGGCAGAATCGCCGCCAGGTCGTCGGGACCGGCCTGGAGCTCGATCTTGCCGAGTTGAGAGTGGTCGGCGAAGCCCACCGAGGTGCGGCAGCGCTCGCGCTCGGCGTCCGTGTCGCCGAACCCCACGGTCACGTTCCAGGCCCCGCGGCGCTCGATCTGCGCCCCCGCGGCGAGTGCTTCGCGCTCCATCGGGCTGCGGGCGAGGGCCTCCGGCCCAGTCGAGAGAAAGGCCAGGGCACTCACGAGCGCAGCACCTCGCCCTCGGGGTCGTAGAAGGGCTTGGTGACGACCCGTGCCCGTAGCCGGGTGCCCTCGTCGGAGATGGTCACCTCGGTCCCGTCCTCGGCCAGGCCGGCCGGCACCCAGGCCATGCCGATCACGCCTCCGAGCTGCGGCGAGTGACGGGCGCTTGTGACCTGGCCCACCTGACCGTCGCCGTTTGCGGTGAGCACCACCGCGCCCTCGGTCGGGACCTTTCCGTCGGCGAGGGTGAAACCCACCAGCGCGGTCTCGGGCGGCTCCTCTGCCGCCCGCTCGAGCGCCCAGCGGCCGATGAAGTCCTGGTCCTTGTCCAGCTTCACTATCCAGGGCATCGCCGCGCTGAAGGGGGTGGACTCCGAGTCGGTGTCCTGGCCGATCAGCACGTGCATCTTCTGCAGCCGCAGCAGCCGTTGCGGCTCCAGGCCGAAGGGGCGCAGGCCGTGGCCGGCGCCGGCCTCGAGCAAGGCGTCCCAGAGGTGCTCGCCGTGGGCGGCTGCGAAGTGGATCTCGTAGCCCACCTCGCCCACGAACCCGATACGCAGCACCAGCGAGGGCACACCCGCCACCTCGCCCTGCTTGCCGTCGAGATAAGTGAACGCCTCGCCGGAGCAGTCGAGGCTCGTGACCTCGGCCATGATCTCCCGCGCGCGAGGACCGGCCAGGTTCACCGCGGCAAGCCCTTGAGTCACGTCGGTCAGGTGGACCCGCAGGCGCCAGTCGGCCAGCCACCAGGAGAACCACTCGTATACCGCTCCCGCGCCACTCGAGGTGGTGGTCACGTAGTAGGTCTCGTCGTCGAGGCGGCAGATGGTGCCGTCGTCCATGATGCGCCCGGCGTCGCTGGTGATCACGCCGTAGCGGATGCGGCCGGGCTTCAGGTTGGAGAAGCGGTTCGGGTAGAGGCGGTCGAGGAAATCGCCGGCGTCGGGTCCGCGCACGATGAGCTTGCCCAGCGTGGAGACGTCGATCAGGCCGGCCGCCTCGTGTACCGCCAGCGCCTCGGCGCGCGGGTTGCCGTAGTCGTAGGCCCGGCGCCAGTCGCCCGCCCACATCACGTTGGCTCCCAGGTCGCGGTGGCGGCCGTGGATCGAGGAGCGCTTCGCCGGCTCGAAGGGCCGCCCGGCCAGCGCCCCCATCGGCACCGCCTGCCAGGGCGGGCGCGCGGTGGTGGTGCCCACGTCCTCCAGGCTCTGCCCGGTCTCTTCCGCCATCAGGCGGATAGCCGGCAGCTGGCACATTCGCCCCTGACACGGGCCCATCGTGGTGGTGGTGTAGCGCTTGGAGAGCTCGATCGAGTCGTAGCCCTCCTCCACGCTCAGGTGGATGTCCTTGGCGGTCACGTCCTCGCACAGGCAGGCAAAGCACTTGCCCTTGCGGGTGCTGGTGCGCGCCGGCGGGACCGCGGAGTGGCCCGGATCGGCACTTCGTCCCTCCAGGCGGTCGATACCGTCAGCCGCCCGCTGACGCGAGGCCGCGTCGCCGAGCCCCAGCGAGTGCGCCGCCTCGGCGCCGGCCACCTCACCGGAAAGCTCGGCGCTGTTCAGCTCGCCGTGACCGGCCACCTCGCCGGCCGCGAACTGGTCCTCGGGCAGCTCCATCAGCACGAACAGGCCGCGGTCGGAGTCGTAGCCGGTGCGGGCGCCGGCCTGGGCGAGGAGCGAGGTGGCCGGAGCGCTTCCGCCCGAGACCACCAGCAGGTCGCAGCCCACCACACGCTCGCCGTTCGCGCCCTCCTCGGCGCCCGGTTCCCCCAGCACCGCACTCTGGACGTGGCTGCGTCCGCGGGCCTCCAGAACGGTGGCGCCCCTCAGTATCTCCACGCCGCGCCGGGCCAGCTCCAGCGCCGCCGGAGAGCCACCGCTCGTTCGCAGGTCGGCCACGCAGGCCAGCTCCACGCCGGCGTCCTGTAGGGCAAGGGCGGCCTCCAGCCCGCGGTCGTTCACGGTGGCCACCGCGGCCCGCGAGCCCGGCCGCACGGCGTAGAGCGACGACAGCCGGCGTGCCCCGCCCGAGAGCATCACACCGGGGAGATCGTTGCCGGCAAACAGCAGCGGCTGCTCGATCGCGCCGGTCGCGTACACGTGGCGCCGGGCCCGCACCTGGTGCAGGGTGTCGCCCTGCCATACGGGCACCAGCCCGTCGAAGGCGCCCAGGGCCGGAGCGTTGGACAGCAGTTCCACCCCGGCGGCCATGGCGTGCCCGGCCAGCTCGCGGGCGTACTCGTGTCCGCCTTCGGCCAGCAGGCGGCCGCCGGGCTCCGGTCCCTCGTCGGCAAGTACCACGTCCGCGCCCAGCTCGGCGGCCGCGGTCGCGGCGGCCAGTCCGGCCGCGCCTCCACCGACCACCAGCACGTCGGCGTGGCGGCGCCGGTACTCGGTGCGCCACTCCCGCTCGCGCCGGGAGCGGGGCAGCCGGCCGAGGCCGGCGGCGGCCCGCAGCACCTTCTCGTACAGCGGCCAGAGGCGACGCGGGCGGATGAAGGTCTTGTAATAGAAGCCGGGTGGCGTGAACGGCGTGCCGACGAGGTCGGTGGCGCGCATCACATCGAAGTCGAGCGACGGGGTGGCGTTCATGTGCTCCACCCGCATGCCCTCGCGCACCGGTTCGGTGCACGCCCGCACCCCGGGCGAGTCATCGACCTGAACCAGGCAGTTGGGACACTGGCCGGCGCAGCACAGAAGCCCGCGCCGCCGGTGGTACTTGAAGCTGCGGGAGAAAGTGCGCTGGCCGGCCGCGTAGAGGGCGGAGCCGATCGTGTCGCCCTCCAGCGCCTCCACCGGCTTGCCGTCGAAGCTGAAGCGCAGCGTGCGGGAGCGGTCGACCCGCTCGCCGCCCTGCTTGGGCAGGCGGCTCACGCCGGGAGCTCCGTGAACAGCACCTCGTTCGTGCGGGTGTCGCGCTCGGCCAGAAACCAGGCGGCACAGCCCGAGCGGTGGTGCCACCACTCGCGCTGCACGCCGGCCACGTTCTTGCGGAAGTAGTTGTAGGCCCCCAGCTCGCGCTCCGAGGGACGGGCCTTGGGACGCGGGTTCACCTCACCGCCGAAGCTGAAATCAGTGACCTCGCGGGGGCCGCAATTCGGGCAGGTGAGAACGTAGGACATGGGGGGTCAGGCCTCCGCTCGGCCATACTAAACAAATAGGTACAAAGCTGCAAGCAGGCTCAGCTGAACGTGACCAGCGCCTCGTCCATGCTGCGCGCGCCGGCCCGGCACAGTCGGCGTGCCCGCGCCGGTTCGAGGCGGGGGCAGCCCGTGCGGGCGAACCTTCCGTCGGTCAGCACGGCGAGGGTCTTGCCGAGCCAGAAAAAGCAGGCCGCGCGGGGCGCGCCGGTGAACACCAGGCAGCGGCTGATGAGGTCGACGTGGGCGGAGTTGGGGTGGTCGAGGAGGTTCTGCACCTTGATTCCGCGCACACAGCTCTCGGCATCAGAGGGCTCGGTCAGGCCGGCGCAGATCAGCAGCTGGGCGGCGGGGTCAGGGGGTCCGATCACCGATGCCGCGGTGATACAGGCCTCCCGCTGGAGGCCGTCGAGCCCTTCGCACAGGGCGTTGAGGTCGCCCGGCGAATCGATCGCCACCCCCTCCGGCCGGTTGTCGACGAAGGCCCGGTACCAACATGGTCTGACGAAGCGGTCCGGCTGCGCTCCGCAGAGCCGGCGCGGATCGTTCACCGCCTCGTCGGGCAGCTCAGCGTCGTCGGCGCCGATCGCCGCGAACCAGTAGTCGTGGTACGCGCCCTGGGCGCAGTCGGGCGCCGCCTGCGGCCCGAGCGCGCTGCACAGGCCGAGGGCGGGCTTCAACCGGTCCGCATAGATGCGCATGAAGGCGTGCCCCATCCCATGGGTGCAGCTGTAGCGCTGGTAGCGCGTGCCGGCGTCGCCGCACACCTCGGCGGCCGCCTGCGGGCGGTTCACGTCGATTTCGGGGCCTACAGCGGTCACGAGCCCATGTGCGAAGCCGGCCGGACAGCCCGGATCGTTGGTCCGGGGCAGGTAGCTCATCAGCGTCGCCAGCGTCACACCGGCCCGCCGCGCGTAGCGCCGGCCGACCGTGTGCATCACGCCATGGCAGTTCTCGAGCAGGAAGCCGCCCTGGCTCCAGGCCATGTCCGCGATCGTCTCCACGACGGGACCCGGATCCTTCTCCGTCCCGACCATCGCGCTGAAGGCACGCGCGTAGCAGCCGCGCGCGTTTTTCTCGGACACCCGGCGGCACTCCTCGGGATCGACCACCCGGGCCACCGCGGCGCTCTCCGGTTCGTCGCCGCCGTCGAGCACGAGCAGCGCCGTCACGGCGCCGGCCGCGGCGATGACCGCCACGGCGAGCGCCAGGACGACGCGATTGCTCAACCTGCGGGTGTGATCACGAACTGCTCGGAGCCCCTCGACACGTTGCCCTTGATGTCCTCGGCCAGCCACCTGAACGTGGTCGTCTCGGTGATGTGGAAGACCTGCCCGGGCTCACGCGGGCCGGTCGAGTCCCACAGCGGCGAGCTCCTGGTCGGCCGCGACCCATCGGTGGTGTAGCGGATAACCGACGGCTCGTTGATGAACTGGAACGTGGTGTCGATCTGCCTACTGGACGTGTACGGGCCGGTCATCTCGACCTGGGGCGGCTGCACGTCCTGCGCGTAGTCGAGTGCCGATTCGAGCAGGCCGTAGTTGCCCGCCGAGAACTCGAGCGCCTCGTGCTTGCCCTCCGTGGCGTAGGCCGGTTGGAAGCCGACGCCGGTCTGGACGGTCTCGCCGGTCACCGCCGATTCGGCTGCGTGGGCGAATGCGAGCGGTTCCGTCAGGATCACGTTCGGGGCGGGACTGGGCGGGTTCTGCGGGCTGACGATGGAGGCTACGAAGCGCACCTCCTCGTTCGCCGTGCCCGGCTCGAAGACGAGCCTCTCGCCCACTCTGAAGCTGTTCCGGTTCGGCACCCGGATGCCCGCGCTGCCGACCGCGGCCGCCACGCTGAGCGTCGCCCCGAACCGGTCAGCTCCGGTCTCGAAGCTGTAGGCGATCACGTCGCGGTTGTACCAGTGCTCATCGGCGCTGTTCCCTGCCGCCGAGTAGAGCACGTCCGCGATTGGGCCCGTCCGCTCCGGCAGGATCACCGTGTTGCGGTGCTCCTTGATCCGGTTCAGGATCCGCTCGCCCGCCTCGAAGAAGTACTTCTCGACGCCGATGTTCGGATGCACGGCATCGCCCTCGTCGCGATTCGGCAGGTACGTGCCCGGCGCCCACATGAAGTAGCCGCCGAAACTGTGGATGTTGTTGGAGAACTTGATGTTGTCGAACGTGTCCGCGATCCAGAGCTCGTTCCTGATCTCCGGCTCGGAGGCCTCGGCGGGCCCCGTGAACACGTCGCTCGTGCACGAGTACGACGCGCCGATATAGCCGTCGAAGATCGTGCCGAACGTGTTGTTGCGGTTGAGGTCGACGCCCCAGGCGTCGCGCGCGGCGGGATCCGTGGCCGTGTATGGCACTCCGGTGCTGGGATTGATCCGCGGTCGCCAGAAGTTCTGCGCGTTCGGGTTGTCGGTCTCCTGTCCGCCGACGACGCAGTGGTTGGTGAGGTTGCGCCGCTGGAAGTTGAAGTTGTGCATCGAGTAATGCCCGCCGTCCGGGTTCGACGACGGCAGGATGAAGATGTCGAGGTTGTTGACGAGTCGCCTCGTGAGCGGGTCGATCGCGTAGTTGCGCAACAGCTGCTCGGCCGTCTCGAGGCAGGTGAGCGGGGTGGCCCACTCGCGCGCGTGCTGCTGGCAGTAGAGGAACACGCCTACCTTGGCGCGCTGCGGGCCTCCCGAACGGTTGCCGATTCGAAGCACGTGGTACCGGAACGGCCCACGCCTCACGTGGGCGTTCGTGGCCTCCGATAGGAAGTCGGACAGGTTGATCCTGGCGCGCGGCTCCACGATGCCGCCGCCCTCGCGTCCGCGGTAGGTGCCCGCGACGACGAGGCTGCCGGCCTCGCCGTCCCCGTTGATCGCCTCGACCACCTCGGCCGCCGTGCTCGAGGGCGCTCCGGCGGCGTCCGTCCCCAGCATGACGATGATGCCCCTGCCGACCACTCTCACGCTCAGAGGCGAGTTCGCGGCACGGGGGGTGCGGAACTCCGCGGAGATCATGTTGCCGCCCTCGTGCCCCCACGCGCGCGAGGTGAGCACGACCGCGCGGTCCTCCGCGCCCTCGACGACCTCGTTCCCGGGCTCCATGGTGCCGGCCATCGTGGCCTGCGCCCGCCGCTGATAGCCGTTCGTCCTGTACGGCAGCCGTACCCGCCTGGCGATGTTCGGGAACTCGTCCGCGAGCTCGGCGATGCGCGCGTAGACCTCTGTCGGGTCCATGTAACGGGTCGTGAAGTCCTTCTGGAAGTTCGATCCCATCGGCGGCAGCCCGCCGCCGAGCCATGTGTTGACGTCCGCCTCGGCGGTCGCCCCGGTGCTCGATCCGACTCGGATGCGCGAGGGCCGCGGTGGGTCCAGCGTGTTGACGTCGCCGATCCGGACCAGCAGACGGTGCTCGATGTAGGTATCCGGGGCCGTGTCCGGGTCGATGTTCACGCTCATCGGGCGCGGCGGCGAGGAGATCGGCGTGCCCGGCCCGCGGTCCCATGACAGCGACAGCGCCGGCCCGGTGTAGGTCGCGCCGGTATCGGTCGAGCCGCCCAGGCGGTCCTTCGCCTCGACCGACAGGAAGCGCCCCGCGTAGTTCTCGAAGTAATCGACCCGCAGGATCACGATCTCGTTCGTGTGGGAGGCGGCCCCGACCGACCTGCCCCGGGCGGCCGCGCGCGCTCGCCGCTCGGCGCGCCGGCCTCGCGTGATCTGGGCGACACGCCGTTTCCAGGTCGCCGGGCCCTCGATCGTGGGCCCCAGGTCGTAGCCGGCCCGCTTCAGCCTGGCGAAGCCCCGCTTGGTCCCGAACACCGTGGCCGTCACCGATCCGTCGCCGTTGCGACGGAGGTAGTGCTCGTTGAACTCGACCCCGTAGCGCTTGGCCCTGAGCTGTAGCCGCATGGCCGCCACCTTGCTCTTCAGGTCGACCTCGATGAGGCTCTGGCCCTGGTTGGGATCGATACCCCGCCCCACCGCGCCGGCAGCGGCCGCCGTGGCCGCCATCCATGTACATGCACAAACCGATACGGCGATCAGCACTCGGCGCAGGGCCACGCGGCTCATCCTGGGGCTCTCCTCTGGTCTGTTGACTGGCACCCGCACGGGGGGCCAATCTGGAGGGAGGACACAGACGGCCCCCTGCCGGATGGCGTCGGAGCGATACCCGGACCGAACAAAGCTAAACCCCCGGTCGCTTCCGATGGGCTCGCGCGCGAAAAGCTCATGATGAGCGCCGGCCCTGGTGTTCCGCATGCTCGCCGGGCCGGCGCTTTGCATGAGGTTTTCACCGCCTGGCCGCTGCGGTCACCCCTCCCGGCCCGGGATCCAGCTCGTGCCGGCCAGCGGCACCCGTGCCATGGCCGCGGCCTCGACGGAGAGCGCCACCAGGTCCTCGGGCTCCAGGTTGTGCACGTGCGACTTGCCGCAGGCGCGGGCGATGGTCTGCGTTTCGAGCACCATCGCGCGCAGGTAGTTCGCCAGCCGGCGGCCGCCGAGCTCCGGGTCGAAACGGGCGGCCAGCTCATCGTCCTGGGTCGAGATGCCCGCCGGGTCGCGCCCCTCGTGCCAGTCGTCGTAGTAGCCGGCGGAGGTGGAGATCTCCTCGTAACCCGCCTGGTGCTCGGGCGCGTTGTCGCCCAGGGCCACGATCGCGGCGACGCCGATGGACACCGCGTCCGCGCCGAGGGCCAGCGCCTTGGCCGTGTCGGCGCCCGAGCGGATGCCACCGGAGACGATCAGCTGCACCTTGCGGTGCATGTCGAGCTCCTGGAGCGCCTCCACCGCCGGCGGGATGGCGGCGAGGGTGGGGATTCCGACGTGCTCGATGAAGACCTCCTGGGTGGCGGCGGTGCCTCCCTGCATGCCGTCCAGCACCACCACGTCGGCCCCCGCCTTGACCGCGAGCGCAACGTCGAAGTTGGGCCGGCTGGCCCCGACCTTCACGAAGATCGGCTTCTTCCAGTCGGTGATCTCGCGCAGCTCGGAGATCTTGATCTCCAGGTCGTCGGGACCGGTCCAGTCGGGATGGCGGCAGGCGCTGCGCTGATCGATGCCCTTGGGCAGATCGCGCATCTCGGCCACCCTGTCCGAGATCTTCTGGCCCAGCAGAATGCCCCCGCCGCCGGGCTTGGCGCCCTGGCCGATAACGATCTCGACGGCGTCGGCCCGGCGCAGGTCGTCCGGGTTCATCCCGTAGCGCGAGGGGAGCAGCTGGTAGACCAGCGTGCGGGAGTGCATGCGCTCCTCCGGCGTCATCCCGCCGTCGCCGGTGGTGGTGCTGGTGCCCACCGCGCTGGCTCCCCGCCCGAGCGCCTCCTTCGCCGGCGCAGACAGCGCCCCGAAGCTCATGCCCGCGATCGTGACCGGCACGTCGAGGTGAAGGGGCTCGGAGGCGAAGCGGTCGCCCAGCACGACGTCGGTGTCGCAGCGCTCGCGGTACCCCTCGAGCGGGTAGCGCGACACGCTGGCCCCCAGGAACAGCAGGTCGTCGAAGTGGGGCATGGCCCGCTTGGCCCCGAAACCGCGGATGTCGTAGATCCCCTCGCTGGCGGCGCGGTGGATCTCGGCGATGACGCGCCGGTCGAACAGGGCGGACTCGCGGAGGACCGGGCGCGCAGCCATCAGTACTCCCCCGCGTGGTCGATGTTGAAGTTGTAGAGCCGCCGGGCCGATCCGTAGCGGCGGAAGTCGGCCGGGTCGCAGTCGCGGGCGTCGGCCCGTTCGAGCAGCTCCGCCAGCTCGCGGCGGTGGTGCGGCTGGAGCTCCTTCTCGATGCAGTCGGCGCCCAGGCCGGCCACCTCCCCGCGAACGTACAGGTGGGCCTCGTAGATCGAGTCGCCCAGGGCGTCCCCGGCGTCGCCGCACACCACGAGGCGGCCCTTCTGGGCCATGAAGCCGCTCATGTGACCCACCGAGCCCTGCACCACGATGTCGACGCCCTTCATCGAGATCCCGCAACGGGCCGAGGCATCGCCCTTGACCACCAGCAGACCCCCGCGCCCGCTGGCGCCCGCGGACTGGCTGGCGTTGCCGTCCACCAGCACCGCGCCGGACATGATGTTCTCGGCGGCGCCGGTGCCGCAGTTCCCGTGCACACGAACCGTCGCGTGCTTGTTCATGCCCGCGCAGTAGTAGCCCACGTGGCCCTCCACGTCGACCTCGATCGCGGCGTCCAGCCCCACCGCCACCGCGTGCGCGCCGCGCGGGTTGAGCACCCGCCACTGCCGCGGCCCGTCCTCGTCCACCGCGTGCAGCCGGGCGTTCAGCTGCCGCAGGGGGGTGTCCGCCAGGTCGACTATCTGGGTCGCGACATCGCTGCTCGTGGCCGACATCAGACCGGCGTGCGCTCCCAGACGTACACCCGGCCCGGCTCCGGCTCCCAGACCGCTGCGTCATCCGCGCCGGGCAGGACGGCGATCGCGCGGTATTCCGACGCCATGGCCACCCAATCGTCGGTCTCGGCCATCACGGCCGGCTTGCAGGCGATCGGATCCCGCAGCACGGCGAAGCCGTCGGCCGTGCCCACCGCAAACGTGTAGAAGCCGTCGAGATCCTCCAGGCAGCCCTCCAGCGCCTGCTCGAGGCTCGCGCCCTCCCGCAGCCTGTAGGTCAGATAGCCCGCGGCCACCTCTGAGTCGTTGTCGGTCTGGAACCCGATCCCCTCACGGCGCAGGCGCAGCCGCAGGCGGTTGTGGTTGGACAGCGAGCCGTTGTGGACGAGACACAGGTCGAGGCCGGTCGAGAAGGGGTGCGAGTGCTCGGTGGTCACCCGGCTCTCCGTGGCCATGCGGGTATGGCCGAGGGCGTGGCTGCCCTGCATGGAGGCCAAGTCGAACCGCTCCACGAAGCGGCGTGGAGAGCCCTCCTCCTTGTAGATCTCGATCGTCTGGCCGGCGCTCATGACGCGCAGCTCGGGGTGGTGCTCGCCCAGCCAAGCCACCACGTCGGCGGCCTCGGCATCCACGACGATCACCGCGTGACTGGCGCGCACCTCCGGCTCACCGGCGCCGAAGGCGGCGCGCAGGGCCTCGTGCGCGCCCGACCAGTCATACCCTGGCACGGGCTCGAGCAGTGACAACTTGCTGGCGCCCGCCGGCGCCGGGTTGCGGTAGAAGGCGACCCCCGCGCTGTCGGGCCCGCGGTCGCTGAGCTGCAGCAGCATGTCGCCCAGGTGCCGTCCCAGGGCGTCGCCCAGCTCGGTTGACTTGCCGAATAGTCCTGCGATTCCACACATTTGGCTCTCCGGCGAGTGTAGTTTCGGGTCACCGCCGCTTTACATGGCGGGCCGCCAACAATTCCCCCCGCGCCTGTGTGAGGTGTCCACACCCAGCCGGCTGTAGAGTCGCGCCACACGCCGTCGTGCCCAACAATGTCCGCCCTCGACATTGGACCTGAACGGCACACGGGATAGAAAGCCCTATGGCCGCAACCGACAAGCCGCCCTTCGAGGCCCCCACGACGCGTGAGGAGGTGGAGCGCTACCTCGCCGACAACGGCGTGGAGTTCCTCTTCGCCCAGTTCGTCGACATGCACGGAAAGCCGAACGCCAAGCTCGTGCCGGCCCGTCTGCTCGACGGGCTGCTGAGCGAGGGAGCCGGCTTCGCCGGGTTCGCGGCGGGCGCCATCGGCCAGCGGCCGAACGACCCGGACATGGCGGCGATGCCGGACATCACGACGCTGACACCGCTGCCCTGGCGGCCGGATGTGGCGCGCCTCGCCTGCGACGTGCACGTGGAAGGCGAGGAGTGGCCCTACTGCCCGCGCACGATTTTGCGGCGGCAGCTGGAGCGCGCCCGCTCGCTCGGCTACCAGTTCAAGATCGGCATCGAGCTCGAGTATTTCCTCATCCGCAAGCGCGAGGACGGCTCGATCGAGCTGGCCGACCCGCTCGACACCCTCGACCAGCCCTGTTACGACATGCGCGGCCTCACCCGCAGCCTCGACTTCGTGTCCGAGGTGGCGCGAAACCTCACCTGGCTGGGCTGGAACAACTACGCCACCGACCACGAGGACGCAAACGGCCAGTTCGAGCAGAACTTCGATTACGACGACGCGCTCATCACCTGCGACCGGGCCATCTTCTTCCGCTACATGGTGGAGTCGCTGGCCCAGGAGCGCGGTCTGCTGGCCACGTTCATGCCCAAGCCGTTCGCCCACCTGACCGGGAACGGCTGCCACTTCCACATGAGCCTCTGGCGAGGCGACGAGAACGTGTTCGAGGTCGACCCGGCCGATGACCCGCGGGGCATGGGGCTGTCTGAGGAGGCTTACCACTTCATAGGCGGGCTGAAGGCGCACGCCAAGGCCTACATCGCGGTGACCGCACCCACGGTGAGCTCTTACAAGCGGCTCGTGGTGGGTACCCGCAGCGGCTCGAGCTGGGCGCCGGTGTTCGTCAGCTACGGCTACAACAACCGCACCCAGATGCTCCGCATTCCCGCCGCCGGCCGCATCGAGGACCGCACCGTGGACGGCAGCTGCAACCCCTACCTGGGCGCGGCCGTGGTGCTGGCGGCGGGCCTCGACGGCATCGAAAACGGGCTCGACCCTGGGGATGCGACGACCGAGCTCAATCTGCACGAGCTCACCGACGAGCGCCGCGCCGAAATGGGAATCGAGCTGCTGCCGGCCAACCTGCTGGACGCGACCCGCGAGCTGGAGCGCGACGACGTGATGCGGGCCGCGCTGGGTCACACCGGTCGTGAGGACTACGTGGACTACTTCGTCAAGACGAAGCAGCAGGAGTTCGAGGAGTGGCACGGGCAGGTGACGCAGTGGGAGGTCGACCGCTACCTGCAGTTGTTCTGAGCTTCGCGCGGTACACGGCCAGTCCCGCCAGCGCAGCCAGCACCGGTATCGCCCCCGCCAGCGCCAACGTCTCCCGAGCGCCCAGCGCCGCCACCAGCACGCCGCCGCCGGCCAGCGCGATCAGCTCGGCGCCGTTGCGCAGGCCGTTGTAGGCCGCGAACGCGCGGCCGTGCAGCGCGGGCGGAACCCGCTCGCCGATCAGCGTCCGGGCCAGCACGTTCTTGACGCCGTGTCCCACGCCGCCGACGAACCAGGCCACCCCCGCGAACGCGGGCAGCAGCCAGGCCGTTGGCAGCCCCAGCCCCGCGCCCTGAACGGCTACCGCGATCAGCGCCACGGCGGCGATTGCGCCGGCCGGCACGCGCCGCGACACGACCAGCGCCCCGAGCACCATGCCCACCGTCCAAGAGGCGAACAGCACACCGTAGGCGACGTCGGTCACCCCGAGGTCCTCCTTGAGGAAGAAGACCTCGGCGGCGATCGACGCGCTCATGAACAGCAACGAGACGAAGACCACCAGTAGCACCAGCGCGAGGGTGCGGTCGCGGAAGAGGTGGACGATCCCGTCGCGTGCCCGCGAGCCCTCCTCGCCGGCACGGGCCGGATCGGGCCGGCGCCGCACACCCAATAGGGCGGCCGCCAGCGCGACGAAGGCGAACGTCGCGGCGTCCACGAGCAGGGCGGTGGCCGTGCCCCCGGCCGCGGCCAGGACGCCCCCGAGCAGCGGCCCGGCCGTCATCCCGACGTAGCGCGCCGCCTCGACCCGCCCGTTCAGCACCGCCAGGCCACGCTCACCGGCGATCGAGGGCACGAGCGCGAACTCCGCCGGCTGAGCCACGGCGAAGCCGATCCCCAGCAGCGCAGCGAGCACGAGAATCGCCGCAACCGAGTCGACCGCAAGCGCCAGCCCGACTGCCGTGGCGGCCTGCGCCAAGGAAGCAATGATGAGCAGGCCCCGCGTCTCAACCCGGTCGGCCAGCAGGCCGGCCAGGGGCGCCAGGAGCACCACCGGCGCCCACAGGCAGATCATCAGCGCGGCGACGGCGACGCCCGATCCCGTGACCTCCAGCAGGTGCAGGGTGAGCGGGATCCAGAGCAGGAAGTCGCCCAGGGCCGAGACGGCGACCGCCGCCACGATCAGCGGCGCGTCGCGGTCAGTCGGCAGCAGGCGCAACATGCCCGCTCGCACGGAACACGTTCTCCGGGTCCCACTCGGCCTTGACCCGGGCCAGGCGCTCGTGGCTGCGCGGCAGGTAGCCGGAGCGCACGCGCGACTCGCCCTCGTCACCGATGAAGTTGAGGTAGACGGCGCCGGTGGCGTACTCGGCCAGGTCCTCGCGGAAGGCCCGCGCCCAGCCGATCATCCGCTCGTCGTCCGCCGGGTCCTCCCAGAGCGCGAACGGATGGACCACGAAGGTGGCGTCCCGGCCCGCCAGCGGCGAGTCCTCCTCGGACACCCGCGCGAGCGCGCCGCCCCAGCTCACGATGAAGAGCTGAGCCAGTCCCGGCGGCAGCTCCTCGGAGCGACGGGCGATCGCCTCGATCGCGTCGTCTGGGAGGTCCGTCAGGTGCTCGGCCGTCCAGTAGTTGCGGTAGCCGGGCGGGTCGTCGATGGCGCACTGGAAGTCCGCGTAGGCCATCGGCTCGAAGAAGTCGGCCTCCGGCGGACCGAAGGCGCGGATCTCCCTCATCGCCTCCTCGCCCTCCTCGACCGGGCCGGCGTACATGCCGGCGACTGCCACCAGCGGCTGCCCGTGCAGGTGCTCTGGGACGTCGTCCTCCGGCGGGCCGGTGAGATAGAGGAAGGCCAGGCTCAGGCCTTCGGGCGCGTCTCGCATGACGTCGCGATAGAGCGCGAGCAGCTCGCGCCCGCGGGCGGCGGGCCAGAGGGCCAGGCCGGCGAAGACCTCGGACCCGATCGGGTGGAGCCGGAACTCGAAGGCGGTGGCCACGCCGAAGTTGCCGCCGCCGCCCCGCAGCGCCCAGAACAGGTCCGGGTGCTCGTCCGCCGAGGCGCGCACGATCTCGCCGTTCGCGGTCACAAGCTCGACCGCCAGCAGGTTGTCGCAGGCCAGGCCGTGCTTGCGCTCGAGCCAGCCCGAGCCCCCGCCCAAGGTCAGCCCGGCGACGCCGGTGCTGGAGACGCGGCCACCGGTCGTGGCGAGCCCATGGGGCTGGGTGGCCCGGTCGACGTCGGACCAGGTGGCGCCGGCGCCGACGCGGACGATCCGCCGCTCGGGATCGACCTCGACCTCGGCCATGCCGCGCACGTCGATCACCAGGCCGTCGTCCACCAGGGACAGGCCGGCCACGGAGTGCCCGCCGGCGCGGACCGCGATCTCGAGGCCGTGCTCGCGCGCGAACTCAAGCGTCGCTGTCACGTCCTCGGGGCGGGAGCAGCGCGCAACCGCGGCGGGGTGCCGTTCGATCATGCTGTTGAAGAGGGTGCGTGCCTCGTCGTACTCGGCGCTGCCCGGCTTGTGCAGAGGGAGTGTTTGTGTGTGCGAGACCATGATGTTCACGCTAGGTCTGGACCAGCGCGCGCGCGTCGCCATTCCCGGCCATCTGCACAAATGGCCGGTTCCGGCCAGGGAGCCGCAAACCGCCGGTACGCGCGGCTCAGAGCAGGCCGGCGCGTGCCGCGTAGGCCACTGCGGCGGCCCGGGAGGGCAGCCCCAGCTTGGTCCGCACGTTGGCCACGTGGCGGTGCACGGTGTGCTGGCTCAACACCAGCCGCTCGGCGATGTCGGCGTCGCTCAGCCCCTGCGCAACGAGCCGCAGCACCTCCAGCTCGCGCGGCGTGAGCTCGCTCAGTGAGTCGGCGGCCCGTCCGGGTGGCTGGACCCCCAGCGCGGCGAAGCCCTCCTGCCCCGCCTTGGCAGCCGCGGCCGCCGCCTCGGCGCGGCCGAGCGCCGCGAGCGCCCGGGCGAGCTCGTGCTGCGCCAGCGCGGTCTCGTAGGCCGCCCCGGACTCCGCCAGCAGGTCCAGCGCGTCTTCGCAGGCCCGCCGAGCCTCATCGAAGTCACCTCGGGCCGCCGCCAGCCGGGCGGCGGCGAGATGAGCGCGCCCGCGGACGAACGGCGTCCCGATCATGTCCCCTACCTGCTCGAGCTCCGCGCACGTCGCGGCGGCTGCTTCGAGGTCGCCCAGGCTCAGGCGAGCGCGCACCAGGAGCTCGAGTGCGGGAAGACGGTCGAGCACGGTGGCCGGCCCCAGCCGGCGCAGCACGCGCTCGGCGGCGTCCGCCGCGGCGGCGGGGTCGCCGGCCTCGAGCGCGAGGGAGCCCAACCCGATGAGCGCCCGCTGGTGGCTTCCAGCGCGCTCGAAGAGGCCCCGGGCCTCGTCCGTCCGGCCCTGGCGGGCGCGGAGCTCGCCCAGCCGCGCCACGCCGCCAGGCGCCATCGCCGGCCGCGCGGCCAACAGGTCGTCCACCGCCTCAGTCAGCTCCAGCTCCGCCGCCGCCCAGTCGCCGTTGGTGGCCAGCACGTTGCCGTACGCGCTGCGGCAGATGCCCATCAGCTGGCGCGCGTCCCAGCGCTCAGCGATCCCCTGCACCGTCGCGCACCACTGCGTCGCACGCGGGAAGTCGCCCACCCCTTCGCAGGCCGAGATCAGGTAGCACAGCGCCCAGCCCCGCACGATCGGCAGGCGCAGCTCCTCACCGGCGGTAATCGCGGCGGCCTCGTCGAGCAGGCGCAGGCCCTCCTGGATGCCGCCCCTCCTCACGAGCGTGATGCCCTCGAGCGCGAGGCCGACCGCCTCGAGGTCGGCCACGCCGAACTCCCGCCCGAGCGCTGCGCCCTGCGCCGCCAGCACCGCGGCCTCTTCCAGATCGCCGAGCACGTTCATTACGTAGGACCCCTCGAGAAGCGCCAGCCAGCCGTGGTCCTCACCTGCCGGAACGCCTTCGAGCACGCGCCGGCCACGCTCGAGCCAGCCGCGGGCCACGGCGTCCTCGCCGCGGAACTCGAGGAAGTCGGCGGCGAGCCAGCCGGCCACCCGCGCGGCGGCGCCCGGCTGGGCCTCCGCGCGGAAGGCCCGGTACGCGTGCTCCCGGGCCCCGATCGTCAGCTCGGCGTCGTGCAGCCAGTAGCCCGCCCAGCCGAGCCCCTCCCAGGCCTCGCCGGACTCGCCCGGCGCCAGCGCCGCCTCGAAGTGGCCGCGCGCCGCCGCCCACGCGCCGCTGCGCAGCGCCTCCTCACCGGCGCGCAGCGCGTTGTCGGCAGTCTGGGAGTCCGTGGCCATGCATTCCGTCCATGGTCGCACGGGCGCGGCCATGCGCCGACCGCCCGCGCCTACTGTCGAGGTCCCCGTTCATCCCTCCCAGCGCACGTCGTCGCAGCGGACGATCTGTGCGCCCATATTCCTCTCCATCATCTCGAGCGCGGCGTCGGCCAGCGTCTCGTGGATGTGCGCCACGCCGTCGGACGGGACTGTGACCTCGTAGTGGCGCACGTACGCGTCGAGCGCGCTGTAGAGGATGCACTGCTCGGTGACCTGCCCCGTGAGTACAAGCCGCTCTATCTCCCGTTGCCCGAGCAGATACTCGAGGGGGGTCATGTAGAAGATCGTGTGACGGGCCTTGATGACGAAGTCGACCTCGTCCGGAGGCAGGACGGGCTCGACCAGATCGGGCCGCGCCCCCTCCATGGCGCCCCGGGAAAGCATCTCCTTAGAGGTGTTCCAGTCGCCGTAGTTGTCGTTGACGTAGATGATGGGGGCTTCCGCCTCGACGGCCCGCGCGATCAGCTCGCTCATCGGCTGCACGGCGCGGGCGACGCTCTCCGTGAGCAGCTCCGCGTCCTCGTGCTCGTAGGTGTTGAGCATGTCGATTACGGCCAGCGCCGTGCGGCTCGCCATGGGCGCGTCATTCTTTCGCGCCGTGCAGCGTGGCGCGTCGCCGGGCGCTGCTGGAGGCGGGCGAACATCCGCCCTCTGGCTCGGCCGGCCCGGCCTATCCCAGCCCGACGCTCCGGAGGGCCTCCGCTCGGTCGGTATAGGTACGCCACCAAACAGCGCGGCCGCCACACACCCGCACCTGCCATGCACCCGGTTGGGAGTCGAGCTCGACTCCGCTCGTTCGCCCGCGGGCGCGCCAGCTGCCGAGCCCCAGCGCCGAGTCGTCGAATTCGTGCACCCGCTCGAGCCGCGTCTCGTAGACCTCCCAGTCCAGCTCCAGCGAGCGCAGCCAGCGCCGCAGACCGGCGTGGCCCGTGTGGATCGGGCCTTCCAGCGCGGAGAGGATGGGTGAGAACTCGACGTCGGGATCCATCAACTCGACGAGCGCCTCGACGTCGCGCCGGTTCACCGCGTCGAGGACCAGCCGCACGACCTCCGCAGCCGTGCGGCTGGCCGGGACGAAGCCGGCGGTTGCCTGCTCCGCCAGCATCGGACTAGGAGTGCGGCTCCACGTTCTGGTTGATGCGGAAGACGTTCTCCGGGTCCCGGGCCTGCTTGACCCGCGCGAGCCGGTCGTAGTTGTCCCGGTAGCTCGCCCGGACGCGGTCCTGGCCCTCGTTCATCATCATGTTCACGTAGGCGCCGCCGGCCGAGTAGGGGTGGAGGGCCTCCTGGTAGTCGGTGGTCCAACGGCGGATGGCGGGCACGTTGGCCGGGTCGGGGTCGACCCCGACGAACACCGCCGCCCAGCGGGCGTCGCGATAGCTCCACGCGGTATCCGAGGGTCCGAGGTCGTGCGCGGCCCCGTCGATCGGATACAGGTGCATGCTCGACTTCCAGGTGGGCATCTCCGCCCCGAAGCGCGCGTGGATCTCGATCGCCTCGTCGGGGAGGTCCTTTACGAAGTCGGCGCGCCAATACCACTGGTCGCCTGGCGGGTACACGCCGTCGAAGGCGCTCTGGAGCGCCGCGTGGGGCATGTCGTGCACCCCGTGCAGGAGCGGCTCGGGCGTCGCGTCCAGCAGCGGCTGCATCGCCGCTGCTGCGGCCTCCTCGTTGCTTCCGGCGTAGCACCAGACCACCCCGCACACCTTGCGCAGGTGGATCTCCTCGGGGAACGGCGGGCCGGGCGGCACGCTGGCGAAGGCGAAGAAGCCGTTCAGCTCGCGGGGGGCCTCCGAGATGAAGTCGCGGTAGGCCGTGAGGATCTCCGCGCCCTGCTCCACGGGCCAGAAGGTCGGGCCGCCGATGATCGTGCCCACCTCGTGCAGCCGGAACAGGAACGACGTGACCACGCCGAAATTGCCGCCGCCGCCGCGGATCGCCCAGTAGAGGTCGGGGTTCTCGTCGGCGCTCACCCGAACCAGCTCGCCGCTCGCCAGCACCATCTCGGCCTCGAGCAGGTTGTCGATCGACAGGCCGTGCTTGCGTGTCAGGTGGCCTAGGCCGCCGCCGAGGGTGAGGCCGCCCACACCGGTCGAGGCGATGATCCCGCTGGGAGTGGCGAGGCCGTGCTCGCCAGTGGCCGTGTCGACCTCGCCCCAGGTGCAGCCGCCGCCGACGCGCACCGTGCGCGCCTGCGGGTCGACCTCGACCGACTTCAGCGGCGAGAGGTCGATCACCACGCCGTCGTCGCACGTGCCGAGTCCGGCGCCGTTGTGGCCGCCGCCCCGGACGGCGAGAGGCAGATCTCGCTCCCGGGCGAAGGCGATGACGGCCGCCACGTCGCGCGGACCTGTACAGCGGGCGAGCAGCGCAGGGCGCTTGTCGATCATCCCGTTGTAGACCGCCCGTGCCTCGTCGTAGCCCGTGTCCTCGGGACCGATCAGCTCGCCCTCGAAACGGCTACCCAGCTCCCGGCGCGCGGCCTCGGCCGCAGTGGTCAACGTGCTCATTCTTCCTCCTATGGTGGGTACGAGTCCTGTCTGAAAGGCGTGAACCGGCGCGGAACGGTTGTTCCGTCCGGGCGGGACTGCCATCACGCCGGCGGTGCCTCGCCCGTAATGTGCTCGACCACGGGGCGGAACTCGTCCGTCGGCGAGAAATCGACGTACTCGGAGTCCTCGAGGGCTTCGGGGGCGTGGCCGGGCGCCCAGTAGAACGCCTCGCCCGCTTCGAAGTCGTGAGCGCCGGTGGCTGTGTGCATCCGGACCCGCCCCTTGAGCATGTAGCCCCAGTGAGGGCACTGACAGAGATCGTCCGGCAGCCCCTTCGTAGCCTCGCGCAGGTCGGCGCCCTGCGGCAGGCGGACGAAGCCAACGGTGAGCCCGTCCTCGTCACGCAGGCGCAGCTGCACTCCGCCGTCGTCGATGGCAACCGGCAGGTCTTGAAGCGGAATACGTTCCATGCCTTGAAGGCGTGAAGGTGCGTGGAACGGTTGTTCCGCCGAGGGCGGAACCCCGTGGGTCCCGATTTGGGTGGTTTCCGCGGAAGCGCCCGAGCCGCCCCGCGGAGGGGCCCGCCCGGGCCCTAGAGATCCCAGGGGGGCGGCCGCTCGCCGGGCGGCGCGTAGCAGCAGAAGCGGCCGGTGCTGATGGAAGCGCCCAGGTGCTCGGCCAACGCCGGCGACTCCCCCTCGATCAGCCTGATCGCCGTCCTGATCGCCTTTGTGACGCTCACGCGCGCCCGCTCCGCAGGGGAGGCCGACGGCCGTTCCCGGCCGCCGAGCCCGGCCGCCCGCGCGAGCTCGGCCACGAGGGTTTCGACCTCCGCCTCGAGCCCGGCTGCGCGCTCGGGGTCGCCGAAGCGCTGGGCCTCGTCGAGGTCGGCACGCAGCTCCTCCAGCCGGCTTCGGTACTCCTCCCTGGCCCGGGCGTCGATCAGGGGCCCGGCGTCGCCCGGACGAGCGGCGTGGAGGCCGTTGCCGGACGCGTCCGCCCGCACAGCGCCGTCGGCCGCCGGCCCGAGGGCCGACGCGAGCTCGAGCACATGGATCTCGCTCCCGGGGGCGCCCAGCAGGTCGGAGATGTAGCGCAGGCCCTTGACGTCGCGCAGGCGGAACGTCCGGCCCTCGTAGGCGATCGTCCAGAAGTCGCCCTCCCGCCGGAAGCGGGCCTCGGGCCGCTCCGTGACGGCGGCCGGACGCTCCGCGGCCGTCCGCAGCGAGCCAATCCGCTCGAGCAGCCCTTGGAGGCCGAGATCCTCGGCCGTGCTATGGGCGTCCTCGAGCAGGGCCTCGGCCCGCTCGCGGTCCCCGTCGCCGCCGCGATCCATCAGCGCCCGCGCATGCTCCAGGAGCACCCGCGGGCGGAAGGCCCGTGCCCCCAGGAGGTCGCAGCGGCCGAGCGCGGTCTCGAAGTGCTCCTCGGCCTCGTCCCAGCGCTCGAGCATCGCCGCGAGCATGCCCAGCCGCAGCGCCACCGGGCCGTGGGGCTGCAGGGTGAGCGAGACGGTGTTGCGGTCCGCAAACGGAAGGAGGAGCTCGTAGGTGTGCCACCCGCGCGAGGTGTCGCCCACGATCACGCACGCGTCGGCGAGGGAGGAGAGGCTGAGAAGGAAGAACCCGTCTCTCCGAATGTCGGCGAACCCGCCGCCGGCGTGCCGTGCTATCTCAGCGGCGGCGGCGTGACGGTCGGCGCTCTCCGCCGCCGCCATCGCGTCCCTCCAGCGTGGGACCCAGAGATAGCGCTCGCCATGGTCGGCGACCTCGGCCGAGAGCTCCTCCAGGCGCCCCTGGGCCCAGCGGATCGCCACCATCTGCGCGTACTCGTATACGTACGAGGCGTACTCGCTGTGACGGAGCCGGGCGATCCGGAGTGCCTCGCCCGCCAGTCGCTCCGCGTCGGCCATGCGACCGTCGAGCGTCGCGCGGATCACCTGGACGCAGACGGCGTGCCAGCGGTAGAACGGCTGCTGGATGCGTTCCGCCAGCTCGATCATCGCCGCGATCTCGGCATCCAGGCCCGTCCCGTCACAGAGCTCGAGGAAGCAATGGAAGCGAGAGTTGTGTGCGATGAAGGCGAGCTCCTGGTTGCCGAGCGCCGCTGCCACCGCCAGCATCTCGTCGGTGTTCTCGAGACGCACGTGAAGCATCTCCGGCGCCCCCAGAGCCCAGTGCCGGGCGTGCAGGGCGGTCACGAGGCCCTCTGAGTCGCCCAGCCGGCGTGACATGTCCACGGCCTCGGCGCTGAGCGCCAGGCGACGCTCCACGTCGTTCGAGAAGTACATCTCCACGGCGAGGCGGGCGTGCACCTGCGCCCGCAGCGGGCTGTCCTCGCGCGGCAGCGCGGCGAGCGCCTCCTCGAGGAGCCCGGCTCCCGTTCCCCCCACCTCAAAGCGGGCGAACAGGAGGAAACCCCCGAGGCCCACGACGTAGCCGACGGCGGCGCGTGCCAGGCGCTCGCCGTCCCCCAGGCGGCGCGCGAGCTCCACCGCCTCCTCGAAGCTGGCCCGCGCCGCGCGGGTGTCTCCGGCTCGCCAGCGCGCGTCGCCCAGGCGCAGGAGGATCTCGCAGCGCCGTTCCCGGGCGGCCTCCTCCGCGGCGCCGAGCAGGCCCAGGGCTCGCGCGTAGTGCGTGCCCGCCTCCTCGTAGGCGAGCACGTTCCCCGCTCGATCCCCCGCCCTGACCAGGTACTCGATGGCGTCCGACGCGTTCCCGAGGGGCGCCGCCAGGGCGAGGTGGCGGGCGATCTCCGAGAGGTGGGGCTCGGGATCGTGGCGGTAGAGCTCCTCGAGCACGCCCCCGATCACACGATGCAGCTCGAGGCGCCTCGCCGGGGACAGATCGTCGTAGAGCGTCTCGCGGACGAGCTCGTGGACGAAGGCGTAGCGCCGTGGGAACACCGGGTCCTCGGAGAGCACGCCTGCCGCCTCGGCTCCGTCGAGGACCTCGAGCAGGCGCCCAACATCCAGCGCGCTCGTCCGCTCGAGCACGCGAAGGTCGAACTCACGCCCGATCACGGCGGCCACCTGCACCGCCTCCACCGCCTCGGGCGGCAGATCCGCCATGCGCCGCCGCAGCAGCGTACGGACCTCCTCGGGCACGGGCGCCATCCGCCCGAGCGCTTCGTCGTTGTCGGCCAGCCCGTCGTGCGCCAGTAGGCGCACCACCTCGCCGAGGAAGAAGGGATTTCCGCCCGTGAGGGCCTGAAGCCGAGCCGACACCGCCGGGGCGGGGTCGGCGCCGGTGGTGCCGGCCACGTAGGCGCCGACGCCATCAACGCTGAGCCCGCGGAGCGGGATGCGCGTCGCCGTGCGGACCAGCTCGTCGAACGACTCGGGGTGCTCGTGCTGGCGTGCCTCCCGCTCGCGGTAGGAGCCGACGACGAGCACCGGCGCCTCGGCGATCGCATCGCCCAGGAAGCGGAGCAGCACCAGTGAGGGGGAGTCGGCGGCGTGGAGGTCCTCGAGCACGATGAGGAGCGGCCGCGGCTGCGCGGCCTCGACCAGGAACCGCGTTGCGCGGTCGAACAGGCGAAAGCGGACCGTCTCGGGCTCCACGGACTCGCCCCCGCCGGTCACGAGCCGCTCGAAGTCGCCGCCGAGCGCCCGCACCGTCTGGATCCAGGGCCAGTAGGCCGGAGCCCCGCCCTCCTCCCAGCAGCGACCGGCGGCCACCTGCCAGCCGCGCTCGCCGGCCTCGCGTGTGAGCTCCTGGATCAGGCGAGTCTTGCCGATGCCCGGCTCGCCGCTCAGCAGGTATACGCGGCCGAGGCCCTGCGCCGCCTCCTCGAGCGCGGCGCTGAGCTCGTCCAGCTCGGCCTCTCTTCCCACGAACGGCCGTCGCGGCCCCCGCGAGGGGGAGGCCGGCGTCGGGGCCAGTTTCTCGCTCATGCCTGTAGCGACAGTTTCCCCCTTCTCAGGGGCGGGCGCCAGCGGCAGGCCGGAGATTCCTGCTCGCTATCTGCGTGGGGCGCTACTCGCCGCTCTTGCCCTCGTCCTCGGGCGCCGGCGGGGCATCCGGGATCTCGGGCAGCACCTCGGGCTCGTCGGGCAGGTCGGCGGAGTCCGACGGCTCCTCGGGCGCCGGCTCGCCGCCGCCGCCCTCGCCGTCGCCGCCCTTCGCCCCCACGCCCACGGCCTCGCGCCTGCGTGGCTTGACTACGGAGATCGTCATCTCGCGCTCGTCCTCCTCCGGCGCCTTGTCCACCTCGATCGTGGACCCGGGCGGCATGGACTGCGAGAGCACCTCGTCTGCCAGGGGATCCTCGATGTAGCGCTGGATCGCCCGCCGCAGCGGACGCGCTCCCATCGCGGGGTCCCAGCCCTTCTCGACTAGCAGGTCGGCCGCGCCGTCGGACAGGTTGAGCGACAGCTCGCGCTCGGCCAGCGACTCCCTGATCCGCTTGAGCAGCAGCTCCACGATGGTGGTGATCTCCTCCTTGGTGAGCTTGTGGAAGACGATCACCTCGTCGATCCGGTTGAGGAACTCGGGCCGGAAGACCTTCTTGAGCTCGCCCATGATCCGGTTCTTCATGTCCTCGTAGGTGATGCCGGTCTCGTCGCCCACCGTGAACCCGATGCCGGTGTTCTTGGCGATCTCCGACGCGCCCACGTTCGAGGTCATGATCACGATGGAGTTGCGGAAGTCGACCGTGCGCCCCTGGGCGTCGGTCAGCCGGCCGTCCTCCAGAATCTGCAGCAGGATGTTGAACACGTCCGGATGCGCCTTCTCGATCTCGTCGAGCAGGAGCACGCTGTACGGCTTGCGCCGCACCGCCTCGGTGAGCTGGCCGCCCTCGTCGTAACCGATGTAGCCGGGCGGCGATCCGACCAGCCGGGACACGGAGTGCTTCTCCATGTACTCCGACATGTCGATCCGGACCATCGCCTCCTCGTCGCCGAAGAGGAACTCCGCCAGCGTGCGGCCCAGCTCGGTCTTACCGACCCCCGAGGGGCCGAGGAAGATGAACGAGCCGGTGGGGCGCTTGGGGTCCTTGAGCCCGGCGCGGGAGCGGCGGATCGCCTTGGACACCGCCTCGATCGCGGCGTGCTGGCCGATGACCCGCTTGTGCAGCTCCTCCTCCATGCGCATCAGCTTCTGGGTCTCGGCCTCGGTGAGCTTGAACACCGGGATGCCGGTCCACATGGAGACGATGTCGGCGATCTCCTCCTCGGCGATCTCCGGACGCTCGCCGGACTCGCCCGAGCGCCACTGCTCCTCGAGCTCGCGCTTCTTGTTGGTGAGCTGGCGCTCCTTGTCGCGCAGGTTCGCGGCCTTCTCGAACTCCTGCGCCTCGATCGCGGCCTCCTTGTCGCGCCGCGTGGACTCGATGTCCTCCTCGAGCTCGCGGTACACGGGCGGCGCCGTCATCGACTTGATGCGCGCCCGCGAGGCCGCCTCGTCGATCAGGTCGATCGCCTTGTCGGGCAGGAACCGGTCCGAGATGTAGCGGTCGGCGAGCTCGGCGGCGGCCTCCAGCGCCTCGTCGGTGATGCCGACGCGATGGTGCTCCTCGTAGCGGTCCCGCAGGCCCTTGAGGATCTGGACGGTCTCCTCGGTGGAGGGCTGCTCCACCCGGATCTGCTGGAAGCGGCGCTCGAGCGCGGAGTCGCGCTCCAGGTACTTGCGGTACTCGTCGAGCGTGGTGGCACCGATGGTCTGCAGCTCACCGCGGGCCAGAGCCGGCTTGAGGATCGAGGCTGCGTCGATCGCTCCCTCGGCGGCGCCCGCTCCGACGAGGTTGTGCAGCTCGTCGATGAACAGGATGATGTCGCCGCGCTGGGTGATCTCCTTCATCACCTTCTTCAGGCGCTCCTCGAACTCGCCCCTGTACTTCGACCCCGCCACGAGCGCGGCCAGGTCGAGCGTGTAGATCTGCTTGTTCTTGAGCGTCTCGGGCACCTCGCCCGCGGTGATGCGCTGGGCCAGGCCTTCCACGACGGCGGTCTTGCCCACGCCCGGCTCGCCGATCAGGACGGGGTTGTTCTTCTGCCGGCGGGAGAGGATCTGCATGATCCGCTCCACCTCGGTCTCGCGCCCGACGACGGGGTCGAGCTTGCCCTCGGCGGCCAGCTTGGTCAGGTTGCGGCCGAACTGATCGAGCAGCTTGGACGATTTCTTGCCCTCGCCCTGGCCGGGCGCGCCCTGGGCGGCGCGGCCCTGCCGCCCGCCCGGGCCGGACAGCATGCGAATGACCTCGTTGCGGATCTTCTCCGAGTCGGCGTCGAAGTCGAGCAGGATGCGGGCGGCCACGCCCTCGTTCTCGCGCACCAGGCCGAGCAGGATGTGCTCGGTGCCGATGTAGTTGTGCCCGAGCGAGAGCGCCTCGCGCAGCGCCAGCTCCAGGACCTTCTTGGCCCGTGGGGTGAACGGGATCTGCCCGGAGGTGACCTCCTCGCCCGAACCGACGATGCGGACGACCTGGGCGCGCACGCGCTCCACCGTAATGTCGAGAGACTCAAGGACCCGGGCGGCAAGCCCCTCCTCCTCCCGCAGCAGGCCGAGCAGGATGTGCTCGGTGCCTATGTAGTTGTGCTTCAGGATTCGAGCCTCTTCCTGGGCAAGCACGACGACCTGCCGGGCCCGTTCGGTGAAGCGCTCAAACACGAGTCTTGCCTATCTGTCGGGAACCTCGGGGCCGGATGCCACCCCGCTGCCCTTCCCCTTCATGTCGAGGTACGCCGGCGAGGGAAAAAGCGATCAGGAAACACCTGCCACCGAAGGCGAGTCTACCAATGCCCCCCGGCACCCTTTTGGCCTTAACCCAGCCGTAAATGCCGCTTCCTGCGCGGGAATTTCGCGATAGCCTGGCCGGCGTCTTGGTCCCCCGCGCGGCATCACTCCTTGCGCTGCTCGCGCTGCTCGCCTCTCTCGTGGCGTGCGGGGACGACAACAACGCGTTCAAGCAGGACTACAACGAGGCCGTCAAGCCGCTCAGCTCGCTCGGCGACGACGTCGGCCAATCGCTGACCCGCGCCGCGGGCGAGAGCAACAAGGAGCTCGCCGCGCGCTACAACAAGCTGGCGGACCGGCTGGACGAGGTGAGCGGGAACCTGGAGCAGCTGGAGCCACCCGAAAGCGCGCAGCAGGAGCTGGACGAGCTGGAGGCCGCGCTGGGCGAGGGCTCTCGCCGGCTGCGCCAGCTGGCGGACGCGGCCTCCGAGGGAAAGCCCTCGGAGGCCAATGCGGCGGCCGGCGCGCTTGTGGCGACCGGGGAGCGGCTGCGAAAGGCCGAGACCGACCTGCGGGAGGCGGTCGACGGCTGACTATGAGGTGAAGGAGATCTTGAGCGTCACCTGAGTGTCACGGCCGGTGCTCGTGGCGATCCCGATCACATTCCGTTGGCCCGTGCAATCGAGCCGAGTGATCCGGAACGTGGTCTCCGGCGGTGCGTTGACGGGGGTGGCGGTCGGCACGGCGCAACCGATGCTGCCCTTGCCTCGGTTGAACGTGATCGTGTAGTCGCCGGGACCGTTGTAGGTGAGCGCGGGCGGCTTCAACGACTTTGTATGCCATCCGACCTTGACCGTTTGCTCGGCAGCGTTCGGGACCAGCAAGCCCGCGTACTCGCGGGTCGGGACCGCGCTGGGCGCCATGTCCTGGCGACGCAGGGATCCGTTGTCGACAATCTTCGACACGATGGCGTTGCGGGCTAGCCCCTGGCGCGTCACGGCGTTCTTCGCGATCTCCGCCGCTTTGACGGCGTCGGCGGCCAGATGCTGGCTGTCGACGGCACTGCGGGCCAGGTGCTGGCTGTCGACCGCCTTGAGGGCCAGGTGCCGGCTGTCGACCGCCTTGAGGGCCAGGTGCTGGCTGTCGACCGCCTTGCGGGCCAGGTGCTCGCTGTCGACCGCGTTATCGGCGAGGTGCGTGCTGTCCACGCTGTTGCTGGGCAGGTTTACCGCCGAGTACCCAACGCCTCCGAGGGAGACGAAGAGGGCGAGCGACGCCACGACCAGCGCGGGCGACGGGCGAGCTTGGAGAATCCTTCTCATGTGACGACCTCCTGGTGCTAGTAGTTACCGCTGATCCGGTCCCAGGCGCCCCGCAGCTTGCGCTCCAGGTCGCCCTCCTCGACCTCCGCCGGATTGGTGCCCATCACGGCCGGGTTCTCGGAGGGCTCGGGCAGCCCCTCGGCCTCCCCCAGGGGCAGCGAGAGCACCACGCCGCCCTCGTGGATGCTGTCCACCTGAGCCGCGTCCACGAAACGATGCCCGCCGGGCAGCACGCTCTGGTCGATCACGATCCCGTCGAATACATCGCTGGGCTCGTCTGCCAGCACGTGCTCCACCTTCCCCAGGTGCTCGCCGTCGCTCGAGTACACGGCCACGCCTGGCTCGAGCAGGAGGTAGGAGGAGGGCTCACCGAGGTCCATGGCGCCAGGCTACCTGCTCAGCTCCGCATCGCCGGGAAGAGAACGACCTCCCGGATCGAGCGCCGTCCGCTGAGGATCATCACCAGCCTGTCGATGCCGATGCCGATCCCGCCGGTGGGCGGCATGCCCTGCTCCAGCGCGCGAATGTAGTCCTCGTCGTAGGGCTGGGTCTCCTCGTCGCCGGCCGCCTCGTCGGCGCGCTGCTGCTCGAAGCGGGCCCGCTGCTCGTCCGGGTCGTTCAGCTCGCTGAAGGCGTTGGCGAACTCCATCCCGCCCGCGAAGCACTCGAAGCGCTCCACCAGGCCGGGCTCTGAGCGGTGGTCCTTGGCGAAGGGCGAGAGCTCCTTCGGGTAATCCAGGATGAAGGTGGGGTTGTGGAGCTCGACCTCGACGTGCTTGGAGAGCAGGTCGTCCACCCGCTTGGCCCAGGTGCCCTCGCCTGGCAGGTCCGCCTCGCCGGCGATGTCGATGCCCGTCCCCTCGCGAATCGCCTCGCGCAGGGTCAGCCGCCGCCACGGCCGGGAGAAGTCGATCGGCCCCTCGTACCCCACCTCGCCGGCCACGTGGGCGACGAGCTCCTCCAGCCGGGCGGCGATGTCCTCGTAGTCCGCGTAGGCCTCGTACCACTCGAGCATCGTGAACTCGGGGTTGTGCTTGTGGGACACGCCCTCGTTGCGGAAGTCCTTGCCGATCTCGTAGACCCGCTCGAGGCCGCCCACGATCAGCCGCTTGAGGTAGAGCTCGTCGGCGATGCGCAGGTACAGGTCCCGGTCGAGCGCGTTGTGGTGGGTCACGAACGGGCGCGCGAGCGCTCCGCCGTAGAGCGGTTGCAGCACGGGGGTCTCCACCTCGACGAAGCCGCGCTCGTCCAGCCACCGCCGCAGCGCGCGCAGCACACGGCTGCGCAACATGAACAGATCGCGAATCTCCTCGTTGGCAATGAGGTCGAGCTCGCGGTGGCGGTAGCGGGTCTCCACGTCCTCCAGCCCGTGGAACTTCTCCGGCGGTGGGCGCAGCGACTTGGCCAGCAGTGTCCAGGCGCTCGCCCTCAGGCTGAGCTCGCCCCGGCGTGACTTGAAGGCGGTGCCGTCCACGCCAACCAGATCGCCCAGGTCCAGCGAGGTCAGCGTGTCGAAGGAGTCTTCGGTGAGCACGTCGCGCTTGGCGTGCACCTGCAGCTTGCCGCTGCGATCGACCAGGTCGAGAAAAGCCGCGCCGCCGTGGCCGCGGCGGGCCGTCAGCCGGCCGGCCACCCGGTAGGCCGCCTCGGTTTCCTCGCCGGCCTCGAGCCCGTCGTGCGCGTCGTGCACGGCGCCGATCGGCGTCACGCCGTCGAACTCGTGCGGGTAGGGATCGATCCCCTGCTCGCGCAGGCGCTCGAGCTTCGCCCGCCGGTCGTCCACGGGAGCGGAGGCTATCGCTCGATCTTGGTGATCTTCAGCTTGCGGGCGGGGCCGCGGGGCACCGGCACGGTCACGGTCTCGCCGCGCTTGTGGCCGATCAGCGCCTTGCCCACCGGCGACTCGTTGGAGAGCTTGTTCTCGGACGGGTCGGCTTCGGCCGAGCCGACGATCCTGAACTTGGTCGACTTCTCGGTCTTCTGGTCCTTGACATGGACGGTCACGCCCACGCCCACCTGGTCGGTGTCGACCGCCGCTTCGTCGATCACGCGGGCGCTGCGGAGCTTCTCCTCCAGGTCGGAGATCTGCTTCTCGAGCATGGCCTGCTCGTTCTTCGCGTCGTCGTACTCGGAGTTCTCGGCGATGTCGCCGAACTCGCGCGCCTCCTTGATGCGCTCCGCCACCTCACGCCTACGCTCACCGCGCAGGTGCTCGACCTTGGACTTGAGCTCCTCGAGGCCCTCGGGTGTGAAGACTGTCTCTCGGTTCATAAAGAAACCCCCCGCTGATGCGTGCCGGAGGGACGGCGCAGTCTAGCACCGGCCTCGAGCGGCCCTCAGGCGGCGCGGGCTGGTTCCAGGGGAGCGATTCCGCGCAGTGCGCGACGGGCATCCGCGGTGGTCGGGGCGGTCACCAGCGGCTCGCGCTCGCGCCTGGTGAGGCCCATCAGATCAGCCGACCAGGGGTAGAACTTGCGCAGGTATCGCCCCGCCCGTTCGGCGCCCAGGTGCTGCTCGGCGCGCTCGATGACCCACTCCAGCTCCGCCGCCACCTCGGCCGGCGAGGGGTCGCCATCGTAGTGGCCCAGCAGCCGGGCGAAGCGCCACGGGTTGCCGAGCGACCCGCGGGCGAGCATCACCGCGTGGGCGCCGCTCTGCTCCAGCGCGGCGAGCGAGCGCTCATCCGAGGACAGCCCCCCGGAAACGATCACCGGCACGGACAACCGCTCCACCAGCTCGCGAGCCAGGCCGTAGTCCGGCGCACCCGAGTGCTGCTGGGAAGCGTGCCGCGGGTGGAAGGCGATACCAGCCACGCCGGCCTCCTCGACCAGGCGCTGCGCCAGCTCCACGCCGTCGCGCTCGCCCGGCTCCTGGCCGGGGCGGAGCTTGACCGTCACCGGCAGGCAGCTTCCCTCCCGGGCGGCACGGGCTATGGCCACCGCCCGCGCCGGATCGGCCAGCAGGGCGGCGCCGGCGCCCGTCTTGCACACCTTGCGCACCGGGCAGCCCATGTTGAGATCAATGAGGTCCGCGCCGGCGGCGGCGGTCATCGCCGCGGCCCGGCGCATCACCTCGGCGTCGTGGCCGAAGAGCTGGACGGAGACCGGGTGCTCGTCGGGATGAATGCGCAGGAACTCGCGCACGGTCCGCTCGTTGCCGTGGGCCAGGCCGAAGCTCGACACCATCTCGGAGACCACGAGCCCCGCTCCGAAACGCTTGGCCTGCAGGCGCACGAACCAGTTGCCGATCCCGGCGAGGGGGGCGAGCACCAGGCGGTTCTTTATCTCGAGCCCGCCGAGGGTCCAGGGGTCGCGCAGCGAGCGTGTCATCCGGTGACTGACGGTACCGGCTGGCGCCGGCGACAGGGCAAGCGCTCGACCGTGCCCGTTCCGGGCTCGACCCAGATCGGGCTCGACACCGTCTCGATCAGTTCTCCCCGCATCAGCTGCAGCCGCCAATGTCCGCTACCGGTCCCCCGGAAGCGGTACGTGAAGGGGTTGCCCGTGACCGGCACACGGGCGATCGTCACGCCGTTCTTGACCACCAGTAGTTCCCGGCCGGCACCGCCGAGAACGCTCGCCCTGAACCCTGCCCCGCGGGCCCGGACCACGTCCCCGATGATCGCCCTGCCCGAGCCGCCTCGGGGCCGCGCCGTGAAGCGGAGGTCGGGACCGCCGCTGCCCGTGACCTTCACGTAGGTGTGGCGGGCCCGAACCGCGCAGCGCACTCCCCGCTCCGACAGGTCGGCGGCACGGACGACGGTGGCCGCCGTGCCGATCGGAGACTGGGTGGGCGAGGTGGTGCGCCCGGCGTTGTGCGAGTCGCTCGATCCCACCGCGGCCATTCGGTGCCCCAGCCCGAGCAGGCGGTCGTATTCGGCAATCGCCGTGACGGTGAACGGATTGGGTGCCGCGCCGAACGCCGCGGGGCCGGTGGCGACCTCATAGGCGTCCACCCGGGAGTAGCCCGTCTCCCTGTAGCTGTAGTCCCAGAAGCAGCCGCGGCAGAGCGCGGCCGTTGCCGGGGTGGTCGGCGGGAAGATCGTGGGGTGGTTGATCTGCGTCCAGCCGCCGGAGCGCTGGATCTTCCGGAAGCGCGGGCGGGGATCGGTCGGGCCGCGCAGCAGAGCCAACGAGCCGTCGCTCCGGAGAGCGAGGACCCGCCCCTCGCGGTAGTCGACGAAGCGAACGCTGGCGTGGTTGTTCAGGTGTCCGCGATAGGTGATCACCTCGGCGCTTCGCACCACCAGCTTGCCCGGATGACGGCCCTGGTAGCGGCCGATCTCCCCCCATGCGCTGCCTGAGACGTAATCCGACAGCGTGATGAAGTCGAGCCCGGCTCCACCCGCGCTGAGCGGCCGGAAGGCGTAGCCGAACGCCTCGGTCATGGTCGCGTCGCCGTAGGCCGAGTGCTCGGCGTGCACGTGCATGTCGCCCGCATACCAACCCGGCCGGCGCCGCGCGGGCCGGCTGTCGTAGCGGGCGGAGCGGTAGGGCTCGTCGGCAAAGGAGGGGTCGTCGGCGAGATCGATCTCCACCCGCCAGGCGACCCTGCCGTCGGCGTCGCCCTCCGCCGCACCGATCACCGCAGCCACGCCCAGCTCGACCGCCCACCTGCCCTGCCGGATGGGTCCCGGCAGGAAGGCGCGCGTGGTCTTTCCGGGCGGGTCGATGCGGGGGCGGGAGGTGTACTGAGCCTGGCTTGAGAAGCCCTCGGCCGAGACCGTCACGTCCGGGTGGCTCGAGCCGCCCCAGCCGCGGAACTCGCGGACGCCCCACAGCCCTGACCGGCCCCGGCGAGGCTCGTAGAGCCCGAGGTCGAGCGTGTGCCTGCTCGTGCCGACCTCGGGCTGGTCGTAGCAATACTTGACCCGGATCGCGGTGGTCCCGCGGGGCACAGCGAACGGCACCATCACGAAGCTCTTCGCCAGCTCCGTGCCGAACTCTCCGGTTATGACCCGATCGGGCTCGATGGCCCGCCCGGGGCAGGGACCGGGCGCCGCCTGCGCGGCTGCCGGCGCGGCGCAAGCGGCGAAAGCACCCAACAGAACGCAAAGCAACCGCCTCACGCAGCCAACCGTACCGCCGGCGTTACAACTCAGCTCCGGTTTCGCTCCCAGATGAGCCGCAGCCCGGTGAGGGTCAAGAGGTCGTCCAGCTCGTCGATCTGCTCGCAGAAGGGCACGATGGGGGCGGCGAGGCCGCCGGTCGCGAACGCCACCGCCTCGTTGCCGAGCTCCTCGCGCAGGCGGCCGACGATGGCGTCCACCTGCCCCGCGAAGCCGTAGATGACTCCCGACTGCAGGGCCGCGGCAGTGTTCTTCCCGATCACCTGGGCCGGTGGCTCTAGGTCGACCTTGAAGAGACGCGCCGCCCGGGACGCGAGGGCCTCGATCGAGATCTCGACCCCGGGCGCGATCACTCCGCCGAGGTACTCCCCGTCGCTCGAGACGACGTCGAAGTTGGTGGAGGTTCCGAAGTCGGCCACGATGCAGGCCCCGTGGCAGCGCTCGAAGGCGGCCACGGCGTTCACGATCCGGTCGGCGCCCACCTCGTGCGGGTTGTCCATGCGAATCGGCATCCCCACCTTGACGCCCGGGCCGACCAGCATCAGCGTGCCGTCGAGGTAGCGCTCCGAGAGCTCCTCGTACTGGTGACCCAGCACGGGCACCACCGACGAGGCGATGGCGGCATCCACGTCGCGCAGCTCGAGATTGCGCAGCCTGAGCAGGTTGGCGAGCACGGTGGCCAGGACGTCCGCGGTGGCCTGGCGGTCGGTGGCCAGGCGCCAGTGCTCCACGAGCTCGTCGCCGCGAAAGGCGCCCACGTGGGTCTGGGTGTTGCCGACGTCGATGGTGAGCAGCACGCGGGCGATTATCGCCCGGGCGGCGTGAGCGGCGCGCCCATGGCGTGGAAGCCGCCGTCCACGTGCACGATCTCACCGGTGATGCGACGGGACAGATCCGAGAGAAGAAACAGCACGGTGTCGGCCACCGCGCCGGGGTCGCCGGTGTCCCAGCCGAGCGGCGCCTGCTCGCCCCACATGCCCGCCAGGCCGTCGAAGCCCGGAATGCCCTCGGCGGCCGGTGTCTCTATCGGCCCCGCGGAGACCAGGTTCACGCGAACGCCGTTGGCGCCCATGTCCCGGGCCAGGTAGCGGGAGACCGACTCCAGAGCCGCCTTGGCGACCCCCATCCAGTCGTAGACCGGCCAGGCCACGCTGGCGTCGAAATCCATGCCGACGAGGCTGCCGCCGTCGGTCATGAGCGGAGCGAGGGCCTCCCCCAGCGCCTTGAAGGAGTACGCGCTCGTGCGGAACGCCAGCTCGGCGGACTCCGGCGGCGCGGTCATGAAGTTGCCGCCGAGGGCGTCGCCGGGGGCGAACGCGATGGCGTGCAGCGCGCCGTCGATCCCGCCCCACCGCGACTCCAGGTCGCCCACCAGCGCGGCGAAATCGTCCGGGTTGTTCACGTCCAGCTCGAGCACGTCGGGAGGCTCGGGCAGGCGCGCCGCGGACCGCTCGGTCATGCGCCTGGTGCGGCCGAAGCCCGTCAACACGATCTCGGCGCCCTCCTGCTGGGCGCGCTCGGCGACCGAGTAGGCGATGCTGCCCTTGGTCAACACGCCCGTGATCAGCAGGCGCTTGCCCGCCAGCATCAGATCAGCACTGGCCGGGTGTCGGCCGTGGGTTCCTCCACGGACGGCATCGTATCCCGGCGCCACACCACCTCGACGGTGGTGCGCAGGACGAGCCGGTCGTGCTGGTTGAGCACCTTCCAGCGAAGCTCGACCAGGCCGTGCTCGTCGTCAAGGGCGCGCGTCCGCGCGATCTCACCTTCAACGTGGACGGTGTCGCCGATCCTCACCGGCTGCTTGAAGACCGCGTCCCCCACGCGCCGCAGCGCCACCACACGTTCGGGGTCGAAGTCGACGAGACCGGCGGCGAAGGAGAGTACGAGCAGCCCGTGCGCGATGCGCTCGCCGAAGCGGCTGCCGACCGCCCACTCGGCGTCGGTGTGCTGAGGGTGGGTGTCCCCGGTGATCGTGGCGAAGCTGGTGATGTCCGCCTCGCCGATCGTGCGCCGGCGCGTGACGAAGCGCTCGCCCTCCTCCAGGCCGTCGAAGTCCTTCTCGGCCCAGGTCATGCCACCGCGGCGTCGCGCCGGCTCAGCCGGCGGCGCAGCACGTCCACCATCTCGGCGGCCGCGCGCTTGTGCCCCTCCTCCGAGGGGTGGAAGCCGTCCTCGGCAAAGGTGGCGCGCTCCTCGGCCGCCGGGTGGTCGAAGCCCTCCAGCAGGGGCACGCCGTGGCGGCCCGCCACCATTCGGCAGGCCGCGTTGTAGCGCTGCATGCCCTTCTCCACCCGCTCGCGCGAGCGCGGCCTGAGGTCGAGGAAGCGGCTGATGTCGGGATAGGTGGCGGTCAGGATCTCGGCGTCGGGGATCTCCTGGCGGAGCCGGGAGAACATCCGCGACAGGCGGATGGCGTACTGCCCCGGGTCGGGCCGGGTGCTCTCGAGCACGTCGTTGGCACCGCAGATGAGGGTGATCAGCCGCGGCTGCAACTCCACCGCTCGGGGGATCTGCTCCCTCTCCACCTTCTCGCTGGTGGCGCCGACCTCGGCCAGGTTCTCGTAGCGCACGTCCTCGCCCAGCGCGCGGGCCAGGGCATCCGGCCAGCGCTCGGCGCCCGGCTCCAGTCCCGCGGTGAAGCTGTCGCCGAGGGCGACGTAGCTGTCGAGCGGGCGGCTCACAGCGGGATGTTTCCCGGCCCGTTGCCGAAGCGCCCGCCGTGGCAGAGCGCCGCCAGCGCACCGGACAGACGGGCCCGGGTCTCACCCGGCTCGACCAGCTCGTCGATGAAGCCCTCGCGTGCGGCGACGTCGGCCGAGAGCTGCTCACCCGCGTACTCCTCGGCCAGGCGCTCGCGCTCGGCCTCGGGATCGTCGGCCGCGGCGATGTCCTTGCGGTGGACGATGCCCACCGCCTGCTTCGGGCCCATTACCCCGATCTCGGCATCCGGCCAGGCCAGCGCCAGGTCCGCGCCGAGGTCGCGGGAGTTCATCGTGATGTAGCCGCCGCCGTAGGCCTTGCGCAGCACCACCGTCACCTTGGGCACCACCGCTTCCGCGAAGGCGTGCAGCAGCTTCGCCCCGTGACGGATCACGCCCTGGCCCTCCTGCTTGGTGCCGGGCATGAAGCCGGGTGTGTCCACCAGCACGACCAGCGGCAGGCCGAAGGAGTTGCAGATACGCACGAACTTGGCCGCCTTCTGGGCCGCCGACGCGTCGATCACGCCGCCCAGGTACCAGGCCTGGTTGGCGATCACGCCGACCGGCCGGCCGTCGATGCGGGCGAACGTGGTGACCATGTTGCGCGCCCAGCGCTCGGACACCTCGAGGTGGTGCCCGCCGTCCACGATCGCCTCGATCACGCCGCGCACGTCGTACACCTTGCGGGCGGCCGACGGCACCACTGCGCTGGGGTCGGCGCTCCTGGGATCGGCGGGAGCCGTGTGAGGAGGCGTGTCGCCGGCCTTCTGAGGCAGATGGGCGAGGAGATCGCGCACCAACCGGGCGGCCTCCACATCGTTCTCGGTCACGAACTGGCAGACGCCGTTCTTCTCGTGCACCTTGGGCCCGCCGAGCCCCGCGGCGTCCACGGACTCGCCGGTGACCTCGCCGACGATGCCGGGCCCCGTGAGGAACATCGCCGACTCGCGGGTCATCACCACGAAGTCGGTGAGGGCGGGCGAGTAGGCGGCGCCGCCCGCCGACAGGCCGGTGATCACGGAGATCTGGGGCACGCGGCCCGACAGCGCCACGGTCTCGCGGAAGATCCGCCCGTAGCCGCCGAGCGCGGCCAGGCCGTCGTCCATCCGGGCCCCGCCCGAGGCCACGAAGCCCACGATCGGGGCGCCGGCGCGGCCCGCCAGGCGCATCACACGCACGATGGTCTCGGCGTGCGCCTCGCCCAGGGAGCCGCCCACGAAGCTCTGGTCCTGGGCGTAGCAGTAGATGGGCCGGCCGGCGACCGTGCCCGAGGCGCCGACCACGCCGTCTCCGGCGCGCATCCGCTTCGACTCCCGCCGCGGCAGCACGGCCGAGCGGATCACGTGAAGCGAGCCAGGGTCGCAGAGCGCCTCCAAGCGCTCGTGCGGGGTGAGGGTGCGGGACTCCTCCTCGACCAGCCGGAGGGAAGCTGATCGTTCGGCAAGTGCGCTCATGAAGCCTCCAGGCAGAGGACGGCGTTGTGCCCCCCGAACCCAAATGCGTTCGAGAGACCGATCGCGCGCCGGTCGCCGTTCTCCAGCGGCCGCGCCTCGTTGGGGACGTAGTCCAGGTCGAGCCCCTCGTCGGGCTCCTCGTAGTTCAAGGTCGGCGGGGCAATCCGGTCGCGCAGGGCGAGCAGCGTGGCGATGGACTCAACCGCGCCCGCCGCCCCGAGCAGGTGCCCGATGGCCGACTTGGTCGAGCTGACCGGCAGCGCCGCCGCGCGCTCCTCGCCGAGCGCGGTCTTGATCGCGTTCGTCTCGGCGCGGTCGTTGAGCGGCGTGGAAGTGCCGTGGGCGTTCACGTAGATGACGTCGTCCGGGCCTATGTCCGCGTCCGCCATGGCGAGCTCGATCGCCTTTGCGGCTCCGCGGCCGCTGGGCTCGGGGGCGGTCAGATGGTGCGCGTCGGAGGTCGATGCGTAGCCGCGCACGTAGCCCAGGATGCGGGCGCCGCGCTCCTTGGCGGCCTCCTCCTCCTCGAGCACCAGCACGCCGGCGCCCTCGCCCATGACGAATCCGTCGCGTCGCTTGTCGAAGGGGCGCGACACGCCGCTGTCCGACAGGGCGTCCATCCGCCTGAAGGCGGTGGTGGCGAGCGGCGTGATCGTGGACTCGCTGCCCCCGGTGACCACCCGGTCGGCGTCGCCGTAGGCGATCAGCCGGGAGGCCATCCCGATCGAATGGGCCCCGGCCGCGCAGGCGGACACGGTGCCGAACGACTGGCCGCGGAGGTTGTACTTCATGGCCACCACGCCGGAGGCGGCGTTGGCCATGAGCAGCGGAATCGACAACGGCGAGACCCGCTCCGGGCCCTCATCGCGCATGACGATGTGCTGGCCCTCGAGGGTGCCGATGCCGCCGATGCCGGTGCCGATCACGCAGCCGGTGCGGTCGGGGTCGCCGGGCGGGCCGTCCTCCCAGCCCGCATCCTCCAGCGCCTCCTTGGCGGCGGCCAGAGCGAACTGGGTGAAGCGGTCCGAGCGCCGCACCTCCTTGATCGAGAGGTGCTCCTTGGGCTCGAACTCGTCGGCGCGGGCGAAGCCGTCCTCGATGCCGGACTGCCCCGCGCTCCAGCGCTCGTGCAGGGTGCGGGCGCCGACGCCCAGCGGCGTCACGGCGCCCACGCCGGTGATTACGACAGTGCGGGTCATGGAAGCTTCGAAACCACCAGGTCCACGGCCTGCCGGACGGTCTTGACGCCCTCCATGTCCTCGCCCTTGAGCTGCACGCCGTAGTCGTCCTCGACGATCTGGGCGAGCTCGACGAGGTCGAGGGAGTCCACGTCCAGGGCCTCGAACTCGGCATCGGGGGTGATCTGGTCCGGCTCGGCGCCGAACTCCTCGAGCGCCTTCACCATGCGCTCCTCGATCTGCTCTCTGGTTGCTGTGGTAGACATTCGTTCCTCCTTCGGGGATCCGGTGTTACGCAGTCAGTCCGCCGTCGACGGTGAGGCACACGCCGGTCACGTACGCGGCGCCGTCCGACGCCAGGAAGCGCACGCACTCGGCCACCTCGTCCGGCGTGCCCGGCCTGCGGGCGGGCACGTGCTCCAGCAGGTTCTCGCCTATGCCCTCGGTCATGTCGGTCTCGATGAGCCCGGGGGCGACGGCGTTCACGGTCACGCCTCGGCGCGCCACCTCGGCGGCCACGGTCTTGGTCATCGCCACGAGCCCCGCCTTGGAGGCCGCGTAGTTGGCCTGGCCGGGGTTGGCCCTCTGGCCGACGATCGAGGCGATGTTCACCACCCGCCCGTAGCGGGCCTTGAGCATCGGCCGCAGCGCCCGGCGGGTGAGCCGGAAGGCGGCCGAGAGGTTGGTGTCGATGACCTTCTCCCAGTCCTCGTCGTCGATCTGCGGCGAGAGCCCGTCGGCTCGCACGCCGGCGTTGTTCACCAGTACGAGCACCGGGCCGAACTCGTCCTCGAGCGCCTTGAAGAGCTGGTCGGCGGTGTCCGGATCGGCGATGTCGCCCTGCAGCGCCACCGCGCGGCCGCCGGCGTCGGTGATCTCCTTGACCACGCGCTCGGCCGACTCGCTGTCACTGCGGTAGTTGACGCCCACGGGCCAGCCGTCGTTCGCGAGCTGCCGGACGATCGCCGCGCCGATGCCGCGCGAGCCGCCGGTGACCAGCGCGCTGCCCTCGGGCCTGCCGTTCATCGAGGCCACTCGATCACCCCCGCCCCCCAGGTGAAGCCGGCGCCGAAGGCGCCCAGCAACACGGTGGAGCCCGGATGAAGCATCCCGCGCTCCTGGGCGTCAGCCAGCGCGATCGGCAGCGTGGCCGACGAGGTATTGCCGTAGCGGTCGATGCAGTCGATCACGCGCTCGCGCTCCAGGCCCAGCCGCTCTCCGACCGCGGCCAGAATGCGTGCGTTGGCCTGGTGGTAGACGAACAGGTCGATCTCGTCGAGCGTGAGCTCCTCGTGCTCCACCGCCTCGACCGTCGATTCCGACAGGCGCTGCACGGCGGCCTTGAAGGTGTCGTGGCCCTGCATGGTGATCGTGTTGCCGTGCTCGGCCCGGATGGCCGAGGCCCCGGCTCCGTCGGAGCGGAGCACGATGTGGCCGATGCGCCCGCCCTGCCCGTTGCCGGGGGTTACGACGGTGGCTCCGGCGCCGTCGGCAAACAGCGCGGCGGTGCCTCGGTCGCGCGGATCGGTGAAGCGACTGAGCACGTCGGCGCCGATCAGCAGGATGTTGTCGCAGCGTCCACCCTCGACCTGGGCGGCCGCGAGCGAGAGCGCGGAGAGGTAGCCGGTGCATGCGGCGGCGACGTCCATTGCCCCGGCGCGGTGGGCGCCGAGCTCGTGGGCCACGAGCGGGGCGGCGTTGGGGGTCAACTCGTCGGCCGCCATGGTCGCGACCATCACGAGGTCGAGGTCGGCCGGCTTCAGGCCCGCGGCATCCAGCGCCTCGCGGCCGGCGGCCAGCGCCAGGTCGCTCAGGCGCTCGCCCTCGCTGACGTGGCGGCGCTCGCGAACACCAGTGCGGTGGACGATCCACTGCTCGGTCACGCCCGCGCCCTCGGCGATCACCTCGTTGCCGATCACCTGCTCGGGCACGGCCATCGCCACGGAGGACAGCACCGCGGTGCGCGTGCGCGGCTCCACCGCGGGAGACCCGGGGAGCGGGTGGCTGAGCTCGGCGCTACGCACGGGCGGGCTCCATGCTCAGCGGGGCCTCGGCGTCGGCGTCGCCCAGGGACTTGCGCACCAAGCCCGTGAGCACCTTGCCGGGGCCCGTCTCCACGAAGCGCGAGGCGCCCCGCTGCTCCAGCCCCTGCATCACCTCGAGCCAGCGCACGGGGCGGGTGATCGCCTCGATCAGCCGCTCGCGCACGTTGTCGAACGGCTCGGCGGTCACGCACGAGAGCACCGGGACCCGCGGCTGGCGCACATCGGTGGCCTCCACGATCTCCCGGAAGGGCTCCACGGCCGGCTCCATCAGGGGCGAATGGAAGGCTCCGGCCACCGGCAGCCGCTTGGCCCGGATCCCGGCCTCGCCCAAGCGGGTCTCGGCCTCGCCCAGGGCGGCGTCGGCCCCGGAGAGGACCAGCTGGTCGGGCGCGTTGTCGTTGGCGACAGCCAGCCCGCAGGCCTCGGCGACACGCTCGACCGCCGCGCGCTCGCGCGCACGAACGGCGAGCATGCCCCCTTCGCCGGCTTCGGCTGCCTGCTGCATAAGGCGGCCGCGGGCGGCCACCAGACGGAGACCGTCCTCCGTGGTGAGCGCGTCCGCGGCCGCCAGCGCCGCGATCTCCCCGAGGGAATGGCCGGCCATGAGGTCCGGCTCCACCCGATCACGGAGCACGTCGAAGCCTGTGAGTGCGGCGCAGAAGATGGCCGGCTGGGCCCAGCGGGTGCCTTCGTCGGCGCGCTCGAAGAGGTCGTCCCCGACCTCGGCGCGCGCGAGCTCGAGCAGATCGGGCCGGTGGCGCTCGACCTGCTCGCGCATGTCGGCCGTCTGGCTCCCCTGGCCAGGGAACAGCAAAGCGGTGCGTCCATTTCGGACCATGCTTCAACTATTCCGTGGGAAACCCGTAGGTACCGCGGTAGGCCCGCGTACCCCCCGGGTGGGGGGGTCGGGTGGGCGACTTTTCCCACGGAATGCCAGAGTCCAGGCGGTGATTCGCCTCTATCGGGCCCCGTTTTCCACCAACGTCGAGCGGGTGGCGCTGGCGCTGGCCCACAAGGGCCTCGAGGCCGAGTCCGTGGTCATCGACTACGCCGACCGCTCACCGGTGATCGAGGTGAGCGGCCAGGGCCTTGTGCCGGTTGTCACAGACAACGGCGAGGTGGTGGCCGACTCGACCGCGATCCTCCGTCACCTCGAGCGGCGCTACCCCGAGCCACCCCTGTTCTTCGCCGACCCGGCGCGCCGAGCGGAGCTCGACGTGTTCCTGGAGTGGTTCAACGAGGTCTGGAAGACGGCCCCGAACGCGATCGACGAGGAGCTCGAGCAGCCCGAGCCCGACCTGGAGTGCATCGCCGCCGAGGCGGCCCGAATGCGGGGCTGGCTGGACGTGTTCGAGAACCTCCTGGACGGGCGCGACCATCTCTTCGGCGACTTCTCGGCAGCCGACTGCGCCGCCTTTCCCTTCCTCAAGTACGGGGAGCTGCCGCCGGAGCCGGCGGACGACGAGCGCTTTCACGCCATCCTCCACGAGCACCTGCGGCTTGACGGGGGCTACCCCCGGCTCGCTGCGTGGATCGGGCGCGTGGACGAGCGGCCGCGGGTCTAGGCGGTCAGCCCGAGCCGCTCCGCTCGCTGCACCGCCTCAGCCCGGTTACGCACCCCCAGCTTGCGATAAAGCGCGCTGGTGTGCTCCTTCACCGTATGCGGGGAGAGGAACAGCCGCTCGGCGATCTCCTTGTTGGTCGCCCCCGAGGCCATCAGCGAGAGCACCTCACGCTCGCGCTCGGAGAGGGGCGCGGAGGGCTGCTCGGCGCGCGGGGCGAAGACGGTCATCCCCCGCCCCACCACGCGCACGGCCATGGCCACGTCGTGGGCCGGCCAGTCCTTCGACACGAAGCCGGCGGCGCCCGCGGCCTTGGCCGCCTGCGGTGAGATCCAGCCCGCGCCCGAGATCAGGAGCACACGGGTGCGGGGCGACTGGCGGCGGATCGCCTCGCACAGCTCGGCGCCGGACTCCTCCCCGAGGAACAGGTCCACCAGCGCGACGTGGGGCTCGTAGCGGCGGGTCATGTCGAGCGCCTCCTGGACGTTCGTGGCCGTGAGGCAGCGCTCGACCCAGGGCTGCTCGGTGAGCAGGAGCCGAAAGCCCCAGTGCACCACGTCGTGGTCGTCCACTACCAGGATCCGGAGGTTGCGCTCGGGGCTCACCGCTCGGAACTATCGCCCGCCGGCAGGACGAGCCGCACGCGCCACTCCTGACCGTTCTCGGGGCCGAACTCGACGACGCCACCGCGCTGGAGCGCCTCGACGGCGGCCAGGCGCAGGCCCATTCCGGTGCCGCGGGACCCGTCATCCGGCCGTCCGACACCGTCGTTTCTGACCTCGAGCACGAAGGTGCCGTCCACGCGGGACACCTTCACTCGCACGCTCGACGGCCGGGCGTGCTTGTGGGCGTTGCGCAGCGCCTCGGCCAACACCGACTGGGCCAGCGATTCGAGCTCCTGGGGCAGCTCGGCGCCCTCCTCCCACTCGAGCTCCAGGGGAAGGTCCTTGTAGTGGCGGCCGAGCCGGGCCAGCTCCTCGCGCAGCGTGGCGCCCGTGTCGATACTCGGCGGCGCCAACGGCCGGGCCAGCGCGTCCCGCAGGTCGCTGAGCGCGGCGTGCATCTCGTCGCTGCAGCGGCGCCGGGAATCCTCGTCCAGCGCGTGCTCGGAGCCCAGCACGAGCGACACCCCGAACAGCCGCTGCACGACGCGCTCGTGGATATCGCGCGCGAGATCGATGCGCGACTGCAGCAGGCGGGCCCGCGCCTGCTGGCTGGTGGCGATGCGGACGCTGGCCGCCAGGGCGGCGGTCTTGCCCAGGGTCCACATCGCATGGCGCTCCTCATCGGTGAGCTCGAAGCGGGCGCCGGCCCGATCGGCGAAGATCACCCCCAGCCAGCGTCCGCCGGCCGAGATGGGCGTGCAGGTAAGCGTCTCCACCCCGCCGAGCCGGGCGTAGCGGGCGGGCACCCAGCGCTCGAGCTCGCCGGTCACCTCCACCACGCGGTCCTCGGCCAGAGCCACCTGGGCGATGGGCGTCTCCTCGATGGTGCCGTAGACCTCGGTGAAGAGGTCGGGCTCCATCCCGTGGCGGCCCACGGGCACCACGAGTTGGCGCACGTCGTCGTAGAGGAGCAGACCGGCGCGCTCCATGGAGGCGAGGCGGCACAGGGCGGCGCACAGACGATCGTAGATCCCGCCCCCGGGCGGCCCTGGCGCGGGGGACGTGTCCAGCTCGGAGAGCAGCTCGACGATTACGTCGAGTGCGTCGGTGCGCAGCGACAGGGTGTGGCTCTCGGCCATCTCCTGCCGCTACACGCTACTTGGCTACGAGTCTTGCAGCGAGAGCCGAAGCGTCTGCTCGGAGGTGAGCGACACCACGCGCGTGTAGCCGCAGTCGCGGCAGCGGCATTCGACCTGGCCGTCGAAGTCGTCCACCTGGAGCGACCACTCGACATCCCCCGACAGGCAAGCCCGGCACGCGAGCGCGGCGGCAACCAGCGACGGGTCGTCGTTCCCGCGGAAGCTGGCCAGCTCGAGTGTGTTCTGCATGTCACAAGCGTGCCCCTCCGAGGGGGCGGCGTGAACGCCCGTGGGCAGCGGACCCCCCGCTTGGGGGGTGAGCCGCCTACAGCGAGCCGCAGCGCCGCACGCCCTGGCCGGCCACGGCCGCGAGCGATTCCGCCAGCGGGGTGCCGTCAGGGAGCCGCAGCCCGGGCTCCAGCTCGAGCAGAGGCTCGAGCACGAAGCGCCGGCTGGTGACCTCGGGATGGGGGACCGTGAGCCCGCCCGAGCGCTGCTCCAGCTCGTCGAGCAACAGGACGTCGACGTCGATCGGGCGGGGGCCATGACGCGGCCCGCCGGCCTCGCGACCCAGCTCGCGCTCCACCGCCTTGCAGGCCGCCAGCAGCGCTTCGGGAGAATGCTCGGTCTCGATCCGCAGGCAGGCGTTGAGAAAGTCGGCCTGGTCGGTGACCTCACCCTGCGGAGCGGTCTCGTAGACCGATGAGGCGGCGAGCACCCGCACGCCGTGACCGCGCAGCGCGTCGCGCGCCGCCCGCAGGCTCGCCCACCGGTCGCCCTCGTTCGAGCCGAGGCCGAGGTAGCCGGTCAAGCCTCCTTCCAGACCTCCACCGACACCTCTTCCACCGGCAGCGGGATCGGCGGCTCGGGCTTGGTGGCCTTCACCCGCACCGACTCGGCGCCGAGCCGGTCCATGAGCCGGTCGGCCACGGCGCTGCACAGCCGTTCGAGCGTCTTGTAGGAACGCTCCTGGGCGGCCAGCGCGATCTGCTCGCAGGCCTGTCCGTAGTCGACGGTGTCCTCCACCCGGTCGGTGACCGTCGCATCGCAGTCGTCGATCTCGAAGGCGACGTCGAACAGCAACCGCTGTCCCAGCTCGCGCTCGGCATCGGTGACCCCGTGGCGCGTGTAGAGCGACAGACCGGTGATCTCGATCGTGACCGCGGGGGACGCCGCGGCGCGATCGTCGTCGAGTCCGTCGTCGTCCAGATCGTCGAACTCGTCCTCGTGCTCGCGCTCCCAGCTCACGGGCTGACCGTAGCAGCGGCCACCGCCAGCGCATCGGCCACGGGGGCGACGTCGTGGACGCGGAATACGCGGGCCCCGCGCTCGTAGGCCAGCACGCTGGTGGCGATGGTGCCCGGCAGACGCTCGTGCTCAGGCCGGCCCCCCGTCAGCGCGCCCAGGAACGACTTGCGTGAGGTGCCGATCACCACCGGGCGCCCGATGGCCACGATCTCATCCAGCCGCCGAAGCAGCTCCAGGTTGTGGGCCACCGTCTTCCCGAAGCCGATGCCTGGATCGAGCCAGACGCGCTCCTCGGCCACCCCCTCGGCCACGGCAAAGGCCAGCCGCTCCTCCAGGAACGCGCGCACCTCGGAGACCACGTCCTCGTAGCGCGGGTCGCCCTGCATGGTGCGCGGCTCGCCCAGCATGTGCATGAGACAGCAGTCCGCGCCGGTGTCCGCCACCAATCCCGCCAGGTCCGGCGCAAACCGGAACGCCGAGACGTCGTTGACCAGCGAGGCACCGGCCTCGAGCGCCGACCGGGCCACCTCCAGCTTGGTGGTGTCGATCGACACCCGCGCGCCGGCGGCGGCCAGGCGCTCGCAGACCGGCAGCACGCGCCGCGCCTCCTCGTCCTCCTCGACCGGCGCGGCGCCGGGGCGGGTGGACTCGCCGCCCACGTCGACCAGCTGGGCGCCCTCGGCCACCAGAGCAAGGCCGTGGTCGGTCGCCGTGTCGGCGTCGAGGAAGAGCCCGCCGTCCGAGAAGGAGTCGGGCGTCACGTTTACGATGCCCATCAGCACGGGGTCGGTCACCGGATCGAGTTTCTAGCCTACGCGGCCCATGTCCGCTCCCTTCGACGCGGTGGTCTTCGACAACGACGGCCTGCTCCTCGACACCGAGCAGGCCTGGACACGGGCCGAGGAGACGCTCTTCCAGCGGCGCGGACGGGCGTTCAGCGCCGAGCACAAGCGCACGCTGCTGGGCTCCTCGCGCAGCACGGCCGCGGCAATGCTCGAAGAGATGCTCGACCGGCCCGGCGCGGGCGAGGACCTGATGGACGAGCTGCACGAGCTCGTGATGGCCGAGGCGCTGCAGGGCGCCCCGCCGCGCCCTGGCGCCCTCGAGCTCGTGTCGGCGCTGCGGGCCGCCGGCACGCCCCTGGCCGTTGCCTCGAACTCCTCGCGGGAGTTCGTCGAGCGGGTGCTCGGCGGGGCCGGCCTGCTCGACGGGCACTTCCAGACCGTGGTGACCGCCGACGACGTGGCCCGGCCGAAGCCCGCGCCGGACCTCTACCTGGCGGCCTGCGCGGCCCTGGGCGCCGAGCCCCGCCGCTCGGCCGCGCTGGAGGACTCGCCGCCCGGCGTGGCCTCGGCGCGCGCCGCGGGTCTGTTCGTGATCGCCGTGCCCTATCTGCCCGGCACGCGGCTGGAGGGGGCCTCGCTGGCCGCCGCCTCGCTGGCCGATCCCGAGGTGGCCGAGGCGCTCGGCCTGGCCACCGGTCAGCCCCCGTTCGACGCCGGCGAGTAGGCCCGGCTGGGCTGGCCCCGCAGCGCGGTGGGCGCCGGCAGCGGTGTGCCCTTTGCGGTCGCGCCGCGGACAACCGGCAGCACGAGGCTGGAGGCCCGGGCGCCGCCCAGCGCGATCGTGTTCTGTGTACGGCCCCGCTCGATGGTGTCGAAGTCCCAGCGCGGGCGGTCCCCGCCGGGAGCCTCGATCGTCACCCGCACGCGCGACCCGGCTCGGAAGGCGTGTGCCACCGGGAAGAGCGGCACGCGGACCAAGGCGTAGCGTCCGCGGGGCAGCGGGGCGGCGTCGCTCTTGAGGTGGGTGGGATACGGGTTGAGGACGGTGGAGCGGCGGGGGTCCAGCCCGCGCTGCGAGGCACGCAGCCAGCCGTTCTGGACGTACGTCTCGTTGCCGTCGGGGCGGACCTCGCTGAGGGTGACCTGGAGGTCGGTGTCGCGGGCAGACGACTTGAGATAGAGGTCGAGGCTCGACGGTCCGGCGACCACGAGGTCGCGCGTGAGCGGCGCCGAGACGAAGCCCAGACCCTTTCCGGCCGCGATCGGCGCCCAGTCGTAGGGCGGCTGAGCCTTCCAGGCGTCCTCCTCGCCCTCGCCCGGGAGGGTCTGGTCCGGCCGGGCGCGCGGGTCGGGCCGATAGCGCGCCGCGCCCTTGTTCGTGGGCCTTCTTCCGAGTGCGCCCTTCGCGCGCAGGTAGTACCTCCCGGGCCGGACCTGCTTCGGGGGCCACGCGCTGTAGTCGAGCTCCCAGGTCGCGCCGATCGAGCCCGGTCCCTGCGGGCCGGCGCCGTTGTCCATCAACAGGCGGACCCGCGGGTCGCGCTCGAACACGGCCCTGGCGGCGGCCGCGCTGGGCAGGCCGGCGAGCCTCGACTGCTGCACCGGCGCGGCGCCTGCGTCCGCCAGGAAGCGGTACAGCTCACCGCTGAGGGCCAGGACCAGCGGAGGGATCCTCGGCACCTCGTTGGCCACGTAGAGCTTCAGGAACTCCGCCCAACGGGTGATGGTGCTCGGCCCGAGGGAGTCCACGTGAACGCCGTTCTGCAGCGAGAGCCACACCCGGGGCTTCCCGTTCAGCGCCGAGAGGGCGTTCGGAAAGTGGCCTCCGGTCTGCTCGTCCTGGAACTGGCCCACGAGGAAGATCGGCACCCGGGCCGCCCGGCTCAGCCAGCGGCCCGGCGAGCGCTCCGCGAAGAAGGCGGGGGCGCGGTACGGGGTTTGCTTCTGCACCTCGATGAGGTTCGGGGTCTGCAGGCGTAGCCGCTGGTTGTTGGCGCAGTGGCGGTCGCCGCGCCGGACGAGCGCCCGGGCATAGGGCTGGCCCCCCCGTGGCGCGGGACGGGCATCCTCCAACCGGTCCTTGCCCCAGGTCTTGGCGAAGCCGCTGTTGAAGATGCCGCCTGGGTAGCCCGTGCCGTTGTAGAGATCGTCGGTCACCGACAGGGGCGCCACGGCCGCGAGGTGCGGGGGGCGGGTCCCCGCGGTGAACAGCTGGGTGATGCCCGAGAAGGAGATCCCGGCCATGCCCACCTTCCGGCCCCGCACCCAATCCTGGGCGGCGACGGTCTCGACGGCGTCGTAGCCGTCGTAGGTGGTGGGATAGCCGAAGAGGTCGAAAGCCCCGCCGGAGCAGCCCGAGCCGCGCATCTGGACGCTCACCACCGCGAAGCCCAGCAGCGGCCCGATCGCCGAGCCCACCGCGGTGCCGGTGGCGGGAACGAGCGGGTTGGGCGGCCCGCCTCCCCCGCTGACGACCGAGCTCAGGAGGTTGCCCGGCGCGGCGATCTGGTAGCCCGAGTACTCGATGAAGGTCGGAAACGGGCCGTCGGCGAGCGTCTTGCCTTCGGGGAGCCGCACGGTCATCGCCAGCTCCACCCCGTCGCGCACCCTCACGTAGTTGAGACCTTGCTTCAGCTCGATCCGCCGGTAGAAGGAGCGGCGCGGGTTCTCGCCGGGACGCAGCACCCGGAAGCGCCGGCTGCGGCCGGTCCGGCGATGCACCGTGTAGCCCGGCCCCGGAGCGAGCCGGCGAAAGACCTTGCTGCCGAAGCGGTCTGCCCGGCCGGTACGCAGCACGCGGCCCCTCGCGTCCTTCAGCACCAGCCGCTGTCCCGGCGTGGCTCCCAGCACGTAAGCCTCCTTGACGCTCCCCCGAGCCGTGAGGCCCGCGCCGTTCGCGGCCGCGTCGGCCGCCGGCAGCGCGCCCAGGCAGGCCGCGACGGCCAGTAGCCGCAGCAGGCTCAGCGGTGTTGGTCGGGGCCGGGAGGTCAGCGGCGGGCACCGTACAGGACCCGCCCTGGCCCCGGCGCCACCTCAGGCCGGCTCGTCGAAGAAGGCGTGGAGAGCACCCTGGGGCGCCAGCCAGCGCTTCGCCAGCTCCCGGGCCCTTTCCGGCTCGCGGTGAAAGAGGCCCACGCGCACCGCGAAGATCAGCTCGAAGCGCCGTTCGCCCAGGTCGACCGCCTCGAGAGTCGCCACCAGGAACTCGGCCCGCCCGGCCTCGACGTGCGCTGCGTTACGGCGCGCGGCGGCGTCGATCATCTTGGCCGAGCGGTCGATCGCCGTCAGGCGGCCCCCTTCCAGCCGCTCGCAGACCATGGTGGCGGCCACGCCATGGCCGCAGCCGATCTCGAGGACGCGGTCCCCAGGACGGATCTCCAGCCCGTCGACGATCGCCCGCAGCCGCCCGCTCATTACCGAATCCTGACGGGCCTTAGGATCGGGGCATGCCCGACCGCACCCGGGGCCTGAGCACCGCAGCCGCCAAGGCGGAGGCTTTTCTGCACACGCTCGACGAGCGTCCGGTGGCGGCCGCGGCCGACGCCCCGGTCGTCCGCGAACTGCTCGGCGGTCCGCTGCCGGAGGAGGGTGAGGCTCCGGAGGCGGTGATCGAGGCGCTGGCCGCGGGCGCCGAGCCTGGACTGGTGGCCTCGGCCGGCCCGCGCCATTTCGGCTTCGTCATCGGCGGCTCGCTGCCTGCCGCGCTGGGCGCCGACTGGCTCGTCTCGGCCTGGGACCAGTGCGCCGCTTTCCACTCGCTCTCCCCGGCGTCTGCTGCCATCGAGGAGATCGCGGCCGGCTGGACGCTGGACCTGCTGGGCTTGCCGGCCGAGGCCGGCGTGGGCTTCGTCACCGGTGCTCAGGGCGCGAACACCACGGCGCTGGCCGCCGCCCGCCACGCGGTGCTCGCCCGCGCGGGCTGGGACGTGGAACGCCACGGCCTGCAGGGCGCGCCGGTGGTCAACGTCGTCTGCGGAGAGCAGGCGCACGCCACGATCTTCACCGCGCTGCGGCTGCTCGGCCTCGGCGCGGGCAACGCGATACGGGTCCCGGCCGACGGCCAGGGGCGCATGGTCCCCGACGGGTTGGAGGAGCGCCTCGCCGGCCTGTCCGGTCCGACGATCGTGTGTGCCCAGGCCGGCAACGTCGCCACCGGCGCCGTCGATCCTCTGCAGCCGATCGCCGACGCCTGCGCCGCCGGGGGCGCGTGGCTGCACGTGGACGGTGCCTTCGGACTCTGGGCCGCGGCCGCGCCCGCCACCCGCCCGCTCGTGGACGGGGTCGAGCGCGCGGACTCGTGGGCGGTGGATGCTCACAAGTGGCTGAACGTGCCGTACGACAGCGCGATGACGATCGTGGCCGACGCGGACGCGCACCGCGGGGCGATGAGCCTGGCCGCGTCGTACCTGGTGGCCGACCCGGGCCGGCGCGATTCGACCAACTACGTCCCCGAGTCGTCCCGCCGGGCCCGCGCCGTGCCGGTCTACGCGGCTCTGCGCTCGCTGGGACGCCGAGGGGTGGCCGAGCTGGTGGAGAGAAACTGCGCCCACGCGCGGCGAATGGCCGCCCGGCTGGCAGAGATCGACGGCGTCGAGGTTCTCAACGACGTGGTCCTCAACCAGGTGCTGGTCCGGCTGCCCGGCGGCGACGAGGCAACCGAGGCCGCCATCGCCGCCGTTCAGCGCGACGGCACCTGCTGGCTCGGCGGCACGCAGTGGGAGGGCCGGGCGGTCCTGCGGGTCTCCTTCTCGAACTGGGCGACGACAGAGGCCGACGTGGACCGCTCGGCGACCGCCATCGCGACGGCGCTGAGCTGAGGTCCGGCCTGCTCAGGGGCGGACGAACGTGTCCGGATCGGGGCCGATCCGCTCCCCCGCGTCGAGGGCCTCTATCTCCCCCATCTCCTCGTCGTCGAGCTCGAAATCGAAGACCGCGAGGTTCTGCTCGATCCGCTCCGGCGTAACCGACTTCGGGATCACGACGTTGCCGAGCTGGAGGTGCCAGCGGATCACGACCTGCCCCGCTGTCCTGTCGTGCGCGTCGGCGATCCGGGTGATCGCCGGATCGTCGAGCACCTCCCCCTGAGCGAGCGGGCTCCAGGCCTCCGTGACGATGCCGAGCTCCGCGTGGTCGCGCCGCAGTCCGGCCTGCTGGAAGCTCGGGTGCAACTCCACCTGATTGACCACCGGGGTCACCCCGGTCTCGTCGATCAGCCGCCGCAGATGGGCCGGCTGGAAGTTGGAAACGCCGATCGCGCGCACGAGCCCCTCAGCCTGCAGGTCGATGAAGGCCCGCCAGGTGTCGACGTACTTGTCGTTGGAGGGGACCGGCCAGTGGATCAGGTAGAGGTCGACGTAGTCCAGCTCCAGCCGCTCGAGGCTCGCCCCGAAGGCGTGCTTGGCCTCCTCGTAGCCGTGGTCGTCGTTGAAGCACTTGGTGGTGATGAAGACGTCCTCGCGATCGAGACCGGACGCCCTGAAGGCCTGGCCGACCTCGGCCTCGTTCTGGTAGGCCGCGGCGGTGTCGACGTGGCGGTAGCCGGCCGAGAACGCGCGGGTCACGACCTCGGTCGTCTCGGGCGGTGGCACCTGGAACACGCCGAAGCCGAGTTGCGGGATCTCTACGCCGCCGGACAGGGCCAGCTGCGGGACGCTTTCAGTGGAAGAGCTCATTCCCCAAGGCTTGCCCACCCGGCTCGGTGCCAAACGCCCTCGCCCGGGCCTGGCGTACCGGCGGTAGCCTTCCCTGCCGAATATGGCCGGCCTGCCCGAGAGCGCCCGCAGCCTAATCGAGTCGGCCGCACTGGCCCACTTGGTGACGCTCAACCGCGACGGGTCACCGCAGCTCACCTGTGTCTGGGTGGGCCTGGAGGGCGACGAGATCGTCTGCGGGCACCTGCCGCGGCACCAGAAGGTGCGGAACATGGAACGCGACCCGCGGGTGGCGCTGTCGATCGAGGGCGAGCGGACGAACCAGATCGGGCTCAAGGAGTATCTCGTCGTCTACGGCCGCGCGCGCGTAGCCGAGGGTGGCGCCCCGGAGCTGCTTCAGCGACTGGCCGAGACATATCTCGGACCCGGCGTGGACTTCCCGCCGATGCCCGACCCGCCGCCCGGCTACGTCACGCGTATCACGGTGGATCGGCTGGGGGGCGTGGGCCCGTGGGCGGGCTGACCTCGTCCTCCACCTGACGCAGGCGCTGGTGCAGTCGCTCGCGCAACTCGTCCGGGTCGTACTCGGCCTGGGACCGCCGGCGCCGTGCCACCACCACGCCGGTGGCCGCCACGCCCGCCAGCCCAGCCGCGCCGATCAGCTTCCAGGGCACGCGCACGGCCCGTAGGTTACGGCCGGTGACCCTGTCCCTCCCGGATGCGCTGGCCACCGCCTCGACCGGGGACATCTGGCTGTTCCGCGGCCGGTCGCTCGCGGACCTGGCGATCCGGGCCGCCACCAACAGCCCCGTGAACCACGTGGGCATGGCGGTCGCGCTCGACGATCTGCCCCCGCTCCTGTGGCACGCCGAACTGGGCCACTCGCTGCCCGATGTCTGGACCGGCGAGCGCCATCGCGGGGTGCAGCTGCACCTGCTCCGCGACGCGGTGAGTACCTGGACCGGGCGCTACGGCCAGCGTGCCTTCCTGCGCCAGCTGGAGGGCACCATCGAGCGCCACCACGAGGACCGCCTCATGGAGGCGATCGAGCGCTACGACGGCCGGGCCTTCCCCACGACGCCGGGCCTGGCCCGCCACTGGGTGACCGCCAAGGTCCGGCGCCGCGACTCCTCGCTGGAAACCGTGTACTGCGCCGAGCTGGTGGCCACCACGTACCAGCACATGGGACTGCTGCCCAGCCGGCGCCCGGCGAGCTGGTACGACCCGGGGCGCTTCTGGAGCGGCGACCGGATCGAGCTGGCGCCGCCATTCGCCCTGGGGGGCGAGATCGCGGTGGACCTCAACTCCGGTGGCGCCGGCGCAGCACGGTGAGCGTCCCCGCGCCCGCGAGCGTCAATCCGGCGAGCGGGACCCACAGGGCCACGCCGTCGGCCTCGGGATCGCCGGGCGGCAAGACCACCTCGGGAGGAAGCGCCCCACCGCTCGTCCCGGAGACCGGCTCGGCGCCCGCCATGATCGGCCCGCCCCCGCCCTCGGCTTCGGCGCGGCTGCCCCTCGGGAAGGCAACGTAGGCCCGCGTGTCGCGCCTCAGTCCCGGCGCCACGATGACCGGCGGGAAGCGAAAGATTCGCTGCGCGGGCGTGCCGTCCAGCACCGTGTAGTGCCAGCGCCCGGGCCGCGGGAAACTCAACCGCAGGCGGAAACGACGCCCGGCGACTCGCCTGGCAGGCACGCTGAACCGCTGCGCCTTGCTCCGTACGAGCACGGTCGGCCGAGCCGCAGACGCCGTCCTCTCGTCGAACTCGTTGAGCTCGAGCGTCGCCACCCAGGGCCGGCCCGGCTCTATGCCGTCGGGCCCGGGTGTCACCACCGCGTGCGGTCCTTTGGCGAGGGCAGCCGGCGCGAGCGCCAGGAGGACGACCACGGACGCGACGACGGGAATCCGGTGCATGCCTCTCTTACAACCGCCGGCCGGCGCCGGTTCCCGACGCTCCGGCCGCCGTCGTCTTCACTTTGCCCGCGCATAGCGGGCAAAGTCAGGACAGCGCCCAAGTACAGTTTCGGACGGCTCGCATGACTGCCCCGCTGATCGTTGCCATCGAGGAGGATCCCGGCGCGCTCGAGGACGTCGAGCGGGAGCTGCGCGACCGCTACGCACGCAGCTATCGCATCGTGTGCACCCGCTCGCCGGCCGAGGCGCTCGCGAGCCTCGAGAGCCTCGCGACCTCCGACGAAGAGGTCGCCCTGGTGCTCGCAGGGCAATGGCTGTCCGGGATGACCGGTGGCGAGCTTCTCGAGGAGGTTCGCCACCTTCACCCGCACGCGAAGCGCGGACTTCTGATCGCGTGGGGTGGATGGGGAGAGCCCGCGACGGGCGAGGCCATCTTCGACGGGATGGCCCACGGTCGCTTCGACTACTACGTCCTACGGCCCTCGGGCTCCCCGGACGAGTTCTTTCACCAGACCATCTCGAGCTTTCTGCTCGAGTGGGCGCGGGGCCGCGGCACTGCCCCGCACACCATTCATGTGATCGGCGAGTCGTGGTCCGGCCGGGCCTATGAGCTAAGAGATGTCCTCGGCCGCTGCGCCATCCCGCACTCCTTCTGCCTGGCGGACTCCGCCAGGGGACGCGCCCTGCTGGCGAATGCTGCGGTGGACCCCACCCTGCCCCTGGTGGTGTTCCCCAACGGCGAGGTGCTGATGGACCCGAGCGACGCCGATATCGCGCGGGCAGCGGGTGCGTCGGTGGATCCGGAGCACAGCGACTTCGATCTCGTGATCGTCGGCGCCGGGCCGGCCGGCCTCTCGGCCGCCGTCTACGGCGCCTCCGAGGGGTTCAGCACGCTGGTCGTGGACTCGGGCGGGATCGGCGGTCAGGCCACCTCCAGCTCGCTGATCCGAAACTACCTGGGCTTTCCGCGTGGAGTCAGCGGCGGCCGCCTGGCCGAGCAGGCCTATGAGCAGGGCTGGGTATTCGGGGCCAAGTTCGCCTTCATGCAGGGGGCCACGGACCTGCGGCGCGAGGGTAATCGGCTCCTGGTGAACCTCTCTCTGGGCGACCGCGTGGCCGCCCGCGCTGTGGTGCTGGCCACTGGCGCCAGCTATCGCCGGCTGGGCGTGCCGGCGCTCGAAGCGCTGAACGGCGCCGGCGTCTACTACGGGGGCCCCGCCTCCGAAGCGGCCGCGATGGCCGGAGAGGACGTCTACGTCCTGGGGGGCGCGAACGCCGCCGGACAGGCCGCCCTGCATCTCGCCCGCTATGCCCGCCGTATCACGCTGGTGGTCCGTGCGGGGTCGCTGAGCGCCGGCATGTCGCACTACCTGGCCCGCGAGGTGGAGGCCACGCCGAACGTGCGAGTCCGCCTCGGGACCGAGATCGTCGGCGGCGGAGGCGACGGGTGGCTAGAGCAGCTGGTGCTCCGCGACTGCGCCGGCGGGGGTGAGGAGACGGTCGGGGCCGACGGACTGTTCGTGATGATCGGCGCGCGGCCGCACACCGACTGGCTGCCCGCGGCCGTCGAGCGGGACACGAACGGCTTCGTGCGAACCGGGACCGATCTGAGCGGCGACCAACCCTGGACGCTGCCGCGCAGCCCCTATCCGCTCGAGACGAGCATGCCCGGGGTCTTCGCGGCCGGCGACGTTCGCCACGGCTCGGTGAAGCGGGTGGCCTCCGCGGTCGGCGAAGGATCCGCCGCGATCCAGCACCTACACCGCCTCTTCGCCGCCGGGCGCCTCCACCCGCGCGGGCATTCCACGGAGCCGCGCGTGGCGATCGGCCGCTGAGCGCGTGCCGATTCAGCGATGACGCGCGCGCCCGCCGGCACCCGCCGGCCCGCGCCCTAAGCCTTTTCGGGCGGCGGGTCGCCCCGCATCTCGGCGGCGCCGCCGCCGGCCAGCCCGGGCCGCGGCAGCGGCTTCGGGGCCCGCTCGGGCTTGCGCTCGGGCGCCTCGGGAGCCGGAGGCGGCGGCGGGAGCGCCGGCTGCTCGGTGCCGAATACCTCGTCCTCGGACTTGCCCTCGAGCAGGTCGATGAACTGCTCGCGCTCGATCGTCTCGCGCTTGAGCAGGATCTCTGAGGTCATGTCGAGCTCTTCGCGGCGGTCCTCCAGCACCTGGCGGGCGGTCTGGTGGGCGTCCTCCACGATGCGCCGGATCTCGTCGTCGATCTCACGCGCGATCTCGTCCGAGTAGTCGGGCTCGGACGAGAACTCCCGGCCCAGGAAGGGCTGACCGTGGTCGTGGCCGAACACCCGCGGGCCCAGGCGCTCGGACATGCCGAAGCGCATGACCATCTGCTTGGCCGTGGCGGTCACCTTCTCCAGGTCGTTGGACGCCCCGGTGGTGACCTCCCCGAAGCAGATCTCCTCCGCCGCGCGGCCGCCCAGGGTCATCGCCATCGTGTCCGACAGCTCGGCTCGCGTGGTGAGGAACTTGTCCTCGGTGGGGAGCGAGATCGTGTAGCCGAGTGCCTGTCCACGCGAGATCACGGAGATCTTGTGCACCGGGTCGGTGTTCTCGAGGAAGTGGGCCACGAGCGCGTGCCCCATCTCGTGGAACGCGGTGATCCGGCGCTCCTTCTCCGACATCACGCGCGTCTTCTTCTCCGGCCCGGCGATCACGCGCATGATCCCCTCCTCCAGCTGGAGGTGGTCGATCTCGCGCTTGCCCTGGCGGGCGGCCAGCAGGGCCGCTTCGTTCACCAGGTTCTGCAGGTCGGCGCCGGTGAATCCGGGCGTCTGACCGGCCAGCACGTCGAGGTCGATGGCCTTGGCCAGGGGCTTGCCCCGCGTGTGCACCTCGAGGATCTTGTTGCGGCCCTTGCGGTCGGGCCGGTCGACCACGATCTGGCGGTCGAAGCGTCCCGGGCGCAGCAGCGCCGGGTCGAGGATGTCGGGCCGGTTGGTGGCGGCGATGAGGATGATGTTGTCCTTCATCTCGAAGCCGTCCATCTCGACCAGCAGCTGGTTGAGCGTCTGCTCGCGCTCGTCGTGGCCGCCACCGAGGCCGGCGCCGCGGTGACGCCCGACGGCGTCGATCTCGTCCATGAAGATGATGCAGGGCGAGTTCTGCTTGGCCTGCTCGAAGAGGTCACGCACGCGCGAGGCGCCCACGCCCACGAACATCTCGACGAAGTCTGATCCGGAGATCGAGAAGAAGGGCACCCCGGCCTCGCCGGCGACGGCACGGGCCAAAAGCGTCTTGCCCGTGCCGGGCGGCCCGTAGAGCAGCACGCCCTTGGGGATGCGGGCGCCGAGAGCCTGGAACTTCTTCGGGTTCTCCAGGAACTCCTTGATCTCGTGGAGCTCCTCCACCGCCTCGTCCACCCCGGCGACGTCGCGGAAGGTGATCTTCGGCGAGTCCACCGACATGCGCTTGGCCCGCGACTTCCCGAAGGACATGACCTTCGAGCCGCCGCCCTGCATCTGGTTGATGATGAACAGCCAGAAGAGCAGGAAGATCACGAAGGGCAGGATGTAGGTCAGGGCAGTGAGCCAGCCCGATCCGCCCTTGGCCTTGACGTCGATCGGGATGTTCTCGGCCCGGAGCTCGTTGACCAGGTTCTGCTCGGTGTTGTCCGGATAGGCCGTCTGGTACTTCTGCTTGTTCGTCTGCTCGACGTCGATCCGGTTGTTCTTCGTGTTGAGCGTGACGCTCTTGACCTTGCCCTCGTCGACCTGGGTCAGGAACTGCGAGTAGTTCGGGTCCTTCTGGCGGTCGCCCGGGTTGATCAGCTTCTGGGCGAAGAACGCGAGGACGACCACGATCAGGATCGGGAATGCGGCGCTCTTAAAGAATCTGCTCACGGCGAGCCTCTCGTGTCTCCTCTACGCACCCGGGCCGGGTTCTTCTCAGTGAGGAGAGCAGCCCCCTGGGTGAAACGCAAGCCTAGCAAGGGGGTATGTGTCTCTCTTGGGCACTTATGCGCCCTTAATCCTCCTCGTCGAGGACGGCCACGTAGGGGAGGTTGCGGTAGCGCTCCGCGTGGTCCAGCCCGTAGCCGATCGCGAAGCGATTCGGGATCTCGAAGCCGACGTAGCGGATCGGCAGGTCCACCTCGCGCCGCTCGGGCTTCGTGAGCAGCGCGCAGACCTCGAGGGTCGCGGGCTCCCGGGCGCGCAGCATCCGAAACAGGTAGGACAGCGTCAGGCCGGAGTCCACGATGTCCTCCACGATCAGCACGTCGCGCCCCTCGATGGGCGCGTCCAGGTCCTTGAGAATGCGCACCACGCCTGAGGAGTCCGTGGACGATCCGTACGAGGAGACGGCCATGAAGTCGAGCTCGCAGCGGACGTCGAGGTGCCGCATGAGGTCGGACAGGAAGAACACGGCCCCCTTGAGAACGCAGATCAGCAGCAGCTCCCGACCGGCGTAGTCGCGTGAGACTTCCTCGGCCAGCTCCCGCACCCGGTGGGCCAGTTCGTCTCGCTGTACGAGGATCTCGCCCACGCCCGGCTCCGCCATCGGCGCGAGTCTACGTCAGCGCGCGATCCACTTGGCCGGTGCCGCACCCGGGTCGAAACCACGCAGACGCTCGAGCAGGATCCGCGGGTCCTCCTCTGTGAGGAGCAGCGCCCGGTGCTCGGCACGCACGAAGCCCTCCTGCACGGCGTGGTCCAGGAAGGCGGCCACTCCGTCGTAGTAGGAGGCGACGTTCAGCAGCCCACAGGGCTTTCGGTGCAGGCCGAGCTGGGCCCAGGTGTAGATCTCGAACAGCTCCTCGAGCGTCCCGAGGCCGCCGGGCAGCGCGATGAAGGCGTCCGCGAGCTCAGCCATCAGGGCCTTCCGTTCGTGCATCGAGTCGACCACCCGCAGGTCGGACAGATCCGGATGGGCGATCTCCCGGTCCACGAGCGCCAGCGGGATCACGCCGGTGACCTCGCCTCCGCGCTCGAGCACGGCGTCGGCCAGTCGCCCCATCAGACCCACGCTCGCGCCTCCGTACACCAGCCCGATTCCCTGCTCGACCAGGAGGGCGGCCAGCTGGTCGGCCGCCTCGGCGTAATCGGAGCGGGCGCCGGGGCTGGAGCCGCAGAAGACACAGACCTTGCGCACGTGGGCAGGGTAGTGCGCACGGGTCATACTCAAGGTGTGATCCGTCGCCTCCCCCACGTCGACCGCGTGGGCATCGAGGAGCGTGCCGCGGTGCTCGGCAAGCGCTCGATCAAGACCAGCGCGAAGGAGCAGGGCATCCGGCTGGCGGTGTCGATGACCGACCTCACCACGCTCGAGGGCGCCGACACGCCCGGCAAGGTTCGCCACCTGTGCGCCAAAGCGGTCTGTCCGGCGCCGACCATGCCCGAGATCCCCTCCTGCGCCGCGGTGTGCGTGTACCCCTCGCTCATCGGCGTGGTCCGCGAGGCGCTCGACGGCACGGGCGTGAGGGCCGCCTCGGTGGCCACGGCGTTCCCCTCCGGCCAGGCCTCGCTGGAGGTCAAGCTGCACGACACCGAGCAGGCCGTGGCGGCGGGCGCCGAGGAGATCGACATGGTGATCTCGCGTGAGGCGTTCCTGGCCGGCGAGGACACCCGTGTGATGGAGGAGATCGTGCGGGTGAAGGAGGCCTGCGGCGACGCCCACCTGAAGGTGATCCTGGAGACGGCGGAGCTCGGGTCGTACGAGCACGTGCGGCACGCGTCGCTTCTGGCCATGGAGGCCGGCGCCGACTTCATCAAGACCTCGACCGGCAAGGCGGCGAGCGGCGCCACGCCAGGTGTGACGCTCGTGATGCTCGAGGCGATCCGCGACTACGGCGAGCGCAGCGGGCGACCGGTCGGGATGAAGGCGGCGGGCGGCGTCTCCACCAGCAAGGCCGCCCTTCACCGGCTCGTGCTGGTGAAGGAGACGCTGGGGGACGAATGGCTCACGTCCGACCGTTTCAGGATCGGCGCCTCGTCGCTGCTCAACGACCTGCTGATGCAATACCGAAAGACGCAGACCGGGCGCTACGCCCGCGCCGAGGACTTCTCGAAGGAATGAGCATCCGCACGCAGCTCAGCTGGGACTACGCGCCCGCGCCCGAGTCGACCGACCACGTGCGCCTGCGCCCGAGCTACGGGCTGTTCATCGGCGGGGAGTTCCGCGACCCGGCCGACGGGGTGCGGGTCCCGTCGATCAACCCCGCCACGGAGGAGCCGGTGGCGGAGGTGGCGTTTGCGGGAGAGGAAGACCTGCGCGCGGCCGTCGAGACGGCCCGCGAAGCCCAACCGCGCTGGGCCGCGCTCAGCGGGCTCGAGCGGGGCAAGTACCTGTTCCGCATCGCCCGGCTGATCCAGGAGCGGGCGCGGGAGCTGGCCGTGGTCGAGTCGCTCGACGGGGGCAAGCCGCTGCGCGAATCGCGCGACATCGACGTGCCTCTGGCCGCGGCGCACTTCTTTCACTACGCCGGCTGGGCGGACAAGCTCTCCTACGGCGTGGGCGGACGGACGGCTGCCCCGCTGGGGGTGGCGGCGCAGATCGTGCCCTGGAACTTCCCCCTGCTCATGGCCGCCTGGAAGGTGGCGCCGGCGCTGGCCTGCGGCAACACCTCGGTGCTCAAGCCCGCGGAGACCACCCCGCTCACCGCGCTGCTCCTGGCGGAGATCTGCCAGGAGGCCGAGCTGCCCGCCGGCGTGTTGGGTGTGGTGCCGGGCGACGGCGCGGCCGGCGCCGCGCTGGTGCGGTCGCCGGGAGTCGACAAGGTGGCCTTCACCGGGTCCACCGCCGTGGGCAAGGAGATCCAGGCCGCGCTGGCGGGCCGCGGCGTGCCCCTGACCCTGGAGCTGGGCGGCAAGTCGGCCAACATCGTGTTCGAGGACGCCGCGCTCGACCAGGCGGTCGAGGGCATCGTCAACGGCATCTTCTTCAACCAGGGCCACGTCTGCTGCGCCGGCTCGCGGCTTCTGGTGCAGGAGAGCGTGGCCGACACCGTGATCGGCAAGCTGTGGGAGCGCATGGGCCGCCTGCGCCTCGGCGACCCGCTCGACAAGAACACCGACGTCGGCGCCATCAACTCCGCGGAGCAGCTCGCCCGCATCCGGTCGCTCGTGGCCGCGGGTGAGGAGGAGGGTGCCGTGCGGCGAACCGTGGCCTGCGACCTGCCCGAGCGCGGCTTCTGGTTCGAGCCCACCCTGTTCACCGAGGTGGCGCCCGCACACCGCATTTCGGTGGAGGAGATCTTCGGCCCGGTGGTCAGCGTGCTGACCTTCCGCACCCAGGCGGAGGCGATAGCCAAGGCGAACAACTCCACCTACGGCCTGGCGGCGGGCATCTGGACCGACAAGGGCGCCAAGGCGTTCGAGGTGGCGAGCGCGCTGCAGGCCGGCGTGGTCTGGCAGAACACCTACAACCACTTCGACCCGTCCGCGGCCTTCGGCGGCTACAAGGAGAGCGGCTTCGGCCGCGAGGGCGGGCCGGCCGGGCTGCGCCCCTACCTGCGGGTCGCATGAGCCGGCTCGCCGTCAGGAAGACCTACAAGCTCTACGTGGGCGGCGCCTTCGTGCGCTCCGAGTCCGGACGCTACGACCGCGTGGCCGGCCACAACGTGCCCCGCGGCTCGCGCAAGGACGTGCGCGACGCCGTGGCTGCCGCCCGTGCCGCCGCCGGCCCCTGGGCGGCCCGCACGGCCTACAACCGGGGCCAGATCCTGTACCGGACCGCGGAGGCGCTCGAGTCGCGGGCCGCGGACTTCGCCCTGGAGCGAACCGAGCTGGACTCCGCCATCGACGTGCTCGTGCACTACGCGGGCTGGACGGACAAGCTCCACGCGGTGCTCGGCGGGGTGAATCCCGTCGCGGCGCCCTTCCTCTCCTTCTCCCTGCCCGAGCCGACCGGGGTCGTGGGAGTGGTGGCACCGGACGAGCCCTCGCTGCTGGGGCTGGTGGCCGAGCTGGCGCCGGCCCTCGCCTCCGGGAACACCGTGGTGGCGGTCCTCTCGGAGGCCGCCCCGCTCACCGGGCTCGACCTGGCCGAGGTGCTCGGCGTCTCCGACGTGCCGGGCGGGGTGGTCAACCTGCTGAGCGGCCGCCGGGCCGAGTTGACGGACGCCCTGGCTGCACATCCCGGGGTCAACGCGGTGGTGGACGCCTCGGGCGACCCTGAGCTGGGCGCCGAGATCGATCGCCTGGCCGCGGCGAGCGTGACGCGCGTGCGGCACGCGACGGCGGCCGCTACCTACGAGGAAGCGGTGGCCGACGCGCTGTCCCGGCTCGAGGCGGTCACCGAGCTGAAGACCGCCTGGCATCCGGTGGGGGCATGACCCGCGCCCGGGCCGCCGCCGGGAGCCTGGTCTTCCTCCTGCTGGCGCCGGGGGTGATGGCGGGGCTCGTTCCCTGGCTGCTGACGGGCTGGGAGTCGACCTCGCCCTGGCTGCCGCTGCGCGTGGCGGGCGTCGCGCTGATCGCCGCCGGGCTGGCCGTTCTCCTGCACGCCTTCGCGCGCTTCGTGATGGAAGGAGTGGGCACCCCGGCCCCGGTGGCGCCCACGGAGCGGCTCGTCGTCGGCGGCCTCTACCGCCACGTGCGCAACCCGATGTACGTGGCGGTGGCGTCGGTGATCATCGGCCAGGCGCTCCTGCTCGGGCAGCCGGTCCTACTGGCCTGGGCGGCGCTCTTCGTCGTGGTCACGGCGAGCTTCGTCCACTTCTACGAGGAGCCCGTGCTTAGCCGGCAGTTCGGCGAACAGTACGAGCGCTACCGCCGGGCGGTGCCGGGCTGGTGGCCGCGGCTGCGGGCGTGGGAGCCGTAGTTTCGCCTAGTCGTTGGTGGAAGAGCTCGAGGCGCGCTGGCAGCGCCAGCACCCTCGGAGTGGACGCAGGCAAACGCAAGAGGGAGACTGTTCCCGTGCTTGGGCCCGGCCTGGTCCTTGCTGTTCTGCTGGTGTTCTGCGCCGGCGCCGAAGCGCGCACGATCTACACGATCGCCGGCGGCGGGCATCTGCCGCCGCCGCGGGTTGGGGATCCTCCGGTGCCGGCGACCGCGGTCGAGTTCGACAACATCGGCGCTGCCGAGCTCAACGCCGGTCGGCTGCTGCTGGGAGGCACCGGCCGAGGTCTTAGGTTCGGGACGTTCGTGCTCGACGAACGCGGCTGGCTGCGAGCGGTGCGCAGCCCGCGGCCTGCGGGCCGGCGTGGCCTACTCGGCAGCGATCGCTTCGGCACGGAGTATTTCTCGTTCAACGGGGCGCCACCCGGCCTCGAACTGCGCCGTGGCGGCGGGCCGTACGAGCGTTTCGCGCCGCTGAACGCCTCCAACGACGCGCTCGTTCACCCCGATGGCGGCGTGCTCATGGCGGAGAACCGGCGAGTTCTGCACTACCTGCCCGACGGCAGCGTAAGGCCGGTCGCGGGCACCGGCGCCCGCGGCAGTTCGCCTGACGGCGTGCTTGCAACACAAGCGCGCTTTCAGTACCTGACGGACCTCGAGTTTGCACCGGACGGGGCGCTGCTCGTCACCGATCGCAACGACAATCGGATACGGGAGGTCGACCCGCAGAACGGCAGGCTGTCGACGGTCGCCGGCACCGGCGAGCCAGGCTTCGCGGGCGACGGGGGGTGGGCCACCGAGGCGCTGGTTGACTGGCCGACGTTCGTCAAGTTGGGACGCCACGGCGGCTTCGCGATCGCCCAGACAGGCGACTCCGGCGTGGGGGTCAGGCGGGTGAGCCGTTTCGGCACGATCCACACGGTCGCCGGCGGCGCGGAGGACCGCTGGCTAGGGCGAGGCATGCAGCTGCTCAGCGGGGACGGTGAGAACGCCCGCAGCGGCGCGCTCTACGACGTCGGCCAGCCGCTGCTGATAACCCACAGAGACGAGTACGTGATCGCGGACTGGGACCTGATCCGGTTTGTGAGCTCGCCGCGAACGCGGCGGCTCGCGCTCGCGTTGCGCACAGTCGTGCCAGAGCGGCGCCGGGTGAGCTTCGCGCTGAGCACGCCGGCGCGGCTGCGCCTCGAAGTGGTGGGCGAGGGGCGCAAGCTCGTATTGAGACGGTCGAGCGGCGCCGGCCTCGGGTTCTTCAGGCTGCCGAGAGGGCTGCCGCCGGGCGGGTATCGCGTTGAACTGACGGCCCGAACCGACGACGGCTCGGTTGGGGTGCGGGAGGTGCCTGTGATCACCCACGGGACGCTGCCGGTCCGGCTGGCCGTGTCGGCGCTGCACGCGAACGAGGCCGAGACGCCGCTGATAGAACCCGACGGGATCGTCCAGCGGCGTTACAGCCTCCTCGGCCGCGCTACCGGCTGCCGTCGGTTTAGCCCCCTCCGGGTCGACTGCCAGTTCGTCGACAGGATCGCCCAGACATGCGAGATCTGGGCGGCGCGGCTCGACCGGCGCGGGCAGATCTGGGTCGGCTCCTACAACTGCACCAAACGTGGCATCGAGCGCCACCCACAAGGCCTCAAGTCCGGCTGGATCGATGAGCCGCTGTGGATGCTCGGACCTGGCCCCACGTACTAGGGTCGCCGGTTAGAGCTCGCGGCGCCAGCGGCGAGGAGACACGGTCAGGCCCAACGGATCGGCATCGATCCTGACGAGGTCGAGTTCTGCGGCCGAGGCCTACGGGTTCTGGTCTCGAGCGCGTATCATTAGTCACATGGAGATCCTGGCCCTCATATTCGGAGGCGCACTTCTCCTCACCCTCTTTGCGCCCTGGATCGGCGCCGAGGACCGGCCGGACTTCAAGCGGCCCGATCGCAAGGCGGAGCGCCGGCTGCTCGGCTCCAGCCCGGCGGACTGGCAGCGCGACTCCGGGGGCTGGCCCTTCTAAGCCCGCCTACTCCAGCGCGCCCTCGAGCCGCAACACCCTCCGCAGGATGGCCAGCGACGAGGCGTAGGTCGAGTCCATGCCGTAGTAGCTGAGCCCGCGGGCGCCGAGCGTGCGCGCCTGGGTGTAGGGCGTGTCGGAGGCGTAGTGGATGACGCCGAAGTCGATCGGGAGCTTGGAGAAGTTGACCGCCTCGGCGACCGGATGGCGGTCCGCGTCGGCCACCTCGTACAGCGCGTTGCAGTAGGGGCCGGCCTCCATCTCCACGACCGTGAAGGCCTCGCGGTAGTAGAAGTCGAGGTACGCGCGGTTCTGCAGGAAGGTGCTCTTGACGCTCACGGCGCGCTGGTTGTCCAGGCCGCTGCCGAAGCGCAGGTCGCCCGCGAGGTCGTTGATGCCGAAGGCGTTGTCCAGCCAGTAGGTCGAGCCCGAGTGCTCGTCGTGCACGACGCTCGACAGCATCACGTCGCCCACGTCGGCGTTCAGCGTGGCCGCCTTGCCCAGGACGTACACGCCCCGCAGCGCGGGACTGTCGATCGCCACCTCGCGCAGGATGTTGTATGCGGCCACTCCCAGCGGATAGTCGATGTTCACGATCACGGCGTCGCTGGCCGCCAGCGCCTCCGCCTCCACCCGCCCGAGCCGCGAGTCGAGCCGGTCACACACCAGCGCGGACAGGGGGACGACCTGGGCCGGCACCCGCAGGGCGGTGGAGCTGGGCAGGTGGGCCACGCCGCACTCCTGCTCCAGCCGGCGCCGCTCGGCGCGGCCCTTCTCCCCGTGCGCATCGAAGTAGAGCCGGGCCACGAAGTAGAGGAAGTTCTCCCACGAGCCCTCCGCAGCGCCCTCGCGGAACTTGGCCAGCTCCTCGCGCAGGATGCTGTCCTCGGGGAGCGTCTCCACGAAGGCAACCAGGTCCGCCTCCTTCTCCTTGGCCACGCCGGTGACGATGTTCACGAGGCTGTGGGTGTTGGAGCTGACGAAGTAGATCGGCCGCTCCCGCAGGCCGTCGGTGGCCAGCCGCTCGTGGACGGGCTCCCACCAGCGGCGGGTCATGCGCGCGTAGCCCACCTGCGTGCCGCCCAGCATCCGCACGCGCAGCGCCAAACGCCGTTCCGCGATCAGGCGCAGCCGCTCCCCGAAGCGCTCCCCCCAGCCTGCCCGCAGCCGGCTCCAGTCCTCCACCGGACCGCCGAGCGCCTGAGCGCATTCCTCGGCCGAGGGGTCGTGGTCCGGCGGCCAGCCGGCGGCGAGCTGGCGCTGATGGATCTTGTTCCACTCGATCTGGAAGGCCACGAGCGTGGGGATCAGGTCGTCGACGTCGGAGGCGCTGCCCAGCAGCACCGCATGCGTGCCGCCGCCGTCGTCGTGCCAGCGCCGGCGGCGGGCCGGCGCGTCGGCCTCCTCCCAGCTCTCGACGGAGATGCCGTTGGCCCGGAAGACCTCGACCTCCTGGCCCATGATCACCAGGCGCGCGCCGGCCAGCCCTTCGGGGAGGCGCCGGATGGCGTAGATGAACGCGCCCAGATCGGGCTCGTCGCTGTCGGCCAGAGGGTGCAGGCTGGAACCCATGGCCCGGTGGGAGGACTCGAGCACCCGCAGCTGCGTCTCTCCGCTCGAGCGCAGCAGCGTGTTGTAGGTGCGCTGGTAGAGCTCGACCTCGTCGCTCAGACGCCCGGTCTCGTCGGCGGGACCCGCCAGCAGCAATCTGGCCACCGCCACCGGCCTACTCCTTCACGTACGGCACGCCGATGGCGGCCGGGGGTCGGGTACGGCCGATCACGCCGGCCACCACGATCAGCGTCAGCACGTAGGGCAGCGCCTGGAACAGCACCGCGGTCGACTCCGAGAAGGCCGGCAGCCGCTGCGCCACCGCGCTCGAGAACCCGAACAGCAGGGCGGCAGCCAGCGCGCCACCCGGCCGCCAGTTGCCGAAGATCACCGCGGCCAGCGCGATGTACCCGCGGCCGGCGGTCAGGTTCTCGCTGAACGAGCCGAGAAAGGCGATCGACAGGTAGACACCGCCCAGCGCCGCCAGTATCCCCGACACCACAACCGCCAGATATCGCGTGCGGATGACCGGCACGCCCACGCTTTCCGCCGCCCGTGGCTTCTCGCCCACGGAGCGCAGCCGCAGGCCGCGCGGTGTGCGAAACAAGAGCGACCGCCAGCAGCGGCACCAGCAGCAGCGCCACCCAGGTGAGGATGTTGGCCTCACCGATTGCGTCGCCCACGAAGGGAATGGACTCCACCAGGGGAAGGGTGACCTCCGGGGCTCGCGGGATACCGTCGGGCGTGCCCTGGTCGCCGTAGTGGGCGATGAACACGTAGCCGGTGATACCCAGCGCGAGCAGGTTGAGCGCGAACCCGCTGACCACCTGGTCGGCACGGAACGAGACCGAGAAGACTGCGTGCACCAGCGCCAGGGCGGCGCCCGCCGCCATGCCCACCAGCGCGCCCAGCAGCCACGAGCCCGTGAAGTCGGCGCCGAGGATGCCGAAGAACGCTCCCATCAGCATCATGCCCTCGAGCCCGATGTTGATCACGCCGCTGCGCTCGCAGACGATTCCGCCCAGCGCCCCGAAGATCAGCGGCGTGGCGAAGCGCAGCATGGCCGCGGCCAGCGCCGACCAGACGAAGACGTCCTCGAGGTTGCCCTCCCCAGAACGGGTGGCCACCACCGCCCCGATCGCGCCCAGGACCCCCGCGGCCGCCGCCCATCCGCCGAGCCGCCGCTCGTCGCCGCGCCACGCCACCACCCCCGCGCCCACCGCCGCGGCCGCGAGCAGCAGGGACGGCACCGGCGTTCGCAGCATCAGCGGCGGGAGGGCGATGAACCAGGCCACTGCGCCCAGCGCCACCCCGGCCCATCCGGCGTAGCGCGGAGCCAGCAGCTCCCGGGGAGCCGCCAGCGCATGCGCGCTCACGCCTCGGCCTCCTCGGCCCGTGGAGGGCTTCGCCGGCGCCCGGACAGCCTTCGCCGTCCGCGCCGCAGCAGCGAGAGCACGAGCACGTCCGCGCTCACCAGCAGCACGACCAGCCCCTGAATGATCAGCGTGAGGTTGAAGGCCAGCGTCGGCTCGAAGATCGTCGGGTCGAGGTTGCGCTGGGAGGTCCCGCTGACCAGCGCTCCCCACAGCAGCGCGGCCGCCACCGTCCCGCTGGCCGTGCTACGGCCCAGCAGGGCGACCGCGATGCCGTAGAACCCGACCAACGAGGCCTGGATGTCGTTGGTGGCGACCCGGAACTGCCAGCCCAGGACGTCGAGCGCGCCGGCCAGACCGGCGAACAGCCCGCAGACCGCCATCACCAGCACGTAGTTCTTGCCCACGTTCATCCCGCTGTAACGGGCGGCCTCCGGGTTGAGGCCCACGGCCCGCACCTCGTAGCCGACCGTCGAGCGGTTGAGGAGCAGCCAGAACAGGCCCACGGCGATCAGCGCGATGAAGATCCCGATGTGCAGGCCCTGGAGCACGGGATCGCCCCAGAAGACGGGCAGCTTGGCCCCCTCGACGATGTCGTTGGAGACCGGCAGCGAGGCGTCGCGGTCGTTCTGCAGCGGGCCGTCGATGCTGAACAGCCAGAGCCCGATGTAGACCGCGGTGTAGTTGAGCATGATCGTCGAGATCACCTCGTGCGCCCCGACCGTCGCCTTCAGCAGCCCTGCGATTCCCGCCCACCCGGCGCCGGCCACGCAGGCGGCGGCAACGGCCAGCACGACGTGAAGCACGGCCGGCATCCCAGCGAACTCGGAGCCCACCCACACCGCGGCGATCGAGCCAACGATGTACTGGCCCTGGCCGCCGATGTTGAACAGCCCGGCCCGGAAGGCGAAGGCCACCGCCAGTCCAGTGAGGATCAGGGGCGTGGTGATGATCAGCGTCTGCTGCAGGCTCAGCGCTGCGGTCGCCCGGTCGTCGCCGGTCACCCAGGGAAACAGCCACTGCAGTCCGGTGCCCTCGAAGATGGCCTGGTAGGTGGCCAGCGGGTCGTTTCCGGTCACGAGCATCACGACGCCGGCGATCAAGAAGGCCAACGCCGCCGTCAGCACCGGCACCACGATGCCGCCGCCGCGCACGTAGGCGGCCAGCCGCGCGGCAGAGCCCCGGGTGACGTCCTCGCCCGCCAGCGCTGCGCCGCCCGCCGGCTCGTCGCGCCGCTCGTCAGGCGGCGTCACGCCGTGGCCTGGCCCGCGCCGCCCGTCATCGCCACGCCCAGCTCCTCCTCAGACGCCTCCGGGCTGAACTCGCCCGCGATCTGGCCCTCGTAGATCACGAGGATGCGGTCGGCCAGCGAGCGCACCTCGTCGAGCTCGAGCGACACCAACAGGATCGCCCGGCCCTCGTCGCGGGCGGCCACGAGCCGGCGGTGGACGAACTCGATCGCGCCGACGTCCAGGCCCCGTGTGGGCTGGTGGGCCATCAGCAGGCGCGGGTTGGCGGCGATCTCACGGGCGATGCACACCTTCTGCTGGTTGCCCCCGGACAGCGACGAGGCGAGCGTGCCGGGGTCGCCCCCGCGGACGTCGTACTCGCGCAGAAGCCCGCGGGCGCGCATCGCCATCTGCGGGATCGACAGCCAGCCGCCGCGGCTGATCGGTGGGGAGCGGTACTCCCGCAGCGCCAGGTTCTCGGCGAGGGTGAAGTCCAGCACCAGCCCACGTGACTGGCGGTCCTCGGCGATGTGGGCCACTCCGGCCTCAGAGGTCCTGCGTACTCCGCGGCCTCCAACCTCGCGACCCTCCACCGAGATGGTCCCGGACTCCGGCGCGCGCAGGCCGGTGATGGCCTCCACCAGCTCCTGCTGCCCGTTGCCGTCCACTCCGGCCAGCGCCACGATCTCCCCCGCACGAACCAAAAGCGACACTCCCCGCACCGCCTCGAGCCGGCGATCGTCACGCACGTGGAGGTCCTCCACCTCCAGCACCGGAGCCTCCGGCGCGGCGGCCGGCTTGTCCACAGCCATCAGCACATCCCGGCCGACCATCAGACGGGCGAGGCTCTCCTCGGTCGCGCCCTCGGCCGGCACGGTGTCGATCCTGCGTCCGCGCCGCAGCACGGTGACGCGGTCGGCGATCTCGAGCACCTCGCCGAGCTTGTGGCTGATGAAGATGATCGCCACGCCGTCCTCCCGCAGGGCCCCCAGCACCTCGAACAGCTCACGGGCCTCCTGGGCGGTGAGCACCGCGGTGGGCTCGTCCAGGATCAGTATCCGGGCCTCCCGGTAGAGCGCGCGCAGGATCTCCACTCGCTGCTGCGCCCCGACGGTCACGTGCTCGATGAGCGCGTCGGGATCGACGGCCAGCCCGTAGCGGTCGGAGAGCTCACGCACGCGCCGGGCCCCCTCGCGAACATCCAGCAGGCCGCCGCCGCGCCGAGGCTCGTCACCGAGAACGATGTTCTCGGTCACGCTCATCACCGGGACGAGCATGAAGTGCTGGTGGACCATGCCGATCCCCAGCTCGATCGCCTGCGCGGGCGAGCCGATCGCCACCGACTCGCCGTCCAGGAGGATCTCGCCCTCGTCCGGGTGGTAGAGCCCGTAGAGAACCGACATCAGGGTCGACTTGCCGGCGCCGTTCTCCCCGAGCAGCGCATGCACCTCACCCCGCCTCAGGTCGAAGTCGACCCGGTCATTCGCGACAACCGGGCCGAACCTCTTCGTGATTCCGCGGAGCTCGAGGGCGGGCGCTTCCAGAGGCACCGCGGCGGAAGTTACTCGACCCTTACTCGACCGTGTCCGGAATGTTCTTGATCTCGCCCGAGGCGATCTGGTCCTGGATCTTCTTGATCTGGGCCTCGTACTTCTGGCCCTCGGGGCTGATCTTGCCGATCCCGACCCCGCCGTTCTTCACGGTGGCGGTCACGTCGGTGCCGCCCTTGAAAGTGCCGTCCTGGACCCGCTGGATTGCTCCGAAGACCGCATCGTCCACCTTCTTCAGGGCACTGGTCAGGATGTGGTCGCCGAGGTAGGCCTGGTCCTTGTCGACGCCGATGCCCTGGACGCCCTTCTGCTTGGCGGCGTCCAGCGCGCCCAGACCGCAGTTGCCCGCGACCTGGAACACGACCTTGGAGCCCTTGGCGATCTGATCGAGCGCGATCTCCTTGCACTTGCCCTGGTCGACGAAGTCCTGCGAATAACCGCTCAGCGTCTGGATCCCGGGGTTCGCCGCCTTGGCCCCGGCCTCGAAACCGGCGATGTAGTGGTCAACGGGCGGGATCTTCTGGCCGCCGACGGTTGAGACCACCTTGGCGTTGTTGTCCTTCGCCCACAGGCCGGCCAGGTAGCCGACGAGGTAGCCGCCCTCCTGCTCCTTGAAGATCAGCCCCTGCACGTTCTTGGGCTTGGACTTCAGCAGCGAGGCGGAGTAGTCGATGATCGCGAAGTTCGTGTTCGGGATCTTGCTCGCCACGGTGTTGGTGGCGTCAGCCATCAGGAAGCCGTTCGAGACGATGATCTGGTGGCCCTGCTGGGCCAGCGTGGTCAGGTTGGGGATGTAGTCGCCGTTCGCCTTGGAGATCAGCACGCGGGTCTCGGCGCCGAGCTCTTTCTGGGCCTTGAGGCGCCCCTCGTTGGCCAGGGCGTTGAACGAGCGGTCGTTGAGACCGCCGACGTCCGTGACCACGCCGGCCTTGACGGATTCGCCCTCCTCGCCGGACCCGCCGCCACCGCCACCGCCGCCGTCGTCGTCGGAGCCGCAGGCGCTGAGCCCCAGCGCCAGGGCCGCCATAAGCGCCAGGACTGCGGTCAGGAACGTCCTCTTCACGGTGATGATCTCCCTCGTTGCGTGGCGCGGCACCCTACACGCTTCGCGTTAGGGCCTTCTTCAGTTCTTCCTCGCAAAATGCGGCTTCCAGAGCGGTGCGGGTGATGTCCGCGAGCGCCTCGTTGTCGAACCCGAACTGCCGGCTGCAGACCTCGTACTCGCCGCCGATCGACGCCCCGAAGTAGGGCGGGTCGTCGGAGCCGAGGGTTACGCGCACCCCGGCTTCGGTGAGCTGTGGCAGCGGATGGGAGGCGTAGTCGGGGTAGATCCCGAGCACCACATTGCTCGTGGGACAGCACTCCAGCGCGACCCCGCGCCGGGCCAGCTCCTCGACCAGCACCGGATCCTCGATCGAGCGCACTCCGTGGGCGATCCGGGTGACCGGCAGCTCGAGCGCCGCGCGCACGCTCTCGGGCCCGGCCCACTCGCCGGCGTGCACGGTGCAGCCCAGTCCACCGCCGGAGGCGATCGCGAACGCCTCGGCGTAGTCGCTCGCCGGGAAGTTCTGCTCATCGCCCGCCATCGAGAAGCCCACCACGTACTGGTGCGGCCGCTCGGCCGCGTAACGGGCCACCCGCAGGGCACGCTCGACCCCGAAGTTCCGGACGCACGAGATCAGGATGCGGCCCTCGATGGAGAACTCGGCCCGCGCGTCGTCGATCCCGCGGGCGATGCCGTCGAGGTGCTCCTCGTCGCTCAGGCCCACCAGCGCGGCATGGTCCGGGGAGGCGGTGAGCTCCACGTACACCGCCCCCTCGCGCGCGCAGCGCGCCAGGTACTCGTAGGTGATGTCGCGGTAGTCGGCGCCGGTGCGCATGACGCTTGCCGCGAGGTCGTACTTGTCGAGGAAGTCGAGGAAATCGGTGTAGGTGAAGCGGCCGGCCGCGTCGAACAGCCCGTCCGGCACCGCGAGGCCGTTGCGCTCCGCCAGCCACCGGATCAGGGCGGGCTCCGCCGTGCCCTCCAGGTGCACGTGCAGCTCGGCCTTGGCGATCACTCGCCCCCCACCCGCTCCACGAACCGGACGACGAGCGGTGTCAGCGTCTCGGCGGCCCGCCCGGCCGCGGCGAGCGTCTGCTCATGGGTGAGACCCTCGTCGGCAAGGCCCTCCGCGAGGTTGGTGATCGCCGACACGGCGGCCACCCGCAGGCCGCAGTGACGGGCAGCCACCGTCTCGTGAACCGTCGACATGCCCACGGCGTCGGCGCCCAGGGTGCGAAAGGCGCGGATCTCGGCCGGCGTCTCGAAGCTCGGGCCGCTGACCGCCAGGTACACGCCCTCGGCCAGGTCGATGCCGAGCTCGACGGCGGTCGCGTGCAGGTCGGCGCGCAGCTCCGGGGCGTAGGCGTCGCGCAGGCTCACGAAGCGGGGGCCGACGGACTCGTCGTTGGGCCCGGCCAACACGCTCAGCCCCGTCAGGTTGATGTGGTCGGCGATCACCATCAGCCGGCCGGGACCGATCTCGGGGCGCAGCGAGCCGGCGGCGTTGGTGAGCAGGAGGATCTCGGCGCCGGCGGCGCGCAAGGTGCGCACGGGCGTCCTGAGAGCATCGGGGTCCGCGCCCTCGTACTGGTGGGCCCGGCCCTGGAGGACGGCCGCCGGCACCCCGCGCACGCGGCCCACCAGCGCTCGCCCCGCGTGGCCCTCGACGCCTGGCCGCGGAAATCCGGGCAGCTCGTCGTAGCCCACCTCCGTGGCCTGCTCCACCGCATCGGCGACCGCCCCCAGGCCAGACCCGAGGACGATGCCCACCCGCGGCCTCAGTCCGGAGCGTTCGGTGAGCAAACGGGCGGCGTCGGCGACGCTCACGGGCCGAGCTCGAAGGCGAGCGGCAGCAGCTCGGCCACGGTGAGGGTCCGCCGCGGCCCCCCGGGACGCCCGAGGTGGACCGGTGTCTCCGGTCGGGCGAGCTCGGCGAGCCGCTGGCGACAGCCACCGCAGGGCGGGCACACCTCCAGCCGCTCCGCCACCACGGCCGCCGCGGTGATCTCGCGCTCCCCGGCCGCCACCAGCGCCCCCAGCGCGGAGGCCTCGGCGCACTGGCCCTGGGGATAGGAGGCGTTCTCCACGTTCGCGCCCACGTAGACCGCTCCGCCGGCGGCCCGCAGCGCCGCCCCGACCTTGAAGCCGGAATAGGGCGCGTGCGCGTTGCGCATCGCGGCCTGAGCTGCTCCGAGCAGCGCCTCGGGGGCGTCGAGAAGCAGATCGGAGTAGCTGCCGGCCACCAGCGCTGCGTCGTCGATGCGCAGCTCGGCCCGCAGCCGCTCCAGCCTCACCCGCTCGGGCTCGAGATCCGAGCCCGGTGGCGCCACCGCCTCCAGCTCGAGGAAGGCCCCGAGCCCGTCGACCTCGTCCAGATGAATGCGCACGTCCTCCCAGACGAGGAGCCGCCGCCGCTTCTTCACCACCACCAGCGTGCCCAGGGCGGCGTCGAGCGCCTGGCGCAGACCGACGGGCTCCGCCGTCGGCACCAGGCGGTAGTGGCTGGGGCGCGGCTCGTCGGCGTCGTCGCGGCGGTAGGCGATCAGCTCGGCGCCCCCCGGGCGCTGCTCCCGCAGCTTCAGCCTGCCTCGCGCGCGGGAGAAATACGTGTCGCGCTGCTCGATCACACCCCGGTCGTCGGCCCCGAGGGCCAGCGCCCGCTCGAGCGAGGCGCGCGGGTCCGGATCGCGGGCCTTGAGCTCCAGGTTGCGCAGGGCGGCGGGCATCGGCCGGGCTGATGCTTGCGGATATCGTCCGGCCATGCCCCAGCGCCTTGTCGTGGTCGACCACCCGGTGCTGGCCGACCGCCTGACCGTGATGCGCGACCGGACCACCGACCACGCCACGTTCCGCCAGGCGCTGTTCGAGGCGTCGGCAATCCTGGCGGTGGAGGCGGCGCGCGACCTTCCGACCACCGCGGTGGAGCTGGACACGCCGCTCGAGCCCACGAGCGGCCGGCGGCTCCCCCCGGAGATCGCGATCGTCCCGGTGCTGAGAGCGGGCCTTGGGATGGTGGACGGCTTCCTGCGCCTGCTGCCCGGCGCCCGCGTCGGGCACGTGGGGGTGTACCGGGACGAGGAGGAGCACCGTCCCGTGGACTACTACGAGCGCCTGCCGCCGCGCCTGCCCGAGGCCTACGTGTTCGTGGTCGACCCCATGCTGGCCACCGGAGGGAGCGCGGTGCACGCCCTCAACCGTCTGAAGGCGGCGGGAGCGCGCCGCCTGGCGCTGGTCTGCCTCGTGGTCGCGCCCGAAGGCCTCGAGGCCGTGGAGCGCCACCACCCCGATGTGGCGGTCTGGACCGCCGCCGTGGACCGGGAGCTGGACGAGAACGCCTACATCCGGCCCGGGCTGGGCGACGCGGGCGACCGGGTGTTCGGCACCTCCTGATTTCAGCTGCGCGCGGCCAGACCGACCGCCCCCGGCGCGCCGGGCTCGGCGGCGAAGCGCTCGTCGAGCGCCACGCCCGCGACCCAGACGATCTCGCCCTCGGCCTCCACCACCGGGAGCGTTCGCCGCAGTGCCCGCGGCACCTTGCGGTCCGTGAACAGGTCCTGCAACGACTTGCTGCCTCCGAGGCCCACCGGGCGCATGCGGTCGCCGTCGCGCCAGGAGCGCACCACGAGGGCGGCGCCCACCCCGGTCACCGTCACCTCGCCACCGCCGCCGGTCAGCGCCTCCACCTCCCAGTGGCCGAAGCGCACCCGCCCGGGTACCGCCAGCGATGCCGGCGCCGGAGCATCGGCCTCGGGCGCGCGAGCGAAGCGGACCGTGCCGTACTCCGCCACCGCCCGCAGGCCGCCGCCGAGGTCGAGCGATTTCGTACCCCGCTCCCCCAGCGAGAGGATCTCGTCCGTCTCGACGCGGGAGAGCGGACGAGGCCCGCCCCCGGCGGCGCGCTCGGCCAGGCGGCGAAGCAGCAGTCGTCGCACCGCCGGCGGCAACTCGCGCAGGGCGGAGAGCGTTATCGCCGGACCTCCGCCGGCCGACTCCAGTGCATCGGCGACGGCGTGGTCCAAGACCTCGGCCTCCTCACGCAGCTGCCGGGCCGTCTCGGCGATCGTGCGCTCGGCGGCCGGGGACAGCTCCCGCAGCCCGGCCAGCACGTCGTGGCGGACCCGCGCGCGGGCGAAGCGACGGTCGTCGTTGGAGGGGTCCTCGCGCCACTCGAGCCCACGCGCACGCAGGTAGCCGCGCACCTCGTCGCGGGTGACCTCGAGGAGCGGGCGCACCAGCCGGCCGCGACGGGCGGGCATACCGTGAAGCGCCCGGGTGCCGGGCGATACCGCGAGCCGGTAGAGCACCGTCTCGGCCTGGTCGCTGGCGGTGTGGGCGGTGGCGTAGTCGGCCTCGGCGTGGCGCTCGGCGAGCGCGTAGCGGGCGTCCCGGGCCCACTCCTGGAGGTTCCCGCCCGCGGGCGGCTGCTCGAGCGCCTCGACCACGAGCGACACCTCCAGCCGGTCGCATAGCCGGCGGACGAAGTCCTCGTCCTCGGCCGCGCCCTTACGCAGCCCGTGGTTGACATGCAACGCCGACAGGCGGGCGCCGAGGCGGGCGGCCACGTCCAGCAGGCAGACGGAGTCGCCGCCGCCGGAGACCAGCACCAGGAGCGGGGTGCCGGGTTGCACGAGCTCACTGCGGCGGGCGGCGTCGAGCGGGTCCATCACTCGCTGGACGTCGCCCGGCACAGCCCGCGGGGCTGGTCGAAGCCCTTCAGCTTCACCTGGCCGATCTGCTCGAACGAGAGGTGGGACGCCCCCTTCACCGCGTCCATGACGGTGTCGGTGACCAGGACCTCGCCTCCGCGAGCCCGCGCCACCACACGCGAAGCCAGATTGATCTCGCGCCCGAAGTAGTCGCCGTCGCGGTAGATACTCGTGCCCCAATGCACCCCGATCCGCGGCTCGGGACGCTCACTGAACAGGCTCACGAAGCCCACGGCCCAGTCCACCAGGGCGCGGATGTCGCTGCCCACCACCATCACCTCGTCGCCGATCGTCTTGATCACCCGAGCGTCGCCGGGCAGGGTCGCCGAGACCCCCTCGACGAAGCGCTCCACCAGCGACAGAGCCTGCTCGTCGCCCTCCTCCTCGGTGAAGCGCGCGTAGCCGGCGAGGTCAGCGAACGCGATCGCCACCCGGACCCTCCCCAAGGCCAGGTCCTCGTCCTCCAGCTGGCTCTCCATGTGGCCCACCACATCCTGTTCCACGAAGCGCCGCAGGAAGCGCTGGTGCACGTAGTCCATGAGGGGCGAGCTCAGAGGAAGGAGATCGCCGGCCAGGCCCTCCATCTCCTCGGCAATCTCCAGGCCCGGCACTCCCTGGCGCATCAACGGCTCGTGGACATACAGGTGAAACAGCCGCACCTCGGCGTCGGCGATCTCCGCCAGCGCCTGCCCGTAGACCCGAACGAGCTGCAGGAAGGCCACCAGCGGGAAGCCGGCGTCGAGAATCGCGGCGACGTGATGCAGCGCCTGCACGTCCTCGTCGTCGAGGTGCTCGAGGCCGGCCGCGGGCAGTCCGATGCCGCTCCAGAAGCGTTCGATCAGCGCCGGCTCCAGGCCGGTGGCCTCGGCCACCTCGCCCAGCGAGCGGCGTCGCTCCTCGGTGCCGAGCATGTCCTCGATGTATCCGTAGGCCAGCCTGCCCTGCTCGCCGGCGGTCCGGATCTGGTCCAGCGGATGGCCGCGCTCGCGCAGGCGGGCCACGATCCGGGCGTGCGCGACCGCTGCGCTGTCCCAGCCGCCGTTTCCCTCCACGCCCGGCACCACCCCCATGCGCGACCAGCGCCTCAGGGTCGCCGGCGACACGCCCACCCGCTGGGCCGCCTCCTTGAGAGTGAAGGCCTCTGCCATGGCACGTGATTGTCGCGCGCGGGCGGTTAGACTCGCCGCCGGACCACCGCGGCCGAGAGTGGAGGGAACGTGAACTACTTCGTCACCGGAGCGACCGGCTTTATCGGTCGGCACCTCGTCGCGGAGCTGTTGAAGCGCGACGGCACGGTCTACGCGCTGGTGCGCGAGGGATCACGGGGCAAGCTGGACGCGCTGGCGGGCCGCCTCGGCGCCGCCGAGGGACGAATCGTGCCCGTGCCGGGCGACCTGTCCCGTCCGGCGCTGGGAGTCGAAGGCTTCGACGAGCCGATCGACCATCTCTTCCATCTGGCCGCGGTCTACGACGTCGAGGCCGACGAGGAGTCGTCGGAGCGGGCCAACGTGGAGGGCACGCAGCACGTCGTCGAGTTCGCCAACGCCCACGACGTCGACCGCTTCCACCACGTGAGCTCGATCGCGGTGGCCGGCGACTACCGGGGCGTGTTCCAGGAGGACATGTTCGACGAGGAACAGGGGCTCCCCCACCACTACCACCGCACCAAGTACGAGTCCGAGCGCCTGGTGCGCGAGGGCGTGAACGCACCGCTGATCGTCTTCCGCCCGGGAATCGTGGTGGGTCACTCGGAGACCGGCGAGATGGACAAGGTCGACGGGCCCTACTACTTCTTCAAGCTGATCCAGAAGCTGCGGCATGCCCTGCCGGAGTGGGTGCCGCTGGCGGGCCCGCAGGGCGGGCAGACGAACATCGTGCCGGTCGACTTCGTGGCCCGGGCGATGGACCACATCGCGCATCTCTCCGACGAGGATCTGCCCAGCCGCACCTTCCACCTGGTGAATCCCGAGCCGATGTACGTGGGCGAGGCGATCAACGAGTTCGCCCGCGCGGCTCACGCGCCGCAGCTGGCCATGCGGGTGGATCAGAACATGACCAACGCCGTGCCCAAGGCGGTGCGCTCGGGGGTGGCCGCGCTGCCTACGGTCAAACGCATCCGGCATCAGCTCTACCGGGACGTGGGCATCCCGCCCGCGGCGATGGAGAACCGCGACTTCCAATGCCGCTTCGACGCCCGCGACTCCCAGCGCGCGCTGTCGGGCACCGGCATCGCGGTCCCCCCGCTGGGCACCTATGCCCCTCGGCTGTGGGACTACTGGGAGCGCAACCTCGACCCCGACCTGTTCCGCGACCGCTCGCTCGCCGGAGCCATCGCGGGCAAGCGCATCCTGATCACCGGCGCGTCGAGCGGGATCGGCCTGGAGACCGCGCTGAAGGTCGGCGAGGCCGGCGGCGAGGTTCTCCTCGTCTCGCGCACGCGCGAGAAGCTGGAGGAGGTCGCCAGCCAAGTGGAGGAGCTGGGCGGCACGGCGCACGTGCATCCCTGCGATCTCTCCGAGCTCGACGACATCGACCGGCTGGCCGCCGAAGTGCTCGAGCAGCACGGGGGGATCGACATCCTGGTCAACAACGCGGGCCGTTCCATCCGCCGCTCGGTGAGGGCCTCTTACGACCGCTTCCACGACTTCGAGCGCACCATGCGGCTGAACTACTACGGCGCGCTCAAGCTGATCCTGGCTTTCCTTCCCGGCATGCGCGAGCGCCGCTCGGGCCAGATCATCAACGTGTCCTCGATCGGGGTGCAGACCAACACGCCGCGTTTCTCGGCCTACGTGGCGTCGAAGGCGGCTCTCGACGCCTTCTCACGCTGCACCGCACCCGAGGTGATCGGCGACAACGTGCACTTCACCACCATCTACATGCCGCTGGTGCGCACCCCGATGATCGCGCCCACCGACATCTACAAGGCCTTTCCCACGCTCACACCGGACGAGGCGGGGGAGATGCTGTGCGACGCGATGATCGACAAGCCGAAGCGCATGGCCTCGGCTCTCGGCATCTTCGGCGAGGTCCTGTACGCCGTGTCTCCCAAGACCGTCGACATCGTTCTGAACACGGCCTACAACCTGTTCCCGGACTCCAAGGCCGCGAAGGCCGCCGGCGACGGCAAGCCCGTGCCCGCCGGGGAAAAGCAGGGTGAGGAGATGTCCACGGAGGCGGTGGCCATGGCCTACCTCCTGCGTGGAGTGCACTTCTGAGAGAGAACCCTCCGCGCGCAGCCGGCCGAGCCGGCTGCTTGCGGCTATTCGACGAGGTGCGGGTAGTCCGCCTCGATCATCGACCGGTACTGCGCGAAGACGGGCTTGGTCACGGGGATCAGCGCCAGCGCCTTCTTGGTGTTCCCGTTCGACTTGATGCGCCGTCGCGCCAGCGCAATCGCGATGTTCTCCTTGCCCTGGAAATAGCGGTTCGCCACATCCGAGTCCATCGTCATCCCCACGTCCGGCTCCCAGGCAACGTCGTCGGACCACTCCCAGCGGAGGTTCTCCTCCCCGTCGCCCGCCGTGATGTTCACCACGAGGTCGAAGTCCGGGAACTCGAAGCGCTGCGGAGTGTCGGCGTCGCGCAGCTGCGGGCCCATCTCCGGATCGTTGCTCATCAGGCCGAAGGTCCGGTCCATGACCTCGCGGAACTCCTCGGCCGAGCGAAAGGCCGCCACGGCCTCGACCCTAACCGATCATGCCGCCGGCGCGACCACGCGTAGGCGGAGCCGGGCCGGGTCCGAGCGGTTGCCCACCCGGTCGGCGCCGACCGCCGACGCCCGGTAGCGACCCGCCGGCAGCCGGCGCCCCCGCACCCGGCCCCGGAAGAGCAGCCTGTTCGGACCGGCTGCGCCCAGCTGCCGGAGGGTGACCCTGCGCAGCCAGCGGGTGCAGGGAGCGCGGCCGGCGCCCCCGCCCGGGCGCGCAGGCCGGCAGCGCCCGGAAACGCGTCGTCCGGGCCGGGCCTGAGCGATCCCGACGGCCATCCTCGCGCGCTCGGAGAGCCGATAGCGGAAGGTGATCCTCCTGGGCGGGCGAGCTGCCGTCGCGGCGCCCGCACCCGACGCCCCCGAACGGCGCGCACGGCCCAGCAGCGTCCGCGACGAGGCGCGGAAGCGGGCCACGCCCGGGGCCGTCGCATCCACGCTGAGGGGAGCGGTTGCCTGTGCAGTGCTGCCGTGCCGGTCGGTGACCCGGACGCGAACGGTCAGGAGCGCGCTGCGCTGATAGTGGCGGGTCACGGTGGGCGAGACCGAACGCGCCTCGAAGACACCGTCGCCGTCGAGGTCCCAGTCGTAGCGAAGCGGCCGGCCTTCGGGATCGGTTGAGCCTGACGCGTCGAAGCTCACCGGAGCGTCCGCCGGCACCACGCCCGGCGTCGCCCTCAGCACAGCCCGCGGCGGGTGATTGACCACCACCGCGATCCCCAGCGGGTTGTCGAACCGCCCGCCCTGCCACAGCACCCGTTGCGCCCCGCCGCTCCGCGCGACGTGCACGATGCCTCCGTTGCCGTCGCTGAGCTGGAAGTCGGAGACCAGGAAGTCCCCGCTCGGAGTCCGGGCGATGCGTTGCGGAAAGCGCAGCGCGTCATCCGCGACGTTCGGGGTCAATACCGACTGTGAGCCCCAACTGGGGTCGACGCCCACGACTCCCGCGTCGACGGCCTTCTCGTTGACGACCAGAATGCGGCCACCCGGCTCGACGGCCACCCCGAAGGGGCTTCCGAACAGCGTCCCGCTCGAGAGCACGGTAGGCGCACTGCCGTTGGTGGGAACGCGTACGAGCGAGCCGCTGCTCAACGCGCAGTCGATGACCGGGATCCCACCCGCGTTCAGCAGGTCGCCGTAGTCGCTGACCACCAAGCCTCCGCCCTCCTCGACCGCGAGGCCGAAGGGATTGCAGAGATGGCCGCCCGCGGCGACCCGGGTCTGCGCACCGGTCCTCGGATCGATCCTGATCACTCCGGGCTCACCGTCGGTGCCCTCGTTCTCTGCCACGTACACGGCTCCCCCGGGCGCGACCGCGATGCCGGCGGGGTCGACGAGGGCACCACCGCGGGACACGAGGGTCTGCCGCCCGCTCGTGGGATCCACGCGGATCACGGCGCCGTCCGCGACGCGCTGGCGCGGGTCGACCGTAAAGGCGCCCATGTCGACCACGAGCAGACTGCCGTCGCGCTCAACGGCGAGGTCGTACGGGTGAACGAAGTAGCGGCCCTGGGTTCCGTTGCGTGAGACCTCGCTCACCGCGCCCGTGGTGGGGTCGGCCCGGAGCACCACCGAGCCCCCGACCTGTCGGTTGGCCGTGTAAACGACGTAGGGGTCGCCGGACGCCGCCTGCGCGGGCGCTCCTTGCATCGCCAGTGCGGCGATGAAACCTGCGGTGATGCGCGTCGTGCGCATCGAGCTCACGGTAGGAGAACGCTGCGGGAGCCGTCAAGCTTCGGTGCCGCTGCTGCATTTCCGGGAAAGGCCGCGCCGCGGCTCAGCCGGATTTCTTCCTTCGCGGCGTCTTGCCCGCCGCGGCCGCCCGCCGCTGAGGCAGCCGCTTCTCGATCGCGTCGAGCCGGCGGCCGATCGTCCGCAGCTCGGCGCTGAGCTCGCGGAGGTCGTCCTGGGTGGCCGGGCGGCGCCCCTCTATCGCCTCGGTCACCGAGCGGCGGCTCTGGGCGATGCGCTGCTCGGCGCCCCGGCGCAGGTCCTCGACCGATCCCGCGAGATCGTCCAGCGCCCCCTGGGCCGCGTTCCGGCCCCGTCCGGCCGACCCGAGCGTGGCGTCGACCGTTCGCTCCACGGCCTCACGCAGGGCCTCCGGGAGCTCAGTGGGCTTGCTGGAGCGCCTGGGCATCAGTGGACCACCGGCGCTGGAGATTACCCGGCAAGCGCCCACTATCGTGCCCGGGCCGTGACGCTCCGGCACCGCGTAGAGCCCGTGCACCTGCGCCCCGCAACCGAGCTGTCGGACCGGGTGCTGTTGCCCGGCGACCCGCACCGCGCGCTGCTGGTGGCTCAGGACCTGCTCGAGGCGCCCAGGATGTTCAACCACGCCCGCGGGCTCTGGGGCTACACGGGTGTGGCCTCCGACGGCGAACCCCTCAGCGTTCAGTCGACCGGCATGGGCGGGCCGAGCGCGGCGATCGTGTGCGAGGAGCTGATCGCCCTCGGCGCTCGCCGGCTCGTCCGCATCGGGACCTGCGGAGCGCTCGTCCGGGGCGTGGAGGCCGGCGAGCTCCTGGCCGCCGAGACCGTGCTACCGGCCGACGGCGCCAGCGGGGCGCTCGGCGCCGGCGAGCCCCTCACTCCCGACCCCCTGCTCCAGGAGCGCCTGGTCGGCGCCGGAGCGCGGCCGGTCACCGTGGTGAGCAGTGACCTCTTCTACGACCCGCGTGAGGCGGTCGCCCGCGACTGGGTCGACCGGGGGGCCATCGCGGTGGAGATGGAGGCGGCGGCGGTGCTAACCGTGGCCGCGCGCGCGGGGGTCCCGGCCGCCTGCGTGGTCGGCGTCACCGACGTGCCGGGAGCCAGCGGGGCGAAGCGGATGGAGGCCGAGGACCGAGAGGCGCTCGGCCTTCGCCTCGGCCAGGCCGGATTCGCGGCGGTCAGGAGTCCGTGACGGTCAGCCGCTCCTGAGCCCGCGGCACCGGGTCGGCGGCCGGGGCCAGGGAGGCACGCAGGGCGGCCAGGTCACGAGAGATCTCATCCAGCCGCTCGGGCAGGGCGGCCAGCCGGGCCCCCTGCGTGGAGGCCGACGCCACGGCCAGGCGCTCCTCGAGCCGGTCGATCGCGTCCTCGATCCCCTCCAGGCGCTGCGACAAGGAGCGCAACCGCCGCGTCACCCGCTCGACGTCCGCGGCGGACGGGATGTTGAGGGCGCCCAGCGCCGCCTCCTGCGCCTGCACGGCCTTCTCCCTCGCGTCGAACGCGCGGGCGATGGCTCCGTTCACCACCGGGTTGGCGATCACCTCCTCGGCGATCTTGCCGAGCGCCTCCTCGCCCTGCCGGGAGAGGCGGTCGACGAAGCTGGGCTGGGGACTGGGCTCAGGGGGCTCGTTGACCATGGACCGGCCAGGGTAGCCGATGCCGGGTGAAACCCGCGACCGGCTCCGGGACTCAGGCTCAGGTGGAAGCTGAGGTTGAGGCCTTTACGGCCTCTTCAGGTGAGACGATTACGGTGGGCGATCGCTACAAGAGGGTGAGCAGACCACCGACCTGCTCCCGCCTCGCATAAAACCGCGTCCCGCGGCATCCTCTTTGAGAGGACTCGCCCCGATCCAGGTGTTCCCATTGCACGGCCCACAAGGAGCCAGTAGCGTTCCCTCTTGGCAGGCGGCTGCCGCCTGCCCGGGTGCGCTCTCGCGCGCGCGCGAATCCAGGGTCTTGAGGGAGAATCGGATAGGGCCAGGATGAAGAGGCGGCTTCTCACCCTTCTGCTCGTCGCGGGCCTCCTCGGCGTCGCGGGCCTGACCGCGCTCACCACACCCGCCGCGGCGATCCCGGAGGAGATCTGGGTGCGTCTGCCCAGCGGCGAGGTCCAGCAGCTGGTGATCGAGGTTCCGGAGGGCAAGACGCTGGCCGAGGTGCTGGCCGAGACAGAGCTTCCCGGCGTGCTGATCCCGCCGCCCGAGCCGCCCGACCCGCCGCCCGAAACCACGCCGACCACCCCCACCACTCCAACTACGCCCAACACTCCCACCACTCCGACCACGCCGACAACGCCGCGCCAGGCGCCGCCGCTCACCAACACCACGCCGGCGCCGGAGCTTCCAGCCCCGAAGTCTGAGAAGCCCCGGCAGCGCCGGGGCCAGCTGGAGGAGGACGACGTCGCCCCGCGAACGCCGGCGCCCGAAGCAGGGGACACTGGGGCCCCGCACCGAGCGCGACAACTCTGAAGGCGAGGATGAGGGTTCCGCTCCCGAACGCGCCGAGCGGATGCGCGAGCGAGCCAAGCGGTTGCGAGAGCGCACCCGGCGACTGCGCAAGAACGACGGCTCGCCCACCCCGAGCAACCCCGGTTTCATGGACGCGCTGCCGGGACCGTCATCGGTGGGCGGCGTCCCCAACTTCATCATCCGCAAGTTCCGGGTCCCGCCGTTCCTGCTCCCGATCTACCAGGCGGCCGGAATCGAATACGGCATCCGCTGGGAGCTGCTCGCGGCCATCAACGAGATCGAGACCGACTACGGGCGCAACCTGAACGTGTCCTCGGCGGGGGCGCTCGGGTGGATGCAGTTCATGCCCGCCACCTGGCGTGCGTACGGCGTCGACGCCAACCGCGACGGGCGCAAGGACCCCTACAACCCGGTCGACGCGATCTTCGCCGCCGCCCGCTATCTGGCGGCCGCGGGGTACGCCGACGACGTGCGCGGTGCGATCTTCGCCTACAACCACGCCGACTGGTACGTGGACTCGGTGCTCCTGCGGGCGCGGCTGATCGCCGGCGTCCCGGCCGACCTGATCAGCTCGCTCACGGGCCTCACCGAGGGGCGCTTCCCGGTTTACGCGCGGGCCCGCTACGCCGACGACCTGGCCGAGCAGGGCGTGCTCAAGCGCGTGGCCCCCGGCCAGAACGCGGCGAACGTGGTGGAGTCGGACGACGGCCGGCGCAGCGTGGACATCTTCGCGCGTCGGGGTGCGCCGGTGGTGGCGGTCAACGACGGCGTGATCGACAAGATCGGCGAGAGCCGCAGGCTGGGCCGCTACCTCACGCTCCAGGACGTGTACGGCAACCGCTTCACCTATGCCCACCTCGGCGAGGTCGTGGAGTCCTACCCGGTGCCCAAGGCCGATGCCGGCGACAGCAGCCGGCAGGCCGTGGCGCTCAGGGCCAACGGCGAGGACGACCCCGAGCCGAGCGCCGCCGCCTCCGCCGGCCGCCAGCCGGAGGACGCCGAGCGTGACTCCCGGGCGGCCCGCGCCCGCGCGCAGGCGTCGGACGACACCCGCCCGTCGGCTCCGGTCAAGCAGCGGCTCTTCGCGCATCCCGAGATGCCCGGCGCCCGTCAGGCGGGCGGGCTCGAGCAGATGCTCGACGCGCGCGCCCGCGAGGAGGGTGGCTTCGAGACCTACAAGAACTACTTCGCCCGCCCCTTCGGCCTCGACCCGTCGGAGGTTCGGTTCCGCCCGCTCAAGGAGGGGTCGCGCGTCATCGGCGGCACCGTGATCGGCCGGGTCGGCCATAGCGTGGCCGGGCGGGCGGCGCACGTGGACTTCTCCATCCGGCCCGCCGGCCGGGGCGCGCCCGCCATCGACCCCAAGCCGATCCTCGACGGCTGGAAGCTGCTCGAGGCCACCGCGATCTACCGCGCCTCGGGACGCAACGTCCTCTACGGCAAGGACAAGGCCGGAGGGATGTCGATCGGCCAGATCCTCCTGCTGCCCAAGCCGCTGCTCGAGCGGCGGGTGCTGTCCGACGAGCGGATCGACCTCTACGACTGCGGCCGTGACGACGTGCGCTCCGGGCAGATCGACCGGCGAGTGCTGGCCGGCCTGGCCTACCTGGCCGAGTCGGGCCTGGAGCCCAGCGTCACCTCCCTCAAGTGCGGCCACAGCTACTACACGAGCTCGGGCAACGTCTCTCACCACAGCTCGGGCAACGCGGTCGACATCTCAGCCGTCAACGGCGTGCCGATCCTGGGCCACCAGGAGCCGGGCGGGATCACCGAGCAGGCGGTCCGCCGGCTCATGCGCCTCCAGGGCACGATGGCCCCCGCGCAGATCATCTCCCTGCTCGACCTCGGCGGGCCGACCATGGCGCTCTCCGATCACGGGGACCACATCCATCTCGGCTTCCAGCCGCGCTTTGGGGACAACCGCAAGCTGGGGCGGCAGGCGCTGGCGGTGCTGGAGCCCGGCCAGTGGTCCGATCTGATCGCCCGGCTGCGCGACATCGAGAACCCCGTGGTGCCGACCGCACCGTCCAAGTTCGCGCTGCCCGCCCGGCCGGGGCAGCGCGGCAGCGACGCCCACGCGGGCGACTGAGCGCGCCGGACCCAGCGGCGCAGTTCGGCTTCGTCCAGCTCGAGTTCGGCTTCCTGCTCGGGCCGGCCGATGGCCGCTACCCGGTGCGCGACGAGCCGGACGGCCCCGCCGAGGCGGTGCTCGTCCTGCGAACGCTCGGGGCGCCGGAGCGGCGCCGGCTGCGCGGCCGGCGTCCCCATGCGGTGGAGGACTCGGAGCCCGAGCCGGTGCCCACCGCCCGGGCGACGATCGTGCGCGCGCGGGCGTTCGGCTCCAGCGCCGACGCGGACGGCTGGCTCTCGCGCATGCGCACGGAGCCGGACACAGCCGCGGCCGAGCTCGAATGGGGGATCCACCTGCTGAATCGCGCCCGCCACGCGCAACGGACGGCCGCCGCCGACCCCTACCTCGGCGACGTATCAGCCCGCCAGGCCCTCGTGACTCGGCTCGGCTACGGCTCGGGCGAGGCGGTCGCCGAGGGGCGCTTCGCCGCCGCGCTTGCCCTGCCCGCAGGCGGGACTCGCCGGGCGCGGCGTTCGATGGAGACGCCGGACGAGCGCTTCGCCGCGATCCTCGCCGGGCGCGAGCAGCCGTTGGTGGCCGAGGAGCTGGTGCTACGCGCCCGCGCCGACCTGGACGCGGGCCGCATGCGTGAGGCGGCGCTCGAGGCCCGGACGGCGCTCGCGGCGCTGCTGGCGGAGCACGAGCCTGCGCCCGAGGACGATCTCCGGGCCCGCGAGGAGGGCCTTGACGGGGCGGCCACCGAGGCGCTGGGCGGCAACATCGATCAGGCCTCGGTCGAGGAGGTGACGGCCGCCGTGGCGCTGATGGAGCGCGCGCTGCGCCGGCGCCGGCTCATGCGCTGAGCGGCCGAACCCGCTTGCACCGACCCGGCCGGCCGCGTTAGGGTCGGCGCGGACTCGCAACCGAAGGGGGAGGACCATGCCGCACTATCTCGTTCAGGTGTCCTACAACACCGACGGACTGGCCGGATTGGTGAAGGAGCCGCAGGACCGGATCGAGCAGGTCACGCCGGCGATCGAGGCAATGGGCGGCCGGGTCGAAAGCGGGTACTACGCCTTCGGCGACCACGACGTGGTCCTGATCTGTGAGATGCCGGACAACGCCAGCGCCGCGGCGTTCGCGATGGCGGTCGGCTCCGGTGGCACGGTCGGCTCATACAAGACCACGGTGCTGCTCACCCCGGAGGAGGCCCAGGAGGCGATGAGCAAGGCGGGTGGCTCGAGCTACGAGCCCGCGCCGGCCTAGCGGCCGGCGTCAGGACCTCAGCGCCGCCAGCACCGCCTCGAGCTCGTCCACCACGTCGCCGTCGAGCTTGACCTCGGCGTCGCGGTCGTACGGCGTGGGGCCCTGGGTCACGAGCGCGAGCCGCCCTCCGCGAGACCGGGTCACGGCCGGCAGCTCCGCCGCTGGATAGACCTCCAGCGACGAGCCCACGCAGAGCATCAGGTCTGAGTCGGCAGCAAGCTGCTGGGCCTCCTCCAGCGCCCGCTCGGAGCAGCAGCTCCCCGAACAGGGTCACGTCCGGCTTCAGCGGCGTGATGCAGGCCGGGCATTCCGGGGCGCCGTCGGACGCGGCGAGCAGCTCCACCACGTGCTCGAGGGACTGCCGCCCGCCGCACTCGAGGCAGATGCTCCACTCGATCGAACCATGAAGCTCGATCAGCCGACGGACGCCGGCCAGGCGGTGCAGCCGGTCGACGTTCTGGGTGATGACCGCGCGGACGAGCCCTTGCCGCTCGAGCTCGGTCAGCGCCTCGTGCGCCGGGTTGGGGCGCTTGTCGATGAGCGAGGCGAAGCGCTGGCCGTAGAAGCTCCAGAAGCGATCGGGGTCGCGCCGCCAAGCGTCGATGTGCGCCACCTCCATCGGGTCGACGTTCGCCCACAGGCCGGTGCCCGGAGTGCGAAAATCGGGGATGCCGGAGGGCACGGACACGCCGGCACCCGTGAGCACCACCGCCCGCTCGGCACCGCGGATCAGCTCGGCCAGACGCGCGGCCGACGTGGCGCCGGTGGCCTGCGTGCTCACCGGCCCTGGAAGTTCGGCCTGCGCTTGCCCAGGAAGGCGCCGATGCCCTCCTTGGCGTCCTCTGTGCCGAACGCCCGCGCGAAGCCCTCGGCCTCGCCGGCCAGGCCCTGGTCGAGGTCGGGCTGGGCCGAGCGCCGCTTGATCTCCTCGATCGCGATCGGCGCCTTCTCGGCCAGGCGGCGGGCCCAGGACAGAGCCGCGTCGAACAGCTCGTGGTCGGGCACCACCTGGTTGGCCAGGCCCACCCGGTGGGCCTCGTAGGCGTCGACCGGGTCGCCGCCCAGGTTCATCTCGAGCGCCTTCGCCTCCCCCACCAGCCGGGGCAGGCGCTGGGTGCCGCCGAAGCCGGGGATGATCCCCAGGTTGATCTCCGGCTGTCCGAAGCTGGCCGACTCGGCCGCGATCCGGAAGTCGCAGGCCATCGCCAGCTCACAGCCGCCGCCGAAGGCGATCGAGTTCACGGCCGCGATCGTGACCGTCGGCGACTGCTCCATGCCGCGCATGAAGCGGTGGGCGGACTCGACGAGGTCGGCGCCCTCGGCGTCGGGCGTCATCTTGGTGAACTCCTTGATGTCGGCGCCGGCGCTGAAGGTGAAGATGTTCGAGGACGCGATCACGAGGGCCCGGACCTGGCCCCCGACCTGTTCCCAGACCGAGATCAGGTCACGCACGGCCTGAGGCGACAGCGGGTTGGCGGGCGGCCGGTTGAGCCAGGCGATGGCCACATCGCCGCGCGTTTCCAGCAGCACGGTCTCGCGCTGCTCGCCGGCGTCGGGCTGCGGATAGGGGAAGAAGCCCTGGCCGCTCTTTTTGCCCAGCCTGCCCTGAGCCACGAGCCGCCGGAGAATCGCGGGCGGGGCGAAGGTCTCGCCCCACTCCGCCTGGGCCGCCTCGAGGCGCTCGAGCGTGGCGTCGAGGCCGGCCTCGTCGGCGCGGGCAAACGGGCCGGGCAGAACCCCGGCGCCCATCATCATCCCCATCTCGATGTCCTTGGCGGAGGCCACTCCCTCCTCGAGGACGAGGCAGGACTCGACCAGGGTCCTGAGCCCCATCCGCTCGACGATCCTGTCGAGACCGGAGGCGCTAGCCGTGCTCATAGAACCCCTTCCCGGTCTTCTGGCCGAGGTCCCCGGCGTCCACCAGCTCCTTCATGCGCGAGGACACGTGGAAGCGGTCGCCGTAAGAGTCGCGCAGGTGCTCGGCCACGTGAAGCACCGTGTCCAGGCCCAGCAGATCGGTGAGGAAGAAGGGGCCCATCGGCACCGTGCCCGACTCCTTGATGTGGTTGTCGACCTCCTCTGGATCGAGCCCCTCCTCCTCGACCACGCGCCAGACCTCGGATACCGACGCGTTGAGGATCCGGTTGACCACGAAGCCCGGCACCTCGGCGCAGCGGATCGCGGTCTTTCGGATGGCCTGGACGAAGTTCGACGCCGCTTGCAGGGTCTCCTCGGAGGTGTCCTCCCCCTCGATGACCTCGATGAGGCGCATCATCGAGGCGGGGTAGAAGAAGTGGAAGCCGCACACCTTGTCCGGCCTCATCGTGGCCTCGCCCATCTCGGTGACCGACAGCGACGAGGTGTTGGAGGCCAGGATCGCGTGGCCGGGGGTCACCTCGTCGAGCTCGGCGAAGACCGCCTGCTTGATCTCCATGCGCTCGGGCACGGCCTCGACCACGAAGTCGACGTCGCCGAAGTCGTCGTAGCCGATCGCTCCGCTGATGCGGGCGAGGGTTTCCTCGAGCTGGCGGTCGGCGTCGTCCTGGCTGATCTTCTCCTTGGCCACGAGGCCGCCGAGCTGCGCTTGGCTGACCTCCCGGGCCTTGCTGAGCCCGGTGTCGACGAAGTCCTGTTGCACGTCCTTGAGGACGACCGGTATGCCCGCGGAGGCGATGACCTGGGCGATCTCCCCGCCCATGGTGCCCGCCCCCACGACGGCGGCTTTGAACACGAACACGGAGGAGAAACTAGCGGAGGCCGGTCTCCCGGAGCCCCGCCTCCTCCTCCGCCTCGACGGCGAAGCGGGCGAGCGTACGTCTCAGGGCGTCGCGGAGGGCGCGCCGGATGAACAGGGCGTCGGCCACCAGTCCGAACGGCCCGTAGCGGGTGAGCGTGTACTCGAGCGACAGCGCGACCTCCGAGCCCCCGCCGGCCGCCACGGCGAGCAGCGTCTGGCGCCCGATCAGAGCGTCCTCGAAGACCATGGTCGCGAACCCGTCGGCCCCGCCCGGCACGACCTTCTCGGTCACCTTGCCGCGCCCGCCCGGGCGGGATTCCCAGACCACCCGCGACTCCGGGGCCGGCCAGTCGGGCGAGCGCTCCAAGAGACGTGCGAAGCCCTCCACGAAGGTGGGCCAGCGCGCGGTGTCGCTCCACAGCCGCAACGCCGGGGCGGGCGGCAGGGCGACGCTCCGCCGCGCGGTCGCCGTCCTCACCGGCCGTAGACCTCGCGCACGATCTCCTCGATCGAGGACTTGACCGAGTCCAGGAAGGGACGCACCTCCGTCACCAGCCGCTCGTACTCCGACTGGCCCGCGTCGGTCAGCGAGTAGTAGCGGCGGGTGCGGCGCTCGGGATGCTCCCAGCGGCCCTCGATCAGCCCGCGGCTCTCCAGCTGGCGCAGCAGCGGGTACATCGTGTTCGGGTTGACGTTCAGCACCCCGGCGGTCATGTCACCTATCCGCTCCATGAGCTGGTTGCCGTAGCTCGGACCGTCGGCGATCAGGTGAAGAACGAGCAGCGGAAGCACCTCCCGCCGGCGCAGCTCGCCGGTGAGGGGATCCTGGGCGCGTCCCCGCGGGGCCGCGGGCGCCTCGAGACCGCCCGTCTGTACGACCGCCTCCCGGGCCGCCCGCCGGCTGCGCTCGCGCTTCGACCCGCTCACGCGGCCCAATGCTGACACAGGAATAGCCGGCTTCCATTCCGGGCATAGCGTGCTGACAGGCGGAAGGGAGACCATGGCAGCGACGACGGATGCCGCGCAGGAGCCTCACGAGCCCGAGCTCCAGCGCTCGCTGAAGCCCCGGCACATGACGATGATCGCGCTCGGAGGGATCATCGGCGCGGGCCTGTTCGTGGGCAGCAGCGCCGTGATCGGCACGGTGGGGCCGGGAGCGGTGGTTTCCTACCTCGCCGCCGGCGTGCTCGTGATCCTCGTGATGCGGATGCTGGGCGAGATGGCGGTGGCCAACCCCAGCGTCGGCTCGTTCACCGACTACACCCGCAGCGCGATCGGGGCCTGGGCCGGCTTCTCGACCGGGTGGCTCTACTGGTATTTCTGGTCGATCGTGCTGGCCATCGAGGCGGTGGCCGGGGCCGAGATCCTCCAGCGCTGGATCGACGCGCCCACCTGGATCATGGCCCTCGTCCTGATGGCGCTGCTCACGGGAACGAACCTGCTGTCGGTCAAGTCGTACGGTGAGTTCGAGTTCTGGTTCGCCTCGATCAAGGTGGCGGCGATCATCGCGTTCATCGCGATCGGCGTGGGCTGGCTCCTGGGGCTGGGCGGCGGCGACTCGCCCGGCCTGTCGAACTTCACGGCCGAGGGCGGCTTTGCCCCGGACGGCGCCCTCTCGCTGCTGAGCGGCATCGTGGTGGTGATCTTCGCCTTCGTGGGCGCCGAGATCGTGACCATCGCGGCCGCCGAGTCGGAGCAGCCGGAGGAAGCGGTGGCCAAGGCAGTGCGCTCGGTGGTCCTGCGCGTCGCGGTCTTCTACGTGCTCTCGATCTTCGTGCTGGTGGCGATCGTCCCCTGGACCGAGGTTCCGCCGGGCGAGTCGCCCTTCATCCTGGCCCTCGACACCATCGGCATCCCGGGATCGGCCGACGTGATGAACGCGATCATCGTGACCGCTGTGCTCTCCTGCCTCAACTCGGGCCTGTACACGGGCTCCCGCATGCTCTTCGCCCTGGCCCGCCGAGGCGACGCGCCGAAGGGGCTACTGGACGTCAACGGGCGCGGCGTGCCCGTCAAGGCGATCCTGCTCACGACCTCGATCGGCTTTCTCTCGGTGATCCTGGCCTACATCTCCCCCGAGACCGTGTTCCTGTTCCTGGTGAACTCGTCGGGCGCCGTGGCGCTCTTTGTCTACCTGCTCATCGCCGTGGCGCAGCTCCGGATGCGCCGGCAGCTCGAGCGCGAGGCGCCCGAGCGGTTGAAGGTGAAGATGTGGCTCTACCCCTGGCTCACCTGGTTCTCGATCGTGGCCATCGTCTGCGTGATCGGCTCGATGGCGTTGGTGAACGACGAGGCCACGCGCTCCTATCTGGTGCCGAGCCTGATCTCGGTCGCCGTGGTGCTGGCGGCGGCCTTCATCAAGGGGCGGCTGGAGCGAGGCCGCGGGCAGGCGGCGGCCGAGCCGACGGGCCGGCGCAAAGCGGCCGCGGGGGCGTGAAGCGCTTCAGTCGAAGACCACGACGTGCGCCACCTCGTGGTGCTCGCGCCGGATCTGGTCCGGGGTGATCTCGGCCTGCTCGATTACGGCCAGCCTCCGCGGATCGCGGGCGGCCGCCTCCGAGCAGTCCTTCGATGGCCAGAGATTGACGATCAAGAAGCCACTGTCGGTCTTCGCGCCCGCGTGCAGGATCAAGCCGTGATCCCGGCCAACCGCGGACATCGTGTCCGAGTGCTCGCTGTACCTGTCGAGGAGCTGGTCACCGTCGCCGGAAAGGTGGGCGATGCTGAGGTACGCCCCGGGGATCGCGGGAACGGGATCCGGCGTCGGCTTCGTTGTTTCGGCGAGCGCGTCCTCGATCGACCGAGTGATCTGGATCCCATGCGCCTCTGCGAGGGCGAGCACCTCATCCGAGCCCGGTGTGCCGCCGCGGCCGAGGTCGCCGGCGGCACGAGCGAATCGCTCCATCGGCTCGCCTGGAGAGAAGACAACCACGGCCTGCGCCTCCTCGTCTGACTCGTTGCGAACGGTGTGCTCGAGCCCGCCACCGATCGGAACGAGCGTGCCCGGGCCCGCGACCGTGCGCCTGACCGCGCCGTCGTCGCCTTCGAGGTAGACGGCGAGCTCGCCCCTTCGCACGCGATAGAGCTCGAATGGGTCGTGGCGGTGGAGCATCGGCGGCCCGCCCCCCGCTGGGATCCTGACGTCGAAAACGGCGACCTCGCCGTCGCTCTGCTCGCTCGTCAGTTTGAAGATGATCCGTTCGCGTCCCACCGTGGCCTCGTCTTGCGCCGTGGATCCCTGGGTGTGCAGAGCGGTCGTCAAGAGCAGTCCTTTCGTTTCCGGGAGGTAAGACAGGTAGCCTGTCTACGTTGGAGCCTAGAATAGACAGGCTTCCTGTCCAATGTCAAGCCGACTCCCAGAGACCTCCGCTCGAAGCACCCCCGAGAACCTGGCGATTCTGCTCCGGGAGCCGTTCCGGGCCGGGGCCGAGCTGCTCCATCGTCGCTTCGCCGAACGCGGCCACCCGGAGATCCGCCCGCCCCACGGCAGCGTCATGCAGTTCCTGGACGATGGTGGGACCCGGGTCAGCGTGCTGTCCGAGCGGGCGCAGATGACCAAGCAGTCGATGGCGGAGCTGGTCGCTCACCTCGAGCGGCTCGGCTACGTCGAGCGCGTGCCCGACCCCAGCGATCGGCGAGCGAAGCTGGTTCGGGCAACACCACGCGGAAAGGAGCTCTACGCCATCGCCCGTGACGTCGTGGCCGAGGTCGAGGCGGAATGGACCCGTCGGCTCGGCAAAGCCAAGATGCGCCAGCTACGCACCCTGCTCGAGGAGCTCAACGCCGGCCTTTGAGCCGGACGTCTCCGTCAGACGGCAGCTGTGGCCGGCGCCTCGACCTTGCGCGGCATCAGCACCTCGCGCGCGATCACCAGCCGCTGGATCTGCGATGTGCCCTCGTAGAGCTGCATGATCTTCGCGTCCCGCATCAGCTTCTCCACCGGGTACTCCTTGATGAAGCCGTACCCGCCGTAGACCTGGACGGCGTCCACGGTGACCTCCATCGCGCTGTCCGCGGCGAAGCGCTTGGCGTGTGAGGAGATCAGGGTGTTGCGCTCGCCGCGGTCGAGCAGCGCGCCTGACTTCCAGGTGAGCAGCCGGGCGGCCTCGATCTTGGTGGCCATGTCGGCGATCATGAACTGGATCGCCTGGTGCATGGCGATCGGCACACCGAACTGCACGCGCTCCTTGGCGTAGTCGCGGGCGTACTCGAACGCCGCCTGCGCGATGCCCACGGCCATCGCCGACACACCGGGGCGAGTGCGGTCGAGGGTCATCATCGCGAGCTTGAAGCCCTTGTTCTCCTCGCCGATCAGGTTCCCGGCGGGGATCTCCACGTCGTTGAAGGAGATCATCGCGGTGTCGGAGGCGCGCTGGCCGAGCTTGTCCTCCTTCTTGTCGACCACCACCCCGTCGGCGTCGCGGGGCACCACGAACGCCGAGATGCCCCGGTGGCCGGCCTCCTTGTCGGTCTTGGCGTAGACCGTGTACCAGGCGGCGTGGGAGCCGTTGGTGATGAAGCACTTGGTGCCGTTGATGAGGTACTTGTCACCCTTGCGCACCGCGGTGGTGCGCATCCCGGAGACGTCGGACCCGGCGTCCGGCTCAGTCAGGCAGAAGGAGGCCAGCTTCGGCTCCTCGGTCAGCATTCCGAGGTACTCCTTCTTGATCTCCTCCGAGCCGCCGAGGCCCACCGGCGCGGTGGCCAGGCCGTTGCACATCAAGGAGGTTCCTATGCCCGAGCAGCCCCAGCCGAGCTCCTCCTCGATGAGGCAGCCGGTGAGGTAATCGAGCCCCGGACCGCCGTACTCCTCGGCGATGTGGGAGTTCATGAGGCCCACTTCCCACGCCTTGTCGATGATCTCGCGCGGGAAGGTGGAGTCCTTGTCGAGCTCCCAAGCAACCGGGCGGATCTCTTTCTCCGCGAAGTCGTGGGCCAGGTCGCGGATGTCCTTCTGCTCGTCGGTGAGGGTGAAGTCGACCACGTGCTGCTCCTTGGGCGGGCGCCTCGTCGGCCACCCGATTGATTAGTCAGTCAATCCTCTGAAGAGAGGGTACACCAGGCGGCGTAAGCTGGGGCGGGCAATGGATTTCGGCACCGTCCTGATCGTCGTCGCACTGCTGGCGGTGGTGGTCGCAGCGGCCAGCTACTGGGGAGCGGGGCGGGTGTACGGCGACATCGGCCGCGGCGACTTCGAGATGGATCACACCCCCGCCGGCCCTCCCGGCGCCGGCTCGGAGGCCGAGGCCCGCGAGGAGATCCGGCAGATGCTCGAGGCCAAGGCGGCCCGGCGCGCGGCACGGGGCGAGACGTTCGACGTCGAGGCCGAGCTGGCCGCCCTCACGTCGGGATCGGCTCAGCGGGATCCCGGTCTGCGGGAGGAGGTGCGGCAGCTGGTGATCGCCCGCAACGAGCGCCGCCGTCGCCAGGGAAAGGAGCCGCTCGACGTGGAGGCCGAGATCGAGCGCCAGCTGAGAAGCCTCGGCGCCTAAGGTTCCACCTGGTCGTGTTCTGCTGACCCGGGTAGGCTGCCGAGGACATGGCCGATGACCGCCGCTTCGAGCTCGATGACGTCCTCCTCCGCCCCGGGTGCTACCTGAACCCGCAGACCGAGGTCATGATCGTGGTGGACGACTCGCCCTCGATCGACGGGGAGATTTTCAACATGGAGGAGTTCGAGGGAGCGGACTGGGTGCTGATCGCCGATGAGGTCCCCGTGGACGAGGCCCGCCGCGACGAGCTGCTCGAGACCTTCCAGGCCACCTACCACGGCGGCGACGGGCGCGCGGTGGGGACGGAGGCGATCGAGGACGGCGAGGACCTCGAGCCTGACGAGGACGAGGAGTCCTAGGCCCGGGCCGGCGCGCCCGCCTCGTCCAGATCGCCGCGCAGCTCGCGCACCTTCTCCCGGTAGGCCTTCTCTGATCCGCCGAGCAGGTGGGCGCCCCAGCGGACGCCGTTGTGCACGTGCGGCACCTCGTCGGCCAGCAGATAGTCGAACACCAGCGCCACCCGCCGCTGCCCCAGCTCCATCAGGGCCTTGCGCCGGTGGGAGTGGCGCCACATTGCCCGCTGCTCGCTCGTGCCGTTGAACAGGCACAACCGCCCCAGTAGGTCGTAGGCGTAGATTGCCTTGAAGTAGGCGAACCCCACCGGGAAGTCGCCCCAGCGGCAGCCGAGCTCGTCCTTCATCAGCAGGTCGTGCAGCCGGGCGTGGCGCACCTCGTCCCAGTTCTGGCGAGCCATGTCCACGTGGAACTCCCACGGCATCTCCTGATGCTCGTGTGAGTTGCGAGCCATCAGCTCGGCAGCAGACAGCTCCGCGTCCATCAGCCCGTGGAAGAAGTGCTGCTGCTCGGCGCCCTCCACCGGCACGTGGTTCTCCGCTCCGTTCACGTAGAGGTCCTGGGTGAGGAACGGGTCGCCGGCCTCGGTGACCCTGACGAACTCGTCTCGCAGGGGCTCGCCGAGCGGTGGGAGGACGCGCAGCCTTCGCGGCTCGGCGCGCAGCCGCACGGCGTGCTCGCCGAGGTCCCCTGGCGCCACGGCGCGAGGGCGCCGAAGCTCGCGGATGTGGCGCTCCTGGCGCTCGATCACCTGCCGCAGCAGCCGCAGCGAGGGCTCGTCGGCCACCGGGTCAAGGTTGTCCAGGTGGATCCTCATCGCCGCGACGAGGGCCGGCTTGGCCTCTCCGTAGGCGGCGTCCAGGTAGCCGGCCGCCGAGTCGGCGCCGGCCATCCGGTCGAGCAAGCCGGCCAGCTCGGGCGAGGGCGCGCCGGGATAGTCGCTCGGCGTTCGCAGCTCGTAGAGGCGGCGCTTGATCTTGGTCAGCGCCCTGGCGTCGTCGTGCACGTGGTCGCCCAGCGCGTACTTCTGCTCCCACTCGGCCACCAGCGGCATCCAGCCGTTGCTGAAATGCACGACCTCCCGCAGCACGTGGAAGTAGTTGGAGAAGCGGGTGGCGTTGTCGTCGACCTCGTAGCCCAGCGGCCGCTCAGACGAGCTCTTCACTGGCGGATTCCTCCTCCTCTTCCTCGGCCAGCAGACGGCGGCGGTGACGGCCCACCACGCTGGGCAGGAGCCCCCCGCCAGCCGAGACGTTGACCACGGCCCGGTCGGAGATGCGGGTGATCATCCCCGCGTAGCTGCCTCCGATGCCGAACGGGTTGATGTTGAAGCGCTTCAGCCGCATCTGCACGTGGCCGTCCTCGACGGTGGGGAACATCTCCTCGGGCACGGGCACGTACTCCTGGACGACGTAGTCGCCTTCGTCGGCGTGCTCTGAGATCAGCCGGTCCCAGCGCGACTGGTCGGTCTCCATCCCGAGCGACACGCCGTGGCCGCCGTAGTCGGAGGCCGGCTTCAGCACCAGCCGCTCGCGGTTGTCGGACACGAACTGCAGCAGGTCCACCACCCAGTCGCCGTAGCTCGTACGGCCGGGGCCGAGGACGCGGGTCCAGGGGATGGTGTCCTCGATCACCTGCCGCTCGGGGTCCCTCACGAGGTGGGCGAAGCGCTCGTCTCCGAGCAGCGCGAACAGCTTCTTGTTGTTGGCCACGCGCGCCCGGAACGGGTTGACCACGGCGGCGCGCCGGTCCCGGGCCGCGGCCACCAGGTCGCCCTCGGGCAGCTCCTCGAGCAGCGCGCGGCGATAGACCAGGTGCACCGGCTGGTCGTGCACCCGCAGCAGGGAGCCGTCGTAGGCCACATCCTCGACCGTGCCCCAGAGCGCCTCGATGCCGGCAGCCTTTGCCGCCGCGCAGATGATCCGGAACTCGGGCACCGATGGGCTGCCGGCGACGTCGACCAGAGCCAGGCGAGGCGTTTCCGGCAGGTCGCGACGGTCGCCGCGCAACTCACTGTAGGCGCCGGTGAGAGTCTCGATGAGCAGCGGGAGCATCGGCGTGTATGCCGTCTCGAATTCCGAGTTCACGCGTGGCAGGTCGATGGCCTCTCGCAGCCCCTCGGCAAGCACGTCGGTATATCCGATACCGGCGGGCGAGTCGGCGTTGAACTCAAGGAACTTGACCTCGTAGCCCTGCAGGAACGCGTCCAGCCGGCAGATCCGCAGCGGCCGTGAGAAGCCCGGGTCGAGGCGGATGAGGGCGTCCTCTCGGGACGACAGGGCCAGCTCCTCGCGCAGGCGGCCGTCGCCCGCGTAGGCGTCGCAGAAGCGGTCGAGCACCGCCGACAGGGAGTGGACCGCGCGCCGCACCCGCCGCAGCTGTCCCGGCGATACGAAGTGCGGCATGAGGACGAAGGGGATCGTGCTGCCGGCGTAGACGACGTCGTGGCTTTCGAGCCAGGCCTCGATCTGCTCCTCCAGCCCGGCACAGCGATCACCCAGCTTCGACAGCTCGACCAGGTGCTGAAGCTTGAGGTTGTTGACGTGGTCGATCACCGTCCGTGCTCCTGGGCTCAGGGTACCCGGGGTCTACCTCGCCTGACGAAGCGCGGCCAGCGCCGCGGCCGCCGCCCGGGCCATGCGGAGCAGCACCCTCCGGTCGACGTTGTCGATCGTGTCGCAGCGCCGGTGATAGCAGGGGTCCCGCGGCCGGCCGCCGGGGCCGTCCTCCGAGGCGCCGGTGAACAGCCCGCCCACCGGGATGCCGGCCCGCTTGAACGGCGCGTGGTCCGACCCTCCCCCCAGGCCCTCCACCGGCACCCGCCCGCCCACCGCGCGGCGCAGCGCGCGCTCGATGCGCGGCGCCCCGCCGTACATCTCCGGCACGGCGTTCGGGGAGCCCACCATGTCCAGGTTCACGTAGCCCTCGATGTGGCGCCGCTCGGACGCCGAGAGACCGTTCACGTAGTGGCGCGACCCGTAGAGGCCCAGCTCCTCCGCGGCCCAGAACCCGAGGCGCACGCGAAGGCCGCCTGTGCCGTGCCCGAGGGCCTCTGCCGCCTCCAGCAGGGCCGCCACCCCGCTGCCGTTGTCGTTCATGCCCGGCCCGGCGGCCACCGAATCGAGATGGCCGCCGGCCATCAGCACACGGTTCGCCGTCCCGGCGGGAGACTCGGCCAGCACGTTGTTGCTGGTGCGCCGCTCGGACACCGTGCGCACCGCAATCCGGGCGCGGGCGCCCGGTCGCAGGCGCCGGGCGGCCTCGGCACCCAGCACCACCATCGGCAGGCCGATCCCGGGGCGGCCCAGGGTCGCGCTGAACGGCTCGCCCTCCATGTCGGGGTCGGTCAGCAGCACCGCCCCGGCTCCGGCCCGCTCGGCATTCCGAGCCTTGACACTGAACAGGCAGCGGCCGCGGCGCACCAGCGCCACCCCACCCTGGGGCAGGCCGGCGAAGTCGCCCGACCGGCACCCCAGCCCCGTCGCCCGCACCTCCCCCGTTACGCGGCCGGAGCCGGAGTAGGTGAGCACGCGGAAGTCCCGTCCCGGCCGCAGCCGCCGCCCGTCCGCGGCGAGCCGCGCGGTCCGCTGGCGAAAGAAGGGAAAACGCACCGGCTGAAGCCGGACGTCGAAGCCCGCTTCGCGCAGGCGGGCGCTCACGTAGGCCGCCGAGGCGGCGTCGGCGGGAGTGCCCGCCGCCCGGTGCCCACCGTGGCGCTCGGCCACCTCCTGCAACGCCCGCAGGTGCTCCTCCAGGCCCGCGCGGGTGACGGCCGGGTCGCGCTCCGCCGGGGCTGGAGCCGGCCCGGCGGCCGGCTGCGCCGGGCGCTCGTCCGCGTCGCAGCCCGCCGCGAGCGTCAGCGCGAGCAGGGCGAGCAGCGAGGCCTTTCTCACCCGACTCAGAATGGCAGGGCGGCTTCAGCCCACGCGGGTTCCCGCGAAGCCGGACGGCCTGCGCCGCAGCTCGCGCTCGGTGATGATCCGGTCCACCAGCCCGTAGCTCACGGCCTCGTCCGCGCCGAAGAAGCGATCGCGGTCCATGTCGTCGTGGATCTGCTCCGTGTCCTGGCCGGTGTGGCGGGCGTAGATCTCCTCCAGGCGCCGGCGCAGCTCCAGGATCTCGCGGGCGTGGATCTCGATGTCCGAGGACTGGCCCTGAAATCCCGACGACGGCTGGTGGATGAGTATTCGCGCGTTCGGCAGCGAGAGGCGCTTGCCCTCGGCGCCTCCGGTGAGGATCAGCGACCCGGCCGACATGGCCATGCCGTAGCAAATGGTGGCCACGTCGGGGCGCACGTACTGCATGGCGTCGTAGATCGCGAGACCGGCGTGCAGCGAGCCCCCCGGCGAGTTGACGTACACCGACACGTCCTTGTCCGGATCGGCGGACTCCAGGTGCAGCAGCTGCGCGACGACGAGGTTGGCCAGGTCGTCGTCGATGGGCTGGCCGACGAACACGATGCGCTCACCGAGCAGGCGAGAGTAGATGTCGAACGAGCGCTCCCCTCGGGGGGTCTGCTCGAGAACCATGGGAACGAGTGAGCTGTGGGCGCGGCCGATCTGCATGCCGGATGACTCCCTTCGATAAGCTGCAACTGAACGGTTGCGCTCCAGATTAGCGCAACCGTCTGGTTGCACATCGATGCAGGAGCGAAGCGCATGGATCACGTGGTGGAACGGGAGCTGGTGGTCGGTGAGCCGGCCGAGGAGGTCTGGCGCTCGCTCGCCCGGCCGGAGTGGCTGGGCGCGGACGCCGCGCTCGACCTGGAACCCGCCGGCGAGGTGAAGGCCGGCGAGCGCAGCGGCTTCGTGGAGGAGGCCGAACCGCCCCGCCGGCTTGTGTTCTGGTGGAGCGCGCCCGGCGAGGAGTCGAGCCGGGTGGAGCTCGAGCTCGACGAGGTCGAGGAGGGCACGCGGGTACGCGTGACCGAGTCGCGGCCGCTCGCGGTGCTGGACGCACCAGGGCACGACCTGGCGCTGGAGCTCGGCCTGCCCCGGCCCGGGACCCCGGAGCTCAGCGCGGCGGGCGCCGGCCTGCTGCGCTGATGCCTCAGCCCGACCCGGCGGACGCCGTATTCGCGGCCCTGTCCGACGGCACCCGCCGCGGCCTGCTGGCCCAGCTCGGGCGCCAGGGCGAGGCCAGCGCCACCGACCTGGCCCGTGACCTCCCGGTCAGCCGGCAGGCGGTGCACAAGCACCTGGGGACGCTGGCCGGCGCGGGTCTGGTGGCCACTCGCCGCTCAGGCCGCGAGGTGCTCTACCGCCCGACCCCCGCTCCCATGACCGACGCCCTGGCCTGGATGGCCGAGGTCGGGGGCCAGTGGGACGAGCGGCTGGCGGCGCTCGAGCGACAGCTCGACCGCAAGCGGACTGCGGGCGACGTGCCCTCGCCGCCGTGAGCGCAAATCGGCTCCTGTCATGGCGCCGACGCAGAGCCCCCTAGAGTTGGGCCATGCTCGGTCACGTCGCGGTGGGAACCTGGAGCGGCGGGCGCTTCATGCGCTTCGGGGAGGCCGTCTCTGACGAGCGCCTGGAGGCCCTCCTTCGGCCCGGGCAGGGCATCCGGACGCTGCTGACCGCCGACGCCTACGGGGCAGGGGCGGCGGAGGTCCTGCTGGGCCGCGCGCTGGCCGGCGTGCCGCGCCGCGACTACACGCTCGTGGGAGCCATCGGTCATGACTTCTACGAGGGCGAGCGGCAGGGGGCGAAGGGCTTCCCGCGCTTCACCGACCCACGGCTGCGGGGGCCGGAGAAATACCGCGAGTACGTCCTCATGGCCAGCGAGCGCAGCCTGGAGCGGATCGGGGCGGACTCCTTCGACCTGCTTCTACTCCACAACCCCGACCGGCGCGGCTTCGAGTCCCCGGCCGTATGGGACGCGCTGCGGCAGGTCCGCGACGACGGGCTGGCCGGAGCGCTGGGTGTGGCGCCCGGGCCCGCCAACGGCTTCACGCTCGACCTGATCGGCTGCTTCGAGCGCTACGGCGAGCTGATCGACTGGGCCATGCTGATCCTGAACCCGTTCGAGCCCTGGCCCGGCGAGCTGGCCCTTGCGGCCGCCGATCGGCATGGCGTCTCGGTGATCACCCGTGTCGTGGACTACGGGGGCCTGTTCCACGACGACCTGCTGCCGGGACACGTCTTCGCGGAGCACGATCACCGCACCTTCCGGCCGGACGGCTGGGTGGAGGCCGGGCGCGAGCGGCTGAAGCGCCTCCGACCCTACGCCGAGCGGCACGGGCTCACTCCTCTTCAGCTCGCCTGCGCCTGGAACCTCTCTCACCCTGCGGTGAGGTGCGTGGCGCCCACCCTCATACAGGAGGCGGGACCGCAGGCGAAGCCGATCGAGGAGAAGCGGGCCGAGCTGGCCGCGGTGCCAGTCCGCTCGCCGCTCACACCGGACGAGGTGGCCGAGATCCGGGCGATCGGGGACAACCGGGGCACCATGGCCCTGAAGGGAGCCACGCCGGACCACGACGGCGACGAGCGGGCAGACCGCTGGGCCCTGGCCCCCGCGCAGGCGGCCCTGGCCGAGCGCTGGGGGATCGACCCGGAGCAGGATCTGCGCAAGCTGGCGGCGCCGGTCTAAGACGTCAGGGCTGTTCGAGCAGGTCGGCGCAGCGCTGGAGCGCCTCGGTGTCCTCCGGCCTGGTCTCCTCCAGGCAGTCCGCGTAATCGCGGAAGTCCTCGGTCTCCGGCCCGAGCTCATCGGCGTCGGGGTCCGCGGGCGTGGGCGTGCCGGAGGGTGGATCGGTCGTCGAGTCGTCCGGGCCGGCGAGACCCGCGAGGCCGCCCAAAAGACCGCCGCTCCCCAGCTTCCCGTTCAGGGTGGAGAGCCGGCGCGCCCGCGCGGGCGCCTCGATCTGCTGGTCGCCGTTGACGTCGGCGAGCTCGACCGAGAAGACGAGCCGGCCGGCCTCGAGCTCCGCCAGCTCCGAGCGTTCGGCCTCCGGCACGTTCAGCTCGATGCGACCGGAGATCCGCCGGATGAGATCGTCGTCGACCCCCACGTAGACGTCGAAGGTCGGGTCCTCCACCAGCGCGGCAAGCTCACGCATGTCCTCCCGGCTGAGAGGTTCCGGCGGCTCCTCGCCCGCCGCTCCCTCCACCGCGGGCGCCGAGCGGCGCGCGAAACGGTTGAGGTCGCGCAGGAGCGCCTCGACGTCGAGCCGGCCGGACAGGTGCCGTGTGGTCACGCCCGCCACCTCCTCCTCCCCCTCGTCCACCGCGGCGACGAGCCAGGCGCGCGGGTTCAGGCCGAGCGAGCGCAGCGAACCGCGCCGGCGCTTGCCCTCGCCGAGAGCCTGGTTCGCCCGCCGCACCGCCGCCTGCGACTGCTCGTAGTAGACGTCCTGGAACTTCAGGAAGGCCCGGTCGCCGGTCGAGAGGAAGCCGGTGGTCACGGTCTGGCCCCCTCCCTCGGCCCCGATCTTCAACTCGAGGTCGGCCGACGGCAGCTTGCCGGGGTGGCCGCGGAACGGCCCCGAGGCCTCTATGCGCAGCGGACGGTCGAGGCCGGCCCTGCCCTCCAGCTCGAGCTCGGCCTCCAGCCGCAGGTCTGCGCTGCCTATGTCGGCGCCGAAGGCGCGGTCGAGCAGGTCCTCGGTGTCCGCCGCATCGCTGCCGCCCCCGCCGCACGATGCGAGCGCCACGGCAGCGAACAGAAGCACGAACAACCGACGGCGCACCCAGGGCAGGGTACTAGGCGCGTGTGGGCGTCCCGACCCACACGTGGTGCATACCGCAACTCGTGGTCATCATTCCCGTTGGAGACCTCGATGGGGTACATCCGACGCACATTGGCCCTCGCCCTCTTGGCGATCGCGCTCACCTGCGGGGCCGCTCAGGCGGCCCCGGTGATCGTGGTCGACGGACCGAACGCCCAACGGGTGAACGACCCGTCCGTGCCCACGCGCGCGGAGATCGCCCTCGGCGCGCCCGAGGGCGGGCGCGAGCTGCCGGGCCTGGCCGGGGCCGCCTCCGCGAGCACCCGCGCCCATGCGGCCCGCAGCGCCGCGGCCTGGCGCCAGGCGCGCGCCGCGGCCGGGCGGGGCAAGGCCCGCCGCTCGCTCTACCGGGCGCTGGGGCGGGCCGTGGCGAAGGACGCCATCGCCTCCAGCGACCGGCGCCGCTGGCGGCGTTGGTATGTCCGCGGGGTGCGCGCGCTTCGGTCTTTGAGCGGCGCCCGGGACACCCAGCTGCGCTACGTCGTGGACTCCGTCGAGGCGCTGGCGCTCTCCGGTCTCCTCACCCCCACGCGCATGCCGGCGGCCTTCCTGCAGATCGAGCGCAACCGGCAGTACTGGCGCCGCCTGCCCTATCCGGCGGCCGGCGACCAGATCAGCTTCCGGGGCAGTCAGATCCTGTTCCAGTACTTCCCTGGCGAGGGCCTGCAGATCCACCCGCTGTCCACGTTCAAGAAGGCCAACGCGCTCCACGGATTCTGCGTACGGGAGGAGCCCGAGTGCGACCCCGGCGCCCTGCGTGAGCTGCTCGACGAGATGAACGAGCTCGGCGCGGCGCGCGGGCGCCGCTTCGTCGCCTGGGAGTACCTGTTCCACTTCGGTGGCGGCTCGCCCCCCTGGATGAGCGGCATGGCCCAGGCCACGGGTATCCAGGCCCTGGGCCGAGCCGCGGACCTGCTCGGCGAGCCCGCCTACGCCAGCGCCGCGAAGCGGGCGCTCGGGGCCTTCTCGGCCCGGCCGCCCAGAGGAGTGAAGACCCGCGGCCCCGGCGGCGGAGTGCACTATCTCCAGTACTCCTTCGCCCCTCGCCTGTACATCTTCAACGCGTTCCTGCAGTCGCTGATCGGGCTCCACGACTACTTCAAGCTCACCGGCGACACGCGTGCCGAGCGGCTGTACCTTCGGGGCGAGCCGGAGGCGCGCGCCGAGGTGCCCCTGAGCGACGTCGGCGACTGGTCGCGCTACTCGTACGCGGGCGCGGAGTCGACCTCCGACTACCACGAGCTGCTGCGCGAGTTCCTGGCCAGCATGTGCAGCCGCCGCCTGGGCGATCTGTACTGCGACTATGCGCGCCGCTACCGCGGCTACCAGGTCGACCCGCCCGAGCTGCGCCTCGTGGGACCGGAGCTGGCCGCACCCGGCGAGTGGACGAGCATCCGCTTCTCGGTCAGCAAGCTGTCGGCCGTGGAGGTGAAGGTGTACAAGGGCGCCAACCTCGCGTTCGAGCGCCTCGCCACCTTCCGGCGCGGCAACGGCTCCTTTGCCTGGCGGCCGCGCTCGCCCGGCTTCTACAGCATCCGGCTGGCCGCCAAGGAGCTGCGCACCGGCCTGGGCAAGCGCGACCGCGTGACGGGCGAGATCGCCGTCGAGTAAGCGACTAGTCTCTCGCCTCCATGGCGCCCCGCACCATCCTGTACACCGGGAAGGGCGGGGTCGGCAAGACCAGCGTGGCGGCCGCCACGGCGCGGAGTTGCGCCGCCGCGGGACTCCACACGGTGGTCCTCTCGACCGATCCCGCGCACAGCCTGTCCGACTCGCTCGAGGTCGAGCTGGGCGCCGACCCCACCCCGGCCGCGCCGAACCTGTTCGGCCAGGAGGTCCAGGCGCAGGAGGAGATGGAGCGCCACTGGCACGGCGTGCAGGGCTGGCTCGGAGACCTGCTGGCCGAGCGGGGGGTGGACCACATCTCGGCCGAGGAGCTGACCGTGCCGCCGGGCATGGACGAACTCTTCTCCCTTCTGCAGATCAAGCGCCACCACGAGGAGGGCCGCTTCGACTGCGTGATCGTCGACTGCGCGCCGACCGGCGAGACGCTGCGGCTGCTCTCGTTCCCCGACGTGGTCACCTGGTGGCTCGAGCGCATCCTGCCCTCACAGCGCAAGCTCGCCCCCCTTGCCCGCACGCTGTTCGACGTGCCGCTGCCCGGCGACGGCGTCTTCGAGGACGTCGAGCGCCTGGCGCGCAACCTCGTGGCGATGAACGGCATCCTGCGCAATCGCGCCCTCACCAGCGTGCGGCTCGTGACCAGCCTCGACCGCATGGTGGTCAAGGAGGCGATGCGGACCTTCACCTACCTGAACCTCTACGGCTATCTCACCGACGCGATCGTGGTGAACCGCGTGCTGCCCGAGGAGGCCTCGGAAGGCTATTTCGCGGGCTGGCGCGACGTGCAGGGCAGGCAGATGGAGCTCGTCCGCTCGGCGTTCGAGCCCGTGCCCATCCTCCAGGGACCGCTCTTCGAGCGCGAGGTGGCCGGGCCCGAGATGCTCGACCGGCTCGCCTCCGCGGTCTTCGGCGGCCTGGACCCCTCCGAGGTGCTGCACGAGGAGCTCTCGCAGGAGCTCGTGACCGACAACGGCCGGGCCACCCTGAGCCTGCCGCTCCCCCTGGCCACCCGCGAGGAGCTCGAGCTGAAGAAGATCGGCCTGGAGGTGATCGTCAGGGTGGGCGCCCAGAAGCGGACGATCCTGCTGCCCCCCGCCCTTTCGGCCTACGCCACGAGCGGCGCCCGCTTCGCGGACGGAAGGCTCGAGATCGTCTTCGAGAGGGAACGCGATGAACACCGACCCGGCTGACTCGGGCGGGCACGAGCAACCGCCGCCCGACCCGGCGGCGCCACCTCCCCCCCACGGACGCCCCTTCGACCCGACCGGCCTGTTCGTGCTGCTCGACGCGCTCCGGCGGGCCACGCCGCGCGAGCTCGACGCCCAGCTGACGAAGCTGATCCGCGAGTTCCTGCTCACGCTGCGCTCCCTGATCGACTGGTACCTCGAGCGCCTGGACGACCCCCGGCGCGAGCCAGAGGTGGAGGACATCCCGATCGACTGAAGGACCAGCGGCCGGCCAGGCGCCACCGGGGGGCCCGGGGGGCGCGAGCCCCCCGGATGGCTTCCGCCGGCTAAGCCGGAAAGCGCGGCAGGCCCTTGGGGCCGGCGTCGCGCTTGATCAATCTCCACATGCGCCGGACCTGACGTGGGTAGCGGGCGGCCACGTTGCGTCCCTCTCGCCCTATTCGGTACAGGCGCTTGTCCTTGCCCCGGTTGTCCGAGATCAGCAGCCAGCGGCCGTCGGAGGCGTTCACGTAATCGCTGTAGCTGGCGGTGCGGTAGGTGCGCCGCTTGCGCGGCCGGGTGCCGTCGAACAGCGGTGACAGATCCACGCCGTTCATTCGCTTCGGCGCCTCGAAGCCCAACATCGCCAGCACGGTCGGGCCGATGTCGTGCGTGGAGGCGAGGTAGTTGCTCGTGCGGCCCTTGGCCTTGCCGCCGGGGTGGCGGATCATCAGCGGCACGTGGGTCAGCTCCTCGTGCATCTCCGAGTAGCGCTTGCCCACCCAGCCGTACTCGCCGAGCAGCACCCCGTGATCGGAGACCAGCACCACGACGGTGTTCTCGGCCAGCCCGAGGTTGGCCAGCCGGTCGAGAAAGTGGCCCAGCCATACGTCGATCAGCGTCACCTCGGCGGCGTAGAGCTGCCGCATGCGCCGGAGCAGACCGCGGGTCAGCTCGAGCTCGCGGGTGAGACCGGCGGGGGTGGGAAACGGCTGGATCGGCTCGACCCCGTGCGGGCGCGCGGAGCCGTAGATGTCGATGAGCCGCCGGGGGGCGTCCCAGGGCTCGTGGGCGTCGAACGAGTCCACCACCAGCGCAAACGGCTGCCGGGTGCGAGCCCAGTCGATCCACGCCATGCCCTCGCCGAAGACCTTGGCCGCGTTGAAGTCGTCCTCCGGCCGGATGCGCGGGTTGGAGGCCAGGTAGGCCCGCATGCGCGGCTCCGCCCGGCCACCACGCATGGAGCGTGGGAGATGCCGGTCCACCTCCGCCTGCGAGACCCGCCGCTTGGGCTTCCGCCGCACCGGCACCTGGCCGTCGACGAGCTCGACGCGGTCGAAGGTCGCGCGAAAGCGGCGATGCACGGGGAGCAGCAGGTGGGGGTTGTCGGTCACGTACCCGACCGTCCAGCCGCGGCGGCGCAGGAACTCGGTGAACATCTCGCCGTCGCTGCCCACCGGCTCCCAGCCGGGCTCGGGCGGCAGCTGGTCGTACTCCTTCCAGCCCCGGAAGGGGAAGGTCCGCTTGCCGGACATGATCGCGCGCCGGGCCGGGATCGTGGGCATCCCCTCGGGGTAGGCGTTGGAGAAGCGCAAGGCCTCACCGGCGAACGCGTCCATCCGCTCCGTGCGGGCCCGGCGACCGTAGATGTGGTCCATGCGCAGGCTGTCCATCACCACCACGACCACGTTCTGGGCTCCCGGCGGCGCCTTCGCCCGGCGGAATCCGGGCTCGTCGTCGGAGCAGGCGCTCGACCCGAGCAGCGCGAAGCCGGCAGCACCGGCGCCCCCGGCCCTGATCAGGTCGCGTCGGGTGAGGTCCGAGGACACGGAGGTGCTACCGCCGGCCCCGTGCGATATCGATGCTGCGGATGGCGTGCTCGTCGGGCAGCTTGGCCAGCACCTCGTGCGCGATGGCCTGCACCTCGCGCTCGTCGCGTCCGAAGTCGTCCGCGTAGGACTTCAGCGCGGTCCAGGTGATCTTCAGCTGCGCCGGGGTCAGGTCCAGCCGGTAGGCCACGTCGTCGGGTCCGATGAGATCGATCTCGTCGTCTGCCATTGGCCCGAACAGTACAAAGGGGCGCGTTAACCTACGGACGGTGGCCAAGACCTGGGTGCTCACCGGATCGCTGGAGAATTTACGCGCCACACGTGAGCACGGATTTCGGGTGATCGGAGCCAAGGAGGGCCGGCGCGGCATGGCCGAGCAGATCGAGCCTGGCGACAGGATCGTGTTCTACGTCACCGGGCTTCAGGCCTTCGGGGGCATGGTCCGGGTGACCGGTGAGATGTACGAGGACCGCTCCAAGCTGTGGCCCGGCAAGCCCGGCAAGCCCGATCCCTACCCCTGGCGCTTCGCAACCGAGCCCGAAGTGGTGCTCGAGGAGGAGGAGTTCGTGCCTGCGGTTGAGCTCGCAGGCGAGCTCGAGCACGTCCGCAAGTGGCCGGCCGCGCACTGGCAGCTCGCCTTCCAGGGGCAGCTGCGCACCGTGCCCGAGGCCGATGCGGCGCTGCTCGCACGCCGCCTCCGCGAGGGCGCCCGCGCGGCGGCGTGAGCGACGAGCGGCTCCACTCGCGCCACTACACCCTCGAGCAGGCCACCGCCCTGCTGCCGCGGGTCAAGGAGCTGATCGAGGTGATGCGAGCGGCCCGCGACCGGCTGGGCGATCGCGAGGCCCGCGAGGCGCTCGCCGAGGCGGGCGCGACCAACGGAGGCGGCACCCCCGGCCGAACGGTCTCCGAGGGCTTTCTCGAGTTGCGCGAATCGATGCTCGAGCTGCGGGAGCGCGACCTGGTCCTGCGTGACCTCGATCGCGGCCTGGTGGACTTCCCGTCGCTGCGCGACGGCCAGGAGATCTACCTCTGCTGGCGCGAGGGCGAGGACGAGATCGGGTTCTGGCATGCGCCGGATGCGGGGTTCGCGGGCCGGCGCCCGCTCGACGATGGCTGACAGGCTTCGCGGCGTCCTGCGGGCCTTCCGCCTGCTGAACACCGAGCAGAAGGCCGCGGCGATCGGCGCGGTGCTGCTCGTGATCAGCACCTTCGGGCCCTTCTCGTTCGTGGAGGCGGCCGAGATCCTGCTCGCTCTCGGTGTGCTCGCGCTGCTGCGGGCCCGGGCCGGCGGTCGCCGGTTCCACCTGCCGTTCGGCGACGGCACCGTTATCGCCGCAGCCGGGATCTGGGCCGGTGTCCTGATCGTCGTTCGCCTGTTCGACCGTCCGCTCGGTCAAAACCTCCTGGCCCTGGCCTGCGCCGCCATCCTGTTTCTCGCCGGCGCCCGTGAGCGAGCCAAGCGCCCGCCCGACGACCTGCCGCCCGGAAAACAGACACCGGCGCCGCAGCCTCCACCCGAGCCTGCCCCGCGCCCCCGCCGGGCCGCGGAGGACGAGGACGAGACCGAGCCATTGCCCCCGCCCGAGTTCGAGCCCTACGAGCCGGCGCCGGGCGAGCAGCTGCACCTGGCCGAGGACGCCGAGACGCAGCGCCTGCCGCCCTCGGAGGGCTGAGCGTCCCCTCAGGAAGCCGGCGGAATGGCCTGGCGGAAGCGGAAGCGGAAGTCGGGGTCCACGTCCTGCTTGATCTGGCGCAGCCGGGCCAGGTTGGAGCCGTAATAGGCCTGCTGCCAGTTGGTCAGCTGCGGATCGATGTAGTTCTGGTAGGCCTGGCCGGACACAAAGGGCCGCAGCGCGCGCCAGACGCCGTTGATCCAGGACTTGCTCGCGCCCCGGGCGCCCCCGGTGTAGTAGGCGCCGTACTGGAGGGAGAACAACATGTCGCGGTGGACGAAGGCCGTGGCGTCCGCAGCGGGGCGGTTGTAGGCGCCCCCGTAGGCGTCGAGCAGAAGAGCGCCCGATCCCAGTGAAGGGTTGCGCTGGCGGCGCTCGATCCAGTTGATCATGGTCTGCCGGCCGCGGGCGGGCAGCTTCTGGTCGAAGTAGTCCGACTTGGCGAAGAACGAGGCGCGCGGGAGCTGGCCGCCGGGGCTGGTGCCGCGGGTGTGGCACGCCCGGTAACCCTCGTCGGAGCAGCCGGCCCAGCGGAGGACGAGGTTGAAATAGGACTCCTGGCCCACGCTCACCTGTGCGCCACTCACCCGGGCCAGCGGCCGCACCAGCCGCCGCAGGGCGGACGGTGAGCCGAAGAACTGGCCGAGCGCGGTCACGCGCGGCGATCCGGACCCGCCGCTGGTGCCCAGGCTGAAGATCGAGGTGAGTGCCGGCGGCGCCCCGGGGGCGAAGTTCTGCCAGGCCGCAAGCGCCTCGCTCGCCGCGCCCCAGGGCCAGCTCACGAAGAAGTAGGCCGCGCTGCGGGCGCGATGCGTCTGCAGAGTGAGGCTTGTGACGATTCCGAAGTTGCCCCCGCCTCCGCCGCGACAGGCCCAGTAGAGGTCCTCGTTGCTGTCGGCGTCGATCTGGCGGATCTGACCGTCGGCCGTCACGATCGTGGCCGCCAGCAGGTTGTCGGTGGTCAGCCCGAACCGCCGGCCGGCGAGGCCGTGGCCACCGCCCAGCGTGAGCCCGGCGATCCCGACCGAGGGACAGGAGCCGGACGGTGTCGAGAGGCCCCTCCGTGTGAGCGCACGCTGGACGTCGATCAGCTGCGCCCCCGCGCCGATCGTGGCCCGCCCGCTCGCCACCCGGATGCCGCGCAGGCGCCTCAGGTCCACCACCACGCCGTTGCCCAGCGTGGAGTAGCCCGCGTAGCTGTGCCCGCCGCTTCGGGCCACCAGGCGGACGTTGAACCGGTCGGCCCAGCGCACGATCGCCTGGACGTCCTGCGTATCGCGCGGTTGGACCACGGCCTCGGGCCGGACGCCGGCGAAGCGCAGGTTGTAGACCGCCCGGGCGGCGTTGTAGCCCGGACTGCGCGGGAAGATCACCGGGCCCCGCACGGCCGCGCGCAGCGCGCGGGCCGCGGGCCGGGGCAGCGCGGCCGGCTCGGCGAGCAGCCGCTCGAGCGCGCTGGCCTCGAGCGGAAGGGCCCCGGCGATCAGTCCGGCGGCACCACCGGCCAGTAACTCGCGGCGGTCGATCTGGGCCATCGGTCGATCCTAAGCCATCCGCGCGCAGCCGGCCGAGCCAGCTGCTTGCGGCTAAGCCGGTCCCGCCCCGTTCACCGACTCCGCGGAGCGGGGCTCGGGGCCGACATACCGGGCCGAGGGCCGGATCAGGCGGCCCTCGCGCTTCTGCTCCATGATGTGCGCCGCCCAGCCGCCTACCCGCGCACAGGCGAACAGCGGGGTGAACAGCGGCGCCGGCACGTCCGCGAAGTCGAGGACCACGGCCGACCAGAACTCCACGTTCGTGGCCAGCACCCGGTCTGGCCGCCGGGCCTGCAGCTCGGCCAGGGCCACTTCCTCCAGGCGCTCGGCCACCTCGAGCCGTGGCGCCCCGATCTCCCGCGCGGTGCGGCGCAGCACCCGAGCGCGAGGGTCCTCGGCCCGGTACACCCTGTGCCCGAAGCCCATCAGGCGCTCGCCGCGGTCGAGAGCGTCCTTGACGTAGCGCTCCGCGTCGCCGCTCTGGTCGACCTCGTCGAGCATCTTCAGCACCCGCGACGGCGCCCCGCCGTGGAGCGGCCCCGAGAGCGCGCCCACGGCGCCCGAGAGCGCGGTGGCCACGTCGGCGCCGGTGGAGGCCACCACCCGGGCGGTGAAGGTGGAGGCGTTCATCCCGTGCTCGGCCGCGGAGGTCCAGTAGGCGTCGATGGCCTTCACGTGGCGCGGATCGGCCTCACCACGCCAGCGGATGAGGAAGCGCTCGGGTATGGAGGTCGCCCGGTCGATCTCGCGCTGCGGGATGGGGCGCCGACCGACGCCGCGCGCCGACTGGGCCACGAACGAGAGCGCCATCACCGACACGCGGGCGAGGTCGTCGCGGGCCTGCTGGTCGGACACGTCGATCAGCTGCTCGAGGCCCCATTCCGGAGCGAGCATCGCCAGCGCCGCCTGCAGGTCGACCCGCGGATCGCCGGTGCGCACCGCAAGCGGATGCGGCTCGGCGGGCGGCAGCCCTGGCTCGTACTCGCCGTCGACGAGCAGCCCCCACACCTTCTCGAACGTCACCCGGCCCACCAGCTCCTCGATGTCCACGCCGCGGTAGCGAAGGGAGCCGCCCTCCCTGTCCGGCTCGGCGATCGAGGTGTCGAACGCGATGACCCCCTCGAGCCCCGAGGGCACCTCAATCAGCTCGGCCATCTCCACCCCCATCTCGACGTCGGGACCGAGGCGTGAGAATACTGCCCACATGACCGCGGTCCGACTCGCCACACCCGCCGACGCCGACGCTGTCGCCGGGCTCCTCGTTTCCTTCCGCGACTGGCTGGGACGCGATGGGCCTCCGACCGAGAGCTTCGAGAAGAGCGCGCGCCGGCTGTTGTCCGATCCGGGCTGCGAGTACCTGCTCGCCGGCGACCCGCCCGTGGGGATCTGCCAGCTGCGTTACCGCTGGGGGGTGTGGCACGACGGCGAGGACTGCCTGCTCGAGGACCTGTACGTCCACGAGGAGGCCCGCGGCGCCGGTCTGGGCCGCGAGCTCACCGAGGCCGCGGTGGCCCGGGCGCGTGAACGCGGCTGCGTGCGCATCGAGCTCGACGTCAACGAGGACAACCCGGCCGCGCTCGCGCTGTACGAGTCGGTGGGCTTCTCCAACCGGTCCGATGCCTTCGGCGGCCGAAACCTCCTGATGCGGCTGGTGCTCTAGGAATCGGTGACCGGGTCGCCCACGGCGATCCGGCCGCCGCTCACGATGTCGGCCCGCAGGCCCGCCCGGTGCACCATGCCGGGCAGCACCCCGGGCCGGGTCAGGCCCTGGAGGTGGCTGCAGGGCTCGCACCACTCCTCGCCCACGCACTCCACCTCGCCGACGAGAAAGCGCCGGCCCACCAGGTCGTTCAGACGGATGCCCCGAGTCAGGACCTGACGGCGGGACTCCGCGGCGGTCAGCTCGATGCCCGTCTCGGCGACAAAGCTCTCGATCGCCTCCACCTCGATCAGCGTGAGGTTGCGCTCACCGAAGTAGCGATCCCCGCGCACACCATCCTCGGTCACCTCCACCGCCTGCACGGGCTCCGGCAGCCGCTCGTGCTCGGTCGAGACGTGAATGCCCTCAACGGTGCCGCTCATGCGGTCAGGGTAGCCTGCCCGCCGTGCCGATCCTCGACGCCCAGGTGGAGCGCTACCTGCGTCAGCTGCAGCCGGAGCGGTCGCCGCTGATGGCCGAGATGGAGGCGATGGCCGAGCGCAAGTCCGTGCCGATCGTTCAGTGGGAGACCGGCCGCTTCCTGGCCGCCCTCTGCCGGGCGCTCGACCCCGTGGTGCTGGAGGTGGGAACCGCCATCGGCTACAGCACCCTGCACATGGCCGAGCAGCTCGAGCAGGGGCGGGTGGTCACTCTGGAGCGTGATCCCAAGCGCGCCTCGCAGGCCCGCGACTACCTCGAGCGCGGCGGTGTGGCCGAACGGGTGGAGCTGATCGAGGGGGACGCACTGGAGACCATCGGCCGGCTTGACGGGCCGTTCGACCTGCTGTTCGTCGACGCCACCAAGGGCGAGTACGGGCGCTACATCGAGCTCGCCGAGCCAGCTGCTCTCGGAGCGCGCCCTGATGGTGGTCGACAACCTGCTGATGCTCGGCGAGGTGGCGCTTCCCGCGGGCGCGGAGACCGGCTGGAACCCGGAGTCGCTGGCGGCGGCGCGGCTTCTCAACACCGAGTTGCTGCGCAGTGATCGCTGGCTGGCCTGTGTGCTGCCGGTGGGCGACGGGATCGGTTTGGCCGCCCGCCGCGGCTGAGCCCACGCGCCACAATCCAGCCATGAGAGCCCTCCTGATCGTCTTTGCCTGCTCGCAGCTGCTTCTGGGCGCGCTCCTCTGGCTCACCCCCGGCTTCTTCTTCGAGGAGATCGGCCCCTACGGCGTGCGCAACGACCATTACATGGCCGACATGGCCACCTGGTACCTCGCCCTGGGCGCCGCCGCGCTGCTCGCGGTCGGGCGCAGCTCCTGGCGGGTGCCGCTGCTCGCGTTAGCGCTGATCCAGTACGGGCTGCACACCTTCAACCACCTTCTCGACGTGGGCGAGGCCGAGCCGTCGTGGCTCGGGCCCGCCAACGCCGTGTCGCTGGGATTGGCCGCGGTGCTGCTGGCGTGGATGCTGCAGAGCGAGCGAAGGGCCGCGGCGTGAGGGTCTTCGTCGCCGGCGCCACGGGGGCGATCGGCCGCCCGCTGATCCCGCTGCTCGTGGACGCCGGTCACGAGGTGACGGGGACCACCCGGTCGGAGTCCCGGGCCGATCAGATCCGTGCCGCCGGCGCCCGCGCCGCCGTGTGCGACGCGCTGGACGCCCCGGCGCTTCAGGCCGCGGTGGCCGAGGCCGCCCCCGAAGTGGTGGTCCACCAGCTGACCGCTCTCCCCGACCGCTTCGAGCCCCGCAACTCAGCCCTCTACGACGCCACCAACCGGGTGCGCCGGGAGGCCACCCGGACGCTGGTGGAGGCGGCGCGCGCGACTGGCGCCCGGGTCGTCTGCCAGAGCGTCGCCTTCTCCTACGCCCCCGTCGGCGGACCGATAAAGACCGAGGACGATCCGCTTTTCAGCGACGCGCCCGAGCCGTTCGGTACCGCCGTCGCGACGATCGCCGAGATGGAGCGGCGGGTGCTGGACGCCGACGGAGTCGTCCTGCGGTACGGCTGGTTCTACGGTCCCGGGACCTATTACGGCGCCGACGGCAGCATGACCGCGGACGTGCGCCGCCGCCGCTTCCCGGTCGTGGGGCCGGGAACCGGACTCTCGTCCTTCATCCACACCGACGACGCCGCCGCGGCCACCGTCGCCGCCGTGGAGCGCGGGGCACCCGGCGTGTACAACATCGTCGACGACGAGCCGGCCGAGATGCGGCAGTGGCTGCCCGTGTTCGCCGCGGCGAACGGCGCCTCGCGGCCGCTGCGGATCCCGGTGTGGCTGGCCCGGCTCGTGGCCGGCCGCTTCGTGGCCGTCATGGCCACCGACCTGAGGGGCGCGTCGAACGCCAAGGCGCGGCGCGAGCTCGGATGGGAGCCGCACTGGGCGAGCTGGCGGGAGGGGTTCGTTCAGGCGCCGCGCTGATGGGACGCGGACCCCGCGAGGGGGTCCCTGCACTTCCGTCCCACTATGGGACGTTTCTTCATGGACCCCCTCCCTCCCCAGCCCGTTTTCCGCGCCGCAAGCGGCTAGATCCGGTAAGCGATCGGCAGCAGCACGGTGGCTCCGAACACCAGCCCCACCCCCAGCGCGATCAGCGGCCGGGACTGCGCCAGGTGGCCGAGGATCCCGGTCAGAAAGCCCAGGCCCATCAGGGCGAGCAGAAGGGTGGGCGAGACCGTGGCCAGAACAAGCGAAGCGCGCAAGGGGCGAAAGTATCGTTAGTGCGGTGAGCGACCACTTCGGCTCCATCGAGCAGGCCCGCGACCGCCTGGCCGAGGTCGGCTACCTGGCCGACGAGCCGGCCGCCCTCGTGTCTTTCCTGGCCGGCCGGCTGGACAAGCCGGTGCTGGTCGAGGGTCCGGCCGGGGTGGGCAAGACCGAGCTGGCCAAGGCGGTCTCCCGCGCGACGGGACGCCCGCTGATCCGTCTCCAGTGCTACGAGGGGCTCGACGAGGCCAAGGCGCTCTACGAGTGGAACTACCGCAAGCAGCTGCTGCGGATCCAGACCGAGGCCGCGGACGCCGGCTGGGGCGAGGTCAAGGACGACATCTTCGGCGAGGACTTCCTGCTCGCTCGCCCGCTGCTGAACGCCATCACCGCCGGCGAGCCGGTGGTGCTGCTGATCGACGAGATCGACAAGACCGACCAGGAGTTCGAGGCCATGCTGCTCGAGGTCCTGTCCGACTTTCAGATCTCGATCCCCGAGCTGGGCGTGGTGGAGGCCCGCACTCGTCCGCTCGTGCTCCTGACCTCGAACAACTCGCGCGAGCTGACCGAGGCGCTCAAGCGACGCTGCCTCTACCTCTGGCTCGACTACCCGAGCGTGGAGCGGGAGCTCGAGATCGTGCGCCTGCACGCCCCCGAGCTGAGCGAGCAGATGGCGCGCAAGCTGGTCGAGGTGATTCACATGGTGCGGGCCCTCGACCTGAAGAAGCCGCCGTCGATCGCCGAGTCGATCGACTGGGCGCGCGCGCTGCTCCTGCTGGGAGCCGAGGACATCGATCAGGCGCTGCTCGAGCGGACCCTGTCGATAATCGTCAAACACCGCACCGACCTGGACCTGGTGGCCGAGCGGGTGGGGGTGAAGCTCGGCGATGGCATCCTCGCACCGAGGCACTAACCCGGCCCTCTACGGGGGGATGCCGCCGGCCCCCGGCCCGGCCGGGATGGCTCCCCGCCTGCTGGAATTCGCCGACGAGCTCCGTACCGAAGGCGTGGCCGTGGGCACCTCCGAGCTGCTGGACGCCTTCCACGCGCTCGATGCCGTGAGCTGGACCTCGCGCGAGGACTTCCGCGAGGCGCTGGCGGCCACGCTGGCCAAGTCGCAGGAGGACCGGCACGTGCTGGACGTGCTGTTCGAGCGTTTCTTCTTCCGGGCGGCCGAGCGCGAGGCGGTCGACCGCGGGCTGCGCGAGGAGCGCTTCGAGGGCGCGGAGCAACTCGACCTCGAGGGCCTGCGCGAGCGGATCCGCGAGGCCATCCGGGCCGGCTCCGACGGCGAGATGCGCGACCTGGCCCGCCTGGCCATCGCCGCCTTCGGGCGTCAGGGGGAGGGCTCGGGCGTGATCGGGGTCGACGTGCAGCGCATCCGGCGCACGCTCGGTCTGCGCAGCGAGAAGGCGGGGGCCGAGCTGCCCGACCCGGACGCGGTGCCCCGCGACGGCCTGCAGGAGTTCGAGCGCCACGTGCGGGCCGAGCTGGAGCGTCAGATGATCGAGCGCACCCGCTCCCTGCCGCCGGCCCGGCCGCTGCGGGAGCTGGACCGCGCGCTGCCCTCCAACCCGGCCCAGGATCTCTCCCAGGTGCACCGCGTGGTGGCCCAGCTGAAGAAGCGCCTGGCCTCGCACGGCCGCGAGCACCGCGGCCGCCGCCGCTCCTGGCAGATCGACGTTCGCCGCACGCTCCGGGCCTCGCTCCAGACCGGCGGCGTCCCGCTCGAGCTCAAGTACCGGCCCCGGCGGCCGCGGCGGCCCGAGCTGTACGTGCTCTGCGATGTCTCCACCAGCGTCACGAGCGCCAGCGTCTTCTTCCTCTCCGTGCTCCACGCCCTGCACGACCAGTTCCGCAAGCTGCGCTCGTTCGTGTTCGTCGAGCGGATATCGGAGGTCACCGACGTGTTCGAGCGTGAGCGCTCGTTCGCGGCCGTGTCGCGCCGCATCGCCACGGACGCCGGCGTGGCCGACGTCTCCGGTTACACCGACTACGGCCGCGTCTGGCTCGAGTTCCTGGACAACGTGGCCGACGATCTCGATCCCCGGTCGACTGTGATCGTGCTGGGCGACGCCCGCACCAACGGCCGCGAGCCCCACGCGAACGTGTTCGGACGCGTGGCGCAGGGCGCCGGTCACACCTTCTGGATCAACCCGGAGCCCCGCCTCTACTGGAACTACGGCGACTCGGTGATGTCGACCTACGAGCCCCACTGCGACGGCGTCTTCGAGTGCTGGACGACCAAGCAGCTGGAGACGTTCGTGAACGCGATAGCGGAGATCCACGCGCCGGGGCGGTAGACTGCAGCCCACGACAAGTCAGGGGGGCTCGCGGGCAAGCGGGCTGAGATAGCGCCCTTGGTGGTGGGACGGCCGCCCGGCGCTGACCCTTCGAACCTGTGGGGTAATGCCCGCGGAGGGAGCAATGCAGACAGAGGCCCAGGCTCCCGCAACGGAGCCTCTTTCTTTTTCCGATACAGGCGTGACACTCAGGGGCGTCGGCCGGCGCTTCGGCGCACTGGCGGCCCTGGAGAACCTCGACCTGGAGCTGCGGCCCCGAGAGGTGCTCGCCGTCGTGGGCCCGTCGGGCTGCGGGAAATCGACGCTCCTGGAGCTGGTGGCCGGCCTTCAGGAGCCCGACACGGGAGCGGTGACCGTGGCCGGGGCCGGCCAGGCGGAGGCGCGCCGCCGCGCCTGCGCCTACATGCCCCAGCGCGACCTCCTGCTCCCCTGGCGCGACGCGCTGGGCAACGCCGCGCTCGCGCTCGAGAGCCAGGGCGTCCGCCGGGCCGAGGCGCGCCGTCGCGCCGAGCCGCTGTTCGAGCGCTTCGGTCTGGCCCGGTTCGAGCGGGCGCGCCCGGCGGCCCTGTCCGGGGGCATGCGACAGCGGGTGGCCTTCCTGCGCACCCTGCTGCCCGGCCGGCCGGTGCTGCTCCTCGACGAGCCCTTCGGGGCCCTGGACGCCATCACCCGCGCGGACATGCAGGAGTGGCTGGCGGGCGCGCTGATCACCGAGCCTCGCACCACGTTGCTGGTGACCCACGACGTGGAGGAGGCGGTCTTCCTCGCCGACCGGGTGGCGGTGATGTCGCCCCGGCCGGGGCGGATCGTGGCCACCTTGGGTGTGGAGGCGCCCCGTCCGCGCTCGGTCACCGACCCGCACCTGCTCGAGCTGCGCGCGCGGGCGCTGGAGGCGTTGCGCGGATGACCCGGGTCCTGCTCGCGCTCGCGCTGCTCGCCGGCTTCGTGCTCGTCTGGCAGGGCGTGGCCTCGCTCGAATCGGTCGACGACCTCACGCTCGCCTCGCCGGTGGAGACCTGGGAGGCGCTGCGCGAAGATCGCGCGCTGCTCCTCGACAACGCCTGGGTGACGCTGGTGGAAGTGCTGCTGGGTCTGGCCGTGGCCGTGGCCGCCGGCGTGGCCTTCGCCGTGACCATGCATCTCGTCCGTCCCCTGCGTGACGCGGCCTACCCGCTGCTGGTCGCCTCCCAGGCCATCCCGGTGGTGGTGCTGGCCCCGATCTTCGTGCTGGCCTTCGACTACGGCCTCGGCCCCAAGCTGGCCATCGTGGCCCTCATCTGCTTCTTCCCGATCACCGTCAACCTGCTCGACGGGCTGCGCTCGACCGAGCCGGAGCTGCTCAAGCTGATGCGCAGCCTCGGAGCCTCGCGGCTGCGGACCCTGCGCAGCGTCGAGCTGCCCGGCTCCCTCCCCGCCCTGTTCAGCGGTCTCAAGGTGGCGGCCACGGTGTCGGTGATCGGCGCGGTGTTCGGCGAGTGGTCCGGCGCCGACGAGGGCCTCGGCCGGCTGGTGCTGCTCGGCAACAACCAGCTCCAGACTCCGAGGGTGTACGCGGGGCTCGTCCTGCTGACGCTCATGGCGGTGGGACTGTTCGTTCTGGTGGCCCTGCTCGAGCGCGTGACCTGCCCCTGGAACAAGCGGGAGCGCCCCGCATGAGAGCGGCGCTGATGCTCGTGCTGGCCGCGGCCGCGCTGGCCCTGGGGGCCTGCGGCGAGAAGGAGGAGCAGCTGGAGCCTGCAGGCTCGAAGCGGGTCGAGCTGATGCTCGACTACTTCCCCAACGCCGATCACGCCGGCATCTACGCGGCCCAGGCCGGTGGGGACTTCGAGCAGGCCGGCCTCGACGTCGAGATCCGCCAGCCGCCCGACCCCGCGGCACCGATCAAGCAGGTGGCAGCCGGCCGCGTGGACCTCGCGATCTCCTACGAGCCGGAGGTCCTGCGCGCCCGCGACCAGGGCCTGGAAGTCGTGAGCATCGGGGCGATCGTGCAGAAGCCGCTCACCTCGATCATTTCCCTGCCGGAGGCCAAGATCCGCACGCCCGCGGATCTCGAGGGCAAGACCGTGGGCACGGCGGGCATCGACTACCAGTCGGCCTATCTGCGCACGATCCTGCTCGAGGCCGGCGTGCAGCCGGACTCGGTGACCGAGCGCAACGTGGGCTTCAGCTTCACCCCGGCGCTTCTCACCGGGCGGGTAGACGCCACCCTCGGGGCCTTCTGGAACTACGAGGGCACCGAGCTGCGGCTGCGGGGCAAGAAGCCGCGCATCATCCGGATGGAGCAGGCGGGCGTGCCCACCTACAACGAGCTGGTCCTCGTGGCCAACGCCGCGGCGCTGGAGCGCGACGGCGACAAGTTCCGCGCCTTCATCGGCGCCCTTTCTCGCGGCACGCGCGACCTGCGCAGGAACCCTGACGAGGCCATCAACGGGCTGCTCGAGGCCAACCCCGACCTCGACCCGGAGCTCCAGCGGGCCGTGGTGGAGGTGACGCTGCCGCTCTTCTTCCCCCCGCCGGGAAAGCCGTTCGGATGGCAGTCACCGCCGCAATGGGACGCCTTCTCGGCCTGGATGAAGGAGAACCAACTGCTCGAGCAGCCGCCCGACCCGGCCGCGGCGGCCACCAACGAGCTGCTGCCCGGCTCAGGCCTGTAGCCGCGCTATCAAGTCGATCTCGACCGCGGCTCCGAGCGCGAGGTGGGTCACTCCAACGGTTGTCCGCGCGGGATAGCGACCCTCCTCGAAGCGAGAGGCGTAGACCTCGTTGACCGTCGCGTAGTCGGCCTCGAAATCGACCAGGAAGATGCGCCCCATCACCGCGCGGTCGATGCCCGTGCCGGCCTCACGCAACACGGTCTCCAGGTTTCGCATCACCTGTTCGGCCTGTTCGCCGGTGTCGTCCGACACCAGCTCGCCCGTCTCCGGATCGACCCCCAGCTGGCCCGTGACGAAGAGAAAGCCGCCCGCCGTGACAGCGTGGCTGTAGGCCGCCGTCGGTGGAGGGGGAGGCGCAGCGGCGAAGTTGAGGAAATCGATCAGGGGCCTGAGCCGCTGTCGTTCTCGTCCAGGTCGAGCGCCAGCGAGTTGATGCAGTAGCGCTGCCCGTCCGGTCCCGGGCCGTCGGGAAAGACGTGGCCGAGGTGGCCACCGCAGCGTGCGCAGGTCACCTCGGTGCGGACCATGCCGAGGCTCTTGTCCTCATGCAGCTCCACCGCGTCCGCGACCGCCGGCTCGGTGAAGCTCGGCCAGCCGGTCCCGGAATCGAACTTGGTGTCCGAGCGGAAGAGCTCGTTGCCGCACGCCCCGCAGCGGTACATGCCGTCCGCCTTGGAGTAGGTGTAGGCCCCGGTGAACGGGGGCTCGGTGCCCTTCTGGCGGAGGATGTGGAAGCGGTCGGAGTCGAGCTCCTCACGCCACTGGCTGTCTGTTTTATCGAGCTTCTCCATAGCTGCCTCCGATGGTAGTCACCCCACCGCGTAGTGCCGGTTCAGCGCGTAGATCCCGGCGAGGCCGGCGTACTCGTCATAGGGAGCGAAGAACGTGCGCACCTCCTCCTCGGTGGCGCGCCGGCCCAAGCCGGCCAGCCGGCCCACGAGCTTCAGGTAGGCCACGTCGAGCGCCGGCAGCTGGTCGTCGCGCCCCTGGCCCTCGAATGCGAGCATCTCGAGCGTCCACGAGCCGATGTTGGGGATCGCCCGCAGCCGCCGCCACGCCGGCTCGTGCTCGTTGTGGAGGTCGGCCCGTCCCGAGGCGACCTCGCGCGCGGCCCGGATCAGCGCGAGCGAGCGCTTCGGGGCAAGGCCGCAGGCGTCGAGCTCTGCCGGCGAGCGGCCCGCCAGCCAGGCTGCCGAGGGAGGCGCGACCAACGTGCCGCAGTCGCTGCGCCGGCCGTGCCGGCGGACGATGCGGCGCTGGATCGAGCTCGCGCGACGGGACTCGATCAGCTGTTCGCAGATCGCCCAGGCCAGCGCCTCGAACGGCTCGGGCCGGCGGCGGGGCCGCACCCAGGGGCGACGGCGGATCACGGGCCCGAGCAGCGGATCGCGCCGAAAGCGGAGGTGGAACTCGCTCAGGTCATGGTCGGTGCCGAGCGCGAAGCGCATACGCTCGATGGCCAGCCCGGCCGCCTCCCGGGAGGCGGCCTCCGCCTGGAAACGGACCCGCCCTCCGGCCGCCCAGGCCCGCACCCGAACGGGCTCGTCGCCCACGTGGAGGAGGCGCACCAGGGCTCCCTCTCGGCACAACAGGACACCGTCGCGGCCCGCCCCCGGAAACCGGTAGGGACCGGCGGGCACGACGTCTTGCTCGAGCGCCGGGGTTATCGGTCCTTCAGCAGATGGATGTCGACGAGAAACGAGCGCGATGCCGCGATGTCGGCACGGCGGCGCGTGCCGCGGCCCCCGAGGCGGAGCGTGCCGGCCAGGCGCGGGCGCCTCAGTATCCGCACCAGCACGAAGGTGGCTACACCAAGCAGGAACCCGCCGGTGGCCGCCACCACCGCGGCCGGCAGCGACACGGGCCCGGGCCGCTCCACCGGGCGAGTTTCGGCCAGCACCGGAAGCGGTCTGACGTCACCCTCGGGCTCTGGCAGTGCGACGGGCTCGGGCACAGGTGGGCGAGTCTACCGCGCATCTCGGCGAAGGTCAGAGGTCGCCGGACAAGTCCTGCTCGTACACGCGGTAGCGCTTGACTATCTCCCCGCCCATGGCCTTCATGGCCCGGTTCATGGCCTTGTTGGTCTCGAGGATCCATCCCATCTCGCCACCCTTGACCGGCGTGGTCTCGGCCATGTCGAAGTGCTCGGCGTACAGCCCGGCCGCCACGCCGGTGTGCTGGTAGGCCGGCTTGACGCCCAGGAACCCCACGCGGCAGCGGTCGATGATCCCGCGGCGGCGCAGGAAGTGCCACCAGCCCAGCGGCAGCAGCCGGCCGTTCATCCGCTTGAGCACCTGGTTGACGTCCGGCACGGTGATGGCCACCCCCACCGTTCGGCCGTCGCTGTCCTCGGCCACCATGAACCAGTTGGGGTCGAAGACCAGCTGCAGCTCCTGGGCGTAGGCGTCGAGGTCCTCCTCGTCGTAGGGCACGAAGCCCCAGTTGCGCGACCAGGCCTCGTTGTAGATCTCGGCGAAGGCGTCGAGATCACGCCGCAGGCCGCGCCGGCTCATCTTGCGGATCTTTATCCCGTGCTTGGGCTCGAGCTGCTCGGCGAGGTCCCAGATGATCGGCATCACCTCGTCCCGCCCCGAGATGTGCAAAGACCACATGAAGAGGTCCACGGCCTTCTCCAGACCGGCCTCCTCGCACAGCCGCCGGTAGTAGGTCGGGTGCCAGGACTGGCGTAGCAGCGGCTCGCGCTCGAACCCTTCGATCAGCACGCCGCACTCGTCGTTCATGGTGAAGTCCATCGGGCCCACCATCCGGTCACGGCCCCGCAGCCGCAGCCAGGCCGCCGCGGCGTTCAGCAGGCCGCGCAGGGCCTCCGGGTCGTCCTCGGTCTCGAGGAAGCCGAACATCCCCCAGGCGTTGTCGTGGAAGGCGTTGAAGTTGCGGTCGACCTGTGCGCTGATGCGTCCCACCACCCGGCCGTGGCGGCGGGCCAGGAAGAGCTGCGCGTCGCCGTGCTTGAAGTAGGCGTTCAGGTGCCGGTTGAGGAACACCCTCCGCTCGATCCGCAGCGGTGGGATCCAGGGGGTGCCGGTAGCATGCAGCCGGAACGGCAGCTCGACGAACTCGCGCCGGTCAGCACGCGACCCGACCGGTCGGACCTCCACAGACACGGCGCGGCACCCTACATGCCAACCGCCACCGATCTATTCGCCAAGGCCCGCCGCCATGAGCGCGTCGAGCAGCTCCGTGCGGCGCGCGAGCACGACCTCATGCCCTACTTCCGCGTGCTCGAGGGCCCGGCCGGCCCGGTGGTGGAGATGGAGGGCCGCGAGCGAATCATGCTGGGCTCGAACAACTACCTCGGGCTCACCGGCGACCCGCGCGTGAAGGAGGCCGCGCGCGCCGCTCTGGAGCGTTTCGGCACGGGCCTCACCGGCTCCCGCTTCCTCAACGGCACGCTGTCGCTGCACCTCGAGCTGGAGCGCGAGCTGGCGGACTGGATGGGAACCGAGGAGGCGATCGTCTTCACCACCGGCTACCTGGCCAACACCGGTGCGATCGGCACGCTCCTCGAGCCGGCAGACACCGTGATCTGCGACTCGGGCGACCATGCGTCGATCCTCGACGCCGTGTCGATGTCACGCGCCCGCATCCGTCCCTTCCGCCACAACAGGCTGGACAAGCTCGAGACGATGCTGCAGCGGGCCGAGTCCGACGGCGGCGGTGTGCTGGTGGTGGTCGACGGCGTGTTCTCCATGGAGGGCGACCTTGCCCCGCTGCCCGAGATCACCGCGCTGTGCCGCACGCACGGCGCCCGGCTGATGGTGGACGAGGCCCACGGGGTGGGCGTGCTCGGCGCCCGCGGGGCCGGAGCCTGCGAGGCCTTCGAGGTCGAGGACGAGGTGGATCTGCGCATGGGCACCTTCTCCAAGTCGCTGGCCTCCTGCGGCGGCTTCATCGCAGGGCCGGCCGACGTCGTCGATTTTCTGCGCGTCCAGTCGCGCTCGTTCATGTTCACCGCGGCGGCGGTGCCGGCCGCAGTCGGCGCCGCCCAGGGCGCGCTACGGATCATCCGCTCCGACGAGGGGCCACAGCTGATGGCCAAGGTGCTCGAGAACGCCCGCTATCTGCACGATGGCCTGGCCGACCTGGGCTACCAGGTGATGGAGCCGAACCGGATCGGCGACAGCGAGGTGATCACGCCCATCGTCCCGGTCCTGATCGGCGACGACTGGCGCGCGGTGATGCACTGGAAGGCGCTCTACGACGCCGGCCTGTACGTGAACGTGGCCATCTACCCGGCCGTGCAGCGCGGCGGCGCGCTGCTGCGCACCAGCGTCATGGCCACCCACGAGCGCGCGCACCTCGACCGGGCCCTCGCGGCCTTCGAGCGGGTCAAGGACGAGGTGGGCGCCCCGCCGGAGACCGAGGCGCCGGTCGCCGCCCCCGAGGCGGGCGGCGACCAGCTGCCTACGTAGTCAGGCGCGCCTAGTCCTCATCCCCCTGATGCGGTAGTGCTGTTCGCGGTCCGCCTGCCCGGTAGGCGCCCCGCGACCGCGGCGAGCCCCGGCGGCAGCCGGCCGTCGGTGGCCAGCCACGAGCCGGCCAGGATGAGCAGCAGGCCGGCGATCGCCCCGGCGGTCACCTGCTCGCCCAGGACCGCCACCCCGAGCGCCAGCGCGACGGTGGGGTTGACGTAGGTGATGACCGTCGCGCGGGCGGGGCCCACCTCGGCGATCAGGCCGAAGAAGAGCAGGAAGGCCAGGGCCGAGCAGACCACGCCCAGCATCGCCACCGACGCCAGCGCATCGGCCGAGGGCGTCTCGGTGGGCCAGTCCACCACCGCCACGGGCGCCAGCAGGACGGTGGCGATCAGCAGCGCCGCCGTGACGGGGCCCAGCGGGTCGACGTCGGAGAGGCGGTGCTTGACGATCATCGGACCGATCGCGTAGCCCACCGTGGCCAGCAGGATCGCGGCCGCACCCAGCAGCTCGTCGGCGCGCCCGCCGATGTCGATTCCCACCAGTACCACCACGCCGGCCAGTCCCACGAGCATGCCTACCAGCCGGACGGGTGTCGGGCGTTCCGCGTGGTCGAAGCGCAGTGCCAGGACGGCCACCACCAGGGGGAGCGCCGCGATGAGGATCGCGGTGACCGAGGATGAGACGCGCTGCTCGCCGAATCCGATCAAGGGCCAGGGGATCGCCATTTCCACCACGGCAAAGGCGAGGAGAGGCCGCCAGCGCCGGCGCAGCCCCTCCAGCGAACCAAGTTTCCAGGCCATCGGCAAGAGCACCGCCGCGCCCAGCGCGATGCGCGACCAGGCCACGAAGCCGGGGGACATCTCCTCCACCGCGACCTTGATGAACAGATACGGCGTGCCCCAGATCACCGCGACCGCCGCGAACAGTGCCCAGCCGCGTGCGCTCACGCCAGTGCCCGCAGTCCCGCCGCGGTGACCGCGGCGACAAGGATCACCACGAGCAGCGGCGCCCGAAGCACGATGGCCACACCGGCCGCCAACAGGCCGGCGCCCCGTTCGTCCAACACGAGCGACTCGTCGTCGCCGAACGCCTGGGTGGCCACCAATGCAGCCAGCAGCGCCGGGGCGAGGAGGTCAAGAATGCGGGAGCCGCGCTCCGGCAGCTGCCGCTCGCCGGCGAGCACCGGGCCGGCCGCCTTGATCGCGACCGTGGCCAGCCCCACGACCAGCACCGCGGTCCAGGCGGCGTTCATTGCGCGGCCTCCTGCGGCTGTCCGCCCCTCGGCGCAACGGGCGCATCGGAAGCCTCGCCGTCTCGCGCGGCCGTCGGGAGGGAGCGTGGCCGCGCGAGACCGGCGAGACAGGCTGCGGTGGCGGCGATCACGGGTACGCCGGGCGGGGTGACCGGCGTGAGCACGAGCGCGATGCCCGCACCGAGGACCGCCGCGGTCACCGCGGTGGGAGAGCGCAGCAGGGGAGCCAGGAGAGCCAAGAAGAGCGCCGGGAAGGCGGCGTCGAGCCCCAGGGTCGCCGGGTCGCCGAGCCGGTCTCCCGCCGCCACGCCGAGCGCCGTGCCCGCGTTCCAGCCGACGTAGAGGGCGGCGCCGGCGCCCAGCATCACGCGGCGCCGGAAGCGCCCGTCGCGATGGGACAGGGCCCAACTCTCGTCCACGAGCAGCTGCGACTCGAGCAGCCTTCGCAGCCGTCCGCCCCGGAACACGTTCGCGGCCGCCAGGCCCATCGGGCCGTAGCGGGCATTCAGCAGGATGGCTGCCGCTATGGCCGCGAGCAGGGTCCCCCCGCTCCCCAGCACGGACACGGCGGCGAACTGCGCCGAGCCCCCGAACGTGGTGGCGGACATCACGATCGACGCCGCCGGACCCATCCCGGCCGACCGGGCCAGCACGCCGAAGGACGCGCCGAAAGCCAGCACCGCCGGGAGCAGCGGCAGCATGGCTCGCAACCCGGCTCCGTACCCGTGTGAACGTGATTCCGCCATCGAGCCGAATACGCTAACGTCGACGGCCGAAACCGGGGTAGTCATCGAAGGATAGGTGGCAAATAGCTGCTCTAGTCGAACTTGATTCGGTAGCCCGCCGGCTCTTGAGCGAGCTGCAGAAGGATGCGCGCCAGACCAACAAGGCGCTCGCCGAGAAGGTGGGCGTGGCCCCCTCGACCTGCCTGGAGCGCATCCGCGAGCTCAGGGCCAGCGGGGTGATCCGCCGCTTTCGCGCCGAGGTCGAGCCGGCCGCGGTCGGCCGGCCGATGGAGGCGATCCTCTCCATTCAGCAGCGGGCCGCCCAGAGGGGATCGACCGACGCGCTGCTGGCCGACACCGCGGCGATGCCCGAGACCGTGCGCGTGATGGCTCTGACCGGCACCACGGACTTCATCGTTCACGTGGCCGTCCGCGACATGGACCACCTGCGCGACCTGGTGTGGGGCCTCATAGAGCGCCGCGAGGTGGGCCGCGTCCAGAGCTCGCTGGTGTTCGCCCGTGTGGAGGGAACGGAGCTCCTGCCGCTCGACTGATTGGCCACCTCGGCGTTCATGCGGCCATCCCCTCGCGCCCGAGCCGGTGCCCCATCAGGAACCAGCGCAGCAGTCCGCCCTTCTGCGGGCGCTGTCGCGCCGCCCTGAGGCTCAGCATCTGCACCAGGTTCGCGGTGTAGCTGAACGGGTCGGCCACCGTGCGGCCGTCCTCGATTCCCACGGCCGCCACCAGCCGCCCGTCGACCAGGCCGAGCAGCGCCGTGCCCGAAGGGGCGCGACCACCGTCCAGCTCGGCGAGCTCCCGGATGGCCGCGAGATCCTCGTCGGTGGAGTGCCTGATGGTGATGGCCTCGGTCATTTCGGCTCCTTTCGCTGGCAACGCTGTAACCTTCTATACCCGATTGCTGGTATTCTAACACCGGCTAAAGACGAATGACAGTTACGATCTCTTATACCTCGGATAGCCTCTTCTGATAGGCCCATGGCTCCCGGCGAATCCATTCCGGAGAAGACGGCGCCAGAGCCGCTGTACTTCGTGCAGCGCTTCGTGAACAGCGTTGATCTCGAGAGCGGGGAGGACGAGCTCTCCGATCCCGAGATGCTTGGCGCCTGGCTGGCCGAGCGCGGCCTGATGGACCCGGCCGAGCGGGCGAGCAAGGCCGATCTCCGGCGCGCCGTCGATGCGCGCGAGGGCCTCCGCGCCGTGCTCCTGACCCATAACGGCCTTCCGCTGAACGAGGAGCGGGTGGCGCGCCTCGACGGCGCCGTGAGGCGGGCCGGGGTGCGCGTGCGCTTTCGGCCCGGTCACGACCCGGAGCTCGTACCGGACGCCGGCGGGGTGGACGGCGCGCTGGCCCGGCTGATGGCGATCGTGGCGGCGGCCGTCGAGCACGACCACTGGGAGCGGCTGAAGGCCTGCCCGCGCGAGGAGTGCGAGTGGGCCTTCTACGACCGCTCGAAGAACCGCTCGGGGCGCTGGTGCACGATGGACACCTGCGGCAACATCGAAAAGGCGCGGGCCTTCCGCGAGCGAAAGCGCGGCACGCCCTAGGAATCCGGGCCCCTATTCGACGGTGTGCACCTTGAACAGGTTGGTGCCGCCGGCGCTGCCGGCGGGCAGGCCCGCCGTGATCCCGATCTTGTCGCCGGCTCGGGCCAGGCCGGCCCGGACCGCGGCGTCGGCGCAGGCGTCGATGAGGTCGATCGTGTCCAGCGGCTCCTCGTGGAGCTGAGGCTGCACCCCCCAGAGCAGCAGGCAGCGCCGCACGACGTCCGGGTGGGGTGAGAGCGCGAGCACCGGCGCCTTCGGGCGGTAGGCCGAGATCAGGCGCACGGTGGTTCCGGTGTTGGTCGGCGAGACGATCGACTTGAGCCCCAGCTGGTACACGGCGCCCACCGCGCCGAACGCGATCGCGTGGTACTGGTTGTTGGCCTGCGGACCGCGTTCTGCCAGCCAGCGGCCGTAGGGCAGCTCGCGCTCCGTGGTCTCGGCGATCGACGCCATCATCTGCACCGCCAGCACCGGATGGCGACCCACCGCGGTCTCCTGCGAGAGCATCACCGCGTCGGTCCCGTCGAAGATCGCGTTGGCCACGTCCGCGACCTCGGCCCGCGTGGGCCGGGTCGAGTGGACCATCGACTCGAGCATCTGGGTGGCGGTGATGGTCGGTGTGGCGCGCCGGCCGGCGACCGCCAGGAGGCGCTTCTGCACCAGAGGCACCTCCTCGATCGGCAGCTCGATCCCCAGATCGCCGCGCGCGATCATGATCCCGTCGGAGGCCTCGATGATCTCCTCGGCGTTGGCCGCGGCCTGGGGCTTCTCGATCTTGGCGATCAGCGGGGCCTCGGAGCCCCTCTCGGCCAGATGCCGGCGCACCGGTTCGAGGTCCTCACGGCGCCGGACGAAGGAGAGCGCGAACAGGTCGAGTCCCATGGCCAGCCCGGCGTCCATGAGGGCGATGTCCTCGTCGCTCACCGCCGGCAGCGACACCGTGACGTTCGGCAGGTTGAGCCCCTGCCTCGAGGCCACGCTGCCCCCCACCTCCACCCGGGTGATCACCTCGGAATCGAAGACGTTGTCCACGCGCAGGCGCACCGCGCCGTCGGCCAGATAGCAGACGTCGCCCTCGTCGACCAGCTCCGAGAACCCCGGCCAGGCAATCGGTAGCCGCTCGGCGGTCCCTTCGACGTCGTCGCCGGTGAGGACCACGCGCGTGCCCCGGCCGAGCTCCGCCACGCCGCCCGCAACCGGCCCGATGCGCAGCTTGGGGCCGGGCAGGTCACCCAGGATCGCCACCTCGCGTTCGGCCCGCTCGGCCGCCGCCCGGATCGTCTCGGTGATCTCGGCGTGCTGCTCGGGAGTGCCGTGGGCGAAGTTGAGCCTGGCCACGTCCATGCCCGCACGGATCATCTGCTCGAGCACCTCGAGGCGATTGCACGCAGGGCCGACCGTGGCGACGATCTTGGTGGAACGCATGGCCGACTGGAACATACTCGGCGGGTCGCCCGGGCCTCCCGCCGCGGAGTCGAACAAGGGCGATTCCGAAAAGGCCGCTCTTAGCGGGAGAGGCCCGACGGAGCCTGTTGACGGTTCTCCCCCGAACGGCTTTATTTCGGCCCTGCCTTAGTGGGACTCGGCGAGGTTTGAGGGGCGTGGCGCCCGGCATTGGGTCGGTTACCAAGGTCGCGGCTGTTGGCCGGCCCCTCCTTTCGTCCGGGTCCCGCCCGGGGCACGGGGAACTGCATCCGCTTTACAACGCAAAGCTTGCGGGGAGGGTCTGATGGGGCAAACAGCCAGGGTTCACGCTGGGCAAGACCAGCATCTGAGAGCGCTTGAGTACGCCAACCGCGTACGGCTGGCCCGCGCTCGCATGAAGCGCCGCATCGCAGCGGGAGAGCTTCCGGTTCAGGACGTCGTCCTGAGCTGCCCCTGGCAGGCCCACAGCATGTCGATCAGTGACCTGCTCATGAGCCAGAAGCGCTGGGGGCGGACCCGCTCCCGGCGACTCCTCGTGTCCCTCAGCGTTCCCGAGAACAAGCAGGTGGGGACGCTCACCGAGCGCCAGCGGCAGGCGCTCGCCGACGGGCTGGCGCGCAAGGAGGCCCCCCGGCCCGAGCGCGCGCCGCTGAGCTCCGGCGACCGCGCGCTCAGCGCCGTCTGACCGGCCTGCGGCCCAGCTCCTCCAGCGGCTCGTCCGCCGTCATGCCCGGCCCTGCCGTGGCCAGCTCGACGATGTGACCGTCGGGGTCGCGCAGGTAGAGCGATTTGAAGTACACCCGGTCCAGCACCTCGGTGCAGGGGACGCCGCGCCCCTGCAGGTAATCGCGCCAGGCCAGGAGCTCCTCCTCGGACTCCACCACCAGGGCGAAGTGATGGGTGGACCCGCGGCCGACCACGCCCTCGTCGAGCTCGGGGTACTCCAGGCAGGTGATCAGGCTGCCGGGCCTGCCCTCCTCGTCGCCGAAGAAGAAGTGACGCGCGCGCTGATCGTCCTCGTTGACGGTCTGCTTGACCAGGCGCAGGCCCAGCACGTTGCGGTAGAAGGAAGCCGACCGCTCCACGTCGCCGCACAGCAGCGTCACGTGGTGAAGGCCGGCGATGCGCAGGCGGCGCTCGTTCACGGCGGTCGCCACTGTACCTGCGAACGGGGCTAGCGAAAGCCCAGACCGCCCGAGCGCCGCTTGAACAGCTCACGAAGCACGTAGAGGGCGGCGCCGAACACCAGCGCCCCCAGGAGCAGCAGCACCCACAGCTTGACCGGTCCCAGCCCGAGCGCGACCCCGGTGACCACCACGAAGGCGGCCACGCCGGCGAGCAGCGCCGAGTGGGAGCGGTAGCCCGCCAGATGCTCGCGCAGGGCGAGCTCGCCGCCCCCCAGTGAGGCGATCACCAGCCCCCCTGCCACGCGCTCCTCGTTGCCGCGGCCACCGGCGAGACCCCACAGCATCACGACGATGCCGGCCAGGATCAGCAGCTCGCTCAGCGGGAAGCTGCCCCACGGCGGGGGCGGGCGTTCATCGGATGCGGCCTGCCGCGAGGGCACACGCCGCGCGGCGTCCCGCCCGGCGCGCGTGGACGCGGTGGGCCGCTTGCGGCTGCGTCGTCCCACGCGCGGCTCAGCGGGCCGCGGATAACGGGCAGCCCGAGCTGACGATCACCCGCCACCAGCCCATGAGCATGCCGAGGAAGCTCCAACGCGGGCGAACGTGCCAATGACGACAACCCGGCTCGCCGATGTCCTCCGCCGAGACCCGCACCCACTTGTGGCGCTCGGGCGCGAGCAGCATCTCCTCGATCAGGCGGCGGCTCTGCTCCTCGGCGTAGGTGCGCTCCGACAGCGATCGCCGCGCATGCTGGACGCGGGCGGCAAGCTCGTCGCGCAGCTCCTCCAGCTCGCCCAGCGACAGCAGGCGCGGCCCGCCGCGGCCGGCGACCTGCCACTCGAGGCCCTTGCGCGGCCAGCTCGAGCAGAAGAGCTGCGACAACTCGTCCTCCAGCCGGGACACCTGTTCGCGCAGGCTTCGGCGCGCGGCGCGCTCGTCGGGAAGCGTGAGCGGCGCATGAGGCGCGGCTGTCGGTGTCACGACGTCGGGCACAGGCCTCCCAGGGCTCAAGTGTACGCCTTGACCAGCACTTCAGCCGCGATCCAGAGCGCCTCCTCCACGCTGATGCGGGGCACGCCCTTCACCGCCAGCGCGCACAGGACCATGCGCTCGGTCCGCGGAGTCACTCCCGTGTCCTCGCCCGCCTCGCCCAGCACCAGCGCCACCGGCCGGGTGGAATCGGCGATCACGATCTGGCGGGCGGCCAGCGGCCGGGCGAGCCCCAGTGACTCGCCCGCTGCCGCGAGGCGCAGCCCGAGGCCGGAGTCGACGCGGTCGGCATCCAGCGCCGTGACCGGGACGCCCGTCTCGGCGATCGCGATGGTCAGCGCGTCGTCGAGCAGGTTCTCCGAGCGCAGTCCTCCCTGGCGAAGACGCTCGAGCGCGATCGCCTCGACCGGGGTGCGATCGCGGTCGGGGTCGATGCCCACCTGGCGCGCGAAGACCCGGTAGGCCCAGGGCACGGGGTCCTGGCGCATGTGGATCACCTTCCCCCCGGTGTAGCGGTCGGCCAGGGAGCGCAACCGGCGCTTGACGTCGGCCGGGCTGCGGCCCGGCCGGGCCTCCACCGGTGCGTGCACCAGACCGAGCTCCGGGAACTCCCGGGCCAGCTCCGCCTCCACCCAGCCGTCGCTGAGCTCGAGGGCGAGCTCGGTCACAGCAGCCGCCCGGCCGCCCGCCGCAGCTGCGCCTCGGTGAGGTTGCCCAGGCGAGTGGCCCTCACCTCCCCACCGCGGCGGGCGAAAACGGTGAGCGGACACCCGCCCACGCCGTACAGGTTGGCCACCGCGCCGTCCTCGTCCAGCGCCACCGGCTGACGCCAGCCGCGTGCGGCGACCAGCCGGCGCAGCTCATCCCGCTCCTTGCGGCTGAAGAAGACGGTCGCGAACTGCACCCCGTCCAGCTCTCTTCTGACCCTCTCGGCGCGGTCGACCTGGGGGTAGCAGTCGGCCCCACGGTCGAAGATGAACGTGAGCACGAGCGGCCGTCGCCGCAGCCGGCACAGGTTCACGACCTCCTCGGAGATCACCTCGCAGGCGGGCACGTCGCCGGCGCGCTTGGGGCACGGCCGGCGCTGGCACACGTTCGCGTCGCCCTCGAGGTCGCCGAGCGCCTCCGGTGCGGCAAAGACCTTGAGCTGAGACCCGCGAGCGGGGCCGTCCAGGCCGGCCCCGCTGTTGGGAAGGGTCTGGACGAACAGCAGCACGCCGAGCCCCATCAGCGCAAGGAGCGCCAGCAGCCAGGCGTATTTGTTGCCGGGGCGCGGAACCTCCGGGCGCCGCGCGGGCTGATCGTTCACGGAGCGTCGGCGTGTGCCCGCCGCCGCCGCGGGAGACGGAGCCACGGTCGTGGGTCGAGGTCACGCACGCGGAAGGGCCCGTGCTCCTCCGCCCACATGAGCGCCGCCGGGAGCACCAGCATCACTCCGAGCAGCGAGACCCCGAGGTCCACCACGGTGACGATGCCGAAGTCCCGCAGCATGCGAATGTCCGAGGCGATCAGGGCGGCGAACCCGGCTATGGCCGTGGCCCCGGAGGCGAGCACGGCAGCTCCGGTGGAGGCGTAGGCCAACTCGATGGCCCGGGCCGCCCCCGCGCCGGCGGCCCGCTCCTGGCGGTAGCGGGAGGACAGCAGCACGCTGAACTCGGTGGAGATGGCGATCACCAGGGCGCCGAGCGTCACCGACATCGGGTTCAGCTTCACCTCCAGCGGCGCCGGCAGCAAGCCGAGCAAGAAGAGAACGCCGCCTGACCAGCCGGTGGCGAGCACGATCGGGATCAGAGGCACCGCGGCTGCGCGGACCGACCGCCAGGCGACCAGCAACACCAGGAAGACGCCGAGCAGAGCGGCCAGCAGAACCACCCCCCGGCGCCAGGGCGAGGACAGCGCCCCGTTGGCCTCGGCGGCGAGCACCGGCAGACCGGCCACCGCGGCATCCACGCCCGCGGGCGGGTCGAGCCGGCGCTTGATGTCGTCCACCACCTCCTTCTGGCGCGCGAGCGGCATCAGCCGGATCCCGAAGGCCAGGTTGGCGGTCCGGCGATCCCGGGTCACGACGCTCTGCGAGAAGTAGGGCGGCACGCTGTCGAGAAGACGGCGCGCCCCGGCTCCGCCGCCCCCGGCGGTGGCCAGGAGATCGGGCAGCGACAGGGCCGGGCAGAGCTCGGGCGGGTTTCGCTCCTGGCCGCAGCGCTTGCCCGGGCGGTAGCCGTGCGCGCGCAGCACGCCGCGCTGGAAACGGGTCATCCAGGCCACGACCTCCGGGTCGGTGATGTCGTCGGCGCGCACGGTCACGTCGATCTCCCCGGCCACGCCGGTCTCCTCCTGGAGCACGTTCACGTCCTCGAGCGCGGGCAGGTCGCGCGGAACCAGCTCGCGCACGTCGGACACCACCTCGCTCTGGGTGTCGAGGGCCAGCCCCGCCAGCGCCAGGACGAGGCCGATCGCCAGGACCCGGCGCGGACGCGCGAGTGCCACCCCCAAAGCGCGCCAGGCGGCGTCGGCCACCCGCTCAGGCATCCGCGGCCAGCGCAGCTGCGCCGGGCTCGGCGCCGTCTCCCGGCCGAAGCGCGTGAGGGCCGCGAACCCGGCGCACAGCGCACAGGTCAGGGCCAGGCCTATGCCGAGCACCAGCAGCGCGCCGAAACCGCGCACCATGGGCACGGGCGAGCTGAGCAGCACGAGGAAGCCCACCGCGGTGGCGACGCCGGCCGTAACGATCGTTGGGCCTCCGGCACCGGCCGCGGCGACCGCCGACTCGGCAGCCGCGCGCCGCGGGTGTCGCTCCCGCTCCTCGTTGAAGCGGGCCTGGAACTGGATGGCGTAGTCCACCGCCAGCCCGATGAGGACGGGCAGCACCGCAATCGACGCCATGGTCAGGCCGCCGCCCGCCAGCGAGAGCGCGCCGAAGGTGAGCGCGGTGGCGGCGAGGGCCAGCGCCAGCGGCAACAGCCGCAGCCTGCTGCGGAACACCAGCGCGAGCGTGGCGGCCATGACGAGCAGGGCGGCGCCCAGCAGAACGAGGATCGAGCGCTCGACCGCGTCGGCCAGGCCGTTCACCACCACGGGCACCCCGGTCACCACATAGCGCGCCCCCTCGCGAGGTTGAAAGACCTTCTCGCCTGCCGCCTGCTCGATCAGCGCGATCGCCCGCCGGCGCTCGGCGTCGCTCAGATCGGGCCGCAACCGAACCTGGATCAGGGCCGAGTTCTTCGACGGAAACAGATAGGCGAAGCGCGACTTGGGCACGCCCGCCTCCCCGGCCGCGCTGTCGAACACGAGCGTGGAGACGAACTGCGTGTTGTCGATGCTGGGCGCCTGAGGGCTCAGCCCGTACCGGAGCGCGAGTGCCAGCAGGTCGCGGGTGAAGTCCGCGTTCACCGCCTCGGCGGCCGCCCGCGCGAGCCGCTGCTGCTCGGCCGGCGGATCGCCGCGCCGGCGAGACAGGGTCCGGGCCGCTCTCGCGGCCCGGCGGGCCCGCGTCCGGTTCTCGCTCTGGCGGGCCACCAGCTCCTCCCGAATCCGGGTCGCGGCCGTGTTGATGAAGGTGGCGGGGCCGTAGACCACCTTCGCCGGCTTCGTTTCGGCCAGCTCACGGCACACCGGGGGCAGCGAGCCGAGGCCCCGCTCGTTGTCGGGCACGTTGCCCGACAGGCAGCCCTCCAACGCCAGGACGCGACCGAGGTCGGCGGTCAGGACCGTTCGGGTCAGGTCGCCCTTGACCAGCACCAGCACCGCCTCGTCGCCGAAGTCCTGCTTGAAGCGCTCGGTGGCGGTGAAGGTCTCCGACCCACGGTCCACGAGCGTCTCGGTCGCCGCGCTGGGCTCGAGTCGCAGCGCCAGCGCGGCGCCGCCGAGGGCGGCCGCCGCAACGAGCGCCAGGACCAGGAGCGGGCGCCGCGTGACGACGCGCACGATGCGGCGAAACATCTCCTCGCTCACGGGGTCAGCTTAGGAGGCGTGGACCACGGCCCGAGACCACTAGGGCAGCGGCTCCAGGCGCGGGAACACACCGCCCTGGCCCAGCTCGCGGCCGAGCGGCCTCTGCGGATCGCAGGGCGGGGCCACGTCCGGCCCCGCGCCGTCCCTGCCGTAGGTGTAGAAGCTGATCAGGTTGAGCAGCTCTTGGGGCAGCCACTGGGCCTGCGGGGCCGGCTCGGCCGGCACCGGCGTGGTGCCGCACAGGTAGGAGCCGAAGACCTCGAGGTGCCTCTCGGTGCGCAGCTTGTCGTAGCCGCCGGGAGCGATGTAGGGGTTGGAGCGGTTGGTGGCCAGCCGGGTGGGATAGCCCGCCATCATCTCGGGGTTGGTCGGGTTCTGGGTGCGCAGGTAGTGCAGCGACGTCTCGGGATCGCGCTGGCTCGACATCTGCGCCTGAGTGACCGCCGCATCGTTGGCGAAGAAGGCGGCGATCTCGCGCTTGTAGAGGCCCAGGTAATCGACGATCGGCGTGAGCTGGCGCAGGAAGGGGTCGACCCGCCTGAGCAGAGGCCGGGTGTTGTCGAGCACGCGCTCGATCGCGGGAAGGCCGCTGCGGGAGACGCGCACCAGAGGCCCGAGGTCTCGGAACAGGTCGCGCAGGTCGGGAGCCAGCGCCTCGAGCTCGATCAGAGTGGGCGACAGCTCGCGCGCCGCCGGACGCAGCTGCGACACGAGGGGATCGGTATCGCGCGCGAAGCGGGTGACGCGGCGGGTGGTGGTCCGGCTCTCGCGCAGGAAGGTGGGCAGCACCCGGAAGGTGTCGGCCAGCTGCTCGTTGCGGCGAGCGGTCACCTCCCAGACCCGGTTCGAGTTGACGATCAGGTCGCGGAGCTGGCCCTGGCGCTCGGTCAGGGCCTCGAACACCGCGCCGGTGTCACGCACCAGCCGCCGGGTGTCGCCGCTCTGGCGCCGCAGCGCGGCCAGCACCTCGTCGGTCTCCTCCGCAAAGGGCGTGAGGTTCCCGAGAGCGGCGCTGATCTCCTCGCCGTTGCCGCGCACGGCCTGACCCTGCTGATCGAGCCAGGTCGAGAACCGGCTGCGGGTGAGCGGATCGAAGGTGCGCAGGATCTCGTCCAGCTCGACGGTCTCCGACACCTGACCCTGGGCGAGGGCCCCTCCGTCGGCCACCGAGCCCGCCCCGTCGCTTCCCGGCGAGAGCTCCACGTAGGTCTCGCCGAGCAGGGTCTTCTGGCGCAGGATGGCGCGCGCGTCGCGAGGGATCGGCGCGTAGCGCGCGTCGATCTGCAGCACCGTGTCGGTCAGGCCGGTCTGCTCGTTGGGCTGGACGCTGCTCACCGTGCCCACCGGCACGCCGGAGATCCTCACCTCGGCCTGCTGCGCCAGCTGGGTGGCCTCGGGAAAGGCGACCTTCAGCCGGTAGCTGTCCGGGCGCAGGGGCGCCGGGCCGCCGAACGAGATCCAGAGGAACAGCAGGATCGCGAAGCAGGACAGCGTGAAGGCGACCATGGCCACGATCCGGCCGACGCTGGGCGCCTGCTTGATCACGGGGTCGCTCCCGGGATCGCGGGCGGCTGGCCGGGCTGGGTGAGCGGCTGCTCGTACAGCAACGGCGGCGGGTTCTGGGGGCAGAACGCCGCCTCGTTGGGGAAGTTGGCCAGCCGGGTGAGCATGCCGAGCTGGGCGTTGGCCAGCGTGATCGACTCGAGCGTCGAGTAGTCGCTGCAGGGCAGCAGGACCACGCCGCGGACCATTGCGCCGTGGGCGTCCTGGGTGGTGGTGAGGAGCGAGCCGGCGTGCGCCGCCCACCCGCTCCACCAGAGGTAGGAGTTCTTGCCGGCCCCGGGCGGGTCGTAGGCCAGCGTGTTGAAGAAGGAGTTCAGGACCTTGAAGCTCCTGGTGAGCCGCGGCGTGACCGGGGCCAGCTCCTCGGTGGCGGCCCGCAGGTCGCGCACGGCCGGCTGCGCGCCCCGGGCGAATGGCCGGATCTGGTCGCGGATGATCGGCGTGGTCTCTCGGAAGAACGGCCGCTGGGCGCGCAGGGCCGGGGCGAGCTCGCGCGCGAAGGGGCGCAGGCCCTCGAGCGTCGGGCCGAGCTCGGCGGCCAGTCCGTCCACGTCGCGCAGGGTCGTGGCCGTCTGAGACAGGGCGCCCGGGAACAGCTGGAGCGCCTCGCGCAAGCTCCTCTCCTCCTGAGCGAAGGCCTCGAAGTTAGCGTTGGCGCCGTCGACCAGCGACGCCAGCTGCTCGTCCTTGCTGCCCAGCTCGGTGACGAGCTGCTGGTAGGAGTGGATCGACCGGCTGATGTTGCGCCGGCGCTCGGCCAGCAGCCCGGTGAGGCGCTTGGCGTCACGGGCGATGGGGTCGAAGCGCTTGAAGGTCTCGCGGAGATCCTGGGGCGCGCCCTGGCCGCCCTCCGCGCCGTCGTCGGCCAGCGCGCGCCCGCCGTCGTTGAGCAGGATGCGCAGGTAGGCCCGCGTGTCCCCGTCGAGCGCGCCCAGCACCTCGTCGGCGTTGACGTCCGGAAGCGTGTTGCCCACCCGCACCCGGCCGCCCTCCTCTATGCGGCCGGCCTCGGGTGTGCCCGGGTCGAGCGACAGGATCATGTCCTTGAGGCCGGTCTTGGGCCGCAGCAGGATCGTGGCGTCGCGGTAGATCGGGCGGTACTCGTTCTTGATCCGCATGTCCACGACCGCGGTGCCGTTCTCGAGGTTGACCTCGCCCACCTCACCGACCTTGACCCCGGCCACGTTCACCGTCTGGCCCTGGCCCGGGACCACGGCCTGAGCCGTGGACAGCTGGGCCTCCACCTCGTAGAAGTCGGTGCCCACCAGCGGGACCCAGGCGGGCAGGTAGAAGCGCTGGTTGGAGAGGATGTAGCCGCCGATGCCCAGGGCGGTCACCACGAGGCAGATCACAGCCACGAACACCGGCGCCTGCTTTCGGATCTGGCGCCTCACGGTCCGGGTCCGATCCTCGCGGCGTTCAGGTCCGGGACCGGCTGCAGACGGCACTTGGCCTGCCGCCGGTAGGGCGGCTTCGGGCCGCGCGCCGGCCGCGTGCCCAGCGGCGGAGCGGTGGCGTTGCCGAAGCGCGGCCCCACGTCGCCCACCGGGCCGGTCTGCACGGCGTAGGCGCCGCCGCCGGGCTGGAAGCGCGTGTAGACGCCGTTCCCGGTGAAGTTCTGCCCCGCGCCCACGAAGCCCTGCAGCGCCTGGAAGAACTCCTGGTAGTTCTGCAGCCCGGTGCTCAGCGCGCCGTCCTCGATCACCGTCTCGCCGGCCGGGAGCACGACCCGGTACTGGCAGCGGTTGAAGTCGTCGAACACCGGCAGCAGATCGACCTGGCCGTCGACGAACTGCGCGAAGTCGTCGACCGCCGGCTGGAGGTCGTTGACCAGCCCCTGCAGCTCGGCGGGGGACACCAGCGCGCGGGCCTGGCGCAGCCAGGGAAAGCCGGCGTCGATGGTTGCCGGGGTCTCGCGGACGCCGGGGATCATCTCCAGCGCCCAGGCCCGCGTGGAGGGGAAGGCCCGGTTCAGGTTGTCGAGCGCCGGCCGCGCCGCCTCCAGCACCTCGGGCAGCTCCCGCAACGTGGCCTGCAGGTTGACCTCCTCGGAGGCCAGAGCGCCCATCGTCACGTTGAAGTTCGTGATCAGGTCCTTGAGCTGCTGCTCGCGGCCGGCCAGGGCCTGCGAGACCTTCTGCTGGCCCGCCACCAGCTTCGAGAGGTCGCGGAGCTCCGTGCCCAGCAGGGCCTGGTTCACCACCGCGGTGCCGCGCAGGGCATCGGCCGAGTAGTCGAGTGAGTCGTTGAGCGCCTGGCCGCCTGTCTGGCCCTGGACGTCCGGATCCTGGTCGGCGTCCTCGCCCGCCTCGGGCTGGCCGTTCAGGGCCTCGCCGTAGCCCTCGAGCAGGGCTTGCAGCTCCGCGCGCGTGCCGGTGGTCAGGGTGCCCAGCACCTGGTCGATCTGCACCGCCGCCGAGGTCTGCGAGGCGGGGATGGTGTCGCCGTCGTCGATCTCCCCGGCGTCCGGGGTCCCGGGGCGCACCTCGAGGAACAGGTTGCCCTCCAGGAAGATGCGCTCGCGGGCCTTGACCTCGGCGTTCTCGTGAATCGGCAGCGCCTCGTCCTCGAGCTTCATGGTCACGCGCACGCCCGGGGAATCGCCGCCGATCGGCTCGACCGCCGACACCTTGCCCACGTCCACGCCCGCCACCCGCACGGCGGTGCCCTGGCGCACCGGCGGGCTGTTCTCGAACACGGCGCTGAGCTCGAACGGCCGGGTGAAGGGAATGTCCTTGCTGAAGGCCAGGTAGCCGAGCACCACCACGAGCACGAGCCCGATCAGGCCCACCTGGTAGGCGGTCAGCCGGCTTTGGTGACGCGGGTTCCTCACCGGCCACCTCCGCGCGGGGGCGGGCGCTGCCCCTGGGTCCGGAGGCCCTGGTTGCCCGGCTCGTTGCCGATGATCGTGCGCCCGGCGATGTAGCGCTCGTTGCCCGCCTCGCACTCCTGCGTCTGGCCGGGCGCCGCCGTGTTCGGATAGGGGTTGCTGTGGAGGTGGTTCTCGGGCGAGGGCCCGTCCGCCGGCCCGGACGAGGGCCCGTGCTCGTTGTTGGGCCCGTCCGGCGTGCCCACGATCTGGAAGCGCTGCCAGGTGCCGTTGGTGTCACCCTCCGAGAGCAGGCTCGCGGCGTTGCGGAAGAAGAGCGTGGCGTAGTTGCACACCGTCTGGGCGGGGGTGATGAAGCTGAGCGTCGGCCGCAGCGACGCGGACAGACGTGTGAGCTGGTCGATCCCCTGGCGCACCACCGGATCGCCGGAGAACGCGGCCAGCTCGTCGAACACGTCGGCCAGGTCCTCGTTGACCGGCGGCGTCTTGGGCAGCACCTCGGTGCCGGCCTCGAAGGCGTCGGCCAGGACCGGCGCCAGGGCCGGAAGCCGGGCGGCCCCGGGGCGCAGCTCACCGAACAGGGCGGCGTTGTTGCGCAGGAAGGGGCGCTGGCGCGGGAAGTCCCGGATGGCCACCTCTTCGGTGAGCGGTCCCTCGCTGATCGTCTCCTGCAGGTAGGGGCGGGCGACCGAGGAGAGCGCCGTGAAGGTGGTGTCGAGGTTCGCGAACAGGTCGGCCTGCTGCTCGGCCACCGGCGCGACCTCGGCCGCGGCGTCGCCGAGCTCTCTGAAGAAGCGGTCCAGCCGCGTCTCCGGATCGGCCAGGTTGGCGGCCACCGGCTCCAGGTCCTCCAGCAGCGGGCGCAGCTCGGCCAGCGCGAGGTTGAGGTCACTGCCGCGACCGGCGAGCCCCTCGCCGTAGCCGTCGAGCGAGTTGCGCGCGCCGGCGCGCGCCTTCTCGTCGAACATGTTGAAGAGGTCGTCGATCTCGACCACCTCGGGCCTGGCCTGGCGGATCGGGATCGTCGCCCCGCTGCGGAAGCCCGCCCGTCCGCTGCCCGGCCTCAGCTCGACGTACTTCAGGCCCAGTGCGGAGCGGGGCCGCACGAGCAGCGCGGAGTCGGCCGGCAGCGGCTCGATCTCCTTGTCCAGCTTCATGGTGATCTGCGCGTAGGTGGAGCCGTCCTCGCGCTGTTTGGCCTCGATGGCCGACACCTGGCCCACGCGGGCGCCGCCGATTCGCACCTCGAAGCCCTCGACGAGCTGGGAGGCGTTGGGCAGGTTGGCCTTCAGGTCGTAGGTGGGCACGAAGGGCAGCCCGGTGTTGGCGTTGTAGGAGAGAAAGACCGCGACGATCGTGACCAGCACGGTCACGGCGCCCACCAGCACGGGGCTGGCGGCCAGCGCGGGGGCCGAGCCGCGCCTCACCGTTCGCCTCCGAGCAGGTAGTCGAGCGCCGGCTCGGCCTCGCCGAGGGCCGGTGAGCCGGCCGCGGCCCGCTCACGCAGGCGGCGCAGCCCTTCCTCGCGCCGGCGCCGGTCGGCGGCCTTCTCGGCCGGGCCCAGCAGCTCGCCCAGCAGAGTGCCCTTGGGGGCCACGCTGCCGTCGCGTCCCGCCGCTTCGGTGCGGGGGCGTTGCGCGCCTCCAGCGGCGAGGCCGAGGCGGCCGCGAACGGGTCGTAGAAGGTCGCGTTGCAGGGCGGCCCGATCGCGGTGGTGCTGTACGGCGTGCAGGTGTTGGTGATCAGCCCGGCGCGCAGGTAGTGGCCGACCGAGTCGAAGCCGTTGATGTTGAGCGCGAGGTAGTAGAGAAAGTCGTTGATGCGCTCCACCCCGCCGGTGCGATCGAGGCTCGCGGTCAGGTCGTCGAGGTCCTCGCTCACCGGCTCCGCCTGGCGGCCGAGCCGCGTGAGGTCGCGGAACAGCGGCCGGGCCTCGTTCAGCGCGGGAAGCCCGCGCTCCAGCGCGTCGCCGAGGCTGGGCAGGCTCTCCCGTCCGGCCTGGGAGACCGTTCCCAACCCCCGGATCAGGCGGTCCATCTGGGGCGCCGCCTCGCCGAGATCGCGGAGCAGCGGAGTGCCCTGGTCGGCCACCTTCTCCAGGTCGGCCATGAGCGGTCGCAGCTCACTCAGGAAGGCCGGCAGCAGGTTGATGCCCCGGCGGATGTCGTCGCGCCGCTCCGCCGAAGCCTCGGCGACGTTGTCGGCCTCCACGATCCAGTTGCCCACCCGGCTGCGCTCGCGGGCCAGCGGGCCCAGCGCAGCGTCGGAGTCACGCGCCAGGTCGGCCAGCACCCGGTTCTGGCCGGCGAGGATGGCCAGCACGCGGTCGGTCTCGCGCAGGGCCGGGTTGGCCCGGTGGATCACCTCGTTCAGCTCCTCGCCCCGGCCGGCCAGACCGGTGCCCAGCTCGCTCAGCAGAATCGAGAAGCGCTGGCGGTAGGGCAGCCGCATGATGTTGTTGATCAGGTCGATGTCCACGGGCGAGCTGGTGCGCTCGAGCGGCAGCAGGCGCTCTCCCTCTCCCGGGCCCCGGCGGAGCCGCTCCAGCGGCTCGGCCGAGGCGGAGCCCGGCTCGCACTCCACGAACTTCTCGCCGATGAGCGACTGCGGGCGGATCGTGCACTCCGCATCCGCCTTCCAGGGCGTGAACTCCTCGTCGTCGATCCGCAGGACCAGGGCCGCCTTCTCGTCGTCGGTCACCTCGAGCTGCGACACGACGCCCACGGGCACCCCGGCCACCTTCACGTCCTCGCCCTCGACCATGTTGGAGGCGTTGTCGAAGATCGCCCGTACGAAGTAGTGGTCGTCGCGATCCTCCTCGCCGGCCGCATCGATCACGCCGATCACCAGCCAGGGCAACAGCGCCACGATCAGGCCGATGTAGACCAGGCGCCTCATGGTCCGGGCGGGGTCGTCGCCGGGTCACAGCCATCGACCTCGAGGGGCGCCGAGCCGTCGGGGGAGGCCTGCACGGTGGCGCCGGGACAGCGGTTCACCACACCCCGCTCGAAGCCGTCCAGCTTCCGCGCCGGCTGGTCGGCGGGCACGCTGAGCGTGTTCGAGGCGGCGCTCAGGGTGGAGGGCAGGAACATCGGCGCCACGCGCGCGTAGTGGCCGTTGGCGTCGTAGTTGGCCGCCACCTGGCCGAAGTTGGAGATCCAGGAGGCGAAGTCGGGCGTGTAGCTGCGCACGTACTCGAACACCGGCTGGGCGCGGTCGAGGGTGCGGATGGCGCGCGGGAACACACTCGAGGTCAGCTCGGCCAGCCGCGGCTGCTTGGCGGTCAGGTCGATCAGGTCGTTGTTCTCTCCCGGGCTGCGGATCAGGGTGCTGAGGTCGGCCACGGTGGGACGGGCCTCGCGCACCACCGGGCGCAGCTCGCGCAGGAAGGGGGCCAGCTCGCGCGTGGCGGGCTTGGACACCGCCACCAGCCGGTCGAGATCGTCCAGGGTGGAGCGCAGGTTCACGAACGTGGTGTTGGCCTTGCGCAGCGTGTCCGGCAGCAGCTCGAGCGTGCGCTCGAGGGCCACGTTCTGGTCGCCGATCGCGCGGAAGGCGGTGTTGGTGTTGGTCACCAGGCCGGCCAGGTCGTCCCGGCGTTCGGCGATCGCCGACACCGTGGTCGCCGTGTCGCGCACCAGCCGGTTGAAGACCTCCTGGTCGAGCGCGATCTCGCGCGTGAAGTCGGTGGTGCTGACCAGGAACGGGTTGAAGTACTTGGCGCTCTGGTTGGCCTGCTTGCCCTTGCCGTCGTACCAGTCGCCCGAGCCCCGGATCACGTTCATCAGGCCCTCGCGGGTGCGCTCGTCGAGGGTGTTGAAGAGCACGTCGATGTCCACGGGGGCGTTGGTCTCGTCGGCACCGATCGTGCCCCCGTCCTCCAGCTCGGCGGCGCTCTGGGGCCCGGGCTGCAGCGAGACGTAGCGGCTGGCCACGCCGGAGAGAGAGGTGGCCCTGATCGTGGCCTCGGTCCCCTGGTGGAGCGGGGCCACCTCGTCCATCCAGCTCCATGGTCACGACCGCCTGGGCGGAGTCGTCCAGCTCGATGTCGGTGATCTCGCCCACCACGCCGCCGCCCACCTGCACGGCGTTGCCCCTGACCAGCTGGCCGGCGTTCTGGAAGGTCGCCTTGACGCGGTAGGAGCCGCCGCCGCCGAACATGGCCAGCGCGACGAGTGCCACGGCGGCCACGACCGCCGCGACGGCTAGGACCTGGGCCACGCTGGAGCCGCGCTCGCCCCCGAGCGGCCCTCCTTCTCTCACTCCATTCCCAGGGGTCCCCGTGCCTCGCCGGAGAGGAACTGGCGGACGAACTGGTTATCCGAATTGAACAGCTCGCTGGCCGGGCCCGACTCGACGATGCGGCCCTTCCAGAGGATTGCGATGTAGTCGGCCACCCGGCGCGCAGACATGATGTCGTGGGTGATCACGCAGTAGGCGCCGCCGTTCTCCTCGTGCACCTCCATGATCAGCTCGCACAGCAGCGCGGTGCGCACGGGATCCAGGCCGGAGTCGGGCTCGTCGAAGAGCACGATGTCGGGGTCCATCACCAGCGCGCGGGCGAAGCCGGCGCGCTTGCGCATACCACCGGAGAGCTCGTTGGGCATCTTGTCCAGCGCCCCGCCGAGGCCCACCTCGCCCAGGCGGCGCAGCACGATCTCCTGGATCTCGTCCTCGCCCTTGTCGGTGTGCTGGCGCAGCGGGAAGGCGGTGTTGTCGAACACGTTCATCGAGCCGAAGAGCGCGCCGTCCTGGAACAGGACGCCGAACTTCTTGCGCATCTCGAACAGGTCCTCGTCGGGCATGTTGGGCACCGACTCGCCGTGCACCAGCACGTCGCCCTCGTCCGGATAGAGCAGGCCCACCATGTGCTTGATGCAGACCGACTTCCCGGTGCCCGACGGGCCCAGGATCATCGAGATCTGGTTGTCCGGAAGGCCCAGGTTCAGCCCGTTGAGGATGGTGTTGCGCCCGAAGGCCTTCTTGACGTCTATGAACTCGACGGCATCGGTGGTCCCGTGCTCGCGCGTGCGTCCGCTGTGCCACTGGTAGGGGTCCTCGCCCTCACGCGTCTGGGCCTTGATGTTGTCGGGCACCGAATCGGGCGGGTGGTGCGGCTCCTGCTCCGCCTGTCCGCGGGTCTCCTCCCAGTCGCGCGGGTCGATGGGCTTCTCCCCCGTGGGATCGCCACCCTCGGTGGGGCGCTCCTCCTCCGGTCTTTCGTCCACCTGCCCCTCCCCTCAACCGCCGATCGGCGCCCTGGGATTTGCTCCCCAAAAGATCTGCGTGCCCACCATCCCCACCACGTGGACCATCACAGTGTTCAGCACCATGGACTTCGCCGTCGCGGTTCCGACCCCGACGGGGCCGCCGCCCGCGTTGTATCCGTAATAACACCCCACGAGCACGATCACGGTGGCCATGACCATGGCCTTAATGAGGCTGTAAAGAAGGTCGGGCGGGTTCTGGAACATCCAGAAGATCAGGAAGAAGCCGCCCGACGACACCTCGCCGATCTGCTGCACCACCGCCAGGTAGCTGGCGAAGAAGCCCGCCCCCACCGCCGCGATGTACATGAACGGCAGCACCATCCAGGCGGCCAGCAGCCGGGTGGCGCACAGGAACACGAGCGAGTTGACGCCCATCACCTCGAGCGCGTCGATCTCGTCCGAGATGCGCATGGCGCCGATCTCGGCCACCAGTCCGGTGCCCACCTTGGCCGACATCATGTAGCCGAAGGCGTAGGGCATGATCTCGCGCAGGTCGCACCAGGCGGCGAACACGCCGGCGTAGGCGGGCGCGCCGAGCGAGCGGTTGAAGTAGGCCCCCTCGATGCCGCACTGCAACCCGAGGATGAAGGCGAGCCCCCAGATCACCAGCGCCGAGCCGAGGATCAGGATGCCGGCCTGGCGCAGCGCCTCCCCGAAGAAGTGGAAGACGCGCCCGTTGAAGACGTTGGCCACCACCCGGGCGCAGAACTTGGCGATGTCCCCGAAGGAGGAGATCCAGTCCTGCGGGACGCTGAGCCAGGTCTTGCCCATTACTTGATCACCGAGATTTCCGGATGGGTGGCCAGCAGCGTCTGCGTGAAGACGTAGTTGAACGCGAAGATGCCCAGGAACTCGATCACCACGCCCTGGTTCACGGCTCGGCCCACCCCTTCCGCGCCTCCGGACGCAGTCATCCCCTTGTAACAGGAGACGATCGCGATGATGGCTCCGAACAGCGTGGTCTTCACCACCGAGCCCCAGAGGTCGGTGATGCTGGCGTTGTTGAGCAGCGTGGCGAAGAAGGGCCCCAGCGGCGCGTCGAAGGTCAGCGTGGCCAGCACCCCGCCGAAGATCCCGAAGATCAGCGCGTAGATGTTGAACAGGCCGGTGACCACCATCAGCGCGAGAAAGCGCGGGACCACCAGGTTCTTGATCGGGTCGACGCCCAGCACCTGAAGCGCGTCCAGCTCCTCGCGGATCTTGCGCGCGCCCAGGTCGGCCGTGATGGCGGTGCCGCCCACGCCGGCCAGGATGATCGCGGTCACGAACGGGGCGAACTCGCGGATGGAGGCGAGCACGAAGAAGCCGCCGAGACGGTCGATGGCTCCGAAGAGGATCGAGAAGTTGCCCGCCTGCAGACCCGGCGCGCCGTAGCCGAAGGCGATCGTCGAGATCGTCAGCGGCAGCCAGCAGAGCCGCAGCATGAACAGGAACTGCTGGACGAACTCCGTGCCGTAGGGGTAGGGCGGCCGCAGCGCAGAGAGCAGCGTCTTGCCCGTGAGGATCATCATGTCCCCGACCTGCTCCAGCAGGTTCTTCGTGGGCAGGAAGACCCGGTCGGCTGCGGCTCGAACCACTACGTGGTCACCACCGTGGGTGGCGTCAGGCGCGTCCGGGCGCGACCGTAATTGAGGTGGTGACCACCAAGCAAACTCCTCCCGAGGAAAGCCGAGCGCTCCCCCCGCAGAACTACCTCTCTCGCGGGGAAGCCTATGTCATGGTCAGGGCCGCCGCCAGAGGCAAGCGTGCCAGTGGAAGCCGCTCCGGAGCGGGCCTGCAGGGTGCTATGTTCGCGCGGTCTTGGGGGCGCGAAGCGCAGCCATGGCCGTGCTCGGCCTCGTCGTCCTGGCCGGCTGCGGCGGCGGCGAGCGCCAGGACGAAAACGAGCCCGAGGGCGAGTTCGCCGTGCAGGTCGTGGACGCGAGCTTTCCCGCGCGCCAGCGCCTGGCGCAACGCTCCACGCTGCGGATCACGGTGCGCAACGCGGGCAACAAGACGATTCCGAACATCGCCGTCACGGTCGACGGCTTCGACTTCGAGCGCGGCGGCGACGGCGACCTGGCCGACCGCTCCCGTCCCCGCTTCGCCGTGAACGGCGTGCCGGTGGAGATCGGCGGCACGCCCGACGCCCGCGAGGACGTGCCGCGCGGCTGCGACACGGCCTACGTGAACACCTGGGCCTGCGGCCGGCTCGCGCCCGACGCCGAGAAGGAGTTCCGCTGGTCGGTGACGCCGGTGGTGGCCGGTCCCTTCCGGATCACCTACCGCGTGGGGGCGGGCCTCGACGGCAATGCTCAGGCGGTGACCGCCGCCCGCGGCGAGGCGCCCGGAGGGATCTTCAGGGGCATCGTGTCCGACGCGGCCCCCCAGAGCCGCATCGGCGAGGACGGCAAGACGATCGTCAGCGGTTCGCGCTGACCTCGCGCCGCTCGAAGCCCGGACAGCGCTCCACCGGCAGCCGCGGGTACTTCGGATAGCGCTCGTCCGTCCGCGACCGCTCGCAGAGCGAGAACGCACTGCCGCGGGTGTTGCGGACGATCCGCTGGTGCCGGCAGCGATCGCAGAGGCCCGCGTTCATCCGGCTCAGGATCATCCCACCTGCGACGATTGAAACGTCATGGCCACCCGCATGACGAGCACGCGCTTCGTCGGTCGCTCGGCCGAGCTCGCCGAGCTCGAGGCCGCCCTGCTGGACGCAGCTCAGAGCCGCTCGTCGCTGGCGCTGGTGGCGGGCGAGTCGGGCGTCGGCAAGTCCCGGCTGGTGTCCGAGCTGGCGACACGCGCCCGGGCCCAGGGCGCGCGGGTGCTGAGCGGCGACAGCGTCGAGCTGGGCGAGGGGGAGATGCCCTACGCGCCCCTGCTGGGGGCCCTCCGCCCGCTGGTCCGCGCCGGAGATCCGGCGCTCGAGATGCTCCCCGGGGTCCACCGCGCCGCCCTCGCGGCGATCCTGCCGGGGCTCGGCGAGCCCGCGAGCGTGGAGACGGCCGAACAGGCCGCGGTCTTCGAGGCTCTGCTGGCGCTCCTGGACACCCTCTCGGCGGACACGCCGGTGCTCCTGCTGGTGGAGGACCTTCACTGGGCCGACAGCTCCACCCGCTCGTTCGTCGGCTTCCTGGCCCGCACCCTCTGTCGCGAGCGAGTCCTGGTGGTCGCCACCTACCGCTCGGACGAACTCCACCGCCGCCACCCGCTGCGGCCCCTGCTCGGGGAGCTGACCCGCGACCCCGGAACCCGGCTGGTCGAGCTCCTGCCCTTCACCCGCGACGAACTGGCCGAGCAGCTCGAGGGCATCCTGGCCACACCCGCCGACCCCGCGCTGGCCGAACGGGTGTACTCGCGCAGCGAGGGCAACGCGCTGTTCACCGAGGAGATCCTGGCCGCCGGCCTGGACGGGCGGGGCACCCTGCCGCCGACGCTGCGCGACGCCCTGATGCTGCGAGTGGAGCGCCTCTCGGCCCCGGCCCAGGATCTGCTCCGCTGGCTGGCCCTGCCAGCCCGCGCTGGACCACTCCCTGCTGGCCGAGGTGGGTGGCCTGGACGACGGGAAGTTTCTCTGGGTCGCGGCCAGCGAGGCCGACGAAGTGGTGGTGATCGACCCCTCCGAGCCGAGGGCGGTGACGAGGGTCTCCGTCGACGACAACCCGCGCGAGGTCCGCTTCGGCGAAGGGGCGGTCTGGGTCACGAGCGCCGGAACCGGCACGGTGTCGAAGATCGACCCCTCGTCACGGAAGGTCGCGAACAAGGTCGAGGTGGGTCCGAGCACCTACGGGCTGCCGGTCGGTGGTGGGTTCGTGTGGGCCACCAGCCCTGATGGCGGCGACCTCACCCGCATCGACCCCGACGCTCTTTAGGCCTGATCCCGGGCGCCGTCCGGGCCGTATCAGAGAGGTGGAACCCAGGCCTGCGACGGTGAGCGCGTGAGCCGGGCGCTCGTTACCGGCGCCACCGGCTTCGTGTGCCCGCGCCTTGGTCTCGAACCGGGCCTCGCTGCCCTTCGTCTGGATCTCGCGGAGGATGGCGCCATAGAGCGTGGTGCTGGGCGTCTTGCCACCAGGGCTCTTCCAATAGCCCTTGGCCTCCATCTTCTCGACCATGGCCTTCGTATTCATCGGCTCGCCGGCCTCAGCCACAGGCCTTGGCGGCCGCGTCCAACTGGCTTAGCTTGCCATCGGACTTCTTTGCCGTCTTCTTCCCGGTCGCCTTCTTGGCGGCCTTCGCCTTCGTGGTCTTCTTCTTGGTAACGGTTGCGGACATCGTCGGACTCCTTCGGAATAGGGATGGAATGGCTGCCATCATCAGGCCCGACCAACCACGGTCGGAACGACGCGCGGATTCGCCGCGTTTCGGCGTTACTCCGTCTGCTCGTCCTCGTCATCACGTTCCGGCGGCGACGTCACCCCGGCTTCAACCACGGCGTCGCTAAGATCGTCCCACTCTTGGCGCGTTACCATTTGGTGGTAGCGGGCTTCGAGCAGTGTGGTGGCTTCGATAAGTGTCATTGTTTTTTCTCCGCGATTTGGGGATACGATTGAACATGCGTGTGACACAGTTACCTCGGGTCGCCAATAGCATCAAGCGAATGGGCGAATGGATTCAGAAAGAATCTCAAGCGGTTTAGGGCAGCCTAAAACAGCGTGATGGTGGACATGAACGAGGACCAACGCGTCAGCTACACCACCTTGCAAGTGCAGGGATCCAGAGGTACACGTATATAGTATACATAAGTCAGTAGTAAATTTCCGGCGGTTTTTGTCACGCGGAAAATATTCTTGCGGGTTTTTTGTACGGGTTTGGGTATTTTCCTGGGAGTAAAGTAAGCGAACTATGGTAACTGCCCCCGACTAGCGCAAACCCCCGGAAATCGTGAGTGCGAGTGAATACCTGGAAACCGCCAACTTGTGAAATCTGCTTACTCCAAGGTTTCCCGGGCGAAACGCCGACCGCCCAGGAACGGGCGGCCTTAGACCGGTACGAGAAGGAGAAGGAAGAGCGCCAGCGCCTGGCAGTACTACGCCTCGATTCCCCAAAGCACTGGCGGGCTATGTCGGGACGCCAGACCAAGGTGCTCAACGAGCAGGCGGCGCTACGGCATTTCGTTCGGTGGACCGGTGATCAATCTGCCCACGTTCGTCCGTCAATTCCATGACTTTCTAGCCGTAATGCCCGTCGTCTCCGCGAAGGCGACGACGATATGATGGCGGTAGACGTCAGCAGTGCGGCCCTGGAGCGCGATCCGGGAAGAACGAGCCTTGCTCGCCAAGCTCGATCGGCTGGAGCGCGAAGCGGCATTGATGCCCAAGGACGAGGTCCGCGAAGGCTTAGGACGCATCGCCACAACGATCCGGGCTGCGGGGGACATCCTCCAGCGTCAATATGGCGCAGGTGGGCTTGAGATACTGACCGAGGCGTTGGACGACGCCGATCGTGAGGCAGAACGTCTGTTTGGAAACGGGGCAGACACGGATGCATCGGGCGAACACCCTCAATGAGTTGCGTTGGTTTCTAACCGTGCCAGGCCGCCTCGCCTGCGCACTGATGCGCCAGTTCGCGGAAGAAGAGATCGTCATCCCCGAAGGGCCCTTTGCCGGCCGGCGCTTTCGCTGTTCGCGGCAGCCCTACACGGCGCTCTGGTTCGACGCCGTCGATTCGGGTCTCTGGTGCCGGCATGTGGCCACTGGTCCCACCCAATCGGGCAAGACGCTGGCCTGCTTCATCATTCCGCTGCTCTATCACCTCTTCGAGATCGGCGAGACGGTGATCTGCGGCCTGCCCGACATGGACATGGCGGCCGACAAATGGCGCGAGGACATCCTGCCGGTGATCGAGCGGTCGGCCTATCGGGACCTGTTGCCGACAGGGCGGCGGCAGCCGCGGCGGACGCGTCGAGTCACTCCAATTCCGCCACGGCCCGACGCTCAAGTTCATGTCCGGCGGCGGAGGCGACAAAAGCCGGGCCGGCTTCAGTTCGCGCGTCGTGGGGATCACGGAGACCGACGGCATGGACCAGCCGGGCCGAACCAGCCGTGAGAGTGACAAGGTCTCGCAGCTCGAAGTGCCGCACCCGCGCCTACGGCAACCGCAAGCGGATCTTCATGGAATGCACGGTGAGCACCGAGGAGGGGCGCACCTGGAGCGAGTACCTGCAAGGCACGCGCAGCCGGATCGTGCTGCCTTGTCCGCACTGCACCGGCTTGGGTGACGCCCGAACGAGAACACCTGGTCGGCTGGGCGGATGCTCCGAACCAAGCAGGCGGCCCGGCAGTCTGGGACCTTCATCTGCCCGGAGTGCCAAGGGCCCTGGAGCGAGGACCATCGCCGAACTGCCAACGTCGGGGCCTCGACTGCTTCACGAAGGACAATCCATCGACGGCGGGCGTCGCACAGCGCGTCGCCGCCGACCGACACGCTGGCTTTCCGCTGGTCGGCGGTGAACAACCTCTTTCTCTCCGCCGGCGACCTGGCGGCCGACGAATGGTGCGCCAGCGCACCTCCCGACGAGGAGAACGCCGAGAAGGAGATGCGCCAGTTCGTCTGGTGCCTGCCACCGTACCGCTGAAGCTCGACGAGGTGGCGATCGAGGTCAGCGAGTTGGTCAAGCGGACAAGCAAGATGCCGCGAGGCATTGTGCCAGCGGCGGCAAACTCTGTCACCGCGGCACTTGATATTGGGAAGTACCTGCTCCACTGGGTTGTTGTTGGCTGGGAGGAGGGGGCCACGGGCCACGTTGTCGATTACGGACGAATCGAAGTCGCAACGGACGACTTAGGCGTCGAAAAGGCTGTGATGGTTTGGCCGTTTGTGAGTTCCGCGATCTGGTCCAGACCGGTTGGCCTCGGGAAGGCACCGAAAAGGAAATGGTTATCCCACCGCAGGCCTGGATCGATGCCGGCTACCTGACACCAGTCGTCTACGAGTTTTGTCGGCAGGCTGGTAACCGATTCGTACCCTGTGTCGGACGTGGTGCCGGCCAGCAGCGGCAGCAGTGGTACAATCGCCCAACCCAGACCGGCTCAACGGTGAAATGCATCGGCAAGGAGTTCCACATAAACCACTTGCCGACCGAGAGAATGCACTTGGTCGAGATCAACGCCGACTTCTGGAAGACGTGGACTCATCAGCGGCTAACGCAGCCGTTTGATCAACCCGGTGCAATGACCTTCGACGCCCCATGGGAGATCCATCTAGCGATCGCCAAGCACCTGACGGCGGAGCGGAAGACGGAGGAGTTTATCGCAGGCAAGGGTGTGGTCACAAAGTGGGAGCGGATTAGGAAGCAGAATCACTGGCTGGATGCTCTTTACTTGGCCGGAACTGCGGGCTACCACTGCGGGTGGGCGTTGAGCTGATGAGCCAATCCCTGTGAAGCCGCCGAGGCGTACGCTCGTCGAAATGAGAGACGGGGCAATGTGGCCCGACGGCAGGCCGTGGATTGATCTCGAACGCTGGCACGGAATTGGTAGCCGCTGAGCCGGCCAGCAGCGGCGACCGGGTCCGATCGGCCGCCGCACTGGCTCAAGGTTCAAGTGCATCGGCAAGAAGCTCAACATCAACCACTTGGCGACCGAAAGACCGCATCTGGCCGAGATCAATGCCGAGCTCTGGATTCACCAATTGAACTTCGCTGCGGCATAGGACAAATATCGCGTTCCAAACGCGTGCCGGTACGGCACTGCCCCCATAGTATGGTTAGCGGTCTTGTGATGCATTAACAGAAGTTTCTGTTGCAGTGGGACGGAGTGGGATAGTGCGTCCCAACGTGTTGGGAATCCACTCTCGTATTCGACAATGTTGTATTGGCGGCTCGAGATTGCGCAGGCGCTCATTCAAAGTGGGCAGACTCTCGTGATGTCGATTCGATTGTTGATTGTCCACATAGGGCGGACGGAACGGTGGAATCGTTTTAGGTGGCTTGATATACGGCCATCCAGCATGGACGCAAGCAATGGCCTGAATCGCAGCAGCAAAGGCGATACTGCGGACGAACAGAATGGTTGGCGTGGACATGGGTTTTCTCTCCTGAAAGTGTTTGCGGGGCAAGGGAACATTCCTCGCCCACAATCTATCTATTGCGAAGCGGGACCAAACCCCGACACAGTTTTCTGTCCGATTCGATTCGCGGCAAATTGTCCAGTGTTTCGCACGACTTTCGTGTCCCAGCGTGCGACGCAAAACGGCCTGCGGTATTGCAGCGAGGGCGGCGGCACGAGCCCAGATTGAGGGCCTCTCCACGGCCGATCGGAACATGAATGGCTTAGGTTGTCGTCGCGACAGAGATCAGAATTGAAACATCTGACGGCTGGGTGGCGAGACAGAGGTTTGTCATCAAATTACGCTTACGACGGCAGGTAGTTTTCGCAGGTCCCCGTCAAGAGCGGATCCGATGCGACTGGCCGCCAATGAATTTTTACCTAAGCATCGATCCTCTGTCGGGCTCTGAGAAGCGATGACCATTTAAGAATTGTGTGGATGCAAGGACACACGTGGCCGGTTCTTGCAGGTTAGGTGCTTCAGTCGCCTAATGCGATCGAAAACCGAAACCACACCAAAGTTTTTGACCCCCGGGTACATTTCTGGTGACAGCAAGTCCCAGCCTGGAGTCGCAAATAGTTCTCACGGCCCATGAGGGTTCGATCATGAACACTACGACCAACCGACTCGCATGGATTGTTACCGCAGCGATTGTTGTGGCTGGGTACACAAAGGACACGTTTGCCCAGATTCCATTGCCAATTGGAGACCTTGGGGATTACAACCCACAGCCTCCGGGATGCGAAGATAAACGAGAGGGGCTCTAGTTGCAATCTCAACAATCGCAGCCATGCACCTTAAAGTATTGCCGCCTATTTAGCGAGGGCCGAGTGATAGTCCACGACGGGTGGCATTTTGTGGCACCAGGCCAGAGCGTTTCTTTCCGTTCTGATACAACGTGGTTTGGAGTACACGTGGCGGATGCAAGGACGAATCAACGAGTTCAATTGAACGCTCACGAAACTGGAAAGCACTTCGTTTCCGGACAGCCGTTCACTGTCCGCGACAATAGAGACGGTTCGTTCGACTTACACTTGAACAACAATCATCGCGGACGTTTCTCGGGGAAGCGCTGATCGGGACTAGGGATGCAACAGGTACCCTTCGACATATTCCACAATGTCGCGGGAATGCCAGTGTGGATGTGAATGTGGACCGCGGCTCCCGCTGAATGGAATCGGACCTGCGTGTGTCGGAGAAACGACAAGGCCGCACCAAAAGGGGGCGTTCACACGCCTCCTTCTTTATTGCACTACGCCGATGTCGACATACTCGGGTCCAGCATTTTCGTTAGCGTTTTGCCTGTCCTCATTCCCGGTTCTCATTGCGACTATCAGCACGAGATCGGTCCGCAGCCTCAAAATCATGCCATTGACGTGCGCTCATGACTTTTGCTCCTTCCTGTGGTGTCAACCTAACACCGGTGGTTGCTGGACCCTATCGAACTATCTCGCTGGGTCGACCCTCCAGGGGTTCTGGGGTCTTCCAGATCTTTGCGGAGTTGTCTCCACTCGCGGAAGCATAGGATTTGCCATCGGGAGCGAAAACCACTGCGAGAACAATTTCGTCATGCGGATTTCCGGCTCCCAGTTTGGGTTCCAGTCCGTATGTCCCACACTTGCACTTGGCCCTTACCCGGATGGTTGCAGCTTCCCGTCACAACCATCGAGCTGTCTGGACTGAAAGCGACACAATCAATTCGCGCCTCATGCACAAGCGGATCGCCGACGAGCTTGTGCGTAGCAACGTCCCATATCTTTACGGTTCTATCGTCGCTCGCCGTGGCAATTAGCCGTCTATCCAGGCTAATTGCTACACACTCCACTCGATCTTCGTGCTCCAACTCTGGACCAATTGGCGTGCCATCATGAGCTCCAGACCTGCGCGTAGCCCAGACCGGATGTCCACAGCCGGTGAGTACAAACTCGCCAAGTGGATCGATGGCCACGATTGAGAGGTCATATCGGACCTGAATCGTGGGACAGAGCCTCTTGCGAGTAGCGAGGTCCACTACATGGACAGACATATTGTCGAACGCGACAACCATCGTCTGATTATCACTTGTCAGCGCAGTTAGCCGAGTTGACATTCGTGGCCTTGTCGTCAATCACTATCGTTTGGACGGCGTAAGGTTGTGATTTCAAGTCCCAGACTCGTAGCTTGCCGTCGCGACATCCGGTTATTACTTGAGACGATGAGTCAAGAAACGCTATCGCGGTCACGATCTTTGGATGCACTAGTGCGGGACCCTTAGGCTGTCCTGTCTTGGCATCCCATACACGTGCCGTGTTATCCCAACTCGCCGTTGCAAAGCATTCGCCATCTTGCGACCATGTGATCGCTTCAATCCAGGATCGATGCGACACAGTTATTCGTGGTTTTGGTGCGGCGAGTTCCCAAAATCGAGCAGTGCCGTCATTACTGCTTGTAACTGCGAATCTGCCGTCCTTGGTAAAGCCCGTTGAGCACACCGTATCATTGTGCTCAAGTGGTGCACCAACCGGTTCCAGGGTTGCCGCGTCGAACACGCGAGCGGTTCGATCGAGACTCGACGCTAAGATCCGGCTTCCATCGGAGTCAAACGCCACTGATCGAACTGCTCCAGATTGCCGTGCTACCAAGGGTTGGGCAGTAATTTCCAAGTCTGGACCAATTCCGAACACTAGCACTTCGCCCTTGTAGAACTCGCCGGTCCCTACTGCGATACGCTGACCCTGGTCGTCGATGGCAACTGACCATGCGGGTAACCGTAATTGCAATCTTTTGCCTATCTCCGCCCCTGTGGTCGCATCCCATATCCGAACACATCGATCG